>NZ_JACCHQ010000001.1 GCF_016031655.1 Bradyrhizobium glycinis
ACGGCTCGATACTTCCTGGCATCGCGTCCGCTCCCAGCCAAGAAGCTGCTTGAAGCCGTGCGCGCTCATTGGGGCATCGAAAACAATTTGCACTGGGTTCTCGACGTTCTGTTCGACGAGGACGCTTGCCGCAGCCGGAAAGGCCATGCTGCCGAAAACCTCGCAGCCATCCGCAAGCTGGCTATCAATACGCTGCAGGCAACACCTGGACCTGCCCGCACCAGCCACAAAATGCTCGAAGCCAGATGGAATAACGACTTCCTTCTCTCCGCCCTCGCTCATATGCGATAGCCCTACGAGCTCGAGGGAGTGTGCCTCGCACTCGATCTCTGGCAGCGGTGGTACGAGCATGACGATCCGGAGACGCTTCGCTTCGGCCGCCGCCAGAGCTCGATTCTGCGTGGGCACGGGTTCACGCCGGTTTGGGTGGGCGCAAGCTACGTCAACCATAGCGCTGATGCCGCGAGCCGCGCCGAGGCCGTCGCGGATGCGAGGCGAAGCCTGCTCAGCCTCGGGCCGCAACTTTTGCGCAAGGGGCTCGCGACTGGCAGTGAAATTCAGGCGGCACTCGCCGGATGGGATGCGTGGGGAAACGATCCGGATGCGGTTTATTTCAGATGCCGATGCGAGTGCGTCGCGCGCAAGGATTGACGGCGCTACCTTCCATGTCAGCAAAAAGCCCCCGGCTCGCAGAACCGGGGGCATGTTCCTCATTGCGCGCGAAAGGTCTTCAGCCCTTCGTCATGGTGATGTTGACGCCGCGGATCTCGCCCTTGGACGAGATCTGCACGGTCTGCTTGGTGCCGTTGGTGCGCAGCGACAGATTGGCGGCAAAGCCGTTGGCCTCGACGAAGACTTCGATCTGGCCGCCGCCCGCGGTGCCCTGGAGGTTGCCGAAGATGTTGCGGCTGGACTCGCTCCAATTGCCGGAAATGCGGTCACCCTGGCTCGTCACATCGCTGGTGAGGTCGAACTTGTAGCTGTCGGAGGCGCAGTGCAGCGCCTGCTTCAGGTTGAGGCCGCTGCCGGCCACCTTATAATCCGCCTTGCATCGGATGCGCTCGGTGGATCCGTCGGACAACGACACCGTGCCGGTGCCGCTCCATGCGCCGTCGAAGCCGGCAAACGGTCCGGACGACTGAGCATGGCTTGCCGTCACCGAAAAGAGCAGCGCCGCCCCGATGCCGGCCGCCGTGATTGCCAGTCCAGATCGCCCAAAGAATTTCATCGCAAATATCCCGTTTTGGAACGACGTTCGCTCACGATTGAGAACGTCTCGCCACATCGAAAGTTTAGTGCTCCGAGCAAGTCGCAGGTTCAAAGCCCGGCGGCCAGAGACGGCGGTTCACGCGGTCTCCGCCGCGCTTCCAGGGCGCGATTTGCCGCGTTTCGGCATCTTTCCGGCAGCCAAGGACGGGCGAAGAGATGCAGCGCGGCAACAGGTCTGCATTAAAACGCAATGCTCCCGAATTATGACGTAGTATCAAGCTCTTACATCTGCCAATGAAGGCGCGGGGAAGACCTGATTCGGCGGGGGCGGCGCCAATTTGGCCGCATTTGCCAGTGCTTGTGCCTTCTCTGAGGCCGCTACAAGCGGCGACTTGCCATCAGAACCAATCCGTTCCGGCCGTCCGCCCTGTGCAGTCCGGGATCGGTGCGATTCTGCCGTCAGAATGAAGGAATACAATGCGTAATCTTCTCGTCGCTCTCACCCTGCTGTCGGCCTCCCTTTCGACGGCGGCGTTCGCCCAGCAAGGGCGTGGCACGGAGGCCGAGCAGAAGGCCTGCACCCGCGATGTGCAGAAGTTCTGCCGTCCGGTCATCGACCAGGGCGATTTCACCATCCTGGCCTGCCTCAAGGAGAACCGGGCCAAGATCTCGCAGGCCTGCGACCAGGTGCTGAAGAACCACAATCAATAAACTCGGCCATTGGCCCCCCAAAGCCGGCCCTCGGCCGCTTTTCCGGGCGCATCCGAAGGGGCAGCCATCGACGGACAGGATTGGTTTTGCGGCCGTATTCCCCTATATGGGGGCCGCGGCGGCGTCGCCGGCGTGAGCCCGCCCGAGCGAAAAAGCCCTTCCTGTCCAAACGATTGTAAACCAGCCCTCGATGACCTCTGCGAGCGAATTGCGATCCGGCAAGGGTGACCGCGACGAGAATTTTCCCGTCGCGTCCTGGATCATTCATCCGCGTCATCGCGCCCTGATCCTGGCCTATTACAATTTCGTCCGCACCGCCGACGACATCGCCGACCACGCGACGCTGCCTCCCGACCAGAAGCTTAGCTATCTCGATCTGCTCGAGGCGGAACTGCTCGGCAAGGGTGACACCCAGCCCGAGGCGGTCAGCTTGCGCCGCGCGCTGGCCGAGCGCGGCATGGCGCCGCGTCATGCGCTCGACGTGCTGATCGCCTTCCGCATGGACGTGACCAAGCTGCGCTACGAGACCTGGGACGAGGTCATCCATTATTGCCGCTATTCGGCGATGCCGGTCGGCCGCTTCATGCTCGACGTTCACGGCGAGAGCACCTCGACCTGGGCCGCATCGGACGCGCTCTGCGCAGGCTTGCAGATCAACAATCACCTGCAGGATTGCGGCAAGGATTATCGCGAGCTCAACCGCGTCTATCTGCCGCGCGACGCGCTGGCAACACACGGCGCCTCCGTCGAGCAGCTCGGTCTCGCCCAGTCGCCGCCGGCGATGCTCGCCTGCCTGCAGTCGCTCGCCGTGCGCAACGAGGCGCTGCTCGAGGAGGGCAGGTCGCTCGCAGCCGAGATCCGGGATTTCCGTCTCGGCGTCGACGTCTCCGTCATCCAGGCCTATGCCGACCGCATCGTGCGCTTGCTCAAGGTCCGCGATCCGCTGCGCGAGCGCGTGCATCTGAACAAGTTCGAGCTGCTCGCCTTCAGCCTCGCCGGGATCATCGGCGAAGTCGGCCGCCGTGCGATCGGTCGCAAGGCCATTTCCAGAGCGGGGACTGCCCATGACGCTTGAGGCGACCACGCCCGGCGCCAATTACGGCTCGACCGCATCCGGCAGCTCGTTCTATGCCGCGATGCGCATCCTGCCGCGTGACCAGCGCGAAGCGATGTTCCAGATCTACAGCTTCTGTCGCCAGGTCGACGACATCGCCGATTCCGACGGCCCGCGCGAGGCGCGGCTCGCGGCACTTCAGGAATGGCGCAACGACATCGACGCGCTCTATCAGGGCCATCCGCCGCCGCGGCTGAAGGACTACGTCGCCTCGGTGAAGACCTTCGGGCTCAAGCGCGAGGATTTCCTCGCCATCGTCGATGGCATGGAGATGGACGTGCCGCAGGACATCCGTGCGCCCGACATGGCGACGCTGGATCTGTATTGCGATCGCGTTGCCAGCGCCGTGGGGCGGCTGTCGGTGCGCGTGTTCGGCATGCCCGAGGAAGACGGCATCCTGCTCGCGCACCATCTCGGCCGCGCGCTGCAGCTCACCAACATCCTGCGCGACATCGACGAGGACGCCGGCCTTGGCCGGCTCTATCTGCCGCGCGAGGCGCTGCTGCATGCCGGCATCACCTCCGATGATCCGAACCGCGTGATCGCCGAGCGCGCGCTGCCGAAGGTCTGCATGCCGCTGGCGCAGCGCGCGAAGGTGCATTTCGAGAAGTCGGACGAGATCATGAACCGCAACAGGCGCCGCGCCGTGCGCGCGCCGCGGATCATGTCGAAATACTACCATTCCATTCTGGACCTTCTGATCGCGCGTGGTTTCTCCGCGCCGCGCGAGCCGGTGCGTGTGTCGAAGATCACACGGATCCTGATCCTGCTCCGCTACGCTTTCATCTGATGCAAAACACAGCTCACATCATCGGTGCTGGAATTTCCGGCCTCTCCGCCGCCGTGCGGCTCGCCAATGTCGGCTTCAAGGTCGCCGTGCATGAGGCGACGCACCAGGCCGGCGGCCGCTGCCGGTCCTATTTCGACGGCGCAACCAATCTCACCATCGATAACGGCAATCATCTGCTGCTGTCGGGCAACAGCCATGCGCGCGCCTATGCGCGCGCGATCGGCACCGAGACGGGCCTGGTCGGCCCCGAGCGCGCGCAATTTCCGTTCGTCGATATCAAGACCGGGCAGCGCTGGCAAATCGATCTCGGCGATGGCCGGTGGCCGACCTGGGTGCTCGACGAAAGCCGCCGCGTGCCCGACACCGGTCTTTCCGACTATCTCAAGCTGGCGCCGCTGATCTGGGCGTCGGAAGAAACGCTGGTCGGCAGGTCGATTCCGACCGAGGGCATCCTCTATCAGCGCCTGGTGCAGCCGCTGCTGCTGGCCGCTCTCAACGTCGATCCGCCCGAAGGCTCGGCCGGGCTTGCCGGCGCGATCGTGCGCGAGACGCTGCTTGCGGGCGGGCAGGCCTGCCGTCCACTGATTGCGCGTGACGGTCTCAGTGCGGTTCTCATCGAGCCGGCCGTGAAGTTTCTGCAGGAGCGTGGCCACACCGTTCAGCTTGGCCATGAGCTCCGCTCGTTCGTCAGCACGGACGGCAAGGTGACCGCGCTGAATTTCGGCGGCGAGGACGTGATCCAGCTCGGTGCGGGCGATGTCGTCGTGATGGCGGTGCCGCCGCGCGCGGCAGCTAACCTGCTGCCGGGGCTGAAGACGCCGACCGAATTCCGCGCCATCGTCAATGCGCATTTCCGCTTTGAGCCTCCGCCCGGCTCGGCGCCCATCCTCGGCGTGATCGGCGGCGTGGTGGAATGGCTGTTCGCGTTTCCGAACCGGCTCTCGGTGACCATCAGCAATGGCGACCGCCTGGTCGACATGCCGCGCGAGGAACTGGCGCAGAGGATCTGGAACGAGGTTTGCGAAGCGGGAGGTGTGTCCGGCGAATTGCCTCCGTGGCAGATCGTGCGCGAGCGCCGCGCCACATTTGCGGCGACGCCGGCCCAGAATGCCCTGCGTCCTGGGCCGGTCACTGCGCTGAAAAACCTGTTCCTCGCCGGGGACTGGACTGCTACGGGATTGCCGGCAACCATCGAGGGATCGGTCCGGTCGGGTGACCGCGCTGCCGATCTGGTTCTGGGCGCCAAGACATCCTGAAGGCGGCCGGCAATTGTCCCGGTCAACTTTCAATCGACTATCGGAGCAATCGAGCGACATGGATTCCGTGACCGCGACCAGCCGCGAAGCTTTGGAATCGAGCATTGCGTCGGCCACCCAAGGGATCCTGGGCTTCCAGCAATCCGACGGCCATTGGGTGTTCGAGCTCGAGGCCGACTGCACGATTCCGGCCGAGTACATCCTGCTGCGCCACTATCTCGCCGAACCGGTCGACACTGTGCTCGAGGCCAAGATCGGCAACTATCTGCGCCGCGTTCAAGGTGCCCATGGCGGCTGGCCGCTGGTGCACGACGGCGAGTTCGACATGAGCGCCAGCGTGAAGGCTTACTTCGCGCTGAAGATGATCGGCGACTCCGTCGACGCGCCGCACATGGTGCGCGCGCGCGAGGCGATCCACGCCCGCGGCGGCGCGATCAACAGCAACGTCTTCACCCGCTTCCTGCTCGCAACCTTCGGTGTCGTGACCTGGAGCGCGGTGCCGGTGCTGCCGATCGAGATCGTGCTGTTGCCGTTCTGGTCGCCATTCCACCTCAACAAGATCTCCTATTGGGCGCGCACGACGATGGTGCCGCTGATGGTGATCGCTGCGCTGAAGCCGCGCGCAAGGAATCCGAAGGGCGTCGGCATCGACGAATTGTTCCTGCAGGATCCGCGCTCGATCGGCATGACCGCCAAGGCGCCGCACCAGAGCATGGCCTGGTTTCTGTTGTTTCGTTCGCTGGATGCGATCCTGCGCGTGATCGAGCCGCTGTTTCCGAAGAGCCTGCGCAAGCGCGCGATCGACGCCGCGCTCGCCTTCATTGAGGAGCGGCTCAACGGCGAGGACGGCATGGGCGCGATCTACCCGCCCATGGCCAACATCGTCATGATGTACGACGCGCTCGGCAAGGACGAGAACTATCCGCCGCGCGCGACGACGCGCCGGGGCATCGACAAGTTGCTCGTCATCAAGGACGACGAGGCCTATTGCCAGCCCTGCGTCTCGCCGGTGTGGGACACGACGCTCACCGCGCACGCACTGCTGGAGGCCGGCGGTGACAAGGCGGTGCCGGCCGCCAAGCAGGGCCTCGACTGGCTGATCCCGAGGCAGGAGCTCGAGGTGAAGGGCGACTGGGCGGTGAAGCGGCCCGACGTGCGCCCGGGCGGCTGGGCCTTCCAGTACAACAATGCCCATTACCCTGATCTCGACGACACGGCCGTGGTGGTGATGTCGATGGACCGTATGCGGCGGGAGCACGGTGCGGCCGGCTATGACCACGCGATCGCCCGCGGCCGGGAGTGGATCGAGGGCATGCAGAGCGACGACGGTGGCTGGGCCGCCTTCGACGTCAACAACCTCGAATATTACCTGAACAATATCCCGTTCTCGGATCACGGCGCGCTGCTCGATCCGCCGACCGAGGACGTCACGGCGCGCTGCATCTCGATGCTGGCCCAGCTCGGCGAGACCGCGAAGACCAGCAAGCAGGTTGCCGCCGGGGTCGCGTATTTGCGGAAGACCCAGCACCCGGAGGGGTCCTGGTACGGCCGCTGGGGCATGAACTTCATCTATGGAACGTGGTCGGTGCTGTGCGCCCTCAACATGGCCGGTGTCGACCACAAGGACCCCATGATCCGCAAGGCGGCGGCCTGGCTGACCTCGATCCAGAACGACGACGGCGGCTGGGGCGAGGACGCTGTCAGCTACCGGCTCGACTACAAGGGCTGGGAGGCCGCCCCCTCAACCGCCTCGCAAACGGCATGGGCCTTGCTTGCCCTGATGGCGGCAGGCGAGGTTGATCACCCGGCCGTCGCCCGCGGGGTGGAGTACCTGATTGCAACACAAGACAAAAAAGGACTGTGGGACGAGCAGCGGTACACCGCCACAGGCTTCCCCCGCGTGTTCTATCTACGTTATCATGGTTACCCAAAGTTCTTTCCGCTGTGGGCATTGGCGCGGTATCGGAACTTGCGGAACACCAACAGCAGGGTGGTAGGGGTCGGAATGTGACTTTGGGGACGGGGGACTATGTTACCGTGGGTCAGGCCATCGACCCGCGGCCGATACTGATCGTGACCGGATTGGTGCAGGAGGCCCGCATCGCGGCCGGGCCCGGAATGGCGGTCATCTGTTCATCCAGCAGCCCGACCCAGTTGCGGGCGCTTCTGACGGTGGTGGATCCTGAGACGATTCGCGGCGTGATCTCGTTCGGCGTGGCTGGCGGGCTCGACCCGAGCTTGCGCTCCGGCGACGTCGTGCTGGCGACCGAGGTGCTGTCCGGCGACGCCCGCTGGGCCGCCGGCCTGTCGCTCGGCGATGACCTGATCGAGCGCCTGACCTCCGGCCGCCGCCGCGTGGTGCGCGGCAGCCTCGCCGGGGCCGAGGAAGTGGTCACCAAGCGCGCCTGCAAGGCGGCGCTGCATTCCGAGACGGGAGCGGCCGCCGTCGACATGGAAAGCCACATCGCCGCCGCCTACGCCGCCGAGGCCGGGCTGCCCTTCGCCGCGGTCCGCGTCATCAGCGATCCCGCCCATCGCGCGCTGCCGGCGCTCGCCCGCGCCGCGATCAAGCCGAACGGCCAGATCGACCTCGGAGCCGTGCTGCGCGGTATCGTGCGCAATCCGGCAACGCTGCATGCCCTGGTCTCGACCGGCATCGACTTCAACCGCGCGCTGCGGTCACTGCGCGGCTGCCGCGACTATCTGATCGGGACGGAGCTCGTCGAGAGCGAGGCGCTGGTGTCGAAGGCGGCCTGAGCGCTTCCTTTCAGGTGGCAAAATCGAAGGCCCGGTCGTCTGACCGGGCCTTTTGTTTTGAACTGCGCGACGTCGCGTGCGCGACATTGGTCGGCGTGCGCCTGCTTGCATCAATCCTTCGTCCAGTCCTGCAGCCGCAATCTCGCAATACGCTGGAATTCGGCAGTGTTGTTGCTGACGAGGGGCAGGTCGCGCGCTATGGCCTGACCGGCGATCAGGATGTCATAGGGACCGATCGGCGTGCCGCGCCGCGCAAGCTCTGCCCGGATCTCGCCGGCGGCTCGCGCGTCCTCTTGGTCGAGCTCGAGGATGTCGAGGTCGGCAAAGAGAAGGCGAAGCGTTTCCAAGTTGAACTCGACCTTTTGGCTGCGATAGGCGCCGAAGTAGAGTTCGTGGGCAACGATGGACGAGATGGCGAGTGCGCCGGGCTCGGTGGCTTCAACCCGACGCAGGAGAGGCTCTGACCGGCGCGTGACCAGTGCGATGACGGCGTTGGTGTCGAGAAGCCATTTCCTCATCGCATCGCCTGATCGAGATCGGGGCGCGCCTGCTCCTCAGGCTGCTCCCGGCCCTCGGCCATGAAGTCCGGGCTGAAGCCACGCGCGACGGCCGCGCGAAGCGACGTCCCTGGGCCGGCGGCGTTCTGCCTCGGGCGCAGGATCACGGCGTCGCCTTCGCGCGAGACTTCCACTTCGTCGACCGAAAAACGGAAATCCTTGGGCAGCCGGACGGCTTGCGAATTGCCTGACTTGAACACCTTGGCGATGTGGGGCATGGTGACCTCATGTATATACTTTAATGTATATACATGCCCTGGCTAAGACATGCAAGGAGGGACGATCCTACGAGTTGTCGCTCATCCTTGCGAAAGGGCACTCCAGGAGGCGTCGGGCAAAACAGCGCTACGCCCGTCAACCCCTCGCCGCAAAATATTTTCCCGAATTTCGGATTTATGGCATAGAGCGCTCATCCCGGCCCTGCCAGAGGGGCGCTTCGCGATCGTCACGAGATGCGGGCCGGGGTGCGGTGGACGCGGCAGCGCCGGCGCGAAAGGCGGTGACAGGGCGGGCAACCGTGAGTCATGCGCATCGCGATACGACACGGCGCCGTCAAAGCGGTTTTGGTCGTCACCGGAGGCGAGCACACGCGAGCTTCCGGCGATCAGGCCAAACCGTCCGCGGACGGAGAAGTCGTGTGGTCCCGACGCCCGGGGTTCTGGCGTCAAACTTCGCGGTGATGCGGCAGCCCGACCGGGAACGCGCATCGATCAGCCGCGAGGCGACGGGGGCAATAGTGCAACGCTCCCCGAGGAGAGCACGAAGGACACCGTTAAAACCATCCGCGCAGGGAAGGCCGGGCGACCGGCATCACCTGTGATCCACCCCGTGTGCGTTTTTGATGCATACGGACCGCGGGTGCCGCCGGCGCCCGGCCTTCCCTGCGCCCTTTGGCAATCATGGGGCGAAACGAACAGCAAAGCTCGGGCGGAAGCGCCGCGAGAACGCGGATGTCTGTCAGCGAGGAAGACAGCGCATGGCAACGGCAGGCTGGTGCCGCCACTCCGTCATTGCGAGCGCAGCGAAGCAATCCAGAATCTTTCCGCAGAGACAGTCTGGATTGCTTCGCTACGCTCGCAATGACGTTGGGGTGGACGGCGTGCCTCCAATTCTCACGAAACTTGCGCAAAAGAAAAAGGCCCGGTCGCGTCCGCGGCCGGGCCTTCGTCGTGAGAGTTGCTTGCGCCTTACGCCGCCGTCGAAGCCTTCTGCGCGGCCTTGGCCTGGGCGGCGGCGGCTTCGTCCTTGCGGATCTCCGACAGCTTCTTCTGCACCTGCTCCGAGAAGATGTACTGCGCCGGGCGCTGCTTGGAGAGGTCGATCTCCGGCGCCATCGGGCCGCTGGTCCGCACGCCGCGCAGCGCCACCCACATCGCCTTCAGCGGGTTGTTGAGCGCGGCCGTCGCGGCCGTGGGCTCGTAGCCGCAATGGGCCATGCAGTCGGCACACTTCTCGTATTTGCCGGTGCCGTAGGAATCCCAGTCGGTGGTCTCCATCAGCTCCTTGAAGGTTTTTGCGTAGCCTTCACCGAGCAGGTAGCAGGGCTTCTGCCAGCCGAAGATGTTGCGCGCGGGCATGCCCCACGGTGTGCACTCGTATTCCTGGTTGCCGGCGAGGAAGTCCAGGAACAGGCCGGAATGCATGAAATTCCACTTCTTGCCCTTGCCCATCGCAAAGACGTCGCGGAACAGCTTCTTGGTCTTGGTGCGGTTGAGGAAGTGCTCCTGGTCCGGCGCGCGCTCATAGGCGTAGCCCGGGGACATCGAGACGCCGACACCGAGCTCGGTGGTGAAGTCGAGGAATTTGGCGATCTCCTCGGCCGGGTGGCCGTCGAAGATGGTGGCGTTGACGTTGACGGTGAAGCCGCGCGCCTTGGCCGCCTTGATCGCCGACACCGCGCGGTCGAACACGCCCTTCTGCGACACCGCCTTGTCGTGGTGGTCGCGCAGGCCGTCGAGATGAACGGAGAAGAACAAATAGGGCGAGGGCTCGAACAGATCGAGCTTCTTCTCCAGCAGCAGCGCGTTGGTGCAGAGCGAGACGAACTTCTTGCGCGCGACGAGGCCGCGCACGATCTCGCCGATCTCCTTGTGGATCAGCGGCTCGCCGCCGGGAATGGCGACCATCGGCGCGCCGCACTCGTCGGCCGCATCCCAGCACTCCTGCGCGGTCATGCGGCGGTTGAGGATCGCATCGGGATAATCGATCTTGCCGCAGCCGACGCAGGCGAGGTTGCAGCGGAACAGCGGCTCCAGCATCAGCACGAGCGGATAGCGCTTGCGGCCAAGCAGTTTCTGCTTGAGCAAATAGCCGCCGATACGCATTTCCTTGAAGAACGGGATAGCCATTACAAGTTTCTTTCTGGGCTTTTGAATTCGGATGGGTCAGCTCGCGGCCAGTTGGGCCGGAAGCCGGAATTCGATGTTTTCCTCGCGGCCCGGCAACACCTGGACCTTCACCGGTCCGATCCGCCGCATCGCTTCGATCACGTCATCCACGAGTACCTCGGGCGCCGAAGCGCCGGCCGTGATGCCGACGGTCCTCGCATCCTTCAACCACTCCGGATTGAGCTCGCTGCCGTCGGCAATCAAATAACTCGCGACGCCGGCTTCAGTGCCGATTTCGCGGAGCCGGTTCGAGTTCGAGCTGTTGGCAGCGCCCACCACCAAGATCACGTCGACCAGCTTGCTCAAGTCCCTTACCGCAGATTGGCGGTTCTGTGTCGCATAGCAGATATCCCGGATATCCGGACCTTGAATGTCTGTAAAGCGGGCCTGAAGCGCCGCGATGATGTCCTTGGTGTCGTCGACCGACAGGGTGGTCTGGGTGATGTAGGCCACTGGCGTATCCGCCGGCAGGGTCAGCGCGTTAACCTCTTCAACGCTCTGGACAAGCTGCACCGGCCCCGGGACCTGGCCCATCGTGCCCTCGACCTCGGGGTGGCCGGCATGGCCGATCAGGATCAGGGTGCGGCCTTTGCCGACATAGCGCTTCCCCTGATTGTGAACTTTCGTGACCAGCGGGCAGGTGGCATTGAGCACCGGAAGATCGCGCGCGGCGGCCTCTTCCTCGACGCTGCGGGCGACGCCATGGGCGCTGAACACCGTCACCGCCTTCGGCGGAACCTCGGAGAGTTCCTCGACGAAGATGGCGCCTTTGGCCTTCAGGTTCTCGACGACGTACTTGTTATGCACGATCTCATGGCGCACGTAGACGGGCGGGCCGTACTTCTCCAGCGCCCGTTCCACGATTTCGATTGCTCGCACCACGCCTGCGCAGAAGCCGCGCGGTTGCGCCAGATAAACTTCCATTGGACGCCCATCACGCAAGTTGCACCAATCCGCTCTTTGCAGTCCCCAAGCGGCACTCCGATACTGACCAATGAGTTGCAATATCCGCACCATTGGTTCGCGCCTGCGGTAGCCACCCACCCTGTGGGCGGCTCAGGCGCATGGAGGCGCAATACTTTGTGTCAAAAAATCGGCGGTAGGGGAAGGTGGAACCGCTGAGGGAGGCGCCTATGAGGTATTTTAGTAGGGTTTACGGGGTGCACGCGTGCGCGACATTCCTTCATGGTCCTTCGTCACTTTCCCGCCTCAACTCACCGGCTATACCGGCCGCCCCGCATGATTTTGCCACGGTCTCCCGCCGTTTACCTCGAACCTTCTGGCGGCGAGAACCACCCAAAACAGCAATAGGTTTCGGCCGGGAACTCCGATAAACAGCGGGCGTTTCCGGCAAGCTGTTAACCGCAGAAAGAAAAGAAGTGCTGCAAAGCGTCGTCGTTGCCATCGTCAGGGCCTGCACCCGGTTTGCCTCCCTCGTCGTCGTTATCGGGCTCCTGCTGTCGGTGGGGGCGGGCTATTACGCTGCGCGCCACTTCGCCATCAACACCGACATCAACTCGCTGATTGCCCAGAATCTGGACTGGCGTCAGCGCGATCAGCAATTCGATCGCGCCTTCGACCGCGATGCGACGATCACGGCGGTGGTCGAGGCCAAGACCCCGGAAATGGCGAGCGCGGCGGCCGATGCGCTCTATGCCAAGCTGAAGGACGACAAGGCCAATTTCCAGTCCATGCAGCAGCTCGGCAGCGGCGAGTTCTTCGAGAAGAACGGCCTGTTGTTCCTGCCGACCGAGGAGGTCGCCAAGATCACCGGCCAGTTCGAATCCGCAGCGCCCCTGATCGAGATCATGGCCGGCGATCCCTCGATCCGCGGCCTCACCGGGGCGCTGGAGACAGGCCTTGCCGGCGTCAAGCGCGGCCAGGTCAAGCTCGACAATACCGAGCGCCCCTTCAACCTGATCGCGCAGACGGTCGAGACCGTGCTCAACAAGGGCAATGCCAGCTTCTCCTGGCGCCAGCTCGTCAGCGACGAGCCGCTCAAGGATTCGGACAAGCGCAGCTTCATCGAGTTCAAGCCGATCCTCGACTACAACGCGCTGGAGCCGGGCAAGGGCGCGACCGATGCGATCCGCAAGGCTGCTGCGGATCTGGACTTCCCGACCAAATACCAGGCCCGCGTGCGGCTGACCGGCCCGGTCCCGATCGCCAACGAGGAATACGCCACCGTCCAGGAGGGCGCCGTCGTCAACGGTGTCGGCACGGTTCTCGTCGTGCTGCTGATCCTGTGGCTGGCGCTGCATTCGGCGAAGATCATCTTCGCGGTCTTCGTCAATCTCTTCGTCGGCCTTGCGATCACGACGGCCGCCGGCCTGATGATGGTCGGCTCGCTCAACCTGCTGTCGATCGCCTTCGCGGTGTTGTTCGTCGGCTTAGGGGTCGATTTCGGCATCCAGTACAGCGTCCGCTACCGCTCCGAGCGCTACAAGCACGACAACCTCGCCGGCGCGCTGGTGCTGGCGGCCAAGCGCTCGGCAGTGCCGCTGTCGCTGGCGGCAATGGCCACCGCGGCAGGCTTCCTCTGCTTCATGCCGACCGACTACAAGGGCATCTCGGAGCTCGGCCAGATCGCCGGCGTCGGCATGCTGGTGGCGTTCCTGTCCAGCATCACCGTGCTGCCGGCGCTACTGAAGCTTATGAACCCACCCGGCGAGCCGGAGCCCGTCGGCTACGCCTTTCTGGCGCCGCTCGATCACTTCCTGGAAAAGCACCGGGTGCTGATCGTCGGCGGCACGCTGCTGCTCGCGCTCGGCGGCCTGCCGCTGCTCTACTTCATGAAGTTCGACTTCAACCCGATGAACCTGCGCAATCCGCGCGCCGAGTCGATCGCGACCTTCCTCGATTTGCGCAAGGATCCGAACACCGGGGCCAACGCCGTCAATGTGATGACGACGTCGGAAGAGCAGGCGAGGCAGGTCGAGGCGAAGCTGGAGAAGGTGCCCGAGGTGCTCAGGGTGATGTCGCTCGACAGCTTCGTACCGCAGGATCAGCCGCCGAAGCTGAAGCTCATCGCGCAGGGCGCCAAGGTGCTGAATCCCGCGCTCAACCCCGATCAGATCGACGCGGCGCCGACGGACCAGGAGAATGTCGAATCGCTGAAGTCGTCGGTCGACAATCTGCGCCGGACGGCGGGCGACGCGAAGGGCCCGGGCGCTGTCGCCTCGCGCCGTCTTGCCGACGCGCTCGAAAAGCTCGCCAATGCCGACGAGGCCACGCGCAACAAGGCGCAGGACGTGTTCGTCGCACCATTGAAGATCGTGTTCGACCAGCTCAGGAACGCGATGCAGGCAGGTCCCGTCACCCTGAGCTCGCTGCCGCCCGATCTCGTCAACGCCTGGAAGAGCAAGGACGGCGTCATCCGCGTCGAGGCGCTGCCCAAGGGTGATCCCAACGACAACGACACGCTGCGCAAATTTGCGGCGGCGGTGCTCCAGGCCGAGCCGACTGCGATCGGCGGGCCGGTCTCAATCCTGAAATCCGGCGACACCGTAGTGAAGGCGTTCATCCACGCCGGCATCTATGCGCTGCTGGTGATCGGGCTCCTGCTCTGGATCACGCTTCGCCGCTTCGTCGACGTGCTGATGACCCTGGTGCCGCTTCTGGTTGCCGGCGCGGTGACGCTCGAGATCTGCGTGTTGATCGGCCTGCCGCTGAACTTCGCCAACATCGTCGCGTTTCCGCTGCTGCTCGGCGTCGGCGTCGCCTTCAAGATCTATTACGTCGTGGCTTGGCGCTCGGGCAGGACGAACCTGCTCCAGACCAGCCTGACGCGCGCGATCTTTTTCAGTGCGCTGACGACCGCGACCGCGTTCGGCAGCCTGTGGCTGTCGAGCCATCCCGGCACGTCCAGCATGGGCAAGCTGCTGGCACTCTCGCTGGTGACGACGCTCGCCGCCGTGCTGCTGTTCCAGCCGGCCCTAATGGGCAAACCCCGCAATCTCAGGGAGTAGGCAGATGTCGCCGACCGGGTCGGCGGCGCCCTTCTGACCGGGCTTGGCTGCGCCGGCGGACTTGGGAGCGGCGGGCCCAGGCGTGGTGGCGCCGCTGGTGCCTTGAGCCGTGGCTTGGGCTGTGGCTTGGGCGCCTTGCGCCGCTTGGGGCTTCGGCGCAGTGCCGCTGGATTTCGGCGCGCCCTTGGCCATGGCGTTGGCAGGGCTCGAGGGGATCGGCGGGCCGACCCGGGCCCAGGTTTCGCCGCCGCAGAGGAAGCCCATGACGCAGCCCTTGATCTCCAGCTGGTCGGGACCGGCCGGCGTGATGGTCGCGCTGTAGAGCTGGCCGTCCTTGGCGTTGTAGACCTGTCCTTCCCACTGGTCGACGCCGGGCTTCTTCTTCATGTCGATCAGGGTTGCCATGCCGAGCGTCGGCCTGTTCTTTTTCGAGACATCCGGATTGTTCTCGTCGCGCCCGCCGGGCTGCTTTTCCCAGGAAACCGCGCCCCACATGCTGCCATAGCATTGGGCGACGCGAATGTTGGCAACGCCGTCGGCGACCCGCCAGTCGCCGGTCGGATCCGCGGCGAGCGCGGTCGTCAGGCCGGCGTAACCGCCAGCCAGTATTAGTCCGGTGTAAAGGGCCAAACGCATGAGTGTTCCTTGGCAGTGCAACATGGTCTAAAGCTGTGCTTGCGAAGATGGTCCGAAAAAGGGCAAAAGGCCGCACAGACCGTTTTCAGTAACGCTCCGTTTTCAGTTGACGAGACGGCCCTCAAGCGAAGTATGTAGCGGATGCACAGCCCAAATCCAGACATGTCTCAGCTATTCGCGGACCGTCAGGCCCAGCGCAGCACCCTGCATAACCGGTATTTGAACGAGCAGTTCGTTCGGGTCCTCAAGACCATCGGCTACGATGTCGGCTTCCAGAAGGGGCAGGGGCAGTACCTCTACGACCGCGAGGGCGCGCGCTATCTCGACCTGTTGTCCGGCTTCGGCGTGTTTGCAATCGGCCGCAATCATCCAGTCATGCGCGAGGCGCTCAAGAGCGTGCTCGATGCCGACCTGCCCAACCTCGTCCAATTCGACGTCTCGACGCTCGCCGGCGTGCTGGCTGAGCGCCTCCTGAAATACGTTCCTTACCTCGACAAGGCGTTCTTCGCCAATTCCGGCGCGGAATGCGTCGAGGCCGCGATCAAGTTCGCGCGTGGCGCGACGGGACGTCCTGGCATCGTCTATTGCGCGCACGGCTATCACGGGCTGACCTACGGCGCGCTGTCGCTGACCGGCGACGCCAATTTCCGCACCGGCTTCGAGCCGCTGCTGCCGGGCTGCACCCCGATCCCGTTCAACGACTTGGCCGCGCTGGAAAAGGCGCTGGCCTCGCGCGAGGTCGCCGCCTTCGTCGTCGAGCCGATCCAGGGCAAGGGCGTCAACATGCCCACCGACGAGTTCCTGCCCGGCGCGGCCGCGCTCTGCAAGAAATACGGCACGCTGTTCGTCGCCGACGAGATCCAGACCGGCATGGGCCGCACCGGCCGCTTCCTCGCGGTCGAGCACTGGAACGTCGAGCCCGACATGGTGCTGCTGTCGAAGTCGCTGTCGGGCGGCCACGTGCCGGTCGGCGCCGTGCTGACGCGCAAGAGCATCTTCGACAAGATCTTCAACCAGATGGACCGCGCGGTGGTGCACGGCTCCACCTTCTCCAAGAACGACCTCGCCATGGCCGCGGGCATCGCCACGCTCGACGTCATGGAATCGGAGAAGCTGATCGATGCGGCCGCCAAGCGCGGCGCCGAGCTGCGCCTCGCGCTGACGCGCATGGTGCCCGGCTACGAGCTGCTGAAGGAAGTCCGCGGCAAGGGGCTGATGATCGGCATCGAATTCGGCCCGCCGAAATCGCTGCGGCTGCGGGCCTCCTGGAACGTGCTGGAGACCGCCAACAAGGGCCTGTTCTGCCAGCTCATCACCGTGCCGCTGTTCAAGGATCACAAGATCCTGACGCAAGTCGCCGGTCACGGCAGCCACACCATCAAGCTCTTGCCGCCGCTCACCATCACCGAGGAAGACTGCGCCTGGATCGAGCGCGCCTTCGACGACGTCATCGCCGGCAGCCACAAGGTCCCCGGTGCAATCTGGTCGCTCGGCAAGACGCTGGTGGACAACGCGGTGCGAAGGTCGGCTTAGGGCTGATCGCTCAGGCTGCCTCGTTCGCGGCCGAACTTACTTCGCAAACTCGCGCACCGCTCCCACCACGGCCGCCGGCACTTCCTGCGCGACGCAGTGTCCGGCATTGTCGAACACCAGCGTGGTCACGCCCGGAATCAGCGACACAGCGCGTCGCGCCATCTCCTTGTAGATCGGGCCCGACTTCGCCGCTGTCGTGACACGCACCGGACAGCGGAGCTTGGTGAGCGAGGCAAACGGATTGCCGCGGGCATCGCCAATGTAAACCTGCTCCATCGCCTCGTAGATGGGACGCAAGATCGCGGCCTCGATTTCGGGCGTGCAGCAGAGCCGGATACGGCCGTCATCCAGCGGCGCGAAGCCGTGGCGCACATACGCACGTAGCGAGGTTTCGGTCCAATCCGCAAACGCCGGTGCTGCGCGGTAACGTTCCAACACTGCGTCGGCGCTGTCGAATTCGGCTCGCCGGCGCAGCGTGCCCTGCACGCGGGCGAGAGATTCCTCACTCAATCCGCCGGAGCGCGCCGCGCGCGGGTCCATAATGGTCGGCTCCATCACGAACAGGCGTGCGAAGCGACCAGGCAAGAGCTTCGCAGCGAGAAGGAGATCGGTCGCGCCCGCGCTGTGACCGATTCCATAGATGTCGCGGAGTTCGAGCGCATCGATCACACGACAGACGTCGTCGGCGTAATCAAGGAAGTGATAAGCGCCGGGCTTGTGGCTTGCGCCATGACCGCGGCGGTCGAAGGCATAGACGGTGTAGGTCGATGCAAGCTCGCGCGCGACCTCGTCCCAGACGTCGGCGACGAAACCGGTGCCGTGTACGAGCAGGGCAGGCGGCTTCCCGCTCTCGCCCCATTGCAGCATGGCGATCTCTGCGTCGGCGGGGCCGATCGAAAAACGGTGCGGATCGATCATGAGCGATGGGATGCTACTTCGCATCCTCCAGGATCATCGTCGCGCCCTTCTCCGCGATCATCGCGGTCGGCGTATTGGTATTGCCCGAGGTGATCGTCGGCATGATCGAGGCGTCGACAATGCGCAAGTTGCCGAGGCCGTCGAACCGCAGGCGTTCGTCCACCACGGCCATCGGATCGTTCGCCGTGCCCATCTTCGCGGTGCCGACGGGATGGAAAATGGTGGTGCCGATATCGCCGGCGGCTTTTGCCAGCGAGGCGTCGTCGTTGCCGACCGTCGGCCCCGGCAGATATTCGCTGGGCCGATATTTGGCCAGCGCCTTCTGCTGCATCAGGCGGCGCGTGGTGCGAATGGCGTCCGCGGCAACCTGGCGGTCGTCGTCCGTCGACAGGTAATTCGGCGCAATGATCGGCTTCTCGTCGGGGCTCGCCGAACGGAGACGCACGGTGCCGCGCGAGGTCGGCTGCAGATTGCAGGCGCTGACGGTGATTGCAGGGAAACGATGCAGGGGATCGCCGAACTTGTCGAGCGACAGCGGCTGCACGTGGAACTGGATGTTGGCGCGGGCGCGCGTCGCATCGGAGCGCGTGAAGATGCCGAGCTGCGACGGTGCCATGGTCAGCGGACCGCGGCGGCGGAAGGCGTAGTCAAGTCCCATCAGACCGCGGCGGAACAGATTGTAATAGGTCTCGTTCAGCGTGCGCACGCCCTCGACCTTGTAGATCGCGCGCTGTTGCAGATGATCCTGGAGATTGCGCCCGACGCCGGGCTTGTCCATGACGATGTCGATGCCGAGCGGCGACAGCCAGTCGGCAGGGCCGATGCCGGAGCGATGCAGCACCTGCACCGAGCCGATGGAGCCTGCCGAGAGCACCACCTCGCGCTTCGCCCGCGCCTCGACGATCTCGCCGTTCCGGATGAAGCGCACGCCGACGGCGCGGCCCTGCTCGATGATGAGGCGGTCGACCAGCACGTGCTTCTCGAGCCGCAGATTGGGGCGCCTCAAGGCCGGCTTGAGGAAGCCGCGCGCCGAGGACCAGCGCCGGCCGCGCTTCTGGTTGACGTGGAAATAGCTCGTGCCTTCGTTGTCGCCGGTGTTGAAATCCGGGATGCGCTTGATGCCCATTTCCTCGGCGGCGTCACCGACCGCGTCGAGAATGGCCCATGACAGCCGCGGTGCCTCGATGCGCCAGCCGCCGCCAGCGCCGTGATGCTCGCTGGCGCCGAGGAAGTGGTCCTCCAGCCGCTTGAACAGCGGCAGCACGTCGTCGTAGCCCCAGCCGGTCAGCCCAAGCTGGCGCCAATGATCGTAGTCGGCGGCCTGTCCGCGCATCGAGATCATGGCGTTGATCGACGAGCAGCCGCCGATCACCTTGCCGCGAGGATAGGCCAGCGAGCGGCCGTTCAGGCCCGGCTCGGGCTCGGTCTTGAACATCCAGTCCGAACGAGGATTGCCGATGGCGAAGAGATAGCCGACCGGGATGTGGAACCAGATCCAGTTGTCGTCGCCACCTGCTTCAAGGATGAGAACGCGGTTGCCTGGGGCAGCCGACAGCCGGTTGGCAACGATGCAGCCCGCGGTGCCGGCTCCGACGACAATGTAGTCAAACTCACCTTCAAGCCGCCTCGGCATTCTGCTTCCACCCGGATGGTCTCTTTGCTTTCCGTTTAATAGGCAGACGCAGCCGACCGGGACAAGCCCGGCCATGCCGGGTGAACAGGGCTAGACCCCGATTGCCGGCGGTTGGGTGGACCGACGCTTGCATGGTAGACAGTTCTGCATTTCCAACAGCTCGAGACCTTCCATGCCCATCGTGAACCGCGTCGCCGACCTTCAACCCGATATCCAGGCCTGGCGGCGGGACATCCATCAGCACCCCGAGCTGCTGTACGATGTCCACCGCACCGCAGCATTCGTTGCGGACCGGTTGCGGGAGTTCGGCTGCGACGAAGTCGTGACCGGCCTGGGCCAGACCGGCGTCGTCGGCGTGATCAAGGGCAACAAGCCCGCCGGCGAGGGGCTCAAGGTGATCGGCATGCGTGCCGACATGGACGCGCTGCCGGTCGAGGAGCAGACCAATCTGCCTTACGCCTCCAAAATCCCCGGCAAGATGCACGCCTGCGGCCATGATGGCCACACTGCGATGCTGCTCGGGGCGGCCCGCTATCTCGCCGAGACGCGCAATTTTGCCGGCCAGGCTGTAGTGATCTTCCAGCCGGCCGAGGAGGGTGGCGCCGGCGGCGCGGCCATGGTCAAGGACGGCCTGATGGAGCGCTTCGGCATCGAGCAGGTCTACGGCATGCACAACGGCCCGGGCATTCCGGTCGGCTCGTTCGCGATCAGGCCGGGTCCCATCATGGCGGCGACGGACGAGGTCGACATCATGATCGAGGGCGTGGGCGGCCATGCCGCGCGTCCGCACAAATGCGTCGATTCCGTGCTGGTCGGCGCGCAAGTAATCACGGCCCTGCAGTCGATCGTCTCGCGCAGCGTCGATCCCCTGGAATCGGCGGTCGTATCGATTTGCGAATTCCACGCCGGCAACGCCCGCAACGTCATTCCGCAGACCGCGACCCTGAGAGGCACCATCCGCACGCTGTCGCCGGAGGTGCGCAAGCTGGTCGAGAGGCGCGTGCACGAAGTCGTGGCGGGCGTGGCGCAAATCACCGGCGCCAAGATCGACCTGCACTACAAGCGCAATTATCCGGTCGTGAACAATCATGCGGCGGAGACCGAGGTGGCACGGCGCATCGCCACGCAGGTCGCGGGTGAGGCCCATGTGCACGAGATGGCGCCGCTGATGGGCGGCGAGGATTTCGCCTACATGCTGGAAGCGCGGCCCGGCGCCTTCATCTTCTGCGGCAACGGCGACAGCGCCGGCCTGCATCACCCCGCCTACAATTTCAACGACGAGGCAATCGTCTACGGCACGTCCTATTGGGTGAAGCTGGTCGAGGAGCAGCTCGCGGCGTCGTAAAGCGTCTGAGTCGTCACTCCGGGATGGTCCGAAGGACCAGACCCGGAATCTCGAGATTCCGGGTTCGATCCTGCGGATCGCCCCGGAATGACCCTGCAAATGTAAATGGCCGGGCGCAAGCCCGGCCACACGCTTTTCAGTTTGCCGGTCGGCTCAGAACATCCGCGAGAAGATCACGTAGAGCGTGGCCGACAGCATGATCGCGCAGGGCAGCGTCAGTACCCAGGCCATCAGTAGGTTGCGGATCGTCGACCATTGCAGGCCCGAACCATTCGCCGCCATGGTGCCGGCGACGCCCGACGACAACACATGCGTGGTCGAGACCGGCAGGCCGAACACGTCGGCGGCGCCGATCGTGGCCGCGGCCACGAGCTCGGCGGACGCCCCTTGCGCGTAGGTGAGATGGCTCTTGCCGATCTTCTCGCCGACCGTGATGACGATGCGCTTCCAACCGATCATGGTGCCGAGGCCGAGCGCGATGGCGACCGCGATCTTCACCCAGTTCGGGATGAACTTGGTGGCGGCGTCGAGCGATCCCTTGTAGGCGTTCAGGATCGCGATCTCCTCCTTGTTGAGATCGTTCTCCTTGTCCTTCATCAGGAAGCGGATCGCTTCCGAGGTCATGTACATGTCGTTGCGGGTGTTGCCGACGGCTTCCGCGGGCAGCTTGTTCAGCGTGCCGTATTTGGCGACCTGATCGCCGACCTCCTTCACCAGCACCGCGAGCGAGGGATAGGTGCCCTCGTTGATGTGGCGCAGGGTGATGTACTGCGTCACGCCGGGGCGGGGATCGCCGATGATGCTGTGGCCGGCGCCCTTCGCCGAGATCACCTTGGCGGCGGCATCGGAGGTCTTCTGGAACTGGACGACCTGCGATTCCGGCAGCGCGCGGTTGAGCGCGTAGGCGGTCGGCACGGTGCCGATCAGGATCAGCATGATCAGGCCCATGCCCTTCTGGCCGTCGTTCGAACCATGCGCGAAGCTGACGCCGGTGCAGGTCGCGATCAAGAGGCCGCGGATCCACAGCGGCGGCGCTTTGTGGCCTTCCGGCGCGGAATAGAGCGCCGGGTTGCGCACGATGAACTTGAGCAGGAGCAACAGCGTGGCGGCACAGATGAAGCCGAACAGGGGCGACAGCAGCAGCGCGTAACCGATCTCGGTCGCCTTGGTCCAGTCCACGCCTGAGGTGCCGTCGCGGCCGCGCATGACGGCGTTGGCGACGCCGACGCCGATGATCGAGCCGATCAGCGTGTGCGAGGAAGAGGCGGGCAGGCCGAAGAACCAGGTGCCGAGGTTCCACAGGATCGCGGCGATCAACAGCGCGAACACCATGGCAAAGCCGGCGCTGGAGCCGACCTGTAGGATCAGCTCGACCGGCAGCAGCGAGACGATGCCGAAGGCGACCGCGCCGGAGGACAAGAGCACGCCGAGGAAGTTGAAGAAGCCCGACCACATCACCGCGACCTCGGCCGGCAGCGAATGGGTGTAGATCACGGTCGCCACGGCATTGGCGGTGTCATGGAAGCCGTTGACGAATTCGAAGCCGAGCGCGATCAGGAGCGCGATGAAGAGGAGGATGTAGGGCAGGTAGGTTGTCACCCGCGTGCCGGTGGCATTGACGTCGACATAGATGCTGTAGGCGACGAACAGCAGGCCTCCGGCGAGGACGCCGAAGAACAGGATCATCGTCAGCGGATTGAAGCCCTTGTCGAGATTCGGCCGTGAGGCCGGCTGGATCGGCGCGGGATCTACTACCGCGCGGTCGAATGCAACATCGGTCATGTCTGGACGCCCCTTCACTTTCGGTCCGGGTATTGTCCGCGATGGATTTGAAGGCCGGATGACAACCAAGGCGCGAAAGCCGTTTGCCTGCCAGTATGCCGTTGCCCTGGCCGTGCTCAGGCGGCCCGCGCGGCCTTCTTCTGCAGGCCGGCGGCGATCTTCAGGTCCTCGACAAAGCGTCGATACTCCAACACCTTGGCTTCGGGATCCGGCAGCCGCAGCAGATAGGACGGATGCACCGTCACGAGCGCTTTACGCCCGTCGGGAAGATCGATCAACCGGCCGCGGTTCTTGCCGATGGGAGTGATCTTGCCGAACACGCTTTGCGCGGCGGTGGCGCCCATAGCTACGATGAGATCGGGCTGGATTGCCGAAACTTCCCGCTCATACCATTGCCGGCACGCCCGGATCTCAGGTGTGTTCGGCTTCTGGTGCAGGCGGATCTTTCCGCGCGGCACGAATTTGAAGTGCTTCACCGCGTTGGTGACATAGACCTTCTTGCGGTCGACGCCGGCCTCCTCCAGTGCGCGATCGAGCATTTGCCCGGCCGGGCCGACGAAGGGATGACCGGCGAGGTCTTCCTTGTCGCCGGGCTGCTCGCCGACCAGCATAATGTTGGCGTTCCTCGGACCTTCGCCAAACACCGTTTGCGTCGCATCCTTGTAGAGATGGCAGGCGCGGCAATGTGCAGCCTCCTCGCGGAGCGTTTCGAGATCATCGGCAGCTGACTTGCGTTTCATCGGAGCCTCCGGCCGCTTCTGAGGCTTGTGCGGATCGGTTGCGGCATTGGCGATCATGGCGCCGGTCATGCGCTCGGCGTCCTCGATCAAGGGCTTAATGATCGAAGCCTCGGGCAGGTTCCTCCAATATTTCTTCGGCATCTCGGCCTGCATCGCCTTCACCTTGAGCCGCGCCGGATTGAAGATGCTGGCATAGTAGCGCCGCCAGGTTTCCTCTAGCCTGTCTTCGCCCGGCGCCTCGCTTTTGCTGACGCCCGGCGTGAACGCGAGCGCATGGCCGTCCCAATGCGCGCAGAGGTCCGGCGTCAGGATCGACCATGGCATGTCGGCAAAGCGCTTGGCGAAGAACGGGGCAGCGAGTTCGACGATGTGATGCTCCGGCTCGAACCAGGCGACGTAATGCGCCTCACGCTCCCGGCCGATCTCGCGGAAGCGCACGAAGGCGTGCATCTTGTGCTCGTCGCGATAGACGGCTTTCGCCATGGCCGTGACAAGCGCGACGTCGGAATCGGTCGCGACCTCGATGAGATCGTGATCGTCCTTCAGCCGGAACAGCAGGTGATAGAGGATCGCGAAGCGCTCGGGATCGCGGTGCAGAAGCGCGGCCTTGGCGAGCTCGATGAATTTGCCTGATACGGTGAAGGTGCCCTCGTTCACCTCGAGGATCGGAGACGGCGCTTGCGGCGCGAACAGCTCGTCTTCGCGGCCCCGCACGGTCCACGTGACGTCGCTGGGCGGCACGTGGCGAAGCACGAGGCTGCGCGCGGCTTTGCGCCAGCCGTCGAAATCGGTTTCGGTGTCGAGCATGATGTACTGCATCAGAAGCCAAATCCGAGCTGCGTTGCTTTCGGCTTGAACCGTTCGATCAGCCCGGCGGCATCGAGACGATGCAGTGAGGGACGGTGATCGCTGAGGACGATGAACGGCAGCGCCTTGTTGCGGGGTACATGAAGCCGCGCGAGATCGGCGAGGCGGATCGTGGTGGTGCGCCGGGTCGCGAGGATGCGTTCGACCGTCCTGGTGCCGAAGCCCGGCACGCGCAGCAGCTCCTCGCGGCTGGCGCGGTTGACGTCGAGCGGGAAGCGGTCGCGGTGGCGCAGCGCCCAGGCGAGCTTGGGATCGATGTCGAGCGGCAGCATCGCGCTGTCGTCGACGATCTCGCCGACATCGAAGCCGTAGAACCGCATCAGCCAGTCGGCCTGGTACAGCCGGTGCTCGCGCAGCAGCGGCGGCGCGCGCAGGGGGAGCGCGCGGCTGGCATCGGGGATCGGGCTGAAGGCGGAGTAATAGACGCGCCGCAGCCGGTAGGCGCCATAGAGATTGGCGCTGGTGTGGAGAATGGTGTGATCGGAGGCGCTATCTGCGCCGACGATCATCTGCGTGCTTTGTCCGGCGGGCGCGAAGCGCTGCGGCCTGGCCTTTGTTTTCGTTGTGCGGTTCTCCTCGGCCTCGTCCAGCTTCAACCGCAGCCGGCCCATGGTGCGGCGGATCGCGCGCACGTCCTTCTCCGGCGCGAATTGCTGCAGGCTCGTCTCCTCAGGCATCTCGATGTTGATCGAAAGACGGTCGGCATATTTGCCGGCCTCGGCGATCAGGACGTCGTCGGCCTCGGGAATGGTCTTCAGATGGATGTAGCCGCGAAAATGATGCTCCTCGCGCAGCTTGCGTGCGACGCTCACCACTTGCTCCATCGTGTAATCAGGGCTGCGGATGATGCCGGAGGAGAGGAACAGGCCTTCGATGTAATTGCGCCGGTAGAAGTCGAGCGTGAGCTTGACCAATTCGTCGATGGTGAAGCGGGCGCGTGGGACGTTTGAGGAGGCGCGGTTGACGCAATAGAGGCAATCGTAATTGCAGGCGTTGGTCAGCAGCACCTTGAGCAGGGAGATGCAGCGTCCGTCCGGCGCGTAGGAATGGCAGATGCCCATGCCCGGCGCGGTCGAGCCCATGCCCTTGCCGTCGCTGGAATCCCGCTTCTCGGTGCCGCTGGAGGCACAGGATGCGTCGTATTTGGCGGC
Organism: Bradyrhizobium glycinis; assembly: GCF_016031655.1. GTDB lineage: Bacteria > Pseudomonadota > Alphaproteobacteria > Rhizobiales > Xanthobacteraceae > Bradyrhizobium > Bradyrhizobium glycinis. Next base: position 25,355 of record NZ_JACCHQ010000001.1, read on the forward strand.
GTCCGCCAGAATCTCCAGCTTGCGTTGTACGTCCATGTTTGAATCTCTTTGATTCTGCTCATGAATCTTTAGAGGCGCCAATTCGATTGACTCTGCCGGCGCCGTTAGCTTTATATTAGAACATATCATGAACAAATGAGCCAGCCGCAGGTTCTTATTTTCGAGAACTTCGGCAATCATCTCTGAGGAGCGGCGAGCATGAGCGGCGCACGTATGAGCGCGCTTGCAATCCTGCGCGGCCAGATCGAGCGCATCGAGACGGCCGAGGTCGTGCATCCGCGCGATCGCATCGCGCTCGGCCATGGCGCGGCCGACGCCGCGCTGAAGGGCGGGCTCGCGCGCGCGGCGATCCACGAGGTGTTTTGCGAGGGGCGCCAGGGCGCGGCCGCGACGGGCTTTGTCATGGGCCTTGCGGGACGCGTGAGCGCACGCCGGCCGCTATTGTGGGTGCGGCAGGATTTTTCGGAGCTCGAAACCGGCGCGCTGTCGATGAGCGGGTTATCCGAACTCGGCCTCGATCCGCGCCATGTGGTGATGGTGCGCGCCGCCGATGTCGAGAGCGCGCTGCGCACCTCGGCCGATGCGCTTGCCTGCGATGCGCTGGGCGCTGTCGTGCTCGAGCTCTGGGGCGAGGTCAGGCAGTTCGATCTGGTGGCGAGCCGCAAGCTGACGCTGGCTGCGCAAGGCTCGGGCGTTACCGGCCTCTTGCTGCGGATGGCCGCGCAGCCGCTGCCCTCGACCGCGGAGACCAGGTGGATGCTGCGTGCGGCGCATTCGCCGCCGGGCTCGGTGTGGAGTGCCTGGGGCGCGCCGGTGTTCGATGCCGAACTCTTGCGCAATCGTCATGGCCCGTGCGGCCGGTGGATCATGGAATGGAATTGTGATGAGTGCCAGTTCAGTGAACCCTCGACGTATCCTCAGCCTGTGGTTGCCGCGCCTGCCCATCGACAGGATCCAGCGGTTCTTCAACAGCGCCGGGCTGGGTAAAGCCAATCCTGAGCCAAGCATCGTCGTCATCAAGGACAACAATGCGCTGGTGATCCATGCGCTGGACGAGGCCGCCGAGCGTCTCGGCCTGTATATCGGCCAGCCTCTGGCCAATGCGCGGGCGATGTGCCCGGACTTGCGTGTGTTCGACGCCGATACCGTGGCCGATGCGAAGACACTCAGCGATATCGCCGATTGGTGCGATCGCTTCACGCCGCTGGTGGCGCTCGATCCGCCGCACGGGCTGTTCCTGGACATCACCGGCTGCGCGCATCTGTTCGGCGGCGAGGCCGCGTTGTTGCGGACATTGGTCCGCGCGCTCGGCCGGCAAGGCTTTGCCGTTAGCGCGGCGATCGCCGGCACCTCGATCTGCGCCCGCACGCTGACGCGGCAGGCATCCGGTACCATCGTCGCTGATGGCGGAGAGGCGGAGGCGATCAGGTCGTTTCCAGTTTCCGCGCTTGGTGCAGGTGAAGCCATCACCACCGGCCTGCGCCGCGCCGGGCTGAAGACCATCGGCGATGTCGCCTCGCGCGCGCCGGGCGAGATCACGGCGCGGTTCGGCGCCCGCTTCTCCACGCTGCTCGCGTATGCGCTGGGGCAGGGCGATGCGCCGATCAGCCCGCGCAAACCGCTGCCCGATTACATCGTCGAGAAGCGTTTTGCCGAGCCGATCGCGACCGACACCATGATCGCGATGACGCTGTCGCGGCTGGCCGACACGCTGATCGCGTCCATGGAGAAGCAGGGCAAAGGCGCGCGGCGGCTTGAAGCGGCCTTCTTCCGCACCGACGGTGTGGTGCGTACGATCACGGTCGAGACCGGACGTCCGGTGACGCGAAGCGCCGTGGTCGACCGCCTGTTCCGCGAGCGGCTCGATGCACTCGCCGATCCCCTCGATCCCGGCTTCGGCTTCGACATGGTGCGGCTGTCGGCGAGCCGTACCGAGATCGTGGTGCAGGAGCAGCGCGATCTCGATGCCCATGTCCACGACAATGACGAGCTCGCCGCGCTGATCGACCGCATCGCCGCGCGCATCGGGGGAAAACGCGTCGTCGTGCACCTGCCGCAGGATACCCATATCCCCGAAAGCGCGGTGCTGGCCGCATCGGGGCAGCATCATCTCGCTGCTGCCATGCAGGCCGAATGGCCGGCGCGCGTCGCATGCGAGCCGCCGCTGCGTCCCTTGCGGCTGTTTGACAAGCCGGAGCCGATCAAGGTGCCGTTCGCGACCGTGCCCGATGGTCCGCCGCATCAATTCACCTGGCGCCGCGCGCTGCATGCGGTGGTGCGGGTGGAGGGGCCCGAGCGCATCGCGATGGAATGGTGGCGGCAGGACGGCAAGCAGCTGACGCGGGATTATTTCCGCATCGAGGATGCCGAAGGCCTGCGCTTCTGGATCTTTCGCGACGGTCTCTATGAAGGCGAGGTGTTCGACGGTGACGGCAAGCCTGCGTCTCCCGGCTGGTATGTGCACGGTCTCTTCGCATGAATACGTTTAGCTATGCCGAGATCGGCATCACCACAAACTTCTCCTTCCTGCGCGGCGGCTCGGATCCGCGCGCCTATGTGCATCAGGCGAGCAAGTTCGGGATTCCCGCGATCGGCATCGCCGACCATAACACGCTCGCCGGCGTGGTGCGCGCCTACCAGGAGCTCGACAATGACGAGGTGCTGCACAAGCCGAAACTGTTGATCGGCGCCCGCATCGTCTTCATCGACGGCACGCCCGACATCCTGGTCTATCCACGCGATCGCGCGGCCTATGGCCGGTTGTGCCAGCTCCTCACAAGGGGCAAGCGCGGCGATGACATCACGCGGATCGAGAAGGGCGAGTGCCGTCTCACCTTCGCCGATCTCCTGGAATTCTCGGAAGGCCAGCTCCTGGTCCTGACGCTGCCGCATCGTTTCGAGCCGGCGCTGGCGCTGGATGTCCTCGCAAAGCTCAGGGATAGCCGTGCCGAGGGCGTGTGGCTGGCGGCGAGCCTGCTCTATCGAGGCGACGACAAGCGTCGCCTGTCCCGGCTCGATGATCTCGCCGCAAAGGCCAAGGTGCCGCTGCTCGCGACCAACGAGGTGCTGTATCACGATCCCGGCCGCCGTCCGCTTCAGGACGTGCTGACCTGCATCCGGGAAAAGACCACGATCGAGGCGATTGGGCGGAAGCTCGAAGCCAATGCCGAGCGCTTCCTGAAGACACCACGCGAAATGGCGCGGCTGTTCCGCGATTTCCCCGAGGCAGTCGCGGAGACTATGCGCTTTGCGGACAAGATCGATTTCTCGCTCGACCAGCTCAAATACCAATATCCGGACGAGCCGGTGCCGCCGGGCAAGACCGCGCAAGGTCATCTGGAGGATCTGACCTGGGCGGGCGTCGATAAATATTTCGGCGGCAAGATCGACGACAAGCTGCGCGCGACCTTGAACAAGGAGCTTGCGCTCATCGCCGAGCTGAAATACGCGCACTATTTCCTCACCGTGCACGATATCGTGCACTACGCGCGCAGCCAGAACATTTTGTGCCAGGGCCGCGGCTCGGCGGCGAACTCGGCGGTGTGCTACGTGCTTGGCATCACCTCGGTCGACCCGACCAAAGTGGACCTCTTGTTCGAGCGCTTCATCTCCAAGGAACGGCTGGAGCCGCCCGATATCGACGTCGATTTCGAACATTCGCGCCGCGAGGAGGTGATGCAATATGTCTACCGCCGCTACGGCCGCCACCGCGCCGCGATCATCGCCACCGTCATCCACTACCGCCCGCGCAGCGCCATCCGCGACGTTGGCAAGGCGCTCGGCCTGACCGAGGATGTCACCGCCGCGCTTGCCGACACCGTCTGGGGCAGCTGGGGCAAGGGCCTCAACGACATGCAGGTCCGGCAGGCCGGGCTCGATCCCGGCAATCCCATGATCAACCTCGCGGTCGAGCTTGCGACCGAGCTGATCGAATTTCCGCGTCACCTATCCCAGCATGTCGGCGGCTATGTGCTGACACAGGACCGGCTCGACACCTATGTGCCGATCGGCAATGCCGCGATGGACGATCGCACCTTCATCGAATGGGACAAGGATGACGTCGACGCGCTTCATATGATGAAGGTCGACGTGCTCGCCCTGGGCATGCTGACCTGCATCAGGAAATGTTTCGATCTCATCGACCAGCACAAGGGCGCGCGTCTTGTGCTGGCGAGCGTCCCACAGGACGACCCCAAAGTTTACGACATGCTGTGCCGCGGGGAATCGCTCGGCGTGTTCCAGGTCGAGAGCCGCGCCCAGATGAACATGCTGCCGCGGCTGAAGCCGCGTACCTTCTACGATCTCGTCATCGAGGTCGCGATCGTGCGCCCCGGGCCGATCCAGGGCGACATGGTGCATCCTTATTTGCGGCGGCGGAACGGGCTCGAGCAGGTGAGCTATCCCTCGCCGTCGCCGGACCACGGTGACAAGGACGAGCTCTACAAGGTGCTGCACAAGACGCTGGGTGTTCCGCTGTTCCAGGAGCAGGCGATGCGTATTGCGATCGAGGCCGCCCATTTCACCTCCGAGGAAGCCAACGGTCTGCGCCGCTCGATGGCGACCTTTCGCAATGTCGGCACCATCGGCCAATACGAGGAGAAGCTGATCGGCAACATGGTCGCCCGCGGCTACGATCCCAACTTCGCCAAGAGCTGCTTTGACCAGATCAAGGGATTTGGCTCCTACGGCTTCCCGGAGAGCCATGCCGCGAGCTTCGCACAGCTGGTCTACATTTCGTCGTGGCTGAAGCACTACCATCCCGACGCCTTCTGCTGCGGTCTGTTGAATTCGCAGCCGATGGGCTTTTATGCGCCGGCGCAGATCGTCGGCGATGCCCGCAAGAACGGCGTCGAAGTGCGCGACATCGACGTGTCCTACAGCTTTGCGCAGAACACGCTGGAGGAGGGAAGCGGCAAATTCTGCGCCGTGCGCCTGGGCTTCCGCCAGATCGATGGATTTCACTGGCTGGACGAGGATGAGGAGCGCCTGAAGCGCTCTCAGTTGTCATTCCGGGGCGCGCAAAGCGCGAACCCGGAATCCATCGAGCCGCATACGCCTGGAGAAATGGATTCCGGGTTCGTCGCTGACGCGACGCCCTGGAATGACGATGTCGAGAAAGCCCAGGACTGGGCCGACCGCATCGTCGCCGCGCGCAACCGTCGTCCCTTCACCTCGCTGGAAGATTTTGCCCGCGACACCGGCCTGCCCAAGCGCGCGCTGATCCTCTTGGCGGATGCCGATGCGTTCCGCTCGCTCGGGCTCGATCGCCGCGAGGCGCTATGGCAGGTGCGGCGGCTGCCCGACGACGTGCCGCTGCCGCTGTTCGAGGCGGCGACCGCGCGCGAGCAGCCGGACGAAGGTGCAAAGCCGCTGCCGGCGATGCCGCGCGCCGAGCAGGTGGTCGCGGACTACCAGACCATCCGGCTGTCGCTGAAGGGCCATCCGATGGAATTCCTGCGCGAGATGTTTACGCGCGAGCGTATCGTCGCCTGCAAGGAGATCAGCCATGAGAACGAGCGGCGCCGCGTCCGCTGCGCCGGCGTGGTCCTGGTCCGGCAGCGGCCGGGCAGCGCCAGCGGCGTCGTATTCATGACGCTGGAGGATGAGACCGGCATCGCCAATGTCGTGGTCTGGCCCAAGATCATGGAGCAGTACCGGAAAGAGGTGATGGGCGCGCGCCTCATCCTGGTCGAGGGCTACATCCAGAGCAGCCCGGAGAAGGTGACGCATCTCATCGCCCAGCGCATGGTCGACCGCTCGCATGACCTGGTTGGATTGGCCAACGATGCGCTAAGCCGCAAACATCCGGTGCCGGCAGGCGCCACCGTCGTCGAGCCGCTGAATGAAGACCCCCGTGCCCTCGTGGACATGCCCGCGCAAAAGGTCCGCCACCCCCGCAACGTCCGCATCCTGCCGCCGTCACGGGATTTTCATTGAGGGGATGGTGCGGGATGCAACAAAGTCGTCATTGCGAGCGCAGCGAAGCAATCTAGAGTCTTTCCCCGGGGGAAGTCTGGATTGCTTCGCTGCGCTCGCAATGACGACTTTGTTGCGCGATCGGGCGCGTCACTAACAGTCGTCATGCCCGGGCTAGACCCGGGCATCCACGTCTTTCCGAATGTGCAGCGGCGTGTGGATGGCCGGGTCAAGCCCGGCCATGACGGCGGAGGGAGCGCCGCAAACTCCACCCTCAAAAATTCACCCGGTTCGAGATCGCGCCGTCCACGACGAGATTCGACCCGGTGGTAAATCCCGACACGGGGCTCGCCAGAAACACCGCCGCGCTCGCGATCTCCTGTAGCGTCGCCATGCGGCCGGTCGGGTTGCGCTTCATCGCATCGTTGTACCGCTCCGGCATGTTCTTCTCGATCATCTCCCAGACGCCGCCCTTGAAATAGACGGTGCCGGGCGACACGACATTCACGCGGATCTTCTTCTTCGCGTATTGCCGCGCCAGTCCCTTGGCCATGTGGATCAGCGCGGCCTTGATCGGGCCGTAGGAGCTCGCCGTGTCAGCCTGCGCCGCGGAGATCGACGAGATGATCACGAAGGCCGCATCGCCGCCTTCGGCGCCACTTGTCTCGAGAAACGGCCGTGCGGCGTCGAAGGCGTGCACGGCGCCGAGCACGTCGAGCCGGAAATTCTGCTCCCAGGATGCGGGATCGTGCCCCTGCGCCATTGCGCCGGCATTGGAGAACAGCAGGTCGATGCCGCCGAGCTCTTTTGCTGAGGCCTCGATCCAGCTTTTCAGCGCCGCGCCGTCGGTGATATCGACAGGGCCGCCGGTGGCGTTGATGCCGCTCGCCTTCAACTCCGCGACGGTTGCCGCAACCTGATCGGCGTTGCGCGCGCATACCGCGACATTGGCACCTTCACCGGCCAGCGTCGCCGCAATCGCCCGCCCGATGCCGCGCGTGCCGCCGAGCACGACGGCGTTCTTGCCTTTGAGACCGAGATCCATTGTTGGCTCCTTTTTGTTGGTGCCGCAAGTGTAGCTGTTTCGGCTGGTATGCTGAACTCTCCAATTCGTCATTGCGAGCGCAGCGAAGCAATCCAGAAATGCATCCGCGGAAAGATCCTGGATTGTTTCGTCGCAAGGGCTCCTCGCAATGACGGCGGAGAAACCTCACTCCGGCGCCGCCCCGACCGGCGGGCCGCCGGGCGGGCGGTGCAGGAAGGTCAACGAGGCATAGGCGCCGGCCCAGGATCCGATCGCGGCGAAGGCGACATAGAAGGCGTTCTCGGTGTAGCTGATCACGGCGTAAGAGGAGAGTAGGTACCAGACCGCGCTCCAGTTCGCCGCGGAGATGCGCTTGCGCGCGATCACGGCCGAGGTGAACATGACATAGACGGCGTCGGTGGCCGCCGTCGCGATGAACACGGCACCTGCGATGAGGGGATCGATGGCGGCCATTGCATTCCCTTATGTGCTGATGGATGGTCGTAAAAATACAGCGTGATCCGGAAGGTTGTGCAGCGGTTTTCCGAAAGATCATGCTCAACTGCAAGGGAGAGAAGCGGTCATGCAAAGCCCTGCCGACATTCTCGAGAGCATCTGGACGTCCGCTGGCGGCGATCCGATTGCGCTCGGCCGCGTGCGGTTGACCGGGGGGGAGCCGCAAATCCCGTCCTCGTTTCGCGTTGCCGTCGCCGGCCAGACCACGATCGCCGCGGCCGGCCTTGCCGCCGCCGAGTTATGGAAGCTGCGCAGCGGAGAGGCGCAGGACGTCTCCGTCGACATGCGCCATGCCGTCGCCGAATGCCGTTCCGAGCGCTATCTGCGCCTCGACGACAAGCCGCCGCCGCCCGCCTGGGACGCCATCGCCGGCGTCTACAGAACCGGCGATGGCCGCTTCGTTCGCTGCCACACCAATTTTCCGCATCACCGCGACGCCGTCTGCAAGGTGCTCGGCTGCGAGCCCGAGCGCGAGACAGTGCAGGCCGCGCTGATGCAGTGGAAGGGCGAGGACTTCGAAACCGCGGCCTACGGCGCGGGCGGCGTCGTCGCCTTGATGCGCTCCTACGACGAATGGTCCGCGCAGCCGCAGGCGCGCGCGCTTGCGCAATTGCCGCTGCTCTCGATCGAGAAGATCGGCGAGACGCCGCCAAGGCGGTGGCCAAAAGGCGATCGTCCGCTCTCGGGTCTTCGCGTGCTCGATCTCTCCCGCGTCATCGCAGGTCCCGTCGCCGGCCGCACGCTCGCAGCGCACGGTGCGGACGTGCTGCTGGTGTCAGGACCGGGGCTGCCCGCCATCGACTGGCTCACCATCGATACCGGCCGCGGCAAGCTCACCACCTTCATCGAGCTGAAGAGCGAAGCCGGGCGGGCGCAGTTGCGCGAGCTGTTGAAGGACGCCGACGTCTTCTCGCAAGGCTATCGTCCGCGTGCGCTCGCCGCACTCGGCTTTGCGCCGGAGGACGCGGCGCAGATCAGCCCCGGCATCGTCTATGTCACGCTGTCGGCCTATGGCCACGCCGGCCCCTGGGCCGAGCGGCGCGGCTTCGACTCCCTGGTGCAGACCACGACGGGCTTCAACCATGCCGAAGGCCAGGCCGCCGGCATCGATGGTCCCAAGGAATTGCCGGCACAGATGCTCGACCACGCCACCGGCTATCTGATGGCGTTCGGCGCGATGATGGCCAAGGCACGCCAGGTGCGCGAAGGCGGCAGCTGGCATGTGCGCGTATCGCTGGCGCAGACCGGGCGCTGGCTTTGGAATCTTGGCCGGCTCGAGGGCGGATTGAATACCCCGGATATTACGGGAGAGGCCGTACATGCTGCGTTCATAGAACACATGCAATCTGGCTTCGGCACGCTGAAGGCGGTGCAACATTCCGCTCGGCTGTCGAAGACGCCGGCGCAATGGAGCCGTCCGGCGATGCCGCTCGGCAGTCATCCGGCACGGTGGCCGGCCCGAAGCTGACGTGAAGCTGACATGTCGCAAAATTTTAACGCAAACGGAAAGAGCCACGCGTTTTTTAGGTTGTTTGAACTCCCAATTCGGCACTATTAGCGCGACCGATGAGGCAATCATTTGCCGAGATCGTCGCAGACACGACCGGGCCCCATGGCAATTGAGAATACCAAGCGATTGCACGTGATTGCAAAACAACGGGTGATCGCATCCGTAGTTTTACTAGCTCTCGCCGGCGGCGGTGTCGGAGCGTACGGCTTGTTCTCTTCGGGCCCGAAGGAAAAGAAGCACTCCGAGATCTCCAGCCAGTCGCGCAGGAATGCGCAGAACTTCACGCCGACGCCATCCGAATGGGCGACGCTGACGATCGAGCCGGTCGCCGCCAGGAGCTTCCGCGCCGAGTATGTCACCGAGGGCAAGGTCGCGGTTGACGAGGACCGCTCGACGCCGGTGTTCTCGCCCTATGCAGGCCGCGTCACCAAGCTGCTCGCCAAGCCCGGCGAGGTGCTGAAGCAAGGTCAACCGCTGTTTACGATCGAGGCCGCCGACACCGTGCAGGCCCAGAACGATTTCATCTCGGCGATGACCTCGCAGAACAAGGCGAAGTCGGCGCTCGAGCTCTCCGATATCCAGTTCAAGCGCGCCAAGGACCTCTACGAGGGCCACGCCATTCCGCTTAAGGATTACCAGCAGGCGGAAGCGGCCCAGGTGCAGGCGCGCAACGACATGCGCTCTTCGGTGACGGCGCTGGAAGCGGCGCGCAACAAGCTGCGCATCCTGGGTTTCACCGACGAGGCCATCAGGACGTTCCAGGAAAAAGGCGTCATCGATCGGGAAATCACGATCTACTCGCCGATCTCCGGCACGGTCGTGCAGCGCAAGATTGGTCCGGGCCAATACGTCAACTCCGGCGCGAGCGATCCGGTCTTCGTGGTCGGCGACCTCTCCACGGTCTGGCTCACCGCCTTCGTGCGCGAGAGCGATGCGGCCGCGGTGTGCATCGGGCAGGACATCACCGTCAACGTGATGGCGCTGCCTGGCCGTCCTTTCAGCGCCAAGATCAACTACGTTGCCGCCGCGATCGACCCCACCACCCGCCGCCTGCTGGTCCGCGCTACGATCGACAACAAGGACGGGCTGCTCAAGCCGGAGATGTTCGCGAACGTCACGATCTATTCGGCCGGCGACCGTGCCGCGCCGGCAGTGCCGAAGCAGGCGCTGATCTACGAGGCCGACAAGGTCCGCCTCTGGGTCGCGCGCGAGGACAAGTCGGTCGAGCTGCGCCAGATCAAGATCGGTCTCATCAACGGCAATCTCGTCGAGGTCACCAGCAATCTGAAACCCGGCGAGCAGATCGTCACCAAAGGCAGTCTGTTCATCGACCGCGCGGCGTCCGGCAGCTGATCGACGACCCAAGAAAATTGAAGACCTGAATGGATCGTCTCGTTGCCCTTGCCGTCAACCGGCGTTTCCTGATGGTCGGCATGTTCGTCGCCGTGCTGATCGGGGGCCTGATCGCGTTCAACCGGCTCAACATCGAGGCCTATCCCGATCCGACCCCGCCGATGGTCGACATCGTGACGCAGAGCCCGGGCCTGTCGGCGGAGGAGATCGAGCGCTACATCACGATCCCGATCGAGACCCAAGTCGCCGGCCTGAAGAACATCACGACCATCCGCACCATCTCGCTCTACGGTCTGTCCGACGTCAAAATCCAGTTCTCCTTCGCCTACACTTATGACGAGGCGCTGCAGCAGGTGCTGAATCGCCTGGCGCAACTCGCGCCGTTGCCGGGCAACGTGCAGCCGCAGATCTCCCCGCTCAGCCCGATCGGCGAGATCTTCCGCTATCGTCTGGTCGGCCCGCCGAACTACAGCGTGCTCGACCTCAAGACCATCCAGGACTGGATGCTGCAGCGCCGCTTCCGCGCGGTGCCCGGCGTGATCGATGTCACCGGCTGGGGCGGCAGGAGCAAGACCTACGAGATCCAGGTCGATTTCAACAAGCTGGTCGCCAACGGTCTGACGCTGCCGCAACTGCTCCAGGCAGTCGGCAATTCTAACGTCAATGTCGGCGGCAACACCGTCAATATCGGCCAGCAATCCGCCGTCGTGCGCGGCGTCGGTCTGATCCGCTCGATCGACGATCTCGCCAACACCATGGTGGCGCAGACGGGTGGCAATCCGGTGCTGGTGAAGGACGTCGCCACCGTCACGGTCGGTCAGAAGCCACGTCTCGGCATTGCCGGCCTCGACGATTCCGACGACATCGTGCAGGGCATCGTGCTGATGCGGCGGGGCGAGCAGAGCTCGCCGACCATCAAGCGCGTCCACGAACTCGTCCAGCAGATCAACAACTCCAGCATCCTGCCGCCCGGTGTGCGCATCGAGCGCATCTACGATCGCGGCGACCTGATCGAGCTCACCACCCACACCGTGCTGCACAACATGGTGATCGGCATCTTGCTAATCGTGCTGTTGCAGTGGATCTTCCTCGGCGATCTCCGCAGCGCGCTGATCGTCGGCGCCACCATCCCGTTCGCGCTGTTCTTCGCCGTGATCATCCTGGTGCTGCGCGGGGAATCGGCCAACCTCTTGTCGGTCGGCGCGATCGATTTCGGCCTGATCGTCGATGCCACCGTGATCATGGTGGAAGCGATCTTCCGCCGCCTCACGCAGACGACGCCGATGTCGGAATCCGAGCATATGTCGAACGAGACGCTGTTCGGCATGAAGAGCCATGCCATCCTGAGCGCGGCAGCCGACGTTTCGCGATCGATTTTCTTCGCCGCGGCGATCATCATCGCGGCCTTCCTGCCGCTGTTCACGCTGTCAGGCGTCGAGGGCAACATCTTCGGGCCGATGGCGCGCACCTATGCCTATGCGCTGGCCGGCGGTCTGCTTGCCACCTTCACCGTGACCCCCGCGCTGTCCGCCATCATCCTGCCCGCGCATGTCGAGGAGACCGAGACGAAGGTGATGCTGATCCTGCACCGGCTCTACATGCCTGTGCTGAATTGGGCGGTGGCCAACCGCAACATCGTCCTCGGCGCCGCGGTCGGCCTGGTGTTGATGACGGTCGCGCTCGCCCGGCTGCTCGGCCTCGAATTCCTGCCGAAGCTGGAGGAGGGCAACCTCTGGATCCGTGCCACGCTGCCGCCGACCATCTCGCTGCAGGAAGGCAATAGCTACGTCAACGAGATGCGCAAGGTGATCCGCGCCCGGCCCGAGGTGGAATCCGTCGTGTCGCAACACGGCCGTCCCGACGACGGTACCGACGCCGCCGGCTTCTTCAACGCCGAGTTCTTCGCGCCGCTCAAGCCCGTGAGCCAGTGGCCCGGCACCCGCGACAAGGAAGAGCTGACCGCGCAATTGCTCAAGCAGCTCGACGATCGCTTTCCCGGCGTCGAGTTCAACTTCTCGCAATATCTCCAGGACAACGTCTCCGAAGCCGTTTCCGGCGTGAAGGGCGAGAACTCGATCAAGCTGTTCGGCAGCGACCTTCAGGCGCTGACCGATACCGCCAACAAGATCAAGCAGGTGCTATCGACCGTGCAGGGCGTCACCGACCTTGCCGTGTTCACTTCGCTGGGACAGCCGACCGTTCAGATCGACATCGACCGCGCCAAGGCCGCGCGCTACGGCCTGGCGCCGGGCGACATCAACGCCACCATCAAGGTCGCGATCGGCGGCGACACCGCCGGCGACCTCTATGAGCCCGGAAGCGACCGCCACTTCCCGATCATCGTCCGCCTCGCGCCGGAATACCGCCGCAGCGCCGAGGCGATCCAGAATTTGCGGATCGGTGCGCCCGGGCCGAACGGCACCGTCACGCAGATTCCGCTGAGCGAGGTCGCGACCATCAGCCTCGTCTCCGGCGCCGCCTACATCTATCGCGAGCAGCAGGAGCGCTACCTGCCGATCAAGTTCTCGGTGCGCGAACGCGATCTCGGCAGCGCGATCCGCGAGGCGCAGGACAAGATCGCCGCGCAGGTGCAGCTGCCGCCGGGCTCGCACATGGAATGGGTCGGCGAGTTCGGCAATCTCCAGGACGCCATCCGGCGGCTTTCGATCGTGGTGCCGATCTCGCTGGCGCTGATTGGCGTGCTGCTCTGGTTCAATTTCGGCTCGATGACCGACACGCTGCTCGCGATGAGCGTGATTCCGATGGCGATCTTCGGCGGCGTGCTCGGCCTCTTGATCTCGGGCACCGCGTTCAGCGTCTCCGCCGCGATCGGCTTCATCGCGCTGTTCGGCATCGCCGTGATGGACGGCATCATCATCCTGTCGCAGTTCAACCAGCTGATCGAAGAGGGCATGGACCGCATGAGCGCGGTGGTGCGCACCGGCGAGCTGCAGCTTCGGCCGGTGCTGATGACCTGCGTCGTCGCAGGCGTCGGCCTGCTGCCTGCGGCGCTGTCGGAAGGCATCGGCTCGCAGGTGCAGAAGCCGCTCGCGGTCGTCGTCGTCACCGGCATGATGCTGGCGCCGGTCGTGATCCTGGTGACTTTGCCGGTGCTGATCTCCTTCTTCTCCCGCCGCGCGCGCTGATCGTCAGAACCCGTAGAGCCGCGCCGGATTGTCGACCAGGATCTTCTTGCGCACCTCGGCATCCGGTGCCCACACCGGCAGCTGGTTGAGCAGGCGGCCGTCGTCGATCTGGTAGAGCGGCGCGATGTCGGTGGGCTTGCGGCCCTCGACGCGGCTCGAATCCGGATGCGGCCAGTCGGTGCCCCAGACGATGCGGTCCGCATTGGCCGCGATCAGCGCGCGGGCATAGGGCACCATGTCCTGATAATCCGGCGCGAGCTTCGACGAGCGATAAGCGCCCGAGATCTTCACGTAGGCCTTGCCGGACTTCACCAGCGCGACGAGATCGGAGAAGCCCGGCTGCTCCAGGCCGAGCGAAGCCTCGAGACCGCCGAAATGGTCGAATACGACCGGCACCGGCGCCGTGTCGACGAGGTCCTTGATCGCGGAGATCATGGCGAGCGTGGTGTAGAGCTGCACGTGCCAACCGCGCGCCTTCATGCGCTCGACGGCGGCGGTGAAACGCGGGCGGCCGACATTGGGGTCGTTGACGCCGCCGGTCGCCAGATTGAGGCGGATGCCGCGGAAGCCGTCCTGGTGCATCGCATCGAGCGCGCTCTCCGGCGTCTTGTCGTCGATCACGGCAACCCCGCGCGCGGTCGCGCCGCGCGCCTTCATGCCGAACAGCGTGGAGGAATTGTCGGTGCCGTAAACGCTCGGCGTCACGATCACCACGCGCTCGATATGCAGTGCCTTGTGCAGTGCGGCCATTTCTTCCGGCGAAGCCGGCTCCGGCGTATAGACGCGCCCGGCGAAGAACGGAAACTTTTCGACATCGCCGTGAATGTGTGTGTGGCAGTCGCAGGCATGCGCCGGGACGTCGAAATTGATCGGCGTCGCAGGCTGCGCGGCGCGGGCATGGGCTTTGCTGGTCATGGCTACTCCGGCCGCAAGGGAGGCAAGCAGGACGCTGCGTCGGCTGAGCATGGTTTCTCTCCCGGTTTGTTTTTTATCGGCGAGTTGAGAATATCACATCAGCCGGGCAGCCGCTCCGCTTCGCTGCATAGCTGCTCGACAAGGTCCGCAAGCGGACGTGAGCCGTCCACGCGCACGACCGGGCAGGGCAGGCTCGAGAGCCACGCTTCGTGCTTGGCGAGACTGCGACCTTCGCGATCGCCGGCTTCGTAATGGGAGGCCCATTCGACGAAGTCTTCGGTTTCGGCATGGCGCCATCCGCCCGGCGCGACGGCATCAGCGCCGAAATGGGCGGCCTCGCGGGCGCGCAATCGTTTCATCCGGATCTCGCGCGGCGCGGTCACGAAGACGACGAGGTCGAAGTACGAAACGAGCTCTTCGCCCCAGCCGGTGACGGACCCGCTCAGCACCCAGTCGAGGCGCGGCAAGAACATCTCGCGCATCAGGCGCAAGCGGTCAGCGGCCGGGCGGGGGGTCTGATAGGGCGGCACGGTCGGCAGCCAGAAATAGTCGTCGGTGTCGTGATGCGGCAACGCCAGCTGGCCCGCGAGGGCGCGACCGAGCGTGGTCACGCCGGAGCCTGAGGCTCCCATCAGATGGATGCGGCGGCTTTTCATATGAACAACCTGAGCTTGGCCGAAGGCGTGGGAACGGCTGGCAAACGGCGATCGGACGTATGAGGGCGACTCGTAGCGCTCGTTCAGGCGGCGCGGCGGCGCCTTGACGTCCGCCCGCTTGTCGTAGGTTGGGCCGACAAGGTCAGGCCCAACGCGCCGACGATGCGCATGACCGTGCCGAACTCGGGATTTCCTGTCTCGCCGAGGGCCTTATACAGACTCTCCCGGTTCAAGCCGGCTTTTTTTGCGATCGTGCTCATGCCGCGCGCACGTGCGACGAGCCCAAGCGCGTCACGCACGAAATCGGCATCGCCAGTCTCTAGCGCAGCCGCGATATAGGCCGCCTGACGCTCCTCTGTATTGAGATAGTCGGCGGCATCGAAGCGCGTCGTCCTGGATGCCGTTTTCAACGTCGATTTTGCTGCCTTTGGCATCACAATGTCTCCGCTAGTTGCTGGGCTAGCTTGATGTCGTGTCGTTGCGTGCCCTTGTCGCCGCCGCAGAGCAGGATCATGATCCGCGGTCCGCGTTGCATATAGTAAATCCGGTAGCCCGGGCCGTAGTCGATGCGCATTTCCCGGACATTGCGCCCGACGCTTTTGCTGTCACCGGGGTTGCCCATCTCCATGCGGCGAATACGGACGGTGATCCGGGCAACCGCGCTGGCGTCCTTGAGGCGCTTCAGCCACTCCGAAAAATGTTCGGTTTGCCTAACCTCGACCATAAGCTGCATCTGTAGTCCATAGGCTACAAAATGTCAACGAGGCCTGAAGGTTGTGGCGGCAGGTCGAGATGGCGATGCGATATGGTTGGGCTTGGAGGCGCTGCGCGCAGGGGCTACTGCCCCGATGGCGTGCGCAGGCCGTGCCAGGCGTCGCGGACCTGGTGATAGTGCACCTCGGGCAGGTAATCCGGCGTGTTCAGATTCAGCGTCTTGACATCGAGATGGCCGATGGCGCTGAGCAGCGTGTAGGAGGCGATCACGCGGTCGCGTTGCGCGCCGATCAGGCGGGCCTTGGCCTGGATCAGGTCGGCCTGCGAGTTCAGAACGTCCACCGTCGTGCGCTGGCCGCCAGCTGCCTCGCGCTGCACGCCCTGCAGCGCGACGGTGGCCGCCTTCACCTCGGATTCGGAAGCCGAGACCGTGATCTTGGCGCCTTCATTGGCGACCCAGGCGCTGATCGCCGCCGTGCGCGCCTGGTTGCGCACCTGGTCGAGCACGAGGCGGCTCTGCGCCGTGATCTCCTTGGCCTGCCGGGTCTGCGCCGCGGCCTGGCCGCCGTCGTAGATCGGCGCGGTGACGTTGGCGACGATCGAGGCCTGGTCCTCGGCGAAGGTACCGAGCGTCGGGTCGTTGTTGCGGCTCTTGCTGGCGCTGCCCTGGATGGTCGCGCTCGGCAGCAGCGTGCCCTCGGCGATGCGGATGTTGGTGGAGGCTACATCGACGTCGAAGCTGGCGGCCATCACCGCCGGATGCTGGCGGATCGCCATCGTCATGGCGTCCTCGCGGCTCTTCGGCAGATAGCGGTCGACGGCCTCGGCAGGCCTGAGCTGCGACGGCGCATTGCCGATCACTTGCGCATAGGTGGCCTGGCTGACCGCAAGCGCGACCTCGGCCGCGTTGAGATCGGCAAGGCCACGATTGAGGCGGGCCTCGGCCTGCGCGGTGTCGGTGGGCGTGACGTCGCCGGCATTGAGCCGGCGCTGGGTGACGGAGAGCGTCTCGCGCAGGAAGGCGACGTTGGAGCGCTGTGCCTCGACCAGCGACTGGTTGGCGAGAACGTTGGTGTAGGCGGTGACCGCATCGAGCAGCACGCCCTGACCGACATTGCGCAGTGCCTCGCGGCCCGACTGCACCTGGAGCTCGGCGGCCCGCACGCCGTTGGCGGTGCGGAAGCCGTTGAACAGGCTCTGCGTCACGGTGACGCCGATGATCCAGGGCTTCAGATTGCCGGTCTGGATGGTGTTGTCCGGCAACAGATTGCGCACCGATTGCAGGCCGGCGCTGAGGCTCGCCACGATCTGCGGCCGGTAGCCGGCCAGCGCCTGCGGCACGTTCTCGTCGGTGGCGCGCTGGCGCGCACGCTCGGCATTGAGCTGCGGATTGGTCTGATAGGCTTTTGCCAGGGCTTCCGGCAGGGCTTCGGCCCATGCCGCGGAGGGAAGGGCGCACGAGAACGCCAGCGTGGTCCATGTCGCAAGCACATGACCCGCGCCCGATCGACGTCGCGTCACCTCGCGACCAGCTCTGGCGGTACGCCCAATCATGTAATCCCGCTTAACCCCGGCTGTCCGCCCCCGCCGACGATGGCCTCTTAACTGTTTAGCCAGCCGAGGTCCCGCAGGCAAACTGCCGCGGGCAAAACCCCCATGTATTCCGTGCTTGTTGCAGGCGCGTCACAGGATGTGTGCGAGAAAGCGCCAGAGCCTTACACTGGCCTGACCGGCGTGTGCGCTACCGGTTCTTGTTCACCGGCTTGCGCTTCTCGATGAACGCCGCCATGCCCTCCGAGCGATCCTCGAGCGCGAATGTCGAATGGAACAGGTTGCGCTCGACGCTCATGCCTTCGGAGAGCGTCGTCTCGAAGGCGCGGTTCACCGCTTCCTTGGCCATCGCGGCCGCAGGGCGCGACATCGCGACGATCTTCTCGGCGGCCGCCATGACTTCGTCCATCAGCTTGTCGGCGGGCACGATGCGGCTGACGAGGCCGCTTCGCTCCGCTTCCGCCGCGTCCATCATCCGGCCGGTGAGGCAGAGGTCCATGGCCTTGGACTTGCCGATCGCGCGCGTCAGCCGCTGGGTACCGCCGATGCCGGGAATGGTGCCGAGCGTGATCTCGGGCTGGCCGAACTTCGCAGTGTCGGCGGCGATGATGAAATCGCACATCATGGCGAGCTCGCAGCCGCCGCCGAGCGCATAGCCGGCGACCGCGGCGATGGTCGGCTTGCGGCAGCGCGCGATGCGGTCGCCGCCGATCGCGGCGAAATCCTCGGAGAACATGTCGATGAAGCCCTTGGGCTGCATCTCCTTGATGTCGGCACCGGCGGCAAAGGCCTTCTCGTTGCCGGTCACGACGATGCAGCCGATGGCGTCATCGGCCTCGAGATCGTCGACCGCTGCGGCGATTTCGCGGAAGACGCCGAACGAGAGAGCGTTGAGCATCTTCGGCCGGTTCAGCTTCACGATGCCGACCGCACCGATGCTCTCGACGATGATGTGTTCGAACGTGCTCATGCTCCACCCACGCTTTTGATTGAGCGGGCAATGTGCCCGCTGGCGCGGATGCCTTCAAGGGGGCCGGAGGCCGGGACGCGCGCGCGGGTCGCGTCCCGGCGGAACCAGCCATCAGGCCATGAACATGCGCGCGGCGGAGGCCAGGGTCAGCAACGTGCCGACGCCAATGAAAATCTTGCCGATCAGGGAGCTCTGGTCCCACGCCGAGCTCTGCTGGGCGCTGGCCATCACCGGCGCCGGCCGCGGCTGCGCCTCAGTTGCGGCGATCACCGCCTTCTGCGGCGGCGGGGTCTCCTGCAAGGCGCGATCGATGTCGTTGAGCTGATCGGGCGCGACGACCTGGCTTTCGGGGTTCTCGGCGTTGGTATTACCGGCGGCTGCCTGGATGTTGTCGTTGGCGCGGTTCGTCATCGCGGCCGCGGCCGCGGCAGTCGGCGCATCGGCGAGCTGCGCATTGGCGTTGGCGACCGCCGGGGCCATCTGGCTCGAGGCCGGGACCTGATTGTCGGTCTTGTCGTTCTTGGCCTCGTCGGGCTTGGCCACTGTTTCCTTCTTGTCGGCCTTGTCCTCGGATTTCTGCACCGTCTTCTTGCCGTCGGTGCGGCGCGAGTCGTGGCGCCGGTGCTTGGGCGTATCGGCCCCCTTGTCCGCGCTCTCCGATTTGTTGCCTGCGGCCGAGTTCGGCGCCGCTTGTGCGACGCCCCCGGACAGCAGGAAAAGCCCGGCCAAAACGATCAGGGCCGCGCGCGTGCTGGCTTTCATCATGTCGACGATCTCCCCAATTCCGCCCGTCCCGGCAGCGAACAGAGACCCCGGGGCGTGACGACAGCGCGGCAGAAAATGGGAATCTTCGGGCTACACCCGCCAAAAACGCGGCAAACCCCCTCGCGCAGCCGCCCGCCCGATGCAGGACGCACCGATCGGTGTTATGAGCCGTCCCAGATGTTTGCGGCCGCATCGGTCGCGCGGCCCGGATCTTGATCACGAATTCGTGATATGCTTGGTGCCCGCGTAACAAATTGAAAGAGCGGCCGAATTGCATGGTGAGGGGCGCGGGTGCGCGGACGTGAGGACGAATGGACCGGCCTGATGCGGTCGGCCATGGCAGGCGATGATGCAGCGTATCATCGTCTGTTGAAGGCAGTCACGCCGGTGCTGCGGGCCGCCGCGAGGCGTGGCTTGGCGCGGGCAGGTCAGCCGCCCGACCAGGCTGAGGATATCGTGCAGGAGATTCTGTTGGCGGTGCATCTGAAGCGGCATACCTGGGACAGCGAAGCCCCCTTCGCGCCCTGGCTGTTTGCGATCGGCCGCAACAAGCTGATCGATGTGCTCCGGCGGCGCGGCAGGCGCGTGTTCGTCAATATCGACGATTTCGCCGAGACGCTGCCGGGCGAGACGCCGCAGGAGACCGCTTCGGCCGGCGAGGTCGCCGTCCAGCTCGGGACCCTGCCGCAGCGTCAGCGCGACGTGCTGCAATCGATCGCGGTCGAGGCCGCTTCGATCAAGGATACGGCGGCAAAGCTGTCGATGAGCGAGGGTGCGGTCCGGGTCGCGCTGCATCGCGGACTTGCGGCGCTGACGGCAAAATTGCGGGACCATTGATCATGGACACCGATCAACTCATTCGCTCGCTCGCGGCCGACAACGCGCACCGTGCCCCACGCGTCGGCGCCGTGCTGATCATGGCGCTGCTGGTGGCCGCGCCCTTGTCGATCCTGATCTTCGCGACATTCCTCGGCGTGCGCGCCGATGTCATGAGCGCCATGCGCAATCCGTTCTTCGACACGAAGTTCGCGGTGACGTTGTCGCTCGCAATCCCCGCCATCATCGTCAGCCTGCATTTGTCGCGTCCGGAAGCCCTGCTGCGCGGCTGGGGCTGGCTGCTGCTGCTTCCCGTCGGGCTGCTCGCGGTGGCGATCGGCAGCGAGGCGATGATGGCGCCAGCCATGCCGATGACCATGCGGCTGATGGGCAAGAACTCCAGGGTGTGCCTGGTCGCGATCCCCGCTATGTCGCTGCCGCTGCTTGCGGGGGCGCTGTTCGGCCTGCGCCACGGCGCGCCGTCCCGCCCCGCTCTCGCCGGAGCGCTCGCCGGGCTGGTGTCGGCAGGACTTGCGGCGACCCTCTATGCCTCGCACTGCACCGACGATTCCCCTCTGTTCGTCGCGACCTGGTACACGCTCGCGACCGCGCTGGTGACGGCGATCGGCGCAGCGGTCGGATCGAAGGTGTTGCGGTATTAGAGCATGATCCGGAAAAGTGTGTAGCGGTTTTCCGAAAAGATCATGCTCAAACAATAACCTAAAGCGCGATGACGATTCATCCTAATCGCATCGCGCTTTAGCGCCGGCTTCACGCCGCCGGCGTCGCGTGCAACTGCATGCGGTGGAAGCGCAATACCTGTTGCGCGGTCGATGAGCGCAGCGCCTCATAGGTGTCGCGCAGCTTCAGCATGTCGGTCTGCGACCCCCCGGAGAGCTTCTCGCGCAAGGCGATGATGGCGCGCACGCTCGACCATTGCATGCCCGCGGCCTTGGCGAGGATCATCACGCCTTCGGTGCGGCTCTCGATCATCATGGTCTCGGCGGTCTCGACCGCGATCCCTGCGAGTGCGGCCAGCGCCGCATTGGTCTCGTCGAACTTGCCCTGCTCGGCAAAGGTGGCGACCTGGAGCTCGGTGAGACGGCCGTCCTCGTGCAGCGACTTCACCAGCGCGCGAGCCATTTCCGTCTGCTTGGTCCTGGCGACGGCGCGAACCCGTTGGGCCGCTTCCTCGACGGCCCTCGACACCTCGTCCGCGAGCTCGGGATGCGCGGCCGCGAGCTTCCTGCGCACGCTCGAGGATGCCTTGGCGACCAGCCTCAGATAGTGATGGCGCGGCAGGTCGGGCCGCAGGCCGATGCAGCTGGCGAGGTCGTCGTCGCGCTCGGCGCGGACCACGAGGTCGGCGAGACTCTCCTCCGAGAACCGCGCGCCCGGATTGCCGACGGTCGACTGCACCACGTCCTCGTTGCCCCGCGCCACCAGCACGTCGGTCAGCGCTTCCGACAACGTCCGCCGCAGCGAGATCGCCTTGAGATGCGCCTGGCCCCTGGTGTGCGCGATCTCGACCAATATTGCTTCGTCCAGCCGCTCCGACTTCGACAGCACGGGGCCGGAGACCTCGATCACCTCGTCGAGCGCGAGCGTGCGGATGATCTGCGGCGGCGCAGCCGCGATCGGCGCGAGCCGTTCGGCGAGCAGCGCTTTGGCCGACGTCTCGATCTGCTCGATCAGGCACTGGAACACGTCGTCGAACACGCGAATCTGGTCGTCGGAATAGTCGACCGCGTTGCCCACGAAGAGATCGGTGACCCGGCGCAGCGTCTCCACCCGACGCGCGACGGTCCCGTGCGAGAGGGCAGCCTGCAATTCCTCGATCAGGTTTTCGGATGGTCTTGCGGAATTGGATCTCATTGCTCTGTCCTGGAGCGTTCGGCCCGGCAGCGGCTTCTGTCGTGCCGGAGGAAAATGGATCGGTCAGCTCGCTGCAATGCAGTTGCGCCCTTGCGCCTTGGCGGAATAGAGCGCGCTGTCGGCGCGCGCGAGAAATGTGTCGGCAGTATCGACGTCGCGCAGCGTCACGACGCCTGCGGAAATGGTCACCCGCATGCTGGGGGAGAACGCGCCCCAGTCGAGATCGGCGACGATGCCGCGCAGGCGCTCGAGCATGCGGAGCGCGACGTCGCCCGACGTGTGCGGCAGCAGCAGCAGGAATTCCTCGCCGCCGTAGCGGCCGAAACTGTCGGCCGGGCGGATGTTGGCGAAAATGGTGATCGCGAAGGTGCGCAGCACCTCATCGCCAATGGGATGGCCGTAAGCGTCGTTGATGCGCTTGAACCAGTCGAGATCGATCAGCGCGATCGCGAAGGGCGTGGATGCCCGCCGAGACTTTTCGATCTCGGCATCGAGGAGCCGCATGATGCAGCGGCGGTTGTAGGAGCCGGTGAGCTCGTCGAGCTCTGCCAGCTCCTCGATGCGCCGATAGGCGGCCTTCAGTTCGATGCTGCGCTGGTACAGGATCTTGCGTAAGGTGGCGCCGAACAGGCCGAGGAAGGCGCACTGCCCGATCACCAGCACGAAGCAGAGCATCGAGGCGGTTCGCTGCAGGCGGGTCGCGACCGGCAGTCCGATCGGCAGGTCCGATCCCAGGAAAACCACGGTGAGCCCGCAGGTGGCGAGGCCCCAGGTGAGCATGGCCTGGCTCGAGGTCATCCGCAGCGTGCCGAACGCGAAGATTAGAAACAACACGGCAAGAAACGCGACCCCGATGGTCGGCACCGAGAGCAGGAACACCAATTGCAGCGCCATATGCGCCGAAATCTGATAGACGGTGAGGTAATGATCTTCGAAACGGTCGCCGAAACCGGCCTCCGACAGCACCGTGAAAGTCCCGATGATCAGAAGGCCGCCGAACCAGAACAGCGTCGGAACGGCCATAGAGACCGCGCCGTCATAGGCGTAGAGCAGCAGAACCGCGCCGCCCAGCGAGTAGCTCGCGACCTGGCCGATATACATCTGGCGGCGCTGCCAGACGCGGCGCGCCTTGACCTCGGGAGCCGTCGTCTCGGGCGCGAGGACGAGATCCGCGACCTCTGCGGCATTCCTCTCCGGAAAGGACGTCGCGGCCGTACCCATGGTCCCGCCAATGGTGGATGTCAGCGTAAAAACCTACGTGGCAAGCCTTTAGGTTTGGTATCCTTTGAAATCGAATCCGAACCGTGCAGCAGGGAACAAGGCGATCATCTAGCGTGAGAATTTTACCGGTGATCACGCATCGTGTGCGCTGCGGTCGAGCCGAAACAAGGCTTGACGCGACAAAGGTGGTGAGGGGCTGCTATGGAACCGGATGAGGCCGGGCCGCATGTGCCCGGGCAGGCATTCCGTAGGGAATATCTCAGTATTATGGTACCGTTTCGGATTGACGACGCTGACCACCACGGGTGGGACAAGAAAAATGCCCGTATGTGGGGTAGCTCACACAGGCCCCCGTATGAGTGCGGTAGGTTGAACAATTTTGCCCCCCACGTCGAACCGTCCACCGCATCGACCCGACCAACCTTGCGAGACGGCCATTGAGCGCGACACAGGCGGCTTCGGACGAGATCCTGATCGCCAGGATCGCTCAAGGTGACCGGCTCGCCATGCAGGTGCTGTACGGGCGGCACCATGTCAGGGTTTACAGGTTCGGGCTGAGGCTCGTGCGGGACGAGCAGGCGGCGGAAGACCTCATCAGCGAGGTGTTTCTCGACGTCTGGCGTCAAGCCGGCAAGTTCGAGGGCCGATCTGCCGTTTCCACCTGGCTGCTGGCAATCACCCGGTTCAAGGCCCTATCTGCGCTCCGGCGCAGGAAGGATTTCGAGCTAGACGAAGAGGCCGCCAACGCGATCGAGGATACGTCCGACGATCCGGAAACGGTGGTGCAGAAGAAGGATACCAGTGAGGCTTTGCGGGAGTGTCTGACGGGCCTCTCGCCGGATCATCGGGAAATCGTCGATCTCGTCTACTACCACGAGAAGTCCGTGGAAGAGGTGGCCGAAATCGTCGGGATACCGGAGAACACTGTGAAGACGCGCTTGTTCTATGCGCGCAAGAAACTGGCCGAACTGCTGAAGGCAGCCGGCGTCGAGCGAGGCTGGCCATGATGGCTTTGAGCAAGAAGATGCTGGAGCAAGAGCCCAGTGAAATTGAACTGCTGCTGCCCTGGCACGCTGCCGGCACGCTGAACGCGCGCGATGCGCGCCGTGTCGAGGAAGCGCTGGCGCGCGATTCCGAGCTTGCCAGGCAATACGCCGTGATCCGCGCCGAGTACGAAGAGACCATCCATCTGAACGAGAGCTTGGGGGCGCCGTCGGCGCGCGCCATGCAGAAGCTGTTCGCCGCGATCGATGCCGAGCCGGCGAGGGCGAGCGGCTCGCTGCCGCTGTCGGCGCGTATCTCGACCTTCTTCGCGAGCCTGTCGCCGCGCACGCTGGCGTGGTCGGCGAGCCTCGGTGCCGTCGCGCTCGTGCTGCAGGCCGGCATCATCGGCGCCGTGCTGATGAAGAACCAGCCGGCGACCTTCCAGACCGCTTCGCTCTCGACCAGCGCGCCGATCACGCGCGAGCTTGGCAGCACGGCCGCGCCGGCGCGCGCGCTGGTGCGCTTCACGCCCGAGGCGCGCGTCGCCGACATCACCGCGCTGCTCGACAGCTACCAGGCTTCGATCATCGGCGATGCCAAGGGCGGCATGTTCCGCCTCCAGTTCGACAAGGCGATGGGCCAGGACGAACTCGCGTCGCTGCTCGGCAGGATGCAGCGCGAGAAGTTCGTCAACCTCGCCGTCGCGGCGCCTTAGGCGCGCCGCCCAGCCGATGTCGGGCAAACCCGAGAGCAGGGTGCGCGCCGGGGCCCGCGCTTCATCCGTCGGCGTTGCGCTTCTGGTCGCCTCCTGTTTCGGCGTCGAGGTTGCGCAGGCGCAGGCGATCATGCGCACGCCAACGATCAGCGTGCCCTCGCGCACGCCGACCGTCTCTCCCAACATCACCCCGCGGGTCAGCCCGAACATCGCTGCGCGCGCGGCAAGCGTCGACCGCGGCCCGCGGACGATGGCGACCATTCCCCGTACCACGACGTCGCGGATCGGGCCGACGACGCCGGTGCTGCCCTATGCGCGTTACTCGCCGAACCTCTATCCGGCCTGTACCGCGCCCTATCGCAGTGGCGACGGCGAATGTCTGGCGCAGCCGAACGCGGGCGGCGAGGGCACCGGAAAATCCGGCAAGAAAAGCGCCGGCAAAGGGCGCGGCAACAACACGCGGGTCGCGCTGACCTCGCGCAGCTTCGCAGGCGAATTTGTCGCCGAGATCGACGGCGCGCTGTCGACGGCCGAGGCCGACGAGCTGGCGCGTCGCCACGGCCTGACCCGCCTCGCTTCCGAGAATTTCCCGCTGATCGGAGCCACGTTCGGCCTGTTCCGCATCACCGACGGCCGGCCCTATGAGACCGTGCGGCGCGAATTTGCGGCCGACGGCAGCGTGCGCTCGCTGCAGCCGAACTTCCGCTACGTCCTCCAGGACCAGAAATCGCCGGCCACGACCGAGGGCGATCCTGCGCAATATGCGCTGGCAAAGCTCCGCCTGCCGCAGGCCCATACGCTGGCGCACGGGGCCAACGTCACGATCGCCGTGATCGATTCCGGCATCGACGCCGGGCATCCCGAGCTCGCCAATTCCGTCGCCGACAATTTCGACGCGCTCGGCAGTGCCGAGGGGCCGCACGTCCATGGCACCGGCATCGCCGGCGCGATCGCGGCCCATGCCCGTCTGATGGGCAGCGCGCCCGAAGCCCGCATCATCGCCATCCGGGCCTTCGGCGGTGCCAATGGCAGTGCTGAGAGCTCGTCCTACATCATCCTGCGTTCCCTGAACTACGCCGCCGAGCACGGCGCGCAGATCGTCAATATGAGCTTTGCCGGTCCGAAGGACGCGGTGATCGAACGCGCGATCGCGGCGACGGCCGCGCGTGGTCTCGTGCTGATCGCGGCCGCCGGCAATGCCGGCGCGAAATCGCCGCCGCTCTATCCGGCGGCCAATCCCAACGTGATCGCGGTCAGCGCGACGGACCGGCAGGATAGGCTGTTCGCCGCCTCCAACCGCGGCAACTACATCGCCGTCGCGGCCCCCGGCGTCGACATCTTCCTGCCGGCGCCAGACGGCAAATACCAGGTGACGTCGGGAACCTCGTTCTCGGCCGCCTATGTCTCAGGCGTCGCGGCGCTGCTGCTCGAGCGCAACTACACACTGAAGCCGGAAGCGCTGCGCATGACGCTGGTGAAGACCGCACGCGACCTCGGCTCTCCCGGGCGTGACGACCTCTTCGGCGACGGCCATGCCGATGCGTTTGCCGCCGTCATGGCTGTTCCCGCCGACAGCGCGACGCCGGTCGCTGCTGCCTCCGGTACAACAAAACGTGAAGATGCTCCGAAGCGTCGCGACGAGCCGGGCATACGCGCGATCGAGCAGCCTTCGCTGACGAGCGCGGAGGATAAATCCGCGGTTTCTCAGGCAGATAGGCCGGCGGCGCGATAGTCGCTGCGCCACCTTTGCGCTCACGCCGAAGGTTAAAAAAGCGACCCCCCGCATTGAACGTTCAGCCCGCTGCCACGACCAACTGATGTGGGAGCGGTCATCCCTCCCCATCAGTCATATCAGGCGCGAGCGCCCATCCACCCCAAGCGCCCATATGGCTCGACCCGTCCGGTTGTCCCCCCGGACGGGTCTTTTCTTTTCAGAGCGTTTTTGAGCGAAGTGGATGCCGGTTCGCGTGAAGAAAACGCGTCAGAACAAGAATCTTGCGTCCGATTTTTTGAAGCTCCGCATTTGTTCAGCGTGCGGTTGAAGATCGACGCGGCGCCGGTCGCCGTCGCCCGCGCGACACGCCGCAACTCCGTCATGCTTGTGCGAAGCTTGACTCGAAAACACAGCAATTCTCCGCACGACTACGGTGTCTGGTGACGAATGCCGCGTCGTTGCTGGACAAGTCAAAACTTTTCCACAAAATATTCATGTCGCGTCTAAATTGATTCGTGTGCGTTGCGTCCCCCGCGTCCGTGTTTTCTCCTGACGGGCTGGTTCATGACACATCGCCAAGAGTTCGTTCGCGACGCGGCGGGCAGCCGCCAAATCGCGGCGCGCTGGTGCGCT
Source organism: Bradyrhizobium glycinis (assembly GCF_016031655.1). Taxonomy (GTDB): domain Bacteria; phylum Pseudomonadota; class Alphaproteobacteria; order Rhizobiales; family Xanthobacteraceae; genus Bradyrhizobium; species Bradyrhizobium glycinis. The sequence continues at coordinate 52,349 of NZ_JACCHQ010000001.1, forward strand.
CTCGCCGAGCAGCGCCTGCAACATCTCTCCGAGATGTTCGAGACCGGCCGCTGGCGCCGCTATCATTCCGAGATCGCGTTCCTCGAAAACATCCAGGAGGCCAAACGCGCCGTCCAGACCTGGCGCGCGCTTGCAACGGGCGGGGATGTCGCCGAGGCGGCTGCGAGCGTGACGCCGGCATTCGGTTGGTCGCCGGCGACGATGCCCCGCATGGCGCCGCGCGAGCAGGCGCAGACCGTGCAGCCCAAGGCCGTTCACATCGCTCCCGAGACCGTCACGCCGGTGAGGCTCGATCCGAAACCGGACGTGCTCGCGGAGCTCACCGAAGCCCCGATCACGCCGCTTGCTATGCCCGTAGCTTGGCCGTCGTTCGTCGCGCCTGCCGAGATGCCGCCGCTCAAGGCTCCCGCTGCGAAGCCACCGTTCACCGCACCTGCCGTGAGATCACCGCGCGTGGAGCCGGCTGCGAGTGCCCCCTTCACCGCGCCGGAAGTGAGGCCGCCCGTGCCTGCGGCGAAGCCGCCGAAAACCGCGCCTGCAGCGATGGCGGCGCTCCTGCCGCAGTTCGCCCCGCCCGCCGAGGAAATCGTCGCCGCCCCCGAGCGCGTCGTCGAATTCACCTTCAGCCTCGACGGCCTGGAAGCGAAGTACCCGCTGCTCAGGAACGCGTTCTAGCGCCGCACCGCATTGCCGCCGACCACCAGCTGCGCGAAGCGTTGTGCGCCGTCGGCCGACAGATCCGACGTCACCGCGCGGGCGTGATCGAGGCCGACCACGGCGCCGCGCGGCGTCTCGGAGATCATGTTGTTGTTGACGAGCGCGGTGCCGGCGCCGGCCACCACGGAGACACCGACGCCGGCCAGCGCCTTGCGGATCACGTTGCCCGTGATCGCGACGTCGCGCAGATATTTGCCCCAGCCGGCGACGATGCCGTAGGACGGTGCGTTCTCGACCACGTTGCCGGTCACCGAAGAATCCGCCTCGATGTAGATGCCGACGCCGGCATCGTCGTCGGGCGCGGTGCCGATCGGCCGCTTCGGGATCAGGTTGCGGATGATGTTGCCCTGGACCACCGCGATGCGGCCGCCCTCGTTGAAATTGCAGACGGAGACGCCGACGGCCGCGCCGTCCACAATGTTGTTGGCGATCACCGCGCCCTCGAACGCGAACTCGGAATAGAGCGCGACCTCGCGCACGTCGCTGACGCTGTTGCCACTGATGTGGATGTTCGAGGCCGAGTTGCCGCGCACCGCCGAATAGTCGCAATTCCTGATGCGGTTGCCGCGCACGATCACGTTGCCGGCGCGAAAGGCGTTGATGGCATTGCCGTATTGGCCCGAGCCGCCGGGGCCGGCCTTGATGTTCTCGATGCGGTTGTCGGCGACCAGCGTGCCGTCATCGCCAATCGCGGTGCGCAGGATCTCGATCCCGTTGTCGTTGGTGCCGAGAATCGTGTTGCGACAGACACTGAGGCCCCTGGCGTCGAACGACACGACCGCCGTCACCGCGATGTCGGTGAAGATATTGCCGGAAATGTCGCCCGCGACCTGCTCGAGCCAGATGCCGCTGCCGCCCGAGCTTGCGATCGTGCAATCGGTGATGCGCACGTCGCGCCCGCCGAGAACGTGGATCAGGCCGCGCCGTGTCGGCAGCGGAATGCCGCCGCCGTCGAAGGTGATCCCGGTGAGGCCGATCGCATCGGAGCCGTCGCTCTGGATCGCCGAGACCCCGCCGGTGAAGACGAGCTTAGTCGCGCCGCGCACACCGATCAGCTGCGCGCCGTTCGGCAGCCGCAACAGACCGGTCCGGTACACGCCGGGTGGCAAGGCGAGCGGCAATTGCGCCCGCGCGGCCTCGTCGATGGCACGCTGCAGCGCGCGGGTCTGGTCCTCGCCGCTGCCTGGCCGCACACCGTATTGGCTGGCATCGCGGCCGAGCAGCGACGTCAGCGGCGCGGCATCGGCCGGCATGGCCAGCGCACCGGCAATGCCCGCGGTCGAAGCCCCGATGAAATGACGGCGATTGAGGTCCATGACGCGTCCTCCGGCGGACGCGGGAGGTGTCCGCAGCGGTTTCGTAGCGCAGCACGGCGAGGACCGTGAGGATTGTTCGCGGTAGGGTTAAATGTTTACGCAAGAGACGGTGCCGTAGGGTGGGCAAAGGCGCGCTTGCGCCGTGCCCACCGCCTGTCAAATACAAGAGAAGACGTGGGCACGCTTCGCTTTGCCCACCCTACCACGCTACGAGACCGAGGCGTTCCGCGCCTTCCGTGCCAACTGCACCATCTCCATCAGCATCGCTTCCCCCGCATCCACCAGCTCCTCGAGCGTGATGCGGGCTGCGCCCTTGCAGTGCATGCCGCCGCTGCGCGCGAGTAGGGGAATGTGGATGAACGCCGCGAGCTTCGGGCCGCCCGCCTTCACCTGCTCAATCGCGCGCCAGCTCAGGTAATTGCAGAGATAGGCGCCGGCGTCGCGCGAGGGGCGGGCGTCGATGCCGGTGAGGCGCGCGGCGCGCAGCAGCCTTGCGGTGTGCGGGCCGAACATCATCGCGTCGGCATGGCCGGCGATGCCGCGCTTGGTCGAGCGGGTGTTGGCGGCATCGGGCCAGAGCATGGTCACGGCGTTGCGCGCCCGGGTTTCGACGCGCAGGTAAGGCGTGCGGGCGGCGAGGCCGAACATCAGGAGCGCGTCGGGCTTTTGCGTAGCGAGCACCTCGGGCAATTGGCGGTCGACCGCGGCATAGGTGACCGGGAAGATGTGGCTCGATAGGGCGACATCGTCGAGCGCGGGCCGGCGCAACTGCGCCAGCCGCGCCACCAGCGGCTGAGTCGGATTATAGGGCGCGCCGGGAAATGGACCGAAACCGGTGAGGAGAATGCGGAGCTTGTCGCTCATTGCAGCAACTCCAGGATCTGCTCGGCGGCGAGCGCCGGCGTGAGATGCCCGTCGGCGACCTCGGCCTCGATCTTGCGGACCTTGGTCCGCACCGACGCTTCGCTGCGCAGCCGCGCCAGCATGCGCTGCTCCAGCATCGACCACATCCACTTCACCTGCTGCTCGCGCCGCCGCGCGGCGAAATCGCCGGAGGCATTCATCGCCTTGCGGTGATCCAAAACCTTCTGCCAGATCTTTGCGATGCCGTCGCCGGTCAGCGCCGAATAGGTCTCGACCGGCGGATGCCAATGCTGCGATCGCGGCGCCAAGATCTGCAGCGCGCCGCGATAGTCGGCCGCGGTAATCCTGGCGCGCTTCAAATTGTCGCCGTCGGCCTTGTTGATCGCGATCATATCGGCGAGCTCGACCAGGCCTTTCTTGATGCCCTGCAGCTCGTCGCCGCCGCCCGGCAGCATGAGGGCGAGGAAGAAGTCGGTCATGTCGCAGACGGCGGTTTCGGACTGGCCGATGCCGACGGTTTCCACCAGCACGACGCCGAAGCCGGCGGCCTCGCACAGCAGCATCGCCTCGCGCGTCTTCGCCGCGACACCGCCGAGCGTACCCGAGGACGGCGAGGGCCGGATGAAGGCGTCGTTCGAGGCCGACAGCCGCGCCATCCGGGTCTTGTCGCCGAGGATCGAGCCGCCGCTGCGCGCCGAGGACGGATCGACCGCGAGCACCGCGACCTTGTGGCCCTGCTCGATGAGATACGTACCCAGCGCATCGATCGTGGTGGATTTGCCGACGCCCGGCGATCCCGTGATGCCGACGCGAAACGCCTTGCCGGTGTCGGGCAGCAGCATCTGCACCAGCTCCCGCGCCAGCGCCTGGTGGTCGCTGCGCCGGCTCTCCACCAGCGTGATGGCCCGGGCGAGGGCCGCGCGACTGCCGGCGCGCACGTCGCGGGCGAGAGTCTTGATGTCGAGCGAGGCCTTCTTCTCAGTCATGCCTCTGCTTTACAACGCCGAGGCGGGGCAGGCGAGGGCCGCCCGCTCGATATCACCGGGTCGTTGCCGCGGCGGTCTGCGGCTGTTTCACCTTGCGCCAGATCCACACCATGACCGGCCAGAGCAGCGCGCCGATCGCCATCGCGGCGAGGATGGCCGCGACCGGGCGCTCGAAGAACGGCAAGATGCTGCCGTCCGACTTGATCAGCGAGGTGACGAAGGCCTGTTCCACCATGGTGCCCATGACGATGCCGAGCACCATGGCGGCGACGGGATAGCCGTTGGTCTCCATGACATAGCCGATCACGCCGAAGGCGGCGACGGTGACGACGCCGAACATGTTGTTGCCGATCGCGAACGAACCGACCGCGCAGCACAGCATGATGATCGGCATGATCGCCGAGCGCGGCGCCAGCAGGATGTAGGTGGCGACGCGGATCATGGCGATGCCGAGCGGGATCATCAGAATGTTCGCGATGATGAACATCAGGTAGATCGCGTACATGCTCGACGCTTTCTCAGTGAACAGCGTCGGCCCGGGATTGAGGCCCTTCATGTAGAGCACCCCGATCGCGATCGCGGCGATGGTGTCGCCGGGGATGCCGAACAGCAGCGAAGGCACCCAGCCGGAGGCGATGCTGGCATTGTTGCTGGCGCCGGCCTCGACCAAGCCCTCGACATGGCCGGTGCCGAACTTTTCCGGCTCCTTGGAGAAGCGCTTCGACATCGCGTAGGACACCCACGCGGCCATGTCGGCGCCGGCGCCGGGCAGCACGCCGATGATGATGCCGACGATGTTCCCGCGCGTCATCTGCCAATGGTAGAGCTTCGTCAGCCGCCATTGGCCGGCCATGATACTTCCGAATTTTCGCCGCGGCAGCGGCGGCGGCTCGGGCGTCAGCATCGCGCGCATCACCTGCGCCACTGCGAACACGCCGACCAGCGCCGGGATCGGCTCGATGCCGCCGAACAGATCGGTGAGGCCGAAGGTGAAGCGCGGGACGCCGCCGGGATTCTCGATGCCGATGCAGGCAACGAGCAGGCCGATGAACATGCCGGCGATCGCCTTCACCGGCGACGAGCGCGCCACCAAGGTGGCGCACATCAGGCCGAGCAGCGCCAGCCAGAAATATTCGAAGGTCGAGAACGACAGCGCGATCTCGGCCAGCGGCGGCGCCAGGATCATCAGCGACAGCACGCCGGCGATGCCGCCGACGGCGGAGAACCAGACGCCGGCGCCCAACGCGAGCTCGGCCTGGCCTTTGCGCGTCATGGCGTAGGCTTCATCCGCATAGGCGGCGGAGGCGGGCGTGCCCGGGATCCGCAGCAGCGCGCCGGGAATGTCGCCGGAGAAGATCGCCATCGAGGAGGCCGCGACGATGGTCGCGATCGCCGCGATCGGCGACAGATAGAAGGTGACGGGGACGAGCAGGGCGGTCGCCATCGTCGCCGACAGGCCCGGCAGCGAGCCGATCACCAGCCCGTAAACCGAGGCGGCAAACATCGAGATGATGACCTCCCAGGTGGAGATCAGCGCGAATGCATCAACCAGCGTCTTCAGCATGGGATTACCAGGGCGTCGGCAACAGGCCGGCGGGCAGCGGCACGCGGAGCAACTTGCCGAAGATGAGATGAATGGCGAACGGCGAGAGTGCCGCGAGCGGCAGCGCCAGCTTCCATTTCGCCCCGAGCGCAGTCGAGGTCAGGTAGACGATGATCGCCGCGGTGATGATGAACCCGAGCCGGTCCGCGGCGAAGACGTAGAACAGCAGCAGCGCCGGCGGCAGCAGCGCGCGCAGGCCGTAGAGCTTGCTCTGCGGCGGCGGGGCTGCCGCCTGACCGTCCTCGAACGGGACCAGTTCTTCCTCCTCCTCGAAGGAATGGCCGATGCCGAACACGATGGCGAGCCCGCACAGCGCAAGGCCGCAGCCGATCACGAGCGGAAAGACGTTCGGGCCGACCGGCTGCCCCGGTACCGGCGGCAGGATGTAGCCGCCATAGGCGGCAGCCGCGCCGAGCACGACGAGAAACGATCCCGTGATGGAGTCGGGAAGACGCATAGGGGAGTCCTGTAGGCTTTCTTCTCCCTCTCCCCGTTCTTACGGGGAGAGGGTTGGGGTGAGGGGACTTTCCGCGCGAACGGTGAGAGCTGGACTCGCGGAGACTCCCCCTCACCCGAATTCGAGCAAAGCTCGAATTCGACCTCTCCCCGCAGTCGGGAGAGGTGAAAACATTACGCCTTGCTCAGGCCCGCGGCCTTCATCGCCTCGCCCATCTGGGCATCGCCCTTGTCCATGAAGGCCGCGAAATGGGCCGCATCGCCCCAAACGGTGCCGAAGCCGCGATTGCTCATGAAGTCCTTGAACTCGGCGGAGTCGTAGACCTTCTTCAGCGCGGCGGTGAGCTTCGTTGCGATCTCCGGCGGCAAGCTTTTCGGCCCGGCAATGCCGCGCCAGGCGCCGGTTGCGTAGTCGATGCCCATGGCCTCCTTCAGCGTCGGCACGTCCTTGAACACCGGGTTGCGCGCGGGCGCCATGATGGCAAGGCTCCTGGCCTTGCCGGCCTCGATGATGGCGCGCGCCTCCGGCACCGAGCAGGTGGTAAGGTCGACACCACCGGCCGCGAGATCCTGCATTGCGGGTGCCGCGCCATTCGACGGCACCCAGGCGACCTGGTTGGCGGGCAGGCCCATCGCCTGCATCCAGCCGACCAGCGCCAGATGCCAGATGCCGCCCTGGCCGGTGCCGGAAGCCTTGAACTTGCCGGGAGGCGCCGCCTTGATCGCATCGGCGAGCTCCTTGACCGTCTTGTAGGGCGAGGAGGAGGAGACCTGGATGCCGGGCGGATCCTCGTTCATCAGCGCCAGCGGCGTGTAGCTCTTCGGCGTCAGATCGGTGAGGCCCTGCCAGTGCATCATCGAGATTTCGACCGTCAGCATGCCGATGGTGTAGCCGTCGGGTTGCGCGGTCGCGATCGCGCTATGGCCGACCACACCGGAGCCGCCGGTGCGGTTGACCACGTTGAATGGCTGGCCGAGGTCCTTCTCCAGCAGCGCCGCGACGATGCGCGCGGTGGCATCGGTGCCACCGCCGGCGCCCCAGGGCACGATCACGGTGACCGGCCGCGCCGGATAGGCTTGTGCTAGCGCGGGCTTGAAGCCGAAGGCGGCGGAGGCCGCGATAGCGGCGGTGGAAGCCGCAAAGGTGCGGCGCGAAATCTTGGACATTGAATGCCTCCCAGCGGCGCCCGTGATGCCGGGCGCTCTTGTCAACTCCGGCATTCTAGTCGGCTTTGCGTCGCCGCCGCAAGGTAGCGCTACCAACTGGAAGTGCCATGTTGTGTGAAAGCAGACGACCCGTCGAATGGGCGGTCGGAAATCGGGTGGGTTTTGTCCGCGCGGGTAGCCAACCTCTGCGCGTAACGAAACCAAAGGCGAGCCATCGATGACCCAAGCGTATTACAGTGCCGTGCTGGACCACCCGCTCGACGACGTCTGGTCGCTGATCCGCGATTTCAACAACTATCCCGCTTATATCGACGGGGTGAGCGAGAGCGAGATCGAAGATAACAGGCGCGGCGATGAAGTCGGCGCCATCAGGCGCTTCTGCTATCTCGGAAACTGGATCCGCCAGCGCCTGGTCGATCACTCGGACCGGCGGCACACCCTGACCTATGCTGGTCTCGAAGCGATATCCTATCCGCAAGACGACGGCGGCCCGAGTCCGGCGCCGACGCGCTACCAAGGCACCATGCATCTGCGTCCGATCATAGAAGGCGACCGCACCCTCATCGAATGGTCGGTTGCGCTAGAAACTGAACCTGCGGACGCCGAGCGCTGGAAGGCCCTGTTTGCCTCCTGGATTCCCGCTTGGACGGAATCCCTGGCACGGACATTGGCCCGGACCCGTCCGCGATCCAGTTAGAGCATGATCCGGAAAAGTGTGAAGCGGTTTTCCGAAAGGATCATGCTCCAACAAAGACTTAAAGCGCGATGACGATTCATCCAAATCTCATCGCGCTTCAGCGACGCTCACTGTACCTCTTCGTCGTCTTTCGGCCGCGCGCCGCCGAAGATGCGCGCGCCCTCCGCCGTGAGGTAAGGCTTCAGCGTCTCCCACGGCACGAAGGCGACATACTCGCCTTCGGCGTAGGGACCGACGGCATAGGGCGGATAGTGAAGGGTGAGGCCGGAGCTCTTGCCGGCCTCGGTGGAGGGCGCGAGCGTCACCGCGCCGATCTTGAGCAGGCTCGGCGCGACGCCCTTGAACCATTCGTCGGTTGCGGTCTCGCCGGCCTCGCGTTTCTTCTTCTCAGCCTTCAGCGAGGCGATGATGGCCTTCACCATCGCCTTCATGGTCGCGCCGTTGTCGGCCGTCTCGGCGAAGAACGGGCGGATCGAGATGCGCTTGTTGTCGGCCTTGTCCCACAGGATCGTGTTGACGCCAGAATTGGGGTGGGCGCCGCCTGTGTTCATGTGGTCGTTGCGCAGGATGCTGACATAGCGGTCGGCAACGACGGAGCGGATCTCATATTTGCGTTCGAAGTCCCAGCCGCTCTCCTTAAAGAATTGCGGATCGGCTTTGCGCGCGGCGGCGGCTTCGGCGGCATTCTTGTCGAGCCATTTCCTGCCCTCGGCGAGGCAGTCCGCCGCCAGCGCCGCATTCGCCTTGATCTTGTCGTCGAGGAACACGCGCGCCTCGATGCTTTTGGTCTTGACGACGGCGTCGGGCTTGGGGTCGGCGGCGTGAGCGGGACTGGACAGCGCAGTGTAAACCGCAGCGGCAGCGAGCGCGCGCATGAACGTTGGCGCGAGAAGCATCACGCAAAGTCCTTCTTCTCGGAAATTCGACGGCGAAGCTACTCCGCCGCCTCGCTATGCCCCAGCCGGGCGTTCAGCTTGCGGATCAGCTCCTCGGCGGCGTCCGCGATCACCGTGCCGGGCGGGAAGATCGCCTCGGCGCCGGCGGCATAGAGCGCATCGTAATCCTGCGGCGGCACCACGCCGCCGACGATGATCATGATGTCGTCGCGGCCCTGCTTTTTCAGCGCGGCCTTCAGCTCCGGCACCGCGGTGAGGTGGGCGGCCGCCAGCGAGGAGACGCCGAGGATATGGACGTCGTTCTCGACCGCCTGCCGCGCGGCTTCGTCGGCGGTGGCAAACAGCGGCCCGATGTCGACGTCGAAGCCGATGTCGGCGAATGCCGACGCGATCACCTTTTGGCCGCGGTCGTGGCCGTCCTGGCCGATCTTGGCGACCAGGATGCGCGGGCGGCGGCCCTCGGCCTCCTCGAAGGCGTCGATCAACGCCTGAACCTTCTCGACTTGGGTGCCCATGCTGGACGCCTCCCGCTTGTAGACGCCGGTGATGGACTTGATCTCGGCGCGGTGCCGGCCGAACACTTTCTCCAGCGCCTCCGAGATCTCGCCGACCGTCGCCTTGGCGCGTGCCGCGTCGATTGCGAGCGCGAGCAGATTGCCGTTGCCTTCGCCAGCCGAGCGCGTCAGCGCGGCGAGGGCGGCATCGACCTCCTGCTGGTTGCGCTCGGCTCTCAGCCGCTTGAGCTTGTCGATCTGAAGCCGGCGGACATTGGTGTTGTCGACCTTCAGGATCTCGATTCTGTCTTCGTCGGTTGGCTTGTACTTGTTGACGCCGATCACCGCCTGCTTGCCGGCGTCGATGCGTGCTTGCGTCTTGGCCGAGGCCTCCTCGATGCGCAGCTTCGGCACGCCGGCTTCGATCGCCTTCGCCATGCCGCCGAGCTCCTCGATCTCCTGGATGTGGCCCCAGGCCTTGGCGGCGAGGTCGCGCGTGAGCCGCTCGACATAATACGAGCCGCCCCAGGGATCGATGATGCGGGTGGTGCCGCTCTCCTGCTGCAGGAACAGCTGGGTGTTGCGCGCGATGCGCGCCGAGAAATCCGTCGGCAGCGCCAGCGCTTCGTCGAGCGCGTTGGTATGCAGCGATTGGGTGTGGCCTTGCGTCGCCGCCATCGCCTCCACGGTGGTGCGCATCACGTTGTTGAAGACGTCCTGCGCGGTCAGCGACCAGCCGGACGTTTGGCTGTGCGTGCGCAGCGACAGCGAGCGTGGGTCCTTCGGATTGAACGGCTTGAGCAGCTTCGCCCAGAGCAGGCGCGCCGCCCGCAGCTTGGCGACTTCCATGAAGAAGTTCATGCCGATCGCCCAGAAGAACGACAGGCGCGGTGCGAAGCGGTCGACGTCGAGGCCGGCGGCGAGACCGGCACGAAGATATTCGACGCCGTCGGCGAGCGTATAGGCGAGCTCCAGATCCTGCGTCGCGCCGGCCTCCTGCATGTGATAGCCGGAGATCGAGATCGAATTGTACTTCGGCATCTTTTGAGAGGTGTAGGCGAAGATGTCCGAGATGATCCGCATCGAGGGCGCCGGCGGATAGATGTAGGTGTTGCGCACCATGAACTCTTTTAAGATGTCGTTCTGAATGGTGCCCGACAGCTTCTCCGGCGGCACGCCCTGTTCCTCGGCCGCAGCGACGTAGAGCGCGAGGATCGGCAGCACCGCCCCGTTCATGGTCATGGACACGCTCATCTGGTCGAGCGGAATCCCTGCAAACAGCGTGCGCATGTCGTAGATGGAATCGATCGCAACGCCGGCCATGCCGACATCGCCGCCGACGCGCGGATGATCCGAGTCGTAGCCCCGGTGGGTGGCGAGATCGAAGGCGACCGAGAGACCCTTTTGCCCCGCCGCGAGGTTGCGGCGATAAAACGCGTTGGAATCCTCCGCCGTGGAGAAGCCGGCATATTGCCTGACCGTCCAGGGCTGGTGGACGTACATGGTCGGGTAGGGGCCGCGCAAATAGGGCGCGATGCCCGGATACGTCTCGAGGAAATCGAGCCCGGCGAGATCCGCCTCGCCATAGGCGGGCTTCACCAGAATGCCCTCCGGCGTCAGCCACGGCTCGGCGCTGGCGGCAGGAGTGGCGGTGGCGGCTCGCTCGAAAGTGACGTCGGCGAAATTGGGAATGCGAGTCATGGCTTCAACCAATCGTAGGCGCTCAATCATGATCCGGATGCTGATAGCTGACGATGGTCGCCATCTTCTCCGGTCCGTAATTCTGCTGCGTGGTCTGGCTCGGCAAATTGGCGATGCCGACCACCCAGCCGAGGCGGGATTCTGTGCCGAACTGCCGCGTCGGGATGACGCGATCGGGGTGGTCGAAGGTACCGGTCATGATCTCGATCCGGTCGCCGTCGATGCGGCCAAAGCTCAATGGCGTGCCGCAGGCGGCGCAATAGCCGCGCTCGGCGATCGTGGAAGAGCGGAAGAACGACGGCTTGCCCTTGGTCCAGGCGAAATCCGTCTTGTTGATGTCGGCAAAGGAGGCGAACGGCGCGCCGCTCGCCTTCTGGCACATCCGGCAGTGGCAGATCGAGACCCTGTTCGGCGCTGTCGTGACGCCGAAGCGCACCGCTCCGCATTGGCAGCCGCCGGTGAGAACGGGTTTGCTGGTGTCGGTCATTGCTGCTCCATCCGTCGGTAGGCGTCCTGCAGCGTGGCAAGCGCATCGCCTCCGGCGAAGACAAAGCCCGTGACGCCTGCGGCCCGCAGCGCCGCCTCGGCCTCAGCCGGGCGGCCCGCCAAATAGATATGTCGCCCGCCGGCCGATTGCAGGGCCTTTGCCGCGGCGTCGGCGTGTTCCGCATAGACCTTGTCGCTGGAACACAGACAGGCCAGCTCGGCGCCGGAGGCCTTGAAGGCCGCGGCCAGCTTGGCCGGATCGGCAAAGCCTTCGCTGTCAACGGCTTCAATGCCGCCGGCCTCGAAAAAGCTCTTCGCGAACTTCGCGCGCGCGGTGAAATCGGCGGGCGTGCCGAGATTGGCCAGGAACACCTTTGGCCGTGTGCCCCGCGCGTTCAACATCGTGTCGGATTTGTCGCGCAGCGCCTCGAACGGTTCCGCCAGACGGATCGGCAGCAGCGCCTCGAACTTGTATGTCTGTTCGCCGTAGGGCGGAAGCGCGATCGGCGTTGCCTTCAGGACAGTGGCTTCGCTCTCGTTCAGGTTCGGAAACTCGCTCGCGCCGGTCAGGACGTCGCGGCGCTTTGCGATATTGGCCTCGCGCGCCTTGCGCGTGGCCGCGACCTCTCTTTGGAACACACCCTGCTGAAGCGCGGCGAACGCGCCGCCGGCGCTCTCGCTCTCCTGGAACAGTCCCCAGGCCGCTTCGCACAGCTGCGCCGTCAACGTCTCGATGCCGCCGCTGCCTGCCGCGGGATCGCTGACTTTGGCGAGATTGCTCTCCTCCAGCAGCAGAAGCTGCGTGTTGCGCGCCACGCGCCGCGCAAACGGATCGGGCAGGCCGAGGGCCAGCGTATGCGGCAGCACGGTGATGGCGTTGGCGCCGGCAAGTCCCGCGGCGAACGTCGCCATGGTCGCGCGCAGCATGTTCACATAGGGATCGCGCTGCGTCAGCATGCGCCACGCCGTGTCCGCAGCGATGAACAGTGGCTTGGGCGTCAGCCCGCACGCGGTCTCGATGCGCGCCCATAACAGCCGCAGCGCGCGAAATTTGGCCATGGTCAGGAATTGGTCGGCGTCAGCGGCGAGCCGCGCATAGACCATGCCCTGCGCCTGCTCGAGGGGAATGCCCGCGCCTTCGATCGCGCGCAGGTAAGCGACGCCGCAGGCGAGCACGAAAGCGAGCTCCTGCACCTCCGAGCCACCGGCATCATGGATCACGCGGCCGTCCGCGGAGGCGAACGGCCCCTTGAAGCCGAGCCCGGCGAGGCCCTTGATGGCGCCCGTTATCGCGGGGGCGATTTCGTCCCAAGTATAGGGACTGTGGCCCCACACCGCGCCAGCCGCGAGCGGATCGAGCCCGAAGCGGATGTTGCAGGCGCCGGGATCGAGGCCGTTGCTCTTCACATATTCCGCGACATGGATCGCGGCCATCCGCGATTGCGGTCCGATCTCGAGCTCGATGCCGATGCCGGCGTCGAGGTGAATGTCTTTCAGGATATTCGCCACCGCCTCGGCCGACGGTTCCAGGCCGAAACCGCGTGCGCCATTGGCGCCGGCAAACACCAGCGCAAGCCCGGTCGCACCGTTCTCCAGATCCTGCAGCGCCTGTGCATTCGCGAGCGCCGCATCGGGGTGGTCGATCCGCTGCACGACCTGCCACGGCGCGGCCGGCGGCCGGCCCACTACCGGCGCAACGCCCTTCGCGCGCGGATAGAGCGGTTCGATCTTGATGCCGTCATAGGTCTTGCCGACCAGCTTCTCGAACGGCTCGCCCTTCAGCACGCCGTCGACCAGCTTGCGCCAGTCTTCTAGCGTGGCCTTGGGAAAATCCGCCGCCAGCGGCAGGTCGTCAGTCACGGAGGTCATGCGGCGCGGGGCTCCCAAACGTCTTGTTATTCGCAGGCGAAATTGCCACGGCGGACAGTTCCTGCAAACGGTTGTTTTTGGTTAACCGGTATCCGGAAGCCGCTCAATGCCTTGCGTCGAGACGCCGGCGAGCCCGTCACGAACGCGAATGCCCGAGATCACGCGGTCAGGCGCGACTTCGGCCAGCGGCACCAGCACGAAGGCGCGTTCGAACAGGCGCGGGTGCGGTAGCGTCAGGTCGGGCTTCTGCAAGGAGACATCGTCGTAGGCGATCATGTCGAGATCGAGCGTGCGCGGGCCCCAGCGCCGCGCCTTGGTTCGCGTGCGGCCGAACTTCTGCTCGACTTTCTGCAGCACGAACAATAGCGCATGCGGATCGAGGCTGGTCTCGATCTCGATACAGGCATTGATGAAGGGATCCTGGTCCTCGTCGCCCCAGGGCGGGGTCGTATAGTCGGACGAGCGCGCGATCAGCGCCGCCTGTGCCATGCCGCAGATATGCGCGATCGCCTTCTTGAATGTCGTGCGGACGTCGCCGACATTGCCGCCCAGCGCGATCAGCACGCTCGCCATCAGGGGTGCCGCGAGCGCGTCAGCACGATGCCGACATCGTCGAAGATCGCGGCGATCGGCGCGTGCGGCTTGTGCACGGTGACCTTCACGGCGCGGATGCGGGGGAAGTGCGACAGGATGGCATCGGCGACCGCGCCGGCCGCGCGCTCCAGGAGCTTGTAATTGGTGTTCTTGAACGCCGCCGTCGTCGTCGCCACGACATCGGCGTAGGACACTGTGTCTGCGAGCCGGTCGCTGCGCGCAGGCTCCGACAGGTCGGTATAGAGCTCGAGATCGATGACGAAACGCTGGCCGACCTCGGTTTCGTGATCCATCACGCCGTGGCGGGCATGGATCGACAGGCCGGTGACGAAGATCGTGTCGGTCATTGCTTGCTCTCGATGGCATGCGCCACCCGCAGGGCCTGCAGGGTTTCGGCGACGTCATGGGTCCGGATGATCTTGGCGCCGCGCTGCGCGGCGATCAGATGCGCCGCGATGGAGCCGGCGAGCCGCTCCGATGGCTCCGAGGGCGACACCGAGGCGATGAAGCGTTTGCGCGAGGCACCAACCAGGACCGGCAGGCCGAACATGTCGAGCTCGCGCAAGCGCGCCAGCGCGGTCATGCTCTGCTCGGCGGTCTTGCCGAAGCCGATCCCGGGATCGAGCACGATCTTGTCGCGCGCGATGCCGGCCTTTGCGGCAAGATCCAGCGAGCGCAGGAAGAAAGTCTTGATGTCCGCGACGATGTCGATGGCGGGATCGACGCTGTCGCGGTTGTGCATGACGATGACGGGCGCGCCCCTCGCGGCGATCAGCGGTGCCATGCCGGAGTCGCGTTGCAGGCCCCAGACGTCGTTGGCGATCGCCGCGCCCTGGTCGAGCGCGAAGGCCACCACCTCCGCTTTCATGCTGTCGATCGAGACGGGCACACCGAGCGCCACGACGTCCGAGAGCACCGGCTTTAGCCGCGCGAGCTCTTCCGCCGCCGTGACCGGCCGGGCGCCCTTGTAGGGCCGGGTGGATTCGGCGCCGATATCGATGATGTCGACGCCGGCGGCGATCATCGCCCGCGCCTGCTCCAGCGCCCGCGCCGGCGCGATGAACGCGCCGCCGTCGGAGAAGGAGTCCGGGGTGATGTTGAGCACGCCCATCACCGCAGGAAGCGGTCGGCCCACGAGCGTCCGCAGTGCGCCGATCCCGGCCGAGCCGGCCGGCGGGACGGAAGGGGAGGGCGAGGCATTCATGCGGCCCGCTTTGCGCGGTCGCGAAGGGGGTGTCAAGACGGATTGGGGGCGATCGCGGCCATTCCGATGCGCGCAGACGGCCAAGAGGAAGCGATGTTCTCGCCCACACTCCGTCATTGCGAGCGCAGCGAAGCAATCCAGACTGTCCCCGCGGAAAGATTCTGGATTGCTTCGCTGCGCTCGCAATGACGATTTGGGAGTAGCGGTGCCCTATCTGGCGATCAATACGTAATCTTCGGCGGCAGCTTCTTGGCCTTGGCGATGATGTCGCCGACCGACTTCTCGGAAGGCAGGACGCGGACCAGCTTCTTCTTCTCGTTGGCCTCGCGCATGCTCTGCGCCAACCTCGCCGGATTTCGATAGGCGAGCTCGCGCACGGTGGTGACGCCGGCGGCGCGGACGAGCCCGACCTTAGCCCTGCCCATGCCGGGGATGCGCATGTAGTCGGAGACGTTGGCCCATTCCAGCAATTGCTGCTCGCTGATGCCGGTCTTGGCCGAAAGCGCCTTGCGGCCCTTCACGGTGGAGGCCGCCTCGAGCAGCGCGTCGGTGGTGCGGATTCCTTGCGCCTTCAACTTGTTGGCGGCAAAGGTCGGCAGGCCCTCAATCTCGGAGATCGAATATGTCATGATGCTTGATATGAAAAGCGTCGCTCAGGCGAACTGGCTGAGGCCCGGCGTCCCCGCGATGATCTTGCCCATCTGAGCAGCTCCGATTTTGTCTCGCCCGTAGCGGAAAAGTTCACGGGCGACGTTCTGAATCTCGGACATGCCAAGCCCCAAGCCCATCAGGCGGGTGCCGACGGCCATCAAGCCGCTGCCCATCAGCCGCGACAGGCCGCCACCGCTCCTGGACGCTTCGATCGCAGCTTCCGCTCCGGGGATCTGGTCGATCAGGGCCTGCACGCTCTCGGAAGGGCCCTCGCTGCGAAGAAAGGCCAGGATAATGCCGACGGTCTTTTCAGCCACAGCACCATCTATGCTGGCGTTTGTCGCCAGCCGTCCGATCAGCTCGTCCATAAGGCCCGCCCCTCAGCCGGTTGCATGCCGGAATATTGCTTTCGAAAATGATCTTGAGCCGGTGTGATGTGAAATACAAGCGATGAACGCATGCGCCGGCGCGAACGCGCGAAAAGTGTTGCCGCCGTGCAAGAGCCCAGAACGAGCCGGCGAAAAATTGCCGCTATGCGAACGCCTCGTTGCTACTTTCGGCTGAATCTCGTCCGTCCGTGTCCGACAATGTCGCATGCGCAGGAGCCGCTGAACCGTTTTAATCGGCGCGCGAGATGCGTTAAACTACGGAACTGGTTTGAGTTTCAATACGCGAAACTCGGCAGAGAGATCAGAGAGAACAATGACCGCACAGGACAGCAAGCTCGGCGATACCGCTGACAAGATCTTCGTCGGCAAGGGAGACGAGCAGGCTTGGCTGACGCTTGCGCTGGCCAATCGCCACGGCCTCGTCACGGGTGCAACCGGAACCGGCAAGACCGTGTCGCTGCAAGTGCTGGCGGAAGGATTTGCGCGCGCCGGTGTTCCGGTGTTCGCGGCCGACATCAAGGGCGACCTCTCCGGCATCAGCCAGATCGGCGAGCCCAAGGATTTCATCGTCAAGCGCGCCACCGAAATGGGGCTGACATTCCAGCCCGATCAGTTCTCGACGGTGTTCTGGGACGTGTTCGGCGAGCAGGGCCACCCCGTGCGCGCGACCGTCACGGAAATGGGGCCGCTGCTGCTCGCGCGCATGCTCGATCTGAACGACGTGCAGGAAGGCGTGCTCAACGTCGCCTTCCGCGTTGCCGACGACAACGGCCTGACCTTGATCGACATGAAGGACTTGCGGGCGTTGCTCGACGCGATCGTGCCCGACAGCGGAAAGAAGTCTGCGGACGCGCAGGAGGATCCGCTCGCCGTGATCCGCAGGGCCGCTCAGGGGTTCGGCAACGTCACCAAGGCGACGGTCGGCACCATCCAGCGCCAACTCCTGGTGCTGGAGAACCAGGGCGGCACCAAATTCTTCGGCGAGCCGGCGCTGGCGCTAAAGGACTTCATGAAGACCGATCGCGACGGCCGCGGCATGGTCAATATCCTGGTCGCCGACAAGCTGCTCCAGAGCCCCAGGCTGTACGCGACGTTCCTGCTCTGGATGTTGTCGGAGCTGTTCGAGGAGCTGCCCGAAGCCGGCGATCTGCCCAAGCCGAAGCTGGTGTTCTTCTTCGACGAGGCGCATCTGTTGTTCAATGACGCGCCCAAGGTGCTGCTGGACAAGATCGAGCAGGTGGTCCGCCTGATCCGCTCCAAGGGCGTCGGCGTCTACTTCGTGACGCAGAACCCGATCGACGTGCCCGACCGCGTGCTCGGACAGTTGGGCAACCGCGTGCAGCACGCATTGCGCGCCTTCACCCCGCGGGACCAGAAGGCGGTCGCCGCCGCGGCGCAGACCTTCCGGCCCAACCCGAAGCTCGACACAGCCAAGGTGATCACGGAGCTCGGCAAGGGCGAGGCGATGGTGTCCTTCCTCGAGGGCAACGGCACGCCTTCGATGGTGGAGCGGGTGATGATCCGGCCACCGTCGGCGCGCATCGGAGCGATCACGCCGGAGGAGCGCAAGGCGATCATGGCGGCGAGCCCGGTGAAGGGCAAATACGATACCGCGGTCGATGCCGAGTCCGCCTACGAGATGATCCAGAAGCGCATTGCCGGCACGGCGGCGACCGCCGACGGCCCGGCGGGCGGAGGCGGTGGCGGCGTTCTCGGTCAGATCGGCTCGATCGTCGGCACCATCTTCGGCACCAACGTCAAGCGAGGACGTCTGTCGACCGGCCAGGTCATTGCCCGTGACGTGACGCGATCGGTCACCAACCAGGTGATCGGCGGGATGGCCGCCAATATCGGCAAGTCGATCGGCGGCCAGCTCGGCGGCTCGATCGGCCGTACGCTGGTCCGCGGCGCGCTCGGCGGATTGCTGCGGCGTTAGGCAGAGCGCCCCACGGGAAGGCAATGGGCCGACCTTGTCCGCGGTCTGCAAGAGGCCGAACGTCACACATCCAGGTGAGGGGACTCTCCAAGCTCCTGCCGGTCTGCTAGGTCCTGTGTCGTCGCCGCTCAGGACCACACCGTGACCCCGTCCGCCCAATTGGCCAAGCCTGACGCACCCAGACGCCCGTCGCTGCGTGCGCCGCTGGATCTGCTTTTTCTGTTCTGCTGCGTCCTCCTGGCGGCCGACGTGCTCGTCCCCGAGATTTTCGGCCGCGGCAAGACCAAGGACTACTCGCTCTGGTACTGGGCCGGCCAGCAGGTCTTGCAGGGCGGGCCGCTCTATCCTGCCTCGCCCGTCGAGCACTTCGATTTCATCTATCCACCGCTGCCGGCAATCCTGCTGGCGATCCCGAGCTGGTTCGGCAAGATCCCGCTCTATGTCGTCCTGTCGATCTTGAACGCCGTGGCGTGGTGGTACACCGCGGCGTTCTCCCAGGTCATGACCGGCTCGGACCGCGCGCCGGGTCGTTGGCTCGAGGCGCTGCCGGTCGTCGTGACCGTGGCCTTCGTGTTCGATATGTTCGACCTCGGCCAGCCGAACCTCCTCCTGCTGGCGATGATGCTCTACGGCTTCTGGAGCTTGCGGCACCAGCATTCGTGGCTCGCGGGCTTCATGTTCGCACTCGCCGCCGCTATCAAGGTGTTCCCGATCGCGGTGCTGCCTTATCTGGCGTGGCGGCGCAAATGGGCGGCCCTGGTCAGCACGATCGTCTTCACCGGCATTCTTCTCTATGTCGTGCCGGCACCGATCCGTGGCTTCGAGCGCAACGCGGCCGAGCTGGGCACCTGGTACCAGGGCATGGTCGGGACCAGCTCGGAAAAGGGCTTTGGCCAGCGCAGCGAGCAGAACTGGTCGTGGGTCAACCAGTCCCTCATTGCCGTCACGCATCGTCTGGTCCGGCCGATCAACTACAATCAGGACGATCCCAACAAGCCGGCGCGCACCATGAATGTGATCGACGTCGACTACAGGACGGCGAACTGGATCGTGCTTGCGCTGTCGGCGCTGCTCGGGCTCGGCTTCGTTGCGATCATGCCGCGGCAGGCGCGGCGGATGGCGCGCTCGGATGCCGAGGAGCTCGGCATCTTGTTCTGCCTCATGACCGTAGCCTCGCCTCTGGCCCGGCAATACTATTTCATGTGGCTGTACTTCCCGGTGACGGTGTTGATGCATCGCGCCGCCTTCGACGAGCGAGCGCATGTGCGCCTGGGAACCTGCCTCGCCCTGGCTGCGGCCGGCATCCTCATGCTGCTGTCGTTGCCGTGGTTTGCGATCGCCTTCCAGGCTTGGGGCAACAACCTCGCTGCGACCGCCATCCTCGCAGGGTGTCTCGCCTGGCACATCCGGCATCCGCCGCTTGCGGCTAGCCCCGAGGCCGCACCGGCGCTAAAACCCGGGACCTCTTGAAGCCTCAACAACCAGGATAGCAATCATGGCCAACGCGCAGCTCCAATCCGTGCTCGACCACATCGACAAGGATTTCGATAACAGCCTGGAGCGCCTGTTCTCGTTGTTGCGGATCAAATCGATCTCGGCCGATCCCGCCTTCGCCGATGATTGCAAGGCTGCCGCCGAGCATCTCGCCAAGGACATCGCCAGCCTCGGTGTTGCCACCGAGGTGAGGCCGACCGCGGGTCATCCCGCCGTCGTCGGCAAGACCGGCGCGGGCGCGCGGCCGCACGTGCTGTTCTACGGCCATTACGATGTGCAGCCGGTCGACCCGCTCGATCTCTGGCACCGTCCGCCGTTCGAGCCCGTCGTCACCGATCATGCCGACGGTCGCAAGATCATCGTCGCGCGTGGCGCCGAGGACGACAAAGGGCAGGTGATGACGTTCGTCGAGGCCTGCCGCGCCTGGAAGAAGGTGACGGGCTCGCTGCCGGTCGACGTCACCTTCCTGATCGAGGGCGAGGAGGAGGTCGGCTCGAAGAACTTCGTGCCCTTCATCGAGGCCAACAAGGACGAGTTCAAGGCCGATTACGTGCTGGTGTGCGACACCGGCATGTGGGACCGCAACACGCCGGCGATCACGACCTCGCTGCGCGGCCTGCTTTATGAAGAGCTCAAGATCACCGCCGCCAATCGCGATCTGCATTCCGGCGTGTTCGGCGGCACCGCGATGAACCCGATCCGCCTGCTCACGAAAATCCTGGGCGGCCTGTTCGACGACGACAACCGCATCACCATCCCCGGCTTCTATGACGGCGTGAAGGACACGCCGCCCGACATCCTGGAGCAGTGGAAGAAGCTCGATTTCACGCCCGAGACCTTTCTCAAGCCGGTCGGGCTGTCGCTCCCGGCCGGCGAGAAGGGCAGGCTGCTGGTCGAGCAGGCCTCGACGCGCCCGACCTGCGACGTCAACGGCATCTGGGGCGGCTATATCGGCGAGGGCTCCAAGACCGTGATCCCCTCGCATGCCTCGGCCAAGGTCTCGTTCCGCCTGGTCCAGGGCCAGGACCCGCAAAAGATCCGCAAGGCCTTCCGCGATTACGTGACGGCCCGCATTCCCGGCGACTGCAAGGTCGAGTTCGGCGACCATTCCGCCGCGCCTGCGGTCGCGCTCGACTGGACCATGAAGCCGCTCGCCGCCGCCAGCAAGGCGCTCACCGAGGAATGGGGCAAGGAGACCGTACTGATGGGCTCGGGCGCCTCGATCCCGATCGTCGCCGACTTCAAACGTACGCTCGGCCTCGACTCGCTGCTGGTGGGGTTTGGCCTCGACGACGACAACATCCACTCGCCGAACGAGAAATACGACCTGCAGAGCTTCCAGAAAGGCATCCGCTCCTGGGCAAGGATCCTCGCCGCACTGGCGGAGGTGAAATAGGCACGGTGCCGCAGGGTGGGCAAAGGCGCAACGCGCCGTGCCCACCACCTCTCTGAGATGACGAAGGAAGAAAACGTGGGCACGCTTCGCTTTGCCCACCCTATGAGAGCATTTGCACGAAGACTCTATCCCCGTCATTGCGAGCGCAGCGAAGCAATCCAGACTGTCTCCGCGGAGGAATTCTGGATTGCTTCGCTCCGCTCGCAATAACGACTCAAATAAAAACGCCGCCCGGAATTGGGCGGCGTTTCATTCCAATACGTGCAGAGGTAGTTCGTCGGAAACACTACCTCAATTTCGTGAAAATCTCAAGACCTGTAGCCGGGATTGACGCGGTCGAGCTTGCGCAGCAACGGCGGCCACACGAGATTGGTGGCGCGCAGCTCGGCGCGGTCGCGGTTGGACAAGAGTTCGGTGTTCTTCTCGATCGCGGTGTCGTCGACCGGATAGACCGGCGTGCCGAGCGCGCGCGTGCGCACCTGCATCGAGCAGGCGCGCTCGAGGTGGTACATGCGCTCGAACGCGGAGGCGACCGAGCGGCCGACCGTCAGCGTGCCGTGATTGCGCAGGAGCATGTGGTTGTGGTCGCCGAGATCCTTCTGCAGCCGCGGCCGCTCCTCGTGGTCGAGCGCGATGCCTTCATAGTCGTGATAGGCGAGGTCGTGGGTGACGAGCTGGGCGGTCTGGTTCAGGGGCAAGAGGCCTTCCGCGCTGCTCGACACCGCGGTTCCGTCGAGGGTGTGGAGATGCAGCACGCAGATCGCGTCCTCGCGCACCTCGTGGATCGCCGAATGGATGGTGAAACCGGCGGGGTTGATGCTGTACTCGCTCTCGGAGAGCTGATTGCCGTGCAGGTCGACCTTGACGAGGCTGGAAGCCGTGATTTCCTCGAACATCAGCCCGTAGGGATTGATGAGGAAGTGATGGTCGGGACCGGGCACGCGCGCGGAGATGTGGGTGTCGACCAGATCGTCCCAGCCGTACAGCGCGACCAGGCGATAGCATGCGGCGAGATCGACCCGTTGCTGCCACTCCGCCTCCGTCATGTTGGAGGGGACTTCCCTCAGGCGAGCTTCTGCTGGCGACATGGCTGATCTCTCCGAACCTCGTTGTTGCGGAACAGGAGCGTAGTCGCGGGGGAGGCTTGCGGCAAGGCGCGAGGAGCGTGGCTGTCAAGCGTAGCCCGCATGGAGCGAAGCGGAATGCGGGGCCTCACGAGCGATCCCGGATTTCGCTTGCGCTCCATCCTGGCCACGGTCGAGAGAAGATTATTACGGCGCCGGGATCGACAGTAGGCTGGAAATGCTGCGGCCCCGGATGTCGTAGACGCGCGCGAACACCACGTCGTCGCGCTTGATCTCGACCATGACCGGGGCGGTGAGGCCCTTGCAGTAGAATTCGCCGAGCGTCATGGCGAAATCGGCCGCGTTGGAATCCCAGCCGATGGTGAAGTCGGGCCCGAGCGCGACCTGGGCCGGGCGCTGCGGACCGCACACCGCGACCTTCCATTTGCGGTTGCCGGGCGGCACTTCCTGGCGCTCGACGAGCTGCTCGCGCAATCCGTCGGAGGCCTGCTTCAAGGCAAGGCCCCAATAATCCAGCATAAAGCGGTCGTCGGCGCCGCGCACGGTGCCGGCAATGTGGTTGAAGTGCGTGTACTGATAGGGGTGCAGCCGGATCATCTCGGCGAGCGACAGCGCGAGGCCGAAGCAGAAGGTGGCGAGCACGACCGGCTGCCAGGTGCGGTGATTGGCGCGCAGGCGCTCCATGGTCCAGGCGAAGGCGACGCCGCCGAGCACCGCCATCGGCGGGATCACGAAGACGAAATGGCGGATGCCGTTGTAGAGCGCCGGGCGCTTCACCATCGCGATCGCGAGCGGCAGGGTCGCAGCCAGCGTCAACATCAGGAGGATGGTCTTGCGGCGCGCCGGAACCTCGCGCCGCGGCAGCATGGCGAAGGTGCTGACGATCGCACCGCCCATCAGAACCAGCATGACCTCGGGCAGCTGCAGGGCGAACAGCGTCGGCAGATACGACCAGGGCATGTCGGGCACCGACACGATCGCACCGTCGAACATTTCCTTCCACGGCTTCTCGAAGAAATGCGAGAAGTAGGTCAGCGCCTCGAAGGGATTGCCGGGCTCCATGATCGACCACGGCCAGATCAGGCCCATCACGAGGTAGCCGAGCACGAGGCCGGGCAGCAGCACATAGACGACGTGGGCGAAGCGGCGAACCGACTCGCGCAGACCTTCGGTGCGCAATTCCTCCAGGAACAGCGGCACGAAGCCGACCACGGCGTAGACGAGCGCAAGTCCGCCGAGAACACGGCAGCCGAGCGAAAGGCCGGCCCCCAAGCCGACGATCAGGATCGTGCGCGGCGATGGCTGCGGATATTCCTCGGCGAGCCGGACGAGGCCGAGCATCAGGACGATCATGGCGACCGCGAAGGGTGCATCCTTCGGGTTCATGAACATGTGGCCGTAAAAGATCGGGCAGAGCGCAAGCAGAAGCAGCGCGGCAAGACCCGCGAGTGGTCCGCCGATGCGGCGGCCGAGCCGCCACGTTACGGCAAGCCCGATCACGCCGACGATGGCGCCGACCAGACGGCGGGTCTCGAACAGCTCGAGCGGAATGACCTTGTGCAGCAGGGCCGCGACCATGTCGAAGCCGCCACCATACATGTAGAGATTGGCGAAGGAGAGCGCCGCGGTGTCCTTGAAACCGGAACCGAACATGCGCAGCAGCAGGTCGGCATATTCGGCGTGGGTGTAGTCGTCCCAGCCGAGCCCGTAATCGCGGAAGGTCAAGCCCGCAATGACGGCGACCGCGGCCAGCACCAGTATGGCGAGATCGTCGCAAGTCCGTTCGATCGAGCGCCGCTGAGGCGTGTCGATCGCCGAAGTCGTGATGGATGTCATGGCTATCGGTGCCCCGGAATCCCCTTTTGGCCCTGCTGGCGCGCGCGGGCCTCAACCCCGGACTCCCTATAGCGCAGTTCCATTACCAAGTAATTGGGCATTATGGCTAAATTCCTGATGCGACGCAGCAATTCCGGTTGGCACCAATTCAGACGACTTGCGAGCAGCTTTAGCAGTAGCGAGCCCCGGCTGAAGGGAATGTGAATAAGTCCCTGATTTCCTTCCCTTTAGGAACACCGCCCAGAATTGGCCGTTGGCGTGGAACAGCGTAAGACGGTATCGTGGCGTAGCGGTTCTCGCGCGTGATGCGCGGCCGGGGGTGAGTTCGATGAACTTGGCATTGCTGATCGTGGGGATTTGCGCCGTGCTGGCGGGTCTCCTCGCGGTGATTTTCGGCATGACGATCAGGGAATTCACCCTCGGTGGGACCCTCATAATCTCCGGTACCATTGGCGTCTGCTCCGGAATGTTACTGGTCGGCCTGCATCTGGTGCTGCTCGAGCTCAGGGGCATCGCGCGCCGGCTGGCCGGTGCGGTCGCGCCCTCCGAGGTTCGGGTCAGGCCGGCGCTTCCGGGCCTCGCCGTGCCTGGCGCAGTCGCGCCCGAGCCCGTGCCCGCTGCGGCGGCGAGAGCCGAGCCGGCGCCGCCGCCACCGCCCGCAAGTCCGCCGCCATGGCGAAGCGAAGCTGCACCGCGCGAGCGTCCGCGTGCCGAGGCACCGCAGCAGGAGCCGGAAGCCCCGATACCGCCTCCCGCTCCGGAAGCGCCGCGCCGGCGCAACCTGCTGTTCGCCTCGACCTCGCGCAAGGCGCGCGAGCGCGCGGAGGCAGAATCCACTGAAATTGGCCCGCCGCCCGCGGAGGCCAGTGAGGCCCCGAACCTTTCGCCACCTGCGAGCTTCGACGTGGCCTGGCCGAAGCCGGATCGTGCGCGCCCGCCGGAGCCGCCGGCCGCTCCGCGCCGTCCGACTCCGCCGCCGCGCTCGCCGTCGACGTTCGCGGAGACCGCTCCTGCGCCGGCACCGGAGCCGCCGCCGGTGGAGCCCGCACCCGTGACGGTGCTCAAGTCCGGCGTCGTCGATGGCATGGCCTATTCGCTCTATTCCGATGGTTCCATCGAGGCGCAGATGCCGGAGGGCATGATGCGCTTTGCCTCGATCGACGAGCTCCGCGCCCATCTCGACCAGCGCGCTTGAGGCGGTCCGCGCTGAAGTAAAGCGGCGCCTTTCGCCAGTAATCAGCGCATCGTCGTCAGTTGTCGTGTATCAGCCGAATGTATTCTTGACAGGGAATACTTCGGTGTCGTCAATCCCGTAGCCACGAGCGGACGAGGGAGGGGCGCATGTCGGATGCGGGGGCGAAGAATTTCATCGAGCTGACTGCCAGCATCGTGTCGGCCTATCTCAGCAACAATCCGACGCCGGCGACCGAGATTCCGAACCTGATCAGTCAGGTGCACGGCGCCTTGGTGCGGGTCTCGTCAGGCCGCACCGAGACCGCGCCGCTGGAGCCGGCCAAGCCTGCGGTCTCGCTCAAGAAGTCGATCGCGCCCGATTATCTCGTGTGCCTCGAAGACGGCAAGCGTTTCAAGTCGCTGAAACGCCATCTGCGCACGCAGTACAATATGACGCCGGAGCAATACCGCGAGAAGTGGGGCTTGCCGGCCGACTATCCCATGGTCGCCCCGAACTATGCGGTGGCGCGCTCACAGCTGGCCAAGCAGATGGGCCTGGGGCAGCAGCAGCGGAAGCGGAAGTAAGATTGCTATGACGCCTCGGCGAGCGCCTCTCGCGCATCGGTCTTGATGCGCTCGACCATCGAGCGCAGGCCGTTGGAGCGCTGCGGCGTCAGATGGTCGCGGAAGCCGAACTCGTTGAACACGGCGATCGCGTCGGTGTCGAGGATCTCCCGCGGCGTGCGGCCCGAATACAGCGCCAGCACGATCGCGACCAGCCCGCGCACGATATGAGCGTCGCTGTCGCCGCGATATTTCAGGACCGGCTCGCCATTGCTGCGATCGACCGTTTTCTGCAGCCAGACCTGGCTGACGCAGCCCTGCACCTTGTTCTCGGCCGAGTGTTCCGCCTCCGGCATCGGTTCCAAAGTGCGGCCGAGCTCGATGACGTACCGGTAGCGGTCGTCCCACTCGTCCAGAAGTTCGAAATTATCCCTGATTTCGTCGATCGTCGTCATATCGGCCCGCAGTTCCCGTTAAGGCCAATATAGGGACGCGAAGCCCTGAAATCGATAGGGCTTGGACGCTAATTCGCCGGCCCTGGTCCGCGCCATTCGAGCGCAAGGTCGTCCTGGGTCAGGGTATCGCGCGGCGCCTCGCTCGCGGCAAGATCGCCTTCGCCGGCCAGCGCGATCGAGCCGGTATGGTCGGGCGCCTTCTTGTTGTCGTTCTTGCCGCCATCGTTCTTGTCGTTGGTGATCTGCTCTTTCTTGTCGTTGATGATCTGATAGAGCTTCTTCGCGCCGTCCTGGGCGCGCTGGCCGATGATGGTCGCGGCCTGGCCGCCGACCTCGCAGGCCGCCGGCTGGCGCTTGCAGAACTGGGTCACGTCGGAAACGGCCGCGGTCGCGGCCTGTACCGCATCGGCGGCGCCGATCTGCGGCAGCTTCTCCGATTCGGGCGTCTTGTCCCGCGGCAGGAGCACCAGCACCAGCCCGAGCCAGAATGTGATGCGAAGCAGAAAGCGCATCTTATCGACCTGTCCGTTAGGCTCCGCCCGCGGCGATCTCCCGCGGATGTCGGACCTAGCAATCCTCGATAAATCGCAAGTGATTGCCTTGAGCTTAATTCGCGGAAAATTGACGCAAGATTCTTCGGGAGCGACGTTCCGGTAAATTTTCGATTGACGCCCACACCGGTGTTTCTGCCGACTGCCCCGCATCCACCAATTCGAAACCATGCGGAGCGCGGTGAAACCCTGCGTTCACCATTCGCAGCGAAGACGTCGCCAAATCGTCTAAAAAGCTCCGCGATAACGCGGTGTCCGGCCACACGCTGTGCCGCCTTAGCACTCGTTTAAGGTCGCTCTGACACGGTGGCTCAACGACAAGGAGGCGTTCCGGCGCGTCTTCCAAGAGACGATTGAGCCGAAGCGCGAGACCCGTGACAGTTTTGAGTATCATCCGCGATTGTCTCGATGCACTGCTGCATCCCTCCGCGCGCTACGATGCGCTGATGCGCGCGCGCCATCGCGCCTTCATGGCACCGCGGCTGCTCGGCAGCCTCGCCGCCTTCGCCGCATTCCCGGTCTATCTCGCCATGCGCGGCGCGCCGAGCGGGATCGAGGTCGCGGCCTTTGCCTGGCTGATCGCGCCGATCATGTTGTCCTGGTTCCTGTCGCGCACCGGCCGTTACGAGGGCGCGCATGTGCTGTCATCGCTGGCGCTCGCCGGCCTGATCATGGCCGTCGCGATCACGACGGGCGGCATCGAATCCTTCGCCGCGGTCTGGCTGGTCGTGGTTCCGCTCGAAGCTGCGCTGTCGGCTTCGCGCCGCGTCGCGGCGTTCGCCTCGCTGCTCGCGCTGTCCTGCGCGGGAATGCTGATCCTGCTCAGCCAGCTCGGTTGGCTGCCGGTGGTTGAGCCGAGTGCCGCCGAGCGCGGCGTGCTGATGGCCTTCGGCGTCGCGTCTGCCACTCTTTATGCCGCCGGCCTCGCCTTCGGCGCGGAATCGCTCGCGCGCACCAGTGTCGCGCTTCTGTCGCGCGAGGAGGAGCGTTACCGCCTGTTGGCGCGCAACATGAGCGATGTCATTTCGCGGCATCAGCGCAACGGTGCGGTGCAATTCATCTCGCCGGCGGTGGAGGCCATGCTCGGCATGCAGGTGGCGCAACTGCTCGGCCACGGCCTGTTCGACCGCGTCCATGTCGCCGATCGGCCGGCCTATCTCACGGCCCTATCCGACGCGGCGCGCGGCGAGGTGCGCAGCGTCGAGTTCAGGCTGCGGCGCGAGCCCGTCGCCGAGCGCGGTCAGGTCGATTTCATCTGGGTCGAGATGCGCTGCCGCCCGCTCGATCAGGACAGGGCGCGTGACGTCACGAGCGAAGCCGAAGTCGTTGCGGTGATGCGCGACGTCACCGACCGCAAGCTTTTCGAGCAGGCGCTGGATCAGGCGCGCAGCGCCGCCGAGGCGGCCGATGCCGCCAAGACGCGCTTCCTTGCCACCATGAGCCACGAGCTGCGCACGCCGCTCAACGCCATCATCGGCTTCTCCGAGATGATCGCGCAGGAGCAGGCCTTGATGCTGGGTGCTGCGCAGCGCAAGGAATACGCCCAGCTGATCAACGATTCCGGCCAGCATCTGCTGTCGGTCGTCAACGGCATCCTGGACATGTCGAAGATGGAATCGGGCAATTTCGAGATTGCGTCCGAGCCGTTCGCGCCGCGCGCTGCGCTATTGCATTGCTGCAATCTGCTGGCGCTGAAGGCGCGGGAGAACGGCATCGACCTGATCACAGACGCGCCGCAGGACCTGCCCGTCATGACCGGCGATCCCAGGGCCTTCAAGCAGATCGTGCTCAACCTCGTCGCCAACGCCATCAAGTTCACCGAGCGCGGCGGTCAGGTCTGCGTCTCGGCCGCGGTGTCCGGCTCGCAGCTGACGCTGCGCGTCAGCGACACCGGTGTCGGCATCGCGCCCGACGATCTCAAGCGCATCGGCGCGCCGTTCTTCCAGACCGGCACGACCTATCAGCGCCGTCACGAGGGCACCGGCCTTGGACTTTCGATCGTGAAGAGTCTCGTGGCGTTGCATCTCGGTGAATTGACGGTACAAAGCAGGTTAGGCGAGGGCACGGCGGTCACCGTCAAGTTGCCGCTCGTCTACACGCCGCCGCAAGTCAAGCCGGCCGAGCGCAAGATTGCGACGCTGACGCCTGTGCTGCGCCAGGATCTTCAAGGTCAGGACCTTCAAGACCAAGCTCACGATCAGTCTCAGGACCAACCCGCTCTGGTGAAGAAAAGTGCCTAAGAAGTCTGCCAAGGACGAAGCCGCCCCGCGCCGCCGTGGCGCCAAGGACAGTGCCAAGGCTGCGGTCATCGATGTCGAGACCGAGCGCAACCTCGTGATGCGCGTGCTGCTGCACAGCCCCAAGGACACGATGGCAGGCCTCGTCGCCGTCGCTGCGATCGCCGCGATCGTTGCCAATGCGCTGTTCCTCCAGACCGGCCGGCACCCCGCGCCGATGTTCGGCACGGTGATCAATCTTCCCGCGCCGTCGTCCGTGCCGCTGTCGAATCCCATGCCGCGTCCGCGCCCCGTCGGCGCCGATACGTCGCCGCTCGAGCCGCGCGCGACCGAGTTCCGCGTCGAGCCCAAACCTGCCGAGCCAAAACCTGCCGAGCGTGCCGCCGAGAAGCCGGCCGAAAAGCCGGTCGACGCGACCGCCTCGACGCGCTCGAACGATCCGATGACCAATCTGGTCAAGGCGACCACCTCGACACCGCCCGCGGCCCTGCGTCCGCCGGCGCCGATCCCGGCGCAAAGCCCGGCCGCACGCCGCATTGCCGGCGTGCAGCGCGCGCTGTCCGAATATGGCTACGGCAATCTGAAGATCACGGGCAGCATGAGCAGCGAGACCCAGGCCGCGATCCAGAAGTTCGAGCGCGAGCACAAGATGCAGGTCACCGGGCAGGTCTCCGACCGCCTGCTGCGCGAGCTCGCCGCTGCGATCGGCCACCCGGTCGAATGATTGTCACGCTCGCGCGCAAGGCTGGTGCTGATGGTGGCACTGGCCTATCGTGCGATTCATGCGTTTGAAATCCAATATATGGGTGGCGGCTTACCTCCGCCGCTGCCAGACCGAAGGCGTGTTCGGCGCGGTGCGGCGTCGCGGTGCCGAGGAGGCAGGCGCGGTGTTCGTGAAGGTGTCGCTGCTGGACGGCAATGCCATGCTGTATGCGCCGGCGCCGCAGACCGTCTATGACGACGGTCGCCCCATCGATCGCTTCTTCGTGCCGGTCGCGCCGCAGCCTCTACCGGAGCACACGATCGAGGAGCGGCTGATCAAGGAAATCCGCTTCGATCCGGATGCTTGGATCGTCGAGACCGAGGACCGCGCCGGGCGGCATTTTCTGGAATTGGCGAAGGCGTAGCTATGGGCCCACCGTCATTGCGAGCGCAGCGAAGCAATCCAGAAACTTTTCCCCGGAGGGACTCTGGATTGCTTCGCTGCGCTCGCAATGACGAGGTTGGAGCTCGTTTCGTGCCCAGCGCTCAGCGTCGCCGCCTATTGATGCCGCGTAAGCAAATCAGCGATCCGACGAACCAGTCCCCGTCCGCACCGCTGGGCTGGACCCGGGCTGCACGCCCGGTCGCGTCTGGCTCGCGCCTGCGCGGGCGCGCTGGCGCTCGCCGTCATGCAGCGCCGACTGGTACTTCGCGCGGGTGACCGCGAGCGTCGAGCCGCGCCAGGCCGCCAGCATCACCAGCGCCGATCGCTCGGCGAGGCGGTCGTAGAGCCGCGACAGACGGTACACGGCGTTCACGGACGTTCCGATCTCCGGCTTGAAGAACAAGAGGATGCGCTGGAACACCGGGCTCGGCATGTCGAGCGCGCGCGCGGCGACCGCAAGCGCCTCGCCGCCGGCATCATCGACGATCTGGGCTGCGACGCGCGAGGGCAGGATCAGGCTGTCGCCGAGCTCGAAGGTGAAGTTTTCGATATCGCCTGCGATCGCCGCCATCTCCAGGATCTGGATCGCGCGCTTGGCGCGCACGGTCGGAATACGGGGGGCGGCCTTCAGCGGGGTCTGCGCCAGATTGTGCAGGATCAGCGTGCGCTCGGAGGCGTCGGCGCGGAAGAACATGTCGTGGATCTCGGCCGCTTCCTTCGGCTGCATCGCCATGTTGGCGGCCATGCGCTGCTCGGCCTCGGTCGGCACGCGCGCTGGAGCGGGCGCGACCGGCGGGGCGGGGATCTCCCGGGCCAGTGGAATCCTGGGGCCTTCCTGGCTCGCGACCAGGCCGAGCTTCTGCAGGATCGGGACGGGCGTCTGCGGATAGACCGCGAGCCGCGCCTTGACGGCTGCGCGCGTCGCGTCGTCGACCTGGTCGATCAGCCGCGTGGCGAGCTCGACGAATTGCCGCTGCTCGTCGTCGCTGTGGGTGCTGGTCTGGACGTAAAGGTCGGTCAGCACGCGCAGCAGCGTCGGGCGGACATCGACACCTTCGCGACGGGACAGGGTCATCAGCCCGTCGAATCCGGGAAACAGCGACTTGGTCATGGAGGCGTACGCAACTCGGGAAAGACTTGGGGCGAGCCTACCGCAGCTTCGTTTAAAGCCTCGTTAAGGAAAACGAGGCGTGAAGCCGGCCCTGCAATTTGAGCCGTTGTCGTGCCGCAACGGGACGGCGCGGCGCGGTCCGTGCGGCTACGGTCGAAGGGGCGCGTTTACACCCCGTTAACCATGAGCTGATCTTAATGAATGCATGTTGCTGGGGCGCGTTCGGTCGCGCGGCAATTGAAGAGAGCTGACATGGGGACCATCATCGAATTTCCGGCCGGTCGCCGGGTGGGCTCGTCCGGGGATGTCGCTCCGCGCGCGGACATGGGAACGGTCGTGATCCTTCCCGTGATCCGTATCGAGCGTGAGGCGGACGAAACCAGTGGCGATCGCGGGCCGGAGCAGGGCACAGCGCCGGGGCGCCGTCGTCGCCGTCGCTGACATCCGGCTTCATGCAATGTCGGACTTCATCCGCCAGATCCGGCCTGTCCTGTCGGCCGTCCTGCTCACGCTGTTAGGCGCGTTGCTCGCGGCGTGTAGCGGCGGCGACTTCGGCCGCACCCGCGAGAGCATGCGCAGCGACGACATGCATCGCTGGCTCGGTGCGGAGGTCACCTCCAGCGTCGGCCTGAAGCCATCGCAATTCCAGCTCACCGACGAAGAGCGCCAGCTTCGCGATCTCGCCTATCCCATGATCGAGCCGCCGCTGTCGCGCCCCGCATGGAAGAGCGTGTTCGGCGACTACAAGACGCTGCCCTCGCCGTGGCGGCAGAAGGTCGTGTTCGACCGCACCATGTATGGGCGCACGCTGATCGACGAGCCGCACCGTTCGCATTCCTCGCGCTATGCGCAGCTGATCGAGGACGTGCGCAACGACATCACCCGCTTCGAACCGTTCTTCGCATCCGCGATCCGCGTCATCGATCTCGATAGGAAGCGCGATGCCAGCATGGCGCGCGTCTCCGCGCTCTCGCCAAGGGAGAGAGACGACGCGGTCGCGCGCATGCAGGAGAACTCGCTGATCATCCAGTGGGTGCAGCAATGCCTGGAGCAGCGCATCTCGTCCTACCGCTGGGCGCTGGAGCGCCTGGTGATCCAGGCACCTGACGGCATGGCCGCCGATGCCGACCGCCTGATCGGCGAGCTCGCCGCCCAGACCGCCAATCCGCCGGTCCAGGGGCAACCGCCCTACGGTCGCGCGGTGGTCTCGAAGGGCTGAGGGGTCGCGCCCAGTTCCGCCGGAACAGGGCTGCCGAACCTATGCCAGCTGTGGCGCTCACCGTTCAGCCTAAGGCCGAATCGCCCTGATTGGCGCTTGTTCTTCCCGGCCATATCGATAGGATTGCACTGTTACCACCAAGTCATTTTGCACGAAGGTCTATTGCGATGAGCAGCAATTCCGGGATGCGGCTTGAGGTCCGTCGAAACTCCACGCCTGCGCGAAAAGTGCTGGTTCTTGCCATTCTCTTGGGATCGGCCGGCTCGGCCGCCGCGCTGACCAAGGAGGCCGCGGTCGAGAACTGCCGGATGACCGTGGGCAAGCCGATCGTGCAAGCCTGCATGCAGGCCCAAGGCGGTCGCAAGGCCGGCGCCGACATCGAGGGGTGCCGCGCCAAGGCCTCGCCGCAGGTCAGGGCCTGCGTGATGGCGGCACTCAATGCCGCCAACGGCCGGGCCAATGTCGCCGTCGAGCTGCCGAAGGAAGCGGCGCCGAAGCTGGAGCCCGGCACCGCACTGCCGAAGGGCTTC
Organism: Bradyrhizobium glycinis; assembly: GCF_016031655.1. GTDB lineage: Bacteria > Pseudomonadota > Alphaproteobacteria > Rhizobiales > Xanthobacteraceae > Bradyrhizobium > Bradyrhizobium glycinis. The sequence goes on from NZ_JACCHQ010000001.1 coordinate 85,173, forward strand.
ATCGCGCCGCCCCGCACCATCGCCGACATCACGGCGATCCTCGATAGCGAGAAGCCGAACGAGAAGCTGATTTTGGAGCTGAAAGCGGACGCCGATTCCACGCCCACGGGCAAGGAATCGCGCGCAGATCTCGCCCAGTTCTATTTCGATCGCGCCAATGCGCGTGCGCAGCTTGGTCGGCTTGCTGAATCCATTGCGGATGCCAGCAAGGCCGTCGAGGTCGGCCGCGGCGCGGTCGAGCCTCAGCTGATGGGCCGCTTGCAGCAGCTCCTCTCGCTGCAATACGCCGCAGCCGGCGATCCAAAGCGGTCGATGGAGGTGATCCAGAGGTTGTTGCGTGAGACCGCCACCCAGAAAGGCGCAAAAGGATACCAATTGAGCGCCAACCGGTCCGTTGTCGGCAACCTCATCCAGATGGGCGATGTCGCCCAGGCGGAAGCGTATCTGCGTCGCACACAGGCCGCAATCCAGGAGGCGCGCACAAGCGGTCATCCGGGGTGGCGCGCCTCCTATGCGCGCCTCGGGCAGAACTGGGAAGCGGAGTTCGAAGCGACCAGGGCGATGATCTTCGAAGCGCGCGGGCAGTTCGCGGAGGCCGAGGCCGCCTATCGCGTGGCCGAGCAGCGCAAGCGGGCCGGCATGAAGGGCGTGATGGACTCGGACAATCCGCCGGCAGAAACCGTCTTCCTGCAGTCGGTCGACAACCTGGTGCTCAGTCAGGCCCGCATGAAGGCGCGGCAAGGCCGGCTTGCCGAAGCCGAGGTCGATGCCCGCCGCGCTCTGCTGGCGCGACTGAAGGACACCGGCAAATACAATCCGGTGACGCCGCGCTACGTCATGGGCCTTGCCGGCATTCTGGTCGAACAGGGCCGCTATGGGGAAGCCGAGCAGCTCGGCCGCGTCGCCCTGGAGATCAACAACACCGTCGGTGTTCCCGACGATTCTCAATCCACCGTGCAATTGCTGTCGCAACTGGCCGGCATCCTGACGCTCCAGCGCAAGGTGGCTGAAGCCAACGCGATATACGCGGCGATCGACAAGGCGATTGCCAATTGGGAGCCGCAGCGCCGCCAGGTGTTCGAGCTCAATCCGTCGCGCATTCTCTCGCTCTATTCGTCCGGCCAGCTCGAGGCCGGCATCGCCGCGGCCGAGCAATTGGTGAAGAAGCAGGTCGGGCGCGTCGGCGAAAATCATTTCGATGCGGCCTCGGCGCGCGGCACGCTGGCGGTCGGTCTGATGCGGGCGCGGCGCGATGCCGAGGCGATCCGCGAATTCAAGGCCGCCATCCCGGTCATGATGGCGAGTGCGCGGGAAAACGCCGACGACGAGAACACCACCGTGGTCGCCGCGCGCAGCCAGCGCCTGCAGAGCATCGTGGAAAGCTATTTCGTGCTGCTTGCACGCACCGAAGCTGCAAGCGGCGGGGTGGGCGAGGAGACCTTCAGTCTCGCGGACGCCGTCCGCGGCCGTTCGGTCCAGCAGGCGCTGGCGGCTTCCAGTGCGCGCGCGGCAGCAAAGGATCCCGCGCTCGCCGAACTCGTGCGCAAGGAGCAGGATCTGACCAAGCAGGTCAATGCGCAGCTTGGGACGCTCAACAACGTGCTGGCGCTTCCGTCAACCGAGCGGGACGAGAAGAGCGTGCAGCAGATCCAGGCCTCGATCGCCGCCTTGCGTACCGAACGCGACAGGGCGCGCCAGGAGATCAAGCAGAAGTTTCCGGTCTACGCCGATCTCGTCTCCCCGAAGCCGCCCAGCGTCGCCGAAATCCGCGCGACGCTCGCCGATGGGGAGGCGATGTTGTCGTTCTATTTCGGCCAGAGCGGCAGTTTCGTCTGGGCCGTGCCGAAATCGGGCCCGGTGGCGTTCGCCGCGGTCAACGCCAGGATCGGCGATATCGAGACCAAGATCCGCAAGCTGCGCGAGGCGCTCGAGCCGCAGGCGGCGATGATCTCGGACATTCCGCCGTTCGATCTCAAGCTCGGCTACGAGCTCTACGAGCTGCTGCTGAAGCCGGTCGAGAGCGGATGGAAGCCGGCCAAGAACCTGATCGTCGTGACCAACGGCGCTCTCGGACTTCTGCCGCTGTCCTTGTTGCCGACGGCACCGGCGGAGGTGGCCGCCGACGAGGACCCGCTCTTCGTCGGCTATCGCAACGTGCCTTGGCTGGCGCGAACCCATGCCGTGTCGACGGTGCCCTCGGCTGCGGCGTTGCGCACGTTGCGGCAATTGCCGCCGGGCAAGCCCGGCCGCGCCGACCTCGTGGCCTTTGGCGATCCCTATTTCAACGGCGAGCAGCAGGCCGAGGCGGAAGGCGGCGGAGAGAAGGTTCAGCTCGCCGACGCCGGCGGCAACATCACGCGCGGCGGTCCGCTGAAGCGGCGCAACAGTCCCAAGCTCGAAGGCATCGACAGCGCCGAGCTCGGTCTGTTGCCCCGTTTGCCCGACACCGCCGACGAGTTGAAATCGATCGCATTGGCACTGCAGGCGGACCCTTCCAAGGTGCTGTTCCTCGGCAAGAGTGCGACCGAGAGCGCGGTGAAGACCATGAATCTGTCCGGCTTCAGGATCCTGGCCTTTGCCACCCATGGGCTCGTCCCGGGTGAGCTGAACGGGCTGACGCAGCCGGCACTCGCTCTGTCGTCGCCGGCGGTGACGGGCGAGGGCGGCGACGGTCTCCTGACCATGGAGGAGATTCTCGGCCTCAAGCTGGACGCGGACTGGGTTATCCTGTCGGCCTGCAACACCGGGGCAGGAGCCGGCGCCGGTGCAGAGGCCGCATCCGGGCTCGGGCGCGCCTTCTTCTACGCCGGAACGCGCGCGCTGCTGGTGACGAACTGGTCGGTGCATTCACAGTCGGCGCGGCAATTGGTGACCGACCTGTTCAAGCGGCAGGCCGACGATCCCAAATTGTCACGCAGCGAGGCGCTGCGCCAGGCCGCGATGGCGCTCGTCGATGGCCCGGGTTATCTCAACGGCGAAGGCAAGACCGAGTTTGCCTATGCGCATCCGCTGTTCTGGGCGCCGTACACGATCATCGGCGATGGCGGCTTGCGTTGACGGGATGGGAAAGGGGGGCAGGGAAATGAAGCGGAATATGTTGCTCGGGTTTGTGGCTGCAGCTTTGCTCGTCTCTGCGCCATCGCGTGCCACGCTGTTGATCACGGAAGAGGAAGCCAAGCTGCCGCCTCCCAAGGGAGCGGTTGCCGTCGAACAGCGCGGTATCCTGCGGGGCCCCAAGGTCGAGTTCGTCTCGCCGGGCAAGGCGGCAAGCTCGCCGCTGCCGCTGGTGTTGAAATTTCTGTCCTATGGCGGGGCGAAGATCGACCCGGACTCGGTCAAAGTGATCTTCCTCCGCACGCCGAATGTCGACCTGACCCCTAGGGTCAAGCCCTTCGTGCAGGCTGACGGCATCAACATGAAGGATGCGGAGCTGCCGCCTGGCGAATACACGGTGCGCGTCGATATCAAGGACAGCGATGGCCGGCCGGGCACGGCCGTCTTCACCCTGAAGGTCGCGCCAAAGTGACGTGCGTCCAAGTGACCTGCCCCTACTGCCGGTCCGAAAGTGCCGAGGGTGCGTTGGTCTGCGCTTCGTGCGGGCGCGATATCGCCATTCCCACCATGGTGCTTGCCGAGCGCGACGATCTCTTGCGCAAGCGCGACGAACTGCGCGATGAATTGAAACGGGCCAGAGACGAGATCGAAACCATCACAAGGCGAAGGAAGTCGCGCTAGCGATGGAATGTCCTTTCTGCGCCGAGACGATCAAGGACGAGGCCATCGCGTGCAAGCATTGTTCGCGCGACTTGCGCGTCGTACGGCCGACCCTTCTCGAGATCGACGAGATCGTGGCCGAGCTGGACAAGCTCAGGCGGGATCTCGATCGCGTCAACGTCCGTCTCGAGCGCTACAACAATCCGTTGCGCTACTACGGAACGCATGCGGTGCTCTATGTTGCGATCCCATCCCTGCTGCTGGTGATCGCGCATGTGCTCGTAACCATCACCTTCAACCTCTCCCCGATCCCGCTTCGGATCGCCTCGATCGCTGTGCCGCTCTTGTTCGGATTGATCGCCTATCCGCTACACAGGGTCTACTTCCTGGCGGCATTCGTGCTCGCGCTTCTCACCGCTTGTGTCAGCATCCTGGCGATGCTGACGATCACCGGGCTCCACGATCATGTTCCGATCCTTCCGACCGTATGGATCGAATGGCGGGAGGTGTTCGAATATGGCGCCAGCATCCTGCTCGCCTTCGTCTCGGGCAACATTCTCAGTGTCGTGATCTTCCAGACAGTGCCGCGCGTGCTGACCCAGGGCGGCAAGCCGAACGCGTTCGCCTTCCGCATGGCGCGTCTGCTGGGGCAGCATGTCGGGGAGGAGCAGCTGCGCCGCCGCGCCCGCTTGATGCAGAACCTCATGCAGACCTTGGGGCCGCTGGCCGGCGTTGCCGCGACCGGTATAGGCTCGATCTATGCGGGGTTGAAGGGCTTGCTGGGATAGCTGAACCTTCCGAAGCGCGCTTGCCGGCCTATCGCGCTTCCACCACTTCGCCGTCTTCCTTCACGAAGCGGCCGACCGGATTGTCCAGGAGATCGATCACGGCCTCCGACGGCCGGCACAAGCGCGTGCCCTTTGGCGTCACCACGATCGGGCGGTTGATGAGAATGGGATGGGCGACCATGAAATCGAGGAGCTCGTCATCGCTCCATTTGGGATCGTCCAGGCCGAGCTCCTTGTAGGGCGTTCCCTTCTCGCGCAGCAGCGCGCGAACCGGAATGCTCATGGCCGCGATCAGCTCCTTGAGCTTGTCCCGCGAGGGCGGCGTCTTGAGATATTCGACGACGACGGGTTCAGTGCCGCTCTGCCGGATCATCGCCAGCGTGTTGCGCGAGGTGCCGCAGGCGGGGTTGTGATAGATCGTGACGGTCATCGAACTGTCTCCGTGATTGCGATCGAGGCGGACGCGCGTGAGCGTCCGAGCAGCCAGTGCATCAGCAGCATGCCGGCGAACGCTCCGCACAGCTCGGCAATGATGAAGCCGGGCAGGTCGGCGGGGCGTATCCCCGAGAACGTATTGGTCAGGGACCTCGCAATGGCCACCGCCGGATTGGCGAACGAGGTGGAGGCCGTGAACCAATAGGCCGCAGTGATGTAGAGGCCGACCAGCCAGGGGATCGCCGTCCGCTGAAACCGGATGCCGGCCAGGATCGTCGCGACCAGGCCGAAGGCCGCGACCGCTTCGGCGAACCATTGCGGCCCTCCGGTGCGGACCTTCGTCGAGAGCTCGAGCAGCGGCAGGCCGAACATCAGATGCGCCGCCATCGTTCCCGCGATTCCGCCGGCGATCTGCACGGCAATATAGAACGCAGCCTCATGTCCCGAAAGCTCGCGCTTGCCGGTGAAGACGAGCGTCACTGCGGGATTGAAGTGTGCGCCGGAGATCGGGCCGAGCACCGTGATCAGGACAACCAGGATGGCGCCGGTCGGCAAGGTGTTGCAGAGCAGCGCAAGGGCGACGTCCTTGGTCAGCGTCTCCGCCATGATGCCGGAGCCGACCACGGTGGCGACGAGAATGCCTGTGCCGAGCGCTTCGGCCGCAAGGCGCCGCGAGAGATCGAATTTGTCCATCAGCCGGCTCGCTCCTTTCGTCTTGGCGAGCAGCACGATTGCAAAGTCTCGACGACGGGCTCGCAAACTTCAGGCCGCCCGCCGCAGCAATCGCGCAGCAGGAAGAGCGCGACGTCGCGAAATTCGACGAGATTGGCGCGATAGATGATCGAGCGGCTGTGCCGCTCGGAAGACACGAGGCGGGCGCGGCTCAGAATCGACAGATGCGCCGACAGCGTGTTTTGCGGCACCTCCAAGAGGCGCGCGAGGTCGCCGGCCGCAAGACCTTCAGGTTCGTGCCTGACCAGCGTCCGGAACGCCTCCAGACGGGTCGGTTGAGACAGCGCGGCGAGCGCCAGGACGGCTTCCTCTGTTTCCATATATCCAGATTTATGGAATTAACGCGTGAGCGTCAATCTGAAATCCTGCAGCCCCGCGTGCCTTCCTGATGACGACCGGATACCGGATACAAGCAGGTCCGCTTCGTTGTCATAGCGCTCGAAGCTGGGATGTCAAAGGGCCGCTGGCCGCGATCTGCGCTTCGGTCGGCATGGTTGACCCGGATCAAGGAATGCTTTCGGCCGCAGACTATGTTACTCAAGCTGCGTTGCAGTTCCAAAAGGTATCCAAAAGGTAAATGCACGTCTAATGCGGATCGTCCGGACCATCCTGGCTCTCGCCATCGCCATATCCCTGGCGATGCTGCCGGCTGGCGCGTCCGCTTCCAGCCTCGCGATGTCGTCGGGTGACATGCAGGCGGCCATGCAGGTCGGCGGCGACGGCGATATGGCGATGGACGATTGCTGTCCCGACATGAAGGGACCGGGCTCCGACAGCGGCTACAAGTGCGGGATGGGCTTCTGCTGTGTCGGCGGCACCGTCGCACTCGCGGACATTCGTCCCCTGGCTTTCGAATTCGTTGCCGTCGCGGCAGCGGAAACGGTTATTCCTGCCGATCAGGTCGTCGCCTCTCGCGGCGGCAGTCCTCCCTTCCGGCCTCCTCGAACTTGATCTCCCCAAAGACGCGCGCGGCCACGCCCCGCGCGGCGATGACTGATGTGCGCGTTCCTGCGTCACGGTCGAGATCAATTTCATGAGGACAGGACAATGCTTTCCAAGTTCAGCACTGCGGCTGTTGCCGCCACCCTTTCGCTCGTCACCTCGGCCGCCCTGGCCGGCGCCGGCGACTATGCTTTCGAGCCGGTCAATCCCGAGATGAAGAAGGGTGACGACGTCACGCTCGCCGTTCGCTTGACCAACAAGCAGACCGGCAAGCCGGTGCGTGATGCCGTCATCTTCAAGACGCGCGTCGACATGGCGCCGGACGGCATGGCCGAGATGGAATCGGCGGTCGCGCCGCTGCCCTCCAAGGAGCCGGGCGTCTACGCCTTCAAGACGGACCTGCCGATGGCCGGCCGCTATCAGGTCACGCTCTCGGCGAAGGTGCAGGGCGAGGCTGAGACGGTCACCGGTAAGGTCATCGTCAAGGCGACCAAGTGAGCTTTCGGGCGCCGCCGGATGGCGCCCGAACTTCTCTTTTCCCATTCACATGGACGCGCGCTCCGAGCGCGCGGTATCTGACGATGAACACGCAGCGTCTTCTCACCGCATTCGCGCTTACCGGTGGCCTCGCCCTGGGCGCCTTCTGGGTCATGAACGGCGTACGCTGGCCCGTCCATGCCGAGGTGACCCCGGCTGCGGCGCCAGCGGATCGGACTCCGCTCTATTATCGCGATCCGAGCGGCGCGCCGCTTTGGTCGGCCGGGCCAAAGAAGGATGACCGCGGGCGGGACTATCTGCCGGTCTACGATGACAACAAGGCCGCCCAGGCAGAGCCGAAGCCACCGCAGGCGGCTTCATCGCGAAAAATCCTCTACTACCGCAATCCGATGGGCTTGCCCGACACCTCCCCGGTGCCGAAGAAGGACCCGATGGGGATGAACTATATCCCCGTCTACGAAGGCGACGACGTCGATGACGGCACGGTGAAGCTGTCGCCCGGCAAGATCCAGCGCAGCGGCGTGAAGTCCGAGCCGGTGGCGCGGCGACCGGTCCGGGTCCTGGTCAAGGCGCCCGGCACGATCCAATTGGACGAGCGCCGCGTCTCGGTGATCGCGATGCGCGCCGAGAGCTTCGTGCAGAAGATCGCGGACGTCACCACCGGCTCCCGCGTGAAGGCGGGCCAGCCGCTGATGGAGATCTACAGTTCGGCGGTCGCCTCCGCGGCGGCCGAATATCTCGCGACCATCACCTCCAAGACCGTCGGCGGTGTCGAGATCTACGGCCGCGGCTCGCGGCAACGGCTGATCAATCTCGACGTCCCCGAGCGGGTGATCGCCGAGATGGAGAGGACGCATGTTGCGCCCGTCACCATCCATTGGTCGGCGCCGCGCGACGGGATCGTGCTCGAGCGCAACGCAATCGAAGGCATGCGCGCCAATTCCGGCGACGTGCTGTTTCGCATCGCCGACACGTCGCTGGTCTGGGCGCTGGTCGACGTCGCAGAGCGCGATCTCGGCAACATCGCGGTCGGGCAGTCCGTTGCGGTGCGCGCGCGCAGCTTTCCCGGCCGAAGCTTCACGGGCAGGATCGCGGTGATCTATCCGCAGGTGAACCGCGAAACCCGGACGGTTCGCGTCCGCATCGAGCTCGCCAATCCCGAGGCTATGCTGCTTCCGGACATGTATGTCGATGCCGACGTCGATACGGCAGATGGCGCGCCCGTCCTGGCGATCCAGGACAGCGCGGTGCTCGACACCGGCACGCGACAGGCCGTCCTCGTCGACAAGGGGGAGGGGCGCTTCGAGCCGCGCGAGGTGAAGCTCGGCCGGCGCGGCGGCGGCTTTATCGAGGTGCGGGACGGCCTTGCCGAAGGCGAAGCGGTGGTCACATCTGCCAACTTCCTGATCGATGCCGAAAGCAACCTGAAGGCCGCGCTCAAAGGCTTTGCTGAGGCTACGCCTCAAGCATCGGACGCGGGCCATGCGACGGGAGAGCACAAATGATCTCCCGCATCATCGCCTGGTCGGCGCGCAACCTGCTGCTGGTGCTGTTCGGCACCGGCTTTGCGGCGGCCGCCGGCTTCTACGCGCTGCTTCATCTGCCGCTGGATGCGATCCCCGACCTCTCGGATACCCAGGTCATCGTCTACACCGAATACCCCGGCCAGGCGCCGCAGGTGATCGAGGACCAGGTCACCTATCCGCTGACGACGGCGATGCTGACCGTGCCGAAATCGAAGGTGGTGCGCGGCTTCTCCTTCTTCGGCGTGTCGTTCGTCTACGTGATCTTCGAGGACGGCACCGACATCTATTGGGCGCGCTCGCGGGTGATGGAGTTCCTGAACGGCGCCACGTCGCGGCTTCCATCCGGCGTCACCCCGACCATCGGGCCCGATGCGACTGGCGTGGGCTGGGTCTACCAATACGCCGTGATGTCGAAAGAATTGAACCTCGCAGACACGCGCGCGATCCAGGACTGGACTTTGAAATTCGCGCTCGCCAAGGCCGAGGGCGTCGCCGAAGTCGCCAGCATCGGCGGCTTCGTCAAGCAGTACAACGTGGTGCTCGACCCGCAGCGCATGCGCGACCGCGGCATCAGCATGCAGAAGATCCGGGAGGCGATCCGTGCCAGCAACGCCGATGTCGGCGGCCGCACGGTCGAGCTGTCGGAGTTCGAATACGTCATTCGCGGCAAGGGCTACATCAAGAGCATCAACGATCTCGGCAACATCGTGTTGAAGACGAGCAACGGCACGCCGGTGCTGCTCCGGGACGTCGCCAATGTCGAGCTCGGACCCGACGAGCGGCGCGGCATTGCCGAGCTGAACGGCGAGGGCGAGGTCGCAAGTGGCATCGTGCTGCAGCGCTTCGGCGTCAACGCGCTCGACGTCATCGAAAACGTCAGGAAGCGCTTCAAGGAGATCGCGAGCAGCCTGCCGAAATCGGTCGAGATCGTCCCGGTCTACGACCGCTCGGGCCTGATCTATGCGGCGATCGACACGCTCAAGCACACGCTGTTCGAGGAGAGCATCGTGGTCGCGCTCGTCTGCATCGTGTTCCTGCTCCATGTCCGCAGCGCCCTGGTCGCGATCCTGATGCTGCCGGTCGGCGTGCTGATGGCGTTCGGCGCCATGAAGCTGCTGGGCCTGGGATCGAACATCATGAGCCTCGGCGGCATCGCGATCGCGATCGGCGCCATGGTGGATGCCGCGATCGTCATGATCGAGAACGCGCACAAGCACCTTGAGCGCGCCGAGCCCGGTCAGTCGCGCGTCCAGATCCTGATCGACGCGGCATCCGAGGTCGGCCCGGCGCTGTTCTTCAGCCTGCTCATCATCACTGTCTCGTTCATGCCGATCTTCACGCTGGAATCGCAGGAGGGGCGGCTGTTCAGCCCGCTGGCGTTCACGAAGACCTTCGCGATGGCGGCCGCGGCCCTCTTGTCCGTCACCCTGGTCCCGGCGCTGATGGTGATCTTCGTCCGCGGCAGGATTGTTCCCGAGAGCAGGAACGTCATCAACCGCTTCCTGATCTTTATCTACCGGCCGGTCATCAAGGGCGTGCTGCGCGCCAAGACGCTGGTGATCCTGGCCTCGCTGGTCGTGCTCGCCGTCACGATCTGGCCGGCGCGGCAGCTCGGCACCGAGTTCATGCCGACGCTGAACGAGGGCACGCTGCTCTACATGCCGACGACGCTGCCCGGCATCTCCGTGACCAAGGCGGCCGAGCTGATGCAGACGCAGGACCGCATCATCAAGTCGTTTCCGGAAGTCGAATCGGTCTACGGCAAAGCGGGGCGGGCGGCGACCGCGACCGATCCGGCGCCGACCGAGATGTTCGAGACGGTGGTCAGCTTGAAGCCGAAGGAGCTTTGGCGCCCCGGCCTCACCATCGACAGCCTGATCGCGGAGATGGACAAGGCGCTGCAATTTCCAGGCGTCTCCAACGCCTGGACCATGCCGATCAAGGCGCGCATCGACATGTTGTCCACCGGCATCCGCACCCCCGTCGGGGTCAAGGTGATGGGCACCGACCTCGTCGAGATCGACCGGCTGGCCAAGCAGGTCGAACGCGTGATCAAGACGGTGCCGGGCACCTCATCGGCCTATGCCGAGCGCGGCATCGGCGGCTACTATCTCGAGATTGTCCCGGATCGCGAGGCGCTCGCCCGCTATGGCATCCTGATCCAGGACGTTCAGGATACCATCGCGGCCGCGCTCGGCGGCCAGACCGTCACGACGACGGTGGAGGGGCGGCAGCGCTTCACGGTGAACATGCGCTATCCGCGCGACCTGCGCGACAATCCCAAGGCGATCGCCAGCGATATCCTGGTGCCGATGCCCGCAGGCGGCGCGGTGCCGCTCGGCGAGGTCGCGAAGGTCGAGCCGGCGCGGGGGCCGACCTCAATCCGGACCGAGAACGGCCAGCTCGCGACCTACGTCTATGTCGACATTCGCGATCGCGACATCGGCAGCTACGTCGCCGATGCGCAACGCGCCGTGAGTGACAGCATCCAGTTCCCGCCCGGTTATTACGTGGTCTGGAGCGGCCAGTACGAATATCTCCAGCGCGCCGCGGCGCGTCTGAAGATCGTGGTGCCCGTGACGCTCACGATCATCTTCCTGCTGCTGTACCTGAATTTCAGGGCCATGACCGAAACCCTGATCGTGATGCTGTCGCTGCCCTTCGCGCTGGTCGGCGGCATCTGGATGATGTGGTGGCTCGGCTTCAATTTGTCGGTCGCCGTCGCCGTCGGCTTCATCGCGCTCGCCGGCGTCGCCGCCGAGACCGGCGTCGTGATGCTGATCTACCTCGAGCATGCCCTGGCCGAGATGAAGGCGACCTGCAACGCCGAGGGCAGGGGCTTCACCCGGCTGGATCTCCAGGAGGCCATCATGGTGGGTGCGGTCGAGCGCGTCCGTCCCAAGATGATGACGGTCGTTGCCATCATGGCGGGCCTGCTGCCGATCATGTGGAGCACAGGGACCGGGTCGGAGATCATGCAGCGCATCGCGGTGCCGATGATTGGCGGTATGATATCGTCGACGCTGCTGACGCTGATCGTGATCCCGGCGATCTTCGGGTTGGTGAAGGGTGTCCGCCTGCCGCCGAAGCGTGAGGACAAAGGACGACCGGCCGAAATGCCAAAGCCGATCGGCGCCAGATTGCGCGTAGTGGAGCCTGCGGAATGAGGTGAGCCATGATGTCGGGAATGTTCGGGACGATGGGGTTGATCACGGCACACAAGCCGGGCGCTCAGCCGCAGTCGGGCGTCGAAGATCGAATGGGTGGAATGATGGGTGGCGGTGGACGCGATCCCAATTTGAAAAGTCTGGAGGCGGCTATGCAGGTGAAGGGCATCACCTATTGCCACGACACCTATCGCGTTACGACTGCGGACGGCAAGACGCACGCCTTCTGGGAGCGCAATCTGCGCTTGAAGACGGATTCCGGCAAAGATGGTCCACAAGGTAGCGCCCCGGCCCTGGTACCTGCCGGCATGATGGGCGACCGTGCGGATGTGATTTTTGCGTCACCTGAAGAGATCAGCAAGGCTATTGAGCGGCGATGCTAGGAGATGCGCGCATGGGCTTCTACAACGACGTCATTCTTCCACGGCTTTGCGACCTAGCGATGCGCAACAAGGAGCTTGCGCCCTACCGGCAACGGGCGACCCGTGCGGCTCGGGGCCGTGTCCTCGAGATCGGCATCGGGTCCGGCCGCAACCTGCCGTTCTACGGGGCTGCGGTGAAGCAGGTTGTGGGGCTCGAACCCGGTCCGAAGCTTCTCGAGATGGCGCGGAGCGCTCCCCATCCGGACACTCCGGTTGACTTTGTTGAAGCTTCGGCCGAGGCAATTCCGATCGATGACCGCAGCATCGACACGGTCGTGACGACCTGGACCATGTGCAGCATTCCGGACGTCGATCTCGCGATGACAGAGGCGCGACGTGTGCTGAGGCTGTCAGGGAAGCTGGTCTTCGTCGAACATGGCCGCGCGCCAGAACCGCACGTGCGCTGGTGGCAAGATCGCCTGACCCCGGCGTGGATGCGCATTTCGGGCGGCTGTCATCTCAACAGGGACATTGCCGACGTCTTGACCCGGAACGGCTTTCACATCGACGAGATGCGTACCGGATATATGAATGGTCTGAAGCCGATGACCTTCATGTACGAGGGCCAAGCGAGTCCTCGTTGATGCCTGTGGCGCGCTCCGACTTGAGATGCAACGTTGAAACGAAAGGAAGCCGAAGATGAAGCAACGCGCATATCTGATGACGCGCCGGTCACTTGTCGGGCTGATGGCCGCGGCAGCTCTTGCAAGGCCCGCCGCGGCGGCGCCCGACGCAGCCACGCTCACGGTGCACCGGGATCCGAGCTGCGGCTGCTGCGCCGGCTGGGTGCAGCATCTGCGGGACGCGGGATTCACCGTCCAGGTGGAGGAGACGCCCGACCTCGAGCCGATCCGGGCTCGTCTCGGCATCCCCGCGAACCTGGTCGCGTGTCACACGGCAGAGGTCGCCGGTTATGTCGTCGAGGGGCACGTGCCGGCTGCGGCCGTGCGGCGCCTCCTCGCGGAGCGTCCAAACGCGAAGGGGCTCGCCGTGCCGGGCATGCCCGTGGGATCGCCCGGGATGGAAGGCGGCAAGCCGCAGCGTTACGAGGTCGTGCTGTTCGGCGGCGACGGCCAAAAGCCGTTCATGCGCTTCATCGGCGCGCAGGCGATTGATTGATGAAGGAGCGCTCCGAGATACCGGCGTCAATGATGCGCCGGGCTGCGCGAGGATAGCGGCGACGGCGCTGCGCGATGCGCAACCGCCACTATGGCTGCGGCGGATAGCGCTCGAACGCCGGCAGTTCGTGCGCACGCTCCATCCAGCGCAGGCGCTCGGCGACCTGGATCTGCATCGTGGCAGGCACGACATCGGGATCGTCGTAGGTCGCGCTCTGGATGTCGATGATCCCCGGCATCATGTTGGCATTGACGTAGAACAGTCCGGTTCCGCACGCGCCGCAAAAGTGCCGCCGCCCGTGTTCCGAGGAGCGGTAAACCTTCGGCTCGCCCTTGGTCACCTTGACGGCGCCGTCCGGATACATCGTCCAGCCGACGACCGGAGCGCCGGCGTGAAGCCGGCAATCGCGGCAGTGGCAAAGCGCGTGCACGATTGCCTTGCCCTCGACCTCATAGCGGATTGCGCCGCAGTGACAGCCGCCCGTGATGGTGCTCATGCGTTCCTCCGATCGAAGTAACTTTTCAGATCGATAGCTCTCGAGCCCCGTGGCTTCAACAACGCAACCAATTCGAGATTGCGTCCTACTGTCGCCTGACAGCTGCTGCCATTGCGTGATTTGTCGGGAACCGCGATGAAGGCAAGCCGAGCGGCCGGCCGCAAGCCGGGCGGAGCCGCGGGCGCGCGCAGCTGCGGCTCTGCCGACAGGCTATCCTCGCGCCCGTGTGCGCTCAGGTACCAGCAGGCGTTGCTTCACCGTCTGCGCGATCGCAGCCGGCGCCTCCTCGGGGATCGCAAAGCACGAGCTCGCGTTGATCTCGCACAGCACGTAGGTGTCTGCGCCGGCCGCGTCTTTCGGCCCGTACAGGAAGTCCGCGTCCCAGATCACCGGCAACGACGGCTCATCGATGCCGAGCGTTGCCATCATCTGCGGCGTCCATTCGTCCTCCATCGCTCCTCGCAGCGCCTGGAATTGCGCAGCATCAGGCCCGTGCATGATCCGCGGCCCGGGCTGCGCCTCAGGCGCTTCCGGTCCTTCCGGCGGCGGCGGGATCAGGGCCTTGATCTTCTGGTGGCCGAAGCCTGCGACTTTGGCGCCGCTCATGTAGCAGCGGATCATGCCGTCGGACAGGCGCGGCTGAAACGCCTGGTCGATGATGCAGCCGCCCCAGCCGAAATAGGGCTCGCAGCGCGCGAGCAGGGCATCGATAGGCATGTCCTCCGGCAAGCTGCCGCGCTGCGCATGCAGCACGCGAACCATGCCTTGGGTGTCGGGCAGGGCCTCCACCTTCCAGACGCCCTGGCCGCCATTGCCGCGGTTCTGCTTCAGCACGCGCGGGCCGCTGGCACGAAGGCGCGCCGGAAATTGGCTGCGGAAGCTTGCTGCGCTATCGTAGCGATGCGTGTCGGCGCCGTGTCCGGTAGAGCACCTCCTTGACGCCCATCTTCAGGATGATTTCCGGATGCGCGCTCACCCACGGCCCTCGCGCTGCGACGTCGCGCAGCAGGTCGTCGAGCTCGGCGCGGGTCTTGCCCTGGTGGATCGGGTCGACCCAGACCAGCACGCCGTCGGCTCCGAGCAATTGGTCGCGGACCGCGCCCGCAAAGCTCTCGTCGTAGATCACCGGGAAGGCGTCGATGCCTGCGGCAGCGAGCGCTTCGAACACGCGGACGAAGCGGCTGTTCTGCGCCGTCGCCTCGCGCCGAGCGGCCGCGTCGCCGCGCGAGAGGATGGCTATTGTCTGGCGGGAGGAGGGGTGACGTTCGGTGTCCATGCGCAAGCTCCACGTCGTTGCGTGCTGCGCAGAACTTGGACCTGGGTCTCACGGGGAGTCTGCATCGTCCCCGTGCCGACAATGTAAGTGAAACCGCCTCGTCGTTTCAAGATGGTGGCTGGCGGGTTCCTTCGAAGGGTGAACTCTTCGTGACGTGGCGCGGACGTGCGCCGGTTGACAGTTCGGTCTTCCAGGTTTTTAGTCAGCGCGACGGGGATGTGCGATCTCCCCGCGAGGCGACATGCCCAAGCATCGCGTCCTGATCACCAAGGGCGCAGCATGTCATCACACACCGCAGCTCCATTCCACAATCCTCCCGACTTGCCGGCATTCGGCCGCCGAACCGCCATGACGTGCGCTCGGCGGCAAAGCCTCTGCCTCCGCCGGGCGCGGCCGGAGCCGGCCTCACCTATCCGACGTCACCTGGGGCGGGGACACACCCAGAGCTCAAGGGAGCTGATCCATGCATAAGACTGTTTCGGCACTGATCGGCGTCGCTGCCTGCTTCATCACGAGCGCTCACGCGCAGGGCATCGACTGGCAAAAGGTCGATGAGACACTGGGCCGCAAGCCCATGGTTGCGGACGATGTCCATCGCTACGGCTTTCCGCGCACCGATCTCACGGTGACTTTGGACGGGGTCACGATCAAGCCGGCGCTGGCGCTTGGCGGCTGGCTCGCGTTCAAGCCTGCGCATGGCGGAACCATGGTCATGGGTGACCTCGTGCTGCTTGAGGGCGAGGTCAACCCTGTGATGGCGAAAATGATTGCGAGCGGTCTCGAGATCACCGCCGTGCACAATCATCTGCTGCGCGCAAGCCCGGCGACCTTCTACATGCACGTCGCCGGACACGGCGACCCCGTCAAGCTGGCGTCGGCCATCCACGATGCCCTCGCCGAAAGCAAGACGCCCCTGACGGTCGCCGCGGCAGGGAACTCGCCCTCTATCGATCTCGACACGGCGAAGCTGGATCAGATCATTGGCGTCAAGGGTCAGGCCAATGGCGGCGTCTACCAGTTCAACGTCAAACGGCGAGATCCTGTCTCCGACGATGGCATGCTGCTGACGCCGGTCGGCGCGATGGGCGTCGCGACCGCCATCAATTTCCAGCCGACCGGCGGCGGAAAAGCGGCCGTCACGGGCGACTTCGTCCTGACCAGCGACGAGGTGAATCCGGTCATCGTGGCGCTGCGGACGCATGGCATCGAGGTGACGGCGCTGCACAGCCATATGCTGAACGAACAGCCGCGACTCTTCTTCATGCACTTCTGGGCCAACGACGATGCAGTCAAGCTTGCTGAAGGTTTGCGTGCGGCGATCGAGAAGACCGCCAGCACCAAGAGCTGAGCCAGGGCATAAAATACCGTGAGGCGTTCAATGATTGAATGTCAGACGTTGGGACAGCCGACGATATGCGCCGCTTTGGCTGTTCCATCGCGGCCGTTGGCAGGGGCCAGTCTCGTCCTGGGGCTTATGCTGGCTTTGCTAATGGGAGGGAACGCTATGTCCGAGACCCTGACTTTTGACAACGCGCCTACTGGAAAGGCCCCGGCAGGGTGGACTCTCACGATGACCGGCAAGGGTGAACCGAAATGGAGCGTCGAAGCGGAGCCGACAGCGCCGAGCAAGCCGAACGTTCTCAAGCAATCCGGACGCGCGACGTTTCCTGTCGCCATCAAAAGCGATACCAGCATCAAAGACGGCTTCGTTGAAGTGAAATTCAAGGCGGTGTCCGGGTCCGAGGATCGCGCCGCGGGAATCATCTGGCGTGCCAAAGACGCCGACAATTATTACGTCGTCCGGGCAAACGCGCTGGAGGACAACGTGGTGCTCTACAAGACGATCAAGGGCATACGAAACTCGCTGGAGATTGTCGGTCGCAAGGGCGGCTACGGCGTCAAGACGCCGGTGCCGTCCGGGCAATGGCACGCGCTGCGTTGCGACTTCGCGGGAAATCGGTTCAAGGTGACGTTTGACGGAAAGCTATTATTCGAGGTGGAGGACGCCACAATCACGGATCCCGGCATGATCGGTCTGTGGACCAAGGCAGATAGTGTGACCTTGTTCGATGATCTGACATATGGTGAGACCAAATAGAAGTTGTCCACCTCTGTCGGAGAGCTTCAACCTGTTTCCACACCTCTCGATCGTCGAGAATTGCATGCTGGCGCCGATGAAGGTGCGGGGCCTTTCCCGCGCCAAGGCGCACGAGCGTGCGATCGGCCTGTTGCGCAGGTGCGCATCCACGATCAGGCGAGCAAATATCCGGGGCAGCTCTCCGGCGGCCAACAGCAGCGCGTCGCCATCGCGCGTGCGCTGTGCATGCAGCCGAAGATCATGCTGTTTGACGAGCCGACCTCGGCGCTCGATCCGGAGATGGTCAAGGAAGTGCTCGACACCATGGTGGAGCTCGCGGAAGACGGCATGACCATGGTCTGCGTCACGCACGAGATGGGCTTTGCCCGCGAGATCGCGGACCGGGTGGTGTTCATGGATCGCGGCTGCATCGTCGAGGAAGCTGACCCCGAAACCTTCTTCCGCGCGCCGAGGACGGAGCGGGCGAGGGATTTCCTCGGGCAGATCATCCACTAGCGATCCGTCTCGATCTGCGAACCGATCGAGGGTGCGTCGCCGGTTGCGGCATTGATTCGGACCAGCCTACTCATGCCGCCAGATTCTCACTGCCGAAATGACCAGGATCACAGCCAATCCCGGCAGAAGAATCGAATTTGGGACGACGCCGAGAAGCAGACCGCCTATGAAAGTGCCGGTGATGGATCCGATGGCCATCGCAAGCATGAACTGCCAATTCGCGCGGAGCACGGAAAAGCTCTGATCGCGACTATAGCGCGCAAATCCCATCAGCATGGTCGGCAGGCTCACCGCGAGCGAGAGGCTGCCAGCCAGCTTCACGTCCGCGCCGAACAACAGGATCAAGGTGGGGATCAGGAACTCCCCTCCGGCAACGCCGAGTAACGATGCCACGATCCCGATCGCAAAGCCCGCTGCTATGCCCGCGATGATCAGGCTTGCGCCTATCAGCGCCGGTGTGGTTGCCGCCTCGTTACCGTGTGCGAACAGAAGCATGCCGGCGATCAGGAGCAGCAGGGCGGCAATGATCTTGTAGAGCGTCCCGGACTTTAGACGCGTCGCCCAGGATGCCCCGGCATAGGCGCCGACGAGGCTGCCCGCCAGCAGGTTCAGGATGATCGGCCAATGGGCATGTATCTCCGCGAACGGAACGGCGCGTGCGCGAAACGGCAGTGCGCTCGCCACCACGATCAGGCTCGTCGCCTTGTTGAGAACCACGGCCTCGAGGCCGCGAAATCCGAACAGGCTGATGAGCAGGGGGAGCCGAAATTCCGCGCCACCGAGACCGATCAACCCGCCCAGAGTGCCGATGATTGCGCCCGAGCCGAACGCTGCAGGATTGTTTCGCATGGACACGACGGAAAGATGCGCGAATGCGCAAAATCAAACTTGCCCGTAATCCGTCGTGGCGGGGAGCTTCACACCTGCTTACGGCAGGGCGTGGGGCTGAGCTGAAGCGTAGTCCGGAATTTTGCATGTTGCAAACACGTATTGACCAAATGACAACACCCGCGACGGACGGCTCCGTGCGGGTTGCATAGCTTGTTTTTCGAACGCGTTTGCGTGGCGAGTGGTCGCGCGCGCGTTTCGTTGTCGCTCACGTAACTCGACCAAGAGATGGATTTGAGACGAATGAGGTGGCCCGGAAGAATAACCCTCCTGCGTAAGGCGTAGGCTTGGCCCGTTCATACCGTTAGCGCGGTTTGCCTTATCCGCTTGTCCGCGAGGATTTGTAGCTCCTGTCTTTATCATTCAGCTCGCGTTGCGGTTCGTGCAACACGATAAAAGTTTATAGACACAATCTGTACTTGATATACAGCTATCTGTTCTGTTTTATCTTCGGTAGGAAAGCGTCATTCTGAGCGGCATTCGGCCTACCTCTCACCCGGCGGATATTCGATGGCAGCTAGCTGCCCAACACTTCTGAGGCTTACCATCCGCTACGGATGGCAGGCGTGGGTATGCGTACTGGTTACTCTTCACTTTCTTGCTACTGCAGCCGAAGCGAAGTCTTGCGATCGGACAACCTGTCACGAGTTGGCGGCGGCGTGCTTCGGGCCGTCCTGCGGCAGCGGAGCCTTAGGGGCTAACATCTTGCACAACGAAGGTTCGATCGCTGTGAACTATCAGCCTCCTCTCGCGTACTTTCTGGATGAACTTCCGGCTGATTTCGACCCGGCAACTGTCCCGAGTGGCGGAACGGACGTTGCGGTTGCCAGGGTGCGGGCGCTCGATTCTCCAGTGTGGCTAGGAAATCGAGACGAGGCTGGCGCCCATCGTTCTCGCGACAAGCGTTTTGTCCGCATGCGGGTGCTTGAAGTGCGAAGCGGAAATGCTTCGGTCGGCAAGATATACGAAGTCTACTTTGGTGATTGGGGTCGTGAGATGATCTATCCGCTCACCCCGGATCAACTCGCACGCGACTACGTCGTCGTCATGTATTCCGACCCGACAGACGGAAAGCGCCGGCTCGTCGGGTTTCCGGTCAACAGCGCGCAGCATCGAGAGTGGCTGGATAAACGCTCAGAGTACTGGCGGTCGCAGTACAGGAAATAAATCGTCGAAAGGTGGGGGGCATGGGTTGGTCTGACGTCAAGAGTAGGATTAAATTCTTTGGCCCGGACACTGACGATTTGGGCAACCCAACGGGGTTGGATGATGCCGACGACCGTCAACGGCGTGACACCGTACGGTTTAGCATTTTCCACTTCAACCGAAAGCGGGTCTACGGTCCCAAGGGAAAAAGCTGCCATCCCGGCTGCGCTTGACGATCTTTACAGTCATTCCGCTATCGCCCGGGCCATGCTGGACGCGGCCACTGCCGGCGAAGACATCTGGCTGATGAAAAGCATCGATGGATCTTAGTGGAGCTCGTTCGTTTCAGAGTGGTTGCAGGAGACCGCTGACCTTGAGCTACAAGGCCAAAGAAGCAAATCTATTGCGACAATCAAGCCTGGCTGAGTTTACATGAGCAAGCCATCGACAGTTGGTTCAGCGATCGCGTCGCTCCCGAAAATAGTTCAGACGATCGGCGGGGGTCTAATCTGCGCTATCTTGATTTGGACAATGCCTATCGTGAAGGCAGCCGACGGGCCACTCACTTACTTTTCGGTTGAGGAGCCTCGCGAGATTCCGAAGTCCAAGGTCGTGTCATCGACGGATCAGGTCATTTTGGCCAAGGTGCGGGTGCTGGGGCGTCCTGCATATCTCGTTGGGGTGGACCAATCCGGGCAACCATCGCACGATAGCCCCCGCGAGCCCTGGGCAGCTTGGTTACAGGTGCTTGATGTTATCAGTGGCAAGCGGCCAGAGCGAGATCAGATAGACGTTACGTTCGGCGGTGGAGACGATCTATATCGCAGCTATGCTCGAGGCCCCAGCACTCCGCGTCAGCTGGCGCAGGAGTATTTTGTCGCGATGTACGAAGACCACTTCGGGTTCATCTTATCGGCTTTCCTATAAGCACGGAGAAGTACCGCGAGTGGCAGCAAGAGATCACCAAGTTTGAACGAGAGCGGCAGAAGTCGCTTTCGAAATAATCACGTTCATAGAATCCGTCGCGAGAGGGGACGCAAATGGCCTGGTCAGATGTTAGGTCGAAGCTGAAGTTCTGGGGTCTGGGCGAAGACGGTATGGACGGTGAACCCAGCGTCGTGAATGGCCACGAGGCTTCCGACTTGGGGCAAGCCCTTGTATCTTTGGAACAGAAGAACAGCATTCTAAGTGCACCTGAGGAGCTATATACCGGGTCGCAAACCGCGCGTGCTTTGCTCGATGTGGGAGTAGGCATAAATGAGATTTGGTTCTTCCAAGACTTCACCCTTCCCGTTGGTGATCTTGGGTCATGGGCGTACTTGTCCAGCAATACGATGAGAGGTCCGCAGTTGCGAGCAGGGAATGCGGCAACGGCGTCGTTATCGAGCACAGGGACGGGGGAGCACACAGTACTGCCAATGGTCAAGGGGAGCGTTAGAGTTAAGCTTGGCAACAAAGTCAATTACGTGAGATGGGCGACGCCTCGTAAGACCTCCGCAACGAAAACACCCGCGGCGGACGGCTCCGCGCGGGTGTGACGAACTTTCGATGATGCCAGTATGCCGGTGTTTTGCCCGACGAGTCGAAGGGGCGTACGCGTCGCCAGGTAGCTTCGTCGTCGCTGACCGAAGAGCATAATGATTTCAATGCCCCCGCTACTGTGCATGGGGTTGTTTTCGCAACTTGTGTTTGGCGTGGCCGAAACGGCCGCGCTCACCGCCGGCTGCGCGGCGCCTCGGCCTTGGCCGGCGGCTCGGTCTGTGGGGCGCAGGTCGCAGCTTGAAGGGAGCTTTGCGCCTGCTGCATCAGGCCGGGCTCGGGGGCGAGCGCCTTCATCAGGATCAGGCCGGTCGTGGTCGGGGAATCGATGATCAGGCGGTCGGCCGCGGTGACCTCTTCGTCCTCCGGCAGCTCGCTATGCTGCGCTTCCGTCATCAGGTCGAGCTCGATCACCTTGCGGCCGGCGGAGCGGTCGTTGATGGCGTAATAGGCGATCTCGTTGCGGGTGTAGAACGACACCGAGGTGTAGGCCTGGCTCACCGGCACGGTGAGCTTGATCGGCCCGCCCGACAGGTCATAACGACAGATCGCCAGCGCGAAGGCCGGATCCATGAACGGCATCGGCGAATTGCTGGGATCGGCGAGGGGAAGCTGGGTGACGGCGTTCACCTTGGTCATCGGCGTCAGCCGCGAATAGGCATCCTGGGTGGCAATCCGCGGCAGCGCCAGCACGCTGACGAGATGGACCACGAGGCCCAGCACCACGCCGGCAAGGACGGTGAAGACGAGCCGGATCATGAGCAGCCCACCGTGGTGATGCTCGGCATCGGCGCATCGCGCTGGGTGCGCGTCGCAACGCCGACCGGCGTGTCGTAGAGGCGCAGCATCAAGGCGTAGCGCTCGATGCCGCCGGTCGGCAGCCAGTTGCCGGCGCGCGAGCGCGAGGCGATCCGGATCTCGAACGAGCCGTCGGACGCGCGCACGATCTCCTGGCTGGTGAAGCCGTAGCGCTGGAGCGAATTGGCGACGAGATGGCCCTTGCGGTCGTAGAGCGTCAGCGTCCAGAACCGCGCCGGCGGCGTCACGCCGGAGACGATCACGTCGCAGCGGCCGTCGAGCGCCTTCTTCCTGTCGTCGGTGGTGGCGGTGAAGGCGACCCCGTCGCCGGTGCCGATCGGCAATTCGCCGTTGCGGACGATGGTGGCGCGCGAATAGGGATCGACGTCGGCGGTGCCGGTGCGCGGCCGTGCGGTCCAGGCGCCGATGGTCAGCGCGCCGATCTCGGTGCCGCGCGTCGTGGTCATCCACGTCGCGCCGACGCCGACGACTGTCGCGAGAAGAAGCGCCGTCAATGTGATCAGGATCAGCCGCACTTGCTTTCGATCAGTTCTTGCGCGGGGCGGAGGCGTTGGCGTTCTCTTCCGCATAATTCTGCGGGAAGGCGAGCGCGCTCGTCGACGAGGATGGCCTGGCCGGCTTGCTGTCATTCGCCGTCGATTTGTTCGCGGCCTTGGCCGCATCATCCAGCAGCTTCTCGACCCGCACCAGTATGTCGGCGCCGCGCTTGGTCAGCACCGGCGGCGGACCGGGCTTGGTCTCCAGCACCTTCGGCGCCGCGTTGGCCTGCGCGTTGCTCACATGCTGCGGCGGCAGCTTCTGGCCCATGCCGATGCCGGGGATCTCCCGAACCTCGACGCCCTGATGGGCGACGACCATGATGTCGTGCCAGGTCTGCGCCGGCAGCGAGCCGCCGGTCATGCGGTTGGTCGGCGAGTAATCGTCGTTGCCGTACCATACCGCACAGGTGAAATTGCCGGTGTAGCCGACGAACCAGGCGTCGCGATACGCATTGGTCGTGCCGGTCTTGCCCGCGGTCGGAATGCCGTCCAGCGCGGCGCGCCGTGCGGTGCCTTCGCTGACGACGTGGCTCATCATGCCGGCCATGTCGGCGGCGACGGAAGCGGGGATCGCCTGCCGCGGCTTCGGTCCGTCGCGGTCCCAGCGCCAGACCAGATCGCCGGCGCCGGTGCGCACCTCCAGTACCGCATGCGGCGTCACCGCCTTGCCGCGGTTGGGGAAGGTCGCGTAGGCGACCGCGTGCTCGAGCACGGTGACCTCGTCCGAGCCGATCGGCAGCGACGGCGTGTCGGGCAGCGGGGCCTTGAGGCCGAAGCGGCGCGCGACCTCGACGATCTTGGCGCGGCCGACCTTGGCCGGGTTCTGCGCCTTCGGCTCGTTCTTCCGGCCGATCTCGATCGAGAGCTTCACCGGAACGACGTTGATCGAGCGGGTGATCGCCTGCGTCAGCGTCACCGAGCCGGAATAGGAATGGCCATAGTTCTGCGGGCACCAATTGCCGATGCAGACCGGGCCGTCGACCACGACCGAGTTCGGCGTGTAGCCGTTCAAGAGGGCCGTGGCGTAGACGTAAGGCTTGAACGAGGAGCCCGGCTGGCGATAGGCGTCGGTGGCGCGGTTGAACTGGCTGGCGCCATAGTCGCGGCCGCCGACCATGGCGCGGATGCCGCCGTCGAGATCGGCGACGACGGTCGCCGCCTGCGTTGCGTGATAGTCGCGGCCGAACTGGCGCAGCTGGTTCTCGATCGCGTCTTCCGCCGCCTTCTGCACGTTGGTGTCGATGGCGGTGCGGACCACGAAGACGCGCTCGGTGTAGGACTTCGGGAAGGTGTCGACCAGCTTGCGCATCTCGTCGAAGGCGTAGTCGAGATAATAGTTCGGCGAGGCCTCGTCGCGGCGGTCGACCGCGAAGGCCGGATTGCGGCGGGCGCCGAACACCTGGCCCTCGGTCATGAAGCCGGCATCGACGAGGTTGTCCAGCACGACGTTGGCGCGCGCGCGGGCGGCAGGCAGGTTGATGTGCGGGGCGTACTTGGTCGGCGCCTTGAACAGGCCGGCGAGCATCGCCGCTTCCGCCAGCGTCACGTCGCGCGCGGACTTGTTGAAGTAGAAATGCGCCGCGCCGTCGACGCCGAACGTGCCGCCGCCCATATAGGCGCGGTCCAGATACAGCTTGAGGATCTCGTTCTTGGTCAGGCGCCATTCCAGCCAGATCGCGAGGAAGGCCTCGTTGACCTTGCGCTCGATGGTGCGCTCGTTGCTCAGGAACAGGTTCTTGGCGAGCTGCTGGGTGATCGAGGAGCCGCCCTGGCGCACGCCACCGGCTTGCGCGTTGGTGACGAGCGCGCGCGCGGTGCCTGCGATGTCGATGCCGAAATGCTCGTAGAAGCGGCGGTCCTCGGTCGCCAGCGTCGCCTTGATCAGCACGTCCGGAAAGTCTTCCAGCGGAATGGAGTCGTTGTGCTTGATGCCGCGGCTGCCGATCGGGTTGCCGTAGCGGTCGAGGAAGCTCACCGCGAGATCGGACTTCTTCAGCCAGTCCTCGTCCGCGGTCTCGCGGAAGGCGGGAATGGCGAGGGCGAGCATCACGACGAGGCCGCCGAGCCCGAGGGTTGCAGCCTCCGACAGCGGCTCGATGAACACCCAGCGCTTCCACCGCCCGACATAGAAGCGGTCCATGAAGGTCGAGTAGCGCTCGTAGAGCTCGCGGATGCCCTTGGCCGAGGAGAACAGCGAGGAGTCGATGCGCGCATCGAGATCCAGGAAGAAATTCCGGATCCTCTGCTTCCAATGCGGTGGTATGATCTGGCGCACCTAGAACCCTTGCGGCTTGCTTCGAAAGCGTTCAAGCACCCGGCCGGGACGGCATCGAGACGTCTTGCGGGAATGTTGCGGCAAACCCAAGGCGCCCGGCCAGCATCCGAGGGACTTGCTGTTCCTTCTAGCCGAGCGGGGCCCATAAACCAATGGTCACGCTCGCTATTTTGAACAACAGGCCTAATTGACCCCGGTTCATTACGGGCCTCAAAGGGGCCTCGCTTGCACCATTGCCGCCGGGCGCCCTAGATGACGTTGCCGTAGCTCTTTTGAACTCTTGTTGAGACGCATGACCGCAGCTCCCAAACGATCTCAAGGCCAGGAAGGATTCTTCTGGAAAACCAAGACGTTGGAACAGATGTCGGAGCGCGAGTGGGAAAGCCTTTGCGACGGCTGCGGCCGCTGCTGCCTGAACAAGCTCGAGGACGAGGACACCGGGCAGATCTACTTCACCCATATCGGCTGCAAGCTGCTCGATGGCGCCAGCTGCGCCTGCAAGGACTATCCGAATCGCTCCGACAAGGTTCCGGACTGCGTCCGTCTGACCCCGGCCAATGTCCGCACCCTGAACTGGCTGCCGCCGAGCTGCGGCTACAAGCTCGTCGCCGAAGGGCGCGACCTCTATTGGTGGCATCCGCTGGTTTCGGGTGACCCCAACACCGTGCACGAAGCCGGCGTCTCCGTGCGCGGCCGGGTCGAGGGCAGCGAGGAGGAGGTCCCGGACGAGGAGCTCGAGGACCACATCGTGCAATGGCCAGCGACCTTGCCGAAGCGAGCCCGTCTGAAGAAACGACCTTGAACAGCTGTGCGCAGCGGTCGCATGCAGATGCGCTTCACATTCTGGGGTTGAGGTGCTAAGCTGGTTGTAGATTTTGCTCTGGCTATATTTAGGTTGTTTTGAATTTCTGAAGGTACCCTAGGATTTTTTGGGGGGCCCATGATTACCGATCCGGTTCACCCGATACCGACGGACGACGAGAACAAGCCGCTGGAACCAACAACTGCGCTTTGCCTTTCCGGCGGAGGATATCGCGCGATGGTGTTTCATGTCGGCGTCCTGTGGCGCCTATATGAAACGGGGCTGCTGAAGAACGTCAGGCGCATATCGAGCGTTTCCGGCGGGTCGATCACTGCCGGCATGTTGGCGCTGGCGTGGCCCGGCCTCAGCTTCACACCCGACAGCATTGATAGCGATTTCATTCCGAAATTCGTCACGCCGTTGCGCACCTTCGCCGGCATCACGATCGATGCCGAGTCGGTCATCCTGGGCGCGCTGTTGCCAGGCAGCATCGGCGACCGGATCGCCGACGCGTATGACGATCACCTGTTTCGCGGCAAGACTCTGCAGGACATGCCTGACGAGCCGCGCTTCGTGATCAATGCGACGAACGTGCAGTCAGGCGCTCTCTGGCGCTTCATGAAGCCCTATATGCGCGACTACCGCGTCGGCGAGGTGAAGAATCCCAGAATTCCGCTGGCGCAAGCCGTGGCGGCGTCCTCCGCTTTTCCCCCGGTCCTCTCTCCCTTCGAATTGCGCCTCAAGGACAGCGATTTCGTGCCCGGTACAGGGCTCGATCTTCAACGGCCGCCATTTACGACGCGCGTCGTTCTCAGCGACGGTGGGGTCTCACAATCTCGGGCTTGAGACAGCATGGAAGCGGCATCAGACCGTTCTGGTCAGCGATGCCGGCGGCAAGACCGAAGCGGAGGAGGAGCCGGAGACGGATTGGCCGCGGCATTCCTATCGCATCCTCAATCTGATCGACAATCAGGTGCGATCGCTGCGCAAGCGCCAGGTCATCGAGTCCTTCAAGTCGGGGACGCGCAAGGGCGCCTATTGGGGCATCCGCACCGACATCGCGGACTACGCGCTGGCCGATGCCCTGCCGTGTCCTTTCGAGCGTACATTGCAACTTGCGGCGGTGCCGACACGTCTGAAACGGTTGGACGCGACGATGACGGCGAGCTGATCCTCGCGACCGAGGATACGGAAGCGGTGACGTTGGATGGCGGTCTCAAGATGACCGTGGCCGGACCGATGCAGCCGGAATTGCTGGCTCTTCAGGAGGCCCATGACAAATGGCTGAAGGAGCAGAAGCAGGGGAAGAAAAGCTCGGAAGCAATGCTGGCGGCATTCGTCGACAAGTCAGTGCCCAATCTCTCCAGCATCGTCGTTCTGGCTGAAATGGGCGGCAAGAGCATGCTGCTGACCGGTGACGCCCGTGGCGACAAGGTCTTGAAGGGACTTGAGCTGGCCGGGTTGCTGGCACCGGGAAAGACGCGCCACGTCAATCTGCTCAAGGTGCCGCATCACGGCAGCTCCAACAATCTGGAAAAGGTCTTTTTCGAGCGCCTGCCTGCCGACCACTACGTCTTTTCGGGTGATGGCGAACACGGCAATCCGGAACGTGAGACGCTGGAAATGCTGCTGGAAGCACGGGGCGACGCCGCCGAATACACGATCCACCTGACCTACCCGATCGACGAGATTGATATCGAGCGCCAAGCCGACTGGGAAAAGGAGCAGGCCAAGGAGAAGGCTCGCAAGAAGAAGAACCAGGCGACCAAGAAGCCGGTCAGAGAAAATTGGTCGCCGGAAAAGCACAGCCTCGGCGCCCTGTTCGAGAGCAATCCCAAGTTCGGCAAGAAAGTGGTCATCGTTGATCCCGGCAAACCGCATCTGATCAACTTGCTCGACTCCATCGAGCTTTAGTGGGATTGGGCGCTCAGGCTCCAAGCAGTACCTCAATACGGCGCCGCTCCGCCTGTCGATCACGGAACCGCGAGGATGCGTCGGCGGGATGCACCCATGCGCCGCGGTGCCTGCCCAGGAAGAAATTTCCCCTCTACATTGGGCTGCATAGAACGAATCCTTCGCGGTGTTGCGCCGCATCACGACGCCCGATCGAGATGAACAAGTTCGACCGGCAGAGCAATTCTGCCGACATCCAGGCCTTGCCCGACGATATTGCCGAAGAGCTGTCCCGCCTGCCGAGCGAGGTCATCAGCGTCGACGACGCGCCGTCGATCGCCCCGCCGGTGCCGCTGAGCTCCGACGAGGTCCGCACCATCGTCATCAGCCTGATGCTGACGATGTTCCTGGCCGCGCTCGACCAGACCATCGTGGCGACGGCGCTGCCGACCATCGGACGCCAGTTCCAGGACGTCTCCAATCTGTCCTGGGTGATCACCGCCTATCTGCTCGCCTCGACGGCAGTCGCGCCGGTGTTCGGCACGCTCAGCGACATCTACGGCCGCCGCGTCATGATCATCATTTCGCTCAGCCTGTTCGTCGCGGGTTCGGTGCTGTGCGCGATCGCGCCGAACATGCCGATGCTGATCCTGGCGCGCGGGCTTCAGGGCCTCGGCGGCGGCGGCATCATGCCGGTGGTGCAGACGGTGATCTCCGACGTGGTGAGCCCGCGCGAGCGCGGGCAGTACCAGGCCTATTTCTCCAGCGTCTGGATGATCGGCGGCATCCTCGGCCCGGTCATCGGCGGCGTGTTCGCCCAGCATCTGCACTGGTCGATGATCTTCTGGATCAACCTGCCGCTTGCGGCCGCGGCGCTCGCATTGCTGCTGCCCAAGATGAGCAAGATCCCGGTGTTCCACCGAAAGCGCAAGGTCGACTGGCTCGGCGGCGTCTTGCTGATGGCCGCCGCCGTGGTCTTCATGCTGGTGCTGACCTGGGGCGGTACGCGCTATGCCTGGCTGTCGCCGACCGTGCTGGCGATGGTCGGCGGTGCCGTCGCGCTCGCGGTGACGTTCGTGTGGCACGCCCGGCTTGCCGACGAGCCGTTCCTGCCGCTGCCGTTGCTGACGGGATCGGTGGCGCCTTTCGCGCTGACCGCGGGCGGTTGCGGCCTCGGGGCGATCACCGGCCTCACCGTGCAGCTGCCGCTCTATTACGAGCAGGTCTATCATCTCAGCGCCAGCGAGGCGGGGCTTGCGCTGATCCCGCTCGCGGCGGTCTCGACCGTTGGCGCGGCCGTCGCCGGCCGCACCATGGCGCGGGCCAAGCACTACAAGCGCGTCGCCATCGTCGGCACGTCATGGGCCGCGCTGTGCGGTCTCGCCCTCACGGTCACCACCTTGCCGCTCTGGGGCCTGCTGCTGCTGATGGCCGCGTTCGCACTGGGTCTCGGCACGACTTTCCCGGTCTGCGTGGTCTCGCTGCAGAACTCGGTCGCGCGTCCGCAAGTCGGCACCATCACCGGCGCGATGAACTTCTTCCGCTCGCTGATGTCCTCGTTCACGGTGGCGGCCTTCGCCGCGATCCTGCTCATCGCGCTCGGCACCGACATCCCGCTCGCCGGCGAGCATCACGCCGCGGGCGCCGTCGCGATACCTGCCGACGACATGCGGCACGCCTTCCGCTACGTGTTCGGCGCCGCCACCGCGCTGATGACGGTCGCTGCGCTGTGCCTGATCGCGATGGAGGAGCGGCCGCTGGCCGGACCCTCGGCCAAGCAGCCCGTGGAAATGGCCGAGTAAGGCTCAGCGGCCTGCGTCCGGGAAGCTGCTCTTCCGCGGCAGCCGGATCGTGAACTCCGTGAAGGCACCAAGCTCCGTTGCAACGTCGATTGTGCCGCCGTGCTGCTTCACGACGATGTCGTGGGTCATCGACAGCCCGAGACCGGTGCCTTCGCCGGCCGGCTTGGTGGTGAAGAACGGATTGAACATCTTCTCCTTCACATCGTCGGCAATGCCGGTGCCGTTGTCGCGGATCGTGATCTCGACGTCGTCGCCGCGATCGCGTGTCGCGGCGATCAGCGTCGGCTCGTAGCCGGCCGCGCCATCGACCTTGCGCCGGGTGACCGCGTGAAAGCCGTTCGAGATCAGGTTCAGGAGCACGCGGGTGATTTCCTGCGGAAACACTTCGGCATGTCCGGCCGCGGGATCGAGTGCGCGCTTCAGCGTCACCTGGAATCCCGGCTTCTCGGCGCGTGCGCCGTGATAGGCGAGGGTGAGGCTCTCCTCGACCAGCGCGTTGATGTCGCTTAAGCGATGCTCGCCGCCGCCTTCGCGCGAATGCAGCAGCATGTTCTTGACGATCGAATCGGCGCGGCGGCCGTGCTGCACGATCTTGCCGAGGTTGTCCTGCAGAAGTCCCGTCAGCTCGTCGACCTCGCGGCGGACGCTCTCGGCGAGGGGGACCGGCGCGAGCACCTCATTCAGCTCCTCGGTCAGCTCGGCAGACAGCGAGGCGAAATTGTTGACGAAGTTGAGCGGGTTCTTGATCTCGTGCGCGATGCCGGCCGTGAGCTGGCCCAGTGACGCCAGCTTCTCGGTCTGGATCAGGCGGTCCTGCGCGGCGCGGAGATCATCGAGCGATCTGGCGAGCTCGCTGGTACGGTCCTGAACCTCGTTGAACAGGCGCGTGTTCTCGACCGCGATCACGGCCTGGTCGGCAAAGGTCTTGAGCAGGTTGATGGCCTTGTCCGGGAAATGACCGGGCTCCCGCCGCGTGACGGCGATGGTGCCGATCGCAAGCCCGTCGCGCAGCATCGGCACCACCAAGATGCTGCGGTAACCTCGCGTTCGCGCCAGCTCCTTCATGGCTTCGGTAAGATCAGGCTCGTTCTGCATGTCGCTGCGGTAGGCATACTCGCCGCTCCTCGCCACCCGGCTGTGAATGCCCGACGAGGACAGCGGCGTCGGAAACGAGCTCAGCAGATCCGCATTGCCGGCCTCGTTGTCGGTCGTGAAGGCGGCCAGATGCAGCATGCCGTCGACGACGCGGGTGACAGTGGAGGAATGCGCTCCGATCAGCGCCTTGGCGCTGTCGGAAATGGCCTGGAACACCGGCGTGACATCGGACGGTGAGGCCGCGATCACCTTGAGAATATCGGCAGTCGCAGTCTGACGTTCCAGTGCTTCCCTGGTCGCATTGAACAGGCTGACATTCTTGATCGCGATCACGGCCTGGTCGGCGAAGGTCTGCAGCAGGCGCACATGATGCTCGGCGAAGTTGCCGGTCGCGCGGCGCGTCGCGATGATGATGCCGATGGCCTCGCCTTCGCTCATCAAGGGCGCAAACAGCATGCTGCGATAGCCACGGGCGCGCGCGATGTCGCGCGCGGCAGGCTCGAGCTCGGTGTCGGGCAATTGTGCCGCGGCACCATTGGCCACGAGCTGGTAGGGCGGAAACTGCGCGAACGGCACCGGGAACGAGGCCTGGAGCACGCGATCGCCGGCCGGATCGGTCGGGGTGAATGCCGCAAGGTGCGCGGCGCCGTCGATATAACGCAGCACTGCGGTGGAGAAACCGCCGATCAGCCGGTTGGCGTTGGTGGCGATGGCCTCGAACACCGGCTGCACGTCGGACGGGGAGGCGGCCATCACCTTGAGGATATCGGCAGTCGCGGTCTGGCGTTCCAGCGCCTCCTTCGTCTCGTTGAACAGGCGCGTGTTCTCGATCGCGATCACGGCCTGGTCGGCGAAGGTCTGCAGCAGCTGGACGAGGTCGGCCGCGAATGATCCTGGCTCGGCGCGCGTGACGCTGATCATGCCGACCGGCGCGTCCCGGTTCATCAACGGCATGAACAACACGCTGCGGAAGCCGCGCAGCCGCGCCAGTTCCCGGTTTGGCTCCGGGACCTCGGCGGCCTCGCTGTCGGGAAACTGGATCGTCTGGCCGTCCCGCACGAGGGCGAAAGTCGGGAAGTCCGCGATCTTGCGCGGGAACGACGCTTTCAGCCCCGCGTCCGCCTCCGGGCTGGTCGGCGTGAACGCCACGAGGTGGAGCTCGTCGCCGATGAACTGAAGCACGGTGGCGGAGAAGCCGCCGAGCAGGCGCTTCGCGCTGGAGGCGACTGCCGCAAAGACCGGCCGCGCATCGGACGGCGAGGTCGCGATGGTCCGCAGGATCTCGGCGCTCGCGCTCTGGCGATCCCGCGCAGTCGCAAGCTCGGCGCGCAGCTGCGCATTCTCGGCCGCAGCCGACTGCAATCGGCGCTCGAGTTCCTCGATTTCGTGCAAAGCGGTGGTCATTCCTCATCCAGCTTGATGCCGCGGCGTGCGCGGCACCGGGCCGGATTATCACAACTTCTGCGGCCGGAGCCAGCGCTTGCCGCCATGCCCCCGCACGGGCCCCACTCACGTACCTGGTCGCGACACCTCGGTCTCTTTGCTGGTGATGAACTCCAGCAGCACCGGCACGCCTTCCCTCGTCTTCGCGATGCCGCGCTCGATCGCGGGGACGATGTCCTCCGGCCGCGTCACCCGCTCGCCGTACCCGCCGAAGGCGCGCGCCATCGCGGCGTAGTCGCCGGAAATGTCGGTCGAGCGATATTTTTCGGTCGAGATTGGCATCACCTTCAGCTCGATCGCCATGGAGAAATTGTTGAGCAGGATCGACATGATCGGGATGCGCTCGCGCACCGCGGTCTCGAAATCCATGCCGGTGAAGCCGATCGCGGCGTCGCCCCAGACGTTGATGCAAAGCTTGTCGGGCTTTGCCAGCTTGGCGCCCATCGCAAGACCGAGGCCATAGCCGAGCTGCGTGGTTTTTCCCCAGCCGAGATAGGTGAGGGGCTTTACTGCTTTCCAGAACGGCGAGAGCTGGTCGCGCGGGCTGCCGGCATCGTGGGTGATGATCGTATTCTCGATGTCAACAGTGTGCTGGAGATCCCACAGCACGCGATAGGGGCTGAGCGGCGCGTCATTGCTGGTCAGCTTCGGCATCCATTTCGCCAGCCATTCCTTGTGCGAGGCTGCGATTTCGGCCGCGACGGCCGATGCATCGCGATCCGCGGTCACCGTCTTGCCGATCTCCTCCAGCAGCGCGTCGAGCACGAGGCCGGCATCGCCGACCAGGCCGATCTTCGCTTCCACGTCCTTGTTGAGATGATTGGGATCGAGCGTCGAATGAATGATGGCCTTCCCTTTTGGGATCGCGATGCCGAAATTGGTCTCGGTGAAGGAGCAGCCGATGCCGAAGATGACGTCGGCCTCGGCCAGAAACTTCGGCACCGCGCGCGGCACTGCAAGGCCGCCGGAGCCGAGCGATAGCGGATGCGTCTCTGGAAACGATGATTTGCCGCCTAAGCTGGTGGTGACTGGGATCGCCAGCCGCTCGGCGAGCCGTTTCAGCTGCGGCCAGGCCTGCGCATAATGCACGCCCTGGCCGGCATAGATCACCGGCCGCTTTGCGTTCATCAGCAGGCTGGCGGCTTCCTTGACGTGAACGGGGTCGGCGCCATAGCGGGTGCGCAGCACCGGCGTGTAGTTCAGCGGCTCCGGCACCTCCTCGTTCCACATGTCCGAGGGGATCTCGACGATGACGGGTCCGCCGCGGCCGTTCTTCAGCTTTGTGAAGGCGCGGCGAAAAATGTTGGCGACTTCGGTCGCGAGGATGATCGGCTCGGACGATTTCGCGAACGGCTTCATCGCCTCGCTGGAATTGAAGTTCGGCTCGATATGCGCCAGCCTGCGCTGATAACCCATCGGCAGCACCAGCACGGGGACGGATTCGCCAAAGCATTGCGCGACGCCGCCCATCGCATTCTCCGCGCCCGGCCCGTGCTGCATGCAGAAGGCGCCGATGCTCCGCCCCGACGTCGCCCGCGAGATCGCATCCGCCATGTGGATGCCGACGCGCTCCTGCCGCACCATCACGGGCCGGATCTCGGCCTTGGCCGCGTGCTCGATGAGATGGTTGACCGGATAGCCGCAGAGGATCTCGATCCCTTCGCGCCTCATGATTTCCGCAATAGCGGTGCCGAGCTTCATGGCGTCTCTCTCCCTGGCAAGGCCGGTTGATCCGGCCGTTGCAGGAGAGAGGACCAGGAAATGTTGGAGCGGTAAAGCGCGGGGATGCGAGGGCAGCGGTAGGTCAGCTATGCAATGCGCTCCGGTATCCCGGATGGAGGTTCGCTCCATCCGGGATACAGGTTTGGCGAACGTCCTATTTGCAGTTTTTGCAAATCGTAAGCTTGCGCTTCAACGCCTCGTCGTCCTGATCGATCAACGATTGGGAGTCGATGCTAGAGCCCTTGCCGGCGCTCGACCTCGCAGGTGGCGTCACTTGGCTCGGCGCATCGTTGCCGTCAGTGCTCGCGCTGAAGCCGTCATAGTCGGCGGCCGGATTTGGCATCGCCGCAGGCCCGCCGATCACGGGTGGAGTCGGCTCTCTGGCCGTCGGGGTTCTTTTGTTCGTTACCGTAGCCGGCGCGCGCTTGGGTTTGGATTTATTGGCGCCCTCATGTGGCGGCGATGCATCGGGCGGAGCAAGCGAAACCGGCGGCGCGGCCGAAGTCTGGCCCCTCGCGCCGTCGTGGGGCCAGGCGCCGACAAACATGAGGCCGAGAGCCAAGAGCGTCACGTTTCTCATCCGCATCCTCTCGGCAGCGCTGGTTGATCGATCGACAGCATGGCTCGTCGGGTCCGCTGAAGAATATCAGCACTCGGAGGGCCGTCAAAGCGCCGTAGCCTGGATGGAGCGAAGCGCAGCCGGATTATTGTATTCGCCTTCGCCGGCTGCGAACTTCGCTGCGCTTCGTCCGGCTACGATCGGGTGCGGGCGGGCCAGGTCGGCGGTTACTTCATCGCCGAGCTGACCGAGTTGAACTTGTTGTTGAGCAGCGCAGCGCCCGTGCTGTTGACGATGGTCACGATTGCCAGAGCGATCCCTGCGGCGATCAGGCCGTACTCGATTGCGGTTGCGCCATTCTCATCGGCAAGGAAGGACCTAAGCAGACGCATTGCCAACTCCTGTTCATCCGATCCGATGGATGGTCGCGTCGTTATCGGACTTGCAAATCGATCGAATAAGTCTTCGTGCGCGCCAAAACAGGGCGATCGCACCTTACCTCGTACGACGGCATTCATTAAATTAAGGTTCCGTCGACCCGTTCAAATGAAGTCAAAGCGACAGCCCGGCGCAGGCTGCTCGGCAAATTGCCCATCGTGGCTTGGCCGCTTAACCGATTGTTGAGCCTGTTCGTCAACCTATCGGCAAGGATGTCTCGATCGCGCTCATCCGCGCCGGTCGTCCGCATTCAGCGCCCGCAACATCGCGATGCGCGCGAACATCACCCAGCCGCCGCCGGTCTCGGCCGCGTTGATCAACGTCTCGATCGCGGTCTGCCAATGCGCCTCGTGCTGGGCGTCCTCGGGCAGCTGCATGATGTAGTCGGCTGCTTCTTGAAGCGTGAGCAGCTTGCGCTTGTTGCTCACGCGAACGGGATCGTCGAACGCCGTCGACCAAGGCATGTCAGGCCGGCCGATCGGCGGGGAGAGACATCACGGCGCGATTCGCGGGGTGTGGTGCTGTTAGCCAGCCTTCTTTGCCCGCGCGGGCGCGCGCACCGGCTTGTCGGCGGCTTTCTTCGGCGTGGTCGCAGCCTTCGCCGCAGCTTCCTTGCCGCCCTTGCCTGAGATCGGCAGCAGCATCTCGCGCTGGCCCTCGACGCGCTTCTTCGGCTTCTTGGCCTTGGCTGTGTCCTTGGCGGTCTCCTTGGCCGTGTCCCTGACGGCCTTCGCCGCGGGAGCAGCGTCTTTCTCGTTCGCGATGCTCTTCTTCAGCGCGTCCATCAAGCTGATGACGTTGCCGCCCGTCTTCGGTGCGGCCTTGGCGGTGATCGGCATGCCGCTGCGCTTCTTGTTGATGAGATCGATCAGAGCGGTCTCGTAATGATCCTCGAACAGCTCGGGCTCGAACGCGCCGGACTTCTTCTCGACGATGTGCTTGGCAAGGTCGAGCATGTCCTTGGTCAGCTTCACGTCCTGGATGTCGTCGAAATATTCCTTCTCGCTGCGGACCTCGTAAGGGTAGCGCAGCAGCGTGCCCATCAGTCCGTTCTCGAGCGGCTCCAGCGCGATGATGTGCTCGCGGTTGGTCAGCACCACGCGGCCGATCGCGACCTTGTCCATGCTGCGGATGGTCTCACGGATCACCGCATAGGCGTCGTGGCCGACCTTGCCGTCCGGCACGAGGTAGTAGGGGCGGATCAGATAGCGGTTGTCGATGTCGGCCTTGGGCACGAACTCATCGATCTCGATCGTGTGGGTGGAATCGAGCGCGATGTCGTCCAGCTCGTCCTTGGTGACCTCGATATAGGTGTCGGTGTCGACCTTGTAGCCCTTGACGATGTCCTCGGAGGTCACCTCGTCGCCGGTCTCGGCATCGACCTTGAGATATTTGATGCGGTGGCCGGTCCTGCGGTTGATCTGGTTGAACGAAACCTTCTCGGTATCCGAAGTGGCCGGATAGAGCGCGACCGGGCAGGTCACGAGCGACAGACGCAGAAAACCCTTCCAATTGGCGCGGGGGGCCATGGGTTACTCCAGACGCAGCAGAGGACAAGCTCTGAGGATACCATCGCCCAGTTGCGAATCATAGCAACCGCTGGCGCGGAATCGTGCAACGGCGTTAATCGCCGCCTGCGCCGTGTTTGCCTGTAGGCGGCCCATGGACCGGAACATCGCCCGAGATGACGCGTTGCCCCGGCAGTTCATCGCCGCGAGGAGGTCGCGGCCATCGACGCGACAGCCACAGATTGAGGTCACCATGGCAACCACGCGAGAGCAGAATCGGATCGTCGAAACTCCGACCGAGGCGCGTCAGGGCGAGCCCGGGCCTTCGGTGGCGGCGCTGCTCGCCATCTCGACCGGGCTTGCGATCCTGATCCTCGCCGTCGTCTGGTTCGTGTTCTTCCGGACCTGACGGCCGGATCAGCACGCCGGCACCTTCCGGCTCGCCGCGCGATGCGGCACGTTGCGCCCACCATGCCGCCGGCCCGTCTGGCGGCATGGTGGGCGCAGTCGCATTTGCGCGCGCCGGGTCGTATATGACCAAAAAGTAACCTGGCCCGGTTCCCTGCGTTCATATTCAGTTCACGCCGGAATTGCTCATCTCTGGCGGTGTTCATGTCGCCTGTTCTTGCAGCCTATCCTTGGAGAGAAGCGTGCGCCTGCTCGTTGTTGAGGACGACCCCGATCTCAATCGCCAGCTCACCAAGGCGCTGACCGACGCCGGCTATGTCGTCGATCGGGCCTTCGACGGGGAGGAGGGGCACTATCTCGGCGACAACGAGCCCTATGACGCCGTGGTGCTCGATATCGGCCTGCCGAAGAAGGACGGCATCTCTGTGCTAGAAGCTTGGCGCCGCAACGGCCGCACCATGCCGGTCCTGATCCTCACTGCACGCGACCGCTGGAGCGACAAGGTGCAAGGCTTCGATGCCGGCGCCGACGACTATGTCGCAAAGCCGTTCCATCTTGAGGAGGTGCTGGCGCGCATCCGCGCCCTGCTGCGCCGCTCCACCGGCCATGCCCAGAGCGAATTGACCTGCGGCCCGGTTACGCTCGACACCCGGACGGGCCGGGTCAGTGTCTCCGGCAATCCCGTCAAGATGACCTCGCACGAATATCGGCTTCTGGCCTACCTGATGCACCATTCCGGGCGGGTGGTCTCGCGCACCGAGCTGGTCGAGCATCTCTACGACCAGGATTTCGACCGCGACTCCAATACCATCGAGGTCTTCGTCGGCCGCATCCGCAAGAAGCTCGACGTCGACATCATCCAGACCGTCCGCGGCCTCGGCTATCTCCTGACCCCGCCGCCGGCCCCGGGCGCCTGAGGCGTTCCGGCCTTTTAGTATCTTGGCTTGACGGGAGGCCGAACAGGGCCCTTGGTCCGGTTATGACGTCCGACCACCTGCCATCCTGCGCCGCCGGGGATCATTCCGATGGCCGCTAGCTCGCTTGCGAACCGACTGTTCCTGTCGGCGACCGCCTGGCTCGTGGTGATCCTGGCCATCACAGGCGTGGTGCTGTCGTCGGTCTACAAGAACGCCACCGAGCGCGCCTTCGACCGCCGGCTCAATCTTTATCTGCGCACCCTCATCGCCGAGGTCGCGACCCCCGACGAGCCGCCGGACCGCCAGTTCCAGTCGCTTGGCGAGCCCCTGTTCGAGCTGCCGCTCTCCGGCTGGTACTGGCAGATCACGCGGACCGACACTGAGAAGCCGGAAGTGCGCTCCTCGCGCTCGCTTTGGGACAAGAAGCTGCCGAAGCTGGAGGAGCAGGGAGCCGAGCTCACCGCCGCGGGCATCCGCCTCGCCTATGTCGACGGGCCGGAAGGGCAGAATCTGCGCATGGTGGAACGGCCGGTCGATCTCGGTGCCGACGGGAAATTTC
The DNA here is from genome assembly GCF_016031655.1 of Bradyrhizobium glycinis. Taxonomy (GTDB): domain Bacteria; phylum Pseudomonadota; class Alphaproteobacteria; order Rhizobiales; family Xanthobacteraceae; genus Bradyrhizobium; species Bradyrhizobium glycinis. Next base: position 123,233 of record NZ_JACCHQ010000001.1, read on the forward strand.
TGGTCAGCGTCGCGGGGGACGACACCGAGATTTTCGACGAGACACGCAGCTTCGACTACTATCTCGGCGGCACCTTCACTGCGCTCGGCATCGTGCTGCTGCTGACGACCGTGTTCCAGGTCCGTTTCGGCCTTGCACCGCTCAAGCGCATCTCGGAAGCGATCGCCGACATCCGCTCCGGGCGGGCGGAACGGCTCGAGGGTGAATTCCCGGTCGAGATCGCGCCGCTGGCGCGCGAGACCAACGCGCTAATCGATGCCAATCGGGAGATCGTCGAGCGAGCCCGCACCCATGTCGGCAATCTCGCCCATGCGATCAAGACGCCGCTGTCGGTCATCGTCAACGAAGCCAGCGCGCATGCGACCGATCCGTTCGCGGAGAAAGTGATGGAGCAGGCGGATGTGATGCGCGACCAGGTCGCCCATCATCTGGAGCGCGCCCGCATCGCGGCACGGGTCTCGGTGGTCGCGACCGTGACGGAAGTGGCGCCTGCCATCGAGGGGCTGCGGCGGACTATGGAGAAGATCCATCGCGACCGCGGCATCGTGGTCGAGGCCAAGGCCGATCCATCCGCCAAGTTCCGGGGCGAGCGGCAGGATCTGGAGGAGATGGTCGGCAATCTCGTCGACAATGCCTGCAAATGGGCGGCCTCGCGCGTCCTCATTGATGTCCTGGTCGAGCCGCCACAGCGGGCCGGCGCCGGCCCGCGTTTGCGGGTCATCGTTGACGACGACGGCCGCGGCCTGTCGGAAGCCGAGCGCGCTCAGGTCGCCCGGCGCGGCCAGCGCCTCGACGAGTCGAAGCCCGGGTCGGGACTGGGGCTGTCGATCGTGACCGACCTCGCCGCCCTCTATGGCGGCAGCCTTTCGCTCGGCAGCGCCCCGACTGGGGGCCTGCGCGCCGAGCTGGTTCTTCCCGGACTATAATCCCTTGTTTGGACGGCAATTTCCGGCGCGGCCGCGGTTCCTCCAGGGAAGCATGGGAGGCATTCAAGGCAGCTTCCTAAACGGCTTCTTAAGTGGGGCCCCCCTATGATCGCGCCGGACCCATTCCATGTCCGCCATTTTACCGTGCATGACCCGGGCGCATGAGCCAGACATCGATCGAGCGGCTGAGGGAATATCTCGCGCAGCTCCCGCCGCAGTCGCAGGCACTGCTGATGCGGGAGTTCGAGCGTGCGCTGGAGCGCGGCCAGGACACGGCGGTGGCCACCCTCGTGCTCGAGCAGTTACGCAAGATCGTCCGCAAGAGCGAGGCCGACGAGGCTTTGCCGCCGCGCACGGACGATCTGTCGCGGCTGCTGTTCCAGGTGTTGGAACCGTTCCTTGTTGAAGCGGGCACTCCTGTCAGGGTCGGCCAGATTCGCCGCTCCTCGCTGCAGCCGATCTGGCAGTGGCTTGGCCGTGACGGCGCACCGGACAAGGTGAACGAATTCGAGGCGGCGCTGGCGCGCATGCCGGCGGACAGTGCAGGGCAGGTCGAAGCCCTGGCGCAGAAGCTTCAGGCCGTGGCCGCGGGCGCCATCTTCGCGCTGACGGGGCCGGGCGGCGGCGACAAGTCGCGGGCGCTGGCCCGGGTCGGACCGCCCAACGTGATCGAGGATCTCTATTCGATCGGTGCGGTGCTCCAGGTCCGGGACGCCATCGCGACGTTGAACGAGAAATTGCCGCGCACCTTGCGGGCCTTCGGGGATTCCCAGATCGCCTCGGTGACATCGGCGCTCAACATTCCGGCGCTTCAGACGCCGCAGATGCTGCCTTTCGCCTTGTCGATCGTCGTGCAGCGGATGACCGCGCCCTGGCAGATCATCCGCCTAGCGGTCAAGATAGCGGCGTCCGATGACGAGATCCGCGTCGCGGCGACGCCCTATGGTATGGCCGTCACGATCGCCCTGCACGATTTGTCCTGCGTCGCCGCGGTCCTGCGCATGGACATCAAGCGCGGCCATTTCGACAATGTCGCCAGCAACCTCAAGACGCTGCACGACGGGGTGCGCGGACTGCGCACCGAGCTCGACCTGCGCAACGACTCGGCCTGGGGCAAGCAACTGACCTCGATCCGGGCCGACATCTCCAATGCGCTGCAGTCCGAGATCGACAGTGTTCCCGGCCGCGTCCGCCGCATCCTGCGCCAGCGTCCCGAAAAGGACATTCCGCCGGGCGCGCGGATCGACAGCACCGAAGTCGAGGAAACGGTGGCACTGATCGACTTCGTCGCGACGTGCCGCAACTATGCGAGTGAGCTCGCGATCAACGAGGTGACGCTGCGTACCTTTTCCGATCTCCAGCAATATGTAGAACGGTCGACCGAGCAGCTGGTGCAGTCGCTGCGCGCCGCCGATCACAAGGTCCGCACCTATCGGCAGCAGCAGGTGCAGGCCGCGATCCGCTTCTGCCAGGTGCTGTTCGGCGACGATTACGCCTCATTGATGAGCAGGGCCGCCGAAAATGCACTCACGGGCGAGCGCAAATCGTCGCGCGCAGGCTGATCGGCGCGCATTTTTTTCAATCACAATTTGAAGTTGACGGCACCGATGACGCGCCGTACTTTTCCGGTGCAAGTCTGGAATTTTCTATCTGTGGGCGCATGAAACCCGTTATCAGCTCGATCGAAATCGAGAACCGCGTCATCGTGGCCAAGTATCATCGGCTGATGGTTGGAGCCAAGGTGGTGCTGGTCGAGAAGGCCAGCGATCGGCATCTGCCCGAGACCGTCACGAGGGTTGCATCTCGGGTTCCGGTCGGGGCGCTGCGCATCAGATTGCCGGATGCAATCAAGCCGGGGACATACTTCCTGAAGGCCTTCAACGGGCACGGCGAGCAGGCCGCGCAAAGTGTCGACTTCGAGATCGGCTAAGCCGTTGGGTTTTCACCTTTTCGGCACTACATGCGGTTGCGCTGCCTTGACAATTGTCAATTGCCGCATCGTCCGGCCGTGGTGTAAAGGCACCTATAGGCGCGGTTCGGGCGCCGCCGGAAGCTTGCCAGATGACGCTATGGTTCGTGTTCGCGCTGATGACGGTCGCGGCGATTTTCGCCGTGCTCTGGCCGCTTGGCCGCACCAGCCGCGCGCAGGAACAGGGCAGCGAGGTCGCGGTCTACAAGGACCAATTGGCCGAGATTGAGCGTGATCTCGCCGCAGGGTTGATCTTGGCGCCGGAGGCCGAGGCCGCGCGCGTCGAGATCAGCCGCAGGCTGCTCGCCGCGGCGGCCAGCGAGCCGGCAACGGCGCCGACATCGAACGTCAAATGGCGCCGTGCGGCGGCCGTGCTGGCGCTTGCCGGCCTGCCGCTCATCGCGGCCGGCGTCTACATGCCGCTCGGCTCACCCGGGCTTCAGGACTTTCCTCTTGCGCAGCGAGAGCGCGGGGGTGGCATGGCGCAGTCGCTCGAGAATCTCGTGGTGCAGGTCGAGCAGCATCTGGAAAAGAATCCGACGGACGGGCGCGGCTGGAACGTGCTCGCGCCGGTTCTGGAGCGGCTCGGCCGCTTCGACGACGCGGTGCGCGCCTATCGCAACTCGCTCACCTACAATGGCGAGAGCGCAGAGCGCCGGTCCGATCTCGGCGAAGCGATCTCGGCCGCCGCCGGCGGCGTGGTGACTGCCGAGGCCAAGGCCGAATTCGAGCGCGCACACGCCTTGAACGCCGACGATCCCAAGGCGAACTACTTCCTGGGCCTCGCCGCCGAGCAGGACGGCCGCAAGGACGATGCGGCCAATATCTGGCGCGCGCTTCTTGCGAAAGCGCCCGCGGATGCGCCGTGGCGCGCCCTGGTGCAGTCCTCGCTCGCGCGAGTCGGTGGGGGCGGCACGATGCCGGCGCTGTCCGACGAGACGATTGCTGCCTCCAAGGACATGGCCGAAGGCGATCGCAATGCCATGGTGCGGGGCATGGTCGATCGTCTGGCGACGCGGCTGAAGCAGAACGGCGACGATGTCGAGGGCTGGCTGCGTCTGGTGCGCGCCTATCTGGTGATGGGCGAGCGGGACAAGGCAATGGGCGCTTCGGCCGATGCCCGGCAGGCGGTTGCCAGCAACGCCGAGCGGCTGCGCCAGCTCAACGAAGGCCTGAGGACTCTCGGGATCGGCGGATGACGGTTTCGGGGCGAGAGATGCGGAGAACGGATACGCCATGACGCGCAAGCAGCGACGTATGACCATCATCGGCGGATCGCTCGCCGTGCTCGCGCTCGCGGCCGCGCTGGTGCTCAACGCGCTGCGCGACTCCATCGTGTTCTTCTCGACTCCCACGATGGTCGCAGAGAAGCATGTCGAGCCCGGCAAGCGGTTTCGCCTCGGCGGCCTGGTGCAACCCGGCTCGCTCCAGCGCGGCGACAATCTCGCGGTGACGTTCGAGGTCGCCGACGGCAACGCCAAGCTGCCGGTCGCCTTCAAAGGCATTCTGCCCGATCTGTTCCGCGAAGGGCAGGGCGTCGTCGCGGAAGGCGCACTCGACGCTAACGGCGTGTTCAAGGCCGATACCGTGCTTGCCAAGCACGACGAGACCTACATGCCCAAGGACGTCGCCGATGCCCTGAAGAAGCAGGGGCACTGGAAGGACGATTACGGCGCCCAAGCCTCAGGTACCCGAGCTTCCGGTACCCAAGCCTCCGGTCCCGCCAAACCCACGGCGACGACCGCGCAGGGCAATCCGCAGGGAGCGGTGCGGTGATCGCGGAGTCTGGACATTACGCGCTGGTGCTGGCGCTCGCTCTGGCACTGATCCAGTCCGTCGTACCGCTGATCGGTGCGCGCCTCGGCGACGCCGCCCTGATGAACATGGCGCGCTCGACCGCGCTGGCGCAGCTGCTGTTCGTCGGCGCCTCGTTCACGGCGCTGGTGATGCTGCACGTGAACTCGGATTTCTCCGTCGCCAACGTCTACGAGAATTCCCACTCGATGAAGCCGCTGCTGTACAAGATCACCGGCGTGTGGGGAAACCATGAAGGCTCGATGCTGCTGTGGGTGTCGATCCTCGCGCTGTTCGGCGGCTTGGTCGCGAGCTTCGGCAACAATCTGCCGCTGTCGCTGCGCGCGCATGTGCTGGCCGTCCAGGCCTGGATCGCCAGCGCGTTCTACCTCTTCATCCTGATGACATCGAATCCGTTCCTGCGCATCGTCAATCCGCCGATCGAGGGACGCGATCTCAATCCCGTGCTCCAGGACATCGGTCTCGCCGTGCATCCGCCGATGCTCTATCTCGGCTATGTCGGCTTCTCGATCTCGTTCTCATTCGCGATCGCGGCGCTGATGGAGGGCCGGATCGATGCTGCCTGGGCGCGCTGGGTGCGGCCCTGGACGCTGGTCGCATGGATCTTCCTGACCCTCGGCATCGCCATGGGCTCGTACTGGGCCTATTACGAGCTCGGCTGGGGCGGCTGGTGGTTCTGGGATCCGGTGGAGAACGCTTCGCTGATGCCCTGGCTCGCCGGCACCGCGCTGTTGCATTCGGCGCTGGTGATGGAGAAGCGCAACGCGCTGAAGGTCTGGACCATCCTGCTCTCGATCCTGACCTTCTCGCTGTCGCTGCTCGGCACATTCCTGGTGCGCTCGGGCGTCATCACCTCGGTGCACGCCTTCGCCACCGATCCGACCCGCGGCGTGTTCATCCTCTTGATCCTGTGCCTGTTCATCGGCGGCAGCCTGTCGCTGTTCGCGGGCCGCGCCACCTCGCTGAAGCAGGGCGGCCTGTTCGCGCCGATCTCGCGCGAGGGCGCGCTGGTGCTGAACAATCTCCTGCTCACGGTGGCCTGCGCGGTGGTGCTGTTCGGCACGCTCTATCCGCTCGCGATGGAGATGCTCGCCGATTTCAAGATGTCGGTCGGCGCACCCTTCTACAATCTCACCTTCGCGCCGCTGTTCGCGCTGCTGCTGCTCGCGGTGCCGTTCGGGCCGATGCTGGCGTGGAAGCGCGGCGACCTGCTCGGCGTGATGCAGCGCCTGCTGGCGGCCGGCGTTGCCGGGCTGGTCGTGGTCGCCATCGTCTGGGCCTGGGTGCGGGGCGGCAGCGCGCTGGCGCCGCTCGCGATCGGGCTCGGTGTCTTCGTCATCGCCGGCGCGGTCACCGACCTCGTCGAACGGACGGGCCTGGTGCGCCTGCCATTCGCAACGGTGCTGCACCGGGCGCGCGGCCAGCCGCGCTCGGCCTGGGGAACCGCATTCGCGCATGCCGGCCTCGGCGTCGCGCTGATCGGGATCGTCTGCGAGACCACCTGGAACAGCGAATACATCGCGACCATGAAACCGAACGAGGTCGCCCATGTCGCCGGCTACGATCTGAAGCTCGACGGGCTGTTTCAACGCCAGGGCCCGAACTACCGCGAGATGATCGCAGAGTTCAAGATCAGCCGCGATGGCGAGGCGGTCACGGTGCTGACGCCGTCCAAGCGCAGCTTCACCACGCGCGGCTCGTCGACCACCGAAGCGGCGCTGCTGACGCGCGGGGCGAGCCAGCTCTACGTCTCGCTCGGCGACGCCACCGCCGAAGGCGCCATCGCCGTGCGCATCTATCACAAGCCGCTGGTTCTCCTGATCTGGTGGGGGCCGGTGCTGATGGCCTTCGGCGGCGCGCTCTCGCTGTCCGACCGCCGCCTGCGGGTCGGCGCGCCGAAACCGGCGCGGGCCAAGCAGCGCCTGCAGCCCGCGGAATGATCCGATGCGCCGGATGATGGCCGCGTTCGTCGCCTTGCTGCTGCTGGCTTTGCCGGCGGCCCACGCCGTGCAGCCCGACGAGATCATGTCGGATCCGGTGAAGGAATCGCGCGCGCGCGAATTGTCGCGCGAGCTTCGCTGCATGGTCTGCCAGAACCAGTCGATCGACGATTCCGATGCGCCGCTGGCACGCGATCTCAGGCTGCTGGTGCGCGAGCGCATCGCGGCCGGCGACAGCAATGCGCAGGTGCTCGATTTCCTGGTGGCGCGCTACGGCGAGTTCGTGCTGCTCAAACCGCGCTTCGAGCGGCAGACCGTGCTGCTGTGGCTGCTCGGGCCGGTGCTGCTGATCGGCGGCGGCCTGGCGCTGTGGCTGCAAATCCGCCGCCGCTCGCGAAGTGGTGTGGATGTACCAGCGCCGCCGCTCACGCCCGACGAACAGGCGCGGCTCGCGGCATTGATGTCGGACGAACCCAAATCGCCCTGAAGGCAATCGTTCTGAAACCGTCGAGCTACGTGGTGCCGCGCAGTCCGCGGCAGCGGCTGCGTGGTTCATGCTAAATTGACCTTTGTCTGGAAGCTTGTCGCGAGATTGATTCCAGCTCCTGAGTCCCCCGATGTTCGCGAACAGCAATCTGACGATCCGCTTCCTGGTCGGCGCCGTCGTCGCTGCGTTATTGTTCCTCCTTGGCATCGGAGGCGGCACCGGCTTCATCGCGGTGCTCTATCTCAACAACGAGATCACCAGCCTGTCCTCGGACTTCGCCGCGCTGAGCGGCCCGGCGCGCGACCATGCCATGCAGATCTACCAGCAGGCGCAGACCGCGTTTTCTTATTTCCTGGTCGCCTGCGGCGTGATCGCCGTCGTCGCTTTCGCGATCTGCTTCACTACCTGGTTCGCCGTGCGCAACGGCATCCTCAATCCCCTCGCGGCCATCGTGCATGCCATGCGCGAGGTTGCCGACCAGAAGTTCGACACGTCCGTTCCGGGGCTCGGCCGCACCAACGAGATCGGCCTGCTTGCCGGTGCGCTGGAGGTGTTCAAGACTAACGGCATCGAGCGGCGCCGCCTCTCCGAGCAGCAGCTGCATGAAGCGCAGCATCAGGCCGAGCGGTCGAAATTCCTCGACGACCGGATCAAGCGCTTCAACGATCTCGTCGCCAGTGTCGTCGCTAGCGTCGCGTCATCGGCCGTGCATCTGAAGACAAACGCGGAGACGCTGTCGCGCACTGCCAACGACACCAGCACCAAGGCCAATGCGGTCGCGAGCGCGGCTAGCCAGGCCAGCGCCAGCGTGCAGACGGTCGCAGGGTCTGCCGAGGCGATGACGAATTCGATCGGCACGATCAGCCGCCGCGTCACGGACGCGACCCAGCGCGCCGAAGGCGCTGCAAGCCAGGCGGAGAAGAGCCGCGATACCATTCACACGCTGTCGGATGCCGCCGAAAAGATCGGCGAGGTCGTCCAGCTCGTGCAGGCGATCGCATCGCAGACCAATCTCCTGGCGCTCAACGCCACCATCGAGGCGGCACGGGCCGGCGAAGCGGGCAAGGGGTTTGCGGTGGTCGCCTCGGAAGTGAAGAATCTTGCGCATCAGACCAGCAAGGCGACGGAGGAGATCACCTCCCAGGTCGCCAGCATTCAGGGCATCACCGCGGAGACCCGCGGCGCGATCGACGGCATTTCGCGGACGTTGTCAGAGATCTCGTCCATCATGTCGGGCATCGAGATCGACACCGCCCAGCAGCGCAACGCCACGCAGGAGATCACGCGCAGCGCCCAGGATGCCGCGCGCGGAACCCTCGACGTCTCCAACCATATCGTCCAGATCACCTCCACCTCGGCCGAGACCGGCCGCATGGCCGCCGAGGCCAGGGATTCGGCGGTCGATCTGTCGCGGCAGGCCGAGACTTTGAAGCGCGAAGTCGAGGAGTTCATCGTCAGTGTCAGGGCGAGCTGACGGCCAGAATTCGCGCCCGCCGCCTTGTTGGGGGACTCGATTAAGTTCCTGTACAGCAACGATTTTCAGCCTGTGCTAAACTGCCGCATCTGCCTCCGCACTTCATTACGAAAGTTTAACCCCGCCGCCAGCGCGCGGTAAGGCGGGAGTCCCCATCTTCAGGTCCGCAAGGTGCCGACATCCGGCACCAAAAGGAATTCAAGGCCCTGGAGATTTCTGCATGACCGACCGCATCGACCTTTCGAACCTCCCGTCCTACCGGCAGCCGCGCCGGTCGGTGTTTTCCGCGCGCAAGCTTGCGCTGATGGCTTCGGTCGTCGCCGGTCTCGGCGCGGCCGTCTATGGTTTCAGCCCGTCCACCTCGCCGGCCGACCTGTTCTCGAGCCCGGCGCATGCGCAGGTCAACAACGAGGTCCGCAAAGTCGAGCGTCCCATCGGCTTCGCCGACATCGTCGAGCGCGTGAAGCCGTCGGTGATCTCGGTCAAGGTCAACATCAAGGAGAAGACCGCGAGCAACGATGACGGCGACGATTCCACCTCACCGTTCCAGCCGGGCTCGCCGATGGAGCGTTTCTTCCGCCGCTTCGGCGGTCCGGAGGGCATCCCCGGCCTGAAGGGCGGTCGTGGCCGCGTCGTGCAGGGGCAGGGCTCCGGCTTCTTCATTTCGGCTGACGGCTACGCCGTGACCAATAACCACGTGGTCAACGGCGCCGACAAGGTCGAGGTCACCACCGACGACGGTAAGACCTACACCGCCAAGGTGATCGGCACCGACCAGCGCACCGACCTCGCGCTGATCAAGGTCGAAGGCAGCACGAACTTCCCGTTCGCCAAGCTCGCCGACAGCAAACCGCGGATCGGGGACTGGGTGCTCGCGGTCGGCAATCCCTTCGGTCTCGGCGGCACCGTGACCGCGGGCATCGTCTCGGCGAGCGGCCGCGACATCGGCAACGGCCCGTATGACGATTTCATCCAGATCGACGCGCCCGTGAACAAGGGTAATTCCGGCGGTCCGGCCTTCGACACCAACGGCGAGGTGATGGGCGTCAACACCGCGATCTACTCGCCCTCCGGCGGCAGCGTCGGCATCGCGTTCTCGATCCCGGCCAACACCGTCAAGAGCGTGGTTGCGCAGCTCAAGGACAAGGGCTCGGTCAGCCGCGGCTGGATCGGCGTCCAGATCCAGCCCGTCACCTCCGACATCGCCGACAGCCTCGGCATGAAGAAGGCCGAAGGCGCGCTGGTGGCGGAGCCGCAGGCGAACGGTCCGGCCGCGAAGGCAGGCATCGAGTCCGGCGACGTGATCACCGCGGTCAACGGCGAGCCCGTCAAGGACGCCCGCGAGCTCGCCCGCACCATCGGCGGCATGGCCCCTGGCGCGACCGTGAAGCTCAACGTGCTGCACAAGGGCCAGGACAAGGTCATCAACCTGACCCTCGGCCAGTTGCCGAACACGGTCGAGGCCAAGGCCGACACCGACACCGGCAAGGGCGCCAGCAAGGGCACCGACGTGCCCAAGCTCGGCATGACGGTTGCGCCCGCCAATACCGTGGCCGGCGCCGGCAAGGAAGGCGTCGTGGTCACCGAGGTCGATCCGAAGAGCGCCGCGGCCGAACGCGGCTTCAAGGAAGGCGACGTGATCCTCGAGGTCGGCGGCAAGAGCGTGGCGACCGCCGGCGAAGTCCGCGACGCCATCAACGCGGCGCGGACCGACAACAAGAACAGCGTCCTGATGCGCGTGAAGAGCGGCGGCCAGTCGCGCTTCGTCGCGGTGCCCCTCGCCAAGGGCTGAGGCCTTCAGGAGGCCTACGAGATGAAGGGTATCGTCGGCATCAGTCGCCCCCGCCGCCGGTGCCCTTCGGGGAAGCAGCGCAACGCTGGCTTCCCTCATCAACCTTCCGATGGAATTACGCCCCCCTCCGTCGGAAGGCCTAGGGCGGTGAGGTCCCCCCAGCTTCACCGCCCGCCTTTTTCCCGCTTCGAGCCTCTCCTGCTCGGCTTGCATGCGGTTGCCGCTCGCGCCATGTTTAGAGAAGGTTGACCTCCTTGACCGCCGCCGAACGCACGATGCGCCTCCTCATCATCGAAGACGACCGCGAATCCGCCGACTACCTCGCCAAGGCGTTTCGCGAAGTCGGACACATCGCCGACCACGCCGCTGACGGCGAGGAAGGCCTCGCCATGGCCGAGAGCGGCGAGTACGACGTGCTGGTGGTCGACCGCATGCTGCCCAAGCGCGACGGCCTGTCGCTGATCGGCGCATTGCGCGACAAGGGCAACACGACGCCGGTGCTGATTCTCTCCGCGCTCGGGCAGGTCGATGACCGCATCAAGGGTCTGCGCGCCGGCGGCGACGATTATCTGCCGAAACCCTATTCCTTCGCCGAGCTGCTGGCCCGCGTCGAAGTGCTGTCGCGCCGCCGCGGCGGTCCCGCCGAGGAGACGCTTTATCGCGTCGGCGATCTCGAGCTCGACCGGCTCTCGCATCGCGTCGCCCGCGGCAAGGACGAGCTGACGCTGCAGCCGCGCGAATTCCGCCTGCTCGAATACCTGATGAAGCACGCCGGCCAGGTGGTGACGCGGACCATGCTGCTGGAGAACGTCTGGGACTATCATTTCGATCCGCAGACCAACGTCATCGACGTGCACATCTCGCGGCTCCGCTCCAAGATCGACAAGGGCTTCGAGCGCCCGCTGCTGCACACGATCCGCGGCGCCGGATACATGATCCGTGACGGCATTCGGTAAACTCGTCCGCACCACGGCGTTCCGGCTGACGCTGGTCTATCTGCTGCTGTTCGCGATGTTCGCGGCCTCGCTGCTGGCCTATTTCGCCTGGAATACGCGGCGGCTGATCACCGAGGAGATCACGCAGACCGTCAACGCCGAGACCTCGGAGATCAACGAGATCTACGACCGCGGCGGCATGGTTCGCCTGGTGCGCACGATCGAGTATCGGGCTCTGCGGCCGGGCGCCAACCTCTATCTCGTGACCACGCCGACGGGCCAGGCGATCGCCGGCAATGTCGGCTCGCTGGCGCCGGGCGTGATGGCGACGCGCGGCTGGTCGGAGACGGCCTACCGACGGATCGAGGACAGCGATGACCGCGATCATCGCGCGCTCGTTCGCGTCACCGAATTGGAGAACGGCTTCCGGCTTCTGATCGGCCGCGACCTTGCCGAGCGGCGGCGCCTGTTCGGCATCGTCGCCAAGGCGGCGCAGTTTTCGGTCCTGATCGTCGTCGTGCTCGGCCTCGGCGGCGGCATCTTCGTCGCGCGGCGGGTGCTGAGGCGTATCGACGCGATGACCGGCACGGCGCAGCGGATCATGACCGGCGATCTCAGCGAGCGCCTGCCCGTGGGGCGCAGCGGCGACGAGATCGATCGCCTCGCCGAGAACCTTAACGCCATGCTCGAGCGGATCGAGGCGCTGATGGCGGGGCTGAAGGAGGTTTCCGACAACATTGCCCACGACCTCAAGACGCCGCTGACGCGGCTGCGCAATCGCGCCGAAGAGGCGCTGGCGAAATCGGGCTGCGAGGCGGATTATCGCGCCGCGCTGGAGCGGACCATCGAGGAATCCGACGGGCTGATCCGGACTTTCAACGCGCTGCTGATGATCGCGCGCGCGGAATCCGGACAGGCGCGCGGCAACATGGACGACTTCGATGCCGCGGAGGTCGCGGAGGGCATCCACGAGCTCTACGAGCCGCTCGCCGAGGACGACGGCATGACCCTGAAGGTCAAGTGCGAGCCGACGCCGGTTCATGCCAATCGCGAGCTGATCAGCCAGGCGCTCGCCAATCTTGTCGAGAACGCGATCAAATACGGCAAGCCCGCGGGAACCGTGGTCAGCATGGACGCGAGGCAAATCACGATCGAGGCGAGGCGCGACGGCGACCAGGTGCTGCTCAGCGTCACCGATCGCGGCCCCGGCATCCCCGAAGCCGACCGCAAGCACGTCATCGAGCGCTTCGTGCGGCTGGAGGCCAGCCGCACGCTGCCGGGCTCGGGCCTCGGTCTCAGCCTCGCCTCGGCGGTGGCGACGTTGCACGGCGGCGAATTGCGCTTGGGCGATGCCCATCCCGGCCTCGTCGCCACGCTCGTGCTGCCGGCGCGCGCGGGTGCCGGCGACAGGGTTGCTCCGCCAATACCGGATGTGCCACAGAAGGTGGCATGAACCACTCCGCGCCGGGAAACGCGGACAAGCATGGTGAGAGGCTGGCCGCACGCTTCGCGGAGGCTCCCCATATTGCCGCTTCCACAACCGATCAACGCCGTTTCGAAAGCTGGCTGGCCGAGCTCGAGCCGGCGCAATCGGCCCGTCTCGAAACGCACCTCCGCCATCCCTTCGCCCGCGACATCCTGACCGGGATTGCGGAATTCTCGCCCTATCTGTTCGAACTGGTGCGCGCCGATGCCTTGCGCCTGATCCGGCTGCTCGAATGCGATCCGGATGCGCATCTGACGGCGCTGATCGCGGAGGCACGCGGCGCGGTGCTCGCGGCCTCGGATGAGGCCGAGGTGATGCGGCAGCTCCGCCGCATGAAGGCGGAAGCTGCGCTCCTGATCGCGCTGTGCGACATCGGCGGTGTCTGGCCGGTGATGCGGGTGACGGCGGCGCTGACCGACGTCGCGGTGTCCTCGGTGCGGGCGGCGCTGCAATATCTGCTGCGGCAGGAAGCCGCACGCGGCAAGCTCTCACCGCCCAATCCCGAGGCACCGGAAGAGGGCTGCGGGCTGATCGTGCTCGCGATGGGCAAGATGGGCGCGGGCGAGCTGAACTATTCCAGCGATATCGATCTCATCGTGTTCTTCGATCCCAATGCCACGACCCTCGCGCCCGATATCGAGCCGCAGCCGTTCTTCGTCCGCGTGACGCAGGGCGTGGCGCGCATCCTGCAGCAGCGGACCTATGACGGTTACGTCTTCCGGGTCGATCTGCGCCTGCGGCCCGATCCGTCCTCGACGCAGGTGGCGATCTCGCGGGACGCCGCGCTGAACTATTACGAGCGGGAAGGGCGCACCTGGGAGCGCGCCGCGATGATCAAGGCGCGGACCTGTGCCGGCGATTTCAGGGCGGGCGAGGCCTTGCTCGCCGAGATCGCGCCGTTCGTCTGGCGCAAGCATCTCGACTTTGCCGCACTCGCCGACGTGCACGACATGAAGCGGCAGATGCAGACCTATCGCGGTCAGAGCGAGGTTTCGGTCGAGGGCCACAACGTCAAGGTCGGACGCGGCGGCATTCGCGAGATCGAGTTCTTCGCGCAGACCCAGCAATTGATCGCGGGCGGCCGCCATCCGGAATTGCGGGTGCGGCCGACGCTGAGGGCGCTCGACATACTCGCGTCCCGCAACTGGATCACTGTGGCGGCACGCGACGAGCTGACGACCGCCTACGAATTCCTGCGCCGGGTCGAGCATCGCCTGCAGATGATCGCCGACGAGCAAACCCACACGCTGCCGGAGGACAAGCAAGCGGTCGAGCGCTTTGCGTGGTTCTTCGGCTATCGGACTCGCGAGGCCTTTGCGCGCGATCTCTTGCACCAGCTCCAGATCGTCCAGGGCCATTACGAAAAACTGTTCGAGGGCGATGACCCCACCGGCACGGCCAAGCTGCCGGCGCTGGACTACGGCGCGGGCCCCGACGATCCGCGCCTGCTGCAGCACCTCGCGACGCTCGGCTTCAAGAAGCCCGCGGCGGTCGCGCAGACCGTGCACGACTGGATCACCGGCGACTACCGCGTCTTCCGCGTTGAGGCGACGCGAAGCGCCTTCGTCGAGTTCGTGCCGGCCTTGATCGACGGCCTTGCCCATGCCGAAGAGCCGGATCGCGCCGTCGTTTCGTTCGATCATTTCCTCGGCGCGCTGCAGCGGGGCGGCCGGCTGATCACGCTGCTCGGCCAGAACCGCGATCTCGTCGCGCTGGTGGCGCTGGTGCTGGGAGCCGCGCCGCGGCTCGGCGACATGCTGGCGCGGCAGCCCCAGCTGATGGATGGCCTGATCGATCCGCGCTTCTTCGGGGCCATGCCCGACAGGCAGGAATTGTCCGGGCGGTTAGCTGCCACCGTGCAGGATGCCGGCTCATACGAGGAGTTCCTCGATCGCCTGCGCCTGTTCGGACAGGAGAGCCTGTTCCTGATCGGCACGCGCATCCTCTCGGGCACCGTCTCGGCGCAGCAGGCGAGCACGGCCTTCGCCGACGTCGCGGAGGGAATCGTCCATACCGTGCATGGCCTCGTTGCCGATCGCTTCGCCGCCCAGCACGGCCGCATCAAGGGGCAGCAGACCGCGATCGTCGCGATGGGCCGGCTCGGCAGCCGCGAGATGACGGCCTCGTCCGATCTCGACCTGATCCTGCTCTACGATTTCGACGGCGATAGTCCGGACTCTGACGGGGTGAAATCGCTTCACGGCGCGCACTATTTCGCCCGCTTCACCCAGCGCCTGATCAGCGCCTTCACGACCCGCACCAATTACGGCGTGCTCTATGAGATCGACATGCGGCTGCGGCCCTCGGGACGCGCGGGTCCGGTGGCCTCGAGCCTCGTCTCGTTCGCGGACTATCAGGCCAACGAGGCCTGGACCTGGGAGCATATGGCGCTGACGCGCGCGCGCGTGGTCTCGGCTTCGCCCGAATTCCGGGAGCGGATCGAGCGCGTCATCCGCGATGTCCTTACTCGCCGCCGCGATCCCGCCATCACCGCCAACGATGTCGCCGACATGCGGCGCGCGATCGCGCAGGAGAAGGGCGAGGGCGATTGCTGGGATCTCAAGCATGCCGCCGGTGGCATGGTCGATATCGACTTCATCGCGCAATATCTGCAGCTCGTGCATGCGCACGACAAGCCCGAGATTCTCGACGTCAGCACCATGCAGGTGCTGGAGAATGCCTGCAGGATCGGCGTGCTCGCGCAATCGGAGACGGAGATCTTGCGGGCCGCGGCGCGGCTCTATCACGATTTGACGCAGATCCTGCGGCTCTGCGTCAGCGAGCGCTTCAAGCCGGAAACCGCCGGCACCGACCTGCAGCGCGTCATGGCGCGTGCCGGCGACGCTCCGGATTTCTCCTCGCTGGAGGCGCGGGTGAAGGAGACGCAGAGCGAGGTGCGGCGGGTGTTCAGGGCGCTGCTGGAAGGGTCGTCGTCCGCTTCAGCGCGGTAATGGCCTCGCGCACATCAGGCTCATTGTACTGGCTGAGGATGCGGCCGGTGGTGAGCAACAGGGGAAAGCGCAGATCGATTTGCGGCCCCAATCGATCGATATGGATTGGTAATGAAAGTTGGATCGGGAGCCGGTTTTTGCGTGTTGGTGCAGGCCCGGCGTGCTAACTTGCGTGCCACGATGGAATTCGAGGGGACGGCCGGTTGATCGACAAGCTTGAGCTATTGCTGGCGCTGGCGAAGGAGCGGCATTTCGGGCGCGCGGCCGAGGCGTGCGGCGTGACGCAGCCGACGATGTCGACCGGGCTGAAGCAGCTCGAGGAGATTCTCGGCGTGATGCTGGTCCAGCGTGGCTCGCGCTTTCAGGGATTTACCCCCGAAGGCGAGCGGGCGCTCGACTGGGCGCGGCGGATCGTGGGCGATGCCCGCGCGATGCGCGACGAGATCAACGGGCTGAAGCATCAGCTCTCCGGAGAGATCCGCATCGCGGCGATCCCGACCGTGCTCGGCATGGTCGCCGCGCTGACGACGCCGTTCCGTGCCCGGCATCCCGAGGTGCGCTTCCGCATCCAGTCCACCACCTCGTCCGAGGTGTTGGGGCTGCTCGAAAATCTCGAGGTCGATGCGGGGCTGACCTATATCGAGAACGAGCCGATCGGCAAGGTGCGCACCATTCCGCTCTACAACGAGAGCTATCGCCTGCTCACCGCGCCGGACGCGATGTTCGGTGACCGCGAGACGGTGACCTGGACCGAGGTCGGGCAGGTGCCGCTGTGCCTCTTGACGCCCGACATGCAAAACCGCCGCATCATCGACCGCGCGCTGCGATCTGTCGGCGCGGAGGCGACGCCGACATTGACCTCGAACTCGCTGCTGGTGCTGTTCACGCACGTCAAGACCGGGCGCTGGGCCAGCGTGATGCCGGCCAAGCTCGCCGAGACGCTCGGCCTGTCCGACACCGTCCGCTCGATACCGATCGTCGATCCCGAGGTCAATTACAGCATCGGCCTGGTGATCCCGCAGCGCGATCCCATGACGCCGCTGATCGCAGCTTTGGTCAACGTCGCGCGCGAAGTCGCGCCGACGCTGCAATCGTAGGGGCCATAGCGTTTCGAGCGAGGCTCCAGAGCATGATGAGATCAGGTTCGGATGCAGCAACGAGGGAGGTGCGCTCCCTCCCCCGCTTGCGGGGGAGGGTTGGGGAGAGGGTGTCTCCGCAATCGAGAACCCCCAAGAGGAGAGAGCCCTCACCCGGCGCGCTGCGCCGACCTCTCCCGCAAGCGGGAGAGGTGCACCGAGCCTGCGGCCACCTGACTCAACCTGAGCCTATTCCTCTTTAGGCCGCCGCCGAAACTCTCGCCGCCTTGATCGCGTCGCGCGGCAGGGTCACGCGCACAACCGTGCCGACGTCGATCTTCGAGCGCAGGCGCATCGAGCCGCCGTGGAGCTGCGCCAGCGAGCGGGCGATGGCAAGGCCGAGGCCCGAGCCGTGATAGGTCTTGGTGAGCTGGCTCTCGACCTGCTCGAAGGGGCGCCCGAGCCGCGCCAGGGAATGCGGCGCGATGCCGATGCCGGTGTCGGCGATCATCAGCACGATCCTGTCGTCGAGCTGCCGACTGCGCACCACGACGCGTCCGCCGTCCGGCGTGAACTTCACGGCGTTGGAGAGCAGGTTGACGATGATCTGCTTGGTGGCGCGGCGGTCTGCGACGACGGAGATGGATTTCGCGATGTCGGCATCGAGCGTCAGGTGCTTGTCCTGGGCACGGCCGGTGACGACCCGCAAGGATTCCGCCAGCGTCTGCGACAGGTCGAGCTCTTCCATATCGAGCTTCATGCGACCGGCCTCGATCTTGGACATGTCGAGGATGTCGTTGATGACCTCGAGCAGGTAATGGCCGCTGGTCAGGATGTCCTGGCAGTATTCCTGGTACTTCTCGCTACCGAGCTCGCCGAACATGCCCGAGCCCATGATCTCGGAAAAGCCGATGATGGCATTGAGCGGCGTGCGCAGCTCGTGGCTCATGTTGGCGAGGAATTTCGACTTGGTCTGATTGGCTTCCTCGGCGCGGGTCTTCTCGCGCTGGTACTTCTCGGCGAGGTCGGCGAGCTCGACGGCCTGGCGCTCCAGCGCGGCCTGCGAGCGCTTGAGGTCGATGACGGTGGCGCGCAGGCGCAGATCGTTGTCGACCAGCTTCTGCTCGTGCTCCTTGATGCGGGTGATGTCGGTGCCGACCGAGACGTAGCCGCCGTCCTTGGTGCGGCGCTCGCTGATGTGCAGCCAGCTGCCGTCGTCGAGCTGCGCCTCGAAGGTGCGCGCGCCCGGGCCTTGTGCCGCGGTCTCGTTGTGGCGGGTGCGCACCTCCGGCATGCGGCCGACCTCGAGCACGGTCTCGTAGGAGGTGCCGGGGATGACCGCGGTGTCGGGCAGCTTGTGCAGGCGCTGGAAGTGCGAGTTGCAGAGCACCAGGCGGTCGCTCGCATCCCACAGCACGAAGGCCTCCGGAATGGTCTCGATCGCGTCGCGCAGGCGAAGGTCGGCTTCCACGGTCTTTTCGGCAAGGCTCTTCTGCTCGGTGATGTCGACGGCGATCCCGATCAGGTGCACGCTGGAATCGGTCGCCCCGCGCGTCTTTTCGCAGCGGACGCGGAGCCAGATCCAGTGACCGTCGACATGCTGCATGCGGAAGGTCTGGTCGATGTGGTCGATCTTCTCGGAGATGAGCTGGTCGGCGATCGCGAACAGGTCGATGTCGTCGGACTTCACCAGCGCGTTGACCTCGCCGAAGGTGAGGAGCTCGTGACGGCCGTCGAGGCCGAGCATCGAGAACATCGACTGCGACCAGAAGATCCGGCCGCGCGACAGGTCCCAGTCCCACAGCCCGCAGCGGCCGCGGTTGAGCGCGGTGTCGATGCGGCCGCGCACCGCGTCGTTGATGAGATCGCCTTCGCGGGCGCGGGTCGACTGCCAGTGGAAGGCGAAGCCCAGGATTAGGACGACGAAGCCCGTGGTCGCCGACAGCGTCACCGAGAGCGCGGCGTCCGAGCCCCAGATCGGCTCGTTGCGCTCCTGGATCACGGTGACGAAGCCGGGCAGCGACTTGATCTGCCGCGAGGTCGCCATCGCCGCGTTGCCGCTCGGCAGCGTCATGTCGGCGATGTCGCCGTCGCGTGGCGGCGCCGCGATCAGCTGTGCGGTGGTGATCGCATCGAGCAGGCGATCATTGCCTGAGGGGTCGCTGTCGGCCGGGATGCGGGCGAGGATGCGGCGGTCGATGCCGGCGGAGGTGACGATGACGTGGCGGCCCGAGGCCGTGGCCCAGGACGGAATGAGATCGGGCAGCAGCGTCGGCAGGCTCTCGATGGTCTTGAGCCGCTCCTGCCGAACCGAGGTGAGGCGATCGATGCGCTCGGCGAGCAGGTCGGCGAGGGCCGAAATGTCGTGGCGGATCACCAGCCGCTTCTGGCGCGTCTGATCGACCACCTGCACGAAGGCACCGAGGCAGATCGTGATCAGGAAGGCGATGATGAGAGTCGGCACTGCGCGACGAAGCGCTGGCTCCGCGATCAGGAGCCGGTGATAGGCAGGTTTCGCGATCGATTGCGCCAATCCCTTGATCGAATCGGATTGGACGCACGCGTTCGCGGCGTCTGCACGCGACATGCCTTCGGCCCCCTGAAAACCAGCTTGCAACTGAGGTCCGGAAGCAGCCCCACATCGCTTCCGAATCACACCGATTTGAATCCAGTTTTCGCGGGCTGTCGAGAGTCAACGAATCGTTAACGCGAAATTATTCTTATCCAACGCGCAGTTTGTGCATCGCGCGTCCTCAAACGCACGGGTGCAACGAGTCCGAAACGAGAACGTGTGACTCGCCGCGCATTCTTCATCACGCGCGCGGCGGCTCGGCGTGGCTGATGACGCGCTTCACACTCGGGAACGCGCGCCGCAAGGCGCGCTCGATCGCGTCGACATGCTCGTGCACCTTGATCACGCTCATCGAGGGTGTTGCGCGGCAGTGGAAGTTGACGATCTCGCCGGCGTCGGTGTTGCGGACCCGCACATTGTGGATGTCGTGGATCTCGCTGCCGGCGGCATATTCCGTCAGCGCGGCGGCGATGGTCCGCACCCGGTCCGGCGTAGCATCGACCCCGAACGGAAGTTCCGGTTCCAGCGGCTCGATGTGAACGTCGACCTCGACGTCCTCGCCGAACTCCTCCTGGATGTTGCGCTCCAGCGTGTTGGCGATGTCGTGCGCGGCCTCGAGCTGCATGTTGGCATCGACCTCGAGGTCGATGCCGACGATCAGCTTGGCGCCGAGATCGTGCACCGTGACGTGGTGGACGGCGAGCCCGGAATTGCGCGCGATCACCATGATGCGGTCGCGCACCGTCTCGTTGTCGCGCGCGACGGGCACTGCTGCGAAGGTAAGGTCGGCATCGCCGAAAGCCTTGGCGACGGCGGCCTGCGCGTTGCGCTTGATGTCCTCGACCCGGTCGATGGGATAGGTTCGCGGCACCTTCGCGATGGCGTCGATGAAGGTGGTCGCTCCGACCATGCGCACGCGCAAGCGTTCGACGTCGATCACGCCGGGCACGCTGCGGATCGCCGCCGTGGCCTTCTCCTGCGCGCCCTCGGGGGCGCGATCGACCAGCGTCTGCACGGTCGATCCGGCCATGCGCAGGCCGAGCGCTGCGATCATCACGGCAACCGCCGCGGCTGCCGCGGTGTCGCCCCACCAGAAGCCGAGCCCAGCCAGGATCAGGCCCACGATCACGGCGCAGGAGCCCATCACGTCCGAGGCGAAATGCAGCGCGTCGGCCGCCAAGGCCTGGCTCCTGGTCTCCCGCGCGGCGCGGTGGAGGGCGCGGGCGCGCCAGAGATTGACGGCGATATCGATCACCAGCACCACGAATGGCACAGCCGAGATGGTTGGCGGCGGGGTTCCCTCGCGCAGCCGGCTATAGGCCTCGACCAGGATGCCGCCGGCGAGCACGTAGAGCAGGGCGGTGACGCCGAGCGCAGAGATGCTTTCCAGCTTGCCGTGGCCGTAATGGTGCTCCTCGTCCGCGGGCTTGTCGGACACCCGCACCACCGCCCAGGTGATGATGGTCGCGACCAGGTCGATTAGGGAATGCAGGGCTTCCGAGATCAGCGCCAGCGAGCCGATCGCGATCCCGACCACGAACTTGGCCGCCGCCATGCCGCCGCTGGCGAAGATCGAGATGGCCGCGACCGAGGTTTTGTCGTGCTGGGAGGTCATGGCGGGGATTTAGCAGCCCCGTGTGGGACATCAAGCGATGATCCACAGCTGCAGTCGCGAGTGAGTTGCAGGAGCGGGGGCTTGACGGGCTGTCATTCCAGGGCGCCGAAGGCGAACGCGGAATCTCGAGATTCTCAGGTGCGCAACTGCGCACCATAGTTCGATGCTTCGCATCGCCCCGGAATGACGGAGAGAGGCCAAGCCGCCCGCCGCCCTACGGCACCGTCACCACAATCTTCCCCAAATGCTTGTTCGCTTCCATGTGCTCGAACGCCTGGTCGATGTCGTCGAACGCGAACACCTTGTCGATCGGCAGTTGCAGCTTGCGCGATTCCACCGCGCCCCAGATGTCCCTGCGGACCTCGGCAAAGATCTCGCGGACCTCCTCGATGGTACGGGTGCGGAAGGTGACGCCGACATAGTCGATGCGGCGAGCCGCGTGCAGGTCGAAATTGAAGTCGGCATGGGTGCCGCCGAGGCGGCCGACATTGACAATGCGGCCCTTGATCTTCGTCGCGGCGAGGTTCTGGTTGGCGACCTTGCCCGAGACCTGGTCGATGACGAGGTCGACGCCTTCGCCATTGGTGGCCTTCAGCACCTCGTCGACCCATTTCGGATCGGAGCTGTCGATGGCGAGGTCGGCGCCGAACTCCTTGAGCCGGCCGCGGCGATAGGCATCGGTGGAAGAGCCGATCACGAGCTTTGCGCCCTTGAGCCGGGCGATCTGCATCGCCATCAGCCCGACGCCGGAGCTCGCGCCCTGCACCAGCACGCTCTGCCCAGCCTGCACCCCGCCGATCGTGACGACGGCGTTGTGCATGGTCGCGAGCGCGACGGGGAGGGTGGCGGCCTCCTCGAAATTCATGTTCGAGGGCGCGTGGAACAGCCGGCCGTGATCGGCCAGCGTATATTCGGCAAATGCCGCACCGCCCGATCCCATGATGCGGTCGCCGACCTTCACGCCCTTCGCGTCGGGACCGAGCTCGGCAACCTCGCCGGCCCATTCCATGCCGAGGACAGTGCCGACGCCGCCTGCCGGGCCATGGGCGTGGCCTTTGCGCATGCCGGTGTCGGCGCGGTTGAGGCCGCAGGCGCGGACGCGGACGAGCACCTGCGTGCCCTTCGGTTTCGGTTGAGCGGCGTCGAAAATCCGAGCGCCTTCAGGGCCGTAGACGTAGGCTTTCATGCAATACTCTCGCGTCTTGCAGTGACTATTCCGCTGCTTCGCGTTGTGGCTGAACGATCATGCCCTCCAGCCGGCTGCGAATGATCGCCTCCGCCTCGCGCACGATGCGGGAGACGAGCTCGGCACAGCTCGGGATGTCCTGGATCAGCCCCTGCACCTGGCCGGCCGACCAGATGCCTTCGTCGGAATTACCGGTGGCATAGACCATCTTGCCGCGGGCGCCTGCGACGAGCTCGCGGATGTCCTCGAACTTGGCGCCTTCCTTCTCCATCGCGACGACCTTGGTCGAGACGGCGTTCTTCGCGACGCGCGAGGTGTTGCGCATGGTGCGGAAGATCAGCTCGGTCTCGCGCTCGTCATTGGCGACGATCTTCTCCTTGATGAGCTGATGGATCGGGCTCTCCTTGGTGGCCATGAAACGGGTGCCCATGTTGATGCCCTCGGCTCCCAGCGCCAGCGCCGCGACGAGGCCGCGGCCATCGGCAAAGCCGCCCGAGGCGATCATCGGGATCTTGATCTTGTTGGCAGCGGCCGGAATCAGGATCAGGCCGGGCGTGTCGTCCTCGCCGGGATGGCCGGCGCATTCGAAGCCATCGATCGAGATGGCGTCGACACCCATGCGTTCGGCCGAGAGCGCGTGACGGACGCTGGTGCATTTGTGCACGACCTTGACGCCGTGCTTCCTGAATTCGTCGACATGCTCCTGCGGCTTGTTGCCGGCGGTCTCGACCACCTTGATGCCGCTCTCGATGATCGCGGCGCGGTATTCGGCATAGGGCGGCGGTTTGATCGCTGGCAAGATGGTGAGGTTGACGCCGAACGGCTTGTCCGTGAGGTCGCGGCAGCGCGCGATCTCCTTGGTGAGATCCTCCGGTGTCGGCTGGGTCAGCGCCGTGATGAAGCCGAGCGCGCCGGCATTGGCGACCGCGGCGACCAGCTCGGCGCGTCCGACCCATTGCATGCCGCCCTGAACGATCGGGTGCTGGACGCCGACGAGTTTGGTGAAGCGTGTCTGCAACATGATCTGTGTCCCCCGCGCCCCGCGTGGCGCTCTGTTCTCCATTGACTGGCCGGGAGGATGCCGCTGGGGGTGGGAAAAGTCTATTGCGCAGCCGTCCGGTCGATCATGCGGAACGCGAGGAGATTCCGTGGGGCGGACTATTGGGGCGCCGCTGTCTCCACATCGTCATTGCGAGCGCAGCGAAGCAATCCAGAGCCTTTCCGCGGAGGGACTCTGGATTGCTTCGTCGCTGCCCTCCTCGCAATGACGGCCGAGCCTACTTCGCCGACAGTCGCACCATCTGGCGCCCGCCGTTCATTTCCTTGAGGCTGTTGACGAAGTTTTCCGGGCGCTGCCAGCGATGGGGGACCTTCAATCCCATGAACTCCGCGATGTCGCCGATGAAGCCGGTGCAGTTCACGGTCTCGGCATTCCAGACCGGAGAGCTGGCCTGCAACTCCTTGATATAGGCGAACACGCGCTTGGCGTCGGCTTCGTTCAGGTAGACCCGATAGCTCGCAGTCAGATATTCCGGATCGAGATCGCCGTAGCTGGCGCCGGTCTCGGATGGCACAAAGGTGATGTGACCGAGCACGTAGGCGAGCGTGTCGCCGGCCGGCGTCAGGCCCGCGACCTCGACGGCCTTCTCACTCGTTTTGCCGTACCAGACGAAGGCATGGCCCCAGCTCGCAGCCGTGCGGGCGCGGAAGTCGACGTAATAGGGACCTTTCTCCGCACGCGCCACGGAGCGCCGCGTCGATTGCGGCTGAGGCCGCGGGGCGGTGTCGGTCGTAGCAAGCGCGTTCGCATCGGCAACGCGCCTGTCGGCCTCGTGGGCCGAGGCCGAGGGCGTCGTACACGAGAGCATGGCCGCGAGAGCGAAGCCCGCGAGGATGCAGGATCCCGATCGACCAGCTTTGTTCGTCACGCTATTCCCCCTCGACCATCGGCCGCAAATGTGGCGCGTACTTCGCTGCGCGTCAGTAGCGCGCCGCGACCGGGCCCGGCGCCTTGCCGATCGGGGCCTTTCCAATTGGGCTCTTGCCAATCGGCATCTTGCCGATCGGCGCCTGCTCGCCCGGATAGGCCGGCACGGGCTGGCGGCGCGGCAGATCCGCAGCGTTTGCAGCCGTCGCAAAAGCAAGCGTGGCACCCAGAGCAAATACAATCTTCTTCACAGCGATACCCCTAGAAGGTTTGGTCCAAACACGGTCATGCCGTGCCCCCAGACACGCCTTCCAAAAGGGCGACCGAATGCGTCCAAGTTGCGGCGCGCACGGGACATGTTGGCGGCATTGATCGGGCGCGCGAAGATGTGATGTGTCTGGATGTTCGGGGGGGGGCGACGGTCCTAGCCCGGATGAGCGCAGCGATATCCGGGTGTTTAGGGCAGCCTGCTCCCCGGATGTCGCTAACGCTCATTCGGGCTTCAGCAGCTGCACTCACCCGCTCCGGTTCAAACTATTCCGGATCGTCGCGAAGATGCCGCGATGTCTTGCGAAATGCATCGCCGGAGCGCGCAACACCGGGATTCCGTCAATGCCAGGCGCTGCGGAAAGACGCGAGGTGATGCGCGTGTCCCTGTGCCGGCCCACTTGCACCCAGGCCAGCCGCCAGCGCCAAGACGTACCAACGTATCCGGACTATTGCTTGCCGAGTAAGTTCGAACGGATCTTGTCGGCGAACCAGACCACGAAGATCGCGGCGAACGAGAGAGCGAAGTACAGCACCGTCCACAGAAGTGCGTTACCGGCATTCGTCATTGCGTCCTCCCTTGCATCAGAAATCAATTTTTGCCGGGAGGATAGCGTTGGCCGCGACGGCCGATTTGCGCCGGATCAATTTTGCGCCGGATCAATGTTGCTGCGCTGCGGCGACGAGAAAGTCTACAGCCGAAACTCGTTGGTGAGCTCGCCGATGCCGTCGATCGCGACGGTCACGGTGTTGACGGGCTCCTTCATCACGCCGACGCCGACAGAGGTGCCGACCGCGATGAGGTCGCCGGGCAGCAGGGTCATGTCGTGGGAGATCCTGCTGACCAGATCCTGCGCGCGGAAGATCATGTCCGAGATCGGGTAGTTCTGCCGCTCCGCGCCGTTGAGGATGGTGCGCACCGTGAGTTTTGCGGGATCGAGACCGGTCGCGATCACAGGGCCGAACGGGCCGTAATCGTCGATGCCCTTGGCGCGGGCCCATTGCGGGAAGGTGGGGTCGCGCGTCAGGATGTCGTTGGCGGTGATGTCGTTGACGCAGGTGTAGCCGAAGATGAAGGCATCGGCTTCGCCAGGCGACACGCGGGCGCAGGTCTTGCCGATGATGATGCCGAGCTCGCCCTCGTAGGTGGTCTTGCCGTCGTAGTAAGAGGGGCGGCGGATCACGGCACCGGGTGCGGCGATGCTGGTGGTGGCCTTGAGCAGGTAGAGCGGCTCCTGCGGTTCGGGCTGGTTCAGCTTGGCCGCGAGCGCGTGGAAATTATTCCAGAGCGCGACGATCTTGCTGGGCACGCAGGGCGCAAGCAGCTCGACGTCCGAGAGCGCCAAAATCTTGCCCGTTGCAGCGTTGTGACCGAACATCTCGCCCTCGTGCACGGTGATGGCCGAGGACGTTAGCGTGCCGAAGTTCGTCGTGCCGGCATGGCGGAAGCGCAGCCATTTGGTCACGCTCGTCATCACGCCACCGCCAGTGCGCGCGGATCAGCCGGCGTCGAGACGCCGTCATAGAGACCTGCGATGCGGGCGCGCTGCGTCACCATGGCCAGCACCGAATCCAGCGCGGGCGTCGGGATGCCGGTGAGCCGGCCCATCTCCTGCACCACGGTGACGAGCGGATCGATCTCCATCGGGCGGCCGCGCTCGAGATCCTGCAGCATCGATGTCTTGTGCGCGCCGACCTTGCGCGCCCCCTCGATGCGGCGCTCGACGTCGACACGGAACTTGACGCCGAAGGTCTCGGCGATGGCTTGCGTCTCCACCATGATTGCGCGCGACAGCGCGCGCGTGGCGGGATCGGTGCAGATCACGTCGAGCGTGGCGTGGGTCAGCGCGCTGATCGGGTTGAAGCAGACATTGCCCCAGAGCTTCAGCCAGATCTCGTCGCGGATGCGGTCGAGCACCGGAGCTTTCAGGCCGGCGGCGACGAAGAGATCGGCGAGGCGCGTTACGTCCGAGGTGATCTCGCCCGAGGGCTCGCCGAGCGGAAAGTTGTTGCCGTAGACGTGGCGGATCACGCCGGGCGCCTCGATCTCGGTGGCGGGATAGACGATGCAGCCGATGGCGCGCTCGGCCCCCAGCTCGCGCCACTGCCGGCCGCCGGGGTCGATGCTCTCCAGCGTCGAGTTCTCGTATTGGCCGCCGTGCTTGTAGAAGTACCAATAGGGAATGCCGTTGACGGCAGTGACGATGCGGGTGTGAGGCCCGAGCAGCGGCTGCATCTTCTCGATCACGCCGGTGATCGAATGCGCCTTCAGCGTGATGATGATGAAGTCCTGCACGCCGAGTTCGGTGGGATCATCGGTGCAGCGCGGATGAACGGTATGTTTTTCCTCGCCCGCGAGCAGCGTCAAGCCGCGCTCGCGCATGGCGGCGAGGTGCGCGCCGCGCGCGATCAGGCTGACGTCGGCGCCCGCGCGCGCGAGCTGAACCCCGAGATATCCGCCGATCGCGCCGGCGCCGTAGATGCAGATCTTCATGAAATCCTCGCGAGCAGAGACCGGATTTTGGGACGAAAGATCCGGTCCGGCTCGGAGAGATCCGAGCCGGGGCCGGCAGTCGCAGGGGAAGTTTTGCCGCTTCTTAGGCTGCCGCTTGCGGCGCGCCGTTGAGAGCCTCGTCGATAGCGGCAGCGATGTCGCGCATGCTGATGACGGAGACCAGGCTGTAATCGTCGATCACGGGCAGATGGCGGATGTGATGACGGTTCATCAGATGCCGGACGTGCTCGATCGTGTCCGAGGAGGTGCAGGACACCAGCTGCTGCACCGAGACCAGCTGGGAGACCTTGACGTTGACGGCGCCCGCGCCGTGCTCGGCGACGGCGCGCACCACGTCGCGCTCGGTGAACATGCCGACCGCGGTGTTGCCTTCGGAGCGGACCACATCCTTGACCACCAGCGCGCTGATATTGTTGGCGCGCATCAGCTTGGCCGCGATCCCCACCGTTTCGTTCATCCGCACCGTGACAACGCGCGGCGTCTTCTTGCGCAGAATGTCTCCGACCAGCATTGCAACCTCCCTGGGTGAGTGTTGAGGAAGTGTGGTATACATAATGCCAATCGTCAAGCGCTGGATTTGGGGGATCCGAAAAATCTTGCGACAGGAGTGCTGACGTTATTCGCCCTGCCCAAAAAGAAAGGGGCGCATCGCTGCGCCCCTTCTTAAAGCCGGCAAGGTGCGGCGGCTTACGCCGTCTCGGTCTTGGCAGTGCCGGTCGCGGTCTCCGCGCGCTCGGCTACCTGGCCGAGGATGAAGGCGCGGCGCAGCGGCTTGATCACGAAAAGCGCCATCAGCGCCGCCATGGCGTTCAGCGCCACCGCCGCCACGAATACGGCCTTCCAGCCATAGGCGGTCGAGATCACGCTCGCGAGCGGGACGAGCAGGGAGGCCGTGCCCTTCGCAGTGTAGAGCATGCCGTTGTTGGTGGTTGCGAACTTCGCACCGAAGGTGTCGCCACAGGTCGCGGGGAATAGCGAATAGATCTCGCCGAACACGCCGAAATAGACCGCGGTCGCCAGCACGAAGACGACAGGCACCCGGCCATAGGCCGAGAGCATCAGCAGCATCAAGGCGGCGGTGCCGAAGGCGATGAACATCGTGGGCTCGCGGCCGATCGTATCGGAGACCCAGCCGAAGAAGGGGCGCCCGAATCCGTCGAGGATGCGATCGAGCGAGATCGCGAAGGTCAGCGCCGCCATCTGGAAGCCGGCGAGCGTCACCGGCGTGTCCGCAATCCCAAAGTCGTGCGCGATCGGGGCGATCTGCGCCGCAGTCATCAGCCCGCCGGAAGCGACCATGACGAAGACAAGATACATCACCCAGAAAACAGAGCTGCGCAGCACTTGCGGCGGGGTGAACTCGATCCTGGTCTGCGGCAGGTTGAGCTGCTTCTTCTTCGGCGGAATGGAGAGGCGCGGCGGCTGGATGAAGAAGGCGAGCACGAACACGACGAGGCCCTGGCCGATGCCGAAGGTGAGGAAGGCGTGCTGATAGCCGCTTGAGGCGATCATGCTCGCGATCGGCACGATCGTGATCGCGGCACCCGCGCCGAAGCCGGCGGCGGTCGCGCCCGCCGCGAGGCCGCGGCGGTCGGGAAACCATTTCAGCGCGTTGCCGACGCAGGTGCCGTACACCGCGCCCGCGCCCATGCCGCCGACGATCGCCGCCGCATAAAGCAGGGTGAGGCTGTCGCCGTAGGCGTCGAGGATCCAGGACAGCGCGATCATCACGCCGCCGAACATGATGACGATGCGCGGGCCGTATTTGTCAACGAACCAGGCCTCGACCGGCACCAGCCAGGTTTCGGTGACGACGAAGATGGTGAAGGCGAGCTGGATCGCGGCGCGCCCCCAGTGGTGGGCGGCATCGATCGAATCGACGAACAGCGTCCAGCCATATTGCAGATTGGCGATCATCGCCATGCAGGCGATGCCCATGCCGAGCTGGAGCCAGCGGAAACCGGTGCGAAGCGGCGCGGCGGTCACGGCGCCGTCCGGGCTGGAAATCATAAAGAACCTCCCAACGCGCCTGATTGTCTGTGACGCAGGATCGCAAGACGACCTGATGTCGCAAGTGTTGTGGCTTATCGTCGCAGGCGCGATGCGGAGATTGGTATACGATATTCCAGATTGCAAGCCCTAACTTGTCACCCCTTGGTGGGGTCCGCCCGAGTATCGCGAGGCGATAGGGGCGATGGCCAAACAAAAACGCCCGGCCGTGAGGCCGGGCGTCGTGCTTGCTGAACTGGTACGCCGGTCAGATCGTCGATTTCGCGACCACCACCTTGCGCCAGGGCTTGAGCACCGCGATCGCAAGCAGCGAAGCCAGGATGTTGGCGCCGGCGGCGATGATGAACACGCTGTCCCAGGTGCCAGACGACTGCTGCATCAGGTTTGCGACCGGCACCAGCAGCGCGGCGGTGCCCTTCGCGGTGTAGAGCAGGCCGGCATTGGTGGTCGCGAACTTGGCGCCGAACGTGTCGGTGCAGGTCGAGGGGAATAGCGAGTAGATCTCACCCCAGGCGAAGAACACGAAGCCCGAAAGCAGCACGAACCAGACCGGATCGTGGCCCCAGAGGTAGAGCATCCAGATGCCGAACCCTTCCATGCCGAAGGCGATGAACATCGTGTTCTCGCGGCCGATCATGTCGGAGATCCAGCCGAAGAACGGACGCGTCAGGCCGTTGAGCACGCGGTCGATCGTGGCCGCGAAGGTCACCGCCGTCATCGTCACCGCCATCAGTGTGACCGGGACGTTGTCGACCTTCCAGTCGGCCGCGATCGGCTTCAGGTTCGCCGTCACCATCAAGCCGCCGGCGCCGACGATCACGAACATGAAGTACATCAGCCAGAAGATCGGCTGACGCAGCACCTCGGTCGGCTGATAGTTGCGCCGGGTCTGCAGCAGATTGGCATTCGCCACCACGTTCGGCACCTGGCCTGCCTTCGGCGCGAGCAGGAAAAAGGCGAGGATGCAGATGATGATGCCTTGGCCGAGGCCGAAATAGAGGAAGGTGGTCTGGAATCCGCTGTCCTTGATCATGGCCTGGATCGGCGCGACTGTCAGCGCAGAGCCCGCCCCGAAGCCGGCCGCTGTGATGCCGGCCGCAAGACCGCGCTTGTCCGGAAACCATTTCAGCGCGTTGCCGACGCAGGTACCGTAGACGCCGCCGGCGCCGATGCCTGCGATGATCATGCCGAGATAATAGCCGTTCAGCGAGGTCGCATACGCGTTGATCGCCCAGCCGATGGCACAGAGCACGCCGCCGACCAGCACGACGATGCGCGGGCCGTATTTGTCGACGAACCATCCTTCGACCGGCACCAGCCAGGTCTCGAACAGAACGAAGAGCGTGAAGGCCCATTGGATCGAGGCGCGATCCCAGCCGAACGTCTTCTGGATGTCGGGGACGAAGAACGTCCAGCCATATTGATAATTGGCGATCATCACCATCGCCGCCACACCGGTCGCCAATTGCGCCCAGCGATAGGCGTCGCTTACGCGTGCGGCACTAGGGGCCGCTGCTGCCGACTGCACCATGTCCGTCATCAAAAACCCTCCCGAACGCGCCGATCATTTTTATGCATGCGCTGGCGCGCATCCTGGTATGCAATATGCCAATATTCAAGCGAGGACGGGAGGGTGCGGCAAAATAGCGCAGGCTTATTCACATGCGCCAGGAATGCAGGATTGTAAAGCCCGATCGCTGTCGGCGTGACGGCGGCGATTACATTTGATCCAAGCTAACTAACTGTTTTTGCGGTACTTATCCTGGTTCAGGGATGTCGCGGGGCGGTTGTCGAAAGCTTGTGTGCGCGGAGATTTTCCGCGCCTGCACTGGTCGCGGCCGCCGATGCGCAGTCGGTCGGTGACGGCGAAATCCCTGGAATTCTATATTCCAGAAATTGGAGTGCGGCAATTTGGCGTCGGCACCGATGCGGATTGCGCAGATCCCGCCTCACGCCATCGCCGTGCGCAGCCGGCTGTAGCCTTCCTGGATCGCGGACCAGAACAGGGCGACCAGGCCGAGCGCCATGATGGTGCCGACGAGGCCGTTGGAGAAGAACACCCCCAGCGAGCCTTGCGAGCCCAGCAGCGATTGGCGGAAGGCTTCCTCGGCCTTGTCGCCGAGCACGATGGCGAGCACCAGGGGCGCGAGCGGGTAATTGCACTTCTTGAGGAGATAGCCGAGCACCCCGAACACCAGCATCAGCATCACATCGAATGTGCTGTTGTGTACCGAATAGGCGCCGATCGCGCAGAGCACCAGGATCAGCGGCGCGATGATGCCGAACGGCACGCGCAAGATCGCGGCGAATATCGGCACGCAGGTGAGCACGACGATGAGGCCGGCGAGGTTGCCGAGATACATCGAGGCGATCAGGCCCCAGACGAACTCCTTCTGCTCGACGAACAGCATGGGTCCGGGCTGCAGGCCCCAGATCAGCAATCCGCCGAGCAGCACGGCGGCGGTCGGCGAGCCCGGCACGCCAAGCGACAGCATCGGCAGCAGCGCCGAGGTGCCGGCGGCATGTGCGGCCGTCTCCGGCGCGATCACGCCCTCGATCTCGCCCTTGCCGAAGTTGTTGCCGCGCCGCGCCAGGCGCTTGGCGATGCCGTAGCTCATGAAGGAGGCGGGCGTGGCGCCAGCGGGCGTGACGCCCATCCAGCAGCCGATCAGGCAGGACCGCAGCGAGGTCACCCAATAGGCAGGCAGCTCGCGCCAGGTCTGGAGCACGACACGAAGGTTGATGCTGGCATTGCCGCCGCGGAAGGCGAGCCCTTCCTCCATGGTCAGCAGGATCTCGCCGATTCCGAACAGGCCGATCACCGCGATCAGGAAGTCGAAGCCGTTGAGCAGTTCGGTGACGCCGAAGGTCAGCCGCAATTGCCCGGTGATGGAGTCCAGTCCGACGGCCGCGAGCGCAAAGCCCATCATCATCGCCGCGATGGTCTTGAACGGCGGCTCCTTGCTGAGGCCCACGAAGGAGCAGAAGGCGAGGAAATACACCGCGAACTTCTCCGCCGGACCAAATCGCAGCGCAAAGCCTGCGACGAGAGGTGCCACCAGCGTGATCATGATGACGGCAAACAGCGCGCCGACGAAGGAGGAGGTGAAGGCCGCCGTCAGGGCTTCGCCGGGCCTGCCCTGCTGCGCCATCGGATAGCCGTCGAAGGTGGTCGCTACCGACCATGGCTCGCCGGGGATGTTGAACAGGATCGAGGTGATGGCGCCGCCGAACAGAGCGCCCCAGTAGATGCAGGACAGCATGATGATCGCCGACGTCGGCGGCATGCTGAAAGTCAGCGGAAGCAGGATCGCCACGCCATTGGCGCCGCCGAGCCCCGGCAGCACGCCGATGATGACGCCGAGCGTGATGCCGATCACCATCAGCATGATGTTGTAGGGCTGCAGGGCGACCGCGAAGCCGTGAAACAGATTGGCCAACTCTTCCATGTCAAAACGTCCTGCAGCAGCAATTGAATGAATGCGCGGCTCTCACAGGCCGAGCCATTCCTCGAGCGGCCCCTTGGGCAGCGGGACCAGGAACCAGCGTTCGAAAACGAGATAGGTCACGACCGGCATGCCGATCGCGACCGCGGCGACGGTCAGCCAGCGATAGCCGCCGAGCCAGCGCATGAACCAGGCGATGAACACCATCGAGGCAACGTAAAGACCGATGAACGGCATCGAGCCGACATAGATTGCGGTCGGCACGACGACGCTCATGACCTGGCGCAGCTGCCCCCATTCTGCGAACAGCCGGCCATCGTCGTCGCGCCGCGCATGCCAGAGATTGATGGCGCTCGCACCGACGATTGCGGTGCCGACGTAAAACGGAAAGAAGCCGGCGCGCGGCCCCTCCGCGCCCCAGTTGATGCCGGCCTTCAGGCTGCCGAAGATCACGATGAGGCCGAACACGCCGATCAGCAGCGCCATGCCGGTCTCCAGCGTCTTGTGTGCGGGGCCGGTTTCGGATCGGGATCGTTCAGTCATGAGGCCTCCAGGCGGAGATGCGGTCTTTCCAGTCGCTGCCGGCCGAGGACGCCCAGCATCCTCGGCCGGCATCGATGCCGTGGCTCAATTCGATGCGAGGAAGCCGGCTTCCTTCATAAGACCTTCGTGCCGCTTCTCCTCCGCCTCGACCCACTTGGCGTAGTCGGCGCCGGTCAGGAAGGTCGTGTTGAAGGCGCCGCTCTTCATGAACTCCTGCCATTCCGGCGTGGCGCGGACCTTCTTGAACAGCTCGACATAGTATTCGGTCTGATCCTTCGTGACCTTGGGCGACATGAAGATGCCGCGCAGCATGAGATATTCCATCGCAAGTCCCTGCGACTTGCAGGTGGGAATGTCCTTCCAGGCCTTGCCGTCGGCGATCGGCTCGTCATAGGCCATCGGCTGGGCGTCGAAGACGCAGAGCGGACGGAGCTTGCCGCCGCGCCATTGCGCGACCGCCTCGATCGGGTTGTTGACGGTGGAATCGACGTGGTTGCCGACGAGTTGGACGGCGACTTCGCCGCCGCCCTTGTAGGGAATGTAGGTGAACTTGACGTCGATCGCCTTCTCGATGCCGACCGTGATGATCTGGTCTTCCTGCTTGGATCCGGTGCCGCCCATCTTGAACGTGCCGCTTGGAGCCTTCTTCGCGGCTTCGACATAGTCTTTGACGGAGTTGTACGGCTTCTCGGCATTGACCCAGAGCACGAACTCGTCGAGCGCCAGCATCGCGACCGGAGTCAAATCCTTCCAGTTGAAGGGGATGCCCGTCGCCAGCGGCGTCGTGAACAGGTTCGACAGCGTGATGATGATCTTGTGCGGATTGCCCGACGAGGTCTTCACGTCGAGGAAGCCTTCACCGCCGGCGCCGCCGGCCTTGTTGATGACGACCAGCGGCTGCTTCATCAGATTGTGCTTGGTGACGATGCCCTGGATGGTGCGCGCCATCTGATCGGCGCCGCCGCCGGTGCCCGCGGGCACGATGAACTCGACCGGACGGACCGGCTCCCAGGCGGCACGGCTTGCGGTGCTGCTCGCGCACGACATCGCCATTGCCGCCAGCGCGACATTCAGAAAGAATGGCTTCATCTTGTTTCACTCCCTGTCGAACCTCAACGCAGCCGCTCTTTGTCGGCTTGCGTCAGCCCATCTCGATTCAGATGCCTGGTGTCGCCCTTGCGGCCGATTCTCCCAAGGCAGTCCCGGTGGAAGCTTATGAGCAGGCACAACGCGCGGCATCCGCTCCTTTCGGCTAAGCCTGGCCAAGGTTGGTGCAAATGTGCCCCTCGGCCGCTCACGCCGCGCTAAGTCCTCCCTGGCCTTACACTTTTGGTTGTTCAATCGATCTTGCTGGTCAAATGGTATGCGAGATGCCAAGGGGCAAACAATCGGATCGGCGGGCCCATCGGTGGACGAATCGTCGCAGCTGCGATCGCGCGCGTGGTAGGGCGTTAAACAAATATGGCCCCGACATGCGGGGCCATTTGATCAAAATCGGGTCTCGGGTGGTCTGCGACCCCGCCGTCGCGCGGGGCCGCCAGCCATTATTACAGCCCGAAACGGGGGAGGTCGCCGTTGCGCAGCGAGATCTGGGCGCTCGCCATCAGCAGGCGGTCGATGGTGGCGACCAGACGCGCGAGCAGGGAGCTGGAGGGCGCGAGAGCGACGGAAGCGGTCTTGGACATCGGAATTCCCTTTCTCGAGACGGTCAGCCTTGTTGTCTCATTTCTGGGAACAATCTATGTATACCAGATGCCAAAAGCCATCACTTTGTTTGCATAGCAGCATCCGTCGCCTTGCATTGCAGCATAATGCTCCCTCAACGCGCGTGGGAACCGGCCAATGCAATCCTTGGCACGCATTTTTCCGTCGACGCTGGCCGGCGACTGCGTCCAATCTTCGCCTGGAATAGCATGCCCGAGGAGAAGCAGATGCAACGTCTCCGATTGGCGGTATGGGTGGTCGCCGTTCTGGTGGGAGTCGGCGTCGCGGCTGGGGGTCCGGCTGCCAGCGCGAATGAAATCTACCAAATGACCAAATTCACCTTCTGCGGGGTTCCGGAGCAAGGCGGCACCAAAAGCGTCACAATATCGACGGCTGCATTCAGCGAGGGCGGAGCACGGGTCGCCAACGCCACCGAGGGACGCATTGTCCGCATTTGCGAAACAGCCACAGGCCGCGAAATCGCGTCGCTCGCTGCGCCGAGCTCGCGCGGTGGGGATGACGACCTCATCCGCTTCGTCGCCTTCAGTCCGGATGGCACGCGCCTTGTCACGGCATCCGACGACCGGATGCTACGTCTATGGGACATCGCCGGCGGTCGCGAGCTCGCCGCGCTCAAGCACCCATCGCGGGTTGCCTCCGCCACCTTTAGTTCGGACGGCACGCGGCTCGCCACGTCAACCAATGACTATGTCGTACGCATCTTCGATGTTGCAGGCGGCCGCGAGATTGCCGTGCTCCAGCCTCCGTCGCCGGTCATCTTCGCCGCCTTCAGCCCTGACGGCAAACGTCTCGTCACGACCTGCTGGGAAAATACGGTTCACATGTGGGACGCCGCCACCGGCCGCGAGATCGCGATCATGATCGGGCATGACGCGAAGGCCATCAGGGCGCGCTTCAGCCCGGACGGTGCACGCATCGTCACTGCGTCCGAGGACAACACTGCGCGCATCTGGGATGCCGCAAGCGGTCGCGCGCTGCGCGTCCTCAGGCACAAGTCGCCGGTCCGCTCCGTCGCCTTTAGCGCGGACGGCACGCGCATCGTCACGAGCGCCGGAAAGGAGGCGCGTGTTTTCGACGCCGCCACCGGCCGCGAGCTCGCCGTCCTGAAGGGGCACGAGAGCGACGTGAACGATGCAGTCTTCAGCCCCGATGGCGCGCGCATTGCCACCGCATCCGGTGATCGAAGCCCGCGGCTCTGGAATGCCGGCGGTGGCGGTGAAATCGCGGTGCTGAAGGGCGATCATTCTGCCACGGCAACCATTGCGTTCGGCCCGGACGGTCAGCGCATCTTCGCAGGAGGGGGTGCCGAGACGGTGATGTGGACGAAGCTCGCGGCGGCGAGGCTGCCTGACAAGATCGCCGGCCTGTGGTTCGGCAATTTTGGACCGCCGAACGAGCCGGCTGAAATCACCAGGGAAAGATGCGTCAGGAGCCCGATCAGGATCGGCGCGGATGGATTGATCGTCTTTTTCGAGGTCGGCAGTTCCGAGCCGCCTCAGCCCATCCTGCATTTGCGTTGCACCTCGGAGCTGAGCTGTCAGATCTTTGCTGGCGCGCCGGATCAAGGGCTCGAGGCGCAGGGCACCGGTCAGCTCGAGATCTCAGGCGATTCCGGCAAGCTCTGCCTTGGCGGAGAATGCCGCCCCATCGCGCGCTGTCGCGTTATCACGTGGACTGAGCAGGAGCGCAAGAGCGGCTTCGTCAAGCGATGGGAGACGGGAGTGCAAGCGCCGCCACGCTGATAAGCCGCGGTCGTTGCGCGGCTCGGCGACCCTGCTTGCGCAGCGAGCGGCCATGATGGACCGGAGGCTTGGCAGGGCAGTGCAAAGCCGCTAGTGGTTTGCCCCTCTTTCCGGTCATCATTCAGAGTGGTTCATGGCGAGCGCCTCGCCCGCCGTCTCGATCGGCATCGATTTTGGCACGAGCAACACGGTCGTTGCGCTGGCGGCGGACGACCGCCGGGTCGAGGCTATTCGCTTTGACCACGGCGGGCAGCGCTACAGCGTCTACGTGTCGGCCCTGTGCTTCTGGGAGGATCGGCCGGGCGCTGGCGCCCAGGCCGAGGGGGGGCCGTGGGCGATCGAGCAGTTTCTCGAAGGGCGCCACGTCTACCGCTTCCTGCAATCGTTCAAGACGTTCGCCGCGAGCGCCAGCTTCAACACCACGCAGGTCTTCCGCCAGCGCTACAAATTCGAGGACATTTTGGCGGCGTTCCTGCGCACGCTGGCGCGCCATGGCGGGGAGAAGTTCGACTTCGAGGCGGCGAACATCACCGTCGGCCGCCCGGTGCGCTTTGCCGGCGGCAATCCGGACGAGGCGCTGGCGATGCAGCGCTACCGCGCCGCGTTCGAGCGCTTGGGCGCCGGCCACGCGCGCTATGTCTACGAGCCCGTGGGCGCGGCCTTCTCCTTTGCCCGCAGGCTGGAGCGCGATGCCACCGTGCTGGTCGCCGATTTCGGCGGCGGCACCAGCGATTTCTCCGTGATGCGTTTCTCGCGTGCGGGCGGCGTTCTTCGGGCCGAGCCGCTCGGCCACGCCGGTATCGGCGTTGCCGGCGACACCTTCGATTATCGCATCGTCGACCATATCGTGTCGCCGCGGCTCGGCAAGGGCTCCAGCTTCCGCTCGTTCGACAAGGTGCTGCCGGTTCCGACGGGCCATTACACCAATCTCGCGCGCTGGCATCAGCTTGCGATGATGAAGAGCAACGGCGATCTGCGGGAGCTGCGCGAGCTCCAGCGCACCGCGCTGAAGCCGGAGCTGCTCGAGGATTTCATCACTATCGTCGATCTCGACCTCGGCTTTGCGCTGTACCGCGCGGTGTCCGACGCCAAGGTCGCGCTCTCGGCGCAGGACGAGGTGGACTTCCGCTTCAAGGGCGGCGGCGTCGACATCGGCGCGGCCATCACGCGGAAGAAATTCGAAGCCTGGATTGCCGACGACATCGCCCGGTTAGGTGCCACCGTCGACAAGGTGTTGGCCGAGGCCCGTATCGCCTCGCGCGAGGTCGAGAAGGTGTTTCTGACCGGCGGCACCTCGTTCGTGCCTGCGGTCCGAAAATTGTTCGCCGACCGCTTCGGCAACGAGCGGCTGATGTCCGGCGACCAGTTCGAGTCGATCGCCTATGGCCTGGCGCTGATCGGGCACAGTCCGGATCCGGACCGCTGGACGGTGGGCGGGGAAGTCAAGCCGAAGGGCGCGTAACGATCGTTCGCCATCGGTCGAATCTGCTTCGCTGGCAGCTGCGGTTCAATGCGGCCGTGCAGATATATCTGCAGGCTCGATGTGAGCCATTTTCTTCTCGGAGGGTTCTCATTCTCCGTCATTGCGAGCGCAGCGAAGCAATCCAGAATGGTTCTGCTGAGGGACTCCGGATTGTGTCGCTCCGCTCGCAATGACGATGTGCGCGGTGCCGTAGGGTGGGCAAAGGCGCGCTCTTCGCGCGCCGTGCCCACCATCTTGTTCGAGGTTGAGAGAGCGTTGGTGGGCACGCTGCGCTTTGCCCACCCTACGACGCTGATGTCGTTGCTACTGGTTGATCTCCGGCTCGACAAGCTTCGCCAGATTGCGCAGCGATTCCTGCCAGCCGAGATAGCAGGCTTCGACGGGAATGACGTCGGGCAGGCCGGACTGCGTGATGTCGATCTCGGTGCCGACCGAGACCTTCTTCAGGATCACGGTCACCTCGATCAGGCCCGGCAGGTTGGGGTCGTCGAACTTGTCGGTGTAGCGAAGGCGTTCGTTCGGGACGAGCTCGATAAATTCGCCGCCGAACGAGTGGCCGTTGCCCGTCGTGAAATTCCGGAACGACATCTTGAACGTGCCGCCGACCTTGGGCTCGAAATGATGCACGGTGCAGGTAAAGCCGTTCGGCGGAAGCCATTTCGCCATCGCGTCGGCTTCCAGGAAGGCGCGATAGACCTTCTCCGGGCTGGTGGCGAGAACGCGGTGCAGGCGGACGGTGTTGGGCATGGTTGTTATCCTCAGTGTTGATGGGCCCGAGCTGGCCTCTATGGCCCATTCATGTCACGAGGACGACCGGGATGCTGCCGATCCGACAGGGGCCTTACGAACTTTTTGTCGCGGGTGCCGGCCTGCCGGACTGCCCATCACGCCTGGCGGGCGTTCGCGACGT
Organism: Bradyrhizobium glycinis; assembly: GCF_016031655.1. Lineage (GTDB taxonomy): Bacteria > Pseudomonadota > Alphaproteobacteria > Rhizobiales > Xanthobacteraceae > Bradyrhizobium > Bradyrhizobium glycinis. Next base: position 162,025 of record NZ_JACCHQ010000001.1, read on the forward strand.
CAAGATGATTGTGCGAGCGATCGTCAGCCGACTGCTGGAACTCTGCTCGAATTTGACCGCTGGGTGAGGAACAGGGGGCGTATCGGCTTGTTGTCCGCGGTGACAACAGGAGACGGGTCAGATGATCAGGAAGCTCATGCTGGGTGCGGTGATCGCGTCGATGATGGGATCCGCTGGAATGGCGCAGCCCAGTCAGCCACAGGGAGGTGCGCAAGCTGGGGTGGGCGGGACAAGCGACACCACGAAGGACAGCGGCAAAACCAAAGGCGGCGTGACGACAGGAACGTCTTCGACTGACGCCGGCGCCGCGGATAGCTCAGGCAGCAGCGCCCCTGGCGGACAATCTTCCAAGAAGGGCACGATGTCGAAGTAAGCTTGGGATTCGCTCATCGTTCGGTCTACGGCCAAACGATGGGCGCAAACCTCAAGCCGCGGCGAGGAAGCAAGACTCAACGAGCGGTATGCCAGGCTCGGCCTACGTCGCCACGTCCTGCGGCGTCATCGTGTATGCCAACCTATAGCGGCCGTTGGTTGGGTTTTCGCAAGCGCCGATCCCGTGAAGCGATGAGGGCGACAACCGTTCGGCGATCACGTCCTCCATCGCATCGGCATCGTACCCGACAGCAGCACGATCCAGTCGGCTGCGCCGTCCCCGCCGCGGATCTGCTGCTCCCTGGTGGGCGCGCCCATGCGGGGCGTGTCCATGACGAGGAGGTGGGCACCTGTCACCCCCGGCCGCTGTGCCAATGCGGCGAGCGTGTCGATGAGGCGCGCCTGCAACTCCGCTTCCCGCCCGGCCTGTGGCGACAGCCTGATCGTCGCAAGCGATCCCGCCACGCCACCGCCGAAGCTCCCGACGATCCGGCACTGGCTGCGCACCATGCCGAGATGATGCGGCATCATCTTTGTCGACCACGGCGTCGGCGCATTGAGCCGGTCGAGATAGCCCTTCGAGGTGAGAACCTCATACTCCGCTAGCTCATAGAGCACGAAGAAACCTTCCGCGTCCGTCGTGCTGGTCCAGCGCGATCCGCGTCGGAAGCCGGGAATGCTCATCCGCTCGGGAAAGTGCTCGTGCGAATGCCAATCGCCGAACTCGCTGCGCTGCGACGGCGGCCTTGCCCAGCAGTGACATGCTGACCTCCCTGCTTTGCGGTCAATCTGCCTCAACGTCGAGAGCGGCGGCAAGGTGTGTCAGCTTGGAAGGCCGAGCCACAATTCCGCTACAGCGCGGACTGCACCCCTGAAGTGAGACACGATAATTACAGTGACAGGCATTTCGGGGATGACCTGTGGCAGGACGAGGAAGGAAGCGTCAGTTTCCGACGGCTTAGAAGTTGAAGGTGATCAGTTTTGCGCGTCAAACCGGGCGAGCGCTACGCAAGAACCCTGCTTTCGATTTCGCCGCGCTCGATCGTCAGCGTCACGTCGGCGAAGGTCTCGAGCAGCTTCGGGTTCGACTCCGTGATCAGCAGGGTAATGTCCCGGTCCTGCGAGCGAAGCCGACGCAGCGCCTCGGCGTACCTCTGCGCCAGCACAGGGGCGAGGCCTTGGAACGGCTCGTCCAGAATGACGAGGCGGGTGCCTAGCATCAGGGCGCGCCCGAGGGCGACCATCTTCCCTTGGCCGCCCGAGACGGAGCCCGCCGGGCGACTCGCTAGTTCCTCGAGTTCCGGCAGGACGGAGTAGGCTCGCTCCAGCCGCCGGAGCGCCTCGTCCGCGCTAAGTTTCGCGACGCGACCGGGCAAAAGAATGTTCTCTTCCACCGTAAAGGCCGAGAAGAGACGACGGTCCTCGGGGGCGTAGCCGATGCCTAAGAAGGGCCGGCGGTGCGGAGGAACATGGCCCAAGTCCTGACCGCCCAGGCGCACGGTGCCGCTCGCCTTCGTGAAGCCCATGATGGTCCGTACCGTCGTGGTTTTGCCGGCGCCGTTTCGCCCGATGAGCGCGGCGGTCGCGCCCGGCTGCAGCGAGAAGCTGACGCTGCGCAGCACCGGCGCATCGGCGATCGCGACGTTGACGTTCTCGAAGTCCAGCATCGCCGTCATATGCCGATCACCTGTTCACGGACCTTGGGATCGGCCAGAACCTCCGCCGGTGTGCCGACCTTTTGGATCTTCCCGACGTTCCACACCGCGACTCGGTGGGCATAGCGCTCCACCATGTCCATGTCGTGCTCGACGAAGACCGAAGTTACATTTTCCTTGGCGAGCGCGGACGTCAGGATGTCCATGATCTCCAGCTTTTCGGCGGAGGCGACGCCCGAGGTGGGCTCGTCCATCAGCAGCAGTCTGGGCTTCAGCGCGAGCGCCAGAGCGATGTCGACCAGCTTGCGTTGTCCCTCGGGAAGCTCCCTCGCCTTGCGAGACGCGTACAACTTGACGCCGACGAGATCCAGAAGGCGCTCCATTTCAGGCAGCTCAGGCAGGGCGGAAAGAGCCCTAAAGCCGGAAGGGCTTCCCAGCCGCGAGGCCGCCGCGATCAGCATGTTCTCCATCACCGTCTGATCGAGAAAAAGCTGCGGTATCTGAAAGGCCCGCGCGATGCCGAGCTTGGTGATCGTGCGCGGGAGCTGCGCCGTGATTTCCTGGCCTAGGAAGGTGATGCTTCCGGCCTGCGGCCGCAGATAACCCGTTGAGATGTTGAGGAAGGTTGTCTTTCCGGCGCCGTTCGGTCCGATGATCGCGAGGTTCTCGCCTTGGAGAACGTCCAGATCGATACCGTCTGCGGCGACGACGCCACCGAACCGGATCTTGATGCCCTTCGCGGAAAGGAGGACGTTGGCCATCAATGTCCTCCCTGCTTCGCCTGACCGTAGCGCTGCCTGAGACCTATCAGTCCGTTGGGCGCATAGAGAATGATGACGATCAAGACCACGCCGAGGATCAACTGCCAGGTGTCGACCAGGTGGGCCGCCGCATAGAAGCGCACGCACTCGAACATCGCCGCGCCGGCGAACGCTCCGAAAGCGTGGGCGCTGCCGCCGAGGATCGCGATAAAGACGAACTCGCCCGACTTCGTCCAGAACCCGAACTCAGGCGTGGCGATCTGCTGGATGATCGCCACCAGCGTGCCGCCGATGCCGCCGAGAAAAGCCGAGATCACGTAGCCTATCAGAAGCACGCGCCGTGCGGACGTCCCGAGGTACTCGAGCCGGGTCTCGTTCGATTTGATTGCACGCAGCATATGTCCGAGCGGGCTATCGAGATAGCGTTGCACGCCGTAGAAGGCGACGACCGCAATCAAGAGGCTCACGTAGAGAATGACGTACTGGAAGGTTTCGGGCGTAAACGACAGCCCCAACAGGGCCGGACGAGGGACCCGGATGCCGTCGGCGCCGTTGGTGTAATGAAACATCTTCTCCAGCAGCGACCACAGCACCATCGAAAACGCCAGATTCAGCATTCCGAAAAAGATCTCCCGGTAGCGCACGACGAAGAGCCCGACGATGAGGCCGAAGACGGCGGAGGTTATGCCGCCCAGCGCGATAAAGAGCACGATGTCGCCGCCACCGACGTACTTGCCCCAGAACGCCGCGGTATATGCCCCGGTAGCGAAGAACATTGCATGTCCGAACGACACCTGCCCCGCCTGCAGCAGAAGAATGATACCGAGAACGACGATGCCCTTCGCGAGGATCAACGCGAACAAGGTCGCCCAGCTCGATACCAAAAGGGGCGCGACGGCGCTGACCAGAAAGAAGATGATCGCGATCGTGGTGACCGGCTTGATGCGACCGCTCATCATATCTTCCTTACCTGCACGGCGCCGAAGAGGCCGAACGGGCGCATCAGAAGCACCAGCACCATCAGCAGATAGGGAACGAGAACTTCGAATTCCGGCTGAAGATAGATCACGAAGGCACGGGTCAGGCCGATCATCAGCGCGGTGAGCGCGGTGCCCTCGATCTGGCCGAGACCCGCGGTCGCAGCGACGGCAAAGGAAAGCACGATCATATCGGCGCCCATTCCGGGGACCAGCGATGTGGTCGGCGAGGCAAGGGCGCCTCCCAACGCGGCCAGACTCGCGCCGATGACGAAGGTGACGAAATATACGCGTTTTGCGTCAATCCCGATGGCCGTCGAAGCTTCGCGGTCCTCCGTGACCGCAAGGATCACCGCTCCCGACAGCGTCCTGCGCAGGAAGTAGCGGAGCCCGAGCAGCGTCGCCAATGCGACGCCGGGCAGGAGAATGACCTGGTACGACGTGTAGCTGACGCCGAACACGGCGACGTTGGGAAGTAGTCTCAACGGCTCCGCGGCGAAGATGGGCTGCACGCCCCAGATCAGACGCTGCAGGTTGTCCATGATCATGAAGGCGGCGAAAGTGATCAGAAGCTGGAGGACGTCCTCCTGTCCGGAGAGCGGTCGCAGCAGAAACCGTTCGATGAAACCGCCGCACGCGACGCCGATCACGATGGAGGCGGCCAGCAGCGCGGGATAGGTGAGCCAAGGCGAGATCGGCGCGATTGCAAGGCTGAACGTCGCAGCCAGGTAGGCGCCGAACGCGTACAGCGAACCGTGCGCGACGTTGACCACGCGCAGCACGCCGAAAATCAGGCTGAGCCCGACCGAGACCAAGAACACCAGTGCGGCGTAGCTGATCCCATCGAGGATAGCCAAAATAGCGAGTGTCGAGTTCATGATGGCCTTCGGAAGAGGTCCGTCCTCCGGGACGCGGCTCGGAGGACGGGGATCAAAAGTCGAGCGTGCCGTTACGGAGCTTTGAAGGTCGGCACGTCCATTTTGACGAAGTCCGGCTTGAGCGTCTTGAGCCACTCAACCGACCGTACGCCAGCCGGGTTGGTGATCATCCTCGGATCGAAGATCATAATGTTGTCGAGCAGCTTGAAGTCGTATCCCGGAACCGACTTGGTGACGCCGACCAGCTGAGCTTCGAGACCCTGGTTGTCCTCGGGCCGCAGCGTAATCGGACGGCCGAAGCCGGTGGCGAACTCGATGCCCGCGGTCGCGTCGACGACCTGTTCGCGCGTGGGCCAGTTGCCGCCGTTGGACTTGATCGCCTTGTCGTAGGCCGTCTGCAGGGCCTTGAACGCCTGCGCCATGTGATAGACCGGGTAGATCGGCCATGCACCGGTCTTCGCCTTGAAGGCTTCATTGAACGCCTTGAAGGCCGCGTCGTCCTTCTTCTCGGGATGCAGGAACCAGTGGTCTCCGCGCGCGCCGACGATCAGGCCTTCAGGCAAGTCCTTGCCCAACCGCTGGATCGATGATTCGCCGATCCCGAGCACGAAGGTCGACTGCTGCAACAGGCCGCGCTGACCGGCCTGGCGGACCAGCGTGTCGAGATCTCCGCCCCAAGACGTGGTCAGAACCACATCCGGCCGGAGCGCCAACAGACGGGAAATCTCCGTGGAGTAGTCCGGTGCGCCGAACTTCGGGAAGAGCTCCGCGACGACTTGCACGTCCGGCTTCATCGCCTTGAGCGCGGTCGAGAAGATCTCCCAGCTCTCCCGACCCCAGGCATAATCCTGATTGACCACCGCGATCGTCTTAAAGTCGGGCTTGGTCTTGAGCAGGTAAAGGAGCACGGCCAGCATTTCCGGCGTGCCGTTCGCCTGAGTCCGGAAATTGTACCGGTACTTCTTGGTTTCGAGGATGGAGGCCGCACCGCAGTCCCACATGAAATTCATGACTTTGAGGTCTTCGGCGACCGGCACCAACTGGGTGCAGCTGCCCGACGAAATCGAAGCAAACGTGGCATCGACCTTTTCGTCCTGCACCACGCGTCGGTAGTTCGAGACGAGCGCTTCGCCTCCCGCCCCTTCGTCGATGAAGGAGAGCTTGACCGGCACGCCGCCGATGCCGCCCTTCTTGTTGAGGTCCTCCGCGATCATCTCCGCCGCGGCCTTCGCCGGCACACCGAAGACTGACGCCGGGCCTGACAGGAAGGTCGTGATGCCGATTTTGAGCTCCGACGGCTTGCTCTGCGCAAGCGAGGTGCCCGTAAAGGTCGCAAGTATAAGCCCAGCCGCAATCGCAGCCTTGAGGAATTGCATCGAAAGTCCTCCCTGTCTTATGTGTAGCGCCCGGCTTCAGCCGCCGTGCGCTTCTTCTTGCAACAACGCTACTATAATTGTCGCGTGTTGCCAGCCCTCTTGGCCGCCATTCGCGAGCCGACGAAATCCGGTTCGACGCCACCGCTCATTTCGTCGGCTGCGCATCGATTGGCACGGACAAGGTCCCCAAAAGGGTCAATGCCTCCAATCCCAGGGTGCGATAAAAGCTCCGGCCTGAGCCCTGCGCGCCATTCGCGCCTGCTCTTCCTCTGCGACGTAGGCTTCCGAGTAGCGTCGAAGGGCATGGCCCATCGCCGTCCAGCGGAATGCTGAAGCTTGTGTTGCCGCTTTTGGCTCATCGCTGACGTCCTTGCGCCTCGCGCTGACGTCCGATAACTGGCCTTGGATTCCAGATCTCTGCAGCCCCTTTTCAGGAATGGCGTGTGGCCGGGGACCCGTTCCAACTGGCAGCAGCCAGCGCCCCGAGTGCGCTGCCGGCACGACATCCACGATGGCATAATACCCCTGTTTTGCCCGACGGGTCAGAGTTTTTTCGTCGAATCAGAAATATCGTTGCGGACCAACGGGATGGCTACTGTGCATGGGGTTGTTTTTCCCATTTTCTATTTTGAGCTCCGCGACTGCACGCCTTCACAAGCAAAAAGGGCCGCCCCTTCGGGCGGCCCTTTCGTCTCGTGCAATGTGGGGCCGCTTACTCCGCCGCCTGCTTCTGCGGCGGGTCGAGCGCGCCGGACTTGTGGATCTCGGCGACCTGATGGTCCGAGAAGCCGAGCACCGAACGCAGGATCTCGTCGGTGTGCTCGCCGAGCAGCGGCGAGCGCGTCACTTCGGCCGGAGAATCCGACAGCTTGATCGGGTTGCCGACCGAGATGTACTTGCCGCGGGTGGGGTGGTCGACCTCAACCACGGTGCCCGTCGCGCGCAGCGACTGGTCTTCGGCGATCTCCTTCATCGACAGGATCGGGCCGCAGGGGATGTCGTCCTTGTTGAGGATCTCCATCGCCTCGAACTTGGTCTTGGTCATCGTCCATTGCTCGATGCGGGCGAAGATCTCGTTGAGGCGCGGCAGGCGGGCGGCCGGCTTGGCGTAGTTGGGATCGGTCTTCCAGGAGGGCTCGCCGATGACGTCGCAGATCTTCTCCCAGACCGGGGCCTGGGTGATGAAGTAGATATAGGCGTTGGGATCGGTCTCCCAGCCCTTGCACTTCAGGATGCGGCCGGGCTGGCCGCCGCCGGAATCGTTGCCGGCGCGCGGCACAGCGTCGCCGAACGGCACCCCTTCGCCGAACTGGCTGTATTCCTTGAGCGGGCCGTGGGCGAGGCGCTGCTGGTCGCGCAGCTTGACGCGGCAGAGGTTGAGCACGCCGTCCTGCATCGCGGCGGTGACGCGCTGGCCCTTGCCGGTGTGGGTGCGCTGGTAGAGCGCGGTGACGATACCGAGCGCGAGGTGCAGGCCGGTGCCGCTATCGCCGATCTGTGCGCCGGTGACGAGCGGCACGCCGTCGCGGAAGCCGGTGGTGGAGGCGGCGCCGCCGGTGCACTGGGCGACGTTCTCATAGACCTTGCAGTCTTCGTACGGTCCGGGGCCAAAACCCTTGATCGAGGCGACGATCATCTTCGGGTTGATCGCCTGGATCTTCTCCCAGGGAAAGCCCATGCGGTCGAGCACGCCGGGGCCGAAATTCTCCACCAGCACGTCGCACTTCTTGATCAGCTCGGTCAGGACTTCCTTGCCCTTGGGGTTCTTGGTGTCGAGGGTGATCGAGCGCTTGTTGTGGTTGAGCATGGTGAAATACAGGCTGTCCACGTTCGGGATGTCCTGCAGCTGGCCGCGGGTGATGTCACCCACGCCGGGGCGTTCCACCTTGATCACGTCGGCGCCGAACCATGCCAGCAACTGCGTGCAGGTCGGTCCGGATTGAACGTGGGTGAAGTCGAGAATGCGAACGCCCTCGAGCGCTTTGGTCATCATCTTGCTCCGTACTCTGTCTGCCCCTGCACCCGCAGGGAGTATGGGTTAGGGGTGGACTTACTTCTTCTTCTGCAGAACGCTCTGCGGATTGAGGTTGCCGATGCGGCCGCTCTCCGAGCCGGCGGCGGGATCGATCACCGCGTTGATGAGCGTCGGCTTGCCGGACTTCATGGCCTCGTTGACGGCGCGCTTCAGTTCATCCGGCGAGGTCGCGTTCACGCCGACGCCGCCGAAGGCTTCCATCATCTTGTCGTAACGCGCGCCCTTGACGAACACCGTGGTCGCGGGATCCGAGTTCGCACCATTGACGTCGGTGCCGCGATAGATGCCGTCGTTGTTGAAAATGACGACGCAGATCGGCAGGTTGTAGCGGCAGATGGTCTCGACCTCCATGCCGGAGAAGCCGAACGCCGAATCGCCTTCCACCGCCAGCACGGGATTGCCGGTCTCGAGCGCAGCCGCGATCGCCTGGCCCATGCCGATGCCCATCACGCCCCAGGTGCCGACGTCGAGACGCTTGCGCGGGCGGTACATGTCGATGACGCCGCGGGCGAGGTCGAGCGTGTTGGCGCCTTCGTTGACGAGGATCGCCTCGGGATAGTCCTTGATGACATTCTTCAAGACGCCGAGCGCGCCGTGATAGTCCATCGGCGATTTGTTGTTCATGAGCTTCGGCGCCATCTTGGCGACGTTCTCTTCGCGCTTGGCCGAGACGGCCTTGCTCCATTCAGCGGGCGGGGCGGTCCAGGATGATCCCATCGCCTGGTTGAAGGCGGAGACCACCGAGCCGATGTCGCCGACGACGGGCGCGACGATCTCGACGTTGGAATCCATCTCCTTCGGCTCGATGTCGACCTGGATGAACTTCTTCGGCGCCTCGCCCCAGCTCTTGCCCTTGCCGTGCGACAGCAGCCAGTTCAGCCGCGCGCCGATCAGCATGACGACGTCGGACTCCTTCAGCACGGTCGAGCGAGCCGCGCCGGCGCACTGCGGATGGGTGTCCGGGAGCAGGCCCTTGGCCATGCTCATGGGCAGGAACGGCACGCCGCTCTTCTCGACGAAGCTCTTGATCTCCTCATCGGCCTGCGCGTAGGCCGCGCCCTTGCCGAGGATGATAAGGGGGCGCTTGGCGCTCTTGAGCACGTCGAGCGCGCGCTTGACCGAAGCCGGCGAGGGGATCTGCGCCGGCGCCGCGTCGATCACCTTGACCAACGACTTCTGCCCGGCATCGGCGTTCATGACCTGGCCGAACAGTTTTGCCGGCAGGTCGAGATAGACGCCGCCCGGACGGCCCGAGACCGCGGCTCGGATGGCGCGGGCGAAGCCGATGCCGATGTCCTGGGCGTGCAGCACGCGGTACGCGGCCTTGCATAACGGCTTTGCGATCGCGAGCTGGTCCATCTCCTCGTAGTCGCCCTGCTGCAGGTCGACGATCTCGCGCTCGGAAGAGCCCGAGATCAGGATCATCGGATAGCAATTGGTTGTGGCGTGGGCGAGGGCGGTGAGACCATTGAGGAAGCCGGGCGCCGAGACCGTGAGGCAGACGCCGGGCTTCTTGGTGAGATAGCCGGCGATGCCGGCGGCGTAGCCGGCGTTCTGCTCGTGGCGGAACGAGATCACGCGAATACCCGCGGCCTGCGCCATGCGCCCCAAATCCGTGATCGGGATGCCCGGCACATTATAGATGGTGTTGATGCCGTTCAGCTTGAGCGCGTCGATGACGAGATGGAAGCCATCCGTCAGTTCCTGCTCGGTGCCCGGTGCTTCGGACTTGGTCGCGGTATTCAGCATGGGCCTTGTCTCCCTGGTCTCAAGGTGCCGTTTTAGGCTTTTGGGGGCGAATGGTTCGCCCTTCTGGTGAACGTTGCTTAAGTGAAGAGTTACGTGAACAGTTCTTGGCCGTGCGCTTCCACATAAGCAGCAAGGCCGAGGGTGTGATCGCGGGCGCGCTTCTCGGCAAGCTCGGTGTCGCGCGCTTCCAGCGCTTCGATGATGCCGAGATGCTCGGGCAGTGACGTCGCGGTGCGGTCCTTGCGTCCGATGGTCAGCTGGCGATAGCCGCGCACGTGCAGGAGGAGATCGTTGGTGAGATCGACCAGCACCGGCGATTCCGACAGCGAGATCAGCGCCTGGTGGAAGGCGATGTTGGCGCGCGAATATTCCTCGACGTGATCCTCGGGAAGGCGGTCCTTGCCGAAATCCTTGAAGAAGTCGCGCAGCGCCGTGATGTCCTTCTTGCGCGCGGTGGTGGTGATGAGGCGGGCGGCCATGCTCTCCAGCGCCGCCCAGGCGCGGATCATGTCGACGATCTCGCTCTTGGTCCTGCGCACCACCATGATGCCGCGGCGAGGAACGGTCTTCACGAAACCGTCCTGCTCCAGCATCGCGATGGCTTCGCGGATCGGGGTACGGCTGACGCCGAGCCGTTCGGACAATGCGCGCTCGTCGAGCATCACCGGCTCGGGCGTCGAATAGATGTCCATCTTGAGGATGGCGTCCTTCAAGGCGTCATACGCCTTGTTCTTGAAGCTGCTCTCCGGGGCAATACGAACGATTGCGATGTCTGCCTCGGCCATGTTCGGCAACGCCTTGGTTGGTTTCCGTAGTGACACGACGAATCTCCTCCAGTGGGGAGTCGTCTTTTACAGGAATATTAACGGGAAGGTTTTTGGCATACCACATGCCAGAATGTCAAGCTGCCCATTTTTTCCGGGCTTCTCAGGCATGCACCAGCTTGACAAGTTGGCTTCTGGCATACCAAATGCCATCGCCAGCCATTTTTGATCCAAGCCGGCGGAGTAGTCTTTAGCCTTAAGCCTTATGCCACTCCGTTCCGCCGCATGGAACAGAGCGCGGCGAATGGCAAGCATCACGGGCAGCCGCAAACGCGCGCGCGCTTTGAAAAGAACGAACTGAGGTCAAGGGAGAAGCCACATGTCCAATTCCAAAGATGCCGTCCGCAAGGTGCTTGACCAGGTCAAGGCGGACAACCGTACCAGCCTGACGGCGCCGGAAGGCAAGCTGGTCTGCGACGCCTACGGCATTCCGGTCCCGAAGGAAGGCGTGGCGAAATCGGCCGGCGAGGCCGGCAAGATGGCCTCCTCGATGGGCTTCCCGGTCGTGATGAAGATCGTCTCGCCGGACATCCTCCACAAGACCGAAGCGGGCGGCGTCATCGTCGGCCTCAAGACGGCCGAGGAGGCCGAGAAGGCCTACGAGACCATTCTTTCCAACGCCAAGAAGTACAAGGCCGATGCCAAGATCGAGGGCGTCCAGGTCCAGCAGATGCTGGCCGGCGGCACCGAGGTCATCGTCGGCTCGATCACCGACGGCTCGTTCGGCAAACTGGTCGCCTTCGGCCTCGGCGGCGTGCTCGTCGAAGTGCTCAAGGACATCACCTTCCGTCTTGCGCCCGCGACCAAGGAAGACGCGCTCTCGATGCTCGACGGCATCCAGGCGCATGAGATCCTGAAGGGCGTGCGCGGCGGCGAGCCGGTGAACCGCAACGCGCTCGCTGACGTCATCGTCAAGGTCTCGCAGCTTGTCACCGATTTCCCCGAGATCGTCGAGCTCGACCTCAACCCGGTGTTCGCAACGCCGAAAGATGCCACGGCCGCCGACGTCCGCATCGTCGTCGACTTCGCCTACAAGCCGAAGCCGAAGCCGCGTCCGACCGAAGAGATCGTCGCGGCGATGAACCGCATCATGCAGCCGAAGGCGGTCGCCGTGGTCGGCGCCTCCGCGGAGGACGGCAAGATCGGCAATTCCGTGATGAAGAACCTCATCAACGGCGGCTACAAGGGCGAGATCTACCCGATCCATCCCAAGGCCGCCGAGATCCTCGGCTACAAGGCCTACAAGAGCGTCAAGGACGTGCCTGGCGTGATCGACGTCGCGGTGTTCGCGATCCCCGCGAAATTCGTCGCCGCTGCGCTGACCGAATGCGGCGAGAAGAAGATCCCGGGCGCGGTGCTGATCCCGTCGGGCTTCGCTGAAGCCGGCGCGCCGGAGCTGCAGGCCGAGATCGTCGAGGTCGGCAAGAAGTACGACATCCGCCTGATGGGGCCGAACATCTACGGCTTCTATTATACGCCCGCCAATCTCTGCGCGACCTTCTGCACCGCCTATGATGTCAAGGGTCACGCGGCACTGTCGTCGCAATCGGGCGGCATCGGCATGGCCATCATCGGCTTCTCGCGCTCGGCGAAAATGGGCGTGTCGGCGATCGTCGGCCTAGGCAACAAGTCGGACATCGACGAGGACGATCTGCTCGCCTTCTTCGAGCAGGACCCGAACACCAACCTGATCGCGCAGCATTGCGAAGACCTCAAGGACGGCCGTGCCTTCGCGGAAGCCGCAAAGCGCGTCTCCAAGAAGAAGCCGGTGGTGGTGCTCAAGGCCGGCCGCACCTCAGCCGGTGCGAAGGCGGCGTCCTCCCACACCGGCGCTCTCGCCGGCAACGATCGCATCTATGAGGACGTGTTCAAGCAGTCCGGCGTGATCCGCGCCCGCTCACTTCGTCAGCTGCTCGAATTCGCCCGCGGCGTGCCGGTGCTGCCGACGCCGAAGGGCGAGAACGTGCTCATCATCACCGGCGCCGGCGGCTCGGGCGTGCTGCTGTCGGACTCCTGCGTCGACAACGGCCTGTCTTTGATGTCGATGCCGCCGGATCTGGATGCGGCCTTCCGCAAGTTCATCCCGCCGTTCGGCGCGGCCGGCAATCCCGTGGATATCACCGGAGGCGAGCCGCCGATCACCTACGTCAACACCGTGAAGCTCGGCCTGTCGGATGAGCGCATCCACGCGCTGATCCTCGGCTATTGGCACACCATCGTCACCCCGCCGATGGTGTTCGCCCGCAACATGGTCGAGGTGAAGAAGGAGATGGAGGCCAAGGGTTTCGTGAAACCGATGGTCGCGTCTCTCGCCGGCGACGTCGAGGTCGAGGAAGCCGCCGAATATCTCTACCAGAACGGCATCCCGGCCTACGCCTATTCGACCGAACTGCCGGTCGAGGTGCTCGGTGCCAAGTACAAGTGGGCGCGCGGAGCAGGGCTGCTCTGAGCTGCGACTTCACCTCTCCCCGCTTGCGGGGAGAGGCCGAATTGCGAAGCAATTCGGGTGAGGGGGGACTCTCCACCAATCCGTCTCTCACCGTCTTTGCGGACATAGCCCCTCACCCCAGCCCTCTCCCCGTAGGAACGGGGAGAGGGAGAAGAGGCGGCTCGCGTCTTGTCCGATTGGCAAGCAGGTCGCGATGAGCAAGAACGTGATCCGGCGCAAATCGCTCGAGCCCAAATCGGCGGCGGAGGCCGATCATGAGGGCCGCGACGGTGGCGTGCAGTCGGTCGATCGCGCGCTGTCGATCATCGAGACGCTGGCCGAGGACGACGAAGGCTATCGTCTCAGCGATCTCGCGATCCGCACCGGCCTGTCGGCGTCCACCGTGCACCGGCTGCTTGCAACGCTCGAAAGCCGCCGTTTCGTGCAGTTCGACCGTGGCGAATCCAAATGGCATGTCGGCGTGCGCAGCTTCACGGTCGGCGCGAGCTTTGCGCGTCGACGCAACTTCTCCGCGCAGGCAATTCCATATTTGCGCAAGCTGCGCGATCTCACCCGCGAAACGGCCAATCTCGCCGTGGTCGACGATGAATTCATCATCGTGCTGACCCGTATGGAAAGTCGCGAGATCATGCGCTCGCTGACCAAGGTCGGCGGTCGCGTCCCCATGGTGACCTCCGGCGTAGGCAAGGCGGTGCTCGCAACCTATTCAGACGAGGACGTCGGCGCCGTCATCCGCCATCACGGCATGCCCCGCCTGACCGAGAAGTCGATCGTGCGCCCGAGCGACCTGTTCAGGGAGCTCGAGAAAATCCGGAAGCAGGGCTTTGCCGTCGACGATGAGGAGGCGCAGATCGGTCTGCGCTGCGTCGCCGCGGTGGTATACAACGCGCTGTCCGAACCGCTTGCCGCGATCTCCGTATCCGGGATGACCAGCCGCGTCACCGACGAACGGTTGCCGGAGATCGGGCAGATCGTCCGGGAAGTCGCGGCCGAATTGACCGCCGCGCTCGGCGGGGTGATCCCGGCGCCCGCTGACCCAAAACCCTGAGGCATGTCACTGGACAGCATCGGCCGTTTTGGTTGATATGCGGCCAAACGACACAATGCGGCAAACGTCCGCATGAGCCTGGAGATGCCCTCATGTTTCGATTTCCCATGCGCCTTGTCGGCGCAGCCGTCGCGTTGACCCTGGCGGCCGCCAATCCAGGCTTTGCTCAGCAGCTCGAGCTCAAGCTGATGGCGCCGGCGGCTCCGGGCGGAGGCTGGGACCAGACCGCGCGCTCGATGCAGCAGGCGCTGGTGGCTGCGGGCGTCGCCCGCAGCGTGCAGGTCACCAACGTTCCCGGTGCAGGTGGCAGCGTCGGCATCGCCCAATTCGTCAACGGCGCCAAGGGCGACGGCAACCAGATGATGGTCAACGGCTTCGTCATGGTCGGCGCGCTCGCCATGAACAAGTCGCCGGTGACGCTGGAGCAGGTGACGCCGATCGCGCGCCTCACCGAGGAAATCCAAGTGATCGTGGTTCCCGCGAATTCGCCGATCAAGAATGCGCAGGACCTGGCCGCCGCGGTGAAGGCGGATATCGCCAAGGTGACCTTCGCCGGCGGCTCGGCTGGCGGCGTCGACCATGTGATGGCGGCCTTGTTCGCCGGCGCCGTCGGTGCCGACGCCAAGAAGATCAACTACATCCCGTTCTCCGGCGGCGGCGAGTCGCTGGCGGCGATCCTCGGCGGCAAGGTCACGGCGGGCATTTCGGGGCTGAGCGAATATGAAGGGCAGATCAAGTCCGGCAAGCTGCGCGCGATCGGCGTGACCTCCGAGAAGCGCATCGCAGGCAGTGACATCCCGACGTTCAAGGAGCAGGGCATCGACCTCGTGATCGCCAACTGGCGTTCTGTGGTCGCGCCTCCCGGCATCACGCCGGAGCAGCGCAAGACCTTGAGCGATGCGGTCGAAAAGATGGTGAAGTCTGACGCCTGGAAGGAGATCCTCAAGCAGAAGGGCTGGGAGGACGCCTATCTCGGCGGCGACGCTTTCGCCGACTTCCTGAAGAAGGAAACGGCCCGCGTCACCGACGTGCTGAAATCGGTCGGCCTCGTCAAATCATGACCTCGGGCGATCCCGTCCAGCCGCAGCGGCGTGTCGACCGCGCCGGCCTCGTCATCGCGGCCTTGCTTGCGGTGCTCGCCGTCGTGCTGGTCTGGGACGCGCGCCGCCTGCAATCCGCCGCGATGTACGGCATGGGACCGGAGGCGATGCCGGTCGTGATCGCCTGCGGCCTTGCGTTGCTGGCGATCGGCAATTTCATCGACGCGCTACGCGGCAATTTGCCGGCTCGCGAGAGCGCCGATCCCGTGCCTGTGGTTCTGATTCTCGTGGGCCTTGCGCTGCTGATTGCCATCATCGGCCTTGGCGGCGGCTTCATCCTGGCGACCTCGGCCCTGTTCGTGACGACCTCGGCGGCCTTCGGACGCCGTGCCATCCTCATCGACGCCATCATCGCCCTGGTGATGTCGACTCTCATTTACCTCGCGTTCGACCGGTTGTTGACGCTGAGCCTGCCTGCCGGCCCGCTGGAGCGATTGCTGTGATAGATACCTTTGCCGCGCTGGCTCACGGCATGGCGGTCGCCGTCCAGCCGATGAACCTGCTTTACGCGCTGATCGGCGTGTTCCTCGGCACGGCCGTGGGCGTGCTGCCCGGCATCGGCCCGGCCCTGACGGTCGCGCTGCTGCTGCCGGTGACCTACAAGCTCGACCCCGGCGGCTCACTGATCATGTTCGCCGGCATCTACTATGGCGGCATGTATGGTGGATCGACCACCGCGATCCTGATCAACACGCCCGGCGAGAGCGCCTCGATGGCGACCGCGCTCGAAGGCAACAAGATGGCCAAGGCCGGCCGCGGCGGGCCGGCGCTCGCGACCGCCGCAATCGGCTCCTTCGTCGCCGGCACCATCGCCACGATTGGTCTGGCCTTCCTCGCGCCATGGCTGGTCGATATCGCCGTGCGCTTCGGCCCCGAGGATTACTTCGCGCTGATGTGCGTTGCCTTCGTCACGGTGTCGGCGACCTTTGGCGATTCCCCGATCCGCGGCCTGACCAGCCTGTTCATCGGTCTGACGCTCGGCCTTGTCGGCATCGACAAGTTGACAGGTCAAGCGCGGCTTGCGTTCGGCGTCCCCGAGTTGCTCGACGGCGTCGAAGTCACAACGCTCGCGGTCGGCCTGTTCGCGGTGGGCGAGGCGCTCTATGTCGCATCGCGCCGCCATCATACCGAGGAGAAGCTGGAGCCGGTGCGCGGCTCGCTATGGATGACCAAGGAGGACTGGAAGCGCTCTTGGAAGCCCTGGCTGCGCGGCACCATGTTCGGCTTCCCGATCGGTGCGCTGCCGGCCGGCGGCGCGGAGATCCCGACCTTCCTGTCCTACTCGACCGAGAAGCGGCTGACGAAGCATCCCGAAGAGTTCGGCAAGGGCGCGATCGAAGGGGTCGCCGGCCCCGAAGCCGCCAACAATGCCTCCGCTGCCGGCACGCTGGTGCCGCTGCTGACGCTGGGCCTGCCGACCTCGGCGACCGCAGCGATGATGCTGGCGGGCTTTCAGCAATACGGCCTCAACCCGGGCCCGCTGCTATTCGCCGAGCGGCCCGACCTCGTGTGGGGCCTGATCGCCAGCCTTTTCATCGCCAACATGATGCTGCTGGTGCTCAACCTGCCGCTGGTCGGCCTGTGGGTGCGGCTGCTCGCGATCCCGCAGCCCTGGCTCTATGCCGGCATCCTCGTGTTCGCGACCATGGGCACCATCGCGGCAAAACCATCGGTGGTGGAATTGTCGATGCTCGCCGGCTTCGGCGTGCTCGGCTTCCTGATGCGCCGGTTCGATTTCCCGATCGCGCCCGTCGTCGTCGGCCTGATCCTCGGTCCTATCGCCGAAAGCCAGCTCCGCCGCGCGCTCGCGATCAGCCTCGGCGATCCCATGACGCTGCTGCAGAGCCCGATTTCCGCGACGCTGCTCGGCATCGCGCTGATCGCGCTGGTCGCGCCCTTCGTCTTGAAGGGGCTCGGCCGGTTCAAGGCGAACGAGGATTAGCGGAACTCATCAAGGGGTGTGTGTTTGCCCAATGCGTAAGCAGAGATGCCGTTTTATTTGAGTTGCCCCTGCCGCCGTCGGGGGCAACCATCGCCGGGCTGTCCAATCTCCGCGAGCGCCCGCCATGACCAAGCTCACCCGCTTCACCGTCGCGCCGCTACACAGCATGACGCGGCGCCTCGCCGACGTCGCCTCGGCCCGCGTCGCGCCGGATCTCGTTATATCGGGCGCCCGGTTGCTTTCGACCTATTCGGAGCGCATCCATCCGGGGCGGGAGGTCTGGATCACCGGCGGCCGCATCGCGGCCGTGAAGCCGGCCGGTACAGCGAAGAGGGCCTGGGGCGATGTCCCGCTTTATGACGCGGCCGGCGGCATCATCGCGCCGGGCCTCGTCGATCCGCACATTCACATCGAATCCTCCATGGTGACGGCCTGCGCCTATGCAGAGGCCGCGCTGCTCAACGGTACCACGACGATCTTCTGCGACAGTCACGAGATCGGCAACGTCATGGACGTCGCCGGTGTGGAGGCGATGCTGGAAGATGCGCGCGAGGCGCCGCTCTCGATCTTCTTGACCGTGCCGAGCACCGTCCCTGCGACTTCGGCGGAGCTGGAAACGGCGGGCGGCGACCTCACGCCGGACAAGATCGCCGGCCTGTTCGACCGCTGGCCCGAGGCGGTGGCGCTTGGCGAGAAAATGGATTTCGTGCCTGTCACGATGGGCGACGAGCGCAGCCATGCCATCCTCGCGGCTGCCTTGAAGCGCGGCCGTCCCGTCTCCGGGCATGTCTACGGCCGCGAATTCGTCGCGGCCTACGCGGCATCCGGCGTCACCGACACCCATGAGGCGATCGACCGCGACATTGCCGATGACCTGCTCGATGCCGGCGTCTGGGTGTTTTTGCGCGGCGGGCCGCCGACCACGCCCTGGCATTTGCTGCCGCAAGCGATCCGAGCGATCACCGAGCTCGGGGCCTCGCACAAGCGCACCGCAGTGTGCACGGACGACCGTGACGCCGACGATCTCCTGCTGTTCGGTCTCGACTGGGTGGTGAGGGAAGCGGTGAAGGCGGGGTTGTCGCCCGAGCAGGCCTGGGCAATGGGCTCGCTGCATGGCGCGACGCGCTTCGGCATGGAAGGGGATATCGGCGGGCTGGGCGGCGGTCGCCGCGCCGATCTCGTGCTGATGGATGATCAGCTCAAGCCGCAATGCACCTGGTATGGTGGCGAGCTCGTGGTCGAGCACGGCAAGATCACCCCGCGTCTCGATCAGGCGCTGTCGCAGCGCTACCAATATCCGAGGTCAGCCTACGTCACAGTGAAGCTGCCGGAGAAGATGAAGTTGACGCCGGAGCTGCCCGTGAAGGCCTGCACCGTCAACGCCATCAAGACTGCGTTGCCTGGCATCACGCTGATCCACCAGAAAGTGGAGATCGAACCCGCAAGAGACTGGCCGTCGCTGTTCGCGCGCTACGGCCTTTGCTTCGTCGCGGTGGTCGAGCGTCACGGCAAATCCGCCGGCAACGTTGCCCATGGCCTCCTGAAGGATTTTGGCCTGAAGCGCGGCGCGGTCGCCTCCAGCGTCGGTCACGACAGCCACAACCTCATCGTTGCCGGCACCAACGAGGGCGACATGCAGGTCGCCATCGCCGCGATCAGGGAGCAGCAGGGCGGCGTCTGCGTTGTCGCCGACGGCAAGGTGAGGGCGCTGGTTCCGCTGCCAATCGCGGGCCTGCTCTCCGACAAGCGCGTCACGGAGGTGGCCGAAGAGGTCAAGGCGCTGAAGAAGGAATGGGCCGAGGCCGGCTGCACCATCCCATACATGGGCTTCAATTTGATTCCGCTATCGGTCATTCCGGAAATTCGCATCACCGACAGGGGCCTCGTGCTGGTGCCGCAGATGAAGCTGGCGCCCCTGTTCGAGTGATCTGCTTTCACGCATTCCTCGATTTAACCGATTGAGACCGCCGCGGTTTTTTCGGGGCTGCCGCATCGTGGAAAATAAAATCGATCTCGTTGAGATCGGCTTCTGCGCATCTGATGATCTCGCTCGCTGATGCAATTGAGCGAGGTCCGATATGGCGAAGATGCGAGCTGTCGATGCGGCCGTGCGTATCCTGGAGAGGGAAGGCATATCGACGGCCTTCGGAGTTCCCGGCGCTGCGATCAATCCGCTTTACTCGGCGCTGAAGAAGCGCGGCTCGATCCGCCACATCCTGGCGCGCCATGTCGAGGGTGCTTCGCACATGGCGGAGGGCTATACGCGCGCCAAGGCCGGCAATATCGGGGTCTGCATCGGCACCTCCGGGCCGGCTGGCACCGACATGATCACGGGGCTCTATTCGGCGATCGCCGATTCCATCCCGATCCTCTGCATCACCGGGCAGGCGCCGCGCGCGCGGCTCTACAAGGAAGACTTCCAGGCCGTCGACATCGAGTCGATCGCTAAGCCGGTGACCAAATGGGCGGTGACGGTGCGCGAGCCGGCATTGGTACCGCGTGTGTTCAGCCAGGCGTTTCACATCATGCGCTCGGGGCGTCCGGGGCCGGTGCTGATCGACATGCCGCTCGACGTGCAAATCGCCGAGATCGAATTCGATGACGAGACCTACGAGCCGCTGCCAGTCTACAAGCCTGCTGCGACCCGCAGGCAGGTCGAGAAGGCGCTGGAGATGCTCAACGCCGCCGAGCGGCCGCTGATCGTCGCGGGCGGCGGCATCATCAACGCCGACGCCTCGGACCTCTTGGTCGAGTTCGCCGAGATCGCCAACGTGCCCGTGGTGCCGACGCTGATGGGCTGGGGCGCGATCCCCGACGATCACGTGCTGATGGCTGGCATGGTCGGCCTCCAGACCAGCCACCGCTATGGCAATGCCACGCTGCTGGAGTCCGACTTCGTGCTCGGCATCGGCAATCGCTGGGCCAATCGCCACACCGGCTCGGTCGAGACCTACACCAAGGGCCGCAAATTCGTTCACGTGGACATCGAGCCAACGCAGATCGGGCGCGTGTTCAATCCGGATCTCGGCATCGTCTCGGACGCTAAGGCCGCGCTCGAGCTGTTCGTCGCCGTCGCCGGCGAGTGGCGGCGGTCAGGCAGGCTCCGCGAGCGCCAGGCATGGCCTGCGGCCTGCCGCGACCGCAAGAAGACGATGCTGCGCAAGAGCCATTTCGACAATGTTCCGATCAAGCCGCAGCGCGTCTACGAGGAAATGAACAAGGCGTTCGGCCGCAACACCACATACGTCACGGTGATCGGCCTGTCGCAGATCGCCGGCGCGCAGTTTCTCGGCGTCTACAATCCCCGCAACTGGATCAATGCCGGGCAGGCGGGACCGCTCGGCTGGACGCTGCCGGCCGCGCTCGGCGTGCGCGCGGCGTGTCCGGAGCGCGAGATCGTCGCGCTCTCCGGCGACTACGACTTCCAGTTCCTGATCGAGGAGCTCGCGGTCGGCGCGCAGTTCAATCTGCCCTACATCCACGTCGTCGTGAACAATTCCTATCTCGGCCTGATCCGCCAGGCCCAGCGCGGTTTCGACATGGACTATCACGTCCAGCTCTCCTTCGAGAACATCAACGCGCCCGAGATCGGCGTCTACGGCGTCGACCACGTCGCGGTCGCCGAAGGTCTCGGCTGCAAGGCCATCCGCGTCACCGATCCGAAGGACACGCAGGCAGCGTTTGCGACCGCGCGCGAATTGATGGCCAAGCACCGCGTGCCTATCGTCGTCGAATTCATCCTCGAACGCGTCACCAACATCGCGATGGGCACGGAGATCGACAACATCGTCGAGTTCGAGGAGGTGCTGGACCTTCCGCTCGACGAAGTGGAGATCACGCGCGTGCTGCAGCCGGCGGAATAGGGGAAGAAGCACCATGCCGAAATTTGCCGCCAACCTCACCATGCTCTTCAACGAGATGCCGTTCCTCGACCGCTTTGCGGCAGCGAAGGCGGCGGGCTTTGGAGGGGTCGAATATCTCTTCCCGTATGATTTCGACAAGGCGCAGCTGCGCGAGCAGCTCGAGGCCCACGGGCTGACGCAGGTGCTGCACAATCTGCCCGCAGGCAACTGGGCCGGTGGAGAGCGCGGCATTGCGATCCTGCCCGACCGCACCGCCGAATTCCGCGACGGCGTGTTCCGCGCCATCGACTATGCCAAGGCGCTCGATTGCGAGCAGCTCAACTGTCTCGTCGGCATCGCGCCGGCTGATTCCGATCCGCGGGAGCTTCAGGAGACGTTGGTCGGTAACTTGCGCTTTGCGGCCTCGACGCTGGCGCGAGAGAACATCAAGCTATTGGTCGAGCCCATCAACACGCTCGACATTCCCGGCTTCTTCCTCAACGCCACCGAGCAGGCGGTGCAGTTGATTTCCGAGGTGAGGTCGAACAACCTGTTCATCCAGTACGACATCTACCACATGCAGATCATGGAGGGTGATCTCGCCCGCACCATGCAGGAATATCTACCGCAGATCGCCCACATCCAGCTTGCTGACAATCCCGGCCGCCATGAGCCGGGCACCGGCGAGATCAATTATCCCTTCCTGTTCCGGCACCTCGACGCGATCGGCTATCGCGGCTGGATCGGCTGCGAATACAAGCCGCGCACCACGACGCTGGAGGGCCTGTCGTGGCATGCAGCGCAGACGTTTGAGACCTGAGATTTAGGGCCAGATGCGGCCGCGACGACGGTTCGCTTCCTCTCCCGCAAGCGGAGAGGTGCACCAAGCACGTGGACAGACTTACCAAGATGTCATGCAGAGGAAATGGCAACATGACCAACATCGGCTTCATCGGACTTGGCACCATGGGGCGGCCGATGGCCGGCCACCTCCTGGCCGCGGGCCACCGCGTTCTCCTGCATGACGTTGCGCCGATCGCGCGCGAACTGGTCGCCGCGGGCGGCATCGCCTGCACATCGGCCAAGGAGGTCGCGGAGGGCGCGGACGCGGTCATCATCATGGTGCCGGATACGCCGCATGTGGAGGCCGTGCTGTTCGGCAAGGACGGTGTCGCCAGCGGCACTTCCAAGGGCAAGATCGTCGTCGACATGAGCTCGATCTCGCCGCTGGCGACGAAGGAATTCGCGAAGAGGATCGAGGCGCTCGGCGCCGATTACCTCGATGCGCCGGTGTCGGGCGGGGAGGTCGGCGCGAAAGCTGCGAGCCTCACCATCATGGTCGGCGGGCCGGAGCGGGCCTTCGGCACCATGAAGCCGGTCTTCGACAAGATGGGCAAGAACGTCACCCATGTCGGCGCCAACGGCGACGGGCAGACGACAAAGGTCGCCAACCAGATCATCGTCGCGCTCACTATCGAAGCCGTGAGCGAGGCCCTGTTGTTCGCATCCAAGGCTGGTGCGAATCCCGCGCTGGTGCGCAAGGCGCTGATGGGCGGCTTTGCCTCCTCGCGCATTCTGGAGGTGCATGGCGAGCGCATGGTGAAGCGCAATTTCGATCCGGGTTTCCGCATCGAGCTGCACCAGAAGGATCTCAACCTCGCGCTCGAAGGCGCGCGTGCACTCGGCCTGTCGCTGCCGAGCACGGCCGTGGCGCAGCAATTGTTCTCGTCCTGCGCCGCACATGGCGGCAAGGCCTGGGATCACTCCGCCATGGTGCGGGCGCTGGAACTGATGGCGGGGCACGAGATCGCGACGGCCTGAACTGTTACCGGGTAACAGTCTCCAGTGATGCATCTTTCGTCGGGAACCGGAACAATGCTCCGGCCCCGCGGGTTGAAGCCGCATAACAATCACTGGAGACGTAAGGATATGAAAACCCGTCTTGCGATTACGTTGGCTGCCGCGTCGCTGCTGGCGTCGAGCGCAGCCTTTGCACAATCCACCACCGCACAAGGCGCTGCGGAAGGCGCGCGTGCGGGCGGCGACATCGGCGGCCCGATTGGTGCGATGGTCGGCGGCACCGTCGGTGCGGCGGTCGGCGCTGGCCTGGAGATCCCGAACGCGGTGCTCGGCGGTATCCCGCGCGATGATTCCGTCGTGGTCCACGAGCGCGTCGTGGTCGGCGAGCCGCTGCCTCCGACCGTGGTGCTGCGGCCCGTGCCGAACTACACCGAATATCGCTATGCGGTCGTCAACGATCGCCGTGTGATCGTCGAGCCGCGCACGCGCCGCGTGGTCAAGATCATCGACTGATCGACGCAATTCCTTGTTCTGAGCAGGGCCCTGCGGAGCATCACTCCGCGGGGCCTTCGATTGTGGCGGAGCTGGTGCGAAGGCGCCAGAGCAGCCAATCAGCCGCGGCTGCGAGCGCAAAGCCGAGGCACGCGGTTCCAGCATCGACCAGAAAATCCACCAACCGCGTGTGGCGGCCGGGTGCCCAAAATTGCATCAGCTCGAGCACGCCAATCAGGACGACCGCGGCCGCTGCAATCAGCAGACGCCGGCGTGGATAGGCGAGGCCGAAGGCTAACCCCACCATGACGAAGGCAAGCGCATGTTCGCCATCCTGACCGAGGTCGGAATGGGGGCGAAGGCCGGGAGGACCGAGGGTGGCGAACGTAACGGCAGCGGCGAGCAGCCAGGCAAAGGTTCGAATGAACATCCGGGTCGCTTAGCACGAATTTGGTCGGGTTGTCGCGACGCTCGTATCAGATCGCCGTGTAGTTAATGACAAAATGTTAAAGCGGATCGCGCACGCCGAGGCCATGCATGAAACGTTCCCGGATCTGCACGGGGTCGCGGCGGGTGGTGCCCACGCCGGGCTTGTCGTCGATCCTGACCGCGATCAGGCTCGGCTCCGATGCAGCCATCGCGTCGTCGACCAGCCGCTCGAAATCCTCCTCGTCCGCGGCCCAGGCGCTACGCGCGAGACCAGAGCCGATGGCGATGGCGACGATGTCGGCAACGTTCGCTGCCGGCGTCGGCTGCGCGCCGGTGATTTGGTAGATGCCGTTGTCCATCACGATCATCGTGAGGTTCTTCGGCTTCAAGCCCGCAATCGTCGAGAGTGCGCCGAGCTGCATCAGGAGCGAGCCGTCGCCTTCCAGCGCGAAGACGCGGCGGTCGGGCTGCGCCAGCGCCACGCCGAGCGCGATGGGGAAGGCGAGCCCCATGCTGCCCAGCATGTAGAAGTTCTGCGGACGGTGGCCGGAGGCCCACAGATCGAAATTGGTGTTGCCGATGCCGCCGATCACGGCTTCCTCGTGCTTCAGCTTCGCGATCAGCCGCGAGGTGATCTCAAACCGGTTCACCACCTTGGTGTTACGCGTGTTCATCGCCGGCCTCATTTGTCGAAGACCTTGCCGCCCGTAAGCAGCGGGTTGAGGATCAACGCCACCGGAGCCTGCGTGGTGACGGCCTGCTTGATCGAGCGGTCGGTGATGAATTCGAGCTCGTCGAGCCGGGTGATGGTGTGGTGCTCCAGGGCCAGCGAATCCAGCACCGGTCGCATGGTGCGGCAGACCAGCGACTGGCCGTAATTGAACTCGCCCAGCGTGCCGCGCTCGGACACGAACATGATCAGCGGAATCTGGTAGGGCACTGCGAGCGAGGCCAGCACGTTGGCGAGCGTGGCAAAGCCGGAGGTCTGCATCAGCACCGCGCCGCGCCGGCCGCCCATCCAGGCCCCGGCGACGATGCCGACAGCCTCTTCCTCGCGGGCGGTCGCGAAGGTGGTGAAGTAGGGATCGGCGTGCAGATTCTTGATCAGAGGCGTGAGCACGCGGTCCGGCACGTAAGGAATCAGGCTGATCTCGTTCCGCTTCAGGGTTTGCAGCACGATGCCGTGCCAGCTTCCGTCGCTGCTCCCCTGCGGCTGCTGTTCCGCAATCGCCATTGCGCTCTCCCTTGAGCCGCGCATGCTTCTTGGTTCTGGCCGTCGCGGCGGTCTGCCGAACTTGACGCGGGCAGCGGGATTGTCAACATGTCCGCGCCGGCACCATGATCTGCGCCAGCAGGCCTGCCGTGGCCGGCACCGCCATGGCATAAGCGGCGATAACCAGAACACGGGAGGGGCACGGACAGGCGCGCATCGCGCTGACCTTGCGGATCTCCCGCGAAAGAGCCGGAAGGGTCCTGATGTCCGTCAATAACAAGCGCGTCGTCTACTCCAATTATTTGGCCAATCCGATCTATATCGACATCCTGAAGGCCCGGCCCGACGTGCGGCTCGATCGCATCGAAAACGCAAGCCCTGAGGATGTCTATGGCCCGCTCCTCGGCGCTGCCCACGTCTACCAGGTCGGCGCCGCCCGCGATGAGCTCGCCCCGCATTTCCATGTCGATGCCGCCTTCCTGAAGCGCGCGCCGAACCTGCTGCTGGTCTCCAGCAACGGTGCCGGCTTCGACCCGGTCGACGTCGAGGCCTGCACGGCCGCCGGGGTCGTCGTCGTCAACCAGTCCGGCGGCAATGCCCATTCGGTCGCCGAGCACGCCCTGGCGATGATGCTGACGCTGTCCAAACGCATCATCCAGTCGGATCGCCGGCTGCGCCGCGAGCGCGATGTCAACCGCAACGATCTCGTCGGCAACGAGGTCGAGGGCAAGACCGTCGGCATCATCGGCCTCGGCAATGTCGGCCGGCGCATCGCTGCCTTGTGCAAGGGCCTGCTCGGCATGAAGGTGCTGGCCTACGATCCCTATTTGTCGGCCGAGGTGATGGCCGAGCGGGGCGGGGAGAAGGTCGAGCTCGACGAGCTGTTGCGCCGCGCCGATTTCGTCTCGATCTCCTGCCCGCTCAACAAGGGCAGCCGCAACTTGATCAGCACGCGCGAATTCGCGCTGATGCAGCCGCATGCCTATTTCATCACCACTGCACGCGGCTTCATTCATGACGAAGATGCGCTGCTGCAGGCGCTGCGCGACAAGCGCATCGCCGGTGCCGGCCTCGACGTCTGGTCCAAGGAGCCGCCGCCGCCGGAGCATCCGCTGCTCCAGTTCGACAACGTGCTGGCGAGCCCGCACACGGCAGGCGTCACCATCGAGGCGCGCCAGAACATGGGCCGGATCGCCGCCGAGCAGGTCCTGGATGTGCTCGACGGCAAGCGCCCGCCGCGCATCATCAATCCCGAAGCCTGGCCGCGCTATGCCGAGCGCTTCAAGCAGGCCTTCGGGGTGACGCCGGGGTAGGGCGCACCAAGCGCTCTGGATGACGGCCGGGGAACCGAGCCCCGGCCTTGATCCGCGTCAAAATCTCCTTTCCCCGTCCGGCCTAAATGGGACTAAAGTGCCGGCGGGCAGGCAGGGAGGTCCCATGTCAACTTATGTCGTCAGGTTCATGAAGGACGTGCTCGGCGAATACGGCCGGCAGTGCGAGGTCTGCCAGGGCACGCTCGAGATCGACGCCGCCGACGAGGACGAGGCCAGGGAACGTGCGAAAGCGAGGTTCTGCAAGGACCAGGCGTTGCATCACTGGTCACTGCATGCCGACCGCATCCATGTCAGACCGGCCGACTTCCCGTCCTAGGGCCTAACGCCCGGGTGCCGTGACGGGCGGGGGCGTCGTCGTCCCCGCGCCGAGCGAGCGTTGCACCATGACAGTGTCGGACCAGCGGCCGTGGCGATAGGCAACGCCGCTGAGCAGGCCGGCGCGTGCGAAGCCGAACCGCTCGTGCAGCGCCAGCGAGGGCGTGTTATCTGCATCGATGTAGCCGATCATCTTGCGGAAGCCGGCCGCCGCGCAGGCGTCGATCAATTCCTGCAGCAACATCCGTCCGACCCCGCGGCCGAGATGGGCGTGGTGGACATAGATCGAGTGCTTGGCCGTGTAGCGATAGGCCGGCCGCTTGCGGAACAGCACGGCATAGGCATAGCCGACGACCTCGCCGCGCCAGGTCGCGACCAGGTGCGGCAGGCGGGTCTGCTTCAGGTTCTTGCGACGGTCGCGCAGATCGTCCGGCTCCGGCGCACCGGTTCCCTCGATATCGCGCGGCACGCCGTTGCGGACGTGATGGCGGTAGATCGCCAGCATCGCCTCGACGTCGCTCTCGCGTGACGGTCGAACCAGGACGGGTTCATCACTCGCGCACGCAGCTGCTTCGTTCATCGGCACCTACTCGGTCACGACATAAGTGTAGAGCCCGATGCGGCCATTCGCATCGACCTCTTTGTAGACGCCCTGTATCTCGACGTCGAAGCCCGGAAATGTGTTGAAGCAGGTCTCGAACATCTTGAGATAATCGATCATGGGCCTGGCCCGTTCCGTCAGCCGCTCGCCGGGCACGATGGTGGCGATGCCGGGTGGATAGACCACGAATGGCGTGGTCGCGATGCGGCCGGCGATCGCCTCGATCGGGAGGTAGTCGACGTCGTTCTTGAACAGATGGCGCGCGGCATCGCGGGGTGACATCGCGATCTCGGGCATGTGCTCGGGCATGAACTGCCGCGCCTGGAGCGCGCTGACATCGGCGGCGCGGAAGAAGCGGTGCATCTCGCCGCAGAGGTCGCGCAGCCGCGCACCGGCGTAGCGCGCCTGCCGCCGCTGATAGAATTCGGGGATCACGTCGGCCAGCAGCGCATTCTCGTCGTGCAGCCTCTTGAACGCGACGAGGCCGGAGATCAGCGTGCCCGCCTTGCTCGCCTCGACGCCGGGCGTGAGCAGGAAGAGCAGGGAGTTGAGGTCGTTCT
Source organism: Bradyrhizobium glycinis (assembly GCF_016031655.1). Taxonomy (GTDB): domain Bacteria; phylum Pseudomonadota; class Alphaproteobacteria; order Rhizobiales; family Xanthobacteraceae; genus Bradyrhizobium; species Bradyrhizobium glycinis. The sequence continues at coordinate 189,777 of NZ_JACCHQ010000001.1, forward strand.
TCTCGGGGACGATGCGGTTCTCGCGCAGATATTGCGCGACGACCGGCGCGGGAATGCCGTGCTCGGCATAGGCCCCGGTCGCACGATCGAACCCGGGCGTGAGCAGCGTCAGCTTGTTCGGATCGGTCATGGCAAAGCCTTCCGCGAGATCGGGAAAGCCGTGCCAGTTGGTATCCGGGGAGAGCTGCCACAGCGCGGAGTTGGTGGCGAGCTCGTCGGTCGAGAGAGTCTCCCAGGCGACATTGTGCGCCGCGCCGGGGCGGCTGACATCGGCAATGGCGACGCGATCGGGAACGAACGGCTCGAAGAACCAGCGGCGATCCGGATTCTGCTCGTTCTCCTCGAACTCCCGGCGCATCGCGCGGATCTTCTTGCGCAGCTCGATGCCGAGCCGGATCGTGTCGTCCCACAGCACTTCGCCGGACCGGCCCTTCATCATCTGCGCGCCGACGTCGAGCGAGGCGAACAGCGGGTAGAACGGCGAGGTCGACGCGTGCTGCATGAAGCTCTCGTTAAAGCGGCGGTGCTCGACGCGGCGCTTCTGGCCGCGGATGTGGCGATCCTTGATGTGGATCTGCGAGGCCTGCGAAAAGCTTGCCAGCTGCTTGTGGGTCGACTGCGTCGCGATGATGCCGGGGGCATCGGACGGAAGATTTGCCAGCCCCATGGCGAAGCGGCCGGCATAAAGGGGGTGGAATTTCATGAAGCCGGCCCAGGCCTCGTCGAACAGGATGTAGTCGCAGAGATGGCCGATGCGTTTGATGATCATCTCGGCGCTGTGGATAGAGCCGTCATAGGTGCACTGCTCGACCACGGCGACGCGGAACGGCCGCTCCTTGCGCCAGGCGTCGCGATCGTTCACCAGAGGATGGTTGCGGATCGCCTCGCGCAGGGCCTTCTCGTCGAGCCTGTCCCAGCGCATCGGGCCGATCAGCCCCCAGGCGTTGCGAACGGTCGGCACATAGACCGGGATGCCACCATTGATCATCAGCGCGCCGTGATGGGCGGCCTTGTGGTTATTGCGGTCGAACAGCACGAGATCGCCGTCAGTGACGAGGGCACCCAGCGCGACCTTGTTCGAGGTCGAGGTGCCGTTGAGCACGAAATAGGTCTTTTCCGCGCCGAAGATCGCCGCCGCTTCCTTCTGCGCCTTCAGCGCCGGGCCCTCATGGGTGAGGAGGTCGCCGAGGTCGAGCACGGAATTGTCGAGGTCGTCGCGGAACACGGACTCGCCGAGATGCTCGACGAACACGCGCCCGATCGGGCTGCGATTGTAGAACACGCCGCCATTGTGCCCTGGGCAGGTCCATAACTGGTTGCCTTCCTCGGCATAGTCGACCAGCGCGCCGAAGAACGGCGTCTTCAGCGTCTCGGCATATTGCTTCAGACGGCTGATCAGGTTCTTGGCGATGAAGGGCGGCGTCTCCTCGGACAGGAAGACATAGCCGTCGATGAAATCGAGCACTTCGACCGGTAGGTCCTCGAACCGCTTGCGCCGGATCAGCAGGATGATCGGGAAGTCGAGGCCGCGCCGGCGCATCAGATTGATCAGCGCCGAGGTCTTGCCTTCCAGGCCCTTCTTGCCCCAGTCCACCACCATGCAGCCGATCGCGGCGTCGGTCTGCACTGCCATCTCGGCATCCTCCAGCTTGCGGGCCCGGACCACCTCGAAGCCGGAGCGCTGGATCTCCTCGATGATCTGGTTGAAGCGGACGCCTTCGAGATCGTCGGCGTCGAACACAGGTGCGGCGAACAGGAAGTTGAAGCGCTTGAAATAGTCCATGGCGGGTCCCGAATGTGCAGGAAGATACAGCTCTCTGCACATTCGATGACATCTGGATGACATGCCCGAGTGCTGCGGCAACGTTAGCCTGCCGCTTCACTCCAGTAGCTTGTCCAGCGTGATCGGGAAGCGCCGGATGCGCTTGCCGGTGGCATGATAGACGGCGTTCGCAATCGCGGCCGGCACGCCGACGATGCCGATTTCGCCGAGCCCCTTGATGCCCAACCGGTTGATGCGGTCGTCGGGCTCGTCGACGAAAATGACGTCAATGTCGTGGACGTCGGCGTTCACGGGAATGTGGTATTCGGCAATGTTCGCGTTCATGATGCGGCCGAAGCGGTGATCCATCACCGTCTCCTCGTGCAGCGCCATTCCAATTCCCCAGACCACCCCGCCCATGATCTGGCTGCGGCCGGTCTTGGTGTTCAGGATGCGCCCGGCCGCGACCGCATTCACGATCCGGGTGACGCGGATAATTCCCAGCTCCTCGTCGATCTTCACCTCTGCGAATACCGCCGAGTGTGTGTTTCGGGCATGCGATTTATCTTCCGCGAATTGGTTGAGCTTCTCCTTTTCGATCCGCTCGAGCTTGCTGTGGCGCATAACATCCGCAATCGAGACGGCAGCCCCGCGCCCCTCGCTGCTGGCGATCATGCCGTCAGTCAGGGTGGCGTTGGCGGCGTCGAGGTCAGCGAGCGGTGAGCCAGACATGGCCTTGGCGAGACGTGCGAGCTCCCGGCGAATCTCTTCGGCCGCTCCCAAGACCGCATGCGCGCTTGATGCCGCCATCCAGGAGCCGCCCTCGACGGGGGCTTGCGGCAGGGTCGAATCGGCGAGCCGGACGCTGATATTCTCGATCGGCAGCCCGAGGGCATCGGCCGCGACCTGCGCCACGATGGTATACGTGCCGGTGCCGATATCGGACGCTGCGCAGGAGACCTCGGCGTGGCCGTTGGCCGTCAGCACGATGCGGACGGCGACCGGCATCTGCAGCGCCTCCCATACCCCAGTCGCCATACCCCAGCCGACCAGTTCCTTGCCATCGCGCATGGAGCGCGGTGCCGGATTGCGCCGGCTCCAGCCAAACGCTTCGGCGCCGCGGGCGTAGCATTCGCGCAGCTGCTTGCTGGTGTAAGGCAGGTCTTCGCTCTGGTCGCGATCCGAGTAGCACCTCAGCCGCAGCTCGACCGGATCGAGCTTCAGCGCGACCGCCAATTCGTCCATGGCGCATTCGAGCGCGCAGACACCCGTTGCCGCACCCGGCGCGCGCATGTCGCAGGGTGTCGAGACGTCGAGGTCGACCAGCTTGTGCGAAAAGTTGCTGTTGGGACTCTTGTAAAGCTGCTCGGCCCAGCCGGTATCGTTGCGTGAAAAATCCTCATAACGTGAGGTCACGGCAATGGCTTCGTGCTTGATCGCATCGAGGGTGCCGTCCGGCTTTGCGCCGAGCGCAACGCGCTCGATGGTCATGGGACGATAGCCCAGGCCATACATCTGCTGCCGGGTCAGCACGACGCGGACGGACCGCTTCAGGGCGAGCGCGGCAAGGGTTGCCAGCACCACCTGGTGCTGCGGCCGCAGGCCCGAACCGAAGGCACCGCCGACATAGGGCGAGATCACGCGGATGTCGTCCGGCTTCTTGCCGAAAACGCTGCAGAGAAACTTCTGGACGTTCTGGACACCTTGCGTCTTGTCGTAGACCGTGAGCCCACCGCTGCCGTCCCAGACCGCCGTCGTCGCGAAGAGCTCCATCGGATTGTGGTGCTCGCTCGGAAGGACGTAATCCGCCTCATGGCGCACGGCCGCCCGCGTCAGGGCTGCTGCGGCATCACCACGCGGCTTGTGCGGCTGATCCACTTTTTCGGCCTTGTCGCGTTCGGATTCGAGATCGGTCGCAAACGCCTCCTGCTCATATTCGACGCGAACGCGAGTTGCGGCGAACTTGGCGGTCTCCCAGTCCTCCGCGACGACGAGTGCGATCGGCTGGCCGTTGAACTTGATCCTGTCGTCATAGAGCGGACGGAAGGGCGAGCCCTTCTCAGGCGCCACCTCATCCTTCCAGGCTTCGTCCTTGTCGGCGAGGGGCGGCCGACGGGCATGGGTAAGCACGTCGACCACGCCCTTCACCTTCAGCGCCTCGCTGGTGTCGAGACGAGCGATGCGACCGCGCGCGATGGTGGCCTCGACGACGAAGCCGTGAAGAAGACCGTCTGCCGCGAATTCGCCGGCATATTTGGCGGCCCCGGTGACCTTGGCGCGGCCGTCGACGCGCGACGTTGATGTTCCGACATAGGCGTTCATCGGGCCCTCATGCGATCTTCTTGTGAGCTTGTGATTGCGGCGTAGCGCTTGCGGCCTGCATCAGCGTCCGCACGATGGCTCGGCGCGCCAGATCGATTTTGAACCCATTATGGGAGCGTGCCGTCGCTCCCTGCAGCAGCAGGTCGGCGGCCCGCCCGAAATGATCCGGTGTTGCCGCCTGACCGCGCAATGCGGCTTCGGCCTCGAGGCTTCGCCAGGGCTTGTGAGCTACGCCGCCGAGCGCAAGGCGCGCTTCGCCGATCGCGTTGCCCTCCAGTTCGAGCGCGGCTGCGACCGAGACCAGAGCAAAGGCGTAGGAGAGCCGGTCGCGGATCTTCAGATAACTGTAGTTCCGGGCAAAGCCGTGCGGCGGCAGCTCGATGGCGGTAATGATCTCGCCGCTGCCGAGATTGGTATCGAGATGGGGTTTGTCCTCGGGAAGCCGATGGAAATCCGTCAGCGCGATGGTGCGCTGCCCCGAGGGGCGCGCGATATGCACGAGCGCGCCGAGCGCGGCCAGCGCCACGCTCATGTCGGATGGATTGGTCGCGATGCAGGATGTGCTGGTGCCGAGGATCGCGTGGTTGCGGTTGAGGCCATCCATTGCCGAGCAGCCCGCGCCGGGGCTTCGCTTGTTGCAGGGTGTCGTGGTGTCATAAAAGTAAGGGCAGCGCGTTCGTTGCATCAGATTGCCACCGACCGAGGCCATGTTGCGCAATTGCGCGGAGGCGCCGGCCAGGATGGCACTGGCAAGCAGGGGATAGCGCTGCTCGATCAACGGGTGGTAGGCGAGGTCCGAATTCGGCACCAAGGCGCCGATGCGCAGACCGCCGTCCGCCGTCTCCTCGATGTCGCGGAGCGGCAGACGGGAGATGTCGATCAGGCGCGAGGGCCGTTCGACATTCTCCTTCATCAGATCGATCAAGTTAGTGCCGCCGGCAATCAGCTTCGCGCCGGGATCGGCGGCGAGAAGGCGGATGGCGTCGGCAACGTCGCTCGCGCGGGAATATTGGAAGTTGTTCATGACCGGCTCATTGCCTGCTCGATCGCAGCCACGATGTTGGGGTAGGCACCGCAGCGACAGAGGTTTCCGCTCATCAGCTCCCGGATCTCATCCGCACCGCGCGCACGGCCTTCGGCCAACAGGCCCGCGGCAGAGCAAATCTGTCCCGGGGTGCAATAACCGCACTGAAAGGCATCGTGATCGATGAAGGCCTGCTGCAGGGGATGCAACGTGCCGTCCTTTGCCAAGCCTTCGATCGTCGTGATCTCGGCGCCATCCTTCATGACGGCGAGGGTCAGGCAGGAATTGACCCGTCTTCCGTCGATCAGCACGGTACAGGCACCGCATTGGCCGTGATCGCAGCCTTTCTTGGTGCCGGTCAGCTCCAGACGGTCACGTAGCGCGTCCAGAAGCGTAGTCCACGGCACGACTTCGAGCGCGCGCCTTTCGCCATTGACGACGAGGTTGATCGGAATGCGTTCGGGGATCGTAAGGTCGGCCATATTCTATTTTCCCTGCGGAAAGGCCGAGCTGGGCAAGTTGTGGAAGTGACGCGAGAATGCGTTGCCGCCGCTGGCCAATAGCGCCCAACGGATGACGGGTTGCTTGGTTCCCGACCGGTTCTCCCGATCGGATATACGAGATCAGCGCTTCGTCTCGCCGAACACCACAGTCGGCACCGCGCGGTTCACGATCTCGCGCAGCGCGAAGCTCGACTGCACCCGAGCGACGCGCGGCAGGCGGGACAGCTCGGTGCGATGGATGCGCTCGAAATCCTGGATGTCGCGGGCGAGCACGATCAGGATGTAGTCGTCCGTCCCCGACATCAGGAAGCAGCGCACGACAGAGGGACATTTCGTCACCTCTGCCTCGAATGCCTTCAGCGCCTCGTCGCTCTGGCTCTCCAGCGCGATACGAACCAGCACTGTCGTAGTGAGGCCGAACCGGCCGAGGTCGAGCGCGGCCTGGTAGGCCTGGATGTAGCCGTCATCCTCCAGCGCCTTCTGCCGCCGCGCCAGCGCGGTGCTCGACAAGCCGATCTTGTTCGCAAGCTCGGTGTGGCTGGCTCGCGCATTGGTCGTGAGTTCCGCGAGGATGGCGAGGTCTTTCCGGTCAAGGGCCAAGGTTTCGTTTCCAGCGTCAAAGGACGATTTCGCGCCGGAAACCGGCGCGGGCGCCGCCAAGGTAGCGGATATTTGCACGAAACCAAACCGACCCTCTCGCTACGATCAACAATGGAATCAAAGCATTGGCGAGGGAGATCAAGATGCGCGTCGGAGTCCCCAAGGAGATCAAGCTGCAGGAATATCGCGTGGGGCTCACCCCAGGCGCGGTCCGTGAATATGTCGCCGCCGGGCACCAGGTGACGGTCGAGAGCGGCGCCGGCAGCGGCATCGGTGCGTCCGACGAGGTGTACCGGCGGGCGGGGGCGTCCATTGCCGAGACCGCTCGCGAGATCTTTGCAAAGTCCGACATGATCGTGAAAGTGAAGGAGCCGCAGAAGAGCGAATGGACTCAGCTTCGGGAAGGCCAGATCCTTTTTACTTACCTTCATCTTGCGCCGGATCCCGAGCAGGCCAAGGGCCTGCTTGCTTCCGGCTGCACTGCAATCGCCTATGAAACTGTCACGGACGCGAGCGGTCACCTCCCGCTGCTCGCCCCGATGAGCGAAGTCGCCGGCCGCCTCGCCATCGAGGCCGCCGGCGCCGCGCTCAAGCGCTCGGCCGGCGGCCGCGGTCTGCTGCTCGGCGGGGTGCCCGGCGTGCAGCCGGCACGCGTCGTCGTGCTCGGCGGCGGCGTGGTCGGAACGCAGGCGGCACGCATGGCCGCCGGCTTAGGTGCCGAAGTCACCGTGATGGACCGCTCGATCCCGCGCCTTCGCGAACTGGACGATCTCTTTGCCGGACGCGTACGCACCCGCTTCTCGACCATCGAGGCGGTCGAGGACGAGGTGTTCGCCGCCGACGTCGTCATCGGTGCCGTGCTGGTGCCCGGCGCCAGCGCGCCGAAACTCGTCACCCGTGCGATGCTGAAATCGATGCGGCCCGGAGCCGTGCTGGTCGATGTCGCGATCGACCAGGGCGGCTGCTTCGAGACCTCGCACCCGACCACGCATGCGGAGCCGACCTACGAGGTCGACGGCGTCGTGCATTATTGCGTCGCCAACATGCCGGGCGCCGTGCCGGTGACCTCGAGCCACGCCTTGAACAACGCGACGCTGCCGTTCGGCCTGATGCTCGCGAACAAGGGCTTTGCGGCGGTCTTGGAGAATCCGCATCTGCGCAACGGGCTCAACGTGCATCGCGGTCGGGTGACGAACAAGGCGGTAGCGGAGAGTCTGGGGCTGGAGTTTGCGCCAGTAGAGAGCGGGCTGGCGGCTTAGCGAGATGGGGTACCGCCGGTGCGGTGCACCGACCGAAAGAGGGCTGTCGCCGTGCTCCGAGCCGGGGAATCCCAGTCCGGTAAGGGCGCTCTAACTGGAGCGGCGGTGTCCAAACAGGCGGAAAGAAGAAAACTATTGCCACAGCTCTGTCAGGAGGAAGGAGTTTTCCCTTACGAGGGCAAAAACGCCAATCGCTTCCATTGCTGTTTGGAGCCGAAACGACGACATTTCCGCCAGCAATTGGTGGATCGGCAGCCATGGAACGTACGGGATTTGAGCCCTTCGGCGAGGAACTGGTGTCCGCAACGGACACACAGGCGAAGTCGGGTGCCTCGAAGCTCCTGCTGCGGGCCGGCACCACACTGTTCTGGTCGCTGGTCGCGGGCATCGTGCTCGCCCGTGCAGCCTTCTTCGAACCGGGCATCTATGACGGTTTCAGCCGCGTCGCCTCGCTGGCCAAGAACCTGATCTTCTGAGGCCGTTTATTCCGGGCTGAGGACAGAACTTCTCTCGGCCCTGACATGTCGAAAACATATTTCCCAATTGAGCTGCGCTGCGTATAAATCTTTCTCCTTCTGGAGAGATTTGTGTCGCAGAATCAAGCATCCAGCCCGGCCGATACCAAGCCGGTCACCGCCGCGGGCCGCATTGCGGCGCTGATTCCGGGCATTCTACTGTGTATCGCGATCGCCGGCGTGTCGGCCCTGCTCGAGCGGGCCGAACTGGGCGTGTTTGAGCATCCCTATGTCGAGGCGCTGGTCATGGCGATCCTGCTCGGCATGGCGGTGCGCAGCTTCTGGAAGCCGGCCCCGCGCTGGCAAGCCGGCATCGCCTTCAGCGCCAAGCAGCTGCTGGAAGTCGCGGTGATGCTGCTCGGGGCCTCCATCAGCTTTGCCGCGATCGCGGCTTCCGGTATTGCGCTGCTCGCCTCCATTGCCGCGGTTGTCGTGATCGCGCTCTGCGTCTCCTTCGGCCTCAGCCGGCTGCTGGGGCTGTCGACGCGGCTGTCGATCCTGATCGCCTGCGGCAACTCGATCTGCGGCAATTCCGCGATCGCTGCGGTGGCGCCCATCATCGGCGCCAGCAACGACGAGATTGCGTCCTCGATCTCCTTCACGGCGATCCTTGGCGTGATGATGGTGCTGGGCCTGCCGCTGCTCATCCCGCTGCTGCAATTGTCCGCAACGCAGTACGGCATTCTCGCCGGGCTCACCGTCTACGCGGTGCCGCAGGTCCTTGCCGCGACAGTGCCGGCAGGGCTCGTCTCGACCCAGATCGGCACGCTGGTGAAGCTGATGCGTGTCCTGATGCTCGGCCCGGTCGTCGTCGGCCTGTCGCTGGTCGCTTCGCGCTGGCAGAGCGATGCCAGGAAAACCAGCGTCGGCTTCTTCCGCCTGGTCCCCTGGTTCATCCTCGGCTTCCTTGCGCTTGCGACCCTGCGCTCGCTGGAGATCGTGCCGGCTACAGTGGTTGGGCCCGTGACGAAGATCACGAGCTTTCTCACGGTGGTCTCGATGGCCGCCCTCGGCCTTGGCGTCGACGTGCGCGTGCTCGCCAATGTCGGCGGCCGGGTGACGGCCGCCGTGACGCTGTCGCTGATCCTGCTGCTGGGGATCAGCATCGCGCTGGTGCATTGGTTCAAGTGATGGATGCGAGCTGCCGTAGGGGGCAAAGGCGCCAAGCGCCGTGCCCACGAGTTCTATACGACACGAAAGAATGGTGGGCACGCTTCGCTTTGCCCACCCTACGAGACTGGTTCAAGTTAGAGACGTGACCTCTCGCGCTCCCTCTCCTGGCAGGCGGGCGAGGTAAGCTAAATCACGTCCGCGAGCGAGTGGCCGTGCAGCTCGATGTTCAGCCCTTGCATGCCCAAGTCGTTGATCTCGCCGCCCATCGCCTTCAGACTCTCTTCGCGGATCAGCGACATCAGCCCGCGCCGGAGCGCCAAAAATTCCGACGACATCATCATCGATTGCTGCCGCGGCCGCTCCAGCGGGATCGGGATCTCCGCCTTGATCGAGCCCGGCCGCGCGGTCATGCAATAGACGCGGTCGGACAGGAAGATGGCTTCATCAATGTCGTGGGTGACGAACAGCACCGAGATCTTCAGCCGCTGCCACATGTTGGTGAGGATCTGCTGCATGATAACGCGCGTCTGCGCGTCGAGCGCGCCGAAGGGCTCGTCCAGCAACAGCACTTTCGGTCCCGTCGCGAGCGCGCGGACGATGCCGACGCGCTGCTTCATGCCGCCGGAGAGCTTTTCCGGATAGTGCTTTTCGAACGCTTCGAGTCCCGCGAGCCCCAGCAGCGTGCGCGCGGCGCGTTCGCGCTGCGAGCGCGGCATGCCGCGCATCTTCAGGCCGAACTCGACGTTCTCCCGCACGGTTTTCCACGGAAAAAGAGAATATTGCTGAAACACCATGCCGCGTTCGGCGCTCGGACCGTTTACCCGCTCGCCGTCGACGGTAACTATACCGGTCGTCGACTTGAGGAAGCCTGCGACCGCATTGAGCAGCGTCGACTTTCCGCAGCCGGACGGGCCGACGATCGACACGAACTCGCCGGGCTGCACATGGATTTGCGTGTCGGTGACGGCCTGCACCGCTCCTTCGATGGTCTCATAGGCGAGGGAGAAGTTCTTGACCTCGATATGGCCCTTCGGGGTCGTCGCAATCGTCTCGCTCATGTCGATCTCCACGGCATCACCAACTGCCCCGCGCCCCGGATCAGCAGGCTCGATCCGAGGCCGAGCACCCCGATCGCGATCATGCCGAGCGCGATGTCGGCGTACTGGACCAGTGAATAGGCCTCCCAGGTGAAATAGCCGATGCCGTATTGGCCCGAGATCATCTCGGCGGCGATCAGCGAGACCCAGGCGACGCCCATGCCGACGGTGAGGCCGGTGAAGATGTGCGGCAGCGATGCCGGAAAATACACCTCACGGAAAATCGAGCGTTCGCGCGCGCCGAGGCATTGCGCGGCGCGCACCAACACGGGGTCGACCAGCGACATACCGTGCAGCGTGTTGACGAGGATCGGAAAGAACGAGCCGAGAAAGGTGATGTAGACGATGCTCTGCTCGTTGGTCGGCCACAGCATGATCGCCATCGGCACCCAGGCGATTGCCGGGATCGGCCGCAGCACTTCGGCGACCGGGAAAATCACCTCATGCACCAGCTTGAAGCGTCCCATGATCAGGCCGAGCGGCACGCCGATGATCGCCGCGAGCGAGAAGCCGATGAAGATGCGCCGGCAACTGAGCAGGATGTGCATCAGGAATTTTGGATCGTGGATCGCCTTTATGAAGCTGTCATAGACCGCGAGCGGCGAAGGCACGTTGGTGAAGCGCACGAAGAACACGACGCGATAGGTCGTGAGCAGGTGCCAGACCAGCAGGAAGACGAGCAGCGAAATCACGCCGATGGCGGTCGCGCGCAGACCTGCCCGATTGAGCCGATACCAGCGCAAGGCGAGTGTGCCGAAGGAGGGCGGCGTGGTGGGCCGGACGACGGCGGCGGGCGAGGGGCCTGCCTCTGCAACGGCTGTCGCCGGCATGCTGTCTTCGGGCTGGCTGACGAGGGCGGGGCTGCTCACGTCTTGCCTCCGCCGACGGCGGTCTTCATCGCATCATCGAAGCCGAGCACCTTGCCGCTGATCTTGGCGGCGTAGGCTTCGGCGTCCTTCTTCAGCAGAAAGGGCGCGACATCGCCATTGCCGACCGCGAAGAAGGCTTGATCGGCGAACAGCTTGATGCCGCGCGTGGTATCGAAGACGTAGGCGACGTTGATCTTCTTGCCCTTGGCCTTGTAGTCGGCATAAGCGCCGAGCGTGCAGCTGGCGGACGAGAAGGGCATGATGCCGGCACCGTCGACCCAGACCTCGCCGGCCTTGCGCGGATCGGTGATGGGCTTCTTGCAGAAGCTGTCCTCGCCCGCGATCTCATAGTTCTTGGTGCTCGCGAGCTGCGCGTCGTAGTCGAGCTTCATTTCAGCATAGGCCTTGCGGATGTAGCTGTCGTCGACCCATTTCTTCGGATCGAACTCCTTCATGCGGCCAAGATTCTGCAGCACTTTGACGTCGGTCGTGGCTGCATCGATCAGCGCCGGCTTGATCGTGGGATCGGTCGTCATATTGCCGCTGGGCCCCAAGAAGATGTAGACGACCTCCTTGTTGATGCCGGTCCATTCCTGGATCTTCTCCGCGGCCAGCTTGGGATCCTCGCGCAGCCACTGGTTGGCGGCGATCAGCGCCTTGAAATAGGCGACGACGACCTCGGGATATTTTTCGGCGAAGTCGGTGCGAACCACGATGCCATGGAAGGTCGGCAAGTTCGTCTCGACGCCGTCGAAGATCTTTCGTGCGAAGCCGCGGAACGGCAACAGCTCGGCGAAGGGGACGAAATCGGCGTGCCCGTCGATCTTCTTCTCCTGCAGATTGGTCGAACCGACCTCCGGGCTCTGGCTGACGAGCTGGAAGAAATCCGACGCATAGCCGCGATCCTGCATCGCTTTCAGCACCATGCCGTGCGCGGCGGAGCCGAAAGGCACGCTGACGAGCTTACCTTTGAGATCGGCGAGGTCGTAATAGGGTGAGTCCTTGTGGACGACGAGCCCGTTGCCCGAGCCGGACAGGCTGTAGGCGGCGATGCCGACGAGGCGGCTCTTGCTCTCCGGATTGCTCTCAAAGGTGAATCCGTTCACGATGAGCGGATAGTCGCCCATCATGCCGATCTGCAGCTTGTTCGCCATCATCGCGTTGGTGACGGGCGGACCGGAGGTGAAGTTCTGCCATTCCAGCTCGAATTTGATGTTGGCGTATTTGCCGTCTTTCGGCAGGTATTTCTCGAGCAGCTGCAATTGGCGGATGACGACGCCTGCGGTGGCCGTGTTGGTCGTGGTATCCTGCGTTCCGATGCCGAGCCTGACGGTTTCCGCGGAAGCCGGCTGCGTGACGAGCAGCGCCAGCGACGTCACCGACATCGCGATCGAGAGCGTGGGAAGATGGCTGACCATTCTCATCCTCATTCGGTTGGATGTGCTGTGGGTGCCATGATTGGGGGAGGGCGCAGGCAGGGCAAATCCGGAGTGGCCGCCCCAGTCGATTAGTTGCCGGGAAAAGCTGATTGCATACTCCTTGGGCAGTCCTGCACTATAAAGCCGCTTGCCTGTGCACCGGCTGTGGTCGCGGGCGCCCTTCAATCCGCCGCCTGGCCGCGCATCTCTTCCAGAATGTCCGCCCGGCAGACCACGATCTGCGACCGTTTGGTCAGCACGATTCCCTTCTCCTGCATCCGCTTCAGGCTGATCGTGACCCATTGCCTGGTGGCGCCGACCATGTGGGCGATGTCGGCGTGGGTGAAGGCCGCGGCGATGACGGTGCCGTCGGCATCTGCGACGCCGTAGAGCTCGACGAGATGCAGCAAGAGATGGGCGAGACGCTGGGTGATCGAGCGCGTCCCCAACATCTGGGCCAGCGCCGAATAGCATTTACCCTTGAACGTCAGGCCTTCGATCAGGCCAATCGCGAGGTTCGGGATCTCTGCGGCAAGGGACCGTAGTTCCTTTCCGGGCAGGTGCACGACGCTGCAATTACTGGAGGCAACGCCGGACCATTGATGCACGGTGCCTTCGAACACTTCGGGACCGCCGACGAAATTGCCAACATGCCAATAGGCCAGCGTGATCTCGCGTCCGAGTGGCGAGGTGTAGAATACACGGATGCGGCCGCTCTCGATCAGCCAGATGCCGTCATGCTTGCCGCCCTGGCTAAACAGCGTCTGGCCGCGGTTGAGCACCTTGCGGCGGCCCTGCTTCAGCACCAACTCCCGCTCGCGCGGTGAGAGCTTGTCCATCAACGGTGGTGGACCGCCGATCCATTGCTGGTTCTCGGTGAGCAGTAGCGAGGAGTTGCCGGCAGGCCGCATCGCTGCGGGAACAGCCCCGCGCACCGCATTCGCCGCCTGCAACATCGCCTGCCTCCCGAACGTTCAAATCGTTCTAAAGAGGAGCAATGTCCGTGCCAGATGGTGGCAGATGCCTCGCGCGGGGAAATGACACCGAATAGCGGGTCACCGCCCCGCCAAGTTCAGCAGATACGACTTCGGATATATTCCCCGGTTGTGCCCATCCGAAAACGAGATGTTCAGCCCATATCCGAGATCGCTGATATCGGTGATCGCGATCCCCGGAAACGCTTTGGGGAAGCGGCCGTCGAAGCGGGCGCGGGTGCAATGGGCGCATTTGCAGGAGAGGCGGAGTGTTTCGGCAGAAACGCTGAGCGCATCGTCCTGCACGGTGCGGACCAGGAGCGAAGCGAGATCGGCGCTGGCTTCGTAGCCGGCAACGGTCGGTGCCACCAATGTCATTGTCATGACGAACCTCTGACCTTCATTCTACGTCGAGGCAGGTACGCACGAATAGCAACTAATTGCCGGTGCGGGCGGGATCGCGAGCCTGCCCTTCGAGCAACCCACGCGAAATGTGAAACTAATCGACCGGGAACTTCACTTCCGAATTGCCGGACTCTCCTCTCTCCGAAACCTTGCGCGTCATCGATGACCAAGGAGAGACGATGAGTGCATTTCAGAAGGAAACGGTTCTGTCGGTCAGGCACTGGACCGATTCCCTGTTCAGCTTCACCGCGACCCGCGATCCCGGCTTCCGCTTCCAGAGCGGCCAGTTCGCAATGATTGGTCTGGAGGTCGAGGGGAAGCCGTTGATGCGGGCCTACAGCATGGCCAGCGCCAATCACGAGGAGGCGCTCGAATTCTTCTCGATCAAGGTGCAGGACGGCCCGCTGACCTCGCGCCTTCAGAAGATCAGGGAAGGCGACATCATCCTGGTCGGGCGCAAGGCGACGGGCACGCTGATCACCGGCAACCTCATTCCGGGAAAACGCCTGCTGCTGCTCTCAACCGGAACGGGCCTGGCGCCCTTCGCCAGCCTGATCAAAGACCCCGATGTCTATGAGAATTACGAGACCATCGTGCTCGCCCATGGCTGCCGCCAGGTCTCGGAACTCGCCTATGGCGAGCACCTCATCGAGGGTCTGCGCAATCACGAATTCTTCGGCCCCTTGATCGGCGACAAGCTCGTCTACTACCCGACCGTCACCCGCGAGCCGTTCCGGAATCGCGGCCGCATCACCGACCTGATCGCCTCGAACCAGCTCTTCGAGGATATCGGACAAGCGAGCCTCGACATCGAAACGGACCGCATCATGCTGTGCGGCAGCCCGGCGATGCTCGAGGAACTCCACGCGATGTGCTCGGCGCGCGGCTTTGTCGAGGGCAACCATAGCCAGCCCGGCCATTTCGTCATCGAAAAAGCCTTCGTCGAGCGCTGAGCTACAAATCGCGTCCCAGCGACAACTAATTGCTATCGCCGCGACGCCCCCTGAACAAATCTGACGCAAAGGCGCCGGGATCGGCGAACCAGGAGCAAGCGATGGCACTAGATCAGATCGTCGACGGACTTTCGGAGGTTTCCTGTGATGTGCTGGTGATCGGCGGCGGCACAGCCGGCCCGATGGCGGCACTGAAGGCGAAGCTGAAGAACCCGAAGGCCAATGTCGTCCTGCTCGAGAAGGCAAACGTCAAGCGCTCCGGCGCGATCTCGATGGGCATGGACGGGCTCAACAACGCCGTCATCCCCGGTTACGCGACGCCGGAGCAGTACACCAAGGAAATCACCATCGCCAATGACGGCATCGTCGATCAGAAGGCGGTCTACAAATACGCCCAGAACTGCTACAAGATCATCGAGGAACTGGACAGCTTCGGCATCCGCTTCCTGAAGAACGAGAACGGCGACTACGCCGTCAAGAAGGTGCATCACATCGGCACCTATGTGCTGCCTATGCCGAACGGCGAGACCGTGAAGAAGGCGCTGTATCGTCAGCTCCGCCGCGCCCGCATCCTCATTTCTAACCGCTACATGGCGACGCGCCTGGTCAAATCGGCCGACGGCCGCATTGCCGGGGCCATCAGCGTCAATACGCGTACCGCCGAGATGCTGGTGATCAAGGCCAAGGCCGTGATCCTCTGCATGGGGGCTGCCGGTCGCCTCGGCCTGCCGACCTCCGGCTACATGTTCGGCACCTATGAGAACGCCGCCAATTCCGGCGACGGCTACGCCATGGCCTATCACGCCGGCGCGGCGCTCGCGAACCTCGAATGCTTCCAGATCAACCCGCTGATCAAGGATTATAACGGCCCGGCCTGCGCCTATGTCGCCGGCCCATTCGGCGCATATACGGCAAACAACGAAGGCTCGCGCTTCATCGAATGCGACTACTGGTCGGGCCAGATGATGCTGGAGTTCTACAACGAGCTCCTCTCCGGCAAGGGTCCGGTGTTCCTCCAGCTCAAGCATCTCCACCCCGACACCATTTCCGAGATCGAATCCACGCTGCACAAGGTCGAGCGTCCGACGCGCGGCCTGTTCCAGCAGGGGCGCGGGGTCGACTACCGCAGCGAGTCCATCGAGATGCATATCTCGGAGATCGGCTTTTGCTCCGGCCACAGCGCGTCAGGCGTGTTCGTCGACGACAATGCCCGCACCACCGTGCCCGGGCTCTATGCCGCCGGCGACATGGCGAGCGTCCCGCACAATTACATGCTCGGCGCCTTCACCAACGGCTCGGTTGCCGGCATCGACGCGATGGAGTTCGCCGACAGCCATGACTTCGCGGAGTTCGACGCGGCCGACGTCGCCATGGAACGCGACCGCGTGATGGCGCCGACCAAGCGCGAGGACGGCATTCCACCGAACCAGATCGAGTACAAGACCCGGCGCCTCGTCAACGACTATCTCCAGCCGCCGAAGGTCACGCGCAAATATGAGCTCGGCATGCGGCGGCTCGCCGAAGCGCGTGAGGATATGCAGGAGCGCATGATCGCGCGGAACGCACACGAACTGCTGCGCGCGCTCGAAGTGCAGTCGATCATGGACTGTGCCGATATGGCCGCACACGCTTCGCTCTACCGCGAAGAGAGCCGCTGGGGCCTCTACCACTGGCGGACGGACTTCCCGGAGAAGGACAACGAGAACTGGTTCTGCCACACGCTGGTCTCCAAGCAGGACGGCAAGATGACCAGCGAGAAGCGCGCAGTCGAGCCCTATGTCGTGCCGATCGCGGACGACGAGAAGGACCTCTACTACAAGCAGCGCATTCGCGCCTCGGCCTGATCCAACAGAACATAGCCAACAGGAGACATCACATGCCTCTCGCGTCCTATCAGACATCGGTTCCGGTGGTGGTCGACGACGCCAAATGCATCGCGGACAAGGGCTGCACAGTGTGCGTCGATGTCTGCCCGCTCGACGTGCTGCGCATCAGCGACATGACCAACAAGGCCTACATGGCTTATGACGAGTGCTGGTATTGCATGCCCTGCGAAGCGGATTGTCCGACCGGCGCCGTCACCGTCAACATTCCCTATCTGTTGAGGTGATCATGTCGAGCCCGTTCGAATCCTACGACGATCTCGAAGACGCCGACGAGCGGCTGCAAGCGGCCGATCCCGCCGAACGCCGCGTCGCCATCATCGCGCTCGGCCATTCCGGCGATCCCGCCGCGGTCGCACATCTCGCCAATATGGTCGCCGATCCCGATGCCGGTGTGCGCCAGCAGGTCGCGATGGCGCTCGGCGAGTTCGACGGGCCGGAGGCAGCAAGCGCGCTGGTGAAGCTGTTGGTCGATCCCGAGAGGATCGTCGCGGCGGCTGCGGCCGACAGCATGGCTGAATTCAAGGATCCCGCCTGCGCCGACGCGATCCTGCCGCTGGTCAGGCATACCCACGCCTTCGTCCGCATGGGCGCTCTGCGCGCGCTGAAGGAACTGCGCCGCAGGGATACACTCAAGCCCGCGCTGGAAGCGCTCCAGGACCCTGACGCCGCCGTGCGTGTGCAGGCGATCGGCGTGATCGGCTTCCTCAAGCTGGAGGAATCCATTCCGGCGCTAACCGCGCTGATCAATGATCCCGATGCCCATGTGCGCCGCGCCGCCGTGAGTGCATTGGCCTTTTCGCAGATGAAGCCGGCGGCCGAGAACATCACCCGCGCGCTGAAGGATGCCGACTGGATGGTCCGCGAGATGGCCGCGGAGACGCTGGGCCTCAACGTGAATGGTGCAATCGCGGCTGATCAGCTCGTCGCTTGCCTCGCGGATGAGTTCTGGCAGGTGCGGCTGAAGGCGATCCGCAGCCTTGGCAAGATGAAGATCGAACGCGCGGTGCGGCCGATCGGCAATTGCGTCAATCACGATCAGGCGAATTTGCGCAAAGAGGCCGCCGCTGCGCTAGGCGAGATCGGCCATCCCGACGGTGAGGCTTTCCTGGCCGTGATCGCCGACGATCTTGATCCTGATGTCCGCAAGAATGCGCGCTGGGCACTGCACCAGATTGCGGCGCGAAAGGCGCGGGCAGGGGCATAACTGCACGGCGCGCCGCCGCTCTGGACTTCCAGCGCCAGACGTTTATTGGTCTTCGCTAACGGGAACGGCCGCCGCGAATGCGGCCGGTCCTTAGAAACAGCGAGGACGCGGCCATGACGACATTGACTGTAAAGGACCTTCTCCCCGAGGACGGCACGAAGGGGACGCTGGTCGGCCGCGTCTGGCTGCCGCAGGTCAACGGTCCGGCCGTCGCCGCCGTGCGCGGTGACGGTGTGTATGACGTCACGGCAAAATTTCCGACCATCAGCGCGCTCTGCGAGACGGACGATCCCGCCAAGGCGCTTGCCGCCACCAAGGGCGAGCGCATCGGTGATCTCGAGGCGATCGTGGCCAACACCCCGCCGGACGAGCGCGATCGCCAAAAGCCCTGGCTGCTCGCGCCGGTCGATCTCCAGACGTTGAAGGCGGCCGGCGTCACCTTCGCAATCTCGATGCTGGAGCGCGTCATCGAAGAGCGCGCCAAGGGCAACCCGGCCTCGGCCGAAGCGATCCGGAAAGAAGTGACGCGCCTGATCGGCGACGATCTGTCAAAGCTCAAGCCGGGCTCGGACCAGGCGATGCACCTGAAACAGGTGCTGATCGATCAGAACGCCTGGAGCCAATATCTCGAGGTTGGCATCGGTCCGGATGCCGAGGTCTTCACCAAGGCGCCCACCTTGTCGTCGGTCGGCACCGGCATGGACGCCGGCCTGCATCCGAAATCGACCTGGAACAATCCCGAGCCGGAACTCGTGCTGTTCGTCTCCAGCCGCGGCAAGATCGTCGGGGGGGCGCTCGGCAACGACGTGAACCTGCGCGACTTCGAGGGCCGCTCGGCGCTGCTCTTGTCGAAGGCCAAGGACAACAACGCGTCCTGTTCGATCGGCCCGCTGCTGCGCCTGTTCGACGACACCTTCACGCTCGACGACGCGCGCAGGCTGGACATCAGCCTGAACGTCACGGGTACGGACGGCTTCGTTCTCGACGGCCATTCCTCGATCAGCAAGATCAGCCGCGAGCCGACCGATCTCGTCGCGCAGATCATCGGGAAGGTGCATCAATATCCTGACGGCTTCGTGCTGTTCCTCGGCACCATGTTCGCTCCCGTGAAGGATCGCGATGCGCCGGGGCAGGGATTCACCCATAAGCGCGACGACATCGTCACCATCGCGGCGCCTCAGCTCGGCAAGCTCGTCAACCGCATGCGTACCAGCGACGAGTGCGAGCCCTGGACGTTCGGCATCGGCGCACTGATGAAGAACCTGGCGCAACGGAAGCTGATCTAGCGCTGCTGCCTCTCGCCTCTCTCCGCCCGCGGGGAGAGGCCGACACGCGAAGCGTGGGCGGGTGAGGAGGGACTCGCGACGAGTCGATCTGGTCGGTAGGCGCAGAGTTTTATCCGCACCGTCATTGCGAGCGCAGCGACGCAATCCAGAGTCTTTCCGCGAAGGGATTCTGGATCGCAATGACTGGGAGGAGCCGTCTGTCACCGTCCTTGCGAAAAAACCCCATAATTTTCTTCATCTCCTCGTTGTGCTAGGGGAACAAAGTCGCGCTCAGCGTGTCATAAGTCAGCTTGCCGCCGCTCGTGCATTTTCCTCCAAATAGTCAAATAATATGACTAGTCGGAACTTAACTTCCGTGAAATAGTGCCCGCCGCTGGCCTGAAGGCCCGCCTGTGGGTGCCATGCTACCAATCGGTGCCCCGGAAAGAAACATCTCGGGAGACACGCCTGATGACCCCTAACGCCCTCTTTGCGGCCAGCGCCATAGCCGCCTTGTTGCTCGCGGCGCCGGCCAGCGCCGGCCAGCTCACGATCGGCTTTTCGCAGATCGGATCGGAATCCGGCTGGCGCGCGGCCGAGACGTCCGTCTCAACGTGAAGTCGACCTCCTGCAACGCGCGCACCGCGCCAAAGCTCTTGCTGATCCCCCGCACTTCGGGCGTGCTTTTCTTCGCCTTCATCGCCCCGCAGCAGGGGCTGGTCGCGCGCCGGCCGGCGGCAAAACCTGCGGGAGCGGCGTCATGACCTCGCGGATCGTCGTCATCCCGACGCGGCGGGCCCATTCCAATCATGCGGAGGTGGCGCGTTCGATCGGCGTCGACATCATCGCCGGCCGCTATGCGGAAGGCACGCGCCTGCCGGGGGATGCCGAGATGATCGCAATGTTCGGCGTCTCGCGGCCGGTGCTGCGCGAAAGCGTCAAGACGCTGGTCGCCAAGGGGCTGCTCACCACCAAGGCGCGGGTCGGCACCGTCGTGCGCGAGCGCGGTGCCTGGAACATGTTCGACGCGGACGTGCTGGCCTGGCACCTCGACGCCGGTATCGACAAGCGCTTCCTCAACGACCTCGCCGAGATACGTCTGGCCGTCGAGCCGCGCGCGGCGATGCTGGCGGCCACGCAGCGGTCCGAGCAGGACATCAGCGAGCTGCGCCGCTGTATGGATCGCATGCGGCATGAAGCCTCCGACTCGGTCGGATTCGCCGACGCCGATCTCGCGCTTCATGTGGCCGTGGCGCGTGCCTCGGGCAATCTGTTCATGCGCTCGGTCGGGCATGTCATCGAAGCAGCGCTGCGCGCCTCCTTCCTGCTCAGCGCTCCGGTCGAGTCGGAGGACCGCGAGACCGTGCTGCTCTGGCATCAGAAGATCGTCGATGCCATCGCTGCGGGCGATGCCGACGCCGCATCCGAGGCCATGGTCTATGTCATTCACAACGGCATGCGCCGCCATGACAGCACGGCGATCGAGATCGCCCCGGCCGAGCCGCTGCCGTCGACCGACACTGGAGAACAAGCGTGACAGACCTTCGCATCGCCATCGTCGGCTTCGGCAAGATCGCGCGGGACCAGCATGTGGGGGCGATCGCCGCCACACCGGGTGCAACGCTCGCCGCCGTGGCGAGCCGCAACGCCTCGCTGCCGGCGGTACCGCATTTCGCGACCATCGAGGAATTGCTTCAGAAAGGGCCGCCGATCGACGCGGTCTCGCTCTGCACGCCGCCGCAGGTGCGGAGGGCCCAGGCCGCGGCGGCGCTCGCCGCCGGCAAGCATGTCATGCTGGAGAAGCCGCCGGGCACCGGCGTTGCCGAGCTCGATCCGCTGATCGCGATGGCGGCGGGTGCGAAGCGGACATTGTTTGCGACCTGGCATTCGCGCTATGCGCCGGCGGTCGAGCCGGCCCGGCAATGGCTCGCCGAGCGGCACATCAAATCCGTGCACATCAGCTGGAAGGAAGACGTCCGTGTCTGGCACCCCGGGCAGGGCTGGATCTGGGAGCCCGGCGGCCTCGGCGTGTTCGATCCCGGTATCAACGCGCTGTCGATCCTGACCAGGATTCTGCCGAAGCCCGTGTTCGTCACCGCGGCCGAGCTGTCCTTTCCAGCCAATTG
This sequence comes from Bradyrhizobium glycinis, assembly GCF_016031655.1. Taxonomy (GTDB): domain Bacteria; phylum Pseudomonadota; class Alphaproteobacteria; order Rhizobiales; family Xanthobacteraceae; genus Bradyrhizobium; species Bradyrhizobium glycinis. The sequence goes on from NZ_JACCHQ010000001.1 coordinate 211,072, forward strand.
CCAGGCGCCGATCGCGGCGAACCTGAACCTGACGGATATCAGCGGCCTGCCCGTGACCGCCGAGTTCGACTTCCGCCAGACCGGGCCGCAGAGCTGGGACATTCTCATCGATACCGATCAGGGCCGGCTGACGCTGTCCAGCGGTGGCGCGCGCATGGCCGTCGGCGGCAAGGTGGTTGCCGAAGGGCCCGATGAGGAATATCGCGGACTCTACCGACGCTTCGTCGCGCTCGCAGCGACCGGCGCAAGTGACGTCGATCTGACGCCGCTCCGTCTCGTCGCCGACGCCTTCCTGCTCGGCAAGCGCACGATCGTCGAACCGTTTGTGGATTGAGCATGGCCGCATCAACAATCACAAGGGACGTGTTCGGGACGCTGCCCGACGGCCGAAAGGTCGAGCGCGTCGTGCTGCGTGGGCAGGGCGGCTTCGAGGCGCGCATCATCAGCCACGGCGCGGTGCTGCAAGCGCTGATCGCGCCGGATGCCAAGGGCGAATACGACGATGTCGTGCTTGGCCATGATGCCTTCGCCGGCTATCTCGCCGAACGGAAGTTTCTGGGCGCCACCGTCGGCCGCTATGCCAACCGCATCGCCAGCGGACAGTTTTCGCTTCAAGGCGAGACGGTGCAGCTTGCCGTCAACAACGGACCAAATGCATTGCATGGCGGGCTCGACGGTTTTGATCGCAAGCTCTGGGAAATCGCGGACATCGACGAGGGCGCCGAGCCCGCCGTGACGCTCACTTATGTCAGCCCGCACGGGGAGGAGAATTATCCGGGCAGGCTCGACGTCCGCCTGACCTATCGCATCACCGGCCCGACTGAGTTGTCGCTGCTGATGGAAGCGCGGACCGACCGGCCGACCATCGTCAATTTGACCAACCACAGTTTCTTCAACCTCGAGGGTGCGACGTCGGGGACGTCCATTCTCGATCACCGTCTGCTGGTCGCCGCCGAGCAGTTCCTCGCCATCGATCCCACCGCCATTCCGCTGCCGGAGCCGCCGCGCAGCGTGGCCGGCACGCCGTTCGATTTCCGCAAATCGCGGGCAGTGGGCGAGCGGATCCGCGAAGGCGACCCACAACTGCAAAACGGCAGGGGCTACGACCACACCTATTGCCTCGGGCGCGACGGCAAGCTTGCGCTCGCGGCGCGGCTGGAGGCGCCGCGCTCCGGGCGCATCATGGAGCTGCTCACCAATCAGCCTGGACTTCAGGTCTATTCCGGCAATTATCTCGACGGGACGATGTCGGGCAAGGGTGGCAAGCTGATCCGCCAATCGGACGCCATGTGCCTCGAGCCGCACATCTGGCCCGACGCTCCGAACCGGCCGGACTTTCCGAGCCCGCGCCTCGATTCCGGCGAGGTCTATCGCCATCACACGGTGTATCGTTTTTCGGTGAGGTCGCCATGATGGAGCAGGTGCCAACGACTGTCCTCTCGGATCATCCTTGCCATCTCGGCGAAGGCCCGACCTATGACGTGACCACCGACACGGCCTGGTGGTTCGACATTCGCGAAGCCAAGCTGTTCGAGGCGCAACTCAGCAGCGGTTCTGTCCGCATCCACGCGCTCGGTCGGATGGCGAGCGCGCTGGGGCGCATCGACGCCGAGCGGCAGCTGATCGTCGCCGAAGACGGCCTCTACATCCGCAAGCTCGCTGATGGTGCGATGACGCTGTTCTGTCCGCTCGAAGCGGACAATCCGGCGACGCGCTCAAACGATTGCCGCGTGCATCAATCCGGTACGTTCTGGATCGGCACCATGGGCAAGAAAGCCGAGCCGAAGGCAGGCGCGATCTACGCGCTTCATCGCGGCAAGATATCGACGCTGTTTCCGGGCATCAGCATTCCCAATTCGATCTGCTTCTCGCCGGACGGCGCCACCGGCTACTTTACCGATACGCCGCGCGCGGTGCTCTATGCCGTGCGGCTCAACCCCGCGACCGGCCTGCCGCGTGGCGAGCCGGAGGTGCTGTTGCGCCACAGCGGCATAGGCGGTCTCGACGGTTCGGTATGCGACGCCGACGGGCAGATCTGGAATGCGTGCTGGGGGGCGAGCCGGATCGACGTCTACTCGCCGCAAGGCGAGCGCCTGCGGTCGCTCAGCGTGCCGGCGATGCAGGCGAGCTGCCCCGCCTTCGTCGGCCCCGACCTGTCGCGCCTGCTCGTCACGTCGGCCTGGCAGGACATGGACGATGCGGCACGCGCTGCCGATCCGCAAGCCGGCTGCACCTTTCTGCTCGAAGCAACCGCGCGCGGACGCGCGGAACCCGACGTCAAGCTCGCATAGGAGGCCCAAGCCGTACACGACCGTCGTTCTCGAACTTACGAAGAAAGTCTGACACCCAAAGGGAGTGAAACATGCTGAAACTGAAGACGACATTTCTCGCGCTGGCGCTGGCCGGTGCCGCCACGATGGCTACAGGCGTCACTGCCTTCGCCCAGAAGGCGACGGTCGGCATCGCCATGCCGACAAAATCCTCGGCGCGCTGGATCGACGACGGCAACAACATGGTCAAGGTGCTGAAGGAACGCGGCTACAACACCGACCTGCAATATGCCGAGGACGACATCCCGAACCAGCTCTCCCAGGTCGAGAACATGGTGACCAAGGGCGCCAAGGCGCTGGTGATCGCCGCGATCGACGGTACCACCTTGTCCGACGTGCTCAAGCAGGCGAAGGCAAAAGGCATCACCGTGATCGCCTATGACCGCCTGATCCGCGGCACGCCGAACGTCGACTATTACGCGACCTTCGACAACTTTCAGGTCGGCGTGCTCCAGGCAGAGTCGATCGTGCAAGGTCTCGGCCTGAAGGACGGCAAGGGTCCCTTCAACATCGAGCTGTTCGGCGGCTCGCCCGACGACAACAATGCCTACTTCTTCTACAACGGCGCCATGAGCGTGCTGAAGCCGTATATCGACAGCGGCAAGCTCGTCGTGGTGTCCGGTCAGATGGGCATGGACAAGGTGGCGACCCTGCGCTGGGACGGCGCCACCGCGCAGGCGCGCATGGACAATCTGCTCAGCGCCTACTACGGCAACAAGAAGGTCCACGCCGTGCTGTCGCCCTATGACGGCCTCTCTATCGGCATCATCTCCTCGCTGAAGGGCGTCGGTTACGGCAGTGCCGGCCAGCCGATGCCCATCATCTCGGGCCAGGATGCCGAAGTGCCTTCGATCAAGGCCATGCTCCGCGGCGACCAGTACTCGACCATCTTCAAGGACACCCGCGACCTCGCCAAGGTGACCGCTGACATGGTCGACGCCGCGCTCGCGGGCAAGGAGGTCACCGTCAACGACACCAAGACCTACGAGAACGGCGTCAAGACCGTGCCGTCCTACCTGCTCAAGCCGGTTGTGGTCTACAAAGACAATTGGGAGAAGGTGCTGGTCGACAGCGGCTACTACAAGAAGTCGCAGTTCCAGTAAGTGAGTGCTCCGTCGTTCCGGGGCGATGCGAAGCATCGAACCCGGAACCTCGAGATTCCGGGTTCGATGCTCCAGGCCCGCTTCGCGGCCCCGGCGCATCGCCCCGGAATGACGGCGGAAGGATAAGCTTTTTCAAGGAAACGATGGCCATGACCGCCATGCTGGAGATGCGCAACGTCAGCAAGAGCTTTGCCGGCGTGCAGGCGTTGCGCGACGTCAACTTCTCGGTTCGCGCCGGGCAGATCCATGCGCTCGTCGGCGAGAACGGCGCCGGCAAGTCGACGCTGATGAAGGTGCTGAGTGGGGTCTATCCGCACGGCAGCTACGAGGGCACCATCATCTTCGAGGGCGAGGAGCGCCGCTTCCGCGACATCAATGATTCCGAGGCGCTGGGCATCATCATCATCCATCAGGAGCTGGCGCTGATCCCGCTGATGTCGATTGCGGAGAACATCTTCCTGTCGCATCCGCCGTCGAAGTTCGGGGTCATCGACCGCGACGAGGTCTACCGGCGCACGCGCGAGCTGCTGGCGCAGGTCGGCCTGAAGGAATCGCCGGATACGCTGATCACCGATCTCGGCGTCGGCAAGCAGCAGCTGGTCGAGATCGCGAAGGCGCTGTCCAAGCGGGTGCGGATGCTGATCCTCGACGAGCCGACCGCGAGCCTCAACGAGGCCGACAGCGCCGCGCTACTCGAACGCCTGATGGCATTCCGCGAGCAGGGTATCGGCTCGATCCTGATCTCGCACAAGCTGAACGAAGTCGCCAAGGTCGCCGACCACATCACCGTGCTGCGCGACGGCCGCACGGTGGACAGCATCGACTGCCATGCCGAGCCGATCCAGGAAGACCGCATCATCCGCAGCATGGTCAACCGCGATATGGCGCACCGCTTCCCGGAGCGCAACGTGAAGATCGGCGAGCCGGTGCTCGACGTCGAGAACTGGTCGGTCTATCACCCCATCCATCCCGAGCGGCAGGTGATCAAGAACGTCAGTTTCGGCGTCAAGCGCGGCGAGGTCGTGGGCATTGCCGGGCTGATGGGGGCAGGGCGCACCGAGTTCGCCATGAGCCTGTTCGGCCGCTCCTGGGGTACCAATATCAGCGGCATTATCCGGCTCGAAGGCCGTGAGATCGCGCTGCCGAGCGTCGCCGCCGCGATCGACGCCGGCCTTGCCTACGTCACCGAGGACCGCAAGCAGCTCGGCCTGATCCTCGCCGACGACGTCCGCAAGAACATTACGCTCGCGAGCCTCGACCAGGTCGCGCCTAGCAGGGTGATCGACGACATCGCCGAGCTCAAGGTCGCCAGCGACTACCGCAACCGCATGCGCATCCGCTGCGCCGACGTCTACCAGGAGACTGGCCAGCTCTCCGGCGGCAACCAGCAGAAGGTCGTGCTGTCGAAATGGCTGATGACCGACCCCAAGGTCCTGATCCTGGACGAGCCGACGAGAGGTATCGACGTCGGTGCCAAATATGAGATTTACTGTATCATCAACGAGCTTGCGGAAGCCGGTCGCGGCGTCGTGGTGATCTCCTCGGAGATGCCCGAGCTGCTCGGTATCTGCGACCGCATCTGCGTCATGAACGACGGCGCCTTCGTCGGCGAGTTCAAGGGCTCAGAGGCGACACAGGAAAAGATCATGCGCGCCATCATGCGCAACGAACGAAGCATTGGAAACGCCGCGCCCGCGGCCGCGGAGATGGGAGGATCGCAGCCATGACCGACAAGACGGTTTCGCTGCCCGAGGAGCGCCGGCACGGCAGCTTCATCAAGAACAATTTGCGCAATTACGGCATGTTGATGTCGCTGGTTGCGATCATGCTGTTCTTCCAGGTCGTGACCGGCGGCACGCTGCTGCAGCCGCTCAACCTCACCAACTTGGTGCTGCAGAACAGCTATATCGTCATCATGGCGCTGGGCATGCTGCTGGTCATCGTCACCGGCCATATCGACCTTTCGGTCGGCTCGGTCGCAGGCTTCATCGGCGCCGTGGCGGCCTTGCTGATGGTGACCTACAAGGTCGATTACACGCTCGCCTTCATCGCTTGCCTCGCGCTCGGCGCCGCGATCGGTGCGGCGCAGGGCTATTGGGTGGCCTATTTCAAGATCCCGTCCTTCATCGTCACGCTGGCCGGCATGCTCGTGTTCAAGGGCCTGGCGCTCGCGGTCTTGCAGGGCCAGTCACTCGGGCCGTTCCCGGCGACCTTCCAGAAGCTGTCCTCAGGTTTTATCCCGGAACTGCTGCCCGAGGCCGGCACGCTGCATCCGACCTCCATGCTGATCGGTGCCTTGCTCGCGCTCGGCCTCGTCTATGCGAGTGCCAAGGGAAGGTCGCGCGAGCAGTCGCACGGCATCGAGGTCGAGCCTTACGGGTTCTTTCTCGGCAAGAGCATCGTGCTGGCCTGCGCCGTGCTCTACTTCACCTATCTGATCGCGACCTATCGCGGCCTGCCCAACGTGCTCGTGATCATGAGTGCCCTGATCGCACTCTACGGCTTCGTCACCCGCCGCACCGTGATCGGCCGGCAGATTTACGCCGTCGGCGGCAACGCCAAAGCGGCGAGCCTGTCGGGCATCAAGACGGAGCGGCTGACCTTCCTCACCTTTGTCAACATGGGCGTGCTCGCCGCGCTCGCCGGCCTCGTCTTCGCCGCGCGGCTCAACACCGCAACGCCTAAGGCCGGCCTCGGCTTCGAGCTCGACGTCATCGCCGCCTGCTTCATCGGCGGCGCCTCGGCCTATGGCGGGGTCGGGCGGGTCGGCGGCGCCGTGGTCGGCGCCATGATCATGGGTGTGATGAACAACGGCATGTCCATCCTCGGCATCGGCATCGACTATCAGCAGGTCATCAAGGGTCTGGTGCTGCTCGGCGCGGTGTGCATCGACGTGTACAATCAGCGGAGATAGCCGCACCGACGGTCCTGGAGGGTGGGCAAAGGCGCAACGCGCCGTGCCCACCATTTTCAGCGACGCCGATGGAAGGGCTAAGCGCGCGATCGAACCGTAGCCATGCGAACGTTCGGCTTCTTGCGCCGCACTCATCCTCAGGATTGCATCACCGGAACCAGCCCGTAACGCAGCATCGTTTCCTTCATTTTGGCCGGATCAGGCGAGCCGGCCGATAGCAGACCCGCCATGTCCCTGAAGTATTGTGGGCCGAGTACGCCGGGGCTGAGGATGCACAGGCAGGTCGCCGGTCGCGGCGAACGGTTGATGAAGCCGTGCACCACGCCGCGCTTGATGAACAGGCTTTCGCCCGGCGCGACGTCAATGTCCTTTGCTTCGATCCGCCAGGTCGAGATGCCGCTAAGTCCATAGATCGTTTCGTCCCAGCGATCGTGATAATGCGGAATCGGCATGCGCGCGTTCGGCTGCAATGTCATCTCGAACAGATCGAGGCCGCCCGCGGTGTCGTCCTTGCTCTGTAGGAATGTTAATTGCAGCGCGCCAAGGTTGATGATCTCTGGCATGGCCAACTCATCCAGTCGGGTGGAGTGCAATACTAGCGCACGAGGCAAGGAAGCCAAGACCTGGGAATGGAACTGTCTGAGACCATGAACAGCAGGTGCCTCCTGCTGTGCAGCGTCGCAATGGCCCCTGCATTGGCGCGGCGGTGCGCCATGCCGCCGCCGGGCTTGCGCGCCAGCCACTGCGCAAGAAGTTGCTGCTCGTCCTCACCGACGGCAAGCCGAACGATGTCGACCATTATGAAGGGCGCTTTGCGGTCGAAGACACCAGGAAGTCCGTGCAGGAAGCGCGCAGGCTCGGGATTGCAGTGTTCGGCGTGACGATCGACGCGGCGGCGCAATCATATTTTCCGACCCCTGTTCGGGCGGACCGGCTATGCCATCGTCGGCAACATCAAGCGATTGCCGGCGGCGCTGCCGGCGATCTACCGGCAGGTGGCCCATTGATGCGGCACCGGTGTCGCACGGTTTTCTGGTGAGCTATTGCTCATGTCGCGGGCATATGATCGAATAGTGGAATGGACCACGGCCCGCGAGAACCCGATCTGATCATCTTCGACTGCGACGGCGTGCTCGTCGACAGCGAACTGTTGAGTTGCCGCTGCCTGTCCGAGGTCTTGGCCGAATTCGGTCTCGTGCTCAGCGAGGAGCAGGCGCTCGAGCTGTTTCTTGGGCGCAGCACCAAGGCCATTGAACAACATTATCGCGATCTCGATCAGGTCGTGCCGGATGGATTCCTGCCCCGATTGAAGACGCGCGTGCTGGAGACGTTTGCCACCTCGCTCGCGCCGATCCCCGGGGTGGAGGCGGCGATCTCCGGGCTGACCGTGCCGTTCTGTGTGGCCTCGTCGAGCGACCTCGACCGCGTCTCGCTCTCGCTCGACGTCACCGGTCTTCGGGCATATTTCGGCGATCGGATCTACACTGCGCAGATGGTTAGGCATGGCAAGCCGGCGCCCGATCTCTTTCTCCACGCAGCCGAGAACATGCGCACGCCGCCCTCGCGCACGCTGGTGATCGAGGACAGCGTCAGCGGCGTGCAGGCAGGCAAGGCGGCCGGCATGACCGTCTGGGGATTTGTCGGCGGCGTCCATTATCGCGGCCGCGACGGCCGGGCTATATTATCCGCTGCCGGGGCTGATCGGGTCTTCGCGCATATGAGCGATCTCTGGGAGGTGTGAGCGCGCATGGCCGCCGAGAACGACAAGTCGAGACTCGATGACGCCGCGCGCGCCGGCTGGCTCTATTTCATTGCCGGCCACACCCAGGACGAGATCGCAAAGATGCTGCAGGTCTCACGCGCCTCGGCGCAGCGGCTGGTCTCGCTGTGCCTCGCCGAGCGGCTCATCACCTTCCGTCTCGAACATCCTATCGCGGCGTGCATGGAGCTGGCGGCGCGCCTGAAGCAAAGGTTCGACCTCGTTCACTGCGAGGTGGTACCGGCCGATCCTGCCGCGCCGCAGGCGGTGGCTGGAATTGCCGAGCGCTGCGCCAATCTGCTCGATTCCACGCTGCGCTCGGAGACACCCGTCATCGTCGCGCTCGGGACGGGCCGGGCGGTGCGCGCTGCGGTCGAACGCGTCACGCCGATCGAGCGGCCCAATCACCAGATCGTCTCGCTGGTCGGCAACATCTCCGCCGACGGCTCGGCGAGCTTCTACGACACCGTAGGCCGGCTCGCCGACCGCACCGGCGCGCGGCACTATCCGATGCCGCTGCCGTTCCTGATGTCGTCGGAGGACGAGCGCAACAAGATGGTGCGCATCGAGCCGATCGCGAAGGTTAAGGCGGTCGCGGCCAGGGCCGACTTGCGCCTCGTCGGCATCGGCCAGATGGACCAGAAGGCGCAGGTGCACATCGACGGCTTCGTCACCCGGGACGAATTGTTCGAGATGATGCGGCTCGGCGCCATCGGCGAGATCACCGGCTGGGCCTATGACGCCAAGGGCCGCCTGCTCAAGGCCGGCACCAACAAGCGCCTCACCAGCATCCCTCCGGAAGTGCCGGCGAAGACCACGACGATCGGTGCGGCGGTGGGCGCGGCCAAGGTTCCGGCCATCGCGGCGGCACTGAATGGTGGCCTGATCAACGGGCTGATCACGGACGAGGCGACGGCAAGGGCAATTCTGGAGCGGTAGGGCGGTTCGCGCGGCAATGGACAGTGCGCTCCCTCTCACGCTTGCGGGAGAGGGCTGGGGAGAGGGTGCCTCCTCAGTGAGAATCCCCAAGAGGAGAAAGCCCTCACCCGTATCGCATCTTCGATGCGATACGACCTCTCCCGCTTGCGGGAGAGGTGGAGCAAGCCGCGGCGCTCATTCCCAACAATTGCCGTCGCTCCCGTGCCGGGGATATTCCATCCCTCCCGCACCGCAGCACTCATAAGTCGCGCAAACCCCCACGCGGCTGCTTGACAACCCGTCACGCTTGCGCTGAACATACGCCCAACGCGTGGGCATATGCCCAAAACGCGAATTGAGGGGAGGTCACCGTGAAACATGTCCTGGGCGCCGTGTGCGGCGCGTCTTGCCTGATGCTGGCTGTCCCAGTGATGGCCGAAACGACCCTGACCATCGCCACCGTCAACAATGGCGACATGATCCGCATGCAGGGGCTGACGAGTGAGTTCACCAAGAAGAACCCTGATATTTCCGTCAAATGGGTGACGCTGGAGGAGAACGTGCTGCGCCAGCGCGTCACCACCGACATCGCCACCAAGGGCGGCCAGTTCGACGTCCTCACCATCGGCACGTACGAGGTGCCGATCTGGGCCAAGAAGGCTTGGCTGGTGCCGCTCGCCAACCTCGGCGCCGATTACGACGTCGCCGACCTCCTGCCCAAGATCAAGGACGCGGTCTCCGCCGACGGCAAGCTCTACGCCGCCCCGTTTTACGGCGAGAGCTCGATGGTGATGTATCGCACCGACCTATTCGAGAAGGCCGGCCTGAAGATGCCGGAAAAGCCGAGCTGGGATTTCGTGATCGATGCGGCCAAGAAGCTCACCGACAAGAGCGCCGGCACCTACGGCATCTGCCTGCGCGGCAAGGCAGGCTGGGGCGAGAACATGGCGTTCCTCTCGGCGATGGCCAATTCCTACGGCGCGCGCTGGTTCGACGAGCAGTGGCAGCCGCAGTTCAACACGCCGGAATGGAAGACGACACTCACCACCTACGTCAACCTGATGAAGGAAGCCGGCCCTCCCGGAGCCAGCTCCAACGGCTTCAACGAGAATCTGGCGCTGTTCAACGCCGGCAAATGCGCGGTGTGGATCGACGCGACGGTCGCGGCGTCCTTCGTCACCAACCCCAAGGAGTCCAAGGTCGCCGACAAGGTCGGCTTCGCGCTCGCGCCCAACACCGGGCTCGGCAAGAATGCCAACTGGCTGTGGGCCTGGAATCTCGCGATTCCCGCCGGCTCCAAGAAGACGGAAGCCGCAGAAAAGTTCATCGCCTGGGCAACCAGCAAGGACTACACCAAGCTGGTTGCGTCGAAGGAGGGTTGGGCCAACGTGCCGCCGGGCACGCGCACCTCGCTCTACCAGAACGATGAGTACCTGAAGGTCGCGCCGTTCGCGAAACTGACGCTGGCCTCGATCGACGCCGCTGATCCCAACAAGCCGACGGTGAAACCCGTTCCTTACGTCGGCGTGCAATACGCCGCGATCCCTGAATTCCAGGGCATCGGCACGCAGGTCGGCCAGCAGTTCTCGGCGGCGCTTGCGGGATCGACCACGGTTGATGCAGCGCTCACGGCTGCGCAGTCTGCTACCGAGCGCGAGATGAAGCGCGCCGGCTACATCAAGTGAGCCCGAGCTCTCCCTGAGCTCAAAATTGCGGCCATCCATCCTTGCTGGATGGCCGCCCTTCTTCCTCCGAGCGGAGCGCCAAGAATGGCAACCCGGCAGACGCAGCTTCTTGCGCGGTCGCTCCTGACCCCCGCCGTCGGGTTGCTGTTCATCTGGATGATCGTCCCGCTGGCGCTGACGATCTACTTCTCGACGCTGCATTACAGCCTGCTCGATCCCGGCTCGGAATCGTTCGTCGGCCTCGAAAACTTCCGCTACTTCCTCACCGATCCTGCCTTCCTGGCCTCGCTCCAGAACACGCTGGTGCTGGTCGGCTCGGTGCTGGCGCTGACCATCCTGCTCGGCATTCCCCTGGCGCTGCTGATGGACCAACCCGTAATCGGCCGCAATTTCGTGCGGCTGATGGTGATCGCGCCGTTCTTCGTGATGCCGACGGTGAGCGCGCTGGTCTGGAAGAATCTGTTGATGCATCCGGTGTCGGGATTGTTCGCCTGGCTCGCCTCGCTGTTCGGCCTGACACCGATCGATTGGTTCAACGACGTGCCGCTGCTCGCGGTGATTCTGATCGTGACCTGGCAATGGCTGCCGTTCGCGACCCTGATCCTGCTCACCGCGCTGCAATCGCTCGACGAGGAGCAGAAGGAGGCCGCCGAGATGGACGGTGCGAGCGCCGTCTCGACCTTCATCTACATCACGCTGCCGCACCTTGCGCGTCCCATCACGGTGGTGATCCTGATCGAGACCATCTTCCTGCTGACGGTGTTCGCCGAGATCTTCGTCACCACGGGCGGCGGGCCCGGCCTGCAGACCACCAACATCGCCTTCCTGATCTATTCGCAGGCGCTGATCCAGTTCGACGTCGGCAGCGCCTCCGCGGGTGGGCTCGTCGCGGTGGTGATCGCCAACATCGTCGCCTTCTTCCTGGTCCGCATCGTCGGCCGCAACCTGGAGGCCTGACATGGCGCGGATGGCGACGACGCGGCGGGTGATGATATCGACGGCGGCGGCCTGGCTGTTCGGCTTCCTGATCTTCTTTCCGATCCTGTGGATGGGGCTGGCGAGCTTCAAGACCGAGCTCGAGGCATTCGCGATCCCGCCATCCTTCCTGTTCTTCCACTGGACCACGGAAAATTACGCGACCGTGCAGGAGCGCAGCGACTACCTGCACCACGCGATGAACTCGATCATCATCGCCGGCGGCTCGACGCTCATTGCGCTGTTGATCGCCATTCCGGCGGCCTGGTCGATGGCGTTCTCGCCGACCAAGCGCACCAAGGACATCCTGCTCTGGATGCTCTCGACCAAGATGATGCCGCCGGTCGGCGTGCTGGTGCCGATCTACCTGATCTACAAGAGCTTCGGGCTGCTCGATTCCCGCATCGGCCTCGTCTTCATCCTGTGCCTCGGGAATTTGCCGATCGTCATCTGGATGCTCTTCACTTATTTCAAGGAGATCCCGCGCGACATCCTCGAAGCCGCGCGCATGGACGGCGCCACGATCGGTCGCGAGCTCGTCTACGTGCTGACGCCGATGGCGATCCCGGGGCTGGCGTCCACGCTGCTGCTCAATCTGATCCTGGCTTGGAACGAGGCGTTCTGGACGCTGAATCTGTCCACTTCGAGCGCTGCGCCGCTCACCACGTTCATCGCCTCCTATTCGAGCCCCGAAGGGCTGTTCTGGGCAAAACTGTCGGCGGCGTCCACGCTGGCGATCGCGCCCATTCTCGTCCTCGGTTGGTTCAGCCAGAAACAGCTCGTGCGCGGGCTCACCTTTGGCGCGGTAAAATAGGGGGCTGCCGGATCATGGGTCAGATCACACTTCAGGGCGTGCAGAAATCCTTCGGCCCGGTGCACATCATCAAGGGCGCCGACCTCGATATCGCCGACGGCTCCTTCGTCGTATTCGTCGGTCCCTCCGGCTGCGGTAAGACCACGCTGCTGCGGCTGATCGCGGGGCTCGGGGACGTCAGCGGCGGCAAGATCCTGATCGATGGCAAGAACGTCGTCGATACGCCGCCTGCCAAGCGCGGACTGTCGATGGTGTTCCAGTCCTACGCGCTCTATCCACATATGAGCGTGCGCGGCAATATCGGCTTCGGCCTCAAGATGGCGGGCCTGCCGAAGGAAGAGATCAACCGCAAGGTCGAGGCGGCCGCCGCGACGCTGAATCTCACGTCCTACCTCGACCGCAAGCCGCGCGAGCTCTCGGGCGGCCAGCGCCAGCGCGTCGCGATCGGCCGGGCCATCGTGCGCGAGCCCAAGGCGTTCCTGTTCGACGAGCCGCTCTCCAACCTCGATGCCGCACTGCGCGTGCAGATGCGCATCGAGGTGACCCGGCTGCAGAAGCAGCTCGGCACCACCGCGATCTACGTCACCCACGATCAGGTCGAGGCCATGACCATGGCCGACAAGATCGTCGTGCTCAACGGCGGCAAGATCGAGCAGTATGGCTCGCCGCTGGAGCTTTACGAGCGACCCGCCAATCTCTTCGTCGCCGGCTTCATCGGCTCGCCCAAGATGAATTTCGTCACCGGCGAGAATGCCCTGCAACGCGGCGCGGCCACTATCGGAGTCCGGCCGGAGCATCTGAAGATCGAACGCGATGGCGCCAGCGGCTGGCAGGGCACCATTGCGGTGGCCGAGCATCTCGGCAGTGACACCTTCCTCTACGTCGATGCCGGCGCGCTCGGCATGCTGACGGCGCGCTACATCGGCGAATTGAGCCTGCATGCCGGCGACCGGGTGTCGCTGATGCCGGATCCTGCGCGCATTCACCGCTTCGACGAGAGCGGCAACGCTCTTCGGGGCTGACAAAAAACGGCAAGAAAACGGAAAGACGATCATGTATCTGGAAAAATTCAGGCTGAGCGGCAAGACCGCGTTCATCACCGGCGGCGGCCAGGGCATCGGCCTCGCCTGCGCGGAGGCGCTGGCCGAGGCCGGTGCGAAGGTCATCATTGGCGACCTCGACGGCAAGGTCGCCGACGGCGCCAAAGCCAGCCTGAGAGCGAAGGGCTACGACATCGAGACTGCGGTCATGGACGTCACCAACACCACACGCGTGGCGGAGGTGGCAAATGATCTCGTCGCCCGCCATGGCAGGGTCGACATCCTCGTCAACAATGCCGGCATCGCGCGGAGCGAGACGCCGGCCGAGACCGTTACCGACGAGCATTGGCTCAATGTCATCGATGTCAATCTCAACGGCACCTTCTGGTGCTGTCGCGAGTTCGGCAAGCACATGTTGAAGGCTGGAAGCGGCGCCATCGTCAATATCGGTTCGATGAGCGGCTTCATCGTCAACAAGCCGCAGGAGCAGTGCTTCTACAACGCCTCCAAGGCTGCCGTGCACCATCTGACCAAGTCGCTGGCCGCCGAATGGGGCGCGCGCGGCATCCGCGTCAACGCGGTGGCGCCGACCTATATCGAGACGCCGCTCAACGCCTTCGTGAAGAGCAATCCGAAAATGTATGACGCCTGGATCGGTGGAACCCCGATGGCGCGCATGGGGCAGGTCGAGGAGATCGCCTCCGTCGTGCTGTTCCTCTCGTCCGAGGCCGCGAGCCTGATGACCGGCAGCATCGTGCTGGTGGATGGCGGCTACACTTGCTGGTAGGCTCACCGTCAAAACGGGCGGAAGGCGACCGGGAGAGACCATGCCGCGAGCGTATATCGGCGTCGACGTGGGGACCACGAGCACGCGGGCAGGGGTGTTTGACGAGGCCGGCACGCTGCTCGCGACGGCCCGGCATCCGATCAGGATCTGGCACGAGGCCGGCGACATCGTTGAGCAGTCGTCAGAGGACATCTGGCAGGCCTGCGCCAAATCGGTGCGCGCGGCGATGGCGGAAGCAGCGATTGCGCCGAGCAGCATCGGCGGCATCGGTTTCGACGCCACCTGTTCCCTCGTGGCGCTCGATCCGCAAGGCGAGCCTCTCACCGTCAGCACCTCCGGCGAGGCGCAGCGTAATGTCATCGTCTGGATGGACCATCGCGCCACGGCCGAGGCGCGGCTGATCAACGAGACCGAGGATGCTGTGCTGCGCTATGTCGGCGGCTCGATCTCGCCGGAGATGGAGATGCCGAAGCTGCTTTGGCTGAAGCGGCATCTGCGCGCAAGTTTCGATGCCGCCGGTCACTTCTTTGATCTGGCCGATTATCTGACCTGGCGGGCGACCGGCGCGCTGCAGCGCTCGACCTGCACCGTCACCTGCAAGTGGAACTATCTCGCCCATGACGGCGGCGGCTGGAGCGCGCCGTTCTTCAAGCGCATCGGCCTCTCCGACTTCGTCGCCGAGAAATACGCGCGGATCGGGACCGAGATCGTTGCGCCCGGTACGCGCCTCGGCGCCGGGCTCACGCCGGCAGCCGCGGCCGAGTTCGGCCTTCCTCCGGGCACTCCGGTCGGCGCCTCCCTGATCGATGCCCATGCCGGCGGCATCGGTGCGATCGGCGGCCGTGACGGGGCGGGCGGCGCGAGCGATGTCAGCGACCGTCTCGCCTACATCATGGGAACGTCGGCCTGCATCATGGCGACGACGAAGGAGCCGTGCTTCGTGCCGGGCGTTTGGGGCCCGTATTATTCCGGCATGGTGCCGGAGTTCTGGCTCAATGAAGGCGGGCAGTCCGCCGCGGGCGCTGCGATCGATCATCTCCTCAAGTCGCATCCTGGCCATGGCGAGGCGAGCGCGGCGGCGCGGGGCGAAGGCCTCGACCTCATCGATTTCCTCGAGCGCCGCATCATCGCGCGTGCCGGCGATGCCAGCCGTGCCGCGCTGTTGGCGCACGACGTCCACGTGCTGCCGGAATTCATCGGCAATCGCTCGCCCCATGCCGATCCCGACACGCGCGCGGTGATCGCGGGCCTCGATCTCGACACCGACATCGCCTCGATGGAGCGGCTGTTCGTCGCCGGCCTCTGTGGTCTTGCCTATGGGCTTGCTGAGGTCATCGAGGCTTTTGCCGCGCATGGGGTCCGGTCCAGCATCATGATCATGGGCGGCGGTGCCAGCCGCAGTCCGTTGGTCCGCCAGATCATGGCCGACACCACCGGCCTCACCGTCGCGCTGCCGCAGACCAAAGAGCCGGTGCTGCTGGGCGCCGCGATGCTCGGGGCGGTCGCCGGTGGCGCCTGTGCCTCGATCGACGAGACCATGGCCAAGATGTCGGCGCTTGGACGCAAGAGCGAGCCGACCGCGCCGGACATGGCCGCGTTCCACGCCCGCAAGCGCGAGGTCTACAAGCTGCTGCGCGAGCTCGATCGCGGCAGCCGTGCCGCGATGCGCAGCGTCGCGAAAGGTTGAAGGACATGCTGATTGCCTGCGGCGATGCGCTGATCGATTTCGTGCCGACGCGAAGCGTCGAAGGGCGCGAAGCGGTGATGCCCGCGGTCGGCGGCTCCTGCCTGAACGTCGCGATCGGAATGGCGCGGTTGGGCGCGCCGACCGGCTTTGTCGGCGGCATTTCGACCGACCTGTTCGGCCGCATGATCGCCGATCACGCAGCAGCCTCCAATGTTGACCTCGATCTCGCCACCCGCAGCGACCACCAGACCACGCTTGCCTTTGTCCGCATTGTCGAAGGCGAGTCGCACTACGCCTTCTACGATGCCGAAACCGCGACGCGGAGCTGGACTTATCGGCATGGGTCCATTCCGTTCGATACGGTCGAGGCCGTCCATGTCGGCTCGACTACGCTGGTCAACGACCAGGGTGCGGCCGAGACCAAGGCCCTGATCGCAGACGCGCGGCCGTCGTCCACGATCTCCTTCGATCCGAACTGCAGACCGAACCTCGTCAAGGACAAGCCAGCCTATCTCGGCCGTATGGCCGAGTTCGCCGGAAGAGCCGATCTCATCAAGATGTCGGATGTCGATTTCGCCTATCTCTTCGGCGAGGAGCCTTATCAGCAGCGCGCGAGCACATTGCTGCGGCAGGGCACAAGCCTTATCGTCATCACCCGCGGCAGCAACGGCGCCATCGCGTGGCATGCGCAAGCCGGGCAGATCGAAGTGCAAGCACCAAAGGTCGAGGTCGTCGACACGATTGGCGCCGGCGACAGCTTTCAGGCGGCACTGCTGTTCGCCCTGTACAAGCAGGGTCACATCGCCCGACCGAGATTGCAGGACATCGGCGCGGACGAACTCCGCCGTGCCCTGTCCTTCGCCGCCAATTGTGCGGGCCTGACCTGCACCCGTCCGGGCGCCGATCCCCCCTGGAGCCACGAGATCAATTGGAGCTGGTAGTCCACGTCACATCCGCGCGACGGCCTTCTCGGCACATTTGACGAAGGTTCCGATCAGCGGACTGTGGGAGTCCCGCCGCCAACAGACTGCGATGTCGAGGGAGTCAGCGACGTCGCGCAGCGGTCTGAACACGACTCCGCGTGGCGCGCCGAGTCGTGCGCAGGCCGGCAGGATGGCGAGACCTTCGCCGGCCAGGACCAGGCTCATCGCCGAATGCACCGTCTCCACCCGGCTGGCGATCGGCATCACCACTTGGTGCCGACGCAATAAAGGGACAACCGCGGAGGAGGCGGGCCCATGGTCGGGATGCGGAAGTGCGATCAGCGGGCGACCCTGCAGCCGGGCCATCGGCACGGAGCTCAAGCGGGCGAGTGGCGAGCGGATCGGCATGGCCAGCATGAAAGGCTGTGCACCGATCTTTGCCACCTGTATCTCGGGATGATTGATTGCGGGCATGCACAGCGCGACCGTGACACTGCGGTCGAGCACGCGGGCCTCGCGCGTCGAGGCGCTGAGCTCAACAAAGCTGAGGTCGACGCCGGGAACCGCGCGGCGCAGTTCGGGGATGAGCCGCGGCAGCATCGCATTCGCCAGCACGAACATGTAACCCACCGACAGCCGGCCGCGCCGTCCCGAAGCAACCGCGCGCGCGGCTTCGGCGCCGTCGGCCGCCAACGCCAGCGCTTCGCTGGCGCGCGCCAGCAACGCCTGGCCCGCCTCGGTCAGATCCATGCCACGGGTGCCGCGGCGGAACAGCGGCGCGCCGATCTCGGCCTCGAGCTTGCGGATCTGGACCGAAAGCGGCGGCTGCGCCATCCGGAGCTGCTCGGCCGCCTTGCCGATGCTGCGGGCCTCGGCGACGGCGACGAAATAGCGGAGCCGGCGAAGATCCATTGGCATACCGAGAGCGTATGGGTTGGCGACAAAAATCGTATTGGACGGCGAGTTAACAAAACTGTCATTCTCGCTGTCAATGTCTACGGGCCAATGGCGGCTCGCTTCGGAGCGTGATGTGACGATGAATGGCGATCCCTGTCTGTTGTCCGCAACCGAGCTGCGCGGTCTCGTCGCGGCAAAGCGGATTTCGCCAGTCGAGCTCACCCGCGCGGTGCTTGCCCGCGCCGAGGCCCTCCAGCCCGAATTGAATTGCTTCATCACGTTGTGCGGCGACGAGGCGATCGCTGCGGCGCGCGAAGCCGAGCGCAAGGTGATGGCGGGCGAACCGCTCGGCCTGCTGCACGGCATCCCCGTAACCGTCAAGGACATCGTCAATACCAAGGGGGTCAAGACCACGTTCGGCGCCGTTCCCTACAAGAATAATGTGCCGACCGAGGATGCCGTCGCCGTCGCGCGGCTGCGCAGCGAGGGTGCAATCCTGATCGGCAAGACCACGACGCCGGAGTTCGGCAGCAAGTGCCTCACCGATTCACCCTTGTTCGGTCGGACCCGCAATGCGTGGGACGCCTGCCGCTCCTCCGGCGGTTCCAGCGGCGGCGCGGCGGTCGCCGTGGCGAGCGGCATCGCGCCGCTGGCGATTGCGACCGACGGCGGCGGCTCGACGCGAATTCCAGCCGCCTGCAACGGCGTAGTGGGCCTGAAGCAGAGCAACGGCGTGATCCCGCACAGCCAGGCGCTCGATGTGTTCGGCAACCAGACCTATGTCACGCCGACCACCCGCACCGTCGCCGACACCGCATTGATGATGCAGGCGATGGCTGGCGAGGATCCTTGCGATCCGTGGTCGATCGGCGTGCCCGTGCCTGACTTCATCGGCACCGCCGCCCCGCGCGGCGATCTACGCGGCTTAAGGATTCTGTACTGCCTGACGCCGCCGGGCCGTCCGGTGTCAGCCGAGGTCGCCGCCAATTTCAAGGTGAGCCTCGACCGGCTGGCCGGGTTGGGGGCCGAGCTCGAGGAATTCTCCGGCGAGGGGTTCGACATCGAGCCGATCTGGCGCGCCATTAACCACACCGTCTGGCGCACGCGCTTTGCCAAGCTTGCAGCCGAGCATCGGGACGAACTGAGCGAGGCCTTCCTCAACCAGCTCGCGCTCGCCAGCGAGGTCAGCGGCGTCGACTATCAGGAGGCGATGTTCGCGCGCACCGCGTTGTTCCGCCGCGTGCAATCGCTGCTTGCGCGCGGTCACCTCCTGGCGATGCCGACGCTGACGCGCACCGCGCTGCCGATCAAGCAGGATCTGTTCGGCAGCATCGAGATCGACGGCAGGCATTTCGACAGCGTCCGGCCGCACTGGTTCCCCTGGACCATGCCGTTCAACATGACCGGCCATCCCGCCGTCAGCCTTCCCTCCGGCTTTGCCCGCGACGGCTTGCCTATCGGGCTTCAGCTGGTCGGCCGTTTCCGGGCTGACGCGGAATTGCTGCGCGTGAGCGCTCTGTTCGAAGCGTCAAGCGATCTTCTGTCCCGCTGGCCGGCTTGAGGAGATGGGCATGCCGCAAAGGGGTTATGTGCAAAGAACTTGCCTCCGGCGTCCAGACATGTTGATCGTGCCGCGGGTGAGCCCTGAAGCCGAGCACGCATGAGCGTCTTTGTCCTCCGACGTCTGTTGACCCTGCTGGCGACGCTGGTCGGCGCATCGCTGATCATCTTCCTGGTGCTCGATGCGCTGCCCGGCAACGCCGCGCAGATGCTGATGGGCGCCGACGCCTCGCCGGATGCGGTCCGCGCGCTCACCATCAAACTCGGGCTCGACCAGCCGCTGGCGGTTCGCTACATGCAATGGATCAAGGGCCTCGCCGTCGGCGATCTCGGCAATTCCTACGTCTACGGCACCGCGGTCGGCAGCCTGATCGCCGAGCGGCTGGTGCTGACCATTCCGCTCGCGATCATGGCGATGACGATCACGGTGACGCTGGCGCTCTCGGCCGGCATCTACACCGCCGCCAACCACAACAAGCTCGGCGATGTCGGCGTGATGTCGTTGACGCAAGTGGGCATCGCGCTGCCGAATTTCTGGTTCGCGATTCTCCTGGTGCTGTTGTTCTCGGTGCGACTGCAATGGCTCTCGGCGGGCGGCTTTGCGGGGTGGGAGGACGGCATCTGGCCGGGGCTCAAGTCGCTGCTGTTGCCCGCGATCTCGCTCGCGGTGGTGCAGGCCGCGATCCTTGCGCGCGTCACGCGCTCGGCCGTGCTCGAAGTGCTGCGCGAAGATTTCGTCCGCACCGCCCGCGCAAAGGGCCTCGGCAAGCGCGAGGTTCTGTGGAGCCACGTGCTGCGCAATGCCATGATCCCCGTGATGACCGTGATGGGGCTGCAATTCGCCAATTTGCTCGCCGGCACCATCGTGATCGAGAACGTGTTCTACCTGCCGGGCCTCGGCCGTCTGATCTTCCAGTCGATCGCCAACCGCGATCTGATCGTGGTGCGCAATTGCGTGATGCTGCTCGCCGCGATGGTCGTGATCGTCAATTTCGTGGTCGATGTCCTCTATGCCTTCATCGATCCTCGCATCAAGGTGCACGACCTGTGAGCGCGCCCATCGTCATCGACGCACCCGTCGCACCGCGTCCCCTGCCGGCGCGCACGTTCTGGCGCCGCGCGTTGCGCCACCGCAGCTTCGTCCTCGGTGGCACGCTGAGCCTTCTGGTGCTGGCTTCGGCCCTGTTGTCGCTGGTATGGACGCCGTGGTCGCCTCACGAGATCGACATCGCCGCAAAGCTCCGCCCGCCCTCGGCGGCGCATTGGCTCGGCACCGATTCCTTCGGCCGCGACATCGTCTCGCTGCTGCTTGCGGGCGCCCGATCCACCATCATGGTCGGTGTCATCGCCGTCAGCATCGGTCTCACCTTCGGCGTCACGTTGGGCCTGATCGCCTCGGCCCGGCGCGGCTGGACGGAGGAAATCATCATGCGCTTTTCCGATTTCACCTTCGCCTTTCCGGCCGTGCTGTCCGCGATCATGCTCGCGGCGGTCGTCGGGCCCGGCATGGTGACCTCAATCGTCGCGATCGGCATCTTCCAGATCCCGACCTTGACCCGGCTGACGCGCGGCTCCGCCAACGCGATCTGGGCGCGCGAATTCGTGCTCGCGGCACGGGCGGCGGGCAAGGGGCGCTTCCGCATCACCATCGAGCATGTGCTGCCGAACATCCTGTCGATCCTGATCGTGCAGGTCACCATCCAGTTCGCGCTCGCCATCCTCGCCGAAGCCGCTTTGTCCTATCTAGGCCTCGGCACCCAGCCGCCGCAGCCGTCCTGGGGTCGGATGCTCAACGACGCGCAGACGCTGCTGTTCCAGTCGCCGATGCTCGCGGTCTATCCGGGCGTTGCGATCGCAATCTCGGTGCTCGGCCTCAACCTGCTCGGTGACGGATTGCGCGACCTGCTCGATCCCCGGCTGGCGCGGGAGCGATGACGATGGCCGAGCGCTCCGACACGCCGCTGATCGAGGTCGAAAATCTCGGCGTTCGCCTCAACACCAGCCGTGGGCCGGCGCAGGCCGTGCGCGGTGTCAGCTTTGCGCTGAAGCGCGGCGAGACGCTCGGGCTCGTCGGCGAGTCCGGCTGCGGCAAGTCGGTCACGGCGTTGTCGTTGATGGGGCTGCTGCCGGACAGTGCCGTCGTCACCGGCAGCATCAAGCTGGATGCCGACGAGCTCGTCGGACTTGCGGATGCCGACTATTGCCGCCTGCGCGGCAACCGCATCAGCATGATCTTCCAGGAGCCGATGACCGCGCTCAACCCGATGCACACGATCGGCAACCAGGTCGCCGAGCCGCTGCGGCGTCACAAGAATTATTCGGCGGCGCAGGCGCGCAAAGAAGCAATCGCCTTGCTCGATCGCGTCGGGCTGCCCGATCCGGCACGGCGCGTCGATGCCTATCCGCATCAGTTCTCCGGCGGCCAGCGCCAGCGCATCACCATCGCGATGGCGCTCGCCTGCGAGCCGGACCTGTTGATCGCGGACGAGCCGACCACCGCGCTCGACGTCACCATCCAGGGCCAGATCCTCGACCTCATCGCCGACCTCGTCGAGGAGCGCGGCATGTCGATGATCCTGATCTCGCACGATCTCGGCGTCATCGCCGAGAACGTGCAGCGCATGATGGTGATGTATGGCGGCACCGTGGTCGAAAGCGGCCCGACCGGCGAGGTCTTCCGTCGCATGGGCCATCCCTACACCCAGGGCCTGTTCCGTGCCCGGCCGAAGCTCGGCGCGCGCAAGGGGACGCGGCTGAAGACGATCTCGGGCACGGTGCCGGAGCTCGCCGACCTGCCGTCCGGCTGCACCTTTTCAGATCGCTGTCCGCTGGTGATCGACCAGTGCCGTGCCGCGCTGCCGCCGATGGTGGATGTCGGCCCCGGCCATTTTGCGCGCTGCATCCGAACGGACGTGTCGATGGCCGAACGCGTCGGAGCGCTGACCGCATGAGCACCGCCCCGCTTCTCGACGTCAGGGATCTCGAACAGCGCTACACGCTGCCGCGCGAGAGCCTATTCCGTCCGCCGGGGCAGGTGCGCGCGCTCAACGGTGTCAGTGTGCAGGTCCGGGCCGGCAAGAGCCTCGGCATCGTCGGCGAGTCCGGCTCCGGCAAGTCCACCTTCGCGCGCGTCGTGATGGCGCTGGAGCGGCCGACCGCAGGACACGTCGCGCTGCTCGGGCGCGATCTCAACCGCTTGCCGGCCGATGAGCTGCGTCGCGCCCGGCGCGATTTCCAGATGGTGTTCCAGGACCCCTATGGCTCGCTCGATCCACGCCAGACCATCGCCCGGATCGTCGCCGAGCCGCTGACCGTGCTGGAGGGTGCGGACCGCACCACGTTCCGCGACCGCGTCGCCGCGGTGCTGCGCCAGGTCGGCTTGCGCGATGCGGACATGGAAAAATATCCGCACGAGTTCTCCGGCGGCCAGCGCCAGCGCATCGCGATTGCGCGTGCGCTGATCACGCAGCCGAAGCTCATCGTTGCCGACGAGCCGGTCTCGGCGCTCGACGTCTCCGTGCAGGCCCAGGTGCTGAACCTGATGCAGGATCTCCAGGAGCAGTTCGGCCTGAGCTACATCCTGATCAGCCACGACCTCGCCGTGGTCGACTATCTCTGCGACGAGGTCGCGGTGATGTATCTCGGCCGCATCGTCGAGCAGGGACGGCCAGAGGATCTGTTCGAGCGCGGCGCCCATCCCTATACGCGGGCGCTGCTGGATGCGGTGCCGCGGGCCCGCGCCGGTGGTGGCCGGCGGCGGCGCGGGGCCCAGGCGATCGCCTCGCAATCGGCGGCGGCGGCCGGATGCCCCTATGCATCACGCTGCGCCCTTGCCGACCAGCATTGCCGCGAGGTTTCGCCCGAGTTACGCAAGGTGGGCGAGGGGCACCTTGCCGCCTGCCACAAGGCCGAGGCCGTCATGGCGTTGCCGCAGGCGGCCATGGAAGGTTAGTGTTCGGGACAGGATTGGCGTAAAGCTGGAAACAGGATTGGCCGGGGAGTTCGCGCATGTTCAGGAAACTATCGATCGTCGCATTTGCCGCTGCGCTCGTCGCGGCGCCTTTGCCGGTGCTGGCGCAGAGCAAGAAGGACAGCGTGGTCATGGGGATGACGCTGGAGCCGCCGGGCCTCGACCCCACTAACGCCGCCGCCGCCGCGATCGCCGAGGTCACGCTCTACAACATCTATGAGACGCTGACCAAGATCAATGAGGACGGCTCCACCTCGCCGCTGCTGGCCGAGAGCTGGACCGCTTCGCCCGATCTGAAGACCTATACGTTCAAGCTGCGCAAGGGCGTCAAATTCCACAATGGCGAAGCGTTCGATTCCGCTGCGGTGAAGTTCTCGTTCGAGCGCAACGCGGCACCGACCAGCACCAACAAGGACAAGAGCCTGTACCAGGCCTTCGAGAAGGTCGAGACGCCCGACGCCGACACCGTCGTGATCACCGTGAAATATTCCGAGCCGAACCTGCCGTTCCTGCTCGGACAGGCGGGCGGCTCGATCGTCGAGCCGAAGAGCGCGGCCACCAATGTCACGCAGCCGGTCGGGACCGGACCTTATCAGTTAGGGGCCTGGGCCAAGGGCTCCTCGATCACGCTGAACAAATGGGCCGACTACCGCAACGCCGCTGCGATCAAGCTGTCCAAGGTGACGATCCGCTTCATCTCCGATCCGGCCGCGCAAGCCGCGGCGCTGCTCTCGAACGACGTCGACGCGTTCCCGCGTATCGCGACCCGCGTGGTTGCTCAGTTCAAGAGCGACCCGCGGTTCACGGTGCTGATCGGCGGCTCCAGGGCCAAGACCATCGTGGCCATCAACCATCGCAAGAAGCCGCTCGACGACGTCCGCGTTCGCCGCGCCATCCTCGCCGCGATCGACCGCAAGGCATTGATCGACGGCGCCGTCGAGGGGTTCGGCACGCCGATCGGCAGCTTCTACACACCGGGATCACTCGGTTATGTCGACACCACCGGCATCAACCCCTACGACCCTGAGAAAGCCAAGAAGCTGCTGACTGAAGCCGGCGTTACCACGCCGCTGGAATTGTCATTGAAGCTGCCGCCACCGCCCTATGCGCGGCAGGGCGGTGAGATTGTCGCGGCCCAGCTCGCCAAGGTCGGCATCATCGCCAAAATCGAGAACGTCGAATGGGCGCAGTGGCTGTCGCAGGTGTTCGCCGGCAACGGCCCGCACAATTTCGATCTCACCATCGTCAGCCATGTCGAGCCGTTCGACCTCGTCAAGCTCACCGAGTCGGACTATTACATCGGGTACAACAACGAGGCGTTCAACGCGCTCTACAAGCAGATTGTCTCGACACCGGACGAAGCCGGCCGCGCCAAGCTGCTCGGCGACGCCCAGCGCATGCTGGCGACCGATGCAGTCTCGGCCTACCTATTCCAGCCGCAATGGCCGACTGTCATCAACAAGAAGCTGAAGGGCGTCTGGAAGGAAGTCCCTCAATTCGAGAACGACTTCTCCACGTGGTATTGGGAGTAGGCGGCGTCCGTTGCTGTGCCCTCTCCACGCGTTGGGGAGGGCAGCGCCAAAACAAAAACCTGAAAAACAACCCCATGCACAGTAGCCGGGGTTAGTCATTTCAATGGCTTGCGCGTTGCGCCGTGCGTGGTCGACGCGATGGGTCCGACGTTGACCCGTCGGGCAAAACACTGGCATGATGGCATCGTCGCGGTCTCGTGGTCGGGGACGCGTCGCAAGGCGAGGCAGCCGTGAAGAAGCCATCCCGCCGCGATGCCGGCATTGCCGCGGCGGCCGTCAGCGCCGAGGCGCCGATCTCCCCAAAGCTCGATCATGCAAGGCTCGATCATGCGTCACTGAGCGATATCGCTCATGCTTTGGCCAATGGGCGTGTCACTGCCACGGCGCTGGTCAAAGCCTATCTCGCGCGCATTGAAGCCTACGACCGCGACGGGCCCAAGCTCAACGCGGTACGCGCGCTCAATCCCGACGCGCTCGCGATCGCGGGCAAGCTCGATAGCGTCAAGCCGTCGGCCAAACGGCCACTGGCCGGCATCCCGATCATGGTGAAGGACAATATCGCGACCGGCGACGCTCAGCCGACCACGGCAGGCGCGCTGGCGCTGGAAGGCGCGCGCGCACGGGACTATGCCACGCTCGTCAAGCTGCTGCGCGAGGCCGGCGCGGTGATCCTCGGCAAGGCCAACCTGACCGAGTTTTCCAACATGCTCGCAATCGACATGTCCCACGGCTTTTCGTCGCTGGGCGGCCAGGTCAAGAACCCCTATGCACCCGCGCTGATGGACGATCACGGCATCCCCATTGTGCCCCCGGGCGGCTCGAGCGCGGGTTCAGCGGTCGCGGTGGCGGCAGGCCTGTGTGCGGCCTCGATCGGCACGGAGACCTCGGGCTCGCTGCTGTTTCCCGCCAGCCAGAACGGCCTCGTCACCGTCAAGCCGACTGTCGGGCTGATCAGCCGTGCCGGCATCGTGCCGATCGCGCACAGCCAGGACACCGCGGGACCGATGACGCGAACGGTGCGCGACGCGGCGCTGCTGCTCAACGTGCTCGCTGCGAAGGACCCGCTCGATCCGGCGACGCAGAAGCAGCGGCGGCCGGCCGATTACACCGAAGGCCTCGCGCGCGATGCGATGAACGGCGCGCGCATCGGCGTGCCGAGCGACCCTGCTGATCCGCTGAACGATTGCTATTACGGCAAGTTGCCGCCAAGGTCGACCAAGCTGATGGCCGAAGCGATGCAGGTGCTGGAGGATCTCGGCGCCGTCATCGTGCGTGCCAGCATGCCGACAGCAGGCTGGATCGGCGGGCCGGGCACGACCATGGCCGTGCTCAACCGCAACCCGTTGAGCCGCCACAAGGGCACGATCGCACGACCGCCGGTTGTTTTCCTGTACGAGCTGAAGCACGACCTCAATCTGTATCTGGAGGAGTGGGCGACCAACACGGACATCAAGACCATGACCGACATCGTCGCCTTCAACGAAGCGAATGCGGACAGGGCGCTGCGTTTCGGCCAGGACCACTTTCTCGCCGCGGGGATGACCAGGGGCGATCTCAGCGAGCGTGAATACAAATCCGCGCGCGCCATGGATCTACTCTCCGCCAAGACGCGCGGCATGGATGCCTATATGAACCAGCACAAGCTCGACGCCGTGCTGTTCCCTGGCGCTATGGGTGCGTCGATCGCGGCCAAGGCAGGTTATCCAAGCGTCATGGTGCCTGGAGGATTCGTTTCGGGGACAGACGACGGCAAGGACACGCCTGACTATCCACTCGGAATCACCTTCGCAGGCCGCGCCTGGAGCGAGCACAAGCTGCTCCGCCTGGCCTACGCATATGAGCAGGCCTCCGCCAAGCGCAAGCCGCCGCCCGGCTTGCCGGCGCTTTAGAGCAGTGTGCGTGCGCCGGTCTGTGCCGATGGCATGTGCTGACAAATGCGCTGTCTGTTCTCTACAGCGGACGCGCCGTTCTGGCCTGGGAAGGGCGCTTTGCGACCCGGAGCAGACCAGCGCCGCCTGTCGCCACTCGCTCAGCACGCAAGCACCTTCTCTGGCTCAGTCATAGAGCGATCAAGAATTGCTGCCCCCGTCGCTGGCCGGGTTCACCAAGACGGAAACTATGGTCTCTTCATACTTCGCCCATTCCATTCCGGAGTTCTCGATGCTGATCTTCGGGATGTCGAGCTCCGCGTAGAGACCGTCGGTAAGCCGCCGGTAATCACGATAGAGCTCGATGAGTCCCCCAAGACCGGCGTAGCCATGCCTAACGGCGTACGGCGACGTCAGCTTCCAATTGACCTGATATGTCACCCATGAGTCCCCCCGCTCAGCGGAAATCCTTCTAATCGCTCGGTCAACGTCGTCTTGATGAAAGTAGATCAGCAAAGGATGTAGCGGCTTGATAGTGGCTACCACCTCACGAAGGTAGCTGCGGATCAGGGCGATGTCGGCATCAAGCAGAAACAGCGACGTTAAATTCCCATGGAAAAGCTGTCCGTCGACAACCGTGATGCTCGCCGACGTCGCGGCAGAATTGGCGTAGGCACTCCAACGCGCAGCGGCTGACTTCGCCAGATGCGTTGCCGGCATGTCCTCCCATGGCACGTCCCAATCAAAGCGGATCGGATGTGGGCTGGTGCCCTCGGTAATGCCGAGGGCGGACACACCGGAAGCCTTCAACCGATCAGCAATTCGCCGTACGGTCGTCGACTTGCCGGACCCCATGATCCCTTCGACGATCACAATTTTGGACCATATGTTGCAAAAGAGCCGGGTCATGCAAAGCCAATGATGACCTGTCTCATGCGCCACTACCAGCGAAAGTTCTTCTGCTTATGGCCCATCGCTTCCGTTAGCCCGTTGGGGCGAGATGTCCGGGGTCGGGGCAAAGCGGAAGCGCCCCACCGCCGCTCAAAAGGGCGCTGTTGACCCAAAGCTGACTTTGGAGGCAAGCAAGTGCTACGGTGCCGAACATGGACAGAAGCATCCAGCTAAATGCTGCGACCGCAGCGCACTACCAGTTTGCGCTCGAACTGTATCTATCGACAATGCGGCCTTACACCCAAGAACTCATGGTGTGGGATGAAGCCAAGCAACGGGCTAGTTTTGCCACACTGTGGAAGTTGTCAGAGGTCAGGATCGTCGCGGTCGATGGCAGGGAGGTCGGCTGGCTTCAAGTTCAAGAGAGCCACACAGACGTCCATCTACTTCAATTCTTCATTGCGCCGGATCAGCAAGGTAGTGGCATCGGCACAGAGGTCCTGCGAGGCCTATTGCCGGCTTGGAGAGCGACGGCCAAGCCGGTTCTTCTGACAGTTCTCAAAAGCAATCCCGCAAGGCGACTCTACGAAAGGTTGGGGTTTTCGGTGATCGGCGACAGCGGCGTGAAGTACGAGATGAGGCTAAACACCTGATTTCCGCTTTTGGCCCATCTGCGAAATTGCGCTCGGGCGACGGAGGTCCGCTCGCTGCGTCAGAGCGGACGAGATTTGCTCGGCTTGGGTTCTTCGCATTCTGACCCGGAGCTGACGTACGTGGTGGGCCGCTTCAATCAATGTTAGTTCACTGGTTCGCCACGCAGCTCGATTTCGTATCCATCCGTGTTTCTGAATCGAAGATTAAGCTGATCGCCCTCGAAGCGAAAGGTCCAGTACACCATTTCGCCGTTGCCCAAAAAGCGGCGCTCGAGCGCGAAGGTCTGACTGTCCTGCCAGTTCCCCCTGTTGGCGACTACGGCATAGTTGGTGCGCTTGGTGCGCGTACGGCCATCGAGCCCGACAGGCTCCGGCAGGAAGATATCCCGGTCAGGCGAATTCTCGGGATAAACCGTAAGCTCGAACGTAGGATTTTCGCCTGCCAGCTTCAGACCGACCGCCCTGATGCGCAATTTATTATCGGCAAAGCGCCAGGTCTTGCTGGACAGCCTGTCCACCAGTTCCGAGGCCGTACCAAGGGGCGCCGCCTTTTCGGTCGCCGCTTTGAGCAGAGATGCCTTTAGAGCCGCCTCGCCTTCGGGGTCGGGCGCCAGCGGTCGATCCGACCGGACCGCACCAAGGATGCGCTCGATCAGCGCAGACACGGGGTAGCGCTTCTCGTTGTCAGGCACGACGCCGGTCAGGACGGCGATGACATCGAGTCTCGGGAACACGACTATCGCCTGGCCGTGCCGCCCCAACGCCATGAACACATCTCTTTCCGGAATCGACCACCACAAATTTGCGTACTTGCCGAAATTGGTCACAAGCTTGCCGCTCCTCGCCCGGTCAACCCAGGCGGACGGGATGATCCGCTTTCCATCCCACAGGCCGTCGCGCAGGTAGAGATAGCCGAGCTTCGCCATGTCATGAGGGGTCAGTCGCATTCCGGCCTCACCGGTCACGATGCCTTG
The DNA here is from genome assembly GCF_016031655.1 of Bradyrhizobium glycinis. GTDB lineage: Bacteria > Pseudomonadota > Alphaproteobacteria > Rhizobiales > Xanthobacteraceae > Bradyrhizobium > Bradyrhizobium glycinis. The sequence continues at coordinate 240,352 of NZ_JACCHQ010000001.1, forward strand.
CTTATCGATGGGCGCCCAGCGGACATCGGTAATGCCGAGCGGGGCGAACAATTCCTTTCTGGCGTAGTCAAGCGCGTTCTGCCCGGTCAATTTGTTGACCAGCGCAGAGAGGAGATACGTATCGCCGCCCTTGTAATAGAACTTTTCTCCTGGTGGATCGGACATCGGCTGGTCGAGCACGAACCCGGTCGGGTCCGGGCTCGCGTACATCCTGGCAAGGGATTCGTCCGGTGTGTAAACCCGCTCCACCCAATCGATGCCAGAGGCCATGTCGAGAAGGTTTTGAACCGAGATTGCCTTCTTGCGGTCATCGAGATTGGCAATGATCCTGTCCGGGAAGAAATCGAGCACCGGACGGTCGACACTCTCCAGTTTTCCTTGCTGCACCAGGACGCCGATCACGGTACTCAAGAAGCTTTTGGTCACCGAGCGCAGGTCATGCCTGATTCCGGCGACGTAGGGCGCGAAATAGGCGTCGGCAACGATCTTGCCATTCCGGACAATCAGCACGCTGTCCTGCTTGTAGGTGCCGACATCGTCGATCAAGCGGGCGACCGCGCGCGAGTCCATCCCCTGTTCTTCCGGCGTCGAGACTTCCCACATGTTTGTGGGCCAGACCGACGCCTGGCTCTCTTGTGTTTCCGCCCTCGTTGCGCATGCATGTATGGCGACAACAGCCAGGAATGCCCCAATCGTCGCGCTCTTGCACTTCATAATCCGGTCCCCCAGCCACCGCAACCCGGAGTGTACGCGGAGTACACAGCACAATCAACTGTGCGCAAGTACATGACGGCAGCAATTGGCCCTGAGCCGAACAATGCTGAGGCTATGGCAATGTTGGCCCTCAGGGGTAGACCGGACGCGGAGCCGTGCTTACCTCGACTACCGCCTGTGATCCTTTCCAGACGTCGAACACTCAACGGAGCGAGCCAGTTTCCGTGGTTGCCGAAGGGGCGAGATCAGCGTTTCGAAAGCGATCAGTGGGCGCAAAGACGTCCGCACGTTCGATGATCAGATCGCGGAACAGTCGCGCCCGGTGTGACATCCATTGCGGATCGGGATAGACGACATGCATGGGCAGCGGCGGCACGACGAAGTCGGGCAGCACATGGACGAGACGGCCGGCCGCGATGTGCTCCACGGTGCACCAGTTGGGCAGCACCGCGACGCCTATCCCCTCCAATGCGGCCAGCGTCATCACGTCCGCATCGTCGCAGGTCATCGCCGGCGCGATGTCCACGACGTAACGGCCGGTTTCGAACATCCACTGATTCTTCTGCGACAGGCGTGAGTAGGTGACGCAGGGCATGCGGCGCAGGTGATCCGGCAGCGAACGGACCTGATGACGCGCAAGCAGCCCGGGCGCCGCCACCAGCAGGCGCTTAATGGTGCCCACCCGCCGCGCCACCAACGAACTCGAATTGAGGCTCCCGATCCGTATCGGAAGATCGGTCCCAGTTTCGATCAGGTCGACAAACTGTTCGGTGAAACTGACGTCCAGCCGGACATCAGGATAGCGGCGGGTGTATTCGGCGAAGATCTCACGGAAGAAGAAGCGGCCGATCGGCGTCGGCACCGTCATGCGCAACGTCCCTGACGGATTGCCGACCCGGGCAGGCCGCCGCCGCGATTCATATGCGACAGCCCTCCTCCTGTAGGGGCGAGAGAGAGGTTTTGGCCCCGAACACGGCGTGGGGCCAGCCGTCGTGACTGCGCTTAGCGGAAGCTCTAGCAGCTATGCGGCCCGCCCCCCAACACAACCCAGCGCATTGCAGATGATCCGCGCGATCGCAATCGCTCCGAGGTTCTGCACGTCGCGTTCGGGAACATATTCGACGATGTCCAGGCCGATTATTCTCGACTTTGCCGCGACGCCTCGTATGAGATCGACCACGTCGAAATAGGATAGGCCGCCGGGCTGTGGGACGAGCACGCCCGGGACGACCGATGGATCGAGACCGTCGCAATCGATGGTCATCAGGCACTCGCCGTCATCAACGATCGCGTCGAGCACGCTTGCGATGCCGTAACGCTGGACATGTCTTGCCGTGAAGATCTTGGCGCCCCACGCCTTTGCATCGTCGAATTCGGCACGACCGGAGCCGCCGATGCCGCGCAAGCCGACCTGCACGATGCGCTTGACCCAGGGCAGTTCGCTGGCGCGCCGCATCGTGCTGGAGAAGGTATAGCCCGACCCGTGGCGCTGATCACGCCAATCAAGATGGGCGTCGATCTGCAGGATGGTCAGTCCCTTGCTTTCCTGGAACGCCTTGAAGAACGGGATCGGGACGGAGTCGTCGCCGCCCAGGAGGATCGGAACGGCGCCAACCGAAAGGACGGCTTGCGTGGCGGCTCTGATCGCATCACGGTTGCTCTCCGGCGTCATTGGGTCGGTCGGCACGTTTCCACCGTCCAAGACCCTCGTTTTGCTCGGATCGAGCAACTCGGCGTCCTGGTCAAAATCCCAACGGGTGAGGTCGCTCTCATAGTGACGCAGCGCGCGACGGATGGCGTCCGGCGCTTGAGAGGCATGGCTGGTCTGACCGGCAACGTACGGGGTGGCATCCGACGCGCCGAACAGGATCGCGTCGGCCGCCGGCAGTGCGGCGGTCAAGTCGCAGGCCTCAACACCCAGGAAAGTCGTCATGTCGGGATGCACTACGCGTATCCATGGATCACCCGCGCGTCCGTTCAACGTGCATCGCTCGACCGTGTTCCGATGGGTATCTCCGAGCTCCCCGGAAGCATCGGTGAAGAGGGCGTGAATACAGCTGTCACTTGGAGGTCTTGAACGTTTGGAACTCTCATGCGTTAGTCGGCGGGTGAGAGACATGCGCCATCCGGCATGACGAGGCGGCCACGGAGTTCGGTTCTTGCTCAGACTTTACAGGTGGCCGTCCGACGACTGGCACGGCATCGGCGCAGAGATGCCCTCGGAGATCATCTGGGCCGATCTCCTCGACGGCACCGACGAGGAAAAGCAGTTCGTGGAACGGCTGCTCGGCATCCGCATTCCCACCGAAGACTCGCTCAGCGAGATTGAGGCGTCGAGCCGCCTGATCTTCGACCGCGGCACGCTCTATCTCAGTTCGCCCGCGGTGCGGGTCACCGAGGCCAACGAAGCCGAGATCACGCCCGTAGGCTTCGTCATCGGTCCGCACGTGCTGGTGACGGTGCGCTTTGCAGAGCTGCCGATCTTCGACGAGACCGGCAAGCGCGTCGGCTCCGATGACAGCCTGGAGAACGGCATGTGCGTGTTCGTCAGCCTGCTCGAGGCCATGATCGATCGCGGTGCCGATGTCCTGGAGCATCTCGGCAGCAAGGTCGATCAGCTTTCGCGGGGGGTCTTCAAGGGTGGCCTGGTGCGCACCCAGCGCCCGGTGCGCTCCAGCCGCAGGATGCGGGAGGCCCTGGAGAATCTCGGCGAGCTGGCCGACCGGCTCGCCAAGGCGCGCGATGTCCTGCTCGGGGTGGGCCGCGTTGCCGCGTTTGCCGGCGACGTCGGCAGCGAGTGGATCACGGCGTCGTCGAAGAAGCGCCTGGAGGCCGTGTCCAAGGACGTCGTCTCGCTCAGCGATTACGAGACGCGATTGTCGGACAAGATCCAGCTGCTGCTCGATGCCGTGCTCGGCTTCATCAACATCCAGCAGAACGAGCTGTTCAAGATCCTGACGATCGTGTCGGTCGTCGGCGTGCCGCCGACCATCATGGTCGGTATCTGGGGCATGAACTTCAAGCACATGCCCGAATTGGATTGGACCTTCGGCTATCCGCTGGCCTGGCTCGCGATCATCGCGAGCGGCCTGCTGCCGCTGATCTGGTTCAAGCGGCGCGGCTGGTTCGAGTGATGGCAGCGGCGCATTGTTTAAACGATGCGCCGCTGCTCGATCATGCGGCCCGGGCGTCGGCCTCGCTGATCCAGTCGCGAGCGAGCGTCACGTCGGCCTGCGACAATTGATGGCCTGCCGGCAGCACCTTATGGGTGACGCTCGCACCTGCTTGCCACAGCAACGCTGCGAGTCGTGCCGAATTGCTCGCCGGCACGATCGGGTCGGCCTGGCCGGAGAGCAGCAGCACCGACTTGCCGCCGAGCGCAGCCTCGGGCGGATCCGACAACGGCACCATAGCGCGCAGCAGGATCGCGCCGGCAAGCACGTCCGGCTGCAGCAGCAACAGTGCCGCCGCGATGTTGGCGCCGTTGGAGAACCCGACCGCGATCGGCGCGGCAATGCCGTAGCGCTGCCGCGCTTCCGCGACGAAGTCGCCGAGCTCGTGCGCGCGGCGGGCAACGTCCTCCTCGTCGAACACGCCTTCGGCCAGACGGCGGAAGAAGCGCGGCATGCCGTGCTCGAGCACGCGGCCACGCGGCGAGAGCAGGGCCGAGCCGGGCGAGATCATCTTGCCGAGCCCAAGCAGGTCGTTCTCGTCGCCGCCGGTGCCGTGCAGCAGCAGCAGCGGAGGGGAGCCCGCGTTGCCTGCGGGCTCGAAGCGATGGATGAATGCGGTCTCGGTCATGACGCGGTCTCTTCCAGCTTCGGCAGAACGCCCTCGATCTGCGTGCGGTGCGGTTCGAGGAAAGCAGGCAGCTTCAGGTCGCGGCCGAGGCTCGCCACGGGCTCGTCAACGGCGAAGCCGGGGATGTCGGTCGCGATCTCGAACAGCACGCCCCCGGGCTCGCGGAAGTAGATCGAGCGGAAGTAGTTGCGGTCGCGCTGCTCGGTCGGGTGCAGGCCGTGATTGCTCACGAGCTTCTGCGCCATCTGGCCCTGCTCGGCATCGTCGGCCGCGCGGAAGGCGATGTGATGCACCGAGCCGCCGCCCTGGTGCCCGCGCAAGAATCCCTTGGCCTCGTAGATGTCGACGACGCTGCCTTCGGCGTCGCCAGGCGCCTTGAAGCGGATCACCGAGCCCTCGCGCCCGGTCTCCTTGAAGCCGAACACGTCGGTGAGGACGGCCGCCGTCTTCGCCGCGCTGTCGAGCAGCAGGGTGACGCCGTGGAAGCCGCGGATCGCGTGCTCGGCCGGCACGTCGCCATTGCTCCAGCCCGGCTCGTTCTCGGCACCGGGGACGCCGACCAATGCCAGCGCCATGCCGTCAGGATCGGTGAACGGCAGCACGGACTCGCCAAAACGCTTCTCCAGCGCCTCGTACGCGATGCCCTTCTCGGTGAAGCGCTGGGTCCAATAGCCGAGCGAGCGCTGCGGCACGCGGAAGGCGGTCTGGTGGGTCTCGCCGACGCCGCGGCGCCCGGCCGAGACGCCAGCCCGGGGAAAGAAGGTCAGGATGGTGCCGGGGCGGCCGGTCTCATCGCCATAGTAGAAATGGTAGGTGCCGGGATCGTCGAAATTGACCGTCTTCTTGACGAAGCGCAGGCCGAGATCCCGCGTGTAGAAGCCGAAATTGCGGATGGGATCGCCGGCGATCGCGGTGACATGGTGCAGTCCAGACATGGTCGTCCTCCAGGATTCGGGGAGCGGTCTTGCTCTGGCCGGAAATATCGTTCCGCTTTGGATTGGAGACAATCCATGCAAATATGACGGCTATGTCTACGATTTGGAAACAATCGACGAGGCGACGCCTTGGATAAGCTCGGCAGCCTCCGGGCCTTCGTGAAGGTGGTGGAAAGCGGCAGCTTTGCCGAGGCCGGCCGGCAGCTGCGGCTGTCGCGCTCGGCGATCAGCAAATACATCGCCGACCTCGAGGAGAGCCTTGGCGTCCAGCTCCTGAACCGCACCACGCGGCACGCCAGCCCGACCGAGAACGGCCAGCGCTATTTCGAGCGCGCGGTCGTGATCCTCTCGGAAATCGAGGCGGCGGACCAGGCGGTGACGCAGGCGCAATCGGCGCCGCGGGGGCTGCTGCGCGTCAACGCGCCGATGTCGTTCGGCACGATGCGGCTCGGGCCGGTGCTCGCCGATTTCATGGCGCGTTACCCGGAGCTTCAGCTGCAGATCGTGCTCAGCGACGATCTGCTCGATCCCGTGCAGGACGGCTTTGACGTGACGTTGCGGATCGCGGAGCTGGAATCCTCCAGCCTGATCGCGCGCAAGATCATGCCGGTCGCGCGCATGATCTGCGCCTCGCCGGACTATCTCGCCCGGCACGGCACGCCAAAGCATCCGCAGGATCTGCGCGAGCATGCCTCGCTGACCTACGGCTTCCTGCTCACGGGCAATCAGTGGAAGCTCACAGGCCGCGACGGCGATCACTGGATCCAGCCGGCCTGGTCGCTCTGCGTCAACAATGCCGAGGTGCTGCGCGACGTCGCCATCAAGGGCAGGGGCCTGGCGCTGCTGCCGGAGTTCATTGCGGCCGATGCGTTGAAGAAGGGAGAGCTGCGGACGGTATTGGATGGTTATTCGGCGCCGCCGCTCGCGCTCTATGCGGTCTATCCGCCGACCCGGCACCTGTCGGTGAAGGTGCGGCTGTTCATCGATTTCCTGGTGGAGCGGTTTGGGCGCGACGTGGACGAAGCCGCCGGGCGCAGCGCGACCCGCTAGAGGGAAGAGGTCAGTGATCTTGCCGGAAAGCGTAAGACAGGTCGAGCTTGGGCCAGACGGCGAAGAGCGCGTTCGAAGCAGGTTTTGGTCAGCTCGATGAGATCGCCGATATCAGCACCCAGATGGTTGGACACTATTATACCGCAAGGGAAACCTGAACTTTCCTCCGATCGCTCGGACTCATACTTGCGTCCCGGCTTCGCGCCTTAGGACCAGAGAGCTTCAGCCGCTGCCGGGGCGTCGCCGAGGGCTCTCTTGCATGCCGCAGCGAAAAGCGGCGGCACGATGTGTGGCTCGCCGGCACTTCTCGACTTGATGTCAACAAGCGAAGGAGGAGCCTATGCGGAAGTCTCTCACCTTTTTCCTTTCGGGTCTGGCATTGGCCGTCGCGGCGTCACCTGCCGTCGCCGGCGAGCGGGTGCTTGAGTTCAAGCTGATCACGAAGCCGATCGACCTCAAGGTGATCGAGGCCGCAAACGTCGAAGGACAGACTGTTGTGTCCGGTAAGTTCTTTGGGGTTGCCGTCTTCAGCGATGGCCGTATCGGAGTGAAAGAGTTCGTGAATACTTCGGACTTGCTTAAAGGGTCGGGTCCCTTCTTCGGCTATAGCACTTACACGTTCGAGGAGGGCTCGATCACGGCGCGCTACACTGGTTCGGCCAAAGACGGCAAATCAACGGGCGAATACACCATCCTGTCCGGCACAGGTGCTTATGCGAACGCCACGGGTACGGGAACAATCGAAAGCGCACCGAACCCGTTCAAAGGCGTCAACCTGCTAAATATAAAGCTCGTCGTCAAAACTTCGGGCTCGTGAACAGCGAATGCTATCAGATTCCGCACAAAGGCAGTTGATCCCTTTGCGTGGCGCGTTGGCCCGGTCGGAAGACACATTGCCGGCCGGGCAATCTGCTGAAGAACGGCTGGAGACGTAAGGATTGATCTTTCCGCTCGACCAGCCGATCCGCGAGGCCGCCTCGACGCCGTCAATGTCGGGCATGTGCAGATCCATCAGGATGACATCGAAGGCCTGATCGCGGGCGAGCGCGACGGCGGAAGCGCCTTTCCTGGCGATCGTGGCGTGCTGGCCGAGCCGGTGCGGGATCGCTGCGCAATCGACCAAAGGCGCATGTGAACGTTCGTTCGCACCCACTAGCGGCGCAGCGTGAACGCGTCCACGCTTCGCCGGTGCTCCCATTTCGCCTGTTCCAGCTCGGGCCGGTCGCACTCGAGCTCGGGATAGCCGATGCAGAGATAGGCGATGAATTTCCACGATGACGGCACGTCGAGGATGGCGTGAATGCGATCCGGATTGAGGATCGATACCCAGCCGAGGCCGATGCCCTCGGCACGCGCGGAGAGCCACATCGCAGTGATCGCGGCGACCACGGAATATTCCGTCGTTTCAGGCATGGTCGCGCGGCCGAGGCCGTGGCCGATGTCGCTGGCCTTGTCGGCGAACACGGCGAGATGGCCGGGCGCCTGTTCGAGGCCCGACAGTTTCAGCGTGGCATAGCGCGCCGCGCGCTCGCCGGAATAGCAACTCAAGGCGTCGGCGTTGCACGCCTTGAAATCCTCGGTGATCGCTCCGCGACGTGCAGCGTCTTCGACGACGACGAAGCGCCAGGGCTGGCTGAGGCCGACCGAAGGCGAGAGGCAGGCGGTCTCGATCAGGCGATCGATCGCACCCTGCGGCAATGGAGTGCTGCGGAAGCGGCGCACGTCGCGGCGCCAGACGAACAGCTCGCGCAAGTGCTGGCGGAAGGTGTCGTCGAACTCGACCATGAGGTCATCGCCCCATCTGGAAGGACGCGGCGACCAGCAGGATCAGGATCTCGCCCGTCTGCTCGAACGCGCCGAGAATGTCGCCGGTCTGCCCGCCGATCTGGCGGATGGCAAGCCGCGCCAGCAGCAGGCCGGCCAGCGACAGCAGGATCAGGCCGGCCAGCGCCTCGCCCGGCCCCAACGCCAGGGCAAGCGCAAGCGTTCCAAGTGCGAAGGCGATCGCCACGCTGCGGCCGGGCGGCGCCCCGACGCTGGCCGACAGCCCATCCGGTCGCGCAGGCGGCACCAGCGACATGAAGGCGGGCACGCCGGCGCGGGCAGCAGCGTGCGCCGCGCACAGCGCGAGCATGACGGCCCATGGATTTGCGATCGTCGCAAGCGCGCCCCAGCGCAGGCCGAACGACAGGATGAGTGCGCAGACGCCATAGGTCCCGATCCGGCTGTCGCGCATGATCTCGAGCTTGCGCTCGCGGGTGCGGCCGCCGCCGAGTCCGTCGGCGGTGTCGGCAAGGCCGTCCTCGTGCAGCGCGCCGGTGATGAGGGCGGTGGTGGCCAGCACGAGCAGAGCGGCAAGGCTCGGCGTCAGTCCGAAGCGAATGGCGATCTTGTAAGTGAGGGCGCCGGCGAGGCCGACCAGCAGTCCCGCGACCGGCAGCGCCCAGGTCGCGCGCGCGATCGCGCCGTCACCGGCGGGTTTTGGCGGACCCAGGGGCAGGATCGTCACGAACGATGCAGCGATGCGGAGATCGGCGACGGCGTCTCGCAAGATTTCGGCGCGCGGCATCATTTCAGCTTCATCGGCAGGCCGGCGACCACGAACTCGACCTCGTCGGCGACACCGGCAATGACCTGGTTCATGATCCCGGCGGCATCGCGGAAGCTGCGCGCCAGCGCGTTGTCGGGCACGATGCCGAGGCCGACCTCGTTGGTGACGAAGACCACGGGGCTGTCGAGGCGGGGCAGGGCGTCGGCGAGCTCTCTCACCTCTCGCTCCCAATCGCGCGCCGCATGCATCAGGTTGGAGAGCCACAGCGTCAGGCAATCGACGAGCCTTGCGCCGCCGCCTTCGGTTGCGAGCAGCGCGGGCACGAGATCGAGCGGCACCTCGCGCTCGATCCAATCGCTTCCGCGGCGCGCGCGATGTCTTGCGATGCGTTCCTGCATTTCGCCATCGAGCGCCTCGGCCGTCGCGATGTAGACGGGCTGGCCGGGACAGCTGCGCGCGCGCGCTTCCGCCCGGGTGCTCTTGCCCGATCGCGCCCCACCGGTGATCAAGATGACGGCCATGAAGGTCTCCTGCGATGAGCACTAATCATCAAACGCGGCCAAAGACAAAGCCGAAATCAGGCGGCGAGGGGCTTGCGCTCGGCCGCCGTCTTGCGCAACAGGGGCGGCACAGGAGCTAGATGTGAACTTTGCGGGCGCGATGGTGGTGGCGATGGCGGTGGATGCCCTGCTGGGCTGGCCGGCGTGGCTGTTCGCGCGGATCGGCCATCCCGTCACCTGGCTCGGCGGGCTGATCGCCGCCATCGACACCGCCTGGAATCGCGCGTCCGATCCGCCGGCTTTGCGTCGAGCCGCCGGCGTCGCCGGCGCGCTTGCGGTGATCGCGCTTTCCGCGGCACTCGGCTGGGCGCTGCAATCGCTGTTTCCGTCGGGTTGGATCCAGATCGTGCTGATTGGCATCCTGGCCTGGCCGTTGGTCGCGCTGCGCTCGCTGCAAGATCATGTGGCTGCGGTGGCCACGCCCTTGCTGGCCGGCGACGTCGCCGCGGCGCGCGAAGCGGTCTCGCGCATCGTCGGCCGCGATCCCGCAAGCCTCGATCAAGCCGGCATCGCGCGCGCTGCGATCGAGAGCCTTGCCGAAAACGCCTCCGACGGCATCGTCGCGCCGGTGTTCTGGGGCGCGCTGTTCGGCTTGCCCGGTATCCTCGGCTACAAGGCGATCAACACGCTGGACTCCATGATCGGCCACCGCAGCGAACGCCACAAAGCCTTTGGCTGGGCGGCGGCGCGCATCGACGATGTCGCCAATTTCATCCCGGCGCGGCTGACCGGATTCCTGTTCGTGCTGCTGGCACCGCAGCGGTCGGAGGCACTGGCGTGCATGACGCGCGATGCGCGCCGTCATCGCTCGCCCAATGCCGGCTGGCCGGAAGCGGCGATGGCGGGCGGACTCGGTGTGCGGCTCAGCGGTCCCCGCATCTATCACGGCAGCGCGACCGACGAGCCCTGGCTGAACGAAGGCGCGCGCGATCCGCGCGCCGCTGACATCGCGGAGGCGCTGACCGTCCACCGTCGCGCCATGCTGCTGGTCGCAGGCGTGCTTGCGATCCTGGCTTTCGCGTGAAAGAACGGGGCATGCGCGAGCACGGTGGAAATCTGGATCAGGCCCGGCAGCGGTTTGGCGGCCGCGCGGAGGATTGGATCGACCTGTCGACCGGCATCAACCGGCTGCCCTATCCCGTGGCCGAGGTGAGCGCGCGCGCGTGGAGCGCGCTGCCCTCGCGCGCCGAGATCGAGGCTCTGCATCGAGCCGCGCAGCAGGCCTATCGCACGAGCGCGCCGGTTGTTGCTGTGGGTGGTGCACAGGCCGCCATCCAATTGTTGCCGCAACTCGCGGCGACCGGGTGCGCGCGTATCCTCGCGCCGACCTATAATGAATATGCCGGAGTTCTATCGGCCACGGGCTGGGACGTTCAGGAGGTTGCGGAGTTCGATGCGCTGGCGGGGGCGGACCTCGCCATCGTCGTCAATCCCAACAATCCAGACGGGCGGTGCCATTCGCGCAAGGATCTGCTCGCGTTGCTGCCGCGCGTCGGCCGTCTCGTGATCGACGAAAGCTTTGCCGATGCCGTTCCGCAATTGTCGCTTGCAGCCGAAGCGGATCGGCCGGGCCTGCTGATCCTGCGCTCCTTCGGAAAGTTTTATGGCTTGGCCGGCCTGCGGCTCGGCTTCGCCATCGGTGATGCCGCCGACATCGACAGGCTTGCCGCGATGTCGGGTCCATGGCCTGTTTCGGGCGCGGCGATCAAAATCGGCTGCCGTGCCTTGCGCGATGAGGCCTGGGCCGCGGCAACGTCGGCGCGGCTCGCGCGCGATTGTGTTCGTCTCGACGCGATGGCGCATTCACAAGGTTGGCGGCTCATCGGCGGCACGCCGCTGTTTCGCTTGTATGAAACCCCTGACGCGCGGGCCTCTCAAGACAAGCTCGCGCGCGCCCACATCTGGTCCCGCGTCTTCGCGCAGCAGCCGACATGGCTGCGCCTCGGGCTTCCCGGCAGCGAAGCCGAATGGGCGCGCCTCAGCCGAGCATTGTGAACGTGGGCTTGATCGCGGCAACGACGGTGCGCTCCCTCGCCCGCTTGCGGGAGAGGGTCGGGGAGAGGGTGTTTCCGCAACGGGACAATCTCCAAGAGGAGAAAGCCCTCACCCGGCGCTTCGCGCCGACCTCTCCCGCAAGCGGGAGAGGTGAACCAGCCGCGGCTATCGATTCAACCTAAAGTCATCTCTAGCGGGTTAGCGCGAGCAGGCCTTCGACGTCGAGATGCTTTTCCATGTGATCGGCAAGGGCGTCGAGCGCGCTCTCGACCCTGGCGTGATAGGGCTCGTCGCCTGCGGGAATGTCGAGCTTGGCGAGGTATGCCTTGCGGAAATCATCCGACGTGAACAGGCCGTGCAGATAGCTGCCCTGCACACGTCCGTCGCGCGAGACGGCACCTTCGGGCTGGCCGCCTAGCGTCGCGAAGGGGCGGGCGCGATCCGGGCCGTCGGTGCGGCCAATGTGGATCTCGTAGGCCTGGATCGGCCGATCCGTCGCCGCGTGCACGGCCGCAACACGCGTGAGGGTTTTCTGCGGGCTCATCACCGTCTCGACATCGAGAAGCCCGAGGCCCGGCGTATCGCCTGCAGGTCCCTCGATGCCTTCGGGGTCGGCGACGCTACGCCCCAGCATCTGATAGCCGCCGCAGAGGCCGAGCACATGGCCGCCTCTGCGGTGGTGCGCGAGCAGATCGATGTCCCAGCCCTGTTCGCGCAAGAAGGCGAGGTCGCCGCGGGTGGATTTGGAGCCGGGAATGATGACGAGACGCACATCGCCCGGGATCGCTTCGCCCGGCCGCACCATCACAAGATCGACGCCTGGCTCGAGCTTGAGCGGATCGAGATCGTCGAAGTTGGCGATCCGCGACAACGCGAGACAGGCGATCTTGCATTGGCCCGGCTTGCGCGCGTCGCGCAGGCCGAGCGCATCCTCAGCCGGCAGCTCGCCGGCACGCGTGAACCAGGGCAGCACGCCGAGGCCACGCCATGCGGTCTTTTGCTCGATCAGCCTGTAGCCGTCGTCGAACAGCGTCGGATCGCCGCGGAACTTGTTGATGATGAAGCCAGAGATCATTGCGGCATCGGCGGGGTCGATCACCGTCTTGATGCCGACCAGTTGGGCGATGACGCCGCCGCGGTCGATGTCGCCCACCAGCACGACCGGCACATCCGCCTTGCGCGCGAAGCCCATATTGGCGATATCGGACTTGCGCAAATTCACCTCGGCCGGACTGCCGGCGCCTTCGACCAGCACCAGATCGGCCCGCGCCTTTAGCCGCTCAAAACTCTCCAGCACCGCGCCCATCAGCGATGGCTTCATGGCCGCGTAGTCGCGCGCACGGGCCGTCGCGATGCGCTTGCCGTGCACGACGATCTGCGCGCCGACATCGGTCTCGGGCTTGAGCAGCACAGGGTTCATGTCGGTGTGCGGCTCGACGCCGGCGGCGAGGGCCTGCAGCGCCTGGGCGCGGCCGATCTCGCCGCCGTCGACGGTGACGGCGGCGTTATTCGACATGTTCTGCGGCTTGAACGGCAGCACGCGCAGGCCACGGCGCGTGAAGGCGCGCGCGAGGCCGGCGACGATGAGCGATTTGCCCACGTCCGAGCCGGCCCCCTGAATCATCAATGCGCGTGCCATCGAATCTAGAACTCGACGCCGGCCTGTGCCTTGATGCCGGAACGGAACGGATGCTTGACCAGCGTCATCTCGGTGACGAGGTCGGCGATCTCGATCAGCTCGTCCTTGGCGTTGCGCCCGGTGAGCACGACATGTGTCATCGCAGGCTTTTGCGTCGTCAGGAAGCCGACGACTTCGGCGATGTCGAGATAATCGTAGCGGAGCGCGATGTTGATCTCGTCGAGCACGACCATGCGCAGCCGCTCGTCGAGGATCAGCTCCTTGGCCTTCTCCCAGCCCGCGCGCGCGGCGGCGATGTCGCGGGCGCGGTCCTGCGTCTCCCAGGTGAAGCCTTCGCCCATCGCGTGGAACTGGCAGAGATCGCCGAAATGGCCGGTGAGCAGGCGCCGTTCGCCGGTATCCCAGGCGCCCTTGATGAATTGCACCACCGCGCAGGGGAAGCCATGCGCGACGCAGCGGACGATCATGCCGAAAGCAGAGGAGGATTTTCCCTTGCCTGCGCCGGTATGGACGATGATGAGGCCCTTTTGGCCGCTCTTGGTCGCCATGATCTTGTCGCGGGCGGCCTTCTTCTTCGCCATTTTCTGGGCGTGCCTGATGTCGGTGTTCTCGGGTGTTTGGGTATCCGGTTCAGGTGTCATGGGGCCCGGTCCTTCGGCTTGACAAGTGGCGGCCACCGGCAAATGGTGGCCCGGCGTTGGTTCCTGTCCTATGACAGGCGAAGAGGGAATGCGATAGGGTCCGAATCCGCAAGATCTGGATCCAAACTGCAGCCGCCCCCGCGACCGTGACCGGAGAGATGCCCGAAGCCACTGATTCCTTTTGGGATCGGGAAGGCGGGGATCGAAGGGCGAAAGCTCTGCTCCGCAAGCCGGGAGACCTGCCAGCGCGGACGAGTTTTGGACCGGCGGACGGGGTGTTCCGCGACGGGGAAGCGGGCCTTCAGGAGAATGGTCCGTGCGCCTCATCGCCTCCCGCTGTTTATCCTGGAAGAGGCGAATGACCGTCACACTTCACGTCTGCATCACCTGCCGAGCCGGCCAGACGCTTGGCGAGGGCGAGACGACGCCCGGCAAGCGCCTGCATGGCGCTATCCTCGAGGCCGGCGTGCCCGACGGCGTCAGCGTGGTTCCCGTCGAATGCCTGTCGGCCTGCAGCCAAGGCTGCTCGGTCGCGCTCAGCGCGCCGGGCCGCTGGTCCTATGTCTATGGCCGCCTGTCCGATGCCAATGCGCAGGACGTGGTCGCGGGCGCCGCGGCCTACGCGGCCGCGCCGGACGGAATCGTGCCATGGCGTAGCCGTCCCGAAATCTTCCGCAAGCAATCGCTTGCCCGCATTCCCCCTGTTACCGTCGTGCCGGAGGCCGCTGAATGAACTCGCTCGCAAAAGTCCCGGTCACGGTGGTCACCGGTTTCCTCGGTTCCGGCAAGACGACGCTGATCCAGCATCTTCTCAGCAATGCCGGCGGCAAGAAGCTCGCGGTGCTCGTCAACGAATTCGGCAGCGAGGGCGTCGACGGCGAGATCCTGAAGTCCTGCGCCGATGCTAACTGCCCGGAGGAGAACATCGTCGAGCTCGCCAATGGCTGCATCTGCTGCACGGTGGCCGACGATTTCATTCCGACCATGGAGCAATTGCTGGCGCGCCCGGTGCGGCCCGATCACATCCTGATCGAGACCTCGGGCCTGGCATTGCCGAAGCCGCTCTTGAAGGCGTTCGACTGGCCGGAGATCCGCTCGCGCATCACGGTCGACGGCGTGATCGCGCTCGCCGATGCAGAGGCCGTTGCGGCCGGCCGCTTCGCGCCGGACCCGGCTGCGGTGGAAGCGCAGCGCGCGGCGGACGACAATCTCGACCACGAGACGCCGCTGTCGGAGGTGTTCGAGGACCAGATCGCCTGTGCCGATATCGTGCTGCTGACCAAGGCCGATCTTGCGGGCTCCGCGGGAATCGAAGCCGCAAAGGCGGCGATCACCGCCGAGATGCCGCGCCGCGTGCCTATGCTGCCCGTCACCGACGGTGCGATCGATGCGCGCGTCATCCTCGGCCTCGGCGCGGCGGCCGAGAATGATCTCGCCGCGCGGCCCTCCCATCATGATGGCGAGGAGGAGCACGAGCACGACGACTTTGCTTCGGTCGTGATCGACCTTCCAGAGGTTGCTGACGTCGATGCGCTGATTTCATCGGTCCAGAAGCTGGCGCGCGAGCAGAACGTGCTGCGTGCCAAGGGCTACATCGCGGTTACGGGCAAGCCGATGCGCCTGTTGCTGCAGGCGGTCGGCGAGCGCGTGCGCCACCAGTTCGACAAGCCATGGGGCGCGGGTCACCGGCAGTCCAAGCTCGTCGTGATCGGCGAGCATGGCGATATCGACGAAGCCGCTATCAAGGCAGGACTTGGTATCTGATGCACGTCGTCTTCCGCGAGAGCCGCGGTCTCGAGGAGACCGCGACGCCAAGAGACATCGGCCAGGACCCGGCCGATCTCGTGGTGCTCTCGTATTCGGATTCCGACCTTGCCGCGTTCGCCGCCGGCTGGCGGCGCGGCCGGGGCAGCCTACCGTCGCTGCGGCTCGCCAATCTCGCCGAACTACGGCATCCGCTGTCGGTCGACACCTACATCGAGCGCACGCTGTCGCAGGCGCGCGGCATATTGGTGCGCCTGATCGGCGGGGAATCTTATTGGGCGTACGGGCTCGCGGCGCTCCAGCAACTCGCGAAAGACCGCAAAATCGTGCTCGCCGTGCTGCCGGCGGACGGCCGCGACGACACGCGGCTGGATGCGTACTCGACCCTGCCGGTCTCGACGCTGCGCCGACTCAAGGTGCTCTGCGACACCGGTGGCCCGGTCGCCGCGCAAGCCGCGATCGCGCAGCTCGCGCTGGCCTCAGGCCTCTATGCCGGCCCGGTCATCGGCGAGATGACCGTGCCCGAGATGGGATTTTATGATCCCGCGCGCGGCGTCATTGCCGCGCCGGCGGGCGGCGAGGGCAAGCCGCGTGCGCTCGTGACGTTCTATCGCTCCTATCTCACGGCCGCCGATACGGGGCCGGTCGACGCCCTGATCGCCGCGCTGCGCGAGAAGGGATTTGACGCCTACGGCGTGTTCGTCACCTCGCTGAAGGCGCCAGGCGTTGCCGGCTGGTTACGCGCGCATCTGGCAAAACATCCTCCGGCCGCGATCGTCAATGCGACAGCGTTCTCGGCCCTGGGCGATGATGGCACGACACCGTTCGATGCCGCGTCCTGTCCGGTGTTCCAGGTCGCGCTCTCGACGGCGCGGCGCGAGGATTGGGCGGAATCGCTGCGCGGCCTGTCGCCCGGCGATCTCGCGATGCACGTGGTGCTGCCGGAGGTCGACGGCCGCCTGTTCGCCGGCGTGGTGAGCTTCAAATCGGCCGGGATGCGCGATCCAGATTTGCAGTTTTCGCATCTGGTGCACAGGCCCGACGAGGAGCGCGTCAACGCCGTTGCCGCGCGCATTGCCGCTTGGCGGCGCCTCGCGGAGAAGCCGGTCGGTGAGAAACGGCTGGCGATCGTGCTGTCGAATTATCCGGGTCGGCCGCACCAGATCGCGCACGCGGTCGGGCTCGATGCACTGGCTTCAGTGGAGGCCTTGGTATCCAATCTGGCGGATGCCGGCTTCGATGTTGCGCCAGTCCATGCACTCGGCGAGACGCTGTTGAAGCAGAGTTTGGCTTGGAGCGTTGCCGATTATCGCGCGGGGCTGTCGCGCTTGCCGCAATCCTTGCAGGAGGATCTCGCGCGCGCATGGGGCGCGGTGGAAAACGACCCGAGCTGCCGCGACGGCGCGTTCCACTTCACCGCGATTCAATGCGGCCAGTCGGTCATCGCAGTTCAGCCCGAGCGCGGCGATGCGGCCACGCGCGATGCCGATTATCACGATCTCGCCCGCACGCCGCGCCACGCCTATGTCGCGTTCTATCTCTGGCTCCGCGAGCAGGGGATCGATGCCGTCGTGCATATGGGCGCGCATGGCACGCTGGAATGGCTGCCCGGCAGATCCGTGGCGCTGTCGCAAGCGTGCTGGCCAGAAGCGCTGATCGGCGATCTGCCCGTCATCTATCCCTTCATCGTCAACGATCCCGGCGAGGCCGCGCAGGCCAAGCGGCGCATCGGCGCCGTCACCATCGGCCATTTGCCGCCGCCGCTGGAAACTTCCGCGGTGCCCGAAGGTTTGCGTCGGCTCGAACGGCTGCTCGATGAATATTCGACCGCTGACGGTCTCGATCCCGCCCGTCGCCAGCGGCTGATCGCGGCGATCCGCGATGAAGCGCGTGCGGCGGGTCTCGAAGACGATCTCGGTCTCGATGCCTCGGCAGCACCGGCCGAAGCGATCCCACGGATCGACCGCTTCGTCTGCGATCTCAAGGAAAGCCAGTTCGGCGACGGCCTGCACGTGTTCGGCCGCGGTGCCTGCGGCAAAGCCGAGCGCGACGCATTGCGTGCCGCGCTCGCCGGCAAACGCGTTGCGCCGGGACCCTCGGGCTCCCCGTATCGCGGCCGCCAGGACGTGCTGCCGACCGGGCGCAATCTCTTTGCCGTCGATCCGCGCGCGGTGCCGACGCCGTCGGCGCATGCGCAGGGGATAAAACTCGCCGAAGAGCTGCTGCGCCGCCACTTGCAGGACCATGGCGACTGGCCGAAGGGCCTCGTCATCGACCTCTGGGGCTCGGCGACGATGCGCACCGCAGGCGAAGAGTTTGCGATGGCGCTGCATCTGGCCGGCCTCGCGCCGCGCTGGGATCATGCGTCCGGCCGCGTTACCGGTTACGACATCATCGCGCCGGCTGAGCTCGGCCGCCCCCGCATCGACGTCACGCTGCGCGTATCCGGCCTGTTCCGCGATGTCTTCGCAGGGCTCGCGCAATTGTTCGAAGCCGCGGCCGAGGCGCTCGCCGCGCGCGGCGAGGAGGGCGACGAGAATCCCTATCGCCACCGTGCGTCCCGCGTGTTCGCGCCGCGGCCAGGACAATACGGCGTCGGTCTCTCGGCGATCCCGGATGCCTTCACGCCGGAGACGCGCGAGGCCGCAGGCGAAGCCTGGCTGTCGGCATCATCATGGGCGTTCTCTGCCGATGGCGCGATGCAGCCGGATCGCGCAGGTATTCAACAGCGTCTTAAGTCCGCCGACGCTTTTGTCCATGTCCAGGACCTGCCCGAAACCGATCTGCTGCTCGCCGCCGATTATGCGGCGCACGAGGCAGGTGTTGCTGCGGCAGCCGCGCATCTCGAGGCAGGCGCGCCGTCGCTTTATCATCTCGATGCAACACGGCCCGGCGAGCCGCATGCGCGGACGCTGACGGAGGAGATCTCGCGTGTCGTGCGGGCACGCGCGGCCAATCCGGCCTGGATCGCCGGCATGATGCGGCACGGTTTTCGCGGCGCCGCCGAGATCACCGCGACGCTGGAGCACATGGCCGCCTTCGCGCATCTCGCCGGCGCCGTGCCGCCGCATCTGTTCGATCTCTACTACGACGCGACGCTCGGCAACGACGACGTCCGTGCCTTCATGGCGCGCGAAAATCCGTCCGCACTCGCCGCAATGGAAACCTGCTTCGCGCGCCTGCACGAAGCCTCGCTCTGGCGAACCCGCCGCAATTCGATCGCGGCGGCGCTGCGGGAGGCCTCATGAGCGCGGCCACAGTCAAGGGTTGGTGTCCCGGTGCGCTGCGCCCGATGCAATCGGGCGACGGGCTCGTGGTGCGCGTGCGTCCGTTCGGCGGCCGCCTTGAAGCGCCGCAAATCTCCGGGCTTGCGGAACTCGCCGAGCGCTTCGGCAATGGTCTGGTCGACGTCACGAGCCGGGCCAATCTGCAGATCAGGGGCGTCCAGGAGGATGGCCATCGGCCGTTGCTCGATGGCCTTGCGCGACTGGCATTGCTCGATCCCGACGCCGACATCGAAGCCAGGCGCAACATCCTGGTGACGCCGTTCTGGAGCCGCGGCGACGAAACACAGTCGCTTGCCGCTGAGCTCGAGGAGGCGCTTGCCGATTCCGGCCTCGCGCTGCCCACCAAGTTCGGCTTCGCCATCGACGACGGGCGGTCGCGGGTTCTGGCTGGAGATTCCGCCGACATCCGCATCGAGCGCGACCGCGCGGGCGGTCTCCTGGTGCGGGCCGATGGTGCCAGGCTCGGTCGCTCCGTCGAGCGCGGACAGGCCGTGAGCGCGGCGCTGGCGCTCGCAAGCTGGTTCCTCATCTCCGGCGGCGCGAAGGGCGGGCGTGGGCGCATGGCAGCCCACATCGCATCCGGCGCCGTGTTGCCTCAATCGTTGCGTGGCGAGACCGAGCCGGCGCCGGTGATGGCCGCGGTGCGGCCTGGACATTATCCGGAAGGCGCGATGGTCGGTGTCGCGTTCGGACAGATGCTGCACGCGACGCTTCATCAATTCTCTGCTTGCGGCCATGCGCTGCGCATGACGCCGTGGCGGATGGTGCTGAGCGAGGGCAAGCGCGAGATCCCGAGCGGGGCGGGGCTGATCAGCGAGCCCTATGATCCGGCGCTGCGCGTCATCGCCTGCAGCGGTGCGCCGCGCTGCCGCGAAGCCCATGCCGATACGCGCGCGCTCGCGGCAGCGCTGGCGCCGCGCATGCCTGCCGATGCGCGGCTGCACGTCTCCGGCTGCGGCAAGGGCTGCGCCCATTCCGGCAACTCTGCGGTCACGCTGATCGCGACGCGCGCCGGGTTCGATCTCGTCCGCGACGGCTCGACCCGGGACGCGCCGGTGCTGCGCGGGCTGAGCGGCGCCGACATCGTCAGCGATCCCTCCATCCTAGTCGGAGGGAACTGATGCACACCTACGAGACCGACGGCGCGGCGATCTACCGGCAATCCTTCGCCACCATCCGGGCCGAGGCCGATCTTGCACGCTTCACGCCGGACGAGGAGCCGGTGGTGGTGCGGATGATCCATGCCGCCGGCATGGTCGGCCTGGAAGCGCATATCCGCTTCACGCCTGATATGGCGAAAGCCGCGCGCGCGGCCTTGCAGAAGGGCGCGCCGATCCTGTGCGACGCGCGCATGGTCTCCGAAGGCATTACGCGTGCAAGACTTCCAGCCGCCAATGCCGTGATCTGCACGCTCGGCGATCCCGCCGTGCCCGCGTTGGCGCAGTCCATGCGCAACACGCGCTCGGCCGCGGCGCTGGAACTGTGGCGGCCGCATCTCGATGGTGCGATCGTCGCGATCGGCAATGCACCGACCGCGCTGTTCCATCTGCTCAACATGCTGGAGGATCGCGACGGCCCGCGGCCGGCGGCGATCATCGGCTGCCCCGTCGGCTTCGTCGGCGCGGCCGAATCCAAGGCCGCGCTGATGGCCGATCCGCCGGCCCCTGCCTTGACTGTCGAAGGCCGCCTCGGGGGCTCCGCGATCACGGTTGCTGCCGTGAACGCGCTGGCAAGCCGGAGCGAATAGATATGGGACGCATCATCTGCTGCGGTCTCGGCCCCGGCAACCCTGATATGATGAGTGTGCGTGCCGATCGCACGGTCCGAGGCGCCAGCCACGTCGCCTATTTCCGCAAGAAGGGCAGGCCAGGCCAGGCGCGCCGCATCGTCGATGGTCTGCTCGCGGCCGGCGTCACCGAATATCCGATGGAATATCCTGTGACGACCGAGATCGCTTTCGACAGCCCGGAATACGTGCAGCTGCTCGCCGGCTTCTACGACGAATGGGCCGAGCGCCTGGCGCGGCTTTCGCGCGCCGTCGACGTCGTCGTGCTCTGCGAGGGCGATCCTTACTTCTACGGATCGTTCATGCATCTGCACACGCGCCTGCAGGGCCGCGTCGAGATCGAGGTGATCGCCGGCATTCCCGGCATGGTCGGCTGCTGGAACGGCGTCGGGCAGCCGATCGCGCTCGGCGACGACGTCACGACGGTGCTGATGGGGACGCTCCCCGAGGCCGAGCTCGAACGCCGCATGCGCGATTCAGATGCGCTGGTCATCATGAAGACCGGCCGCAATCTCGCAAAGGTGCGCTGCGCGCTCACCGCCGCCGGGCGGCTGGACGATGCCTGGCTGGTCGAGCGCGGCACCATGCCGGGCGAGCGCGTGGTGCGGCTCGCCGAGATCGATGCGGCCGAGTGTCCCTATTTCGCGATCGTGCTGGTGCACGGCAAGGGCCGGCATCTGGACGCCGCCGAATGACGGGCACCCTGACCATCGCGGGCCTCGGGCCGGGCAGCGACGCGCTGGTGACGCCGGAAGTCACGGCGGCACTTGCGACGGCGACCGACATTCTGGGCTACGCGCCCTATGTCGCGCGCGTGCCGCCGCGGCCTGGGCTCACTCTGCATCCATCCGACAACCGCGAAGAGCTGCAGCGCGCGAGCGAAGCCTTGCGTCTGGCCGCCGAAGGCGGGCAAGTCGTGATCGTCTCCTCCGGTGATCCCGGCGTGTTCGCGATGGCATCTGCCGTGTTCGAGGCACTCGAGCAGGCGCCGCGATGGCGGGAGCTGCCGATCCGCGTGCTGCCGGGCGTCACCGCGATGCTGGCGGCGGCGGCACGCGCCGGCGCGCCGCTCGGCCATGATTTCTGCGCGATCAACCTGTCCGACAATCTCAAGCCATGGACCGTGATCGAGAAACGCCTGCGCCTCGCGGCGGAAGCCGATCTTGCGATCGCGATGTACAATCCGCGCTCGGCCAGCCGGCCGGAAGGATTCGGCCGTGCGCTGGCGCTGCTTCGCGAGGCCGGCTGCGGCGAGCGTCTCATGATCTTCGCGCGCGCGATCAGCGCCGCTGACGAAAAGATCGAGATCGTGACGCTGAACCAGGCGACGCCCGAGATGGCCGACATGCGCACGCTGGTGATCCTCGGTAATTCGCTGACACGCCGCGTCGGCCGCTGGGTCTATGCGCCGAGGCGGGCAGAATGACCAAGCCATTGCATCACGTCAGTGACGCGCTCGACCCGTCGGCGCTCGGGCAGCTCTGGTCGCGAGATCATGATTACGGGAAGGCCCAGCCTGCGGGCCGCGTCGATCTTCGCACGTGCGCCGTCGCCGCCGGAATTGCGGGCGACGATCCACGCGATGCCGCGCGTTCGCATCATCTCCAGCTCACTATGAAGCGTGAACGGTCCGCGCGACACGATCACATCGGCCGCGAAGGGCAGCGGCGCGTCGGGCGGATCGACGAAGCGCAGCGTGTAGGCGTGCTGCGGCTTCGTCGCGAACGGCGCGATGTGCTGGCGGCCGATGGCGAGGAACACGTTTGCGGGTGTATCCGGCAGCGCGGCGACGGCAGCGTTGACATCCGCGACCTCGATCCAGGTGTCGTCGGACGCCTTGATCCAGGGCGCGCGCTCCAGCGCAAGCAACGGCGTGCCCGTCTGCGCGCATGCCTCGACCGCGTTGCGGCTCATTTCCGCGGCAAAGGGATGTGTCGCATCGATCACATGCGTGATGCCTTCGCGGCGGATGTAGTCGGCCAGCCCGCTCACGCCGCCAAACCCGCCGATGCGGGTCGGCAGCGGCTGATCGGCCGGCGCGCGGGTGCGGCCGCCATAGGAGTAGACGGCGTCGATGCCGGCGCGCGCGATCTCCGCTGCGAGCAGGCTCGCATCGGCCGTTCCGCCCAGAATGAGGGCGCGCATCATGTCTGATCCCTGGCTGACCATCATCGGTATCGGCGAAGATGGCCTCGCCGGGCTGTCGGAGGCAAGCCGAAAGGCGCTTGCCAGGGCCGAAACCGTGTTCGGCGGCGAGCGCCATCTTGCGCTTGCCGAAATTGGCAGCCGCGGCCGTCCGTGGCCGGTGCCGTTCGATGCGAATGTCGTGCTGAGCTGCCGCGGCAGGCCGACGGTGGTGCTCGCCTCGGGCGATCCGTTCTGGCATGGCGCTGGCGCAAGCCTCGCCGAGAAGCTCGAGGGCGACGAGTGGATCGCGCACCCCGCGCCTTCGACCTTCTCGCTCGCCGCCGCGCGGCTGGGGTGGCGCCTCGAGGCCGTGACGTGCATCGGCCTCCATGCCGCGCCATTCGAACGTCTCGTGCCGCATCTCGCGCACGGTGCGCGCATCATCGGCCTGGTGCGCGATGGCAAGGCCGCCAGCGATCTTGCGACATGGCTGACGGAACGCGGCTGGGGCGCTTCTGCATTCTGGACTCTCGCCGCGCTTGGCGGGCCGAATGAAAGCGTCGGAGAATATCGCGCTGAAAGCTATGGGCGTGCGCCGGACGGAAATCTGATCGCGGTGGCGCTCGAGGCGGAGCGAGGGCAAGGCCTGCCGCGCAGCTCTGGCCTGCCGGACGATCTCTTCGTTCACGACGGCCAGATCACCAAGCGGCCGGTGCGCGCGCTTGCGCTCTCGGCGCTGACGCCGCGTGCCGGCGAGCGGCTGTGGGATATAGGCGCAGGTTCAGGCTCGATCTCGGTGGAGTGGGCGCTGTGTGGTGGGATGGCGATTGCGGTCGAGGCGCGCGAGGATCGCGCCGCGAACATCCGCAAGAATGCAGCCGCCTTCGGTCTGGCGCATCGGATCACAGTCGTCACGGGCAGGGCGCCGGAAGCTCTTGCCGGGTTGGAAGCGCCGGATGCCGTCTTCATTGGCGGTGGTCTCGACGAAGTGTTATTTGATGCGATATGGACGCAGCTTTCGCCGGGAGCGCGGCTCGTCGCACATTCGGTCACGCTGGAGACGGAAGCGCTACTCGGCGAGCTCCACCAGCGCCACGGCGGCGAGCTGATGCGGGCCGAAATTTCGTATGCCGCCCCGCTCGGCCGCTATCGGTCGTGGGAGGCGGCGAGGCCCGTGGTGCAGTGGAGTGTGGTGCGATGAAGGTCGCCGGACTCGGCTTCAAGCGCGATGTGACGCTGGCTTCGCTGCGCGAAGCGCTGCTCGCTGCGGGCGGTGCGGAAGGGCTTGCGGCAGTGGCAACCGTCAGCGACAAGGCCGACGCCGAAGCGCTGAAGCAGCTCGCGCGCGAATGTGGAGTGCCGATCAAGGCTGTCCCGGCCGATGTTCTTGCGAAGCTCGATACGCCGACGCAGTCAAAGCTCGTCGCCGAGAAGTTCGGCACCGGTTCGGTCGCCGAAGCTGCGGCGCTCCTCGCGGCCGGTCCGCGCGCGCGGTTGATTGCAACACGGGTCGTCTCGCAGGATCGCACCGCGACCGCCGCGATCGCGGAGGGAGACGGCGCATGACGGTGCATTTCATCGGAGCCGGGCCCGGCGCGCCGGATTTGCTGACGCTGCGCGGCCGCGATCTGATCGCGGCCTGTCCGGTCTGTCTCTATGCCGGCTCGCTGGTGCCGGAGGGCGTGCTGGCGCATTGCCCGCCCGGTGCGCGCATCGTCAACACCGCGCCAATGTCGCTCGACGAGATCATCGAGGAGATTGCCGCCGTGCATGCGGACGGCAAGGACGTCGCCCGGCTGCATTCCGGCGACCTCTCGATCTGGTCGGCGATGGGCGAGCAGCTCCGCCGTTTGCGTGCGCTCGGGATTCCCTACACGGTGACACCCGGCGTTCCCTCGTTCTCGGCTGCCGCGGCCGCGCTGGAGGCCGAGCTGACGCTGCCCGGTCTTGCTCAGACGGTCGTGCTGACGCGCACGCCGGGCCGGGCTAGCGCGATGCCCGAGGGCGAGAAGCTCGCCGCGTTCGCTGCGACAGGCGCGGTGCTCGCGATCCACCTGTCGATCCATCTGCTCGATCAGGTCGTCGCCGAGCTGACGCCGCATTACGGCGCGGAGTGCCCGGTCGCGATCGTCTGGCGCGCGAGCTGGCCGGAGCAGCGCATCGTGCGCGCGACGCTGGCGACGCTCGATGCGGCCGTGGGTGGCGAGATGGAGCGCACGGCGCTGATCCTGGTCGGCAAGACGCTTGGCGCTGCCGATTTCGACGAGAGCCGCCTCTATGCCGCCGACTACGACCGCCGCTACCGGCCGGTCGGTGCCGAGCCGCGCTTTCCGGAGGCGTCGTGATGCCGGCGAGCCTCGTCATCTCCGCGCCGGCCTCCGGCGTCGGCAAGACCACGCTGACGCTGGCGCTCGCGCGCGCCTGGCGCCATCGTGGCTTGAGCGTGCAGTGCTTCAAGAGCGGACCCGATTACATCGATCCTGCCTTCCACGCCGCGGCCACGGGGCGCGCCTCGGTCAACGTCGACAGCTGGGCGATGGATCACAACACCATCGGGCATCTCGTCAGCCGTGGGGCCGATGCCGATGTCGTGCTCGCCGAGGGATCGATGGGACTGTTCGACGGCGTCGCCGCGCGCGGTGTCTCCGGCACGGGAGCGACCGCCGACATCGCGGAGATGCTGGGCTGGCCGGTGGTTCTGGTGATCGATCCCTCCGGCCAGGCGCAGACTGCGGCAGCGATCGCCGCGGGCCTTCGCGATTACCGCGCCGGCGTGCGCCTTGGCGGCGTCGTGCTCAATCGCATCGCCAGCGCGCGCCACGAGGATCTGGTGCGGCGCGCGCTGAACGAGGCCGGCATCAAAGTGTTCGGCGCGCTGCCGCGTCACGCCGAGATCAGCCTGCCGAAGCGGCATCTCGGCCTCGTGCAGGCCGAGGAGCAGGCCGAGATCGGCAAGCTGATCGACGAGGCCGCGCGCTTTGTCGCCGAGCACGTCGATCTCGATGCAGTGCTCCACTCGGCAGGCAAATGGTCGCCGCAAGCTGCGAACGGCTTGAACGTGACGCCGCCCGGCCAGCGCATCGCGCTGGCGCGCGATGCGGCGTTCTCCTTCGTCTATCCGCATATGCTGGAAGCCTGGCGCGCGGCGGGCGCCGAGATCGTGCCGTTCTCGCCGCTGGCCGATGAAGCGCCCGATGCGAGCGCCGACGTGTGCTGGCTGCCGGGCGGCTATCCCGAGCTTCATGCGGGAAAGATCGCGGCCAATGCGCGCTTTCGCAGCGGCGTGCGCGCTTTCGCCGAAACGCGACCCGTGCATGGCGAATGCGGAGGCTATATGGTGCTGGGCGCAGGCCTCACCGACGCCGAAGGCGTCCGCCATGAGATGACGGGGCTGCTGGGCCTCGAGACTAGCTTTGCCAAGCGCCGCATGCATCTCGGCTATCGTCTGGCCGAACTCGCCGCGGCGATGCCGGGGCATCAGCGTGGCGCGCGCCTGCGCGGTCACGAGTTCCACTATTCGACCATCCTCGCGCAACCTGATACGCCGCTCGCGGTCGTGCACGATGCCACCGGTGCGGTCATTGCCGAAACCGGCTCGCGCCGTGGCCACGCCACCGGCACGTTCTTCCACCTGATCGCGGAGGACCGGTGAGCGGTTTTGTCTCTTTCGTTTCCGCCGGTCCCGGCGATCCCGAGCTCCTCACGGTGAAGGGCGCCGCGCGGCTGCGCGAGGCGGATGTCGTGCTCTATGACGATCTTGCCTCCGGCGCGATTCTGGATCTCGCGCGGCCCGGTGCCAATCTCGTCGCGGTAGGGAAGCGGGCCGGGCGTCCTTCGACCAAGCAGCACCATGTCAACCGTCTCCTGGTCGACTATGCCGCAACAGGCGCGCGCGTGGTGCGGCTCAAGTCCGGCGATGCCGGCATTTTCGGCCGGCTCGAGGAGGAGCTGGAAACGCTGCGCGAAGCCGGCATCGGCTACGAGATCGTTCCCGGCGTCACATCCGCTTGTGTCGCCGCGGCCCAGGCCGGCATTCCCCTGACCCGGCGGCATACCTCCCGCCGGGTGCAGTTCATCACCGGGGCTGACGTCACCGGCGAGCTGCCGCCCAATCTGAATTGGCCGGCGCTGGCCGATCCCGAGGCCACGACCGTGGTCTATATGGGCCGGCGCACTTTTCCGGCGCTTGCCGCAAAATTGATCGCGCACGGCCTCGCCCCCAGCACCCCGGCGCTGTTCGCGGAATCTCTCGGGCGTCCCGACGAACGGCTGGTCCGCACCACGATTGCCGAGCTTGCCGAGCAGCTTGGGCGCGGCGGCGCCGCTTCCACCGCCGCCGTCATCCTGTTCGGCGCGCTGGCGGGAGAATATCCGGCATGAGAGCTCCGGCAGCGGTTCGCCCCTTGACGCCCGCGATACGAAAGGGGCACACAAGAGCGGCATGGTGCTCGACGCGGCGCAAAGCGCCGGAGCATAATCGGGAATGGGGATGGGCGGACCCAGTTGCGGCGCCCAAAACCCCAGCCGCCCCCGCGACTGTAAGCGGTGAGGGGCTCCGAACCGCCACTGGACCGCAAGGTCCGGGAAGGCCGGAGAACCCAGTGAACCGCGAGCCAGGAGACCGGCCGTGCACGTATTGAGGCCAAGGCCGTCGGGTGTGACGGCAGGAAGGAATTGAGCCATGCATATCGAACCCGGGATCGTGACGGGCGCCAAGCTCGTGTTGAGTTACGCAACCGGCATCGCCGCAGGCGGCGTTGCCTTGAAGCTTGCGGCCGAAACCGTGCGCGAGCAGGGCGTCGGCTCGCTCGCGGCGCGCACGCTCGCCACCACGGGTCTCGTGTTCGTCTTCTTCGAGATCCTGCCGCACTTTCCGGTAGGTGTATCAGAGGTGCACTTCATCCTCGGCTCCACGCTGTTCCTGCTGTTCGGCGCCGCGCCTGCCGCTCTCGGTCTTGCGTTCGGTCTGCTGCTGCAGGGCACGCTGTTTGAGCCGGCCGACCTGCCGCAATACGGCATGAACGTGACCACGCTGCTGGTGCCGCTGTTCGCGATCCAGGCTGTCGCCACGCGGATCATTGCCCGCAACACCGCCTATGTCGATTTGAAGTACGGGCAGGCGCTTGCGCTTTCGACGACCTACCAGGCCGGCGTGATCGCCTGGGTGGCGTTCTGGGCGCTTTATGGCTCCGGTTTCGCCATGAGCAACCTCGCCAGCATCGCGACCTTCGCTGCGTCCTATGCGCTGGTGATCGTGATCGAGCCGCTCGCCGATCTCGCCGTGCTGGCGCTGGCGAAGTCGCTGCGTGGCGTCACCGCGCCCGGCCTCGTCACGCCGCGCCTGCACAACGCGGCTTAAGAGACAAGGGGGCGGCCGTCATGGCCGCCCCACACGCCCGATGCTCAAGCTCTCCCTGATAGGCATCGGTTGCGGCGATCCCGAGCAGCTCACGCGCGCCGCGACCCGCGCGATCAACGCGGCCGATCTCATCCTGATCCCGCGCAAGGGAAGCGCAAAATCCGATCTCGCCGATCTCAGGCGAACGATCTGCGCCGGCGTGCTCACCGACAAGACGAGGCGCATCGCCGAATTCGATCTTCCCGCGCGCGACGCGACTGAGGCGGACTACCGCAAGGGCGTCGACGATTGGCACGATGCGGTGGCCGCGACCTGGTCGCAGACGATCGCACGGCACCTCGAAGGTGACGGCAAGGTCGCGCTGCTGATCTGGGGCGATCCGTCGCTCTATGATTCCTCGCTGCGCATTGCGCGGCGATTGCATCCGTTGCCGACAATCGAAGTCGTGCCTGGGATCACCTCGATCCAGGCGCTGTGCGCGGCGCATGCGCTGCCGCTCAACGACATCGGCGAGCCGTTCCTGGTCACGACGGGGCGGCGCTTGCGCGATAGCGGCTGGCCGGCGGATGTCGATACGGTCGTGGTGATGCTCGACGGCGGCACGGCGTTCCAGTCGCTCGATCCGGCGGGACTTCACATCTGGTGGGGTGCCTATCTCGGCATGCCCGATCAGATCCTCATGTCCGGCGCGCTGGCCGAGGTCGGCCCGCGTATCGTCGCGTTGCGGCAAGAGGCGCGCGAGCGGCACGGCTGGATCATGGACAGCTACATCATCAAGCGCAGGCGTTGAGCGAGGCGGCATGCTTCCCGAATGGGTTTATCAGAACTGCCCCGAGGTCTCCGTGGGTGATCGCGAGGCGGCCATTGCGCGGCAGGCGCAACTGACGAAGCCGACCGGCGCGCTGGGCCGGCTGGAGCAACTCGCAATCGAGCTTGCGGGTTTGCAAGCGACCGAGCAGCCGCGCGCCGCGCGGGTGCCGATCATCATCTTCGCGGGCGACCACGGCATCGTCGCGCAGGGCGTGTCGGCCTATCCGCAAGCCGTCACCATCGCGATGATGGCGAATTTTGCCTCCGGAGGCGCTGCGATCTCGGTGCTGGCGCGCGAGCTGGGTTCGAGCCTCGAGGTCGTCGACGCCGGCACGCTGGCCGAGGAGCAGATCGCGGGAATCGTCACCGACAAGCCGCGGAGCGGCTCGCGCGACTTCAGCGTCGAGGCCGCGCTCACGCCGGCGGAATTGGCTTTCGCCTTCGAGGCCGGCCAGCGCGCGGTGGTGCGCGCCGAGGCCGGCCGGCCTGATCTCTTGATCTTCGGCGAGATGGGCATCGGCAACACCACGACGTCGGCGGCGATTGCTGCGGGCCTGCTCAGTGTGAGCGCCGAAGAGATCGCGGGCAGCGGCACTGGCGTCGATGCAGCCGGCCGCGCGCACAAGGCGCGGGTGATCGATGCGGCGATCGCGCGCCACGGCATCACTGGGGCCTCGGTCGAGAACATCCTGTGCGCGGTCGGCGGCCTCGAAATCGCGGCGATCTCGGGCGCGATCATCGCGGCCGCGCAGCGTCGCATTCCCGTATTGATCGACGGTTTCATCGTGTCGGTCGCGGCGCTCGCGGCGGCGCGCCTCAACCCGTCCTGCCAGCCGTTCCTGTTGCCCTCGCATCAATCGGCGGAGCAGGGACATCGGCTGGTGTTGCGCGCGCTGAACGTGCAGCCGCTGATCAGCCTCGATCTCAGGCTCGGCGAGGGATCGGGCGCGGCCATTGCGCTGCCGCTGGTCCGCTCTGCCTGCGCGCTTCACAACGGCATGGCGACGTTCGCGCAGGCCAACGTACCGGATCGCCCGGCTTGATGCGGCTCAGGCCACGCGCTGGTTGACCGAGTCGACGCGCCAGCCGCCCGCGAGCCGGTCGATCCGGGTCAGCGACAGCGGATCGACCACGAAGCGCAGCGCGGCTTCCGGTGTGAGATCGAGTGCGATGCAGAGCGCGGCCCGGATGGTGCCGGAATGGACGACCAGCGCCGCAGAGCCCGCCCTAATCTGCGACAGGCCCAGGTGGACGCGCGCGACCTGATCCGCAAAGCTTTCGCCGTTCGGCGGCCGTCCGTGCGCCGGATCGCGCCAGACCTGCGCATAGGCCTCGCCGCCGGTCGCGGCGAGCTCGTCATGCCGATGGCCGGTCCAGTCGCCGAAATCCTGTTCGCGGAATTCGCTGACCAGCTCCGGTTCGAGCCCCAGCGCGCGCGCCGTCTCGACCGTGCGACGGGCCGGGCTGGCATAGCCGGCGACATCCGCGGGCAAGCGCTGCCTGAGAGCCGCCAATGCCGCGTGATCGCCGAGGTCGGCCCGCGCATCGGCCGCATGGATCGTCCCCGCTACGCCAACGACGGCCGCATGCCTGATCAACCAGAGGAAGGTCTCGCCTTCCATGCTCATCTCCAAGGAAGTTGGTTGCTGTGGCCACAACGCCGCAACTGGCACATTGACTCTGTCTTGGTGGTAATCCTAGATGCTCGCGACGGTTTTCCCGAGAGGGAATGAAAAGGGAATGCGGTGCGGGGAAAATTGTCCCCAATGCCGCGGCTGCCCCCGCAACTGTAAGCGGTGAATCCTTCGTCACGAGCCACTGGGTCCTCGGTCCCGGGAAGGCGACGAAGCGGTCATGACCCGCGAGCCAGGAGACCTGCCGTCAGCCGTGGTCACACGCGAAGATGTCGGTCGGGGAGTACAGACATTCGGCTTCATCGGACGGCTGCAAGGCCAAAGGTGAAACCTCGTTCGCTGTGACGTGCCACTGACGTCATACCGAGGTTTTGTACCGTGTCTTCCATCCGTATCGCACGACCGTGCCGCGTCCTGCTGGTTTCCGCCGCGTTCACGTCCTTCGCTCTCGGTCTGCCTGCCGCTCTGGCGCAGCAGGCCCGAGAGTCGCTGCCGCCCGTCGAGGTGTCGCCCGCCCAGGCGCGCAAGCCGGCCAAACCGGCAGCAGGAGTGGCGCAGAGCGCACGCCGCGCGGTAGCGCGCAGGCCGGCGGCAACATCCGCAGCGCCAAAACCTGTCACGGCGGATTCGACGCCGCAGACGCCGCTCAACAGCAATGCCGTTGCCGAAAGCGCCTCGCGGCTCGGCCTGACGGTGCGGCAGACGCCCGCGACCGTCGAAGTTGTCGCCGCCGAAACCATGCGCGAGCAGGGCTATCGCACCGTATCCGAGGTGGCGCAGGGCGCCGTCGGCGTCACCTCCGGCGACAACCCAGCCGAGCCTTCGGCCTTCTCCATGCGCGGCTTCACCAACAGCCAGATCAACACGCTCTACAACGGCATCAAGATCGGTCCGCAGAACATGACCTCGCGGATCGTGGATACCGCCAATCTCGAAGCGGTGGAATTGCTGAAAGGCCCGGCCTCGCTGATCTCGGGCGAGGGCGCCGCAGGCGGCGCCATCAACTTCGTCACCAAGCAGCCGCACACCGGAGCTGTCAGCAACGAAGCTGATTTTTCCTGGGACTCGCTGAATTCGTTCCGTGCCCATTACGGCTCCGGCGGAAGCACCAATGTACAAGGGCTGGACTATCGCTTCGACATCAGCCGTTCCACGCTCAACGGCTTTGCCGACGACACCAATGTCAAGACGTTCGGCACATCCGGCCAGCTCAACTACCGTATCTCCGACAGCCTCAGGATCTGGGGCGCGGTCGAGTATCGCGAAGACCGCTCGAAGGCCTATTGGGGCGCGCCGCTGGTGCCGGTGGCCTTCAGCGGTTCGCATGCAACGACGGGGATCGTCTCCGGCAATTACGTCTCGAACTACAACAGCACCAATCTTGGTGCTGTCACCATCGACGACCGCACCTTCAATACCAATTACAACGTCCTGGACAACCGCAACGTCGCCCAGGAGGTCTGGCTGCGCGGCGGCTTTGAGCTGAAGCTCGCGCCTGATCTGACGCTGAAAAGCCAGGCCTATGGTTACGGTGCCGAACGAACCTGGTTCAACAACGAGATCGAGGCGTTCAACTCCACCACGAACCTCGTCGATCGCGAGCGCTTCTATGTCGCCCACAGCCAGCGGCTGGTCGGCACCATCACCGACCTGATCTGGGACACAAATATTGCGGGCTTCGACAACCGGCTGGTCACGACGCTCTCGTCGAGCTACCTCGACTTCGTCAGGCCCGGCGCAGCAAACTTTCCCGGCGATTCCGTTTCACTGGTCAACCCCAACCGCGGCTTCTACGGCCTGCTCACGACACAGCAGCAGACCGCGCGCATCGACAACGAGGCGCTGTCATTCGAGGACCGGGTGAAGCTGACGCGCAGCTTCGCGCTGATCGGGGGGCTGCGTGTCGAGCATATCGGGCTCGACCGCAACTCGACCAACTCTGCGGGACTCGTGAAGGCGGGCTTTCCATTCACGAAAGACTGGGCGCCGGTGACGGGCCGCATCGGCTACACCTGGGAGGCCGTACCCGGCCTCACCTTCTTCAGCCAGTACGCCACCGGTGCCGACGTCGCAGCCAACAATGTCTTTTTGCTGGGGCCGACCCAGCCGCTCGACCTGACCACCGCGCGCACCTACGAGACTGGCGTCAAGCATCTGTTCTGGGACAACAGGGCGGAGTGGTCGTTCTCGGCCTACGACATCCTGCGCAAGAACGTCTATGCGGCGGCCGGCGGGCAGGCGCTCAACATCGCCGGGCGACAGGAATCCAGGGGCGTCGAGCTTGCCGCCTCCGTGCGCCTGATCGAGCCGCTGCGGCTGTGGGGCAACATCGCCTATGTCGATGCGCGCTATGCCGACTACAATTTTGCCGGCGGCTCGTTCTCCGGCAATACGCCGCCGAACGTGCCGCGTATCGTCGCCAACGCCGGCGCATCGTACCGGTTCTTCACGCCCTGGCCGGTGGAGCTCGGCATCACCGGTCGTCATGTCGGCGACCGCTACAACACCGATGCCAACGTCGTGACGATGAAGGCCTATACCGTGGCCGACGTCTATGCCTTCGTGGACATCCCCAAGACCGTGTTCAATGCGGTCGACCAGGCCCGCCTGACCTTCCGTGTCCGCAACATCGCCGACAAGCGCTACGCGATCTGGGGCGATCCGTTCTATCCCGACCAGATCCTGTTGGGCGCGCCGCGCACCTACGAGATCTCGGCCGCGTTCAAATGGTGAGGCCTTCGCATGATGGACGCGATCGTCCTCTCGCATCGCTGGCTCGGGATCGCGTTCTGTCTGCTGTTCGCCATGTGGTTCGCGACAGGGATCGTGATGCACTTCGTTCCGTTTCCGTCGTTGACGGAAGCGGAGCGATTTGCCGGACTCGTGCCGGCCGATCGCGACGAGGCGAGGATCTCGGTCGCGGACGCCGTTGCGGCGAGCGGGATTCCCGATGCCACGCGTGTTCGGCTGATCCGGCGGAGTGATGGACCGGTTTACGTCGTCTCGGGCCCCGCAGGCTTGCGAGCGGTCCGCGCCTCCGATGGAGCAGACGCGTCGGTGACGTCCGCGGATGTCGCGCTCAGGATCGTGCAAGCTTACTCACGTCAGCGCGGGCTCGACGCGCTACGCGCCGCGATTGCCGCGCGGTCGGACTACGATCAATGGAGCGTGCCGAACGGTTTTGATGGGCATCGCCCCTTGTTTCGCGCCGCTCTCGGCGATGCCCCTGGAACGGAGGTCTACGTTTCGTCGCTGACCGGCGAAGTCGTCCTGGATACGACGCGCAGCGAGCGCGCCTGGAACTGGGCCGGCGGCGTGCTGCACTGGATCTATCCGACGGTTCTGCGCAGCAGCTGGGCGCTGTGGGATCGCGTGGTCTGGACGCTGTCGCTGCTGGCCCTGATCGCGGCGTTGCTTGGCGCGGTGCTCGGAATCGTGCGGATCAGGTTTCGCAAAGGTCAAATCTCCTCGCCCTACCGTGGCTGGCACGCCCTGCATCACCTGATCGGCCTTGCGGCAACGCTGTTCGTGCTGAGCTGGATCTTCAGCGGCTGGCTGTCGATGGATCACGGCCGGCTGTTCTCGCGCGGGCAATTGACGCCGGCAGAGGCCGGCGTGATGAACGCTGTGCCGGATTGGCGAGAAGCTGCAAAGCTCGATCGCCTGCCATTGTCCCCCTCGGCTCGCGAGGTCGAATGGTTCGCCTTCGACGGCAAAGTCTATCGGCGTGATCGGATCGCCCTCGGCCACCAGACTTTGATCGGGGTACGAGACGCGCCGCGCGACGGACAGGCGGCATACCTGGCGATGGAGGAGATCGGGAATCTGACGGCACGCCTTGGCGCCGGCTGCACCGCTCCGTTCCCGCTCGCTGGCAACGAAAACTATCCGGCGCAATCCGCTATTCCGGGGGCTCCCGTCTACCGAACGACCTGCGGCGATCTCTGGTTCGATGTCGATGCCGCCGATGGCAAGGTGCTGCAAAGACTGGACCCGTCGCGGCGCGCCTATCGCTGGCTCTACAGTGCGCTGCACACGCTTGATTTCCCGATTCTGCTGGCTCATGCGCGGCTGCGTGACGCTCTCATTATCGGCCTCTGTACGCTTGGACTGATGTTCTCCATCACCGGCGTCGTCATCGGTTGGCGACGCTTGCGGGCCTTGCTCGCAGCCTGAGGCCGGTGATGTCCTCGCTTACTGACCGTACAATAAAGAGAGGCTGAGCCGACCTGCGTGCATAGCTCCTAATCAGTCATCTCTCCCGCACCGCGGTTCGATCGCCTGCAAATTAGACAAGCGGCCTTGGGGGATCCGGTTGCAATGCACCAGGCGCATCTATTTTGTCGAAGAATCCACGGGTGCGCAGCACATTCCGGCTTCGTATCCGTCTGCTCTCTTCGCGAGCAGCGCTGCACCAAAACGTGCACGATGCTGCGCCGCGCAATGCCGGTGGCTTGCTGGCCCGGTGGCTTGCGACAACCTCGACCCTATCCCGCGGCCATCGCTCTGTCGCACGCTTTCACGTGATGGCATGACAGGGAATGACGATGAGCGTGCTCGCTTTGGCATTGGACGCGGCGATGGC
The DNA here is from genome assembly GCF_016031655.1 of Bradyrhizobium glycinis. GTDB lineage: Bacteria > Pseudomonadota > Alphaproteobacteria > Rhizobiales > Xanthobacteraceae > Bradyrhizobium > Bradyrhizobium glycinis. Next base: position 275,590 of record NZ_JACCHQ010000001.1, read on the forward strand.
GGGGAAGGACCCGGCGTCCGATCCGGACGTCACGCGTAGCTGACTATGCAGATGAGCTACTCCGACAATCATTGGGAGGTCGGCACCGATATCGGTGGCACCTTCACCGACATCATCGCGATCCGGCGTGACTCCTCCGAGGCGCGGATCGCAAAAGTGCCGTCGCGCCCCGACGCACCGGTGCAAGCGATGCTGGAGGCGATCGAGGCGGTCGGCCTGCGCAAGAGCGAGGTCAAGCGCTTCGTCCACGGCACCACGCGCGTGACCAACGCGATCGTCGAGAACCGGCTGCCGAAGGTGGCGCTGGTCGCGACCGAAGGGTTTGCCGACGTGCTCGAGATCGCGCGCTACCGCCGGCGCGATCTCTACCGGCTCGACATTCCGCCGAAATCGCCGCCTCTGGTGCCGCCTGAACGCTGCTTCGGGCTTGCCGAGCGCCTCGACCATGAGGGGCGGGTGCTGAAGGCGCTCGACGAAGCGGAGATCGAGCGCCTGGTGGCGTGGCTGAAGGGGACCGGCGTTCAGAGCGTCGCGGTCGCGCTCCTCCACGCTTATGCCAATCCAGTGCATGAAAAGATGCTGGGCGAGCGGCTCAGGGGCGTCGTCGCCCATGTCTCGCTCTCGCACGAGGTCAATCCCGAGGCGCGCGAATATGAGCGAACCTCGGCGACGGTCTTCAACGCGGCCGCGATGCCGATCGCGGTGGAGTATCTCAGCGAGCTGGAGCAGCGGCTGCCGATCGGGCCCGGCCTGCAGGTGTTTCACTCCGCCGGCGCCATGGTGCCGATTTCGGCGGTGAAGCGGCGTCCGCTGGTGATGGCGATGTCGGGGCCGGCGGCGGGCGTCTCGGCTTCGGTCAGCATCGCGCGCCAGCTCGGCTGCTCGCGCATGCTGACCTTCGACATGGGCGGCACCACGACGGACGTGTGCCTGATCGTCGACGGCCACGCCGAAATGACCGACGGCCGCATGCTTGGGGACAAGCCGCTGCGCCAGCCGATGCTCGCGGTGCATTCGATCGGCGCGGGCGGCGGATCGATCGTGCGCAACGGTCCCGGCGGCCTGACGGTCGGGCCGGAGAGCGCCGGCTCCGAGCCGGGCCCGGCCTGCTATGGCCGTGGCGGCACGGAGCCCACCATCACCGATGCCAATGCCGTGCTCGGCTATCTCAATCCCGAGACCAAGCTTGGCGACCGCATCGGCATCGACATCGCGGCCGCAAAGCGCGTCATCGCGCCGATTGCCCGCGCGCTCGGGCTGAGCCTGACTGAGACGGCACTCGGCATCATCAAGGTCGCGAACGCGACCATGGCCCGCGCGCTCCGCCGCGTCACGGTCGAGCGCGGCATCGACGGACGCGACTGCACACTGCTGGCCTTCGGCGGCGGCGGCCCGATGCATGCCGCGGGCCTCGCCGATCTCTACGGCATTCCGGAGGTGGTCGTGCCCAGCGCCTCGAGCGCATTCTCGGCGCTTGGCTGCCTCACCGCCGATTTCAGCTTCCTGCAGCAGCAGACCCTTCGCGCTGCGCTTGACGGCATCGATCTCGCCCGCGTCTCGGAACGGATCGATGCGCTGATTGCCGACGCCTCGGCGCCGCTTCTCGCCAACGATGTTGCAAGAGCGGAGATCCAGATCGAGCTAGTGGCCTTGATGCGGTATGCGGCGCAGAACGACGCCATCCCGGTATCCTTCACGCTGCCGCTCGATATTGCCAGGCTGAAGCAGGATTTCCTGGCGCGGCATCACGAGCTGTTCGGCTATGCCACAGGCGAGCCTTGCGTGATCGAGTCCGTGCGGGTGCAGGCGCGTCGCCCGTCGACGACCATCGTGAGCCGGCCGGCGACTGCGGCGCGGGCGGTGTCTACGGCTACGCGCACTTGCTCGTTCGACGGCTGCCATGACGTGGCAACCGCAATCATCGACCGCGCTTCGCTCGCCGAAACCGTCGCTGGTCCCGCCATCATCGAAGACGCCTGGTCGACCGTGGTGGTGCCGCCGGGCTGGCAGGCGAGGCCCGATACATCAGGCAATTTGTTCCTGACGCGGAGGGCGGCATGAAGCTCGATCCGTTCGTCGTCGAGGTCATCAGGCACGGGCTCTCCGCCGCGGCGGAGGAGATGAGTCTCGTCATGACGCGTTCGGCGCGCTCACCGCTCTTGCGCGAGGCCGGCGACCTGTCATCGGCGATTACCGACGGCTACGGCGGCCTGGTCGGGCAGGGCCGCGACATCCCGATCCATCTCGGCGCGATGGCGTATACCATCCCCGAACTCTTGAAGGTGATGCCGCGCGATGGCCTGAACGATGGCGACGTCGTCATCTACAATGTCGGCGCGCTCGGCGGCAACCATCTCAACGACGTCAAGGTCGTGCGTCCTGTCTTCTTCGAGGGCGAGATCGTCGCCTTCGCAGTCAGCCTCGCGCATTGGCCTGACATCGGCGGCACCTGGCCCGGCAGCTATTTCGCCAAGGCAGTCGATACGTTCCAGGAGGCGATGCGGATTCCGCCGGTGCTGATCGCGACGTCGGCCGGCCTCAACACGCCGATCGTGCAACTGCTCAAGGCCAACGTTCGCGACGCCGAGTCCTGCGAGGGCGACCTTCTTGCCCAGATCGCGGCGACCAAGGCCGGCGAGAAGCGCATTGTCGAGCTCTGCCGCGAGCATGGCAAGGCGGTCTTCATGGCGGCGCAGTCGCGCCTGCACGACCTCTCCGAAATCGAGATGCGGGAAGCGCTGCGCGATCTTCCGGACGGCGTCTACGAGGGCGAGGATTATCTCGACGACGGCAGCGCAAACAATGCGCCGGCGCGCATCCATGTGAAGATCACCATTCGCGGGGATCAAGCGACCTTCGACCTCTCCGGAAGCTGCGATCGCGTCTCCAATTTTTGCAACACGACGCCGTTCATGGCGCGCTCGGCGGTCGCCTATGCCGCGCGCATCATGAGCGGACGCGACATGCAGCAGAATGCCGGCGCGCTGCGGCCGCTGACCATCATCACGCGCCCGGGCTCGATCCTCGAGCCCGGCTGGACCGCCTCTGTGGCCGCCGGCAATCACGAGACCTCCATGCGCATCGTCGATGCGATTTTCCGTGCCATGCAGGACACCATTCCCGAGCGACTGTCGGCGGGCGGGGCGACCACCGCGGGCGTGCTGTTCTTCGCCGAGCCGCGGCCGAACGGTTCCTGGAAGATGCTCTATGAAGTCCATGGCGGCGGCGAAGGTGCGCGGCACGATCGGGCCGGCACGTCCGCAACCCGCGTGCATCTGTCCAATACCTCGAACACGCCGGTCGAGGTGATCGAGGCGAATTACGCGATCCGGCTCGAGCAGCAGGCCATCCGCCGGAATTCCGGCGGCGCGGGCGCGCATCGCGGCGGTGACGGCTCCGTCCGCACCTACCGCATCCTGGCGCCCTCGATGCACCTGACCACGTGCGTCGAACGCATGGTGATGGCGCCCTGGGGCATGCAGGGTGGCGAATCGGGAAAGGCCTGCCGCATCGCGTTGGTGCGACAGGGCGCGAACGTCGCCATCGACGGCAAGTCGAACCTCGTCTTGCAGCAAGGCGATCTCGTCACGATCGAGATGTGCGGCGGCGGCGGCTACGGCGCCGTTCCGGCGGAGTGAGGCAGTGGCGATGAGCAGATTGTTGCGAACCGGGCTGAATGCGGGCGAGGCTGCGCCGATGGCCGTGGTTGGCGGCGAGGGCGTCTACTTTCAGCTTGCGGACGGCCGCAAGCTGATCGACGGCAGCAACACCGGCGGCGGTCTCGGCCACCGTCATCCCGCAATGGTGGAGGCGATCCGCCGTGCGGCAAATACGCCCGTCGTCAACGAAGGGTGGACCTGGGTCGGTCGCGAGCAGGCCGCCGACGATCTGATGGCCATCGCCTTCAAGGGCGAAGAGGACTGGGTCGGCGCGGTGCGCTTCTGCATCAGCGGTAGTGAGGCCAACGACATGGCGCTGTCGCTGTGCCAAGCGCTGACGCAACGTTCGGCGCTGGCAACGCGCGAGCGCGCCTATCACGGCATCACCGGCCTATCACGCAGCATGACGGTGCAGCCGCAATGGCATGGCGGACTCGCCGTGCACGCCGGCGGCTCGAAACTACCGGCACCGATGGCGCCGGTGCGGATCCTGCCGGCGCCGGATGGGGCGATCTATGGCGCGCCGGCCAATAATACCCCGCCCAGCGAATATCTCGCGGACGCCACGCGCCTGCTCGCGGACACGGCGGCGACGATCATCGACTACACGCAAGGCGGCATCTATTACGACGGCGCCTATCAGGACGAGGTCGCGCGCTGTGCGCGGCAGGCCGGCTCTTACTGGATTGCGGACGAGGTCGTCACCGGCGCGGGCCGCGCGGGCCGCTGGTTTGCGTTCCAGGGCGCGCAGAGCCGGCCCGACATCGTGACGCTCGGAAAGTCGCTCGGCGGCGGTGCGGCTGCTGTGGCTGCCGTCGTGGTGTCGAAAGACATCGTCGAGCGGCTGAAGGGCACAAGCTGGCAGAACTACGGTACGCTGCGCGGCCATCCGATCAGCATGGCTGCGGTGAGCGCTTATCTGAAGGTTGTCAGTGAGGACAAGATTCTGGACCACGTGCAAAGTCTGGAGAAGTTGTTCGCCCGCCGCCTGCTCGCGATCGCACAAAAGCATCCGAGCGTGCAGCGCCTGGCGGGGCAGGGGCTGCACTGGACGGTGGAGCTCCACGGCCCGGATTGGCGCACATGGCACGCCGACACCACCGAAGTACCGATCGCCTCGCGCGTCGCGGAACGCGCGCTGGAAGCCGGCGCCGTGATCGGGACCAGCGGCGAGCAGACCTCGCTGTTCCTGGCACCGCCGCTGGTGATGTCCGAGTGGGAGGCCAACCAGCTTCTGGACGCGCTCGACCACGGTCTTGACGTCGCTGACGAGGAGCACGGGTGAACCACACAACGTCCCTGGTGTCACCGGCCTGGCCGGCGGATGAGCCCTGGCATCTCGCGATGCCGGAGGGGACGCTCTACGACGCGCTGGTGCGTGCTGCACGTGAACGGCCAACGCATCCGGCGACAGTGTTCTACGGGGCGAGCCTGAGCTACGCCGAGCTGCGCGACCGGGTCGATGCCATGGCCGGCTTCCTGCAGCGTGTTTGCGACGTGAAGCGCGGCGACCGCGTGATCATCATGCTGCAGAACTCGCCGCAATACGTCATCGCCTATTATGCGGCGATGCGGGCGGATGCCGTGATCGTGCCGGTCAACCCCATGAACAAGACCGCCGAGATCGCGTATCTCGCAGCGGATAGCGGCGCCAGGGTCGCGATCATCGGCAGCGAGCTGAGCGATGTGTTTGCGCCGCTGGTCGGCGAGGCGATTACGCATGCGATTGTCGCGCAGTACCGCGACGAGGTTCCAGCCGCGACGCCCTACACGCTGCCATCATGCGTGACCGAAGCGCCGTCGGCAGTGCCGTCATCGCCGGCCTGGCACTCCTGGTCGCTCGCGATCGCGCAAGGCCCGCTGCCGGGTGCGATGGAAGCTGGGCCGGACGATCTGATGATCCTGCCCTATACCTCAGGGACAACAGGCAAGCCCAAGGCGTGCATGCATACCCATCGCAGCGCGCTGTTCACCGCCGTGTTGCAGGCGCGCTGGTACGGGCTCGATGGCAGCGACGTGATGACCGGCTTCATGCCGCTGTTCCATGTCGCGGGCATGCAGGGCTCGATGAATGCCGCCATCGTCTCCGGCGCAACGCTGCTGCTGATGGCGCGCTGGGACAAGGATCTGCTGCCGGATTTGTTCGAGACCTATGGCGTCACGTTTTGGAACGCCGCGCCGACCATGATCGTCGACGTCCTCGCCAGCGCCAGTTTCCGCGACAAATGCTTTGCCAAGCTCAAGGTGCTGACTGGCGGCGGCGCGGCGATGCCGACCGCGGTGGCCGAACGGCTCAAGGAGCGGTTCGGCCTCGACTTCGTCGAAGGCTACGGCATGACCGAGACGATGTCGCCGACGCATCTCAATCCGATGGCGGCACCGAAGCGGCAGTGCCTCGGCATCGCCGTGCACGAGACCGACGCCAGGGTGATCGATCCGGAAAGCCTGATCGAGCTCGACGATAACGTCGTCGGCGAGATCGTCGTGCATGGGCCGCAGGTGCTGCAGGGTTACTGGAACAGGCCGGAGGCGGATGCTGAAGCCTTCATCGAACGCGACGGCAAGCGGTTCCTGCGCACGGGCGATCTCGGCTACCGCGACGCCGACGGCTATTTCTTCGCGGTCGATCGCCTCAAGCGGATGATCAATGTCAGCGGCTTCAAGGTGTGGCCGGCCGAGGTCGAGGCGGCGATGTACCAGAACCGCGCCATCCGGGAATGCTGCATCATTTCGGCGCCGGACGGCTATCGCGGTGAGACCGTCAAGGCGCTGGTGGTGCTCGATGACGCCGCGCGCGCGACGACGTCGGAGGGCGACATCGTCGGCTGGGCACGCGGCGCGATGGCGAGCTACAAGGCGCCGCGCGCCGTCGTCTTCGTCGAGTCCTTGCCGCGCACCGCCAGCAACAAGATCAACTGGCGGCTATTGCAGGATGCCGAATGGGGGCGGACGGCATGAAAGCTGCTTGGCTGGAAAAACAGCGCGAGGCTGCGATATGCTGCGTGCGCCAACACGCCCCTGAAGCTGCGATCCCTAGCCTCGCCAAGAAATTCAAGAAATCAGGAATTCGCTGATGCGCATCGTCAATGTCGCCGCCGCCCAGATGGGCCCGATCCAGAAAGCCGACAGCCGCGAGGCCGTGGTCAAGCGCATGATCGCGCTGATGGACGAGGCGAAAGCGAAAGGCGCCGACCTGATCGTCTATCCCGAGCTGGCGCTGACGACGTTCTTCCCGCGCTGGTACGTCGAGGATCGCTCCGAGTTCGACATCTGGTTCGAACGCGAGATGCCGAACTCGGCAACCAGGCCGCTGTTCGAGCGCGCGGCGCAGCACGGAATGGCGATGAATTTCGGCTATGCGGAGCTGACGCCGGACGGTCATCATTTCAACACCGCGATCCTGACCGACAAGTCCGGCAGAATCGTCGGCAAATACCGCAAGGTGCATCTGCCGGGCCATGTGGAATACGACAGCAAGCGCTCGCACCAGCACCTGGAGAAGCGTTATTTCGAGCCGGGCGATCTCGGCTTCAAGGTCTGGCGCGAGCTCGGCGGCATCATCGGCATGGCGATCTGCAACGATCGCCGCTGGCCCGAGACCTATCGCGTCATGGGCCTGCAGGGCGTCGAGATGGTGCTGATCGGCTACAACACGCCGTCCGTGAATGCCGAGAAGCGCGAGGAGGGCGTCGAGAAGCGCTTGTTCCACAACCGTCTCTCGGTGCAGGCCGGCGCTTATCAGAACGCGACCTGGGTGGTCGCGGTGGCCAAGGCCGGCGTCGAGGACGGTCATCCCCTGTTCGGCGGCAGCCTGATCGTCGATCCCAACGGCGAGATCGTCGCCGAGGCCAAGACGGATGGCGACGAGGTTCTGGTTCATCCTTGCGACCTCGATGCCACGACGTTCGGCAAGACCACGATCTTCGATTTCGCCCGGCATCGCCGCATCGAGCATTACGGCCTGATCACCAGCCAGACCGGCGCGGTGCCGCCGCCGGAGAAGTGACGCCGATGGCTGACAAAGGCATCTCCTTGCGTGAGCTCGATCCGCGCGATCGCTACAAGCTGCTCTGCGGCGTGGTGGTGCCGCGGCCGATCGCGCTGGTGACCACGCTGGACGAGAACGGGGCGGTGAATGCCGCGCCCTTCAGCTTCTTCAACGTGTTCTCCGAAAGTCCCGCGCTGATCGTGCTCGGGCTCCAGCACAAGCCGGATCACTCGCCGAAGGATACCACCCGCAACATCCATCGCGACGGCGAGTTCGTGGTGCACATGGTGGACGAGGCGCTGTCGGTCGCCATGAACGACTGCGCGGTCGATTTCCCCTCCGGCGACAGCGAGGTCGCCGCGACGGGCCTGGCAACGCTTCCTTCGGTCGACGTGAAGGTGCCGCGCCTCGCCGCGGCGCCCTTCGCGCTGGAATGCCGGCGCCACGTCGTGCTGACCTTCTCGCCGGATCGCGAGCTGCTGGTCGGCGAGGTCTTGCGGGTTCACGCCCGCGAGGGCCTGGTCGATACCGCCCACATGTACGTCGATCTCGAGGCCTACCGGCCGATCGGCCGCATGTTCGGCAATCTCTACACCACGCAGCGCGACACGTTTGCGCTTGTCCGCGAGAGCCATGCGCAATGGCTCGCGCGCCAGGAAATCAAAGAGCTGAAGGACGCCTAGTGAGCCGAGAACCGCACGGTACCCAGCGCCATGGTGACGGCCGCCTGGGTCGGGTCGATGACGGGAATGCGCAGCTCGTCTTCCAGCGCACGGCGATGGCGCGCCATGCCGGCGCAGCCCATCACGATGGCACGGGCGCCGTCCTCGTCGCGCAGCGCGCGGCCGACCTCGATCATCCTGGCGAGCGTACCTTCGCCGGAGGCGGTCTCGGCGACGCTCATGTTCAGCGGCCGCTCGCCGGAAAAGCGGTCGGTCAGGCCCATCTGCCTGAGGTAGCGCATGTGACGCGGGATCGAGCGCTGCGCGATCGCGATGACGCCGAAGGTCTCCGCACGGGAAAGCGCCGTCAGCACGCCGCACTCGGCGATGCCGAATACGGGACGGTCGGTGCCTTCGCGGCAAACCTGCAGCCCGGGATCGCTGTAGCAGGCGATGACGAAGGCGGCCGAGCTGTTGTCGCTTTCGACCAGCTTTCGCAGCGGGATCGCAACGCTGTCGGCGTCCGCCTGGCTTTCAATGCCGAACGGACCCTCGGCCAGCGTCTGGCAGACCACTTCCGGCCCGCCCTCGAAATCGAGCGGCTTCAACGCATCCTCCAGCCCCTGCGTGACCTTGCGGTTGGAGTTCGGGTTGATGACGAGAATGCGCGGCCGGGACATGATGATCTTCCTGCGAGATTAAGCGAACGTGCCTTAAGCCTATCACGGAGTGCCTCATGACTGAACCCGCTTACGACCTGATCATCCGCGGCGGCCGCGTCGCCACCACGACCGACGTCTTCGAGGCCGACGTCGCCATCTCCGGTGAGACCATTGTGGCCATCGGCCGCGGGCTTCCGCCCGCAAAGCGCGAGATCGACGCGCGCGGCAAGCTGGTGCTGCCCGGCGGGGTCGACAGCCATGCCCATATCGAGCAGCTGTCGGCCGCCGGCATCATGAACGCCGATACGTTCGAGAGCGCCACCGTCTCTGCCGCCTTCGGCGGCACCACCACGGTGATTCCGTTCGCGGCTCAACATGTCGGCATGAAGCTGCCACAGGTGGTCGAGGATTATCACGCTTTGGCGAAGAAGGGTGCGGTGATCGACTACGCCTTTCACATGATCATTGCGGACGCGACCAAGGAGACGGTCGAGGAACACATTCCCGCGCTGGTGAAGCAGGGCCATTCCTCGATCAAGATCTTCATGACCTACGACCGCCTCAAGGTCGACGACGAGCCGCTGCTCGACATCCTGCTCGCGGCGCGCCAGTCCGGTGCGATGCTGTGTGCGCATGCCGAAAACCACGGCATCATCGCTTGGATGGTGAAGCGCCTGCTCGCACGCGGCTACACCATGCCGAAATACCACGCCGTCAGCCACGCCCGCGTCTCGGAGGCGGAAGCCTTCACCCGGCTGATCGGCATGGCGGCGCTGATCGACCAGCCGATCATGATCTTCCATGTCTCGACAGCCGAGGGCGCCAAGGTGATCCGCGACTCGCGCGGGCAGGGGCTCAAGGTCTTCGCCGAGACCTGCCCGCAATACCTGTTCCTGACCGCTGCTGATCTCGACAAGCCCGGAGCTGAGGGCGCCAAATGGATGTGCAGCCCGCCGCCGCGCACGCATGCCGATCAGGAGGCGCTTTGGCAGGCGCTCTCGCTCGGCGATCTCCAGACCATCTCGTCGGATCATGCTCCCTATCGCTATGACGAGACCGGCAAGCTGCGCGCCGGCCCCAATCCCAACTTCAAGCAGGTCGCCAACGGCCTGCCGGGCCTCGAGCTGCGGCTGCCGCTCTTGTTCGACGCGATGGTGTCGAAGGGACGGCTCGGCCTGGAGAAATTCGTCGAGCTGACCGCGACCGCGCCGGCAAGGATCTACAACCTGCATCCGCGCAAGGGCTCGATCGCGGTCGGCGCCGACGCCGATATCGCGATCTGGGATCCAAACCGCGAGGTCACCATCGCCGACGAGATGATGCACGACCTCGCCGGTTACACGCCGTTCGCGGGCCGCAAGCTCAAGGGCTGGCCGGTGTCGGTGCTCTCGCGCGGCGGCGTGATCATCGAGGGCAACAAGTGCCTCGCGAGCGCCGGCAGCGGAAAATTCCTGGCGCGCAGCGGCGGCGAGGCGGCCAGGCCGACCGGCCGGCTGGTTGCCGACATGGATCCCGAGCGGAATTTTGGGGCAAAGCTGCTGTGATGGTGGATCGCGCGCGATGAGGATCGTCATCTTCGGCGGCACCGGCTTTGTCGGCCTCAATCTCGCCGAGGTGCTGCTCGCGCGTGGGCACGAGGTGACGCTGTATGACCGGGCGGCGTTGCCGGCGAGTGCGCAGCGATCTCTGGCTGACTACGGCGCTCGGCTCACGAACGTGCAGGGCGATATCACCGACGCCGACATCATCGATGCCCTTATCGCAAAGGGTTGCGATGCGATCGTGCTCGGCGCGGCGGTCACGGCCGGCAATGAGCTTGAGCGGGCATCGCCGGCGCGCGTTCTCGAGATCAACGTTATGGCGCAGATCCCGATCCTGCAAGCCGCGATCCGCCATCGCGTTCGCCGCGCCGTCAATCTCTCGTCGGCATCGGCTTACGGCGCATCGGGCGAGCGGTTTGAGGTCCTCGACGAGGAAACGCCCTGCGATCCCGTTTCATTCTACGCCATCAGCAAGTTCACCTCGGAACGCTCCGTCGCGCGCCATGCCGAGCTCTTTGGCGGCGATTTCCTGAGCGTGCGGCTCAGCGCGGTGTTCGGCCCGTGGGAGCGGCCCGGCTCTGTGCGCGACACGCCGAGCCTCCAGTTTCAGATTCTCGCGGAGTTCACGCGCGGCGAGCCGGCGCTGCTTCCTGCGCCCGGCATCAAGGATTGGACCTACGCGCCAGACGCCGCCGAAGCCGTCGCCGTGCTGATCGAGGCCGAGCGGCCGCGGCATCGGCTCTACAATATCTCCAGCGGCGTGGCCTGGTCGGCGCTGCAATGGGGCGAGTCGTTCGCGGCGCTGCATCCCGGATTGGAGTGTCGCCTGGCGAAGCCGGGCGAGAAGACCTTCATCAAGCTCCATGGTGGCGATCGCGCGCCGCTCTCGGTCGCGCGGATGGCCGACGAATTCGGCTGGCGCGCGCGGTTCGGCTGCGCGGAGTCGGCAGCCGCGATGAGCGCCTGGTGGATGCAGCACAAGGAGGGGATCTGACATGCGGCTGCAGGGGCGCACGGCCGTCATCACCGGCGCGGGCTCGGGCATTGGCCGCGCCAGCGCAAAACTGTTCGCGGAGGAGGGCGCGCGCCTCGCGCTGGTCGATCGTGATGCCGCGGGCCTTCAGGAAACGCTGAGCCTGGTCAGCGAAGCAACGATGCATGTCGGCGATGTCGGCGATGCCGTCTTCGCCGAGACCGTTGTCGGTGACGTCGTGGCCCGGCACGGCCGGCTCGATATCCTGATGACGGCAGCCGGCTTCTCCTGCGGCGGCACGGTGCTGACGACGAGCCTGAAAGACTGGGATGCGGTGTTCCGCGCCAATGTCGGCGGCACCTGGCTGTGGGCGCGGGCCGCGGTGCCGCAGATGCAGCGGCAGAACAGCGGCTCAATCATCACACTGGCCTCGCAGCTCGCCATTGCCGGCGGCAAGGGCAACAGCGCCTATATCGCCGCCAAGGGCGCGATCATCAGCCTGACGCGGACCATGGCAGTGGATTTCGCAACGGACGGCATCCGTGTCAACGCGATCGCGCCCGGCGCGATCGACACGCCGATGCTTCGCCGCAGCTTTGCCCGTCACGCCAATTCCGAGCAAGTGCGTGAAGCCTCGCGCAACCGTCACGCCATGAAGCGATTCGGTCAGGCCGAGGAGATCGCGCAGACCGCGCTGCATCTCGCCAGCGATGCCTCGTCGTTCACGACCGGCACCGTGATGGTGGTCGACGGAGGCTGGCTCGCGGCATGAATGAGGCGCTCACCCAGCTCGAAGCCGACATTCACGCCGATCTCGCTCGGATCGCGCATCCCGGCGCGGCGTGGCTCGAGCCGAAGACGGGGCCAGACAGCAAGCCGGCGCTGGATGTTCTCATCATCGGCGCTGGTCAGTCCGGCATTGCCATCGGCTTCGGCCTGCTGCGCTCGCGCGTCAGCAACATCCTGCTGATCGACAAGGCCGAGGAGGGGAAGGAAGGCCCGTGGCTCACCTATGCCCGGATGCCGACGCTACGCAGCCCGAAGGACTACACAGGCCCGGATCTCGATATCCCGAGCCTGACTTACCAATCCTGGCACGAGGCCCGCTTCGGCAAGGCGAGCTGGCAGGAGCTCGGCCTGATCGCGCGCGAGCATTGGGCGGAGTATCTGCTCTGGCTACGTCGCATAGTCGGCTTACCCGTACGCAACGCTTGCGAGCTGCTGGAGATCGCGCCGGCGGCTGACGGCCTCCTCGCTGCGCGCGTGAAGCTGGCAGGAGAGGTCGAAACGCTCCATGCCCGCAAGATCGTGCTGGCGACGGGGCAGGAGGGTATGGGCGGTTGGATGATTCCGGAGCAGCTGGTGGATCTGCCGGCGAGCTCAGTTGCGACCGTCGCCGACGACATCGATTTCGCAAGCCTGCGCGGCAAGCGCGTGGCCGTCATCGGTGCCGGCGCCTCCGCCTTCGACAATGCGGCGACTGCGCTGGAGGCGGGGGCCGCCGAGGTGCACCTTTTGTGTCGCCGTGCCCAGATCCAACTGATCCAGCCCTATCGCTGGCTGACGTTCCGCGGCTTCCTGCGTCATCTCAGTGATCTCGACGATGCCTGGCGCTGGCGCTTCATGCGCAAGATCCTCGAGATGCGGGAAGGATTTCCGCAACCGACCTATGATCGCTGCGCGCGTCACGCCAATTTTACACTGCACGAGGCTGCGCCGGTCGAAGCCGCGCGCAAGACCGGCAAAGGCGTTGAACTCCGGACGCCACGCGGCGCCATCACCGCCGATTTCATCATCTGCGGCACCGGCATCGACATGAACTTTGCCGGCCGCGGCGAGCTCGCCCAATGTGCCGGCAACATCGCCACCTGGGCCGACCGCTACCAGCCGCCGGAAAACGAACGCAACGAACGGCTTGGCCGCTTTCCCTATCTCGCCGACGACTATTCCTTCACTGAGCGCGTGCCGGGAAAGACGCCGTGGATCTCCGATATCCATCTCTTCGCCATCGCCTCCACCATGAGCTTCGGTCCGTCGGGATCGTCGATCAATGCGATGACGACCGCCGTTCCAAAGCTGGTCCACGGCCTGACGCGCGGCCTGTTTCGCGCCGACATCGAATGCCACTGGGCTTCGCTCAGCGCCTATGACGTGCCGCAGGCCGTGGTGACGCGTCAGGCGCGAGAAATGGGGGAATCGCTGTGATCACCCATGCGCCGTCGCGACGTCGCGCCCCTCGAAATGTCCGATCGGACTGGCGCGCAACTTGCTTCCTTCTGAACTTGCCTTGCTGGCGTTCTCGCTCGAAATTCAGGGAAAAACCAATGCGTTTTGTGTCTTTCAGACTGGCGACCTCAGTTCTCGCTACCACCGCGCTGTTGCTCATCGCCGCCGCGCCGTCGCAAGCGCAAACGCGGGCAGAGACATTGCGTTACGTCACCGGCGCATCCGTCAACACGCTCGATCCCAACATTCCCGGCTCGACCCGCGAATCCTTCGCGCTGAGCATGAGCACCTATGACCGGCTGGTGGCATTCGGCCGCAAGCAGCTCAATGGCAAATGGGTGTTCGACCTCGACACGATCACCGGCGAGCTCGCGGAATCCTACGACGTCAGTCCCGACGGCCTGAAGATCACCTTCCGCCTGCGCAAAGATGCAAAGTTCCAGGACGGCTCGCCGGTCACGGCCGAAGACGTCAAGTGGTCGCTCGACCGCTGCGTCACCGCGCCGATCCTCGGCAAGGCGCAGCTGCTGACGGGCTCGCTGACGTCGGCCGACCAGTTCAAGGTGATCGATCCGCTCACCATCGAGGTGACGCTTCCGAAACCCGACAAGCTTGCGCTGCCCAATCTCGCCACCGTCTATCCGATGATCATCAACTCGAAAGTGGCGAAGGAGCACGCGACGGCCGACGATCCCTGGGCCACGGCCTGGCTGAAGGAGCACACCGCCGGCAGCGGCGCCTACGCGGTCGAGAGCTTCAAGCCGGGCGAGCAGGTGATCATCAAGCGCAATGAGGCCTGGAACCGCGGATCGCCCGGCAAGCCGGCGTTCTTCAAGCGCGTCATCATACAATCCGTGCCGGAGCCTGCGACCCGCGCCAACCTCGTCGAGCGCGGCGATGCCGATCTCGTGCTCGACCTGCAGGCGAGCGACGTGCAGTCGCTGGAGGCCAAGGGCAAGCTCAAGGTGATCTCGACGCCGCAATACAATGCGATCACCTACGTCTCGATGAATAACCAGATCCCGCCCTTCGACAACGTCAATGTCCGCCGCGCCATCGCTTACGCGCTGCCCTATGAGGACATGTTCAAGGCGGCGCTGTTCGGCCGCGGTTCGCCGCTATTCGGCGCGACCTGGGCGGACGGCAAGCCGGCGAACGGTATCTATCCGTTCCAGCAGCCGCTGAAGCTCGATCTCGACAAGGCCAGGGAATACCTCAAAGCCGCCGGTCTTCCCGAAGGCTTCTCGACCACCTTCAGCTTCAATGTCGGCCAGGCCGCGACCGCCGAGCCGATGGCCGCCCTCGTCAAGGAATCGCTCGCCAAGATCGGCATCAAGGTCGACATCCAGAAGCTGCCGGACGCGCAGATGTCGACGCAGATCAACGAGAAGAAGCTGCCGTTCTTCACCGAAGGTATCGTCGCCTGGCTGCCCTCGACCGACTATTTCTACCGCAACTTCTACACCGGCAGTCAGCGCTGGAATTACTCTTCGATCAACAACCCCGACCTTGCCGCGATTGCGCAGGAGGCCCGCTTCGAGCCGGATAAGACCAA
Organism: Bradyrhizobium glycinis; assembly: GCF_016031655.1. GTDB lineage: Bacteria > Pseudomonadota > Alphaproteobacteria > Rhizobiales > Xanthobacteraceae > Bradyrhizobium > Bradyrhizobium glycinis. The sequence goes on from NZ_JACCHQ010000001.1 coordinate 290,856, forward strand.
GTACGAGGAAGCCGGCCGCAAGCTCAACGCGATGCATTTCGACCTGATGCCGCAGATCATGCTGTGGCAACCCAATCAGGACGCGGTGATGGCGCCGTCGATCGAAGGCTACACTTACGAGTTCCATCGCCAGGTGGATTATCGCGATATCAGCCGCAAGTGACATCCGCGGCCAGCAGGGACACTGAATGGTGACGACCGGTCTTGGTGCAACGATGGTGCGGGCGGGCAGGCGGCTCTTGTCGTCGCTGCCGGCGCTGTTCGGTGTGCTGGTTTTCACCTTCCTGTTGATGCGCGTCCTGCCCGGCGACCCCGCGGTGTTCTTCGCTTCGGGGCCCAATGCCGGCAAGGAGGAGATCGAGCAGATTCGCAAGCAGATGGGGCTCGACAAATCCGTGCCGGAGCAGCTCGTGTTCTACCTCTCCGACATCGGCCGCGGCAATCTCGGGCGCTCGATGATGACGGGGCAGCCGGTGCTGAAGGATCTGCGCGAGCGATTACCGGCTTCGCTGGAGCTCACCTTCGCCGCACTGCTGATCGCGCTGATCGCGGCCGTGCCGCTCGGGGTGCTGGCGGCGCTGCGGCCGGGATCGATCATCGATCACGGCGTGCGGCTGTTCTGCGCGCTCGGCGTCTGCGTGCCGACCTTCGTCTCGGGCCTGCTCTTGATCTACGTCTTCTACTATCTGTTCGGGCTGGCCCCTGATCCGACCGGGCGCATCGACGTCTTCACCTCGTTGCCGCCGCAGCGCACCGGCTTCCTCTCGATCGATTTCCTGCTCGCCGGCGACTTCGAGGGCTGGTGGGCAGCCTGCAGGCAGTTGATCCTGCCGGCGGTGAGCATGGCGCTGTTCGTGATCGCGCCGCTGGCGCGGATCACCCGCGCCTCGATGCTGGTCTCGCTCGGCAGTGATTTCGTGCGCACCGCGCGCTCAGTCGGATTGTCCTGGCGCAAGGTGGTCGTCACCTATGCGCTGCGCAACGCGATCCTGCCGGTTATCACCATCGCCGGCATCGTGTTCTCGACCATGCTGGGCGCCAACGTGCTGGTGGAGAAGGTGTTCTCCTGGCCGGGCGTGGCCTCCTACGCGCTCGACGCGCTGCTATCGTCCGACTATGCGCCGGTGCAGGGCTTCGTGCTGCTGATGGCCAGCCTGTTCGTGCTGGTCAATCTCGTCGTGGACATCTGCTACGGCATCGCCGATCCCAGGGTGTCGATCGAATGACCAGCGGCACACTCCGCCATTCGGTCTGGATCCTGCGCGGCAATCCGCTCACGGCGGTGGCCGCGGCCGGGGTGATGCTGTTCGTCCTGGTCGCGATCTTCGGACCGTGGATCGTGCCCTACGATCCCGTCGCCTCGAACGTGTCGGAGGCCTTGCTGCCGCCCAGTGCGGCGCATATTGCCGGCACGGACCAGCTCGGCCGCGACGTGTTCAGCCGTCTCATCATCGCCGCACGGCTCGACCTTGCCATCGCAGTCTCCGCGGTCGGAATCTCCTTCGTGATCGGCGCCGTGGTCGGCGCGTTCTGCGGCTATGCCGGCGGACGGCTCGATCGTGCCGTCGGCCGCTTCGTCGACGTCATGATGGCCTTCCCGCTGTTCGTGCTGGCGATGGCGATGGTCGCCGCTCTCGGCAATCGGATCGAGAACATCGTGATCGCGACCGCGATCATCAATCTTCCTTTCTATATCCGTTTCGCGCGCGCCGAGGTCCACGTCCGCCGCAATGTCGGCTGGGTCGAGGCCGCGCGCGCCTGCGGCGAGAGCCATTTCTCGGTGGTGCTGCGCTTCCTGCTGCCGAACATCCTGCCGGCGATGGCGGTGCAGATCTCGCTCAATCTGGGCTGGGCCATTCTCAATGCCGCCGGCCTGTCCTTCATCGGCCTCGGCGTCAAGCCGCCGACGCCGGAATGGGGCATCATGGTCGCGGAAGGGGCGCGCTTCATCTCGACCGGACGGTGGTGGCTGGTGGCCTTTCCCGGCCTTGCGCTGATGCTGGCGGTGCTGTGCTTCAACCTCCTCGGCGACGGGATGCGGGACATTCTCGATCCCCGGATGCGCACATGAGCGAGGACCTGCTCAGGATCGACGACCTCCACGTCGCGTTCTCGACGCGGCGGGGAACGGTCGAGGCCGTGCGCGGCGTTACGCTCACGGTGAAGGCCGGAGAGATGCTCGGCCTCGTCGGCGAGAGCGGCTCGGGCAAATCGGTCACCGGATTTGCGACGACGCGCCTGCTCGATGCAGCCGGCCGCGTCACCGGCGGCAAGATCCTTTTCCGCGGGCAGGACGTCACCAAGCTCCGCGGCGATGATCTGCGACAGCTGCAGGGCGCGGCGATGTCGATGATCTTCCAGAATCCGCGGGCGGCGCTCAATCCGATCCGCGCGATCGGCCTGCAGATCGCGGACGCGATCCTCACCCACAAGCGTATCTCGAAAGAGGCCGCGCGTGCCGAGGCGCTGGAGTTGCTGCGCGCCGTTCAGATCCGCGATCCCGAGGCGCGGATGAACGCCTATCCGCACGAGCTCTCCGGCGGCATGTGCCAGCGCGTCATGATCGCGATCGCGATCTCCTGCAATCCTGCGCTGTTGATTGCGGACGAGCCGACCACCGGCCTCGACGTCACCACTCAGAAGGTGGTGATGGATCTCCTGGCGGACATTGCGGCCGCGCGAGGCATGGCCACGATCCTGATCACGCACGACCTTGGCCTTGCGGCGCGCTATTGCCGCCGTATCGCCGTGATGGAGCGCGGCCGCATCGTCGAGGAGGCGAGCCCCAGTATTCTCTTCAGCGCGCCGCAGCACGCCTATACGAGGCGCCTGGTTGCGGCGTCGCCCACGGCGACGTCGCGGATCGAAGATCTCGTGACGGAGGAGGAGCGCGAGCGTTACGCCACTGTCGTCACCAAGCCCAGGCAGGAGCGAGCGCATGGCACGCCGCCGCTCCTGGAAGTGCGGAAGCTCGCCAAGCGTTTCGATCAGGGCTCTGCCGCGGTGGCCGACTTCTCGATGACGATGGCGGGCGGCGAGAGCGTCGGGCTCGTCGGCGAATCCGGCTCGGGCAAGAGCACAACCTCGCGCATGATCTGCCGCCTGATCGATCCGAGCGAGGGCGACATCGTGTTCGACGGGCAGTCGATCGGGCACGTGGCGGCGCGCGATTTCCACCGCTCGCCGTTGCGCAAAGACATCCAGATGGTCTTTCAGGACCCGAACGAGAGCCTCAACCCGCGCTTCACGGCGTTCGATTGCATCGCCCATCCCTTGATGCGGCTCGACGGCATGCGCGCGGGCGAGGCGCTGCGCAAACGGGTGGAAGAATGCGCCGAGCGGGTCGGGCTGCCGCTCGATCTGTTGCCGCGGTTTCCGCATCAGCTCTCCGGCGGGCAGAAGGCCCGCGTCGGCATTGCCCGCGCCATCGCCTGCCGGCCGCGGCTTCTGGTGCTGGACGAGCCGACCGCCGCGCTCGACGTCTCGGTGCAGGCGGTGGTGCTGCAACTGCTCGATCGCCTCAGGCGCGAGAACGACATTGCGCTGCTGTTCGTCAGCCATGATCTCAACGTCGTGCGCATGCTGTGCGACCGCACCATCGTGCTGCGCAACGGCGGCATCGTGGAGCAGGGCGAGAGCCGGGCGCTGTTCGATAATCCAAAGACCGACTACACGCGCAAACTGGTCGAGGCGATCCCCCACATCGAGACCGGGCCGACGCTGGCGGCCGCTCTTTGAGGCCGGGATCAGCCCAAATGGCGGTGAGATCCCGCTGGCGAAGCCGCATTTAGTGGCATACCATTTGCTTGCAAATGGGTTCGGTTTCACTTGCCCTTTGCCAATGAACAGCTGGCATCACGGCATTTCTGGGAGGACTTCATGGATCGCAGGACGGTATTGAAGGGATTGGCTGGCGCGGGCAGCTTGGCGTTGACGGGTGGCCTGTCGGCCCCGGCGATCGCCCAGGGTGCCGCGGCGCGCACCCTGCGTTTCGTGCCTCAGGCCAATCTCGCCAATTTCGATCCGATCTGGGGCACGCAATATGTCGTGCGCAATGCCGCCGCGATGGTCTGGGACACGCTCTACGGCATCGATTCCTCGTTCCGGCCGCAGCGGCAGATGGTCGAGTCCGAGGAAGTGACCGACGACGGCACCACGTGGACGTTCAAGCTGCGGCCCGGCCTCAAGTTCCACGATGGCGAGCCGGTGCTCAGCAAGGACGTGGTGGCAAGCCTGACGCGCTGGTCGGCGCGCGATCCGATGGGCCTGATGATCAAGGCGCTCCAGCAGGAGCTCACGGCCGTCGACGACCGCACCTTCAAATGGGTGCTGAAGCAGCCCTTCCCGAAATTGCTCTACGCGCTCGGCAAGAACAATTCGCCTTGCAGCTTCATCATGCCGGAGCGCATCGCGCAGACCGATCCGTTCAAGCAGATTTCTGAATATATCGGCTCCGGTCCGCTGAAGTTCGCCAAGAGCGAGTGGGTCCCCGGTGCGAAGGCCGTGTTCGAGAAATTCGCCGACTATTCACCGCGGCAGGAGAAGTCGTCATGGCTGGCCGGTGGCAAGCAGGTGATGGTCGACCGCATCGAGTGGGTGATCATGCCGGATCCGGCAACCGCGGCGGCCGCGTTGCAGAACGGCGAGATCGACTGGTGGGAGAACCCGATCGCGGATCTCGTTCCGGTTCTGAAGAAGAACAAGAACATCAACGTCGATATCGGCGATCCCCTCGGCAATATCGGCTCGTTCCGCATGAACTTCCTCTATCCGCCGTTCAACGACGTCAAGGCGCGGCGTGCCGTGCTGATGGCGCTCAGCCAGGAAGACTACATGCGCGCGATCGTCGGCGATGACAATTCGCTGTGGAAGCCGCTGCCCGGCTACTTCACGCCGGATACGCCGCTCTACACCGAAGTGGGCGGCGAGATCCTGAAGGGCAAGCGCGATCTGGACGCCGCCAAGAAGCTGCTCGCCGAGAGCGGTTATTCCGGCCAGCCGGTGACGTGCCTCGTGGCGCAGGACCAGCCAATCACCAAGGCGATGGGCGACGTCACCGCCGACCTTCTCAAGAAGCTCGGCATGAATGTCGACTTCGTCGCAACCGATTGGGGCACGGTCGGCTCCCGCCGCGCGCAGAAGACGCCTCCGGGACAGGGCGGCTGGAACATGTTCCACACCTGGCACGCAGGCGCGGATTGCGTCAATCCGGCTCCCTACACCGCCATTCGTGCTAACGGCGACAAGGCCTGGTTCGGCTGGCCCACCAGCGCGGCCACCGAAAAGGAGGTCGCCTCGTGGTTCGAGGCCAAGAACATCGACGAGGAGAAGGCCGCCATCGGCCGCCTCAACAAGGCGGCGATCGATGACGTCGTCTACGCGCCGACCGGTTTCTTCCTGAGCTACACCGCGTGGCGCAAGAACGTCTCCGGCGTTGCCAAGGGACCGCTGCCGTTCTTCTGGGGCGTGTCGAAGTCCGCATGATCGCGCGCTGAGGCCAGATGCTCTCCTACATCCTCCGTCGCATCGTCGCGACCTTGCCAGTCATGGCCATCGTCGCGCTGTTCGTGTTCAGCCTGCTCTACATCGCGCCCGGTGATCCGGCCGTGGTGATCGCGGGCGACCAGGCGAGCCCGGAGGATGTGGAGCGCATTCGCCAGAGCCTCGGCCTCGACCGGCCCTTCCTGGTCCAGTTCGGAAGCTGGGTTTGGCGCATCCTGCACGGCGATCTCGGCACCTCGATCTTCACCAACCTGCCGGTCTCGGCGATGATCGGGCAGCGTCTCGGACCGACGCTGTCGCTGATGATCGTCACGCTGCTGCTCACGATCGTGGTGGCGGTGCCGCTCGGCGTGGTGGCGGCATGGAAGGCCGGCAGCCTGATCGATCGCGTCATCATGGGCTTTGCCGTGTTCGGCTTCTCGCTGCCCGTCTTCGTGGTCGGCTACATGCTCGCCTACATCTTCGCGCTGGAGCTGGAATGGCTGCCGGTGCAGGGCTACACGCCGCGGGCCCAGGGTTTCTGGCCGTGGCTGGAAAACCTGATCCTGCCGGCGGTCGCGCTCGGCTGCGTCTATATCGCGCTGGTCGCACGCATCACACGGGCCGCCATGCTCGAAGTGCTGCAGCAGGACTATATCCGCACCGCCAAGGCCAAGGGCCTCGGGCAGGGCGGCATCCTGTTCATCCATGCCCTGAAGAACGCGGCGGTGCCGATCGTCACCGTGATCGGGATCGGCATCGCGCTCCTGATCGGCGGCGCGGTCGTGACCGAGAGCGTGTTCGCGATCCCCGGTCTCGGCCGCCTCACCATCGACGCCATCCTGCGCCGTGACTACCCGGTGATCCAGGGCATCGTGCTGCTGTTCAGCTTCGTCTACGTCCTCGTCAATCTGATGATCGACGTCGTCTACACGCTCGTTGACCCGAGGATCCGCTATTGACCGACACCACCGTCAACCCGCAATCGCTTCCGGCCGGCCTGGTCGTCGCGCCGCAACTGCCCGAGATCCTGCGGCCGGTCAGGATACGGCGCGGCTTCGTCGGCCTCCTGCGCGGCCATCCGACCGTCGCGATCGGCGGCGCGCTGCTGCTGATGCTGGTGCTGATCGCGATCTTTGCGCCTTACCTCGGCACGGTCGACCCGACCGCGCTTGCGCCCGCCAAGCGTACCCGCGCGCCGTGGCAGCGTCGGCAATGTCATCCTGGCGATCACCATCGCCGAGATCCCGCGCGTCTCGCGCCTCGTCCGCAGCGTGGTGCTGTCGTTGCGCGAACAGCCCTATGTGGACGCGGCGGTGGCCTGCGGCACCCGCACGCCGATGATCATCCTGCGCCATATCCTGCCCAACACGGTTGCGCCGATGCTGGTCCAGGCGACCTATATCTGCGCCAGCGCCATGATCACCGAGGCGATCCTGTCCTTCATCGGCGCCGGCACGCCGCCGACCATCCCGTCCTGGGGCAACATCATGGCCGAGGGCCGCGCGCTGTGGCAGGTGAAGCCCTACATCGTGTTCTTCCCGGCGGCGTTCCTGTCCGTCACCGTGCTCGCCGTGAATCTGCTCGGCGACGGCCTTCGCGATGCGCTCGACCCGCGCATGGCCAAGAGTCTCTGATGGATCGAGGCTGATTGCGATGGCTTTGCTCGAAGTCGAGAACCTCCAAACCCATTTCCGCACGCCCGGCGGCATCAACCGCGCGGTTGACGGGGTATCCTTCCATGTCAACGAGGGTGAGACGCTCGCCATCGTCGGCGAATCCGGCTGCGGCAAGTCGGTGACGTCGATGTCCTTGATGCGGCTGATTCCGGAGCCGCCGGGCCGGATCGCAGGCAGCATCCGCTTCGCCGGCAAGGATCTCCTGAAACTGTCCGACCGCGAGATGCGCGCGATCCGCGGCAACGACATCTCGATGATCTTTCAGGAACCGATGACGAGCCTGAACCCGGTGCTCACCGTCGGCCGCCAGATCCGCGAGACCTTGATGATCCATCAGGGCCTCGACAAGCAGGCGGCGGAGGCGCACGCGGTCGAGATGCTCACGCTGGTCGGCATTCCCGAGCCGAAACGGCGCGTTGGCGAGTATCCGCACCAGCTGTCCGGCGGCATGCGGTGGCCGAGCTGTTCCGTTCGCCACGTCATCCCTATACGCAGGGCCTGCTTGGCGCAGTGCCGAAGCTCGGCTCCTCGCTCGCGGGCACCGCGACCCGCCTTGCCGAGATTCCTGGGCAGGTCCCTGATCTCCGCAAGCCGATCACCGGATGCGTCTTCGCCGGCCGCTGTGCGCTTGCGACCGATGTCTGCAGGCAATATGCGCCGGGACTGGAAGAGAAGGGCCCGCGCCACGTCGCCGCCTGCCATTACGCTGCCAAGGGGGCCGTCGCGGCATGAGTCCTCCGCTGCTCCAGGTCAACGACCTCAAGAAGCATTTTCCGGTCAAGCGCGGCCTGTTCGGCCGCAAGTCCGAATTCGTCTACGCGGTGGACGGCGTCTCCTTCGAGATCGCGCGCGGCGAGACGCTGTCGCTGGTCGGCGAGTCCGGCTGCGGAAAATCAACGGTCGGCCGCGCCGTTTTGCGGCTGTTCGAGATCACCTCGGGCCAGGTCATCCTCGATGGCCAGAGGATCGACGACGCCGCGCCGGGCACGATGCGCCAGATGCGCCGCCGCGTGCAGGTCGTATTCCAGGATCCGTTCTCCAGCCTCAATCCGCGCATGCGCGTGCGCGACATTCTCGCCGAGCCGATCCGCAATTTCGACCTCGCCAAGTCCGCAGAGGATCTCGAGGTCCGTGTCACATCGCTGATGGACACGGTGCGCCTGCCGCGCGAGGCCCTGAACCGCAGGCCGCACGAATTCTCCGGCGGCCAGCGTCAGCGCATCGGTATCGCGCGGGCGCTTGCGGCCGAGCCCGAGCTGATCGTCTGCGACGAGGCGGTTTCCGCGCTCGACGTTTCAGTCAAGGCGCAGATCGTCAATCTACTGCAGGATCTCCAACGCGAGTTCGGCCTCGCGCTGCTGTTCATCAGCCACGATCTCGCCATCGTCGAGCACATGACGCACCGCGTAGCGGTGATGTATCTCGGCAAGATCGTCGAGGTGGCGCCGCGCCGCGAGATCTTCGCCGCGCCGAGGCATCCCTACACCAAGGCGCTGCTTTCGGCCGTGCCGCTTCCGGAGCCCGGAGCCCAGCGCAATCCCATCATCCTCAAGGGCGACGTGCCGAGCCCGATCAATCCGCCGAAGGGATGTCGCTTCCACACCCGTTGCCCGTTCGTGTTCGACCGCTGCCGGAGCGAGGAGCCGACGCTGCGCGCGGTCGGAGCCGAGCAGTGGGTGGCCTGTCACCTCGACGAAGTGCCGTACGAGCTCATCCCCGCCGGCGCAGGAAGCCGGTGATCGTGACCTTTTCCCAGATGCCGGCCGCGGCAAAGGGATCTGTACGGTTGAAAGCTTCGACCTCGGCGCGGCCGGGAGCCTCGATCAGGAACAGGCTACCGATCATGCTCTGGCCATCGTCGGAGACGAGTGGTCCCGACATCACGATCTTGACGCCGAACCGCGAGGTGTCGCTGAGGAAAGCCTTGTGGGCATCGTAATTGGCGAGCCGGGTCGGCAACGCGCCGGCGCGGTCGACGGCGTGAATGGCGAACAGCATGGTGTCTCCGTTCTTGCTTAGCTTCTTGGGACGGCCGCGGGCTGCGGCCGTCCGGGTTTGGTGTGGTCGCGTCGTCTACTTCGCGCTGAGCTTGCCGGCGTCCTCGAAGGTCGGACAGGTCCGCTGCTCCAGCGGCACGTCGAACGGCCCGTAATTGTCCTTGGTGATCACGGTCGGCTTCAGCACGATCTCGCTGATGACGGGCTGGTTGCGCAAGGCGCGGATCGCCATCATGGTGCCGAGGCAGCCTTGCGCAAATCCGTTGTAGTCGCCGCTGGCGAGCAGCTTGCCGGACTTGATCGCGTCGATCGCCTCCTTGGTGCCGTTGATGCCGATCACCTGCGCCTTGCGGTTGGCGCCGTCGAGCGCTTCGATCGCGCCGACCGCCATGGCATCGTTGGCCGCCAACACGCCGTCGATCTGCGAATTCGACTGCATCAAATTCTCCATGACCTGGAGCGCCTGGAGCCGCTGATAATTGCCGGGCTGCGAGGCCAGCAGCTTGGCGCCGGGCGCTTCCTTCAGCGCGTCGTTGAAGCCGCGCACGCGGTCGACATTGGTCAGCGAGCCCTTGACGCCTTCGATGATGACGATGTTGCCCTTGCCGCCGAGCGTCTTGAGCAGGAAACGCGCGGTCTCCAGCCCAAGGCTGTAATCGTCGGCGCCGACGAAGGACAGGAACTTGCCGCCAGCAGAACGGTCGGTGATGTTGACGACCGGGATCTTGGCTTCGTTGATCTTCTCGACCCCAGGGACCATCGCCTTGTAGTCGACGGGCGTGAACACGATCGCGCTTGGCTTCTTCACAACGACGTCCTCGATCTGGCTGAGCTGCTCGGGAATCGAGTCCGGCTTGGTCGGGATGTACTGCAGCGTTTTCGCGTTCAGCGTCTTCGCCATGTTGTCGGCGCCGACCCGCACCGTCTGGAAGAACGGGTTGGTCTGGTTCTTGGTGAAGACGGCGATGGTCTCGCCGTCGGCGCGTGCCCCATTCGTGAATGCGGCCGCCATCAGCAGCGGCAGCGCCAGATAGCCCAGTCCTTGTTTCATGTTGCCTCCATCCCTCATTTTGCTTGTTGGATTTCCATGACTCATTGCGCGCGGCGGCGGGTTTTCATGTCGAGCCAGACCGCGAGAATGACGATGACGCCGGTGACGAGCGGCTGCCAATTGGCGCTGACCGCGAGCAGGTTCATGCCGTTCAGCACCAAGGTCAGGATCAGCGCGCCGATGAAGGTGCCGAACACGGTGCCGACGCCGCCGAACAGCGAGGTGCCGCCGATCAGAACGGCCGCGATCGCCGGCAGCGTCAGGCTCTCGCCGATATCGGCCTCTGCCGAATTGAGCCGCGACAGGAAGATGATCGAGGCAAGTCCCGCCATGGTGCCTGATACCGCGTAGACCAGCAGCAGGCGCCGCGCGACGGGAATGCCTGATAATCGCGCGGCGACAGGATTGGCGCCGATCGCATAGATCTCCTGGCCCCAGACCGTGCGCTGCGCGAAGAACGTCCCGATGCCGAGGAACACCAGGAGCAGATAGATCGGAATGGGCAGGCCGAACAGATAGCCGCTGCCGATCTGGCGGAAGCCTGCGGGGAAGCCGTGCAGGGTCTCACCGGCCATGTACCAGTAGGTGAGGCCGTTCAGCACCCAAAGCATGCCATAGGTAGCGATGAAGGAGGGGATGCGGAGCGCTGTGACCATGACGCCGTTGAGCAGGCCGACGATGCCGCCGCAGGCAAGCCCGGTGAGGATGCCGAGCGCCGGCGAGCCGGTCTTGTGGATCACGGTGCCGGCGAGGCAGGCGGACAACGCGACATTGGCGCCGACGGAGAGATCGAGGCCGGCAGTGAGCACCACCAGCGTCAGGCCGGAGGCGATGAAGAAGGTCAGGCTCGCCTGCCTTAGCACGTTGAGGATGTTGCCGAGGCTCAGGAAGGAATCGCTGAGCACGGCGAGCACCGCGCAGATCAGGAAAGCCGCGAGCAGGCGATAGAACAGCTGGACCGCGTCCTGCGACAGGAAGGAGCGGGGCGGCGCGATGGCGCCCTTGGTGATGTCGGTCATGTGCGGCTCCTGAGGCCGTCGAGGAACAGGGCAACGATGACGAGCACGCCGACGCTGGCGACCTGCACCGAGGAGGGCAGCGAGATCAGGTTCAGCCCGTTGCGCAACACGCCGACGGAGAGAACCCCGAGCAGCGTACCGAGCAGCCAGCCGTTGCCGCGCTCGAACGAGGTGCCGCCGACGGCGACGGCAGCGATGGCATCGAATTCCAGACCGAGGCCGGCGGTCGGATGGCCGGAGTTCATGCGTGCGGTCATCAACAGGCCTGCGATGCCGGCCATGGCGCCGCCGATCGCGTAGACCGCGATCAGCAGCCTGTTGGGTGAGAGCCCGGCATAGCGCAGTGCCTCGCGGTTGCCGCCGAGGGCGAAGATGTAGGTGCCGAAGCGGGTGTGATAGAGCAGGCCGTGAAACGCCGCATAAGTCACCAGCGCCATCACGATCGGCACGGGAATGCCGAGCAGCGTCGCCGAGTAGATGTCACGCACGCTGTGGGGAATGCCGACCACGCTCTGGCCGTCGCTGACGATCAGCGACAGGCCCTGCGCCATGCCGAGCGTGCCGAGGGTCGCGACGAAGGGCGGTATGCCGAGAATGGCGACCAGCCAGCCGTTGGCAACACCAAAGGCCGTGCCGACCAGAAGGCCGGCGCCGAGACCCAGCAACATCGACTTGGTCGCAAGCGACACGATCGCGACGCAGAGCGAGGTCAGCGTCAGCACCGCGCCCATCGACAGGTCCAGCCCCTCCGTCATGATGATAAGAGTCATCGGCAGCGCGAGCATGGTCAGGATGGTCGACTGCACCAGCACGTTGGAGAGGTTGGCGACCGAGAGGAAGCCGGGCGCGATCACGCTGAACAGCGCGATCAGCAGCACCAGCACCATGGCCACACCGGGAATGCGCTGCAGCGGATTGGGCTCCGAAGCGACTGCGACCTCACGCATGATGCATCCCCAATCGCACGATGTTCTCCTCGGTCAATTCGTTGCGTGTCAGGTGTCCGGCGATGCGTCCCTCGCGCATCACATAGGCGCGGTCGCAGACATGGCAGATCTCGACCTGCTCGGACGAGATCATCAGCGCCGCCGCGCCTTCCGCGACGAGGCGGTCGATCAGCGCGAAGATTTCCGACTTGGCGCCGATGTCGATGCCCCGCGTCGGCTCATCGAAGATGAAGAGGTTCGAGCCGGCGGCGAGCCATTTGCCGATCACGACCTTCTGCTGGTTGCCGCCCGAGAGCAGGCCGACGGTCTGGCGTGCGCTCGGCGTCGCGATGCGGAGCTGCCGGATCAGTCCGTCGGCGGTACGCTGGGCCGAGCGCTGGTCGAACAGCCCGCTCGGGAACAGCTTTTTCAGCGCCGACACCACCAGATTGTCGCTGACGGATCGCAGCAGCGCGAGACCTTCGCTCTTGCGGCTCTCCGGGATCAGCGCGATGCCGCGGCGGGCGGCGAGATCTGGCTCGCCGGAAATGCTCTTGCCGTCGAAGATAATCTCACCCGAGGTCACGGGATCGGCGCCGAAGATCGCGCGGGCGACCTCGCTGCGGCCGGAGCCGACCAGGCCGCATAGCCCGACGATCTCGCCGCGCCGCACCTCGATGTTGATGTCGGAAATGCCGGAGGGCGCGCTCAGGCCCTTGACCTCGAGCAGCACCTCGCCCGGCTTGTCGGCGAAATGGCGCGGATAGGTCATATCGACGTTGCGGCCGACCATCATGCGCACCAGCTGGTCCGGCGTGACGTCGGCAGGCCGGACGCCGTCGATGCGGCGGCCGTCGCGCAGCACGGTGATGCGATCACCGAGCGCGAACACTTCGGCCATACGATGCGAGATATAGACGATGGAGACGCCGTCAGCCTTCAGCCGCGCAATCAGCGCGAACAAGAGCTCGGTCTCGCGGTCGGACAGTGCCGCGGTGGGCTCGTCCATAACAAGGATGCGGGCATTCTGGCTGATCGCTTTGGCGATCTCGACCATCTGCTGCTGCGCGACACCGAGCTTGTCGACGGTGGTGGAGGGATCGATGTCGAAGCCGATGGTGTCGAGCACGCGCCTTGCGTCGGCCAATATCCTGCGGCGGTCGATGGTGCCGGGAATGCGGCCCTTCGGCTCGCGGCCGAGGAAGATGTTCTGGGCGATGTCGAGATAGGGGACCAGCGAGAATTCCTGGAAGATCACGGCGATGCCGAGCTTCTGCGCATCGGCGGTCGAGGAGATCGCGACCTTCTCTCCCTTATGGTAGAATTCTCCGGCGTCGGCGCGATAGGCGCCGCACAGCACTTTCATCAGGCTCGACTTGCCGGCGCCGTTCTCGCCCAGCAGCATGTGCACTTCGCTGGGGTAGACGGCAAAGGACACGTCGTCCAGCGCCTTGACGCCTGGAAACTCCTTGCTGATGCCGCGCAGCTCCAGCAGCGGCGTGGGCGAGGTGACCTCGATCGGGAGCGCGTCGCTCATGGCTTGTTGCTCATGTTTTGGCTCTGCCAGCAAAGATCTTTCCGGGGTTCATCAATCCGTTAGGATCGAGCGCTGCCTTGATCGATCGCATCACATCTACGGCCTCGCCGAGCTCGTCGGTGAGATAATCGATCTTGCCGAGCCCGATGCCGTGCTCGCCGGTGCAGGTGCCGTCCATGGCGATGGCGCGGGCGACCATGCGGGCCTGCAGCGCCTTGGCGCCTTCGGCCTCCTCCGGTCTTGTCGGGTCGATCAGGATCAGCATGTGGAAATTACCGTCGCCGACATGGCCGACGATCGGCGCGGTGAAGCCATGCTCGTCCGCATCGCGCCGCGTCTCGGTCAGGCATTCCGCCAGACGCGAGATCGGGACGCAGACGTCGGTGATCACGGCGCGTGCGCCGGGCCGCAGGCCGAGGCCGGCATAGAGCGTGTTGTCGCGGGCGTGCCAGAGCCGGCTGCGGTCTTCCTGTGCCTTGGCCCAGGCAAAGCCATGGCCGCCGTGCTCGGCCGCGATCGCCTGCGCGGCCTCGGCCTGCTCGGCGACCGATGTCTCCGAGCCATGGAATTCGAAGAAAAGGGTGGGGGCCTCGCGATAGCCGAGCTTGGCGTAGCCGTTGATGCCGCGCATCATGACGTCGTCGAGCAGCTCGATCCGCGCCACGGGGATCGCGGACTGGATCACGGAGATGGCGGTGTCGACGGCCTCGTGCAGGGTGTCGAAGCTGCAGACTGCGGCCGAGATCGCCTGCGGCACGGGGTGCACCTTCAGCGTGATCTCAGTGATGACGCCAAGCGTGCCTTCCGCGCCGACGAACATACGCGTCAGATCATACCCGGCCGCCGATTTGCGCGCGCGCCGGGCGGTGCGGATGATGCGCCCGTCGGCCAGCACGACCTCGAGCGCCATGACGTTGTCCTTCATGGTGCCGTAGCGCACCGCCATCGTGCCCGAGGCGCGCGTCGAGGCCATGCCGCCGATCGAGGCGTCGGCGCCGGGATCGATCGGGAAGAACAGGCCGGTATTGCGCAGTTCCGCATTGAGCTGCTTGCGCGTGATGCCGGGCTGCACCACGACATCCATGTCGCTGTCGTGCAGGCTGAGCACCTTGTTCATGCGCGCGAAGTCGAAGCAGACGCCGCCCGCGACCGAGGCAGCATTGACTTCGAGCGAAGTGCCGGCGCCGAACGGGACGATCGGCATGCCCGCGTCGGCGCACAGCTTGACGATCTTGGCGACTTCCTGCGTGGTCTCGGGGAAGACGACGATGTCGGGCGGCAGGCTCTGATAGTGCGACTCGCTCTGCCCGTGCTGATCAAGCACGCCGCGCGCGACGCTCGCGCGCGGACCGATCATGCCGGTGAGGCGCTCGGCCAAAATGCCCGTGCTGACCCGCGGTCCCATCCTCAGCTCCCGTCCCTGTTTTACGGACTCTTGTTAGTCCGTCGTTGAGCTTAAGCGGCTCTAGCGTTGCTTGCGACCTGCTTCAGGCCGAAATCATAGTTGAGATGAAAATAGTCGCGCTCCACCATGCGACCATCCGGCGCACGGCCGGCGGGATGACGGACGAATTCGCGGATCAGGCTGTCCTTGACGCCGAACACCACGTCGCTGTCGAGATATTGATCGCCGGCAACGAACACGTGCGTCACCAGCTGCTCGAAACCTGGCGCTGAGATCATGAAGTGCACATGCGCCGGGCGCCAGGGATGGCGTCCCTGCACTTCGAGCATCTCGCCGACTGGTCCATCATGCGGAATCGGGTAAGCGGCCGGCTTGATCGACCAGAAATGGAAGCGGCCATTGGCGTCGGTGTGGAAGCGGGCGCGCATCGCGAGATCGCCGATCTTGTCGAGCTGCTGCACGTCGTAATAGCCATCGTCGTCGGAGTGCCAGACGTCCACGGTCGCTCCGGCGAGTGGCTTTCCGTCCACGGCCGAGACCGAGCCGGTGACCAGCATCGGATCGCCATCCATCGGCCCGGAGATGTCAGCGCCGCTGTCCTTCTCCGGCGCGGCCTGAACGAAGAACGGCCCGAGCACCGTGGTCTCGGTCGCGCCTGCGGGCACCGGATGGTTGATGGCATCGACCAGCATGGAGACGCCGAGCGTGTCCGACAGCAGGATGAACTCCTGGCGCTTGTCGGTGCACATCTGCCCGGTGCGGGTCAGGAAGTCGATGCCGTACTCCCACTCCTTCTGAGTCGGCCGCACCTCGCGGACGAAGGCGTGAAGATGCCGCACCAGCGCCTCGCTCACCTGCTTGATGCGCGGATCGGTCGCGCCCGCGATCCGCTCCAGTACGGCGTCCGTGATCGTGTTTTCGTTGAAATTGCGCATGTGTATCTCCGCGATCAGAGTTTTGGCTCGCCGAGGCCAGATAGCCGTTCGAGGTGCTTGACCGTCGCGATGAAGTCGGTGTCGCCGTCGCCCTGGGCGACCAGCGCGCCATAGGTCTCGCGCACTTGTGCCGCGAGCTGCAGCGGCACGCCGACCGCATGGCCGGCACCCAGGATCAGGTCGAGATCCTTGGCCATCTGCCTGCAGGAGAAGGTGGACTGAAAATCGCGGGTCCGCAGCGGCGCGGTCTTGTACTTCACCATGGGGGAAGCGACCGCGCTGTCGTCGAGAACTTTAAGGATGTCCTGCCAGGCGATGCCGCCCTTGCGCGCCAGCGCCAGGCTCTCGGCCATCATCGCCGCCGACACCGCGATCATCAGATTGACCGAGAGTTTTGCGTAGCGCGCTTCCTCCGCGGGGCCGAGATAGGTCTGGGCGCGGGTGAAGGCTGCGAACAGCGGCTTTGCGCTCTCGAAGGCGTCCTTCGGCCCCGAGACGAAGCAGGTCAGCGCGCCGGTATGAACGATGCTGGCATTGCCGGAGACCGGCGAGCGCAGATAGGAAATGCCACGCGCCTGCGCGGCGGCCGCAACCTCAGCCGAGGCTTCGACGCTGACAGTGCTGGTTTCGATCAAGACGGCACCTTGTGCCATCGCGGCGATCAGGCCGGCGGGGCCGAGCAACGCGCCGCGCAAAGCGGCGTCGTCAGGCAGAGACGTGATAGCGGTCGCTCTGCCGCTCACGGTCTCGGCCGGCGAAGCGGCAATCGCAATACCCTGCGCGCGTGCCTCGTCGATGCGGGCCGCGCTCTGGTCGAACGCGGTGACGGTGTAGCCGGCCTTCGCGACGAGCACCGACATCGGCAGGCCCATCTTGCCGATCCCGATGAAAGCAACTTTCTTCAGAGCGTCAGTCATTGTTCTCGTCCATTGGCGCCTTCAGGCGGCGCGTCCCTGTCGTTCGATGTCCCGCACCAGCCGCCGGCCGGATTGCGCCAGCAATTCCTTCTTCGTCTCGAGTCCCTCGACCAGCAGCCGGCCATTTCTCTTCTTCCAGGTGCCGCCGATCATGACGGCCTCGATGTTGGCAAGGCTCGTCTGCATCACGACGGTTGCGATCGGGTCATGCACCGGATGGAGATTGAGATCGGAGGCGTTGATGATGACGAGGTCGGCGAGCTTGCCCGGCGTCAGCGAGCCGATCCGGTGCTCGCGGCCGAGCATGCGGGCGCCTTCCGTCGTGATCCAGCGCAGCGCTTCGCGGAGCGGAATGGTGGTCGTCGCCGGAATCGTGCCGCTCGCCTTTCGCGACTCCGCATTGTCGAGCGCCCGCTGCATGGAGAGCGCAACGCGCGCGGCGGAGAGGAGATCGCCGGCGAGCACGGATTCGAGATCAATGCCGATCGTCGGCCGTACGCCGCGCATCAGGAGGCGGCCGGTGATCGGAAAGCCATGGCCCTGGATCATCTCGTTCTCGGGCGTCACCGAGAACGACACGCCGAGATCGACGAGACGATCGAGCAGATCATCAGGCAGATCGTTGCCATGGACGATGTTGATGCTGTGGCCGACGAGACCGGCCTGGAGCAGCTTCTCCCAGCCGCCGGGCGTCTTGGCGGGTCCGCCGCCCTGATGCATCGAGGCGATCAGGTTCAGCTCCCTCGCCAAGCGGAAATCGTGCATGGCGACATCGAGCGTCGAATAATGCGGGCCGAGAACGGCGAGCCCGAGCGTGACGAGTGCGTCGCGGTCGGCGAGGGGGCCTGCCAGCAGCCGCTCGACCTCGCGGCGCGGATGCGGCACTTCCGAGAAATGCGGCTCGCCCGGCTTTGGCTCGGGCTTCGGCGAGCCGTGGAAGAACGCGGCGCGGATGCCGCTTTCGATCAGGCCGTGCACGGCGGCGTCGGTATGATCGGGTGTCGGGTTGTTGTGGCACCAGTCGACCAGCGTGGTGACGCCGTGGTTGATCTGGTTCAGCGCGCCGACGAGCGTGGCGATGTAGATGTCGTCGGGCCGGAACACGGTGGCGAGGCCCGCATGCATGCGGCGGAAATATTCCAGCAGCGTCCAGTTCGCGGCAAAGCCGCGCAAGCCGGTCTGCCAAGTGTGCATATGTGCGTTGATCAAGCCCGGAATGACGATGCGGCCGGTGCCGTCGACGACCTCCGTATCGGCCGCAGCGTCGATCGACGGGCGCACATCGGCGATCCGGCTGCCCTCGACCAGCACATCGCCGGTCGAGAGGTCGCCGATCGCATCATCCATGCTGATGATGCTGGCCGATTTGATCAGCGTGCGCCGCATCGTCTCACGCCGCCGCTTCGAGGGCGCTTGGCGGCTCGCCGGCCCAGGCGCGTGCAATCAGGTCGCGAATGGCGCCACGCTCGAGCGGGCGCGGGTTCCAATAGGCGTTGGTGACGGCGAGATCGGCCGCCTTGTCGATGCCGCTCTCAGGCATGCCGATGTCGCGCAGCGCGACCTTCGCACCCAGCCGCTTCGCAAGATCGAAGAGTCCCTGCGATGCGTCCGCCGCGCCGATCGCACGCGCGATGCGCGTCATCGCATCGGGTACTGCAGGGGCGTTGTAGGCCAGCGCGTGCGGGAGCACGATGGTGTGCGTTTCGGCATGCGGCAGATCGAAAGTGCCGCCGAGCGTGTGACAGAGCTTGTGGTGCAGCGCCATGCCGACCGTGCCGAGGCAGACACCGCACAGCCAGGCGCCATAGAGTGCCTCGGTGCGGGCCTCGCGATCGTCGCTTTTGGCGGCAATGGCGGGCAAAGCGCGCGCCAGCGCGCGGATGCCTTCTTCCGCCATCAGCGACGTCACGGGATTGGCATCGCGCGCGTAGAGCGCCTCGACCGCATGCGCGATCGCGTTGATCCCCGAGGTTGCGGCGAGGCTCGCCGGCAGCGTCAGCGTCAGGTCGACGTCGTAGATCACGGTCTCCGGCAGCACGGCCGCATCGCGCACCGTGGTCTTCAGCCCGTTCTCGGTCTGGCCGACGATCGGCGTCATCTCCGAGCCGGCATAGGTGGTGGGGATGCAGAGCTGGTTGACACCGCTGCGCAAGGCCAGCGCCTTGCCGAGGCCGGTGGTCGAGCCGCCGCCGAGCGAGACGACGCAATCGGCCTCGCATGCCTTCATCGCCGCGAGCGCGCGTTCCGTGACCTCGACCGGCGTGTGCATGGTGGCGCCGGAAAAGATCCCGGCATAGAGCGGGCCGAGCGCGGCCCCCAAGCTCTTGCCTTGCGCCTCCTGCTGCGGCGTCGTCAGCACCAGCGCACGCTTGCCGCCGAGCCGCTCGACCTCGGCCCTGGCGCTCGCCAACGTTCCGCTGCCGAACACGACGCGGCAGGGCAGGTTTTCGAAGGTGAACGAGCCGATCATGCGCCGGTCTCTTTGATGGGATAATCGACCTGGAAGCGCCCGATCCGCAAGTCGCCCAGCGCCTCGCGCACGCGCAGATGCTCCGGGTGGTTGGCGTAGGCGGCGAGCGCCGCCTGGTCGATGAATTCGGAGAACAGCACCACGTCGCAGGCGTAATCGACCGCGCTGACGTCCATGCCGACTTCGATATGGGTGAGGCCGTCGATCCGGCCCTTGAGGCCCTCGAACAGGGTCTTGACCTTGAGCCGGGCGGCGGAGCGCTCCGCAGGCGTATCCCCGCGCAGCCGCCACATCACGATGTGCCTGATCGGGCCCGACATTTCCCTGTTTCCTCGCCTGCAATGGTGCTTTGTTGGCGGCATTTTGCCTTGCAGAAAACGGAAATAAAGGTCAAAATTTGTAACTCTCTTTTCCTCATTTTGCAAAAATGGACCGGCTGCTCCAACTCGAGGTCTTCTCCAAAACCGCTGAGCTCGGCAGCCTTTCCAAGGCCGCCGAAATCCTGCGGATGTCGAACGCGGCCGCGAGCCGCCATCTAAGTGCGCTGGAGGAGCGGCTGGCGGTTCGGCTGATCGAGCGCAACACGCGCCGGCAATGGCTGACCGAAGCCGGGCAGGAGCTGTTGCAGCGTTGCAGCACGCTTCTGAACGAGCTCGCCGAAGCCGAGGACGCGGTCTCCGACCGCGCGCTGTCGCCGAAAGGGATGCTGCGCGTGACGAGCTCGCTCTCCTTTGCGATGATCTATCTCGCGCCTATGCTGCCCGCCTTCCGCGCGCTCTATCCTGATCTCAGCGTGCAGATCATCAGCGCAAACCGCTATCTGGACTTCATCGAAGCCGGCATCGACGTCGCGATCCGCACCCGGGAGCACGAGCCGGATTCAAACATCGTCGTCCGCCGCATCGGTCAGATGCACCGCGTGCTCGCGGCCGCTCCTTCCTATCTGGAGAAGCACGGCCGGCCCGAACATCCCGCCGATCTCGCCCGTCACAACATGCTGATCTACAACCTCGCCAACGATCCCTATTCGCTGCGGCTGAGCCAGGGCAGCACGACGCAGACGATCCGGATCGCGCCGACGCTCGACAGCAATGACGGCCAGATCATCTGCGGTGCGGCGCGTGCGGGGCTCGGCATCCTGATCCAGCCGCTCTATATCGTGCAGGGCGATATCGCCGCCGGCCGGCTGGTGCCTGTCCTGAGGGATTGGCAGCTGCCGTTGCTCACCATGAACATCGCCTATCAGAACCGCGTTAGGCTGCCTGCCAAGATCAGGGTGTTCTCCGATTTCCTTGTCAGCTACATCCGGGAGCATTCGGAGCCGGGGATCTGGATCGACGCGGCGAAGTGAGCGGGAAGCAGCCATGTATCTCGGCATCGATCTCGGCACGTCGGCGGTCAAGACGGTTCTCGTCGACCACGCCCAGCACGTGATCGCAAGCGAGAGCCGGTCGCTCGCGACCGTCTCGCCGCAACCGGGCTATTCCGAGCAGGATCCGGCGCAGTGGATCGATGCGACCTTTGCCACGCTGGATGCCCTCAAGGCATCGCACGCCGATGCGTTGGCAGCGGTCGAGGGCATCGGGCTGTCCGGCCAGATGCATGGCGCCACGCTGCTCGATGCGAGCTCGAAGCCGCTGCGGCCCTGCATTCTCTGGAACGACGGACGATCGGCCAGCGAGTGCCGTATCCTGGAGCAACGCTGGCCCGCCTTGCGTGCGGTGACAGGCAACAAGGCCATGCCAGGCTTTACCGCGCCAAAACTGCTCTGGATCGCCGCGCACGAGCCCGAGATCTTCGCGGCGACGAGACTCGTTCTGCTGCCAAAGGCCTATCTGCGACTGGTGCTTTCGGGCGAGGCCGTCGAGGACGTCTCGGATGCCTCGGGATCCCTATGGCTCGACGCGGCGCGCCGCGATTGGTCGGACGCAGCGCTGGCCGCGACCGGCTTGTCGCGCGAGCACATGCCGCGCCTGGTCGAGGGATGCGCGCCCGCAACGAGATTGCGCAGCGAGCTCGCGCGGCGCTGGGGCATGAGGGGCCAACCGATGATCGCCGGTGGGGCCGGCGACAATCCCGCGGGCGCCGTCGGCATCGGCGCAATCCGGCCGGGAGCCGCCTTCGTGTCGCTGGGAACCTCGGGTGCGCTGATGGCCCCGACCGACCGGATCGCCGCCAATCCCGACCGCGTCGTGCACACGTTCTGCCATGCCATTCCCGGCATGTGGATTCAGGCCGGCGCGATCCTCTCGGCGGCCTCCTGCCTCGCCTGGCTCGCGCGCCTGTTCGGCGCCACCGAGGCCGAGCTGCTGGCACTGCTCGGAGCACGGCCGCGGGCGCCGTCGCCGGTGAGCTTCCTGCCTTATCTCGCCGGCGAGCGGACGCCGCACGACGACCCCGTCGTGCGCGGCATGCTGGATGGTCTGAGCCATGGCACCGATCGCGCGGCGATCGTGCAGGCGGTGCTCGAAGGCGTTGCCTTCGCGCTTGCCGATTGCCGCGACGCGCTCGCGGATGCCGGCATCGGAATTGCGGAAGCCGACGTGATTGGCGGCGGTTCACGCTCTGCCTTCTGGCTCTCGGTGCTGGCGAACGTGCTGAACGTTCCGGTCCACCGCTTTGCTGGAGGTGAAACCGGCGCCGCGTTCGGTGCGGCGAGATTGGGGCGGCTTGCTGTCACGGGTGAGGCAATCGGTGACGTATGCATGCGGCCGCAGCGCATCGAAACATTCGAGCCCGACGCTGCACTGGTCGATGCCTACGCCGAACGGCTTCCCGCCTGGCGCGAACTGTATCGGCCGCGCCACTAGCTGGCCCAATCTGGTTCGCATACTTCGGTATACTCGCCTTCGGTATTGCCCTGCGTCACCCGCTTTTGTTTAATGACCAAACCGCGTTGCCGAGAAACGAGACGCGGGTGGGAAACGCATTGTGCGCCGGGAGGCACGATGAACGATCCGATCCTCGAGATGCGCGGGGTCTCGAAGACCTTCTTCGGGATCAAAGCGCTGCGGGCCGTCGATCTCACCGTCTATCCCGGCGAAATTCACGCCCTGATGGGTGAGAACGGCGCCGGCAAGTCGACGCTGATGAAGATCCTGTCCGGCGCCTACCGGCCCGACCCGGGCGGCGAGATCCGCATCGAGGGCAGGCCGGTGCGGATCGAAGGCCCGCTCGGCGGCCGCGCAGCGGGCATCTCCATCATCTATCAGGAGCTGTCGCTCGCTCCCAATCTCAGCGTTGCCGAGAACATCTATCTGGGACGGGAGATATCGCGATCCGGCCTGCTGTCGCGCGGCGCGATGCGCGAGGGCGTCGGCCCGATCCTGAAGCGCCTGGGCGCGGACTTCCTGCCCTCGACGCTGGTGGCGCATCTGTCCATGGGGCAGCGGCAGCTCGTCGAGATCGCGCGTGCGCTGCACGCCAGATCCAAAATTCTCATCATGGACGAGCCGACCACCTCGTTGTCGGCCGCTGAGAGCGAGCGGCTGTTCGCGCTGATCCGCCAGCTTCGCGCCGAAGGCCTTGCCATCATCTACATCTCGCATCGCATGGACGAGGTCTATGCGCTCGGTGATCGCGTCACCGTGCTGCGCGACGGCCGCCTGGTCGGCTCGCTCGACAAGCCCGAGATCCGCGCCGACACCATCGTGCGCCTGATGGTCGGTCGCGACGTCTCCTCGTTCTACAAGAAGGACCATGATCCGAAGGCGGGGCGGGGGCATCCCGTGCTCGCGGCGATCGACATGGCCGATGGCGGGCGCGTCAAGGGCTGCTCGCTCACCGTGCATGCGGGTGAGGTGGTCGGCCTCGCCGGCCTGATCGGCGCCGGTCGCACCGAGCTTGCGCATCTCATCATCGGTGCGTCGTCGAAAACCTCCGGCCGGCTCGAGCTGGAGGGACGTCCGGTCGAGATCCGCACGCCGGGCGAGGCGCTCGAGGCCGGCATCGCCTATCTGACCGAAGACAGGAAGGCGCTCGGCCTGTTTCTCGACATGTCGTGTCTGGACAACATCAACCTCGCCGTGCTCGGCCGCGATGCGAAGCTCGGCTGGTTTCTGGATCGCGACAAGGCACGCGAGCGCGCCGACCGCGCCTTTGCAGGCCTCAGCATCCGCGCCGCCAATGTCGGCGTTCCCGCCGGCGGGCTGTCAGGCGGCAACCAGCAGAAGGTGCTGCTGTCCCGGCTACTCGCCATCGCACCGAAGGTCCTGATTCTCGACGAGCCGACGCGCGGCGTCGATGTCGGTGCCAAGTCGGAAATCTATTCGATCATCGATAACCTCGCCAAGGCCGGCACCGCGATCCTCGTCATCTCGTCCGATTTGCCCGAGATCATCGGCATCTGCGACCGCGTCATCGTGATGCGTGCCGGACACATCGCCGGCGAGGTCAGCCGCGGCCCCAATTCGCCGCTGGCGCAGGAAGACATCATGGGGCTTGCCACGGGGATGGAGCATCTCGATGCCTGACAATGGTGCTGTGGGGGTAAAGCCGGCATCGACGACGACCAACGGCGCCGCCGCGGAAACAAGGCGCCAGCGGATGAGGATGCTGATCAGCGCGCTGGGCATGTTGCCGGTGCTGCTGATCCTCTGCATCGGCTTCAACGTGCTGTCGGAGGGCCGCTTCTTCACCGGACAAAATCTCGGCATCGTATTGCAGCAGGCCGCTGTGAACACCGTGCTCGCCGCTGGCATGACTTTCGTCATCCTTACCGGCGGCATCGACCTGTCGGTCGGCTCGATCCTGGCGGCCTCCGCGATGGCGGGTTTGACGCTCTCCAAGGTGCCGGAGCTCGGAATGCTGTGGCTGCCGGCTGCGCTGCTCACCGGTCTCGGCTTCGGCATCGTCAACGGCGCGTTGATTGCGCTGCTTCGGCTGCCGCCTTTCATCGTCACGCTCGGCTCGCTCACCGCGGTGCGCGGCCTGGCGCGGCTGCTCGGGGCCGACACCACCGTGTTCAATCCCTCCATTCCCTACGCTTTCATCGGCAACGGTTCGCTGACGCTCGTTCCCGGCGTCGCGTCGATCCCGTGGCTCTCGGTGATCGCCTTGCTCGTCATTCTCGTCTCCTGGCTGGTGCTGCGCCGGACCGTGCTCGGCGTGCATATCTATGCAGTGGGCGGAAACGAGAGTGCAGCGCGGCTTGCCGGCATCAAGGTCTGGGCCGTCCTGATCTTCGTCTACGGCATCTCCGGACTTTTCGCCGGGCTCGGCGGCGCCATGCAGGCGGCGCGGCTCTACGCGGCCAACGGCCTCCAGCTCGGCCAGTCCTATGAGCTCGATGCGATCACCGCCGTGATCCTCGGCGGCACCTCCTTCGTCGGCGGCATCGGCTCGATCTGGGGCACGCTGGTCGGCGCGCTGATCATCGCCGTGCTGTCCAACGGCCTCATCCTGATCGGAGTGTCCGACATCTGGCAATACGTGATCAAGGGCCTGGTGATCATCGGCGCCGTGGCGCTGGACCGCTACCGGCTGCAAGGCTCCGCGAGAACTTGAAAGCCTGGCGCGCGAGGGTAGTGCGCGTGGCTCGAGACGAGATTCCGTTGCGGCAACTGGTCTGCCGCGCCGGGGACGAAGACAGACCAGGGAGGAAGTCCATGTTGAAGACCATCATGCTCGCCGGCGCCGCCATGGCGCTTGCCCTGACCACCGCACCATCCTTCGCCAAGGAGCTCAAGTCGATCGGCGTCTCGCTGGGATCGATGGGCAACCCGTTCTTCGTCGCGCTGTCGAAGGGCGCCGAGTTCGAGGCCAAGAAGACCAATCCCAACGTGAAGATAACGACCGTCGGATTCGAATACGACCTCGGCAAGCAGGTCACCCAGATCGACAATTTCATCGCCGCCGGCGTCGACCTGATCCTGCTCAATCCCGGCGATCCCAAGGCGATCGGGCCGGCCATCAAGAAGGCGCAAGCCGCAGGCATCGTCGTCGTCGCGGTCGACACCGCGGCCGAGGGCGCCGATGCCACCGTCACCACGAACAACGTGCAGGCCGGCGAAATCTCCTGCCAGTACATCGTCGACAAATTGGGCGGCAAGGGCGACGTCATCATCGAGAACGGGCCGCAGGTCTCCGCCGTGATCGACCGTGTGGTCGGCTGCAAGAACGTGTTCGCGAAGAATCCCGGCATCAAGGTGTTGTCGAGCGACCAGGACGGCAAGGGCTCGCGTGAGGGTGGCCTCACCGTCGCGCAGGGCTATCTGACCCGTTTCCCCAAGATCGACGCCATCTTCGCCATCAACGATCCGCAGGCGATCGGCACCGACCTTGCAGCGCGCCAGCAGAACCGAACCGGCATGATCATCACCGCTGTCGACGGCGCGCCCGATATCGAGGCCGCGCTGAAAGATCCGCAGTCGCCGCAGATCCAGGCGTCTGCGTCGCAGGACCCATTCTTCATGGCGCGGCGGGCCGTGCAGGTCGGTGTCGGCATTCTCAACGGCCAGAAGCCGGCGTCGACCGTCGAGCTGCTGCCGTCCAAGCTCGTGACCAGGGACAACGTCGCCGAGTACAAGGGCTGGACCTCGGATCGCTCCCAGTAGGGCATCGTCCGCTGCTGGTTGCGTTCGAAGCATGAGAGTTGACGGGCGGCGGTTCGATCGCGCCGCCCGCGCTGGTACCACCGTGCTGATCGGTAGTACGCACCGACACCTGTGTTAGCTTTCCACGATGTCGATCGCTCGATTCGGAAAGCAGATCCGGTGAAATCCAGGACGTCAGGCACGGCGTGGCGGCATGCCAATATCGGCCGCCTGCTCAATAACGCGGTGCGGCGCTTCGAAGGGCGCGTGCTCGAATTGATGAGCGAGCGCGGCCACGACGAGATGCGCATCGCTCATGTCAGCCTCACGCGCAATCTCGACGTGGAGGGGACGCGGCTCACCGAGCTCGCCCGCCGCGCCTCCATGAGCAAGCAGGCGATGGGCGAGCTGGTCGATCAATGCGCCGAGCTCGGCCTGGTCGATCGCATCGCCGATCCGACCGACCGCCGCGCGCGCATCGTCGTGTTCACGCCGGCCGGACGCGAATGGCTCCATGCGTTCCGCGATGCCGTCGACATCGCCGAGCGGGAGATGCGCGCCGAGCTCGGCAAGGCCACGATGGATGCAATCCTGAAGGGGCTCGCGGTGTATGGCAAGGAGTTCGACACGCTCCACGATCCTAAATAGTAAGGTATCTTGACGAAATTGTCA
The DNA here is from genome assembly GCF_016031655.1 of Bradyrhizobium glycinis. GTDB lineage: Bacteria > Pseudomonadota > Alphaproteobacteria > Rhizobiales > Xanthobacteraceae > Bradyrhizobium > Bradyrhizobium glycinis. Next base: position 317,478 of record NZ_JACCHQ010000001.1, read on the forward strand.
GGTAGCCTTACCATGTAAGTTGATGCTGGTGAGGAGGAGCGTCTTGGAAACTCGTATGACGGCCGCGGTGCTCATTGTGGGCGGCGGCCCTTGCGGGCTGATGCTGGCCAACGAGCTCGGCCGCCGCGGGGTGTCCGCGATCCTGGTCGACGAAAAGCCAGGCACGGCCTTCAATCCGCAGGCCAACGCGACGCAGGCGCGCTCGATGGAGCATTATCGACGGCTGGGTTTCGCCGACGAGATCAGGCGCGAAGGTCTGCCCGCGGACTACCCGACCGATGTCGCATATTTCACGCGCTATACCGGATACGAGCTGGCGCGCTTCGCGCTGCCGTCAGCGTCGCGGGCGGGCGGGCTGATCAAGGGCTTGTCGGGTTCCTGGAGCGCGGCGGAGCTGCCGCATCGGGTCTCGCAGAAATATGTCGAGGCGGTACTGCGCCGCCACGCCGAACGGCTCCCCGGAATCACGCTGAACTACGGTCACCGGCTGATCGGCTACACCGAAAGCAATGACGGTGTCGTCGGCGAAATCGAATGTCTCGACGACGGCAGCCGCTTCCGGGTCCGCGCCGCCTTCCTGGTCGGGGCGGACGGGCCGCGCTCCATGGTCCGGCAATCGCTCGGGATTGGCTATGGCGGCGAGACCGGAACGCAGCGCGACTTCATGGGCGGCCGCATGCTGGCGGTCTATCTCCGCTCGCCCGATTTCTACGCGCGCGTCCCCCACGCGAAAGCGTGGATGTACAATTGCTTCAACGGCGACCGCCGCGCCTTCATGGCCTCGGTGAACGGCCGCGATGAATTTGCGTTCCACACGCAGTTGCGACCGGGCGAGGACGAAAGCGCGATCACGATCAACGAGGCCAAAGCCGCGTTCCAGCGCGCTTGCGGTGCGCCGATCGATTGCGATGTCCTGTCCTTTCTGACCTGGACCGCCGGCCACGCGCTGGTCGCGAATGGGATGCAGCGGGGCAGGGTCTTCCTCGGCGGCGACGCGGCGCATCTGTTCACGCCGACCGGCGGGCTCGGCTACAACACCGCGATCGAGGATGCGGTCAATCTCGGCTGGAAGCTCGCAAGCGTCGTCAAGGGCGTGAGCCCGGCGGCGCTGCTCGACAGCTACGAGGTCGAGCGGCGTCCGGTGGCGCTCCGCAACACCGATTATGCGCGGCGCTTCGCCGATTCGCTTGGCCTCTTCGCGCCGGCCCCGGAGATCGAGGATGCGACGGATGCCGGCCACGAAGCGCGGCGGATTGCGGGCGCCTATCTCAATCGGCATGCCCGTGCGGAGTTCAACATCCCCGGTGTCACCTTCGGCGGGCGCTACGACGGCTCGCCGATCATCGTCCCCGACGGCAGCGAGCCGCCGCCGGATTCCGCCAACGTCTACGTTCCCACCGCCTGTCCCGGCGGCCGCGCCCCGCATGCGTGGCTGGAGGACGGCATGTCCCTGTACGACCTGTTCGGATTCGAATGGACCCTGCTTCAGTTTGGGGATGTCATGTCGGCCCATGCGTCCTTCGCCGAGACCGTCCGCGCGATCGGGGCCGATGTAAAGCTCGTCACGCTACCCAAATCGTTGCGCGATCTCTACGAGGCGGATCTCGCCCTGATACGTCCCGACCAGATCGTGGCCTGGCGCGCCAACGCATCGCAGGCCGGAACGATCTCACGTGTGCTTGACCGCGCACTCGGGCGCGGTGCCAGCGAAGACGTGCGGCTGGCGAGCGGCAACTAGCGCGCGGCGGAAGGATTGGTTCGCGCAGGTGACACGGCCGATGGAATTGCGCTCGCGAAGAGACTGGTCTTGGGTTGGACGCGCGATCCGTCGATCAGCTCGAGCCGGCCGCAGCGGTTCAAGGTATGCAGCTTCCTGCCGGGCCATGCCGGTCCGGGCTTCAGAGCGTGGCGGACGATCTGCTTGAATGCCGTCGGCGACAGTTCGACCACTTCTGCCAGGGCAAGCGCTGCGCCGTATCCGTCGGTGCAATCCTGGACCGGTCGCCACAGCTTGTCATTGAGCGTGACGAAGTTTCCTGCGGGCCGCGCGCTGGCGCGGTCGATCAAGACGGGATTGCTGGCGTGGGGCGACCAGGGTCCCAAGAGGCGATCGGCGTAATAGATCGCCAGCGAATCCGAATAACCAGCCGTTCCGTCGCGCCAGGCGCCAAACAGATAATACAGGCCGTTGTGGCGCGTGATCGTGACGTCGGCCAGCTCGAGGCCGGAAAGAAGCGTTGCGTATCGCTCCCACTTGTCCGGAAACCGAACGCATTTATAGAGGGCGACGTCCCCGCGGGTTGAGCTCTCAGGGATCATCCAGAGCTCGCCATCGTCCTCGATCACGAACGGATAGGAGAGGTGGCAGGGCTCCTGAAGCACCGGCATCACCTCGCCGACCGGCCCCGCATCGTTGAACTCGATCGCCGAAATGATGCCTTTTCCAACGCGATGATCGAGATCCTCGAAGAAGACGAATGTCCGTCCCTGCCACGCGACGGGAAAGGGATCGGCGTAGAAGTGGTTTCCAGGATCTCTCAGAACGTTCCAGCTTGGACCTGAGAGGTCTCCCGTCTGCCAGACGCCCGGGCCGTCGTTGAAGCGCCATCCGACATGCCAATGCGGGGCATAGCAGCAGAGGCGATAGATCTCCTTGGCGATTGACACGGCAAGGCCGCGCGCAACGTAGCCAAGGGGGCCGCGGCGCCGGCCACTGGCAGCGGGGCGCGGCAGCTGCGGCACGATGCGCGGCCTTCCCGACAGGATCGCCGAAAGCATGGTCAGGGTCCGCGCCATGACCGTTTCGAGCGCGCCGCTGAGGCCCGCGGCGATCTCACCGGACGGATGGCCGCGATCGAGGACTGAGCCGTCGATATCGTTGACGATCTCGATCACGGGCAGGTCGCCGGCGAGGATGGCGCCGAGCGCGGCATTTTCGCCTGCGACGCCATTGAACAGCGGCCGGAAATAGAGCCGGGCAGGGCTCGCCGGATCGCGCGGGGCACTCGTAAAATCGACGATCACGTCGGCCGTGCCGACGACATTGGCCCGTGCTGGTTCGGAGCCGATCGTCAGCCTGTCGGCGCCGCTCTGCTTGCCCTTGTGCAACACCATGCGTTCGAGCTCGAACAGGGCATCGAGACCCGCCGGACGCGGCTCGGCCGTTGCCGTCCAGGCAACCTGCACCGGCACGTCGCGGCCGTCGACCGGCAGCGTCCTGCGGTCCATCCAGCGTCGCGCGTAGTCACGTTCACAGCGAAACTCGATGATCATGTCGAGCCAATCTGTTCCGACGTATGAGGTCAAACGACCCGGTCGAGAATTCGGACGTATTCCTCAACCATCGCATCTACCGAATAGCGCAGCCGCAGGCCTTTGGCGTTTTGTCGCAGTTCGTCCCGTAATCGCTTGTCGGTCAGCAGCCTGGATACCGCCACGGAGAGCTTCGCATGATCGGAGGCATCGACGAAGAGCGCGGTCGGTCTGCCTTCGTAGGACAGCACTTCGCGCAGGACGGGAAGATCGGTCACGACGGAGGGAACTCCGGCGTTGGCGGCCTCGACTGCGGCCAGACCGAAGGTCTCGGCCTGGGTCGGAAAGACGAACACGTCGAGACAAGCAAGGAAGTCCGCCATCCGGCCGGGAGGAATCTCACCAAGCAAATGCAGACGGTCCGCGACGTTCAAGTCGTTCGCGAGCTGCCTCAGCCGGACCTCGTCGGCTCCCTGGCCGGCAAGCGCAAGATGCCAGGACGGTTGATCCGGCAGCAGACCTATCGCCAGATCGAGCCGCTTGTGCGGATGCAGCCGTGCCGCGCAGCCGAGCAGGACGCGGTCCGGCGGCAGATTGAATTGACCTCGTGCAGCCTCCTTCGAGAGGGTGAGGGCCTTGTCGTCGAAGCCGTGCGGCACATGCACCATGCGCGACCGGTAGGCGGCGGGATAGCGCGCATATTCGCGCTCCATGTCCTGCGAATTGAGCGTGATGCAGTCGAAGAAGCCGAGGCTGCCCATGGCGATGTCGGCCGTTCGGACCGGCCAGCTCATCGCCAGTGCGGATGAAACCTGATTTGCGACGACGGGTGCACGGCTGACGAGGCGCGTGACACCGGCGCCGATGACGTTGCCGAAATGCTGGAAAGTCAGGACGGCGTCGGGCCTGGTAGCCGTGATGTGGCGGCCGAGCGTCCACAGCATCCGCAGCAGCGCCAGCGGATTTCCCGGCCGGCTCGGCGCGCAGTAGAGCGTCTCGGGCGGCTCATCGAAGGAATCCGATTTGCGAAAGAAGAACAGGTTGGTGACGCGGTAACCGCGCGCGGTCAGCCCGGCGCCGAGCAACCGGGAGATCTCTTGTGCACCGGCGTTCTCGGCCTGGGTTTGCGCAAGAAGCACGTGGAGTTTTCGCCCGCCGCTATTCGACCGCGCAGGTGCCGTCGCGCTCGTCTCGCCCAAGTCCTTGTTCGGCTGATAATGGAGCACGGACCCCGACCCGCTAAAGAAAGGAAATGTTCACCTTCTTAACTCCGTACCTATCATGCGGGCATCCCGCGGACACCGGCTAGCAACAAACGGAGTTAATACGGCTCCAAGGCGAACGACGTCGTTCGCGCAGCATTTCCGATGGTTTCCGGCTGGCGCGTTAACCAATCGGTCCTGCGCGTTGACCCCAGCGGCGCGTGATGGCACCTAGTCATGCGATTCCGCGCTGCGGACGGCATAATTGCCGCGCCTCGATGCAGGGAAGCGCAAGAGCACGAGAACGGAAGGATCCACCCCGCTTCGCCGGCGGCAGAGGACGTTCAGCGCGATGGTCGCGAGCGCGAGCGACACGGTCGTCGAAATCGCCGCGCCAAGCACGCCGAGGAAGGGAATGAGGACGAGAAATCCGACCAGCCGCAGCGCGACGTTGGCGGCGACAACCGGCACATAGATTCGTTCATGGCCGGTCAGCTGCAGGATCGCAGCAGACGGGCCGCCCGCCGCTTGGATGGCGGTTCCGATTGCGAGCACGATCAGGACCGAATGCTGCTCGGCGAAATGAGGTCCGAACAGGTTGAGGAGATAGGGGCCGCCGATCCAGATCGTGGCGAGGCCGGCGGCGACGCAGAGCGCGGTCACTTCCGCCATCAAGCGCGAGGTCCGCTCGAACTCCCCGTGGTTCTTGCTGAAATACAGCGACGGGAGCCGGCGCGCACCGAACGTGTAAAGCGCCGCGGACACCATGGCGAAAATGTTGGCGAGGCGCGAGGCGGCAAAGTAGATTCCCGCGGTCGTCGGATCCAGCATCCAGTAGACCAGAATGACGTCGAGATATTGGTTGGCGACTTCGAGGATCGATGCGATCCAGAAGTGCAGGGCACTCGATCGCCAGCGTGACGTCTCCGAGCGCGCCGGCGTACTGCGCAGATCCGGCAGCACGCGGGCGACGGATACAATCTGCGCAACAAGGCCAACCGACATGGCGATCGTCATCGCCACGAACATCTCGGCCGGATCGAGTTGGCGATGGCCGAGCAGCATGACGAGCAGGAACAGGACGACGATGGCCCGCCAAAGGAACTCGCGGTTTCCTTCGCCCATGAGGATGCTGACAAGTGAGCGCGCGATCTGGCTGCCGAGCATCAATCCGGCATTGACGGCCGTGTAGGCCGACACCGCAACGATCAGCACCCACCAGTCGCCTCTCATGCTCGCGACGATCGCGATCACGCCGATCACGATCAGCATTGCGACCGACGCGATCTTCAAGCTCGATTGGAGGACGCCTTTGGTAAGGTCCGGTCTTTCGCCGACCTGATATTCGTTCAGGAATCGCACCAGCAGGGATTCCTGGCCGACCAGTCCCACGACGGCTGCGATCTGCGCGACCGACAGCCAGGTCGCAAAGATGCCGAAGCCGTCAGGCGACATCGTCCGCGCCGCCAGCGAGAACAACGCGAACGCGAGCACGCCGCTGCCGACCTTGAGCAGGATGGTCCCGGCAACACCGCGCGTGACGTCGCGCCGCATGAACTGGAGAATGGATGCGATCATGGGATGGGTTAAGGGGCTGCGCTCCCCTGACGAGACATGTTCCGATACCGGCGACAACCTAGCATGTCGAGAAATCGCGAGTGTTAATGGACGAGTGGAGGATTTCGGTGGTCGCGGTGATGCCGGCTGCGTCGTTCTGGAACATCGCTGTCTCCATTGTCCAAGCTCTGCAATTTCCAACTCGCGCGACTGACGACATAGCGCCGCATCGACGACTGAGAAGGCGAGATCTGGGGCTCGCGCGCAGAATGGATTTCGGGCAGCAAGACGCGTGCCGCTCCGAGGCGGCAAACTCGGGCGTGCGGTCATTAACCTCAATCTCAGGAAATGTTCGCACCCGGCCCTACGATGCGACATCAGGCGAGGGATTTGCACTGCAGACCTCGTTAACCGTGGGAGCCGGTAGCCATGACGAGAACCGTGACCGAGCCGGTCGACGGGGACGAGACCACAACCATCGACTCGGACGTCGCCATTGTCGGTGGCGGCCTTGCGGGATCGCTTGCGGCGGCCGTGCTGGCGCGGGCAGGGCGTCGCGTCGCTCTCGTCGACAAGCGGGCGGTCCATCCGGACGAGTTTCGGGTCGAGAAGATCGGCGGCCATCAGCTGGAGCTGTTCCGCAAGCTCGGCTTTCTCGATGCGCTCGAAGATGTCGCGTGCCGATATGATCAAGTGCTCAACATCCGTGAAGGCAAGGTGGTCGATGTCAGCGTCGGCAGGGCTTACGGATTTGCCTATGCCGATCTCGTCGCCATGGCGCGTCGCCAGCTTCCGGATCCCTCCAACCTGATCGTCGACGAGGTCACAGCGATTTGCAGCAGCGGCGATGTCCAACATCTCGAGCTGGCCTCCGGGCGGCGCGTGACTGCCCGCCTTGTCGTTCTGGCCACGGGCATGGCGGCGGGCCTGGGCTACAAGCTCGGCATCAGGCGGCGGGTTCTGGCTGAGCGCCATTCGGTGTCGTTCGGTTTCACGATCGCGCGCAAGGATGGCACCCCGTTCGATTTCGAGGCGCTGACCTGTTACGGCGAACGCACCGCGGATGGCATCGACTATCTCAGCCTGTTTCCCGTGCGCGCCGGAATGCGTGCCAATCTCTTCATGTTCCGCGATCCGACCGATCCGATCATGCGCGAGTTGCGCCGCGAGCCGGAGGCGACAGTCTTGCGCCTGCTACCGGGATTGCGGAGCTATCTCGGCGATTTCCGTGTGACCGACCGGGTCCAAAACTGGGTGATGGATCTGACTGTCGTCGAGGGGCATCTCCGGCCCGGCATCGTGCTCATCGGCGATGCGTTCCAGACCAACTGTCCCGCGGCCGGAACGGGTGTCGCCCGCCTGCTTGTGGACGTCGATCGTCTCTGCACCGAATATGTGCCGCAATGGCTCACGACGGCAGGTATGGGCCTGGAGAAGATCTCGCAATTCTATGCTGATCGCGACAAGATTGCGGCGGATCAGCAGTCGCTGAAGATGGCACGCTTCCGCCAGGCGCTGACCTCTCGTAACGATATCGGTTGGGACGTGCGGCGACGGTTGCATTTCCTGCGGCGCAGTCTTGCACACCGCGTCGATCAGATGCATCCGGGCTGGCTTGGGCGTGTCCGCGGCGCGTTGCGGGCTTGAACTCTGCGACCCCGCCGGTCAGCGCGTGGGCGTCGCGGTGTGGGCGGGCTGAACCTTCAGGTCCGAGAGCCGCTTGGCCGCCAGCTTGAGCCAAGGCGCCTGCTTGAGCCCGAAGAGGACGATGGCGCCTACGGCGCTGCCGACCTGCGTGACCTCCCACACCGGCGAAGGCTGTGCGCCGAAGGATTTCTTGTATGGCTCGTCGCCGATGGTGAAGTCGAGCATCTGATCTCCGCGCTCGATACAATCCCGCGCCACCTGTTCGAACATCAGCGCGCCGATGGACTGGCTCTTGTAGCCGGCGATGTCGAAGGCGCTCATGATGACGAGGAAGCTGCCGCGGTGGCACAATCCGAGCACGGCGGCGATCACTTCACCGTCCATCTTCATGGCATAGAGGCGGACGAAGGAGCCGAGGCCCCGAACGGCGACGTCGGAATAGAAGCCGTAATATTCCGGGCGCTGCAGCAGGTCTCCGTCGCCCTGTGCGTGAAAGCGCGGGCCGCGAAACTTCCTCATCACGTCCATCGCCTCGAGCACGGCGGCGCCGTCGCTGCAGCATGAGAAGCTCAGCGCGCCTTTCTTCTGGAGCTGACGATATTTCTTGGCGAGCTCCTTCTGGTAGGAGCGATCCATCGCACTGGCCCGCCATTGCTCGTACGGCGCGACCAGAACCGTGGCGTAGGCATTGGTGTTCATCGAGACGCGGCGGGACGTGGCCAGGAGGTTCTCGATCGGAAGCCGTCCGTCGGGCAGCTTGGCCATTCGGAGCAGATCGAAGGGGCGGACAAGGCGCCGAATCTGCGCGCATGCAGCCGTATCGTCGAGCAATCGTGAAAACACGTCCGGGCTGCAAACCGGTGCCAGATAGTCGGAGACGCGGAGGTCGGCGAACTCGACGGTTCGTATCGGACCGCGCCGGATCCGGAGCAGCGGCAGCACCATCGCAAGGGTGCCGGTGTCGCGGTAGCGCACCACGACGACCAGAGCCGTTGCTCCCGTTTCAGGCGCGAGCCTGGTGTACAGGCTATGCAACCAGACCGGATGCTGGAAGGCAGTGGCAGCCGAACGATCGAACAGCTCTGCATATTCCGGAGACAGAAAGTCGAACGACGGCTCGATGGCGATGTCGAACGTGTTGCTGGGCTTATTCATGCGCAATCAAGAAAACCGGGATCATCCGCGAACGTCGCTCGAACCGTAGCTGCGCTTATACCAAGGCCGTTACAAGTCAGACACTGCCGCCGCGCGATTTGCGCCAATGCGTTCAACCATGCTCGTATGGTTACCAGAGTCTTAAATGCCGGACGCGGATATTGCGCTGGAGAGCGCCTTGCGCGGCGCCATTGTCCGCACAGCGCAGGGCGGCGATCTCTGATCCTCAGCTGCAGGAAAGCTACGGTTCGCAAGGTCGAGCTCGTGCCCTTCGCTCCCATCTTCAACCAGATCGGGCTCAAGCGCCAGTGAGGGCCTCTCAGAGGCGCACCCCGGTGGTGGCAAACGCCTGCGCGGCGGGCTCCTGCACGCGATCGAGGATCACCATCCCGGCAACCGCGATCACCACGGCCGCAACGCAGCCAAGCAAAAAAGCCTTCATCCTCAGCCTCCCTCGATTGGACCACGCCATCTATACGACAGGGCTTGCAGCGAGCAAGCTCGTCGAGGCGATCGCCGTTCACGCGGAGGATTCCGCGAGCTGGCTGTTGCGCTGCACGATCCGGAACGGATGCGCGTCTTGCAAGTTTGCTGCAAGCCTAGTGAGCGCATCGGAGGCCTTGCGTGAAATTACCGAGAACGATCCTGTGCTTTGCAGCACTTTGCATTGTCGAAGGTGCCCTGGCCCAGCCGGCGCAAACCAACTCGCCGGCGGCGCAAACGCCTCCCGAGGACAAGGGCCAGCTCCAGCCGCAAGGTTGGACCGGCCCGATCAATACCGGCTCGGGCGGTGCGCCGCCCGCAAGTCCCCAGGGCCAGAGTCCGCCTGGCATGCAGGCCGCGCCGGAGGGGTCGTCCAAGACCACGACGGCACCGGCCAAGTAGACCGTTTCAGGATGTTCATTTCCGTTGCCTGTTCTGGCAATCTCGAGCGGGTGAATCTCAGCAGGCGGCCAGGAATGAACAGATCAGCTCTGTGCACGAAGGTGGCCGCAGTGCTGTGGACCGTCTTTGTCGCATCGTCGGGGCATGCCGACATGGTCGGACACGGTGGCCCGATACGGGCTCTCGCCATTTCGCCCGATGGCGACAGCCTTCTCTCCGGCAGCTTCGACACCGCCGTCATCCGCTGGTCGCTCAGGACGGACACGGCAGAGCAAGTGCTGCGGTATCATGCCGACGGCATCAATGCCGTCGTCTTTCTCAAGGACGGCCGCATGATCACGGCCGGCGCCGATGCGCGCATTGCGGTGTGGACGGCGGGCCGGCCGGAGCCGGACCGGGTGCTGGAGGGACATGTCGCTCCGATCGCCGCACTTGCTGCGTCGCCCGATGGGGCGCTTCTCGCATCGGCGTCATGGGACCGGACGGTGCGTCTGTGGTCGCTGTCGGACGGCACGTCCCGCGTGCTCGAGGGGCATACGCAGAACGTCAACGGCGTCGCTTTCCTGCCGGACGGCAGGCTCGTCAGCGTAGGCTACGATCTCGCGCTGCGCATCTGGCGTTTGCCGGAGGGCCGGTCTGAGATCGTGACGTTGCCGGCGCCGCTGAACGCGGTGGCTGTCGCGCCGGATGGTGAAATCGTCACAGGCGCGGTCGATGGCAGGCTGCGCATGCTGACGACGGACGGCAAGGTCAGCGGCGAGGTCGCGGCCGGTCCGACACCGGTGGTCGCCTTGGCCATGTCGGCGGACGGCGCACTGATCGCTGCGGCCGGGATCGGCGGCACCGTGGCGATCATCGATCGCAAGTCGCGCAACCTGCTGCGCACCCTGGTGGGGCCCGGGCTGCCGGTGTGGGCGGTCGCCTTCCTTGCCGATCGCGAGACACTGATGACGGGTGGAGCGGACGGCAGGATCAGGCGCTGGAATGCGCGCACCGGCGATCCCATCGGTTCAAGCCTGATCGGCACACCGGCCGACCCGCTTGCTGCCTACGCCGGCGATCATGGCGCCGATGTGTTTCGGGCGTGTGTTGCCTGCCACACGCTCTCGGACAAGGAGGTTCAGCGTGCGGGTCCCACACTTGCAGGACTCTACGGCCGCAAGATCGCTTCGCTGCCGGGATATCGCTTCTCCGATGCGCTGAAGACGATGGACATCGTCTGGACGCCGGAAACCGTCGCACGATTGTTCGAAATCGGGCCGAATGCCTACACCCCCGGCACGAAGATGCCGGAGCAGCGCATCGGCTCGGCCGAGGACCGGCGCGCGCTCACCGAATTTCTGGCCCGCGCGACCTCGCGATGATTGGCTCTTCCGGCCTTGCGACGATGTCCGCTTCGTCTAGTCCTTGCCGTCCCGCTGGCGGAGATAATCATCCGTAGTTCGCGGCGGCGTTCGTTCCGGAACGCCCTTGAACGGATCGAATTGCTGTTCGCTCATGACCACGACGCGGCAGTCTGCGCACATCCTGAGCGCTTCGATCCGCTTGTCGCCGGTCGGGTACATCCAGTGCCGGCCTTCGAGCTTGGCGGCGATGCGGTCGATCGTGCTCTTGACGCCGAAGGGCGTGCCGCAGCGGACGCAGAGTGCGGGCTCCTCTTCCTTGATGACAACGGCGGGCGCGCGCGCCGCGCGGAAATCGATCTGCGGCTTGAGGCTGATGACCTTTTCCGGACAGGTGCTCTGGCACAGGCCGCACTGCACGCAGGCATCTTCGATGAATTTCAGCACCGGCCGCTCGGGATCGTCGCGCAGCGCACCCGTCGGGCACGCCGAGACGCAGGAGAGGCACAGCGTGCAGCCGTCGGTGTCGACGCTGATCGCGCCGATCGGCGCACCTTGCGGCAGCGCGATCACGTCGACCGGCTGCGGTGCCAGCCGGTGCAGCTCGCTGAGCGCGAACCGCAGGAGGTCGCGCCGCTTGCCGACGGTCTTGAATGTTGCCGGCGCCGCGATTGCGTCGAGCGCGCCGATATCAGTCAAATGCTGGCCGAGCGCGTCCGGATCGTCGGTTTCGATGGTGGCGAGGCGACGGCCCGCAAATCCAAGGCCGCCGAGGATCGCGTCGGCCATCGCGATCGTCTGCGTCAATCCGGTCACGTCGTGGCGCGGCTTGCCACGGAGTAGGAAGCGCACGGCAGAGACGCCATAGGCGAAGGCGCCGACGATCGCCTCCAGCCCGACCTGCGTGAGCTCGTTGACGGCAAAGGGGAGCACGTTCGCCGGCAGGCCGTCGCCATGCCGCGCGAGCGCGTCGATCAGAGGCGTACCGTGCGGGCTGTCATGAAAGAGCAGCACCGCATTCGCGCCGCCGGCCTCGCGATAGGCGAGCAGCATGGCGCGAAGTCTCTGGAGCTGCGTATCGGCGGGCGGCAGCGTGTAGGAGACCGCGCCGGTCGGGCAGGCCGCCGCGCATTGGCCGCAGCCCGCGCAGATGTTCGGATCGATGGCGACATGATCGCCGACGGGCGTGATCGCCCCGGTCGGGCAAAGATCGAGACAGCGATGGCAGCCCGTGCGCTTCGAGCGCGAATGGGCGCAAAGCGCGGGCGCAACCTCGACATATCTGGGCTTGTCGAAGCTGCCGACGAGATCGCGCGCGGTCAGCACGGCGCGCAGCACCGCGGCGGGATCTTTTGCGTCGGCGCGGAGATAGCCGTCCCGCAGGTCGTGGGCGGGAAACAGTGGCGGGCCGCCGGAAAGATCGAGCACGATGTCGCAACGCGAGGTCACCCCACTCCGCGGCGGGTCGAGCACGAAGCGATCGCGCGAGGAGGGGCGGGGACGCGCATAATCGTCGATTACAAGCTCGAATGCGCCGAAATGTCCCTTCGCGGAGCGGATGGTTCCCTTCACGATCGGGAACACCGTGGCAACCGGGGGCACCGTGTCGTCGAGCTGCTTCAGCATCACCGTGACGTCGAGGTGATCGGCGAGCAGGCGGCCGGCTTCGACCGCGGCCTCATCGCGCCCGTAGATCAGGATGACGCCCTCGCTCGACAAGGTGACGAGCGGATAGTCCGGGGCGGGGATGGAGGCGGATGCGAGCAGGGCGGCCATCTTTGCACCGGCGCGCGCACCGTCGCGGGACCAGCCGGCCGTTTCGCGGATATTGACGAAGCTGATCGCATCAGACCGCTCGCCGGCCTCGTCCGAAAACTGCGCTGCCTGCTGCGTGCAGGCGACCGTCAACTCGCCTTCTGCCGCGGCCATCTTGCGGAAATGATCGAGCTCCGCCCCGCAGAGATGGCGAAAGCTCCTGACCTCGCTGTTCGGACATCCGCGCCGGATCGCAGCCACGTCGAGGGGCATCGTGTCTTCGCACGAGCAGATCAGGATGGTCTTCGACGGCCGCTCCAGGTTAACCTCTCCGCCATTCGGACGCCGACGACGGACTCGCGCCGGCCCTTCGCCTCGTATAGACATTATCCATCGGGAAGAAAAGGAAAGCGGAGGACGGCCTGCCGTCGATCCCAGTGAGCCATGTTTCCGCGGCGGAACCGATCTACCTGCCGCCGCCTTTCACATTGGTGCGGTTGCGCGAGAGCGGCGACGCTTTTGCCCATGCATGCCGCATCGCACCGGAGAGCGGCGCCGGAACGCTCGTCTATGTCGGCCGCTTCGATCTCGCCGAGTTCGCCGTGGTGCTCGAGCCGGCCGAGCCGTTGCGCAGCGCGCGGCGCGCGTTCTATGCAGGCATGGTCGCGCTCACCGACGCGCTTCGCGCCTACGCGCCGCCGAGCAAGCCGATCACGATCGGCTGGCCGGATGCGATCAGGATCGACGGGGGGCTGGTCGGCGGCGGACGGTTGGGCTGGCCTTCCGAAGCCAGTGAGGACGCGCCGCCGCCCTGGCTGGTCTTCGGCGCGATGATACGGACGGTTGCCATGAACGAAGACGATCCAGGCGTCCACCCGCTGGCCTCGGCGCTCGACCAGGAAGGCTTTGGCGAGGCGGGCGCGGCGCAGATCACGGAGAGTTTCGCCCGGCACCTGATGCTGGCGCTGGACGGCTGGCGGGTCGACGGCTTTGACAGTGTCGCGCGCGACTATCTCACGCGGATTCCGCGTGAAAGGCAGACGGTGCAGCGCATCGATGATTGCGGCGACCTTCTGACGCGCCGCATCGGGACGGAAAGGATCGAACGAAGCGACCTCGTCCGGGCGCTCGCGGCGCCGTCCTGGCTCGATCCGGCCCTCGGAGGACCGCGCCTGTGAAGCTCCTGCGTACGATCGCGCTCGATCCCTCGGACACCTTCGTGTTCGATGTGGCGGCAGAGCCGGGCGAATGGGCCGTCTCCGGCGCTTTCCGCTTCTGGGATTGTGATGGCGCGAAGCTCGAGGGCAAGGCACGCGCGGCGTTTCGCGGTGGTTTCCTCGGGGTGCAATCCTGGGGCTGGTCGACGCTGGCGCAGATCGTTCCGGCGACCGCAGACGATTACCACGGCCTGGTCGATCTCCTCGCGAGGCAACTCGTCGACCGTTTCGGCGCGCCGGACATGGCGGCAGCGAAAACGGCTGCGGAAGAGGAGGTCGCTTTCGCCCAGTCGCTCTGCAGCCATCCCATCAGCTCGCTTATTGCAGTGCACCGCACCTCGAGCGACGGTGAGGTCCGCGAGTCCTTCCGCCGGCTGCAGCTCCGCGAAGGACAGGGGCATAGCAAGGCGTTCTCGTTCATGGAGATGGAGGACGACGTCCAGCCGGACGGCGATCTCAGGCTTGCGGATCTTGGCCGGGAGCCGACCGTCAGATGAACGATTTCTGGATCGCCTGTGGTCATCATCTGCTCGATCGCGACGAGGGCGGCGGGCTGCGCGTCACGGACGAATTTCTCAAAGCCTATTTTGCGCGTCCCGAGCTGATGCCGCCGGATGACGCGTGCCCGGTCGAACGCCGGCTGCACCGCGAACTGCTCGCCGACCCGCGTCAGGCGGTCAGCGCCGGCGAGATCGCCGAGATTGCCGATGCGGATGCCCGGGAGAATTGGCAGTTCGTGCTGGCGTTTCGCGATCTTCTGCTGCGGCATCCGACGCTCGAAGCCGCCTATCTTGCCTGGGTGCGATCAGGGGCGAACGATCTGCCGCCGCTGTTCGTCAACCAGCTCGTCCACGTCATCCTGCGCAACGCTCTGGATAGCTGTGACGACCCGCTCGTGCTCCGAGCGGCCGAACTGTTCTTCCGGACCCAGCGCGTCCTGCCGCATGAGCACGCTTTGTTGCTGGGAGACGAGGAAGTCGTCGGCGGCCGGAGCCCGACCCCGGTGCTCTCGCTGATGTCGATGCTCGGGGCCACCACCGATGCCGTGGTGGAGGTGTTGGGCGAGGAGAATGCCGAGGCGTACTGGCACCGGAGCGATCAGTTCGACATGGCTCTCGACCTGACCGCGGACGGCCGCGGACCTCTAGCGCTGGCGCAGGTGATGACGCGCTGGGTCTCCCATCTGCTCGGCATCGACGTCGTGATCGAACCGCTACGGGCGCTGCGCGAGGCCAAGCTGACCTGGTATGTCGGGCTCGATGCCGATGCCACGAGGCTCGGCGACCGTTTGTGGCACGGCGAAGAGCTCGGCGAGCGCGAGGCCGATCGCGTGCTCGCACTGTTCCGGCTGACCTTTGCGGATGCCAGCCGTGCCCTCGACGATGTCGGGGATGAACCGGTCTACCTGATCCTATCGATGACTGCGGATCAGAAGCTCCGGATGAAGCCACAGAATCTCTTAACCGGACTGCCGGTGAAGCACCTGGAGATGGCGACATGAGCCCCGCGGCAGTGCCGTCCCTCTCGATTGCCGTCGGCGTCGTGGTCGAGCGGCGCAAGGCCGATTCGCCTTGGGTCGATTTCATCTGGCGCGGAATTGCTGTCCTGCCGGACGAGCCGTCGACGCAACCCTGGACCGTGCTTCGCGAGCAGGACGGCACGACCCTGTTTTATGCCGGAAGAGCGACCATCGATCTTTATCCCTCGGAGACGGCGCGCTATCGCGACAATCTCACCTCCGGCCGTCCGAGCGTCTGGACCGTGCTGTCGCCCTCGGAAGGCGCCTGGCCCTATGCCGTCACCGCGGTGACCGCCGACCCCGCCGAGGGCGAAGGCTTTACCGAAGCCGCCGACAATCTCGTCGAGGCCGTGCCGATGCCGGAAGTGCTGCGCGAAGCGATTGAAAGCTTCGTGGCCGAGCACCATGTCGAGCGGGAATTCGTCAAGCGCAAGCGGCGCCGTGCCGACCCGGAGGCGCTGGCGCGGCGCGAACATGAAGGCGGACAGGAATGAGTGAGGAGGACTTCCTTGCGCGTTGGTCCCGCCGCAAACAGCAGTCGCGAGCGGAGCCGGCGAAGCCTGCCCCGGCGCAGCCGATGGCGCCGTCCGAGACCAAAGAGGACGAGACGGAGTTCGATCTGTCGAGTCTGCCGTCGATCGACGAGATCAATGCTGCCACCGACATCACGGCGTTCCTCAGCAAGGGGATTCCCCGCGAGTTGAGCCGTGCGGCCCTTCGCCGCGCTTGGGCGACCGATCCCGCGATTCGCGACTTCGTCGGGCTCGCGGAGAATGCATGGGACTTCAACGACCCGACGGCGATGCCGGGATTTGGCCCGCTGGATTGCTCCTCGGAAGAGCTGGCCGCACTGGTCGATCGCATTGTCGGCGGCGTGCGCGAGGCGGCCCAATCTCTTGCCGAAGCATCGATCGAAACGGCGGATTCTCCGGCGGAATCGCATCAAGCCGATGTGGCCCTTGTTTCCAATGTCGTTGAGCCGCCCGATGAGACGCAGCACCTGGCAATCCCTGCTGCGGTGCAACCGACAGTGGGTGAAAGACCTGCGGATTCTGCGGAGCCCGTGAGGTCCCGCTCGCATGGTGGTGCACTGCCGCGCTGAACCACGACCAAAGGCTATAGGTACAGGCTATGGCAGGCGATTGACCGGCGCTGGAACCCGGATTACGCTACCTACTGCTTTGTAACAAAAGCGATAATCAAGCAGACGGGACTTGGATGGGAGGTCCACGTGCGGGATGATGGACTTGATCGCGCGATCGATGCTGCGGGCGGCATCGGTCATCTTGCACGTAAAATAGGCATCAGCCAGCCCTCCGTGTCGAATTGGACCCGTGTACCCGCACAACGGGTGATTGCAGTCGAAACGGCGACCGGCGTCTCCCGAAACGACCTGCGGCCCGATCTTTACGGTGAGCAAGCCGGCTCGGCCGAGCTCGTCGATCCCATCGACGCGGCGCGCGCGCGGGAATACGCCTTACTCGCGGTGCTGCTGTCTGCACCTCCGTCGAAGCGCCTGCTCGATCAGCTCGCCGCGCTCAGCGGAGACGCGACGCCGCTCGGGCGCGCGCATGCGGCGCTCGCCGAGGCCGCCTCGAGCGCCGTCCCGGCGAAAGTTGAGCGGGAGTATTTCGACTTGTTCGTCGGGCTCGGCCGCGGCGAATTGCTGCCCTATGCCTCGTATTATCTCACGGGTTTCCTCAACGAACGGCCGTTGTCGCGCCTGCGCGGCGACCTGATGACGCTCGGCATCGAGCGTATCGCCAACAATTCCGAACCCGAAGATCACGCCGCCATCCTGTGCGAGATCATGTCGGGCCTTGCCGATGGCCGCTTCGACGCCTCGCACGAGGCGCAGCGCGCCTTCTTCGAAAAGCATGTGTCGCCTTGGATGGGGCGGCTGTTCGCCGACATGGAGAAATCGGGGGATGCCGGTTTCTATCGCGCAGTCGGCGCGCTGGGCCGCACCTTCATCGAAATCGAGACGGAAGCATTCACATTCGCCAGCTGACCGAGCTGCCTCGGTCCGGGAGAGACGCGATGAGTGACGAGACGAAAGCAAAGGTCGGACGCCGCGATTTTCTTCGCAAGGTCGGCTTGGGTACCGCCGGTGCCGGCGCGGCGCTTGCGACGCCGTTGGTCGGGTCCGCCCAGGCCGACAGCGAAACCAACGATGAGAAGCGCAAGGCGCGTTACAAGGAATCCGATCACGTGAAGACGTTCTACCGCGTCAATCGCTATCCGGCCTGAGAGGGAGGCTGCCCGTGCTTATCAAGCGAACACATCAGCGTTCCGACCGCCGAGGTTCCGTCGCCGAATCCCTTGCGGGGCAGGGCGGGGGACTTGATCGCCGCACATTCCTGCGCAAGTCCGGTCTGGCGGGCGGCGCTCTGGCCGCGCTCGGGGCCATGCCGGTCGGCAACGTGCGCAAGGCGGAGGCGGCCGCCGCCGGCCCGCTCACGGCCGGTGCCACCGTCAAGAAGAGCATCTGCACGCATTGTGCCGTAGGCTGCACGGTGACGGCGGAAGTCCTCAACGGAGTCTGGATCGGGCAAGAACCCAGCTGGGATTCGCCGATCAACCGTGGCTCGCATTGCGCCAAGGGCGCGTCAGTGCGCGAGCTCGTGCACAGCGATCGCCGCCTGCGCTATCCGATGAAACTGGTGAACGGGCAGTGGACGCGCGTGTCGTGGGACACGGCGGTAAACGAGATCGGCGACAAGCTGCTGCAGGTTCGCGAGAAGTCGGGCAGCGATTCGGTCTATTGGCTCGGCTCGGCCAAGATGACCAACGAAGGAGCCTACCTGTTCCGCAAGTTCGGCGCGTTCTGGGGCACCAACAACACCGATCACCAGGCGCGGATCTGCCACTCCACCACCGTCACCGGCGTCGCCAATACCTGGGGTTATGGCGCGATGACGAACAGTATCAACGACATGCGCAACTCCAAGACGATGCTGTTCATCGGTAGCAACGCGGCGGAAGCGCATCCGGTCAGCATGCAGCACCTGCTCGAATCCAAGGAGCTCAACAAGGCGAACTTCATCGTCTTCGATCCGCGCCTGACCCGCACCGCGGCGCATGCCACCGAATATGTCCGGATCCGTCCCGGCACCGACATTCCGGTGCTCTACGGCATGATGTGGCACATCCTGAAGAACGGCTGGGAGGACAAGGAATTCATTGCCCAGCGCGTCTACGGCTTCGACGACCTGCGCAAGGAGGTCGAGAAATGGAATCCGCAGGAGGTCGAGCGCGTCACCGGTGTGCCCGCCGCGCAGCTCGAGCGCGTCGCCAAGACGTTCGCGACGGTCAAGCCCGCGACCATCATCTGGTGCATGGGCCAGACCCAGCACACGGTCGGCACCGCCAACGTGCGGGCGAGCTGTATCGCGCTGCTGATGACGGGCAACGTCGGCAAGGCCGGGGCCGGCGCCAACATTCTGCGCGGCCATGACAACGTGCAGGGCGCGACCGACGTCGGCCTCGATATCGTGACGTTGCCGTTCTATTACGGCCTCGCTGAAGGCGCCTGGAAGCACTGGTCCCGGGTCTGGGAGGTCGATTACGACTATCTCGTCTCCCGCTTCGACGAGAAGAAGCAGATGGAGACGCCAGGCATCCCGCTGACGCGCTGGTTCGATGCCGCGCTGTTGCCGAAGACCGACGTCGCACAGAAGGACAACGTTAAGGCGGTGTTCGTGCAAGGCCACGCCAGCAACAGCATCACGCGCATTCCCGAATCGCTGAAGGGCCTGAAGGCGCTCGAGCTGCTGGTGATCGCCGATCCGCACCCGACCACCTGGGCGTCTCTGGCGGTCGAGGCCGGACGCAAGGACGGCGTCTATATCCTGCCGGTGGCGACGCAGTTCGAATGCACGGGATCGCGCGTCGCATCCAACCGCTCGATGCAGTGGGGCGAGCAGATCGTCAAGCCGATCTTCGAATCCAAGGACGACCTCGAGATCATCTATCTGATGGCCAAGAAGCTCGGCTTCGCCGACAAGATGTTCAAGAACATCAAGGTCGAGAACAATCTCCCGGTCGCCGAGGACGTGCTGCGCGAGATCAACCGTGGAAGCTGGTCGACCGGCTATTGCGGTCAGTCGCCGGAGCGCATCAAGGCGCATATGAAGAACCAGCACAAGTTCGACCTGGTGACGTTGCGCGCCCCCAAGGACGATCCGGAAGTCGGCGGCGATTATTACGGCCTGCCTTGGCCGTGCTGGGGCTCACCCGAGGTGAAGCATCCCGGCTCGCCGCTCCTCTACAATAACAATCTGCACGTCATGGACGGCGGCGGCGCATTCCGTCCGCGCTTCGGCATCGAGCGCGAGGAGAAGCTGGCCGACGGCACGACGCGGAAGGTGAGCCTGCTCGCCGACAAGTCCTTCTCCAAGGGCTCGGAGATCGAGGACGGCTATCCCGAGTTCACGCTGGCAAGCCTGAAGAAGCTCGGCTGGGACAAGGATCTCACCGAGGCTGAGATGGCGACGATCCAGCGGGTCAACCCGGCCAATCCGGATGCGGTGTCCTGGGCGCTCGACCTCTCCGGCGGCATCCAGCGCGTCGCGCTGAAGCATGGCTGCGTGCCCTTCGGCAACGGCAAGGCGCGCATGAATGCGTTCGGTCTGCCGGATCCGATCCCGGTGCATCGCGAGCCGATCTACACGCCGCGCGTCGACCTCGTCGAGAAGTATCCCACCTTGCCCGATGCCAAGCAATTCCGGCTGCCCAACATCGGCTTCTCGGTGCAGAAGGCGGCGGTGGAGAAGGGGATCGCCAAGCAGTTCCCGCTGATCCTCTCCTCCGGGCGTCTCGTCGAGTACGAAGGCGGCGGCGAGGAAACCCGTACCAATCCGTGGCTCGCCGAATTGCAGCAGGACATGTTCATCGAGATCAGCCCGGCTGATGCCGCCGATCGCGGCATCAAGGACGGCGGCTGGGTCTGGGTGAGCGGCGCCGAGAACAATTCAAGGGCCAAGATGAAGGCGCTGGTGACCGAACGCGTCGGCAAGGGCGTCGCCTGGATGCCGTTCCATTTTGGCGGCTGGCTCGGCGGCAACGACCTGCGCAAGAACTATCCCGCCGGCACCGATCCGATCGTGCTGGGCGAGAGCGCCAACACGATCACGAGCTACGGCTACGATCCCGCAACGGGCATGCAGGAGCCGAAGGTCACGCTTTGTCAGATCGTCGCAGCCTGAGAGGAGCAAGCACATGGCTCGGATGAAATTTCTCTGCGACGCTGATCGCTGCATCGAGTGCAACGCCTGCGTCACCGCCTGCAAGAACGAGCACGAGGTGCCCTGGGGCATCAACCGGCGGCGCGTCGTCACCATCAACGACGGCAAGCCGGGCGAGCGCTCGATCTCGATGGCCTGCATGCACTGCACGGACGCCCCTTGCGCAGCGGTGTGTCCGGTGAACTGCTTCTACACCACGGCCGATGCCGTGGTGCTGCACTCCAAGGACCTCTGCATCGGCTGCGGCTATTGCTTCTACGCCTGTCCGTTCGGCGCGCCGCAATATCCGAAGGTCGGAAACTTCGGTTCCCGCGGCAAGATGGACAAATGCACCTATTGCGCCGGTGGCCCGGAGGCCGACGGCAGCAAGGAGGAATACGCGAAATACGGTGCGAACCGGCTGGCCGAAGGCAAGCTGCCGCTGTGCGCCGAGATGTGCTCGACCAAATCCCTGCTTGCCGGCGACGGCGAGATCATTGCGCAGATCTACAAGGAGCGCGTCATGAAGCGCGGTTACGGCTCGGGTGCATGGGGCTGGAAGACCGCATATCGCGAGACAATCGAGTCCTGAGGTGGGCAGCCGAAGGGTGCGCAAGACCGGGGAGGACGTGATGGCGTCGTTTGGAAGGTTCATTCGTCTGGCGCTGGGCGCCTGGGCGCTGCTTCTTTTGGTGAGCATGGCGCCCGCGAGCGCTCAGCAGGTCAATCCGACCGCGAGCTCGGTCAAGGAGCAGCAGCTTCTGCAGGAGCTCAACCGGATCCAGGGCCGCGTCAGCATTCCCGATCAGCGCTCCGGCGTGCTCGAGCAGCCGCAGGGACGGGAATGGCGGGAGTTCCGTAACGTGACGCTGCGCTGGATCGGCGGCATCGCCATCCTGGGCATGATCGTGGCCATCGTGATCTTCTATCTCACCGTCGGGATGGTGCGTCTCGAAGCCGGACGGTCCGGCCGCACCATCGTGCGCTTCAACGCATTCGAGCGGTTCGTGCACTGGCTGACGGCGACCTGCTTCATCGTGCTGGCCATTTCCGGGCTGAACATTACGTTCGGCCGGCCGCTCTTGCTGCCGCTGATCGGTTTCGAGGCGTTTTCGGAATGGTCGCAATGGGCCAAGTACGCCCACAATTATCTGAGCTTCCCATTCACGCTCGGCGTCGTCCTGATCTTCCTGATGTGGATCGGCGGCAATATCCCGAACAAGGTCGATATCGAATGGGCCAAGCGCGGGGGCGGCATGATCGGACATGACCATCCGCCGGCCTACCGCTTCAACGCCGGCCAGAAGATGATCTATTGGATCGTCGTGATCGGCGGTGGACTGGTCGCAGCTTCGGGCTACGCGCTGATGTTCCCGTTCTACGGCACGGGGATCGAGGGCATGCAAATGGCCCAGATCGTCCACTCCATCGTGGCGGTCCTGTTCGTCGCGGCGATGATTGGGCACATCTATATCGGCACGATCGGGATGGAAGGCGCGTTCGAGGCCATGGGCTCGGGCGAAGTCGACGTCAACTGGGCGCGCGAGCACCACAGCCTCTGGCTCGACGAGCAGATGGCGCGAACGGGACCGAACGACGGGCAGCCGCAACCCGCGACCGCAGCGGCCGAATAGGGCGAGCCTGCCGGCTACCGCGGCTCTTTCGCAAACAAGACGGAGCGGTCCTGCAGCTCCTGCTCGGGAAGCTTGTCGGCCTGGCCCGTTTGCATGTCTTGAATGGACGCCATGCCGGGCTGACCGACATGAGATACTGCATATGGCCTGAACACGGTATTGGCCGCACCGGCGAGAAGCATGGCTGCAATAAGCGAGAGCATGAGGAGTTTCATGCGCGTCTCCGTCTGCCATCTCCACCCGGCACGAGGGGTACATCCGGATCGTCGAATCGGATGTGAACCGCTTCACAGCGATCGGTTCCATTTGCGCGGGCGGCCCGAGCTCCCCCTGGCGAGCGTCAACTTCGTCGTCAAGGTGGATATCTGCTTGCCAATGGCAGCGCCCCATCCCGCACCTGGCGCTGTGATCGGTTGACGCCGAATTCCTCCATCAGGCCAGTCATTTGGCTTCCGTTCCGTCGGCTCGTCAGGGGCAGCGCGAAACTGGTCCGGCTCTTGCTCTTGCCAGTATGAGAGTTTTTGATAAACGTCATACTGTAAAGGCGGGCGAATGGAACGAGTAGCGATGCGAACTTTGCGGGCGGTCGAGCCCGGAACGGTGGCGCTGCTCGGCGGGCTCGTCGCCGTCAACCTCGCCGCATGGGCCTGGGCCTTCACGCTGTTCGGCGAGCGCCCGACGGTGATGGCGACCGCCTTGCTGGCCTGGGTGTTCGGCCTGCGTCACGCCGTTGACGCCGACCACATTGCCGCGATCGACAACGTCGTGCGCAAGCTGATGCATGGCGGAGAGACGCCGCGCAGCGTCGGCCTCTATTTCGCGCTCGGCCATTCCACCGTTGTCGTGGTGGCGACCATGCTGCTGGCACTGGGCGTCGTGAGCCTTGGCGGCGACAGCCTCCTCAAGGAGGTCGGCGGTCTCATCGGCACCTCGGTCTCGGCGCTGTTCCTGCTTGCGGTTGCCGCGATCAATCTCGTCATCTTCGCCGGCCTGTGGCGGACGTTTCGCGCTGCGCGGGAGGGCGTTCACGATGCTGCGCAGCTCGATGCGCTGCTTGCCGGCCGTGGTGTCCTGGCGCGGCTGCTCGGCCCGATGTTCCGCCTGGTGACGAAGCCCTGGCACATGTATCCGCTCGGCTTCCTGTTCGGACTCGGCTTCGACACCGCGACCGAGATCAGCCTGCTCAGCATCTCCGCCAGCGAAGCCGCGCGCGGCGCCTCGCTCGTTGATGTGCTGGTTTTCCCCGCGCTGTTCGCTGCAGGCATGGCGCTGGTCGACACGGCCGATTCCGCGCTGATGGTGAGTGCCTATCGCTGGGCCTTCGTCGATCCCTTGCGCAAGCTTTGGTACAATCTCACGATCACCGGCGCCTCCGTGGCGGTTGCACTGTTCATCGGCGGGATCGAGGCGCTTGGCCTGATCAGCGATCGGCTTGGCCTCTCCGGCGGCGCATGGGCGCTGGTCGAGGACCTCAACGAGTCGCTTGCCAATGTCGGCTTTGTCGTGATCGCGCTGTTCGCGGTCGCATGGCTCGCCTCGGTCGTGCTCTATCGCCGCATGTTCGCGAAAGACCGTCGCCGCGCCGGCACGAAAGTCTTGGAATGCGCCGATGCGACCGAGGCGGCCTGAGCCCGCTCATCGCGGCGGCGTTTTCGAGCCTACCAAAGGATCCTCCTTCACCGTTGCTCGGACATCGTCAGCCGGCTGCGTGCTGGATGCCGCGTCCTGCGCGCGGCGATGGCCGGCACGAGCGTTGGCGATTCCCCGGCGAGACGGAGCGCGAAATAGGCAATGGTCGCTTGAAGGCCGTCCTTCAACGCCACCCTCGGACGCCATCCCAGAATCTTCTCGGCGGCATCGATCACGGGCTTGCGCCGCTTGGGATCGTCCTTTGGCAAGGGCTCGAAGCGCAGCGGGGAGGCCGATTCGGTGCATGCCAGCACTTCACGGGCGATGGCCTCGATCGTGACCTCGTGCGGATTGCCGAGATTGCACGGGCCGGTGACCGAGGCGGGGCTCTCCATCAGGAGCTGAAGCCCCCGCACGAGATCGTCGACGAAGCAGAAGCTGCGGGTCTGCGTGCCCTTGCCGTAGATCGTGATCGGCTCTCCGCGCAGGGCCTGCACGATGAAGTTGGAGACGACGCGGCCGTCGTTCTCGAGCATGCGCGGCCCGTAAGTGTTGAAGATGCGCGCGACCTTGATCTCGGTCCCGTGCATGCGCCGGTAGTCGAACATCAGCGTCTCCGCGGCGCGCTTGCCCTCGTCGTAGCAGGCCCGCGGCCCGATCGGATTGACGTTGCCGAGATAGGATTCCGGCTGCGGATGCATCTCCGGGTCGCCGTACACCTCGCTGGTGGAGGCCTGGAGAATCCGGGAGGCCTTCTGCCGCGCTAGTTCGAGCAGGTTGATCGAGCCGAGCACGCAGGTCTTCATCGTTCCGACCGGATCGACTTGATAGTGGCGGGGCGAAGCCGGGCAGGCGAGGCTGTAGATCCGATCGATCTCGCCCTCGATGTCGATGGGATCGCGCACGTCATGCTCGATGAAGCGGAAGTTCGGATGGTTGAGCAGGGGCCGAATGTTGTCGGTGGTCCCCGTGAATAAATTGTCCAGGCAGATCACCGTGCTGCCGCGTTGCAGGAGCGCGTCGCAGAGATGCGATCCGATGAAGCCGGCGCCGCCGGCGACGAGGACCGTCGGCGAGCGGCGGGATGCGTGGATGCGGGTCTGGAGCGTCATGATATGACCTTTCAGAGTTGGGCGACCTGCATGGGGCGAACGACGGGGAGGGGGGCCGTCTTGCGGCGACGCCGCGCGGCGGCCTCGGCGTAATAGGTCTCCAGCTGTCGCGCGCGATGGTCGGGGGTGTGCTCGGCGAGAACCCGCCGCCGCGCGTTGTGCGCGATCGTGCGCCGTTGCTCCTCTGGCATGTCCCGCAGGATCTCGACGACCTCGCGTGGGCCGGTTGCCAGCAGGATTTCTTTCGAGGGCGCGAAGATCGTCTCGATCCCGGGCCAGCGGTCCGAGATCACCGGCGTGCCGCAGGCGGCCGCCTCGAACAGCCGGACGCTCGGGGAGAAGCCCAGTGCCTTCATGTCGGCGCGGGTGACGTTCAGCGCGAAACGTTGCGCCGCGTAGAACTCCGGATGCTGCTTCGGCGAGAGGTGCTCGATCCGGGCGACGTTGGCGGGCCAGGCGATATTGTCCGGATATTGCGCGCCGGCGACGACGAATTGGTCGGACGATAGCGTGCGCGCCGGTGCGAGCAGCAGTTCGTCGAGAACGGGCTGCCGGTCCTCGCTGTAGGTCCCGAGATAACCGAGCGCCCATTTCGGCTGTGCCTGCTTCGGTGCGTAGATCTCCGCGTCCGCGCTGCAATAGAGCACACGTGCGAGCGGACTGCCGTAGCCCTGCTCGATCATGACGGGCACCGGTCCGCCGCTGAACGACAGATAGAGATCGAAGCGCGGAATCATTGCCGCCGAGAGATAGTCGAGGCCTTGCTCCAGCCGCGCCAAAGTGACCGGCGTGTCGATGTCGTAGAACGCCGTGACGCCCCTCGCATGGGTCGTCGTCCATTCGGCGAGCGCGATGCCGTCGGGGACATAGGAGCCGATGATCACCAGATCGGCATCGCGGATCAGCTTGCCGAACTGGCGCGGAACATCCTTCGGCGATTGGTACAGCTCGACAGTCCAGGCAGAGGGCTTGGTCAGGTCACGGTGATCCCGATACCAGGGCACGTCCCGTTCCAGGAACGTGACGCGGTGACCTCGTCGCGCCAAGGCTTCGATCAGGGCGCGGTAGGTCGTGGCATGACCGTTGCCCCAGGACGAAGTGACCGAAAGACCGATGACGACGATGGAGAGATTCATTCTGCTGCCTCGATTCGGGAGCTGTTGGCGACGAAGAGATCGTTGAACTGGCGGGCGCGCTGCCGGTAGGTGTGCTGGCTGAGGATGCGTGCGCGGGCGCGGCGGGCGATCGACCGGGCCCGCTCCGGGTTGAGCGCGGCGAGGTGCTCTGCCACCTCGGCCCCGTCAGCGGCAACCAGCACCTCGCGGCCGGGTTCGAGGAAATGATCGATCCCGGCCCATTGGTCGGTGATCAGGCAGGCGCCGGCACCGATCGCTTCAAACACCCGTGTTGGCGGCGAGAAACCGTAGCGCGCCATGCTGTCGCGATTGACGTTGAGCGTGGCGAGCCCGGAGCCGAAGAACGCGTTGTGATCGGCGGTGCCGACATGGCCGACCTTGCGCAGATTGGCGGAGGCGTCCTTGTCGTCCCAGCCGGAGCCGCCGAGCACGAAGGACTTCTTGGGCAGGCGGCGTGCAACGTCGAGAAAGAAATGCTCGACACGTTTCTCGCGGTCAGGCAGGCGGTTCGCCAGCAGGCTGAGATCGCAGGCGAAGCGCGGATTGGGCGGCGAGGGAAAATGCGTGGCCGGATCGAGCGCGTTGTAGATCGGCACGCAGTCCCGCGCGCCCACCGATCGATATGCGGATACGACGGGCTCGCCGCCGCCATAGGTCAGGACCATATCGTAGCACGGGATCGCGCGATGCAGATGATGCTGCGGATAGCCATCCATCGCCTCGAGCGTGGCGGGAGCATCGACGTCCCAATAGATCCGAGTCAGCCGCGACGTCAGCGCGGCGACGGCGTTCTCCAGCTCGAGATCAAAGACGCCGACGCCGCTGGCCTTGACCAGCATGTCGGCCGATTGTGCGGCCTCGTCGAGGGAGCGGCGCCAGCCGTCCGAGGTTGCGGGGTAGACGACCACCCTGGCCCAATCCGGCTCGTCGATATCGCGATGCGACTGGCGCTCGAAGGCGTCGGGCTCGTAGAAGGTGACCTCGTGGCCGAGCGCCGCGATCTCCTTCAGCATGCCGCGGTAGTAGGTGGCGGCGCCATTCCAATAGGACGAGACCAGGCTGGATCCGAAGAAGCAGATCTTCATGCAACGGCTCCGATGTCGTGCTGAGGCCGTGCCGAACGGCCCGAATCCCTGAGGTCGGTGACGATGTCGATGAGCTGCTCGGCGCGGTGGCGGCAGGTATGACGATCCCTGATGACCTTGAGGCCGGTCTCCACCATCGCGGCAGAGAATTCCGGTTCGTCGATGACGGCGCGAAGCGCCTGCTTCATCTGTTCGCCATCGCCAACGCTGATATAGGCCCCCTCGGGGAACAGGCCTTCCTCATCCGACCAGGGTGCTGAAATCAGGGGAATGCCGCAGGCCAGCGCCTCGAACACGCGGATCGTCGGGATGCCCGGCAGCAGGGCCACGTAAGGCCCGCGCGGCACATGGATGGTCGCGCGCGCGCCGGCGAAGGCGACGGGGGCCCAGTGCGCCGGCAGCCAGCCGCCATAACGGATGCCTGCGCTCCTGATGGTGTGGAGTGCGTCATCGGAGTAACGGACGCCATGGACGCTGGCGCGGAGCTTCAGCTCCGCCACGGGCTTGACCAGGAACTCGTTCAGCTCGGCGCTGCGCTCGCCGTCGCCCCAATTGCCGATCCAGACCAGATCGTCGGTCCGCTCGACCTGCGGTAGCGGATGATACAGCGCGACATCGGCGGCCTCGTGCCAGGTGAAGACCCGGTCGGCCCAGCCGAGCTTCAAATAGATCTGCCGAAGCACCTCGCCGAAGGCGAGCACGCCGTCGAATCCGTCGAGGTCGAATTGCGCAAGCTCGTCAGGTGCGCTGACCGCGCGGTGATGGGTGTCGTGAAACAGCAGGGTGAAGGACCCGCCTTGCGCCCGCTTGCGCCCGATCTGCGCGATCAGATCGGGCGAATTCCATTCATGCACGATGACGAGATCCGCACCATCAACCGCACGCGCGAGATCGAGGTTGGTATCGTAGCGGCGGATGTCGATACCGGAAAAGAGCGCCGGAATGTCGTCCATGGCATGGCCGCCGCCTTCTCGGATCGCGTTCAGACGGCTCCAGCCGTCGATGGGTTCGAACACGACGACCTCGTGCCCGAGCGCATGGAGCTCGCGCGCGTAGCCACGCAGGAAATGCGCGTTGCCGTTGTTCCAGCAGGAGGTGAAGGCATGATAGAACAGGACGCATTTCATGCGCGCACCTCGATCTGGCTGGCCGCCGCGCGCGTCCTGTGCGATGCGATCAGGTCCTGGTAGAGACCGAGATAGGCGCTCGTCATGCGCGTCAACGAATACGTCAGGGATTGCTCATAGGCGGCGCGCTGCAGCTTTGCTCGCCCCGTATCGTCAGCGCAAAGCTCTGCGAGAGTCCGATGCAGTGCCTCGCTGTCGGCCGGATCGACGAACAAGGCGGCGCCACGCCACAATTCCTGGAACGTCGGGATGTCGGAGAGGACCAGCGCGCAGCCCGCGGCGGCTGCTTCCAGCACCGAGAGGCCGAACGGTTCGTAGAGCGCGGGGCTGACGAAGATCGCGGCATGCTGTAACCGCGTCTCCAGGGCCTCGTGCGGCAGCTCTCCGAGCCAGTTGATACCCGCTGGCAGACGTGCGTCGATGGGACCGGCCACCTCGACCGGCCAATCCAGCCCGGGCGCGGCGGCGGCGAGCGCCTCGATGTTCTTGGCACGATCCCACAGCCGTCCTGCCGCGAAAATCAGATCCTGCTTCCGTCCAGAAGGGGCGCGCGGCGTCATTCCGTTCCAGATCACCGCGCCGCGCGATCGCGGCTGGTAGATCGCCGTGATGTCGTCGTGGAAGGCCCGGCTCGGGCAGACCCAGGCCTGCGCTATGTCGAGCGCCGCGGCGACCTGCTCGCTGTAGCGGCGCCATCTCGGCTCGCCAAGCCAGGCTGTATCGTGGCAGGCGTGGGCCCAGGAGTTCACGCAGGAATGCGCCACCAGCACCGTCGGGGCCTGCCAGGCAAAGGTCGCTTCGCGAAAGCTGTTCAGATGCACGATTTCGGGCATCAAGCTGGCTTCGAGCTTCGCAAGCACGCGCCTTGCGTCGGAAACGTTTCGCCCCTCAGGGTCCTGCCATTCGAGTGCGAGGTCCGTCTCGACCAGGTGCACGCTGGTTTCGTGCAGCATCTGACGCTGGTCGGCGCGTGCCTGCGGGCCCAGCGTCACGAGCGTGACGTCGGCACCGGACGCAGCGAGACTCGTAGCGAGGGCGCAGGAATAGGTCCATACGCCTCCAACCGTGTCGGTCGTCATCATGATCCTGATGTCGGCGCCACGGTTCATGAGGCCACCTGCAGTTCGAGGCTGTCGAGCGGGACCGGGCGATCGTTCTGCACGTCGCTGAACTGGTCGAACATCGCGAGATAGTGCCGGTGTGCGCGCTCCCAGGCGACATCGTCGGGCTCGCCCCAGAGCTTGCGGTAGTCGGGAGAGCCGGGATAGGGATAGAGCGGCACCGGATCGTTGGCCCAGACGCCGGCATCCTGCATCGTGCGGCGCCAGCGCTGCACGATGGGATCGTCGTCCTCGGGCACCTCGATCAGATTGGCCTGCACGAAGGGGACGTGGCGGCGAGCCTCGACCAGCCGGTCGGCGAGCTGATCCGTCGTCATCTTGCAGTTCTTGGCGAGGGCCGCGCGCCCTTCCACCGTGAGGCTCTCGATGCCGGCTTCGATCGAGACGCAGCCGGCGCGGCCGAGCAGGGCGAGCATGTCCGGCTTCCACAGATCGATCCGCGTCTGCACGCCGAACTTCAGCCCGCGCGTCGTCAAGCCCTCGAGGAGCTCGCGATTGGGAAGGAAGATCTCGTCGATGAAGTAGACGTACTCGATGCTGTGACGGCGCAGACGATCGATCTCGTCAAGAATGACGGCGGGGGGCCGTTTGCGATAGGCGTTGCGGAAATTCTCCTTGGCGCAGAACGTGCAATTGTACGGACAGCCGCGTGAGGCCTCCACCTCCGCGCCCGGCGCCGTCGGCTCGGCCTCGAAGCGGTGATGGTGGTGATGGTGACGCCGGATCATCTCGTCGGGCCAATCGAGCGCGGGCTGATCGTTGAACGCGACTGCCTGCGGGCCGCCATTGACCCGGAGCGACGCGCCGTCGGCGAAGCACAGGCCGGGAAAGTCCCGCTCGCCATTGGCGAGACGCAGCAGGGACGCCTCGCACTCGCCCATCACGATTATGTCGACGCCGAGCTTCTTCAAAGCGGTCTTCGGCGTGGTCGAGCCGTGCGGGCCCACCGCGGTCAGCGTCGGCGCAAGGTCCCGCACCGCGATCGCGAGCTGCTGCGGCACGCGCAGCTCGGGCGGCGCGCAGCGCCAGAACAGATAGGTCGGTGCGGTGGTGAAGACGATCTGGTCGGGACGAAAGGCGCGCAGCTCGGCCTCGATGTCGCGCAGGGAGAGATCGAACATATGCGCATCGAGCAGCAGCGTGTTGTGGCCGGCCGCCTTCAGATAGTGCTCGGAGATACCGAGCTCGAGCGGCAAGTGAGGCGAGCGGCACCCGAAATAGATGCTGCCCGAAAAATCCCAGTTCGGATTGATGAGGGCGACTCGCGTCATGCCAGGGCCTCGCTTCTGTTCTGTGATCCGAAGCGGCTGTCGAGCCAGGTGTGGAGCGAGCGCAGGCCGTCGGCGAGG
This sequence comes from Bradyrhizobium glycinis, assembly GCF_016031655.1. Lineage (GTDB taxonomy): Bacteria > Pseudomonadota > Alphaproteobacteria > Rhizobiales > Xanthobacteraceae > Bradyrhizobium > Bradyrhizobium glycinis. The sequence continues at coordinate 348,428 of NZ_JACCHQ010000001.1, forward strand.
GGCATTTGCGGCGTCCAGCCGAGCGCGGTGGCGAGCGCCCGCGTGTCGGTCACGTACCAGGGCTGATCGCCGGGTCGCCAGTCCGCAAAGCGATAGCTGACCTTGCGGCCCGTCAGCTCGGTGATCTGGTCGATCAACTCCAGCAGGCTGACCGCATTCGCCGGACCGCCGCCGAGATTGAAGACGCGACCGCGCGCCAGGGCGATGTGGTCGAGCGCCGCGAGCCAGGCGCTCGCCGCGTCCGACACGTGCAGCGCGTCGCGGACCTGCTTGCCGTCGCCATAGATCGTCAGCGGATTGCCGCTTATGGCGCTGCGCAGGAAGTGTGCGATCCAGCCCTGGTCCTCGGTGCCGAATTGCCGCGGCCCGTAGATGCAGCTCATGCGCATCACCACGGTCTGCAGCCCGAACACCCTGGCATAATCGTGGACGTATTGATCGGCGGTGCCCTTGGAGCAACCATAGGGGCTGTAGAAATCCAGCGGGGCGTTCTCCGAAATGCCGCCAGCGAGCAGATCATTGACCGGCGTGTAGCGGCGGCCGGTGAGTGCGATCTCGCTGTCCTCGATCAGGCGCCCGTAGACCTTGTTGGTCGAGGCGAAGATCACCGGAGCCGAGGCGTTGTGCAGGCGGACGGCTTCGAGCACGTTCAGCGTGCCGCGCGCATTGATCTCGAAATCGGACGAGGGGTCGCTGACGCTGTCGGTGACGGCGACCTGGGCCGCGAGGTGCAGCACGGCCCGCGCCTCGCGCACGGCGTCGATCACCGGAATGGGGTCGCGGACATCGGCCAATGTGATGGTGACGCGGTCGCCGTGACGGGATTTCAGCCATTGCGCGTTCTCGCGCACGCCGGCGCGGGCGAGATTGTCCAGCACCAGCACGCGGTCGCCGCGCTCGGCGAGACGGTCGGCGAGATTGCAGCCGATGAAGCCGCAGCCGCCGGTGACCAGGACGGGTCTGTTGTCTTGTTCACTCATCACGCGACCAACCCTCGTTGCAACAGCTCACGGGTCGCCCGCTCCGCCTGATCGTCGGCGATCTGGTCGGCGAGGTACCCGGCGAGCTCTTCAAGGCCGTCCTTGAACGCGACATGCGGCTCGAAGCCGAGCAGGTCGCGCGATTTGCCGATGTCGGCAAAGCAGTGGCGGATGTCGCCGGCACGGTATTTCCGCGTGATCTCGGGGGCGATCTCGCGCCGTCCCATCACCTGGGCCAAATCCTCGGCCACCGACAGAATGGTGCGGCTTTGGCCCGAGCCGACGTTGAAGACGTCCTGGCTATGGTCGGATTCGAGCGCCATGCGGCAGGCGCGCGCGACGTCGTGCACGTGGACGAAATCGCGCCGCTGCAGGCCGTCTTCGAAGACGAGCGGCGGCCGACCGTTGAGCAGTCGGGCGGCGAAGATGGCCAGCACGCCGGTATACGGATTCGACAGCGCTTGCCGCGGACCGAACACGTTGAAGAAGCGCAATCCGACGGTCGGAATGCCGTAGGCCTTGCCCGTGATCAGGCACATGCGCTCCTGCGCATATTTGTTCAGCGCGTAGATCGAGCTCAGAGACGGCTGCTTGGTCTCAGGCGTGGGCACGGGATCGAGCGCATGGCCTGCATGATCCCGCAATTCCCACTCTCCTTGGCGAAGCTGCGCGATCGGTCGTTCGTCGCAAGCGACGACGCTGCCGACGGCATCGCGATAGAGGCCTTCGCCATAGATGCTCATCGAGGACGCCACCACCAGCCGTGCGACCGGACGCTTGGCCAGCGCCTGCAACAGCACGGCGGTGCCGAGCTCGTTCGTCCGGACATAGGGCTCGATGTCGTACATGCTCTGGCCGACGCCGACGGCGGAGGCGAGATGCAGGACCATGTCGGCCCCACGCAAGGCCTGTTCGACGGCCGCGGCATCAGTGACGTCGCCGACCACGAGCTCGGCGTCATCGGCGAGATAGGCAGGCCGCTGACGGTTACCGCCATGCACCTGCGGAGAGAGATTGTCGAGAAGTCGGACATCGTAACCGGCCGCAAGCAGCACGTCGGCCGTGTGCGAACCGATGAATCCCGCGCCCCCAGTCATCAATACTCGCGTCATTCACCGCTCCGTGCCGCATGGAACCGATCCGTGCGGGACCGGTCGATGATGAGAGTTGAAGCGCGCCTTTGCTTGGTCGGGCGACCTGCGCGCCAGTCACGTCTGGAAGTTAGAAGCGGTGCAAGGAATGTTCGTTCCTACGAAACCTACAAACGAAAGTTTCTCTAACCTGGATCAATAACCCAGGTGAATCCCGGCTAGAAATGAGCGCCGTGAAGCGGCGCCGGCAGGTCGAGATGTCGTGCAATGGTCGCACCGATGTCGGCAAAGCCGGCGCGCCGGCCGATCGGAGCCGTTGACTGCGCGGTCCACGCCAGAATCGGGACCTGCTCGCGCGTGTGATCGGTGCCACTCCAGGTCGGATCGCAGCCATGATCGGCGGTGATGATGAGGAGATCGTCGCTTCGGAGCCGGCCCAGCAGCTCGGGGAGGCGAGCGTCGAAGGCTTCGAGCGCCGCTGCGTAGCCGGCGACGTCGCGGCGGTGGCCGTAGAGCGTGTCGAAATCGATGAAGTTGGCGAATAGAAATCCTCCTTCTGCAAGGCCTCTCAGCCCATCGAGCGTGGCATCGAAAAGCGCCGCATTGCCGTCCCCGCGCAGGTTTCGCCCCGTGCCGCGATGAGCGAAGATGTCGTCGATCTTTCCGATCGTCACGATGTCGCGGCCGGCAGCTTCTGCAAGGTCCAGGATGGTTCGCTCGGGCGGCGGCACGGAGAAATCGCGCCGGTGCGAGCTGCGCTTGAAGTTGTCCGCGTTCGTTCCGACGAACGGACGCGCGATGACGCGGCCGATGTTCAGGGGATCGACCAGCCGCCTCGCGATCGTGCAGACGTCGTAGAGCCGCTCGAGCCCGAACGTCTCCTCGTGCGCCGCGATCTGGAACACACTGTCGGCCGAGGTGTAGCAGATCGGCTCGCCGCTGCGCATGTGGCGCTCGCCGAATTCGGCGATGATGTCGGTGCCGGAAGCGTGGCAATTGCCGAGGATGCCGGGCAGTCCGGCTCGTTCGCACAGCTTCTCGACCAGAGCGCGCGGGAAGCAGGGTTGGACCTTGGGAAAATAACCCCAGTCGAACGCGACAGGCACGCCGGCGATCTCCCAATGGCCGGACGGCGTGTCCTTGCCCCTCGATATCTCACTGGCGCAGCCATAGCGGGCATGTTGAGTGCGGCCGTCGAGCCCGGGCGGGATCCGGCCTGTGGAGAGGCGGCAGGCCTCGCCGAGGCCGAGCGCCACGAGATTGGGCAGGCGCAGCGGGCCCTCCCGTTGCGGACTATTGCCACGCCCGGCCATGCACCGATCCGCGATGTGGCCGACGGTGTCGGCACCTTCGTCGCCGTATTTGGCAGCGTCAGGCGCCGCGCCGATTCCGACGGAGTCCATCACCAGGATCAGGGCACGCATGTCGGCTCCCTGATCGGCGGGGAGGCGCCAATAGAGGAGGCGAGACCGGTCTTCGTGCAATAGCGCTCGACCATCTGCGCGCAGAAATCGGCGAACTCGTTCACGTCGAGCGGCGGGCTGGTGTGATGCGGTTCGAGACCGCGGTGTTCCGGCGTGAAGCAGAACGTCACGGTGACCTCGAACTCGGCCAGCGCATCCATCTGGCGATCGAACCAGTCCAGAGCGTTTGGGCGGAAGCTGTCGGCCCAGGACAGGCCGGTCCGCAAGTGCCGCACGCCGAAGCGGCGCATCCAGCGCACGGCATCATCGAGACGATGGTCCTCGAAGTGAAACCACTGGCAGAGGCCCATGTCGGCGGCATATTGCCCGAACAACTCCGCCGCGGCTTTCGGCGTTCCATCCTCGCGCAGCAGGCCCATGTGAAAATGCCGGTAGTAGGAGGACCCTTCCGCCTCCTTGTGCCGGGTGGTCGCCTCCCAGGCCGAAGGGAGATCATAGAGGCTGTACCAGTGGATCCGCGGCGCGCGGCCGATCAGAAGATCAGCGGTGCGCGACAGGCCCCAGGCCTGCACCTCCTCGGCGCCGAACGAGGAGACGCCGACCTCGGTCACCCAGACCGGGAGCGAGGTGACGGCCCTGATCTCCTCGATCTTGGCCGGCCATTCTCCGATCTGCCATAGATTCCAGTCGAGCGGAAAGCCGTGCACGGCGACGGCGTCGACGTGATCGAGCACGCCGCGCGCCTGCATATTGCGCATGAAGGACGGGTCGATCGGCGAGATGCCGCCGAGCACGCGCGGCAAGGTCGGGTGCGCGCTGCGGATGGCCTTGCCGGCTGCGAGCGCGAGGTCTGCGAACATCGTCCAGTCCGGGTCGATCAGCAGGTCCCAATGCGACTTGTTGTTGGGCTCGTTCCAGATCTTGGCAGCCTCGATCATCGGCTCGCCTCCCGGGACGGATAGACTGGCCCGTCAGTCTGCGGCCGCGCCGTGCGCTTGCACAGATAGACCTCTTCTTCCGGATGGGCTGCGATGGCAAAGCCGGCGCTGCGCAGCATGGCTTCGACGCAGGCGCGATTGGGCACCCACCAATTGGTGGGGTCGTCGGCATATTTGTGCTCGATGAAGTGCAGCTTCGGGTAGCCGGAGGAATCGAACTGATCGGTGGTCCAGAAGTCGTAATTCTTCTCGATCGCATCAACCCGGCTGTCGCCGCGCAGCATCGACTGGAACAGCAGGAGATCGCCGGCGACGTGCTCATGGATCAGGTCCAGCGCCAGCAGTGGGTGTCGCAGGTGATAGAGCACGCCCATGAAGATCACGAGGTCGAACTTCTCACGGAGCTGCCCGACATCATAGGCCGACATCTTGCGGAATTCGATTCTGAGCCCGTTCACCTCGGCCGCGAAGCGGGCCTGGGCCAGATATTCCTCGTCGGTGTCGAGGCCGAGCACGCGTTCGGCGCCGCGCCGCTTCATCTCCATGGCGTAGAAGCCGGCATTGCAGCCGATATCGAGCACGGTCTTGCCTTCGAGCCGGTCCGGGATGATGCCGGAGAAGCGCTGCCACTTCACATTGGGGTAGTCGCCGAGAAAGTGCGACGGCGCCGTCGGCACGCCCTTGAGGTCGAGATTGTGGAACCATGGCCCCAGCGCATCGACGCGCTGGCGGATTTCCTCGCGGGAGAGGACCCCTCTGGTCATGCAATCGCTCCGTTGTTCACTGGAACCGGACGGGCCCCGTCCGATGAGGCGCGGGCCCGCAGCTTGGAACGGCCCTCGACGCCCTCGGCGAGCAGGGCCATTGCCGTGCGATAGCCGTCGATGGTGCCGACATCGACGTAGGATTCGCCGGCCTTGACGCCGATGCCGTTGCCGCCGGCTGAAAGATAGGCGTTGACCAGCGTCCCGAAATATTCGTCGCGGCGTTCGCGTGCGTGCCACAGCGACTGGAGCTGGCGGAAGCCATGTGCCGACATCTTGAAAGCACCCCAGATCCAGCGCGAGCTTGCATTCGGCTGCTTGACTTGGATCTCCGTCACCTGCTCGCCGTCCAGCACGACCGCATCGAAGAATTCGGGGTGCTCGACCGGGAATAGCAGGAACGAGAGGTCTGCCTCGGGCAGGGATTGCAGGGCCGCCTTGGGAAACCAGACCGTGTCGGGCAGGCCGACCATGACATCCTCGTGCTGCCCGACGACGGTGCTTGCCCTGAACACGGCATCGCACAGGCCGGAGGCTTCGGGCTGCACGACATAAGCGAGCTCGGCGCTGCCGTAATGGTCGCCGAAATATTCGAGGATGTCGGACTTGCCGGGCGAGATCACGAAACAGATTTTGTCGGCGCCGCCGAGAATGAGGCGCTCCAGCAGATATTCGGAGACGGCGCAGGGACGGTCGGTACCGTCGTCATGCCGGCTCCCGACCGGCAGCAGTTCCTTCGAGAAGGCGAGCGGCTGGATACGGCTGCCGCGGCCCGCGGCCGGAACGATGCCCCACATGATCAGGCCTCCTCGATTTGTTGCCGGCTGATCCGGCTCGAGGTTATCTGCTCGAGCATCGCGATCAGTTCGCGGGCGCGCTTGTCGGATGTGTGCTGGTCCATGGTGCGCTCATAAGCGCGCCGGGCCATGCGCCTGAGCTCGGCATCCGGCATCGCAAGCGCGGCGAGCGCATCGTGCTCGTCGCGTGCGATCAGGATCTCCTCTCCAGGCGCGAAGAAGTCCGCTATTCCGGGCCAGTCGTCGCTCAGCAGCGGGGCACCGCAGGCCGCGGCCTCGAACAGCCGGCCGGACGGGCACCAGCCCATCTCCGCCATGGCCCGCCGGGTGACGTTGAGCGTCAGCCGCGACGAGGCAAAGAACGGCGCATGCTCGGACGGCGGCAGGTGCCGCACGAAATAGATGTTGGGCGACCACGGGAAATCGTCCGGATATTGCGCGCCGCCGATCAGGAAGCGGAGATCCTTGCGCGCCCGCGCCGGCGCGACGAAAAGCGCCTCGAGCGTGCGCTGGCGGTCTTCGGAATAGGTGCCGAGATAGGACAAGTCGGCGCGATAATGCGGCTGCGGTGTGGCCGGATGGTGGATGTCTGTGTCGACGTGCCCATAAAGCGGCCGGGTGTCCCCCGCCCCGAGCCTGTTGCGGAATTCGTCCGCAACGTGAGGTCCGCCGGTAAAACTGAGCACCAGCGCGAAGTCCCGCAGGCCGCGCGGGCCGATATAGGGGACGGTTTCGCCGCCGATGAGCCTTGCCAGCGTGACCGGAGTATCAAGGTCGTAGAACACGGGAACAGCACGACCCTCGGCGAGGATCAGCTCGGTCGCGGCGATCGCATCGGGACAATAGGAGGTCACGATCGCGACGTCGGCGTCACGGACCTCAGTGCTTGCCGCCTGCCGCACATCGTCCCAGTTCGCGAACAGCCGAAGCGCGCCGCCCGGCAATTCGTAGAGATCGCGGGCACCAGCATAATAGGGCACGTCGCGCTCGAAGAAGGCGACGCTGTGTCCCGAACGCGCGAGATGCTTGCAGAGGCCGCGCCACAAGGTGGCGTGACCGTTGCCCCAGGACGAGGAGATTGTCAGGCCGAAGATGACGATCTTCACGCCGGCACCCGCTGGTTGATTCCGGTGATCTTCATGCCGCTTCTGTCGGCGCGGAGCGTGCTGATGCTGGCAGGATCGATCTCGATCGAGAGAAACTGGTCGAGCGACTTGCGCGAATAGTGCAGCAGCGCGGCGCGGATCGGCTCGGCGTGGCTGACGACGACGACGGCGTCGAGATTGCGATCGCCGCGCAGCTGCTCCAGATGAGCAACCACCCGATTCTGAAGCGACCGCATGCTCTCGCCGCCGGGTGGGCGGCTGGTGCCGCGTCGCCCATTCCAGCGCGACCATCGGGGATCCGGCGCCAGGTCGTCGAACGATCGCCCGGTCCACTCGCCATAATCGATCTCGTCGAGTGCGGGGACGATCTCGACCGGCAGCCTGAAATGCGCCGCGAGGATGCAGGCCGACTGCATGCAGCGCCGTTGCGGGCTGGACTGAATGAGTGACGGCCGCCGCGCGATGGTCCCCGCACAGCGCGCCATCTCCTCGCAGCCGAGATCGTCGAGCTCGACGCCTTTCATCCGGCCGCACAGGACGCGGCCGAGCAGGGCATGATGACCGTGCCGGACGAGATGGATGATCCCAGCCATCACGCAAACGCCTTGTCGTCGATGAAGGCGCGTGTCCGCCGTCCGGCCTCTTCGTCGGTGAACTGCTGTGGCGGGGATTTCATGAAATAGCTGGAAGGGCCCGTCAGCGCTCCGGCCTGGCCGCGGTCCATGGCGAGCTTGGCACAGCGCACTGCGTCGATCACAACGCCTGCCGAGTTCGGGGAGTCCCAGACCTCGAGCTTGACCTCGGCGCTCAGGGGAACACCGCCGAACGTCGTTCCCTCCAGGCGGATGAAGGCGAGCTTGCGATCGGTGAGCCACGGCACGTGGTCGCTCGGTCCGACATGGATGTTGTCGGGGTCCATGGGGACGTCGAACTGGCTGGTCACGGCCTGGGTCTTGGAGATCTTCTTCGAGGCCAGCCGCTCTCGTTCGAGCATGTTCTTGAAATCGGTGTTGCCGCCGACATTGAGCTGGTAGGTGCGGTCGAGCCGCACCCCGCGCTCGCGGAACAGATTGGCGAGCACGCGATGCAGGATGGTGGCACCGACCTGGCTCTTGATGTCGTCGCCGACGATTGGCAGGCCGGCCTCCTCGAAGCGGCGCCGCCACTCCGGATTGGAGGCGATGAAGACCGGAATGCAATTGACGTAGCCGCAGCCGGCCTCGATGGCGCGCGCCGCATACCACTCGCTGGCGCGCTGCGAGCCGACCGGAAGATAGGAGACCAGAACGTCGGTGCGGGAGGTCGCCAGCACTTCGGCCACGTCGGCCTCCGGCACCTCCGCAATCGGAACGTCGTCGGTGAGGTAATGTCCGATGCCGTCCAGGACCGGTCCGCGCTGCACGATCACGCCTGTCGGAGCGACGTCGGAGAAGCGGTGCGTGTTGTTGGGCGGGGCGAAGATCGCATCGGCGACGTCGCGGCCGACCTTGTTGGCGTTGACGTCGAACGCCGAAGCGATCTGGATGTCGCTGATGTGGTAACCGCCGAGGTCCGCATTCATCAGTCCCGGCACCGGCTCGTTCGACTCGGCGTTGCGGTAGTAGGTGAGGCCCTGGACGAAGGAGCTCGCGCAATTGCCGACGCCGACGAGTCCGACGCGCACGCGGCGCCTGTCTTGGAGACGAGAATGCATGGAATGAAGCCCTCCGGAAAACGCGCGGCGGCGTCGGTGCAAGAGTCGGTGTAAGTACGTCGGCGAACGTGTGAAAGGTATGTTCGTTCCTGGAAAGGAGATGCGAGCGGCAGGCCATGGGCGATTCATCGCGACAAAATGCGACGAGCTTAACATGGGATAAAATCCCGAACCGCCAGCCGGGAACGAACGGCTTTGATGATGAAGATGAAGAAGATGATGCTCGCCTCGCGCGACCGCTTCGCATCTGCGCGAAAGAACAAATCACTCCGCCCAGCGTTTGTCGGCGGAGGGTTCGATGTGCCGGGCTCATAGCCCGACTAGTCAACGAGGTGTAACATGACGTCCAAGACGCAAAGCAGCGAAGCCCACGAGACCACCGATCATAACATCATCCGGAAATGGGCCGAAGAGCGCGGCGGGAAACCGGCGACCGTGAAGGCGACGGAGGAGGGTGGCCACGCCGGAATCCTGCGCATTGATTTCGATCCGCCGGACGAAGCGCTGGACCGCATCAGCTGGGACGAGTTCTTCGAAAAGTTCGATGAATCCGGCATTGCGTTCCTGCATCAGGATCGAACCAAGGACGGCAAGCTCAGTCGATTCCACAAGTTCGTGCGACACTAGCGACCGCGACATGGCTGGCGGCTGGGCGGAAGCGATCAGGGCGGGCGATTTTGCGCGCGCCTGGATGATCAACGATCTTGATCTGCTGGAGATCGCGCATCCGCCCAAGCACACCGGACCGCGCCATCTGCAGCGGATCTGGCGCGGCGAGGACCTCAAGGATAAGCACGTGCTGGTGCGCTGCTATCACGGACTCGGCGACACCATCCAGTTCCTGCGCTTCATGAAGCCGCTTCGCGCGATCGCGCGCAGCGTGACCCTGTGGTGTCAACCCGAGCTGCTGCCGCTGGTCGAGGGCGCCGCCGGCGTCGATCGCGCGATTCCGCTGCACGATGGTGCGCCCGAGATCGCTTTCGAGGTCGACATCGAGATCATGGAAGTGCCGCACGCCATCAGAGCGCGCCGCGATCAGGTCGAGATGCACGTTCCCTACCTGGCGCTCCCTCCTGTTGCCGTTCAGCCGCTTCGGCAAGAACAAGGGCTGGCCGTCGGCCTGGTCTGGAAAGTCGGTGAATGGGACAAGCGCCGGGAAGTTCCGGCCGCCTTGCTGCGCAGTCTCGCAGGACCCGGCGTGACGCTCCATTCGCTCCAGCGTGGCGTCAGCACCGAAGAGCTCGCGGCGATCGGGGCGCGGGACATCAGCACGCCCGACATCGTCGCTCTCGGCCATCGCCTGCGGCAGCTCGATCTCATCATCTGTGTCGACACCATGGTCGCGCACCTTGCGGGCGCGCTCGGATGCGGGGCCTGGGTCCTGCTGCATGCCGATTGCGACTGGCGCTGGCCTCCATCCGGTGCGCGCTCGTTCTGGTATCCGAGCCTACGGCTGTTTCACCAAAGACGGCCGGGCGATTGGGGCGATGTCGTCGCCGACGTCGGCAACGCGCTACAGGCACGCCTCGAAGCAGGTCGAATGACCGCGGCGGTGTGATTTCCAGAACGTTCTTCCAAGACATTGATGAGGAACGAGCGCCGCCCACGCGCTTTGGTGCAACGCCCGCGCAAGGGAAAGACGCTCATGCAAAGTTCCGACGCCGGTGTGTCGACCGCCAGCCTGTCGCGGGTGACAGACGATATCTGGATCCTGGACGACAAGCCGATCAGCGCCGCCGGCCTGCAACTGCCCGTGCGGATGACTGTCATCCGCCTGTCGAATGGCGATCTCGTGCTGCATTCGCCGGTGAGATATTCGCCGGGTCTGCGACAGGAGCTGGAGCGGCTGGGTACGATCAGATACCTGCTGGCGCCAAATATTGCCCATTGGATGTTCCTGCCCGAATGGCAAAGGCAGCTGCCGCAGGCCGCGATCTTTGCCGCGCGCGGCCTTGCGGCGCGCCAGCAGGTGCGGGCGGCCGGCCTCCGCATCGATTGCGAGCTTGGAGACACGACGCCGGAGGAATGGGCCGCCGATCTCGAAACGGTGTCGGTGAACGCTCCGACGTTCTCGGAGGTCGAGCTGTTCGACAGGCGGAGCCGGACGCTGGTTCTGACCGATATCGTGCAGAACCTCGATCCCCACCACCTCAGCGCCTCGAATGCGGCTGCGGCGAACCTGCTCGGCATTGCCAAGCCGGACGGAAAGGCCCCGGTCTATCTGCGGCTGCTGCTGCGCCTCGGCGGCCGTTCGGCGCGGGCTGCGGCCGAGCGGCTCGTGAAGCTGGCTCCGGAACGGGTGATCTTTGCGCATGGCGACTGGTTCGAAACGCAGGGAACGGCGCGGCTGCGGCGATCCCTGCGTTGGCTGCTTCCGGCGGACGTCTCGGGCCGCGAGCACGGGCAGATAGTCGGCACGCGCGTCGTCATCACCGGGGCCTCCAGTGGAATCGGACGTGCCGCGGCGCTGGCCTTCGCCCGCAAGGGCGCCAGCGTCGTTCTCGCGGCACGCCGCGGCGAGGTCTTGATGCGGCTTGCTGCCGAGTGTGAGGCGCTTGGAGGCCGTGCCCTGGCCGTGCCGACCGACGTCACTGATGCGGAGGCGGTGCAGCGTCTGGCCGGTGCGGCGGACGAGGCCTTCGGCGGCATCGACGTCTGGATCAACAACGCGGGTACAGGCGTGTTCGGAGCCTATCAGGATGCAGATATCGCGTTTCATCGCCGGACCATTGAGGTCAATCTGCTCGGCACCATGCATGGCGCGTTCGCGGTGCTCCCGATTTTCCTTCGCCAGAACCGCGGTGTCTTGATCAACAACATCTCGCTGGGCGGCTGGGCGCCGACGCCCTTTGCCGCAGCGTATACTGCCAGCAAGTTCGGCCTGCGCGGCTTCACCGCAAGCTTGCGTCAGGAGCTCCGTGCTCGTCCCGACATTCACGTCTGCGGCGTCTTCCCGTCCATGGTCGATACGCCGGGCTTCGTCCACGGCGCCAACACCTCCGGACGAAGGCTCGATCCTGGTCCGCTGCTATATCAATCCGAGGACGTGGCCCAGACCTTCGTCAGCCTCGTCCGCGCGCCGCGTGACGAGGTGGCCGTCGGGTGGCCGGCGCGCGCCGGCCAACTGGCCTATGCGATTGCCCCTGAGATCACCGAGAGTGTCCTCGGAGCAGCATTCCGCTGGCTGCTGTCGCGCGCGCGTCCCGCAGCGAGGAACGCAGGCACCTTGCTCGAAGCGGGTCCGCAGGGTACGTCGGTCGACGGCAGTTGGCTGGTGCGGAAGCAGGTTCCGCCAGCCGCTGTGCTGAGCAAGGGGCTGGTGGTGCTTGGGATCGCTGCGGGCCTGGCATTCGCCGCATCGAGGACCGGCCGTTCGTCGCGCCCGCGCGCGCGGACGCGGCGGCGCCGCGCGTGAGTCCATCGCAATCTCGCGCCAAGGATCGGAGGCGCCGCCGCCCGCCGGACCGCAGATGGCTCCCACGCCGGAACGAAGCCTCGAGGCGGCGCGTTCCTGCGGGAACACACGAGGACCAGACGTTGCCGCGCTATCATTTTGATTTGGTGGATTCTGAAACCGTAGCCGACGAAGGAGGTGCCGATTTGCCGGACGACATCAAGGCTCTGGATGTCGCCGAAGAGATTGCGCGGCGCCTGCTCGAGGAGCGACCCGAGCTCAAGGGCCGCCACTTCTCGATCCTCGTCACGAACGAGGACGGTGAGGAAATCGGCCGGATGCCGCTGGATGTAGTGCACTGAAGCCGTGATCTGACATGACGTTCACGATTGGGGTGATCGCCGACACGCATGGACTGCTGAGGCCCGAGGCGGAGCGCTGCCTCGCCGGCGTCTCGCACATCATCCACGCCGGCGACATCGGCGCCCAGGTGGTGATGGACGGGCTTTGCCGCATCGCACCCGTCACCGCGATCAGGGGAAATGTCGATCGGGGCACGTGGGCTGAACGCTTTCCTGAAACACAAACGCTGCGCCTTGGCGGCCGCAACTTCTACGTCCTGCACGACCTCAACGAGCTGACGATCGATCCTGCCGAGCTCGGGATCGATGTCGTGGTCTCAGGGCATTCCCACCGCGCGCGGATCGAAACCGTCAACGGCGTGCTTTATCTGAATCCAGGCGGCGCAGGGAAACGACGCTTCAAGCTGCCGATTACGCTCGCAACGTTGGAGCTCGATTCCGGCGGGCCGCTGCGGCCCGTCATTCATGATCTCGACAGGATCTGACGCCAAGCCAGCGACCGCTGCCTAGTGTGTCTTCGATTTCTGCCAGCGCTCCAGATCCACCGGCGGCCGGTCCGGATCGATCTGGTCCTTCTCGGGATTGCCCTGCCAAGGCTTGTTCGTCTGCCGGTGCGTCGGCATGTCCGTCTGCCGGCGCGGATCATCAAGCGGAGTCTCTCGCGGATCGGTTGCAGGTTCGGTCGCCTTTGGCATGTGTTCCTCCCGGGACTTGCGCGGTGCCGATAGGGCAACAACCCCAGCAGCATCCGCTCGTTCCAGCGGCTTCGTCATGGTTCCGGCTGCGGCGATCGGCTCAGGAACGACGCCGGGAGCCAGTGCATTGCTCCATGTCAGAATCGCGAAGCGATACAGGAGCAGGACATGTCAAAAATGCCTCCCGTCCCCGAAGAGCAGCGAAGCAACAAGGGGCCCGGCGCAGAGCCGGCGACCGAAGTGGAAGAACGTGTGCCCGACCGCGAGAACTTCGACACCCAGGGCCGCCACGGCAACATCAAGCAGAACACGACCAATCAGGGCTATCAGCAGGATCGATGATGGACTTACGCGGATGCAGTGAGAGACGTTCGATGCGCGTGACGGGTCTCGTGCTCGTCGCCGTGCTGGCGGCTGCCTCCGCCGGACCGGCATTGGCACAGTCCGGTGGCGGTGGTGGGGGCGGAAGCGCCGGCGGCGGCGCGGGGGGCAGCACGTCGTCGGCTCCGGGCACGAATTCGGCTGGAACGGCTCAGTCGAGTGGCGGCGCGGCCCCCCGGGGATCGACGACGGTCGGGCGCCCCGGCAATCCGGCAGGCGGCACGAATATCGGACGCATCGACGGGACGGTCACGTCCGGACCTTCGCTGCAGGGCGACGACCAGATTCGCTCGGAGAGCTCCCGCGACTCCGAGGCGGATCGAAAGATCAAAGGCATCTGCAGGGGATGCTGAGCCTATGATGCTGAACCCATGATCAGGACGTCGGCTTGTCCGGCGCCCAGTCCAGGTCCGCATCGTCGCAAGGCTCGGGGTCGGCAGGGCAAGGCCTGATCTTCAACTCGTCCTCGAGCACCCGCTGGCCCTCGGTATGTTCGATCAGCCCCGCCTCATCGGCTTTTTCCCACGTTTCCTCCCTGGTCGGAAACGTGCGGCTCACCTTCTCTCCGTCCTTGAACAGGGCGTATGCCATGATCGCCTCTCTGGCTTTCGTCGCCACGCTTTACGCGATTTCGCGGAGGTTGCTCAGGGTCGACAATCCGAGGCCACCCAAAGCAAGCAAGAACAATCTTCTCAGCATGTGCAGCTCCAACATGTGGACGACAGACGCAGCGTGATGTCGAACGTTCCTAGGGGTGAATGAATTCAACACCCAAACGCGCACCCGTGCCGACGAATGGCTCGCTCGCCTTAACGCGCCACTGCGCAAAACAGGAACCATGGTTGCGGCGCCCGCTTATCAGACGCGAGTTGGAGGCGCCTGATGGGAAAGAAACAATTTGCCGCTCTGCCGTTTCGTCTGGACAAGTCTGAGCTGCGGGTGATGCTGATCACGACCAGGCGCAAGCGCAGGTGGAGCGTCCCGAAGGGCTCGTCGATGCGCAACAAGGAGCCGCACCTGACGGCTGCGCTCGAAGCGTATGAGGAGGCGGGCCTGGTCGGCGTCGTGGCCACGCGCGCACTGGGCAGCTTCAAGCACCGCAAGCGAAAAGGCGATCGCAAGCGGACCATGAACGTTGCCGTCTTCGCGATGAAGGTACACGGGCGGGAGCGCTGGTGGCCCGAGAAGGGAGAGCGGGAAGCGATCTGGGTCTCGCCCAAGACGGCGGCGCGCCTGGTGCACAAGGCGCAGCTTCGGCGCCTGATCGCCCGGTTCGCGGCACAGACGGCCCGCGAGGCATCCTCGCCGCTGACCCCTTGAGGTTCGGGCCAGGATTAGGAACCCGCCGCTCGCCCGATCATTCAAGCGTGATGGACCAACAAACGACAGGCCTCATATCGGAGGAGCGGCCGCCTCACGAAATCCTGGCAGCAGCGATCGAGCGACGCCGCGCGGTCCTGTTCGTGGGCGCCGGTATTTCGATGGCGGTCGGCTTGCCGTCCTGGCAGTCTCTGATCGATCATCTCTTGGACGATCTCGGCCTCGAACAGGACGTCATCGACGGAATGCACGGCGGCTATCAGATGCTCGCGGAATATTATCGGATCAAGCGCGGCGGGATCGGCCCGCTGCGCAGCTGGCTCGACCGCAATTGGCGTGTCGATCCTGAGAAGATCGCCGCTTCAGAGCTACACCGGATGATCGTCGAGCTGGATTTTCCGGTCATCTACACCACCAATTACGATCGCAACCTCGAAACCGCGTTCGACGTGCTGAAGAAGCCCTTTGCGAAGATCAGCAACGCGAAGGAGATCGCGAGCGCTCGTGCCGGTGTCACCCACATCATCAAATTCCACGGCGACTTCGACGACGATGCCTCGCTGGTTCTGACCGAGACCGACTTTCTCAACCGGCTCGCCTTCAATTCCCCGCTCGATATCCGCTTTCGCGCCGATGCGCTGGGAAGCACGCTGCTGTTCGTCGGATACAGCATGTCCGATCCGAACATCCGGCTGCTGCTGCACCGGATCTGGCAGATCTGGGACGAGTCCGGGCACAGCCAGGATCGGCCGCGATCCTTCGTGTTCGTCGCGCAGCGCAATCCGGTGCAGGAGGCCGTACTCGCGAACTGGGGCATTACCACCATCGCCCCGCCCGACGGCATGACTGCCGATGACGGTCTCAAGCGGCTGCTGCGCGACATTCGCGAGCGGCTGGGAGGCAAGACCGCGCCTAGCGCGGGTCCTGACACAAAGAGACATCGCTAGGGCCGCCGCACGCTGCAGATCTCGTTCGGGGCCGGCGTGAGGCTTGCGGCATATTGCATGTCCAGAAAGCCGGCGCGCCAGCGCTGCGCCATGGCCGTCTCCGACAGGTCGAAGGATTTTTCCGGCCCGGCCTCCTCGCGGCCCGGGCGGTAGCTCAGGAGATAGACCTTGTCCTCGTAGTGGAGGTCCTGAAGCTCGGCGCGGAGCTGACGGGCCTCCAGCGCGTAGCCAAGGCGCTGGAAGGTCTGGTTGCCGAAGGTCAGGTCGCTCTTGCGTTCGGACGCGGCCTCGAGCCCATTGGGGACCTTGCCGTCGCGCGGAAATAGATCGATCACATAGAGGCGGAGCGGGCCTGCAGTTTCGAGGATCGGATCGAACGGCGCGTTCAGCGAGAACCCGCCGTCGACGAGCCAGCGGCCGGCGATCTGCACCGGAGCGAATTCGGGGAGAAAGCCACAGCTGGCCAGGATATGGTCCATCTCGATCCGCTCCGATGCGGAGTCGAACAACACGGCATCGCCGCTCTCGACATCGGTGGCGCAGATCGTGATCCGCACATGGCCACCGTTCAGACGTCCGAAATCGATCAAGCGCTGCAGGCGTTGGCGGGTCGGGCCGAGATCGTAGAGGCCGCCGTAACGAGAAGACGGAATGGGGAGGCGGGGGTGGAAGAAACCCGAATGACCCAGCAGGCGCGTATTGATCGAGCTCAGCCACGCAAACGCATGGCGGCCCGCGTTCGGCACTTCGGCTGGACTGCTTGGCGCATGCCAATAGCGGCGCAAATTCCGCAGCCGGTCGTCGCGCGCGCTCCCCGCGATCAGCGCGGCCGTGATGGCTCCTGCCGACGAACCGGTCACCCAGTCGATTGGCAGCCGAAGCGAAGTGAGTGCTTCGAACACACCGCCATGATAGGCGCCGAGACCGAGACCGCCGGAGAACACGACGGCCGTGAGAGCACGCTCGACTGCGGTCGCGCCGCCTGGCTCAGCTGCACGGTCCGTCAAGACGGGCGCCAGTTGCCGGTCGGGTGGTCAGGGTGCCCCTGTAACGGCGCGCATAGCGGCAGCGGGGATTGATCACAAGAGCGGCGGGGAGCAATCGATATCTCCTCTCAAACCTCCAATCTCGACATTGAACGCAGCTCTTGATGCGGTGTTCCTAAGGCTCTCGCGGCGCATAGCCGATGGGACCAACACCGCCTATCGGTGCAAGATCAGGTCGCCCGGGTTGCGATGGATTTCTCTGCAAGGGGCATTTGCTGGCGGACGTCTCAGCATCCCGGGCTCGCTGGACATCGTGTTCGGCGAAGTCGATCGCTGATCGCGAACGGGCGGGACGCGGCTACTCGGGCAGAGGCGTGTCGGCGATGTCCATCAGCGCGCCGAGGCCTTGACGGAGGCGCCGCGTCGCGATGCTGTCGTTCGCAAGGCCAAACACCACGAGCGAGCGCGCGGTCACCGCGTAAGCATGTCCGAACTCGAATTCGGCCATCGGCGCGTCGGGCCGATTGGTGTCGATCAGGCCGAGCCAGCTGCGTCCCTCGGTGACCTCCGGCAAGGTGAAGTTCACGACGTCGTGGTGCGCGTTGTAGACCAGCAGCATGGTCGCATCCGAGCCGCGGCGCTTGATCCCGGTCTCCTGCGCGCGGCCGTCGAGCAGCATGCCGAAGCATTTGGCATTGCCGTCCTGCCATTGCTCGGTCGCCATCTCCTCGCCGGATGGCGACAGCCAGGTGACGTCCTTGACGTCGAGCTCCTCGTTGTGCGAGCCGACCAGGAAGCGGCTGCGGTAGAGGATGGGAAACGCCTTGCGGGTGGCGATCAGCTTGCGCACGAACTCGCGCAGGCTGCGGCCGTTCGCGGTGATGCCCATCCAGTTGAGCCAGGTGGTCTCGTTGTCTTGGGCGTAAGCATTGTTGTTGCCGTTCTGGGTGTGCCCGAACTCGTCGCCCGCGAGCAGCATCGGTGTGCCGTGGGACAGCAGCATCGTGGCCAGCAGGTTCCGCTTCTGGCGCTCGCGCAAGGCGGTGATCTCCGGGTCGTTGGTCGGCCCTTCGACGCCGCAATTCCAGGAATGATTGTTGCTGTGGCCGTCGCGATTATCCTCGCCATTCGCCTCATTGTGCTTGTCGTTGTAGGAGACGAGATCGTTGAGGTTGAAGCCGTCATGGGCGGTGACGAAATTGACGCTGGCCCAGGGCCGGCGTCCGCGCTTGTTGAAGAGGTCGCCGGAGCCCGAGACGCGCTTGGCGAAGTCGGCCAGCGTGCCCGGATCGCCCTTCCAGAAAGCGCGTACCGTGTCCCTGAACTTGTCGTTCCACTCGGCCCAGCCCGGCGGAAACTGACCGACCTGGTAGCCACCGGGGCCGATATCCCAGGGTTCTGCGATCAGCTTGACGCTGGAGAGCACGGGATCCTGGCGGCAGGCGTCGAGAAAGCCGCCGCCTTCATCGAAGCCATAGGGTTCGCGCGCCAGGATGGTGGCGAGATCGAAACGGAAGCCGTCGACCCGCATCTCGGTCGCCCAGTAGCGCAAGGAATCTGCGACGAGTTGCAGCACACGTTGATGCGAGAGATTGACGGTATTCCCCGTGCCGGTGTCGTTGATGTAGTAGCGCTTTTTGTCCGGCAGCAGGCGGTAGTAGCTGGCATTGTCGATGCCCTTGAACGACAGGGTCGGGCCGAGCTCGTTGCCTTCGGCGGTGTGATTGTAGACGACGTCGAGAATGACCTCGATGCCATGGGCATGAAACTGGTTGACCATGGCCTTGAATTCGTTCGCAGACGTCGCCTTCAGGTAGCGCGGATCAGGAGCGAAGAAGGCGATGGAATTATAGCCCCAGTAATTGCGCAGGCCTTTCTCGATCAGATAGCTGTCGTCGACGAAGGCATGGATCGGCAGCAGCTCGACGCTGGTGATGCCGAGCGAGCGCAAGTAAGCCGGGATTTCCGAATGTGCCAGGCCTGAGAACGTGCCGCGGTCGGCTTCCGGCACCAGCGGATGCAGCTGGGTGAAGCCCTTGACGTGCATCTCGTAGACGATCGTGCGTTCCCACGGCACTTCCGGCTTCCGCGCCGCGCCCCAGGTAAAGGCGGGATCGATGACGCGGCATTTCTGCATCAACGGCGCGCTGTCGCGGTCGTCGTAAGAGAGGTCCTTGTCGGCATGGTTGAGTTGGTAGCCGAATAGCTCAGGTCCCCAGCGGAGCTGGCCGACCAGCTGCCTGGCATAGGGATCGAGCACGAGCTTGTTGGGATTGAAGCGGTGGCCGGCGTCGGGTTGGTAAGGGCCATGGACGCGATAGGCGTAGACGGTGCCGGGGCGGGCGGAGGGCAGATAGCCGTGCCAGACCTCGTCGGTATATTCGGGAAGCTCGATGCGCTCGAGCTCAGTTTCGCCGGCATCGTCGAACAGGCAGAGCTCGACCTTGGTGGCATGGGCCGAGAACAGCGCGAAATTAGCGCCGAGGCCGTCCCAGGTGGCGCCGAGCGGGAATGGTCTGCCCTCGGTGATCCGGGTGCGGCGCAGGCTCGAGGCTGCCCGCGTCAGGGCGTCGTCTGAATGTGCTGGTTGGTCCATCTCTGCCCCCGAGGTGCCCGTCAGGACGTCGGCGCCGTCGCGGGGACAGGCGCCACATCGGCCGGCTTGGATAGCGCGCTGGCTCTCTGCAAGGCGGCCTCCTTGCCGATGGCGGGAATGGAGTTGCCGATCCGTCCGACGATCGTGATCAGCTCAGCGTCCGAAAGTCCGAGCCGTTTCTTGATGAGGCGCACCTGGGTGCGGTCGGTCAGGTCGAGCTTGTTACGGATCGGTTGCGGCTTCGGGCGGCGCATGGCGGCAGCTCCTGTGTGGGACCCTAACCGTCGTGCCGCTGATTCCGTTCCCGTCGCGCTGCAAATGTCCCGTGTCGGCGCCATGGAGGAACGAACGCACACGGCTCCGCTTTGTCGTCCCGACGCGCAAGCGATCTTGAAGCATGCCGAGGCGGAGCATGCGGCGAAAGGGGACGGGCTTGAGCCAAAGACTGGGAATGGCCGAGCAAGGTCGGCGCCATGGTCCTCAGATCGTCGATCATGGGGTCTCGTTCAACTTGTGGGCGCCGACGGCGCGCTTCGTCGAGCTGCTCGAAATCGGCCAGCCGCCACGGAAGATGTCGCGCGATGCGGACGGCTGGTATCAGCTGCTCAGCCAAACCGCGCGCGCCGGCACGCACTATCAGTTCAGGATCAACGACGATCTCGTCGTGCCCGATCCCGCCTCGTGCTTCCAGCCGGACGACGTCGGCGCGCCGAGCGAGGTGGTCGATACGGCCGCGTTGCGGGACCCGGTGCTCTATCCGGGCCGTCCCTGGGCGGAGGCCGTGATCTACGAGCTGCATGTCGGCACGTTCAGCGAAGAGGGGACCTATGCCGGCGTCGAGAAGAGGCTGTCTTATCTTCGCGATCTGGGCATCACCGCCATCGAACTGATGCCGCTCAACGACGTGCCCGGCCGGCACAATTGGGGCTACGACGGCGTGCTCCTGAACGCGCCGAATGCCCGCTACGGCCGGCCGGAGGATCTCAAGCGGCTGCTGCGCGCCGCGCATGCCCTCGACATCATGGTCTATCTCGACGTCGTCTATAACCATTTCGGGCCGCAGCTGAACTATCTGCATGTCTATGCGGAGAATTTCTTCAACCCACGCCACACCACGGGCTGGGGGCCGGCCGTCAACCTCGAAGGAGCCGACGGCGCGTTCGTGCGTGGGTTTCTGATCGAGAATGCCCTGATGTGGCTGCGCGATTATGGGTTCGACGGCCTGCGCTTCGATGCCGTTCATGCGCTGAAGGACGACTCGAACCGGCATTTCCTGGTCGAGCTCGCCGAGACCCTGCGCAGTCAGCTGGCGGGCCGGCGCATCCATCTGATGCTGGAGAACGAGGCCAATCAGGCGCACCTGCTCGCGCGTTCACAGGGACGAGCGACGTACTACGATGCGCAATGGGGCGACGATTTCCACAATGCGCTCCGCGTCCTGCTCACGGGCGAGGACGAAGGTTATTACCGGGCGTTTGCGGACAAGCCGCTCGAACATCTGGCGCGTTCCTTGACCGAGGGCTTTGCCTATCAGGGCGAGGTGTTTCCTCTGCACGAGGCGCCGCGCGGCGAGCCGAGTGCTCATCTGCCGCCCGAAGCGACCATCTTCTTCGCCCAGAACCACGATCAGGTCGGCAACCGCGCCTTCGGGGAACGGCTGTCGCGGTTGGTCGGTCCGGACAAGCTGGAGTTGGCCCTCGCGCTGGTTCTGCTCAGCCCGCACATTCCAATGCTGTTCATGGGCGAGGAAGCGGCAGTCGAAACGCCCTTCCTGTTCTTCGCCGACTGGACGGGCGAAGCTGCCGAACTGACACGCGAGGGCCGCCGCAGGGAGTTTTCGCACTTCAAGGCGTTCGCGACGCCCGAAACGCGCGCTGGTATCCCCGACCCGTGCGACGAAAGAACCTTCCTCGCCTCCAGGCTGGACTGGACCAGCATCGAGCAATCGCCTTCGGGCACCAGATTCCGAGCGCTAACGGCGCAGTTGTTGAAGATGCGGCGCGAGAAGATCGTGCCGCTGATCAAACGTGGGTTCGTTTCGGCGCAGCGACAGCTGCTGGGCGCGGATTCCCGCATGGGCGGCGTGGATGTACGCTGGCAGACCGAACAGGGCGACGTTCTGCAGATCGTCGCCAATTTCGCCGACCACGAACTCCCGATGCCCTCGCTGGTCGATGGGGAGAGCCTGTGGCGATTGCACCGTGATGTCGCCGGAGGACTTGGGCCCGGCGACATGATCGTGAGTCTTGGCCGGAAGCGCTGACGAGAGACGAGGTCAGCGCTCTGCGGCTAGCTGCCGGCACGGCTCGCGACGGCCGGTGTGGGGGAGGTCGCGAACTTGCCGAGCCCGAGGTAGACGAGGCCCGCCACGCCGATTCCGAACAACCAGCTCAGATCGGCACCGCCGAGCAGATAGATCGAGATCGGCCCCTGCAGCGCGCTGACGAGCCCGTCCTGCACCAGCCATCCGGCAACGAGGCCGGCGAAGAACGCGATCATGCCGGCCCAGTTGATGTCGCCATAGGCGCTGCTCTCCGGCGAGCGATAGAGCTCGGCCACCTCGATCGTGCCCTTGCGCTTGATGAAGAAGTCGGCGAGCACCACGCCGGCCCACGGGCTCATCCACAACAGCAGGCTGATCATCCAATGGTCGAACGCCTTCGCGAACGACGGCGCGAAGATGAAGTAGAGGGTAACCAGATAGCCGGCGACGCCGACGATGACGGTGAGCCACAAGCGCGACAGTTTCAGCCCCGCGCTCAGGGCCGCCAGCGCCGCCGAATAGACGTTGAGGATGTTGGTGGCGATCGGGCCGTGCAGCACCATCAGGAGGACAAGGATGCTGACCGGACCGCCGAACACCGCGCTGACCATCTTGGCGGGGTCCGTGTCCAGCGTCGTCGAGGCAATGGTCGCGCCGAGAATGCCGAGCCAGACCGTCGGCACGAACATGCCGACATAGCTGTACCAGAACACGGCTTTCGACGGCGTGGAGCGCGGCACGAAGCGCGAATAGTCGGACGCCCAGGTGACCCAGGAAATCCCCCAGCCGACGCCGATTGCGGTCATCAGCATCGTCAGCATCGCCAGATGCGCGCCGGGCGGCAGCGAGGTGGTCAGGCCCCAGTTGACGACGCCGGGCCGCGTCCAGGCCAGCACGCTCATCAGCACCATGATGGCGATGGTCGGCGGCACCGTGTACTTCTCGAAGGTGCGGATCGCGTAGAAGCCGTAGACGCCGATCAGCACCTGCACTGCCATCACCAGCGTGATGACGATCATCTCGACCAGCCAGGTGTCGGGTACGCCGAACTGGCCGAGGATGCCCATCGAGACCTTGACCGGGAAATAGGTGTTCACGCCGATCCAGCCCAGCGTCATCAGGAACATCAGGATGCTCGGCAGGTAGGCGCCGCGGACGCCGAAGGCGGACCGGCTCAGCACCATCTGATTGACGCCGGTCTTGTGTCCCATCACCGTGAAGGTCGCGAAGATCGCGCAGCCCACGATGTTGCCGAACACGATGACCGCGATCGTCTCCATCAGGCCGAGCTTGAGGATGATGCCGAGCGCGCCGAGCGCCCAGTTCACCGGCGCGATGTTGGCGCCGGCCCAGATCCACATCTGCTGCGGCCCGCTGGAGTCCCGGTCCGCGTCGGGAATTGGCTCGATGCTGTGAATATCAGCGCGAAGTTCGGTATCCGTCATGACATCCCCCAATACGAAGCACGCTTCGCATCATCGCAGCATAAATCGTGCCATGGGTTGCGGAGCGGCCGGGCAGGGCGCGTTTCGATGTCGAACGTAGTGAGGCTCCTCCCGGATGCGACTGCGTTTTCAAGCCCGGGCCATGCTGACGCGCCGGCCTGCCGCGGCACACCGGATCTGCCGCCGGATGGTGGCGATCGATGCACGGCCGGGCAGCGGTACGATGATAAATTGAGCAGCCCAACTCAAAAGCGCAGCACTCGCCTCTAGTCGAATAGGGCAGCGGCGCTGTCGCGACTGGGATTGCCGGCCACGATGCGCTGCATCATCTCGATGAAGAGCGCCTGTTCCCGCTGGCTCAAATCGCCGAGCGTTGCGCGATGCGCCCGCCGTGCCGCGCCCTCGATTTTAACCAGCAGCGCGGCGCCGGCGGGCGTCAGGCGACACAATCGCGCGCGCCGATCGTCCTTGTTCACCGCGCGCTCGACCAGGTTGCGCGCAGCGAGGCGTTTCAATGCGCCGGTCGTCGTGGTGCGATCGAGCGCGATATCGGCCGCCAAAGTGGTCTGATCGGCGGTTTCGCGCACCGCCAGCGCCGAGAGCAGGCTGTATTGCAGCGGCGTGACCTCGAATTCGCCGCAGGCTTCCTGAAACAGCGCGACGTGAATCTGGTGCAGCCGGCGGATCAAATAGCCGGGCCGTTCCGACAATGGCCAGGGGCGGTGCTTGCCCCCGCTGCGACTTTTCCTGGCTTGCCGCAATGCACGCTCTCCCAACCCCAGACCGTTCGCGCTTAGCTCGATTCGAACGCGCTCGCCACAACAGGATCATGGCACGAAGCTTGCTTTTATCCAAATGCGAAGCATGCTTCGTAATTCGAGAGCGGGGCAACCGCCTGCGCAAGAGTCAAGGAGAGCGCCATGTCCGTCACTGCCAGCTTCGATCTTCTGCTGCGAGGTGGCCGCGTGATCTGTCCGGCCTCCGGCGTCGATGGCGTCAAGGACGTCGCCATTCGCAACGGCAAGATCGCGGCGGTTGCATCCGACATTCTGCCGACCAGCGCGAAGGAGGTCGTCGATGTCGGCGGCAAGCTCGTGCTGCCCGGGCTGATCGACACCCACGCCCATGTCTATCAATATGTCTCGGGCCGCTTCGGCATGAACCCCGACATGGTGGGCGTGCAGTCCGGCGTGACGACGCTGGTCGATCAGGGTGGTCCGTCCTGCATGACGCTGCCGGGCTTCCGCCATTTCATCGCGGAAGCCTCGGCCTCGCGCGTCTATGCGTTTCTCTCCGCCTATCTCGTCGGCGGCCTCGAGGGTCATTTCTATCCGCAGCTCTACAGCCCCGACGGCGTCGACATCGATGCGACCGTCAAGGCCGCGACCGCCAATCTCGATCTCGTGCGCGGCATCAAGGCTCATGCCGAGATCGGCGGCTTCGCGCGCTGGGGCATTCGCGTCATCGAGATGGCGGCCGAGATCGGCAAGCGTGCCGACCTGCCGGTCTATGTGCATTTCGGCCAGCTCTGGGGCCTGCCCGAGAGCGGGGCCAATGGCGAGGACGCCGACACCATCCTCACCCGGGTGATTCCGCTCTTGCGCGAGGACGACATCCTCGCTCATCCCTTCACGCGACATCCCGGCGGCTTCGTCAATCGCGAGGGCGAGGTGCATCCGGTGATCCAGGCCGCACTCGACCGCGGCCTGAAGGTCGATGTCGGCCACGGCAGCCATTTCTCCTATCGGCTCGCGAAAAAAGCGATCGCTGCCGGCATCATCCCGACCACGCTCGGCGCCGACATTCACGGCTACAACACCCATGTGCCCGCGCCGGCCGGAACGCCCGACCAGCACGAAGACGACGAGAACCATCCCTTCGCCGGCCAGGCCAAGTTCAGCCTGGTCCAGGCGATGAGCTCGATGATGGCACTCGGCCTGTCGCTGGAGCAGGTGGTGCCGATGGTCACCTCCAATCCCGCAAAGATGCTCGGCCGCAGCGAGGTGATCGGTGCGCTCAAGATCGGCATGGACGCCGACGTCTCCGTGCTCACGGAGCAGAATGGCCGCTTCGTCCTCAAGGACAACGAGAAGAATGAGGTGATTGCCGAGCGCCTGCTGCAGCCGGCCTTCTGCCTGCGCGCCGGCACCCGCTTCGACGCGGTCGCGCCGATCCTGCCGCAGGCCGTCGCGGCATAAGGCCCGGCAGTGCAGGAGAACGCCGCGTTGCGCAACGAGCGAGAATTTCCGCACGGAAAGGCGGGGCAAGGCGTTGGCGCGCGGCTGCCGCGCAAGGAAGACGACCGCCTGATGCGCGGCCGCGGCCAATATGTCGGGGACGTCAGGCTCGCCGGTCTTCAGGACGTCGCCTTCGTGCGCAGCCCGCTGGCGCATGCACGCATCCACGGCATCCATGTGCCCGAATGTCATCGCGGCAGCGTGTTCACGGCGGCCGATCTCGTTGGCATCAAGCCGATCCGGGCGGTGTCGGGGCTGCCGGGCTTCAAGATATCCGAACAACCGGTGCTCGCCACCGGCAAGGTGCGCCAGGTCGGCGAGCTCGTTGCGATGTGCCTTGCGCCGACGCGCGCCGAGGCCGAGGACATCGCGTCCTCCGTGACGCTCGATCTGGAGGAGCTGCCTGCGGTGTATGACATGCTGAAGGCGCGCGAGCCCGGCTCGGCGCTGGTGCATGAGCATTGGGGCGACAACGTCTTCCTGGAGACCAATTACGAGGTCGACATCTCCGCCGCGCTCGACGCGCCGATCAAGGTGACGCGCGAGATCTCGACGGCGCGGCAATGCATGTCGCCGCTGGAAGGCCGCGGCGTGGTCGCGACCTTCGACAGGAGACTCGACCAGCTCACGCTGCATTCGGCGGCGCAGATGCCGCACATCACGCGCAGCGGCCTTGCCGAATGCCTCGGCATGGAGGAGGGCCAGATCCGCGTCATCTCGCCCGACGTCGGCGGCGGTTTCGGCCACAAGGGCATTCTGCTGCCCGAAGAGGTCTGCCTGTCCTGGCTGACGATGCGCTGCGGCCATCCCGTGCGCTGGCTCGAAGACCGCCGCGAGCATCTCGTCGCCAGCTCCAATTGCCGCGAGCATCATTACAAGATCACGGTTTATGCCGACCGCGACGGCGGCTTGCGCGGCATCGACTGCGAAGCGACGGTGGATTCCGGCGCCTATTCGTCCTATCCGTTCTCCGCCTGTCTCGAAGCCGCGCAGGTCGCCAGCATCCTGCCCGGTCCCTACAAGATGCCGGCCTATCGTTGCCGCACCTTCTCGGTCGCCACCAACAAATGCCCGATCCTGCCCTATCGCGGCGTCGCGCGCACCGGCGTCTGCTTTGCGCTGGAATTGATGCTGGACCTCGTGGCGGCCGAAGCCGGGCTTGAGCCCGGAGAGGTGCGGCTGCGCAATCTGGTGCGCCCCGAGCAGATGCCGTTCGACAACATCACCAGGAAGCATTTTGACAGTGGCGATTATCCGGAAGCGATGCGCCGCGCGCTCGCGGCCATCGACATCGACGCCATCCGCGCCAGGCAAAAGCAGGGCGAGACCGACGGCCGTCGCATCGGCGTCGGCGTTTCAATCTATTGCGAGCAGGCCGCGCACGGCACCTCGGTCTATTCCGGCTGGGGCATCCCCATGGTGCCGGGCCATGAACAGGCCTCGGCGCGCCTGACGCCGGACGGCGGCCTCGAACTCCGCGTCGGCGTGCACTCGCACGGGCAGGGCATGGAGACGACGCTCGCCCAGGTCGCGCACGAAATCCTCGGCGTGGATGTCGCGAACATCCGCATCGTGCTCGGCGACACCGCGATGACGCCCTATTCGACCGGCACCTGGGGCTCGCGCTCGATGGTGATGGCGGGTGGTGCGGTCGCGACCGCCTGCCGCGAGCTCGGCGAACGTGCGCGCCGCATCGGCGCGAAACTCTTGCAGCACGATCCGGCCTCCGTGGTGTTGCAGAACGGCGAGGTGCGCGGCGTCAACGGCAGCGTCAGCCTGAAGGCGATCGCCCACACCTGGTACCGCCGCCCGCAGGATTTGCCGCCAGACGTCGATCCCGGCGGGCTCGAGGTCACGCAGGGCTACAAGCCGTTGCGGGACAGCGGCACCTTCAGCTACGCCGCGCATGCAGCCATCGTCGCGGTCGATCCCGATATCGGCGAGGTCGAGATCCTCGACTACGTCATCGTCGAGGACGGCGGCGTGCTGGTCAATCCGCTCGTCGTCGACGGCCAGATCTATGGCGGCCTCGCGCAAGGCATCGGCACCGTGCTCTACGAGGAAATGCCGTTCGACGCCTCCGGCCAGCCGCTGGCGACGACGCTTGCGGATTACCTGCTGCCCGGACCGACCGAGGTCCCGGCCGCGCGCCTCGACCACATGGAGACGCCGTCGCCCTATACGCAATTCGGCGTGAAAGGCATCGGCGAGGGCGGAGCCATCGCACCGCCCGCCGCGATTGCCAACGCGGTCAACGACGCGCTGCGACCGCTCGGCGTCGAGCTGATGCAGTCGCCGATCACGCCGCATCGGATCGTCGCGGCGGTGCTGGCCGCGCGTGCGGCTGAGAGGAGCGCGGCATGAAACCGGCGCCCTTCGCTTACGAGCGCCCGCGCGACCTCAATGCGGCCCTGTCGATGCTGGCCGCAAGCAATGGATCGGCCAAGATCATCGCCGGCGGACAGTCGCTCGGCCCCATGCTCAATCTGCGTCTGGTGCAGCCGGAGCTAATCGTCGACATCTCGGGCCTTGCCGAGCTCAAGCGCGCAGAGGTTTCTGGCAGCGAACTCGTGCTGGGCGCTCTCGTCACCCATGCCGATATCGAGGACGGCCGCACCGCAGACGTCACCCGCGGCGCCATGCGCGGCGTCGCGGCCAACATCGCCTATCGCGCGGTGCGCAACCGCGGCACGATCGGCGGCTCGCTCAGTCATGCCGATCCCGCCGCGGACTGGATTTCGGCGCTGGCGGCCCTGGGCGCGCGCGTGACGCTGCGCAGCCTTGCCGGTGCGCGCACCCTGGCGATCGAAGCCTTCATCGTCGGTGCGCTGGAATCCGCGCTGCGTGCCGGCGAAATCGTCGAGGCGGTCCACGTGCCGGCACGCTCGGCGTCGGGGCATTGGGGCTACGCCAAGAGCTGCCGCAAGACCGGCGAATTCGCCCATGCCCTCGGCGCGGTGCTGATCGATCCCGCCGCCGCTTCGGCGCGTGTCGTGATCGGTGCGATCGATACCGCGCCGATCGTCGTCACCGATGCCGCAGCGCTATTCGGTGGCCGGATCACCGCCGACTACAAGCAGCGTTTCGATGCAGGCGCCGCTAATGCGCTCCTGGCGAAAGCGGGCATCGGCGATGCCGCGCAGCGCCACATCCATGTCAGCGTGCTGAAGCGCGCCGTCCAGGAGGCCTCGGCATGACCACGATCGCGCTTCAGGTCAATCGCCGCGCGGTGGAGTTGCCCGCCGAGCCGCGCACCAGCCTTGCCGATTTCGTCCGCGACAAGCTCGATCTCACCGGCACGCATCTCGGCTGCGAGCATGGGGTCTGCGGCGCCTGCACCGTGCTGCTCGATGGCGTGCCGGCACGCTCCTGCATCACCTATGCGGCAGCCTGCGAGGGTGCCGATGTTACCACCATCGAAGGCCTCGACGAGGACGAGATCACCACCGAGCTGCGCGCTGCCTTCACCCGCGAACACGCGTTGCAATGCGGGTATTGCACGCCGGGCATGCTGGTTTCGGCGCGCGACCTGGTGCTGCGTCTGCCCGTCGCCGACGAGCGCCGCATCCGCGTCGGCCTCAGCGGCAATCTCTGCCGCTGCACCGGCTATGTCGGCATCGTGCGCGCGGTGCAGTCCGTGATCGAGGCAAGGCGCGCGCGCAACGTCGCCCCGCAGTCCGATGGCGGTCGGACCGTCCTTGGTCCTGCCGGCTCGGGGCGAGCGGCGACCGCCCGGAACGAGGTGCGGCCTGCGCGGCACGCGCCAGCTCCGGCATCGGAAGGTGCCACCCCAAGCAGCATCCCCGACTTCATACCGGCAACAATGCTCGATCAGCGCTTCACCCTGCCGCATCCGCCGGCAAAGGTGTTCGCGATGTTCGAGGATATCGCAGGCATCGCCGCCTGCCTTCCCGGCGTGTCACTGAAGTCGCCGCCAAGGCCGGAGCGCGTCGAAGGATCAATCCGCGTCAGGCTCGGGCCGATCGCCGCGAGCTTCGAGGGCGCCGCACGCGTCGAGCGAGATTCCGCGACACTCTCGGGGCGCATCGTCGGCATCGGCACCGACCAGCGCAGCCATTCGGCGACGCAGGGCGAGATCCGTTACCGCCTGCTGCCGCTCGAAGGCGGTGCGGCGACCGCGGTCGAATTGTCGATCGGCTACACGCTCACGGGAATGCTGGCTCAGGTCGGTCGTCCCGGCCTAGTGCGAGACCTTGCAAAACGTCTCGTCGCGGAGTTCGCCGCCAATCTCGATCGCCACATGTCCGGCGCCTCGTCGGGGCAGGCAGCTCCGGCGGAGCTCAGCTTCCGGTCGATTGCATCGGACGTCTTGCGAGCCCGGCTCGCTCAAATATTTCGCCGCGCCTTCGGAAGAGGTGGCGCGGAATGATCGGCGCGCCGGCGCCGCGGAGTGACGAAGCCTTGGAGTGACGAAGCTTTGGACGACCGTGGATATCAACAGCGTGGGATTTGGAGAGACAACATGACACGAGCACTCGGACTGGTTCCGGCCATCGCGCTTGCGACGGCCTTGTTCGGCGGCACGGCAGGGGCGCAGACGATCAAGATCGGCATCAACGAGCCGCTCACCGGCGCGTTCGCGGCCTCCGGGACCTATGTGGTCAACGGCGCCAAGATCGCCGCCGACGAGATCAACGCCAAGGGCGGCGTCCTCGGCAAGAAGATCGAGCTCGTCATCGAGGACAACAAGAGCAACCCGACGGAGGCCGCCGCCGTTGCCGAGAAGCTCATCACCAGCGACAAGGTGCCGGTCCTGATGGGCGCCTGGGGCTCGAGCCTGACGCTCGCGGTGATGCCCAAGCTGATGGAATACGAGACGCCGATGGTGGTGGAGACCTCGTCCTCCGGCAAGATCACGACGACGGGTAATCCCTTCATCTTCCGCATCTCGCCGCCCTCGGCGGTCGAGGCGGCCGCGTTCAAGAACATCGTCGACAAGCTCGCGCTCAAGAAGGTCGACTTCCTCGTCATCAACAACGACTGGGGGCGCGGCACCGCCGA
Organism: Bradyrhizobium glycinis; assembly: GCF_016031655.1. GTDB lineage: Bacteria > Pseudomonadota > Alphaproteobacteria > Rhizobiales > Xanthobacteraceae > Bradyrhizobium > Bradyrhizobium glycinis. Next base: position 378,869 of record NZ_JACCHQ010000001.1, read on the forward strand.
GGACTTCAGCAAGATGATGAAGGACAAGGGCATCACCATCGGCCTCGTCGAAACCATGGATCAGGGCGCGCAGGACATGAGCGCGCAGCTTTCCAAGATCAAGAGCTCGGATTCCGAGACGGTCATCGTGACGACCGCAGTCGATCAGCTGACCCTGATCTTCAAGCAAGCCGCCGCGCTCGGCCTGAAGAAGCGCATCATCACCACCGGCGGCTCGCAGAACCCGGACCAGATCATCGCTCAGGCGGGAGCGGCCGCCAACGGCACCATGCATCTGACGACCTTCCTGCCCTGGTTCCCGGACAAGACGCCGAACCCGGAAGCCACCAATTATTTCATCGCGGAATGGAAGAAGCGCGGCTTCGAGTTCGCGGGCTGCACCGAGAGTTTCCGCGGCTATGACGGCATCCGCACCGTGGCTGCCGCGATCGAGAAGGCCGGCAAGGCCGAGCCCGCCGCGATCAAGGCGGCGCTCTGGAACATCAACATCAAGGGGCTGAACGGCGACATCGTATTCCGCAAGTCGGGCCCCGAGGGCAAGGAGAGCGGTCAGAGCCAGCCGAACGTCTATCTCATCGAGATCAACGACGGCAAGATCGAGATGAAGACCCTTTAAAGCGCGATGAGATCAGGTTCGATGCAGCAACGAAGGAGGTGCGCTCCCTCGCCCGCTTGCGGGAGAGGGCTGGGGAGAGGGTGTCTCCGCAACGGGACCATCCCCAAGAGGAAAAAGCCCTCACCCGCGCCTTCGGCGCGACCTCTCCCGCAAGCGGGAGAGGTTGCACCGAGCCTGTGGCAATCGATCCAACCTAAAGCCATTCCGCTTTAGCCTCAGTCAATCCCGGGCGAGGGCGGCACGTTGCGGCCCTCGCCGGCATCCAGAATATCCAGGAACAGCCTTGAGCGAATTCCTCCAGCATCTGATCAACATGCTCGTGCTCGGCGGCACCTATGCGCTGCTGGGCATCGGGCTGACCTTGATCTTCGGCATCATGAACGTCGTGAACTTCACGCATGGCGTGCTCTACACGTTCGGCGCCTACATCATGTTCATCGTGGTGCAGCAGCTCGGGCTGAACTTCTTTCTCGCGCTCCCCGTGGCCGTGCTGGCCGGATGGCTGCTGGGTGCGGCCATCGAATTGACCTTGCTGCGCCCGCTGCGCGGCTCCGACATCGACACCACCATGCTGGTGATGATCGGCGCCTGGATCGCGATGCAGTCGGGCACGCTGTGGATCTGGGGCGGAGTCGCCAAATCTGTGGCAACACCATTCCCGGAGGCGCCGCTGGTGCTCGGGCCGGTCTCCGTTTCATGGCTGCGCCTGTTCGTGCTCGCCGCGGCGGCCATGTTGATCCTGGTGACGTATCTGCTCATCAACAAGACCAGCCTCGGCCGCGCGATGCGGGCGACCTTCCAGGATCACGACACGGCATCCCTGATGGGCGTCAATGTCGACATGATCTACACCTCGACCTTCGCGATCGGCTCCAGCCTGGCCGCCGCCGCGGGCGCGCTGCTCGGGCCGGTCTACGTGATCTTCCCGCAGATGGGCGATCTCGCCGCGGTCAAGGCCTTCGCCATCGTCATCCTCGGCGGCCTCGGCAACATCACGGGCGCGGTGATCGGCGGCTTCATCCTGGCGCTGGCAGAGGAGCTCGGCGCCGGCTACGTCTCGTCAGGCTACCGCGATGCCATGGGTTTCGTGATCATCATCGCGGTCCTGATCTTCCGGCCGACCGGCCTGTTCGCGCGCGCGGAGCGCGTCGGATGAGGGCCGCTGTCACCATTCTCGCCGTCGCGGCGCTGGCCTCGGTGCCGCTCTGGCTGCGCGATCCCTATCTGCTCAACGCGCTGATCACGACCGGCATCTTCGTCATCGGCGCGATGAGCCTCAACCTATTGCTCGGCTTCACTGGCCAGCTCAGCCTCGGTCATATCGCCTTCTTCGGCATCGGCGCCTATGTCAGCGCACTGACATCGCTCGGCTTCGACATCGGCCTGCCCGGAGGCTTTCGGCTGGTTCACACGCCCTGGCCGCCGATCCTAGGCTTCGTGCTGGCGATCCTGATTGCAGGATTGTGCGGCTATTTCGTCGGTCTGTTGTCGTTCCGTGTCCGCGGTGCCTATTTCGTCATCGTGACGATCTCCTTTGCCGAGGTGGTCCGGCTGGTCGCGCTGAACTGGGTCGAGCTGACGCAGGGCCCGTTGGCGCTGACCAACATCCCGTTCATCGCGCTGCCGTTGCCCGGCCTTGGCGAGCTGACGCTCCGCACGAAGATGCAGAACTACTATCTCGTCCTGGTCGTCGCGCTCATCGCCTATCTCCTGATCGCGCGCCTCGTTCATTCCCATTTCGGCCGCTCCATGCGTGGCCTGATGGAGAATGAAACGCTCGCCGTCTCCGTCGGCATCGACGTGACCAGGACGCTGACGATTGCCGCAGTGATCTCGGCCGCGATCGCCGGTGCGGCCGGAAGCCTCTATGCGCACTACATCCGGATCATCGATCCCGAAGTGTTCGCCTTCATCAACACCGTCACCATGGTGATCATGGTCATCAGCGGCGGCAAGGGCTCGCTGGCGGGGCCCGTCGTCGGCGGCCTGATCTTCGGCCTGCTGCCGGTGGCGCTACGTCCGGTGATGGCGCCGGAGGCGCAATGGATCGCCTATGGCGGTGTGCTGATCGCCATCCTGTTCGTGTTGCCGCGCGGCATCGTGCCGTCTCTGGCGCAGCGGTTGACCCGGCGACGGAGCGGGACGACAGCGCTGGCGCCGGTGACGCTCACTGAAACCGGCGCCAAGGAGCCGGCGTGATGACGGCGCGCAGCATCGCCATGACCATCGATCAGGTCGCGGTCCGCTTCGGCGGGCTGGTCGCGATCTCCGACATGAGCTTTGAGGTCGGCGAGGGCGAGATCGTCAGTTTGATCGGGCCGAACGGCGCCGGCAAGACCACCGCCTTCAATGTCATGACGGGCTTCCTGACACCGAGCGCGGGCCGCGTTGCCTATCGCAACACTGCGCTCGCCGGATTGAAGCCGCACGAGATCGCCGATCTCGGCCTGATCCGCACCTTCCAGCGCACCAGCGTATTCCCGAACGACACCGTCTACGACAACCTCCTGATCGGCCTGCACCGGCAGGGCCGGGTGCGGCTGCTCGACGCGATCCTCAGCCTGCCAGGCGCCCGCGCCTCGGAGCGCAAGCTGCGGCAGCGGGCAGGCGAGCTGCTCGAATGGGTCGGGCTCGAACGCCGCGCCCACGATGCGGCGGGTTCGCTCTCCTACGGCGAGCAGCGCCTGGTCGGTGTCGCGCTGGCGCTGGCGGCGGAGCCGTCGATGCTGCTGCTCGACGAGCCCGTCTCCGGCATGAACGCCTCGGAGACGCACCGTTTCGTCGAGCTGATCCGTGGCATCCGCGACCGCGGCATCACAATTTTGCTGGTCGAGCACGACATGCCGATGGTGATGACAGTCTCGGATCGCATCGTGGTGCTCAACTATGGCCGCATCATCGCGGAAGGGACGCCGGAGGTGATCCGCAACGATCCTGCGGTGATCGAAGCCTATCTTGGACATGGAGCAGGACGTGCTTGAGATCCGCGACATGGTCTGCGGCTACGGTGGCGTCACCGCGCTGCGCGGCATCTCGCTCGACGTGAAAGCCGGCCAGCTGGTCGCCCTGATCGGCGCCAACGGCGCCGGCAAGAGCACGACGCTGCGCGCGATTTCCGGCCTGGTGCCGCCGCGCTCGGGCCAGATGAAGTTCGAGGGCATCGACATCACCGGCGCGAGGCCGCCGCGCGTGCTGGCGAGCGGCATCGCGCACTGCCCGGAAGGGCGGCGCGTGTTTCCGCATATGAGCGTCGAGGAAAATCTCGACATGGGGGCTTACCTCCGTCGCGGTTCCGGCGAGATCGTTGCCGATCGCGACCGCATCTACTCGGAATTTCCGCGGCTCGCCGAGCGGCGCCGGCAGGCAGCGGGCACGCTGTCGGGCGGCGAGCAGCAGATGCTTGCGATCGGCCGCGCGCTGATGTCGCGGCCGCGCCTGATCATGTTCGACGAGCCGTCGCTCGGGCTCGCCCCCAATATCGTCGAGCGCACCTTTGCGATCATCCGCGGCATTCGCGATGCCGGCACCACGGTGCTGCTGGTCGAGCAGAACGCGTTTGCCGCGCTCGAAATGTGCGATCATGCCTATCTGCTCGAGAACGGCCGCATCGTGCTGTCGGGCGCCGGGACCGAGCTGATCGCGAACGAGCATGTGCGCAAGGCCTATCTCGGTGGGTGACGACGCCGGGTGGATTCCGGTCTGCGATCTCGACCGGCTGAAGGCGGAGGCGATCGTCTGCGTCGCCGGGCGCGACCTGCTCGTGATCTGGAACGAGGGCGACGTCGTCGCCTGCGAACGGGCGTGCCCGCACGAACAGGCGGATCTGGCGTTGGGGCAGGTGACGGCAGGGCGGCTCCGTTGTCCCCGCCATGCGGCATCATTCGATTTGCGCGACGGCGCGATCAGTGCGGGCTGGCCGAGCCGGCCGCTGCGGCTTTATCCAGCTCGGATCATGGGCGAGCGAATCTGGATCGAGCTGCAGGAGCGGCAGCCTGGGCGATGATGACATCATGCCCCTGTTTTGCCCGACGAGTCAAAGCGGTGGCGGCTATGTCGATTGATCCTCAAAAAAATTCGTCTTTGGAAACAACGGCATCGCTACTGTGCATGGGGTTGTTTTCGCGCTTTTAGTCCAGCAGCCGCCGCGCGGCCTCCACCAGGACTCCGTCCGGTCGGCGCAGAGCCTCGAGAATGGTGAAATGGTCGGCGCCCTCGACCGAGATGAGCTTGCCCGGCGCTCCCGCCGCCTCGCGCTTGTCGGAGAGATTGATTGAATCGCAAACGAGCGCCGGCAGTTCGCTGCTGCCATAGGCGATGTCGAGGCGCTTCCGGGTGACGGGCAGGCGCAGCGGCGACAGCGTGGCGATCTCCTCGTCCGTCAGCTTCAGCGCGTCGTTCAATCCCGTATCGCGGATCGGCGCGAGATCGTAGACGCCGGAGAGCGCGAGCCCCGCATGGACACGCGGATGATCCAGCGCCATCGCAGCAAGATGGGCGCCGGCGGACCAGCCCGACAGCACGACCGGTCCGGCAACGCCGTAGGACGCGCCATGCGCCGCGAGCCAGTCGAGCGCGCGCGGGATCTCGGCGACGATGTCGCTGAGGGACACCTCGGGTGCCAGCGAATAGCCGGGGATCGCAACCGACCAGCCATGCGCGGCGACGCCTTCGACCAGCATGGCGAACAGCTCGCGCGAATTGCGCTGCCAGTAGCCGCCATGCAGGAACACCAGGCAGGGCGCTTCAGGCTCCGCGGCCGGGTAGAGGTCAATCTTGTTGTTGGGCCGCTCGCCATAGGGCAAGTCGAGATGAGACTTGAGCGTGCCCCGCAGCCGGCTTGAGGCTTCGTTGCGCTCGGCGATCAGGGCCGGGCTGTTCTTGACCGCCGCGTTGTTGTCATAGGCCGCACTACGCTCCGCCCGGGACAGCTCGGTCCAGCGATCGCGGGGGTCGAGCGGCCGAATTGTCGAATGAGCGTTCTCAACCATAGGAGTCTCCGTTTGCGTCAGGCACTACGCTCTCAAGATCGCTTCGATCTCTTGCGCTGCTGCGAGGAGCGAGCGGTCTTGTCCGCGCGCCGCGATGATCTGAAGGCCGAAGGGAAGCCCGCGCCGATCCGTTCCGCACGGAATCGAAATCGCCGGCAGGCGGGCATGATTGACGAAGGGCGTGAACACCGCATGGGCACGCGGGCTTGCGGGTTTTCCACCGATCATATCAGGGCCGAGCTGCATCAGCGGCCAGGCGACGCACGGGACGGTCGGCGCCAGCAGCAGGTCAATTTCGGTGAAGAAGGCGGCGAAGGCGTTGGCGATCGCGGTGCTCGCAAGCAGCGCTGCAGCGACCTCCGCACCCGACCAGGTGAGACCTCGCTCGATCTGCTTGGCGATGTCAGGATCGAAGACAGTCGGATCCTTGCGAAAGGTATCGCCGTGGAGTGCCGCAAGACCCGCATGCTGCAGCGGCATGATCGCATCCTCCGTGGCGCCTGCCGGCCAGAGGGGATCGCGTCGTGTGATGCGCAGACCTGCTGCGGAGAGCCGGTCGACGGCGGCGGCGAGGCCATTCGCGACGACGTCGTCGACCGCGACGTCGAGACCAAGGCGCGGCGAGAACGCGATGCGCTGACTGCCGATGTCTTTGGCCTGCTGCGTAACGACGGCAGACTCCGGATCGCGCGGATCGGCGCCGACCATGGCTTCAAACGCCAGCGCGATGTCGGCCGTATCAGTTGCGATCGGCGCGACCACGGAGAGGCCGAAGAACGGTTCGGCGAAGCCGGGCCCATAGGGGATCGCGCCGTAGGACGGCTTGAAGCCGGCGACGCCGACATGGGCCGGCGGCCTGCGGCTGGAGCCGCCTGCATCGGTGCCGATCGCGAGCGGCACCAGGCCGGCCGCAACCGCTGCGGCCGGGCCGCCCGATGAACCGCCGGGCGTCAAAGTGGGATCGAGCGGATGCCGGGTTGGCCCATACAGCTGCGAGGTCGTGACGCCCTTGCAGGCGAACTCCGAGGTCGCGCCGATCCCGACGACGACCGCACCGGCCTTGCGCAGCCGCTCGACCGCGATGGCATCGCGCGGTGCGATGAACTCGCAGAACAGGCGCGAGCCCTGCGTCACGCGCCAGCCGCCGATCCAGATGTTGTCCTTGACGATCACCGGCACGCCGGCGAGGGGCATGGTCTCGCCCATGCGCAGGCGGTCATCGACCTCCGCAGCATCCGCCAGCGTGCGCGCCGGAGCGATCGTGACGACCGCGTTCAAGGCCTCGGCGGCCTCGATGCGGCCGAGCGCGGCCTTCGCGATCTCGACAGCACTGGTCCGCCCGGCGCTGACGTCGGCAGCGATCTCGCGCGCGCTATTTGTCCGCGTCGTCATGGCCTCCCCACATCAATGCCAATGTGCCGCCGAGGGCAAGGCACGCCAGGGCGAAGAAGCCCGCGCCAAGGCTCGCCACGCCATCCAGGACCGACACCAGCGCGGGTGCGGCAAGGAGGCCGGCATAGGACGCGGTCAGCACCGCGCCGGTGGTCTCGCCGATCCGCTCTTGCGGGGCGAGGCGCGCGATCTCGGCGACGAAGACGCCGTTCCAGCCGGACGCCGTCAGGCCGAACAATGCGGCAATGATGAATTGTCCGCTGCGCCCGAGTGAAGCGCCATTCAGGCCGAGCAGCGCGGCGCAGAAGGCCATGCCGAGGCCGATGACGACGAGAACGGCGCGCGAGGCATCGAGCCGCATGGCGACATAGCCCCAGCCGAGACGGCCGACGAGGCCGCCGGCTTGTGCGCAGGCGAGCGCCATGCCGGCTTCGATATGGCTGAGGCCGAGCTCGCGTGTGCCGAGCGTGACGAAGACCGTGTTGAGCGACACCTGCATCGCGCTGAACGGCATCGAGGCCAGCGCCAGCATCGCGATCCGACGGTCTGCGATCACCAGCGCCAGCCGCGCTTGGAGATCGAGCTTCGGCGGCGGGGCGACTTTGCCGGCATAGGCCGGCCGCAACCGTTCGAACAGCGCGATCGCCAGTAGCGCCAAGGCAGCAACGGCCGCATAGCACCAGACCGGTCCGAGCGCGATGGCGATCGCGGGCAGGGCCAGCGAGCCGCAGACCGCACCGATCTGGTTGCCGGTCTGGCGCACCGAGAACACGAAGGCGCGCCGCTCGGCGGTCACGAGGCGCGCCAGCAGCGCTGCGCTCGCCGGCGTCTCCGGCCCCATGGCAAGGCCGATGCAGACGCCCGCGGCCAGCAGCGCGGCGCTCGTTCCGAGCGAAGCCAGGGCCATGCCGACGACGATGGCCGCCGCGCACAGGCTCGCGATCCGCAGCGAGCCAAGGCGCGCGATGAAGCCGCCGCCCCAGAACGAGGCGGGGATGCCGACCGCGAATACGGCGGCGGAGAACATCGAGAGCTGCCAGACCTCGATATGGGCGCGCGGGGCGACCACGCCGGGCGCGAACAAGGCCAGCGCGACCAGGGCCTGCAGCGCGGTCATCGCCCCCAAAGCAGGCAACAGGGCCGGCAGCAATGCCGGTGCTGGCCGAGCGGCCGTGTTTCCGTCTACCATGGCGGCGTGCTCATGGGAGGAACATTGTGGCAGGCGGTATTTCCATTCACGCAGTCGACGTCGCGAGCGGACGGCCCGCGCAGGGGCTGCGCGTCGAGATCTGGCGGATCGATCCGGATTCCCAGCGCATCGCCGACGGGCGGCTCGGCGCGAGCGGCGTGCTTGATCATGCCGTCGCGCAGGGTGCCGGTGTGACGGAAGGCGAGTACGAGGTGCTGTTTCATCTCGGCGAGTTCTTTGGCGAGCGCGACGGCTTCCTCACCGTGACGCCGTTCCGCTTTCGCATCAAGAACGTTGATGAGCATTTTCATCTGCCGCTGAAATTCACGCGCTGGGGCTATTCGCTGTTCCGCGGCGCCTGATCAGTTGGTCAGCCGCCGCGACAGGCCGGTGACGCGCTCCATGACCGCGACCAGCGCGATGGTGGCGATGATCAGCACGCCCGAGAGTGCCGCGATGGTGACATCCAGCTTGCCTTCGAGATCCTGCCACATCCGGATCGGCAGCATGTCGGTGGCGGCATCGCGCAGGAACAGCGACACCGGCACGTTGTCGAACGACGACATGAAGGCGATGAAGGCGCCGGCGATGATGCCCGGCCGGATCAGCGGCAGCACAATGCGCCGGAACGTGTAGAGGCGGCTCGCGCCGAGCACGGCCGAGCTTTCGAGCAGGGTCGGCTCGAGCTGGGCCAGCGCTGCAACCGTGTTGCGCACCACATAGGGCACGCAGACCACGGTATGCCCGATCACCAGCGTCAGCGGCGACACCGGCAGGCCGACCAGCGAGAACAGCATCAGCGCAGCGAGGCCGAAGGCGAGCGCGGGCAGCACCAGCGGCGACATGAAGAGGGAATCGAGCAGCCGCGCCGACAGCGTCCGTGACCGCGAGATCGCGAGCGCTGCGGCGACGCCGAGCACGACGGACAAGCCGGTCGCCCACAGCGCGACGATCAGGCTGTTCTTGGCGGCGAAGTGCAGCTGCCACGCATTCCACAGCTCGACGTACCAACGCAGCGAATAGCCGGGTGGCGGAAAGCGCAGCGAGAAGCCGCTGGTGAAGGAGACGATCAGCACCACGAGCGAGGGGGCGATGATGATAAGAAGCGCGATCACCGCGATCACGGTCATGACGAGCTCGAAGCTGATCGCCTCGAGCGTGCGCTTGCGGCCGCTCATCATGCGCCTCCATAGCCGCGCGACATGCGGCCGAGCGTGGTGAAGACCGAGACGACCGCGAGCACGGCAAGCAGGAAGATGATCGAGATCGCGGCCGCAAACGGCCAGTTCTGCAGCGTCGAGGCCTGCTGGTAGAGATACATCGGCATGAACAGCATCTGCCCGCCGCCGATCAGCGACTGGGTGATGAAGGCGGTGATCGAGGCGGCATAGGTCAGCGTGCAGCCGGCGATGACGCCCGGCAGCGACAGCGGCAGCACGATTCGGAAGAAGGTGCGCCAGCTTCCGGCGCCGAGCGAGCAGGAGGCATCGTCGAGATTGGGATCGATGCGGCCGAGCGCGGTGATCAGCGGCAGCGTCATCAAGGGCATCTGCACCTGTGCCAGCGCGATCACCACGCCGAACTGGGTGTAGAGCAGTTTTAGCGGGGTATCGATTAGGCCGAGTGATTGCAGCGTCGCATTGATGATGCCCTGACGCCCGAGGATGACGATCCAGGCGAAGGTCCGGACCACGACGCTGGTCAGAAGCGGCAGTAGCACGATCAGGATGATGACGGTCTGAAGCTTTGGCCCGACCCGCTGGTACAGCCAGGCGATGGGAAAGCCGAGCACGAGGCAGACGGCCGTCACCTCGGCGCCCAGCAGCAGCGTCGAGCCGAGCACGCCGAGGCTGAACGGATCAGTGAGGAAGTGAAGGTATTGGCCGAGCCCCCAATGGAGCCCGGCCGTGTCATTGTGCAGCGAGAGCCAGAACAATTGCAGCAGCGGCGCGACGAAGAAGACCAGGAAGAACAGCGCCAGCGGCGCAGCCAATCCCATTCCGTAGGACGTCACGTCCCGTGCTGCCGGTGCTGCGCCCATGGTTTAGATCTTGATCTCGCGGTTGAAGCGCTCGATCCAGGCCGAGCGCTGCTCGTTGATCTTCTTCCAGTCCTGGAACACGAACTTCTTCTTCAGCTCGGCGGTGTCCTTGGCCAGCACGCGTGCGATCTCGCCACCCATCGCCACCTTGGAATTGGTCGGCACGATCAGATAGGGCGGGTTCATCAGCGTGGTCTGCACCTCCGGCATCAAGGCCGCCTCGATCAGCTTGAAGGCGAGCTCGCGGTTCGGCGAGTTCTTGACGATGTGGATCGTGGTCTTGAAGGCAATGGCGCCTTCCTTCGGCGCCACGAACTCGACCGGCACGCCACGCGCCTTCAGGATCTGGATGGCGTTGAAATTGCCGGGCGAGATGTCGATCTGGCCCTGCTGGAACAGGGTCGCGAGCGCGCCGGGATTGGCGGCGACGGCGGCGAGGTTGGGCTTGAGCTCCTCCAGCGCCTTGAAGCCCGGATCGACATTGGCCTCCGAGCCGCCGCGCATCTTGGCGATCTCGACCAGCCAGCCGGTGCCGAGCGTCGAGTTGAGGTTGGTGATGCCGACGCGGCCCTTGAACTCCGGCTTCCAGAGGTCGGCCCATGACGTGGGCGGCGTCTTGACCGCTTCCGGATTGTAGGTGAGGCCGACGACCTGGAAGAACGGGGCGGGGCCCATCGGCTCCTGTGCCTCAGCGATCAGGTCCTTGTAGTACGCGCTCTTCTCGACCGGATAGGGCTCGACCAGATCCTGGCCGACGGCGACGAGGGCAGGGCCCGGATCGTGCAGCATGACGTCGATCGGCGGATTTGCTTTCGCTGCGTTGACCTTGGCGATCTGGTCGACCGAGAGCATGGGATCGAGCACCATCGCGGCGTCCGCATTGGCTTTGCGGAACGCCGGCACCAGCACGGCCTTGTGCGCTTCCTCCCAGCTGCCGGTAAAGGTCGCAAACACCAGCGGGCGCGCCTGGGCGTAGCTCAGGCCTGGAAACGCCTTCATGGCGCCGAGCGTGAGCGCCGTGGTCAGCAGGCTTCTGCGGTTCATGATCATATCAAACTCCCCTCTGGACAAAGATTGGATCTAAAGCGTTGCGGGAAAGGCGTTGGCGAGCGATGGGGCGAGCGGCGCGAGGCGCACCGCAGCACCGTTCTCCAAGGCGCGCGTCTCGCCGATGCGCGCCTGAGAAACCTTGACGCCGGAGCCATCGGCGGTGGTGACTTCATGCACGACAGTGGCGCCCAGCGGCAGCGACATGCCGACCACACCGGCAAAGCCGGTCTCGTCGCCGACGAATTGCAGATGCTCGGGCCGGATGCAGACAGTGACGCGGCCGCCCTCGCTGAGCGCACCGCCTGCGGGACGCGCGATGATCTCCGCGCCGGCATCGAGGCGCACCTTCGCCTCCGTGCGATCCGCCGAGACCACGACACCGGGCAAGCGGTTGGTGGAGCCGACGAAGGTGTTGACGAACAGCGTCTGCGGACGGTCATAGACGTCCGATGGCGAGCCGAACTGCTCGAGCTTGCCATGGCTCAGCACGGCGACGCGATCGGCCATCGACAGCGCTTCTTCCTGGTCGTGCGTGACGATCAGCGTGGTGATGCCGGAGACGCGCTGCAGCCGCTTGACCTCGATCTGCATGTCCAGCCGCAAATTCTTGTCGAGCGCGGCGAAGGGCTCGTCGAGCAGCAGGATCGACGGCTTGATCGCGAGCGCGCGGGCGAGCGCAACGCGCTGCTGCTGGCCGCCGGAGAGCTGCCGCGGCAGCCGCTCGGCCATGGCCGGCAGCTGCACCAGCTCCAGCAGGCGTTGCGCCTCGCGCTGGCGCGTCGCCTTGTCGATGCCGCGGGCGGCAAGGCCATAGGCGACGTTCTCGCTGATCGACAGGTGCGGGAACAGCGCGTAGTTCTGGAACACGATGCCGACGGCGCGCTTGTTCGGCGGCAACGCATCGACGATGTCGTCGCCGATGATGATCCTGCCTTGCGTCTGCGCGATGAAGCCGGCGATGATGCGCAGCAGCGTTGTCTTGCCGCAGCCGGACGGACCGAGCAGGGCGATGATCTCGCCGCCCTTGATGTCGAGATTGATGTTCTCGACCGCAAGCGCGCCACTCGGATACCGGTGGGTGACCGCGTCGACGACGAGCGATCGGCCGCTTGGCGCATCAACCATGGTGTTGCCTCCCGTTGCCCCAGAGGAGAAAGCAAGTCTCGTGCCCGCGCCTGTCGCTTTTCGGCGTGTGTTTTGGCATGGTGGTCCCATGACATCGGATCGATCGATATGCGACCTCACCGCCACCGAGCTTGCGCGCGCCATTGTGAGGGGCGAGCTGTCCTCCCGTGACGCCGTTGAAGCGCATCTCGCGCGGATTGCAGACCGCGACACCCGATTGGCGGCGTTCGTGACGGTCGATGCGGACGGCGCCCGCCGCGCCGCGCAGATGTGCGACGCGGCATCTGCGCCGATCGGACCGCTGCATGGCGTGCCCGTTGGAATCAAGGACCTCACCGACACTGCGGGACTTACGACCACCTACGGATCGGTGCTGTTCCGTGATCACGTCCCGCGCGAGGACGATCTCGTGGTGGCGCGACTGCGGCGCGCCGGCGCGATCATTCTCGGCAAGACCAACACGCCGGAGTTCGGCTTCGGGGCGGTCTGCACCAACAGATTGTGCGGACCGACACGCAATCCGTTCGATTCCGCGCTGACCTCCGGCGGATCGTCCGGCGGCTCTGCCGTCGCGGTCGCATCCGGCATGGTGCCGCTGGCGCATGGCACTGATTTCGGCGGCTCGGTACGCACGCCCGCCAGCTTCTGCGACGTCGCTTCGATCCGGCCGACACCCGGCCGCATCCCGTCGCCGCGCCGGCCGTTCGGCTGGGACATGCTGGCGACCCACGGTTTCCTCGCACGCAACGTCGACGATCTCGAATTCGCGTTGTCGGTCTGCGCCGGAGGCGATGCGAATGATCCGCTCTCGCTCGGCAGCGTCGGTGATGATCACTCCATCGCTGGCCGCCCCCGGATCGCCGTCACGCCCGATTTCGGCGTCGCGCCCGTCGCGCGCGAGGTTCGTGCGCGCCTCGCTGCGGCTTGCGAGGCGCTCGCGCGTGTTGCCGATCTCGTGCCATCCTCGCCCGACTGCGGCGGGGCGATCGAAGCCTTCCGCACGCTCCGCGCCGCGAACATCGCGAGCAGCTATGGCGAACTGCTGAGGACGCGGCGTGCGGAGCTCACGCCGACGGTGATCTGGAATATCGAAGCCGGCGCAAACCTGTCCGCGCAGGACTACCTCAACGCCGAGCGGCGCCGCACCGCGATCTACCGCAGCTTTCGCGAGCTGTTCACTCACGCCGATGTCCTGGTCGCACCGGCCGCGTCCGTCTTGCCCTGGCCGAATGAGATCGCCGATGTCACTGCCATCGACGGGGCTGCGCTGGAGACGCCGATCGACTACCTCGCCGTGACCTTCATTGTGTCGCTGGTCGGCCTCCCGGTGTTGACCCTCCCGGTGCCACGCGGGGAGCATGAGCTGCCCTTCGGCATCCAGATCATCGCGCCGCCGGGATGCGAATCCCGCTTGTTTGCCTTCGGCCGCATGCTCGAGAACGAACTGGGTTTTTCGCATCGCCGGCCGCCTCTCTGATCAGCTGTCGCGATGCTCGAGCCGGGCGGCGAGCGCATCGGCAAGGCCGATGGTCGGTTTGGCGGCGGGACGGCGGAACGTGCCGGCAATGGCCTTGCGCAAACGCAGCGCGTGCAGCGTCTCGGCTTGCTTCACTGACGCTATGACCTGATCGACCACGGGGACGGGGATCCGGTCGGAGACGCGCTCGGCAAGGCCCGAGAGCGGGGCGCCGGCAAAGATCAGCACATCGGCCTCGTCCTCGACGATGGCGCGCCGGGCGAGCTCGACCAGCATGTCCTCCTTCTCGTTGCCGACCTCGGAGATCGCCTGAAACGGCGTATCCAGCATGCGGATGCCGGCGCAGCGCTCCCACAGTCCGTGGGAGCGGACGCATTCCTCGTACCAGGGCCCCAGCGCCTGCGCGAAAGTGACGATGGCAAAGCGGCGTCCGGCCATGCACGCGGTCAGCATCGCCGCCTCCGCCATGCCGATCACGGGAATGTCGAAGGTCTCGCGCGCGGCGAACAAGCCGGGATCGCCGAAGGCCGCGATGATCGCGGCGTCGACCTTCTCGTGCTGCTCGGCAAGCATCTCCAGCGCGATGGCGCCGCCGATCTGCGCCTCGGTGCGCGTGGCGATATAGGGCACACCGCGGGTCGCGGTGCACGGGATCAGCTCGGTGCCTTCTGAGGCGGCGCGCTGCCCGACGCCCAGCATCAGCTGCGTGACCTCGGTGCTGGTGTTGGGGTTGAGCAGCAGCAGCTTCATGATCATGCCGCCGGCCGCTTGGCCTGAGAGGCGGCGAGGACTTCCAGCAGCGCCGTGCCGGTCCGCGCGACATGCGCGCCGAGCAGGCGGCCGGCCGCTTCGCCGTCGCGCGCTTCGAGCGCGGCCAGGATGTCGGCGTGCTCGTCGACCGAATTGCTCCAGCGCCTGTCGGCGCCGAGCGCGAGATAACGCGCACGCTCGGCGCGCGAGATCAGCGTCTCGTGCGCCTCGCGCAGCGGCGTGTTGCGCGCCATGCGGACGATGGTGCTGTGGATCTCGCCGTTGATGGCGAAATAATCGTCGAGCTTGCCGCTGCGGTGATGACCCTCCATCCGGGTCTGCAGCGTGCGCAGGCGGGCGAGATCGCGCTCGGTGGCGCGCTCCGCGGCGAGTTCTGCGGCGAGCCGCTCGATGCCGGCGAGGGCCTCGAACAATTCCGAGATGCCGTCGACCGCGATATCGGCAATGCGCGGGCTGCGGTTCGGACGGAGCTCGATCAAGCCCTCCGCCGCGAGCACCTTCATCGCCTCGCGCAGGGGGGTGCGCGACACGCCGAGCTCCTTCGACAGCTTGGTCTCCTGAGTCTGCGAGCCCGGCGGCAGCTCGCCGCGAATGATCATCGTCCGCATCCGCGCGGCGGCGCGCTCATGCAGGCCCATCCGCTTGAGCTTGGGCGACTTTCGTCCCTTTGGCGCTTCCGATCTTGCCTGCACGCGTGCCTCATTTCTCACGTCGATCCTAGCCATTTCCGGCCCGTCTGCTTGCCCAAAATACCGACGCATCCGGCTGAAAACAATGGCATACCGCGCAAATTGTATGCAGCATGCAAAAACTGGATTGCGCTGCGCCAAAGGCCGGCGGATGATCGCTCCCGACGCGCGGGATGCCGCGGTTTCGAAACGGAGTGAGCGATGCGGACGAGTGTGCGACTGGGCCTCGTGGTGATGGCTTTGGTGCTTGGCGGAAGCGATCTCGTCTCGGCGCAAGCCGCGAAGATCAAGCTCGGCTACGCCAAATGTGCGCACTGCCTGCCGATGTCGCTCATCCCCGGGATCGCGAAGGGCGTCGAGGTCGAGGCCACAGGCTTCAACTCGGGCAATGACGTGCTCACCGCTTTGGTGTCGAAGAGCATCGACGTCGCACAGGTCACCTATCTCCACTACATCACCGCGCTCGACAAAGGTTTTGACGTCGTTGCGGTCTCCGGGCAGATCAATGGCGGCTCGGAATGCCTCTCCTCTGCGAAGCTGAGCCTTCCCCCGGAAGATTGGGCCACGTTCAAGGCGACCGTTGCGAAGGCGAAGAGCGACGGTCAGCCGCTTAAGGTCGCGGCCTCCCGCGGCAATGCGCAGGACATCCACATGCGCGGCGCGTTCCTCAAGCAGGGCGTCGATCCCAACAAGGACATCCAGTTCATCAACATTCCCAATCCGTCCGACCATCTCGCAGCGCTCCAGCGCGGCGAGGTCGACATGATCTGTTCGGTCGAGCCGTTCGCCTCGCAGATCCGGCTCGCCGGCGCCGGCAAGCATTTCGTGCTGCCGTACGAGCAGGCCGCGGGCAACCTTACTAATTTGATCGTCACCCGTTCCGACGTGATCGCGAGCCAGCGCGCCGGCGTCCAGGGCGTCGTCAGCGCCGTGGTCGAGCTTGACAACAAGCTGATCGCGGACAAGGCGCCCTGGATCGAGGTCATCAACAAACTGACCGGCCTCGACAAGAACGTGGCGACTGAGGCGCTGCAGAATGCATCGCCAGATCCCGCGATCCATCGCTCGCAGACGCTGGCGATCGCCGCGATGATGCGCGACCTCAAATACATCTCGAAGGACGTCTCCACCGAGGCGGCGAAGAACATGGACTATTCGTTCCTGGAGCAGGCCACCGGAAAAACCAAGAATGACCTCGGTTACTGACGTCTCGCCCGCCAGGCCGGCGTTTCGGCTGACGCGGGCATTCCAGGGGCTCGAACGCCTGGTCGTGCCGGCGCTGCTGGTCGCCGGTTGGGAGGCCTTTGCCTGCAGCGGCATGCTGCCGCCGGCGCTGCTGCCGGCGCCGAGCGCGGTGCTGCATGCGCTCGGAGACTGGGTGTTCGGCTTTGATGAGACCACGCAGACCTATTCCGGGCACTGGCTGCGCGACGCGCTCGCCAGCGCGCTTCGCGTCTTCGGCGGCTTTGCACTCGCAAGCTTCTTCGGTGTCCTCGCCGGCGTCGCGATCGGCTGGTCGCGCCTGTTCGAGAAGACGCTTGAGCCGACCCTGCAGATGCTGCGGCCGATCCCGCCGGTGTCCTGGATTCCGCTCGCCATCATCTGGTTCGGCATCGCCGACAAGCCGGCGATCTTCCTGGTTTTCCTCGGCGCCTTCTTTCCCGTGCTGATGAACAGCATCCATGGCGTGAAGACCGTGGACCACAATCTGGTCCGCGCCGGCGCGATGATGGGTGCCAATGGGCGGCAGATGCTGACCGACATCGTGCTGCCGGCGGCGCTACCCGCGATCTTTGCGGGGCTTCGCATCGCGGTCGGCTCGGCCTGGATGCTGACGGTCACGGCGGAGATGGTCGCGGTGAAGAGCGGCCTCGGCTACGTGCTTTGGGATTCCTATTACTTCCTGCGCTACGACATCGTGCTGGCTGCGATGATCTCGATCGGGCTGCTCGGCTATCTCTCCGACCTCGGTCTCAAGGCAATCATGGCGCGTACGCTGCGCTGGCAGCAGACCACCACGGTGCAGGGCAGGGTGGGCTGATGGCGGCAATCGAGCTTCGTAACATCGTCAAAGTGTTCTCCGACAAGCGGCGCGGCCGCGACCTCCTGACGCTGGACAACATCAATCTGGACATCGAGGCCAACGACTTCGTCTGCCTGCTCGGCCCGTCCGGCTGCGGCAAGTCGACCTTGCTCAACATCATCGCCGGTTTCGAGCAGGCGACGTCCGGCCGCACGCTGGTCGACGGCAAGCAGGTGGAGCGGCCGGGCTCGGACCGCGGCGTGGTGTTCCAGCAGGCGACCTTGATGCCGTGGCTGACCGCGATCGACAACATCGCCTTCCACCTCAAGCTCAAGGGCATCGCCAAGGCCGAGCGCTACGACAGGGCGATGGAGTTCATCGAGCTCGTCGGCCTGCGCGGCTTCGAGCACCATCATCCCTCCGAAATGTCGGGCGGCATGAACCAGCGCGTCGGCATCGCTCGCGCGCTGCTGATGAACCCCAGCGTGATCCTGATGGACGAGCCGTTCGCGGCGCTGGACGCCCAGACCAAGCTCGAAATGCAGGAGGAGCTGGTTGCGATCTGGCAGAAGCGCCGCTGCACCATCGTGTTCGTCACCCACAGCGTCGACGAGGCGCTGGTGCTCGGCAACAAGATCGTGGTGATGACCAGGCGGCCGGGCCGGATCCGCGAGGCGGTCAATTTCGACCTGCCGCGCCCGCGCGACATCACCAGCCCAGAATTCAACGACGCCAAGCGCCACATCCTGGCTTTGATCCGGGAGGAGTCGACGCGGCTTGCGCAGGCGTCGTAAGGTATCGCCATGCGCAAACGCCTCGGCATGATCACGCCGTCCTCCAACTCGGTGCTCGAGCCCGTCACCAGCGCCATGCTGGCCGATGTCTCCGGCATCACCGCGCATTTCGCGCGCTTCCGCGTCACCGAGATTGCGCTCGATGCCGCCGCGCTGAGCCAGTTCGATGCCTCGGTGATGTTGCCGGCGGCCGATCTACTGGCGGATGCCAGGGTCGACGCAATCGCCTGGAATGGCACGTCCGCAAGCTGGCTCGGCATTGGCCGCGACCGCGCTCTGTGCGAGGCGATCACGGCCCGCACAAATGTGCCGGCGACGACGTCGACGCTCGCCTGCATCGATGCCGCCCGCGCGCTCGGCGCGAGGCGCGTCGGCCTGGTCTCGCCCTATACCGATGATGTGCAGCGGCGCATCGCCGACGTCTGGGCCGAGGAGGGCGTTGCCCCGTATGCAGAGCGGCATCTCGGCTTGCGTGACAACTTTTCCTTTGGCGAGGTCGCGCCGGCGACGATCACGGACATGATCCGGGCCGTAGCGGCGGAGGGGGCTGACGCGATCGTCATCCTCTGCACCAATCTCGATGGTGCGGCGCTTGCGGCCACGTTGGAGCGGGAGCTGGACATCGCCGTGCTCGACTCGGTCGCGGTGACGCTGTGGCGGACCTTGGGTCTCGCCGGCGGCGATGTGACGGCCCTTGCGCAATGGGGGCGGATCTTCCAGACCATGCCAAATATCAGGTGACGGAGACATCAGTGACGCAGCTCGACCTCGCCATCCGCGGCGGCACCATCGTGACGGCCAGCGACGAGTTTCGCGCCGACATCGGAATTCGCGAAGGCCGCATCGTCAGCATCGCCGATCGCATCGAGGGGGCGGCGCGCGAGATCGATGCGACGGGCCTATTGGCGCTGCCGGGCGGCATCGATAGCCACGTCCATATCTCCCAGCCCTCGGGCCCCGACGTGGTGATGGCCGACGATTTTGCCTCGGCGACACGCGCGGCGGCGGCCGGCGGCAACACCATGGTGCTGCCCTTCGCGTTGCAGGAGAAGGGCACCTCGCTGCGCACCTGTGTCGAGAACTATCGCAAGCTCGCCGAAGGCGAGTGCTACATCGACACCGCCTTCCACCTCATCATCTCCGACCCGACTGCTGTGGTGCTCGGGCAGGAGCTGCCGGCCCTCGTCAAGGACGGCTACACCTCGTTCAAGGTGTTCATGACCTATGACGACCTCGTGCTCAGCGACAAGCAGCTGCTCGAAGTGTTCGACGTCGCGCGCCGCGAGGAGGCGCTGGTGATGGTCCATTGCGAGGGCTACGACGCCATCCGCTTCCTCACCAGCAAGCTGGAGCGCGAAGGTCATATCGCGCCGTACTATCACGGCACCTCGCGGCCGCAAGCGGTCGAGCGCGAAGCGACGCACCGGGCCATCAGCCATGCCGAGGTGATCGGCGTTCCCATCATGATCGTGCACGTCTCCGGACGTGAGGCGATGGAGCAGGTGCGCTGGGCGCAGCAGCGCGGCCTGCCCGTTCATGCCGAGACCTGCCCGCAATACATCACGCTGACGGCCGACGACATGAAGGGCCTCAACATGGACATTACGGGCGCGAAATATGTCTGCTCGCCGCCGCCACGCGACGTCGAGAGCCAGCAGGCGATCTGGGAAGGCATCACATCAGGCGTGTTCCAGACCTTCTCGTCCGATCACTGCCCGTTCCGCTACGACGATCCCCAGGGCAAGCTGACGCCGAACGCCCGTACCTCCTTCCGCTGGGTACCGAACGGCATCCCCGGCGTCGAGACGCGGCTGCCGATCCTGTTCTCCGAGGGCGTCTCGAAGGGACGCATCACCCTGCAGAAGTTCGTCGAGCTGACGGCGACCAGCCACGCCCGCATCTATGGCCTCTATCCGCGCAAGGGCTCGATCGGCGTCGGTTTCGATGCCGACATCGTTCTCTGGGATCCCAAGTTGAAGAAGCCGATCCGGCAGGCCGATCTGCATCACGGCGCGGACTACACGCCCTGGGAAGGTTTCGAGGTCACGGGATGGCCGGTGACGACAATCGCCAGGGGAGAGGTGGTCTGCAGCCAGGGTCGGATCGTCGGCACCAAAGGTGCAGGCCAAGTGCTGAGCCGAGGCAAATCGAGCCTGATCTGATCCCCATCTCATCACGCCTCAGAAGGTCGTGGCCATTGCAGCGAGCCGTTGATGGGCCCGTTCGCGGGCGGCATCGATCGGCTGCTGCGGTCCCGTGGTTGGACCGATCAGGACGAAGCGGACATTGCTGATCCCGATGAAGCGCAGGATTTCCCGCAAGTAGGGCGTTGCCATATCGATGCGGCCGCGGTTCATGCCGGTGCCAAAATCGCTGCCGCTGGCGATGATCACCAGCGTCGGCCGGTCCTTGAGCAGCGGGAGATATCCCTGCGACGGATCGAACCGAAAGGTGAGACCGGGCTGGACGACGATGTCGAACCACTGCTTCAGCTTGTAAGGAAGGCCGAAGTTCCACATCGGCGTCGAGATCAGCACGCGATCGGCGAGCGAGAAGCGCAGCGCCATTCGCTCGGCCTCGGCAAAGCTGTCGCGCTGCGCGTCGGTGAAGGCCTGAGCCTTCATGCGCGCATATTTGGCCTCGACGATCGGACCGATGAACTCCGGCATCCGCTCACGCCAGATGTCCACGACATCGATGTCCCAATCCGGTCGAGTCTGACGGAAGCCGTCGAGGAAAACGCGCGCGCCGGCTGTCGATTCGGACTCGGCGCGCGGCGAGCAGGACAAGTGCAGGAGCTTTGCCACAACTCATCCCAGCGCTCTGATCACGGCATCGGCCCTGGTCACGACCGCGACGTTCTGCATGGCGAAGTTGATCGAGGCGTTGTGCCAGTCGGCATTCATGGTCGAGCAGCAATCCTCTGGCACGATCATGAAATAGCCCTTGTCGGCACCGGTCCGCGCCGTATGCTCGACCGACATGTTGGTCCAGGCCCCGGTATTGATGATCATGTCGCGGCCGGTCGCCTTGAGGATCGTCTCCAGCCGCGTGCCTTCCCAGGCGCTCATCCGCATCTTCTCGACGACGAAATCGCCGGGCCGTGGCTCGAGGCCTGAAACCGGGGCCGCGCCCCAGCTCCCGCGCACCATCGCCTTGCTGTCGACGAGACCTTCGAATAGCGGAGCGTTCAGCGTGACGCCGGGCGCGCCGGGCTCGACCACGAACCAGACATGGATGATGGTGACGCCGCGGGCGCGTGCGGCTTCCGCCAGGCGCCGTACATTCTCCACGACATGCTGTTGCTTGGCGTGACCGGGCGCGCCGGACTCGGCGAAGGCGCCGCCGTCCATGATGACGTCGTTCTGCAGATCCTGGATGATCATGGCGCAGCGCTGCGGATCGAGCCGCATCTCGCCCTCGGTCAGAATAGGCGAAGCTGGCGATGAGCTCGAGCTTGTTCCGCCGCCGGCGCGCCGACCGCTCATATAGGGCTCATGCCGCGGGCCGACCCTGGTCGGGATCGCGTACACCGAGTGTGTCGAGGTGAGATAGAGCGTGCGGAAATCCGGCCCGCCCCAGGCGAGGTTGGCGACCAGCTCGGGCACACGGACCTTGCCGAGCAGCTCTCCGCGCGGCGAATAGACCCAGACGCCGCCGGGTGCGGTGACCCAGACATTGCCGTGCTGATCGCACTTCATGCCGTCGGGTAGGCCGGGCTCGAGCTCAGACTTGATGCCGCTCGCAAACACGCGTGCATTGGACAGCGAGCCGTCGCTGTTGACGTCGAACACGCGGATCAGGGCTTGCACAGTGTCGTTGATATAAAGCCGCTTCTCGTCCGGAGCGAAGCACAGCCCGTTCGGCTGGTCGAACAGGTTGCGCTCGACCACGAGCTTCGGCTCGCCGCCCGGCACGAGGCGGTAGACGCCCTGGAAGCCGAGCTGGCGCGGCCGCTCGACACCATAGACCGGCATGCGGCCATACCAGGGATCGGAGAAATAGATCGCGCCGGATGAGTGCACGCAGACGTCGTTCGGGCTGTTGAGCTCCTGGCCGCCGAAATGCGAAGCCAGCACCTCGCGCCGTCCGTCGGTGCGTTCGCGCACCAGCGACGAGGTCGCGTGCTCGCAAACGATCAAATTGAGCTCGGCGTCATAGGTCATGCCATTGCACTTGTTCGACGGACGTTTGACCTCGACGACGCCGCGCCGCGCATCCCAACGCCGCCGCACGTCGGCCGGCATGTCGGAGAACAGCAGATAATGATCGACCGGGTGCCAGATCGGTCCTTCCGTGAAGTCGAAGCCGGTGCCGATCTGTGCGACCGGTGCATAGGGGTCGATCAGGGTCTCGAACTCGCTTCGCAACGTCACATGGGTCATTGGTCCGTCCTCGACCTCAAGCCGGGAACCAGTTGCGTGCGGGCAGCGACTGCACGATCGGGCCGGGGACCTGATCATGTAGTCGCCCCACGACGTTGCCGCCTTCGATCTTGGCGGGCCGGTCGTGAACCGGGAGCAGGTAGCGCGAATTGCTGAGCAGCTTCTTGATCGCCGCCTTTTCTGCGCGCTTGCTGGTGCCATGATTGCCGGTGGTGCGCGGCTCCCAATCCTGGATTTCATGGAAGGGCGTGACGATCTGGTCGTTGAAGTCGTAGATGACATCGCCGCAGATGGTCGCGATGCCGTCGGCGGTGTGGACGATGATGTTCATCGAGCCCTCGGTGTGAGCGTTGGCGGCATCGCAATAGACGCCGGGCATCAGCTCGATCGGTCCGGTGATTTCGAGGTCGAGGAAGCGCAACGCGCTCTTGGTGTGCAGGCGATCGATCAGGTGCTTGATGTCGGGCGCCGGATATTGCGGATGCATCAGCCCGGAGACGGAATATTCGAGCTCCCGGCGGTTGACGACGACGGTCGTGTTCATCGGGAAAAGATCGTCCTTGCCGGCATGGTCGATGTGCAGATGGGTGTGGCAGACGAAGCGAACATCGCCCATGCGGACGCCGTGACGCGCAAGCTGGTTCTCGATCATGTTCTCATGATACTGGAGCCCGCGCATGCCCAGCGTCTCCATGATCTGGTTGGAGCGATAGCCAGTGTCGACCACGACCGGATATGGGCCGCCGAGGATCAGGAAGCCGAGGGTGAGGACGCGGCGGGTGCGGCCGCAGTCTCGGCCGAGCACCAGGAAGCTCGATTCCAGCTCGATATCGCCGTAGTCCAGGATCTTGATCTCCAGCGCCATTCGTTCTCCTCCTGTCTCGTTTCTTGTCCGTCAAAGCCGATAGACGCGCCTCGCCGTCGTCCTGAAGATCGCATCCTGCTGCTCCGCACTGAACGGGGCAGCGGCTGCGCGAAAGGCTGCGACGAGCTCGCGATAAGTGGTCCACAATTTCTCGATCGGAAAATTGGAGCCGAACAGGCAGCGCTCGGCGCCGAAGATCGCGACGGTATCAGTGAGCACGGCGGCGATATGCGCGGGATCGTTGCGATGGATGAAGGTGCCGAGCCCGGACAGTTTCGAGACCAAGTTCGGACAGGTCGCGAGCCGGGCCATCCCGGCACGCCAGGCCGCCCGTCCCGCCGGCGAGAGATCCTCGAGCATGCCGGCGTGCTGGAGGACGAAGGTCACGCCGGGACAGGATTCGGCGAGCTGGGCGGCATCCGGCATCTGGGGCGTGAAAACCTGCAGGTCGAAACTCCAGCCGTAATCGGAAAGACGCGCGACGTTGCGACGGATCACGGGATCGGCGCAGAGATCCGGACGCGTTGCGAAGCGATAGAGCGGGTTCTCGTGCCAGTGCAGCTGCATGCGCACGCCGCGCAGCAGCGGATAACGCTTGAGGCGGTCGAGCTGCGGGCGGACGTCGTCGACCGCGAAATTGGCGTAGGCGACGATGGCGTGCGGCCAATCGTGTTCGTCGGCCGTGCGCTGCACCCAGGCTGCCTCCTCCTCGAAATGCTCAGGCGCCCAGTTGGTCTGCACATAGACGGAACGGGTGACGCCGCTGTCCTTGAGATCGTCCAGATATTCCTGGATCGGATAATCGCGCCGGATCGGCTCGTACGGTCCGAAGATGCGGGGCTGCATGGGGCCGGTCAGCCAGGGCAGGTCGGCCTGCTGCCAGATGTGATGATGGCCGTCGACAATACCGTTCACGCAGCTCTCCTTCCCAGTGCCAGGACGTGGGCGACGATCGAGGCGCTCGACCCGCCGTCCACGAGATCGTCGACGAAGCGTTCGATCGCGACCAGCGCTTCGGTCTGCGGACGGAAGCCGGGGCCTGTCGCGAGCGGCGTCAGCCAGCTCAGGCGCCAGGCCCGCCGCGATAATTTCGCGATGGCGTCGCGAAGGGCGTCCGGCTCACCGCGCTCGAGCCCGTCGGATAGGATGACCACGGCGGCGCCGCGGGCGTAGCCGCCGAACCGCGGGACCGCCAGGAAGGCTTGCAGCGCGTCGCCGATCCGGGTGCCGCCGTCCCAGTCGCTGACCAGATGTGCCGCGGCGCTCAGCGCCTGCTCGCGGCGTTTCAGCCGCAGCGCGCGGGTGACACGGGTCAGACGCGTGCCGAAGGTGAAGACCTCGACATTGGGTGCCGCCTGCACCAGCGCATGCGCGAGCTTCATGTTCTCCTCGGTGCGGCCCTTCATCGAGCCGGAGACGTCGATCAGCAGCAAGATCTTGCGCGGCCGTTGCCGCCGCTTCATGTGGCCGAGGCGCAGGATCTCGCCGTCGCTGCGGACGCTGTCGCGCAAGGTGCGGCGGAGGTCGGCGAAGGGGCCGCGGCGCGCCCGCATGCGGCGGTGGCCGCGCCGCCGCGGCAGGCGCCGCGGGGCCTCGCGGGCCAGGCGTCGGAGGGCATCGGTCGTGGAGAGTTGCGCGAAGCGGCGCTCGACCAGAGCCTCGGTGCGCGATGCGGTCAGGCCGGACTCGTTGGCGTCGTCGGAGAGCAGGGGCTCCTCGTCGCCGCGACCTTCATCCTGCAGACGGACGGTCTCGTCGTCCTCGCCGTCGGCATGCTCGATCGCTTCGCTGCCGCGGAAATGCAGGTCGAACAGCCGGTCGAAGGTGGCGCGGCGCTCGGGCGGCGGGGCGAGGGTGGCGAGCGCAGATTGCTTGATGTCCTCGAGCTTGCGCGGTCCGAGCAGCGCGATCGCGGCGAGGAAGGCGGTGGTTTGCTCCGGCGCAACCGCGAAGCCGTTGGCGCGCAGCAGCGCGACGAACGAAACAAAGGTGCGGGCAGCGCGCGGAAGCTGCAGCTCGGTGCTCATGCGGTCGCCTCCGTGAGCATGGCATCGAGCCGCGGCGCGATGAAGTGCAGGTCCTCTTCGTCCTTCAGCGCCATGCCGATCGAACGCTTAAAGGCATCCGGCCAGCGCGCGCCGCCCTTGTTGAGGAGGGTCGCGGCCTCGGCCCAATCGACGGCTTCCGCGATCCCGGGAGCCTTGCTCAGCGGTTCGCGCCGCAATCTCTCGACGGCCGCGACGACGGCGCGCGCCGTGGCTTCGGCGACGCTGGATGCGCGCATCATGATGATTCGGGCCTCCCGCTCGGCGCTGGGATAGTCGATCCAGTGATAGACGCAGCGGCGGCGCAAAGCTTCGTGCAGATCGCGGGTCCGGTTCGAGGTGAGCACGACGACCGGCCGCTCGGCCGCGCGGACCGTGCCGCGCTCGGGAATGGAGATCTGAAAGTCGGAGAGGAATTCGAGCAGGAACGCCTCGAACTCCTGGTCGGCGCGGTCGATTTCGTCGATCAGGAGCACGGTGGAATCGGGTGCGCGCAGCGCGGCCAGCATCGGCCGCTCGATCAGGAATGTCTCGCCATAGATGTCGATGCTCTCATCGCCGGCCTGACGGATCGCAAGCATCTGGCGCGGATAGTTCCACTCATAGAGCGCGGCAGACGCGTCGATGCCCTCGTAGCATTGCAGGCGGATCAGGCGGCGGCCGAGCACGGCAGCTATTGCCTTTGCCGCCTCCGTCTTGCCGACACCGGGCGCGCCTTCCAGCAGCAGCGGCTTGCCGAGCGCGAGTCCGAGATAGGCGGCGGTCGCCAGTCCCTCGTCGGCGAGGTAATAGGCTGCCCGAAGCGCCTTCTCCAGCGCCTCGGGGCTGTCGATGCCGACGATGTTGCTGCGGACTGCCACGGCCGATCCTCTAGCGCCGCGCCTGCGGCCGCGCGCCGCCCTGGGCCTTGATCGCGCGCAGCACCTTTTCCGGCGTGATCGGCAGATCGTCGATGCGCACGCCGACGGCGTTGAAGATCGCATTCGCCACCGCCGGCAGCACCGGATTGGCGCACATCTCGCCAGGGCCTTTTCCCCCGAACGGACCATCAGGGGCGGGACGCTCCAGCACGGCAATATCGTGCGGGCAGATGTCGCCGGGACCGGGCATCAGATATTCGACGAAGTCGCGGGGCCCGTGGACGGGATCGGGATAGTATGGCTCAGGCGTCTCGTAGAGCGCGTGGCTGACGCCCATCCAGGCGCCGCCGACGAGCTGCTGCTCGACCAGCCGCGGGTTGAGCGCGCGGCCGAGCTCATAGGCGGAATCCATCCTGACCATTGCGACCTCGCCGGTCTCATCATCGACCTCGACCTCGGCGACGAGGCAGGCATGGGCATAGCAGGTCGCCGGTGACATCTCGCCGGTTTCGGGATCGACGTCCGACAGCGGCACGAGGAAGATGCCGCGGCCGGAGATGGTCTTGCCCTGCTTGAACTGCGCGGCGATGGCGACGTCCTTGGTCGAGATCGAACGGTGCGGCGCGCCTTTGACATGGATGTTGCCGCGGCCGTCGGTCTCGAGATCGGCGGCGTTGACCTCGAGCTCCTCGGCGGCCGCCTCCATCATCACGCCGCGCGCCTCCCGGGCCGCGGCCATCACGGCGTTGCCGACGCGATGGGTGCCGCGCGAAGCGAACGAGCCCATGCAGTGCGGACCGGTGTCGGAATCCGCTGTGTCGACATAGACGTCCTCGACCGGCACGCCCAGCGTCTCCGCGCAGATCTGCCGCGTCACCGATTTCATGCCCTGGCCGAGGTCGATCGACGATAGCGCCACGGTGAACTTGCCGCTGGGGTTGGAATGCACCAGCGCCTGGCTCGGATCGCCGCCGAGATTCATGCCGATGGGATAATTGATCGACGCCATGCCGCGTCCGCGATGCCTGGTCATCTCAGCGTCTCCTGGTGCCGAACACGGATGAGAACCGGGTGGCGCCGTGCGATGGCGCGGCCGGGCGCGGCGGGGGAGGAGGCGGCGCCGGCGGCGGTGGCTCGCGCGGCGGCTCCCGCGTCGCGGTCATCGGCGTGCGGTCATAGGTCGTGCGCTGCTGCGCGGGCGCGGTCGGCCGCGCCCGGTGATCCGTCGGCGTCGGCGGGATCACGGCGCGGCTGCCGCCGCCGTCCTTGCGCGAGGAGGCGCGCCTGAACTCGTCGCGGATTGGCCATTTGGCCTTCTCGGCCGCGACCTGCACGCATTCGATCAGCGCGGTGTTCTTGGCCTCGCGCCGGTGCGCCTTCATGTCGCCGTCGCGATAGGCGTTCAGGATCCGGAACTCCATCGGGTCCATGCCGACGAGGTTGGCCAGCTTGTCCATCTGGCATTCGATGGCAAAATCCATCGCGGTGACGCCGAAGCCGCGCATGGCGGTCGCCGGCGTGCGGTTGGTGAAGACGCAATAGACGTCGCCATAGACGTTCGGAATGGTGTAGGGCCCCGGCAGGTGCGCGGCGCATTTCACGGCGGCGTAGCTCGACAGCCGCGTATAGGCGCCGCTGTCGAAATAGGCGCGGATCTTGCGCGCGACGATGCGGCCATCGCGCATCACGCCGTCCTTGATGTAGATGCGCTCGGCGCCGCGCGGCGGGCCGTATTGCATCTCCTCCTCGCGGCCGAACATGTAGCGGACGGGACGCCCCGTCAGCATGGCGCCGAGGATCGCGAGCGGTTCGGTCAGGGTATCCACCTTGCCGCCAAAGCCGCCGCCGACGGTGCCGCCGATGAAGTGGAAGGTGTTGGAGGGCACGTCCAGGATCTTGGCGCAGGTGTCGACCGAGAAGAACAGCGCCTGCGTCGAGGTGTAGACGACGTAGCGGCCGTTGGTGTCGGGCGCGGCGATCGCACCGTTGGTCTCGGTCGGTGCATGCTCGATCGGCGACATCTGATAGCGCTGCTCGAGCACGTGGTCGGCGGTCGCGAGCGCGGCATCGGCGTCGCCAAAGCGCAGGCGCTGGTGATCGTAGACGTCGTGGTAGATGAAGGCGTTCTTCGGATAGGTCTCATTGACGACAGGCGCACCCGGCTTCAGCGCATCCTCGACGTCGAACACGGTTGGCAGCGGCTCGTAGTCGATCTTGACCTTTGCGATCGCCTCGAATGCCTCGCGCTCGCTGTCGGCGACGATGGCGAGGATCGGCTCGCCCTTGTAGCGGACCTTGTCGACGGCCAGCGACGGCTCGTCGTCCTTGCCGAAGTTGATCAGGCTGAGCAGCGTGTTGAGGTTGCGCGGTACGTCCGCGCCGCGGATGATCCGGCGGACGCCGGCCGAGCGCTCGGCCTCGTTGGTATCGATGCGGCGCAGCCTTGCATGGGCCTGGGTCGAGCGCACGACCTTCAGGTGCAGCATGCCCTGCAGCTTGTGGTCGTTGAAATAGCTGGACGTGCCCGTGATGTGGCCGAGCATGTCCTGCCGCTGCGTGCCCTTGCCGATTTCCTTCAGGTTATCGTCGCGCTCGTCGGCGAAGATGTCCTTGCGCAGTTCCAGCATGGTCTGACCTCAGGCGCTGGCCCGGCCGCCTGCGGCGGCGAGGATGGCATTGATGATCGGCTCGTAGCCGGTGCAACGGCAGATGTTGCCGGAAATCGCCTCGATCACCTCAGTCCGGCTCGGGGACGGATTGCGGTCGAGCAGCGCCTTTGCGGCCATCAGCATGCCCGGCGTGCAATAACCGCACTGGGCGGCGAAATTGTCGGCAAAGGCGCGTTGCAGCGGATGCAGGTTCGGACCCTGCTTCATGCCGTCGAGCGTCTCGACCGAGCGGCCCGCGACGGTCTCGGCGAGCGTCAGGCAGGAGAGGTGAAGCTCGCCATCGATCAGCACGCTGCAGGTGCCGCAACCACCCTGGCCGCAGCCGAATTTCGGCGTCATGTCGCCGATCAATTCACGCAGCGCGACGAGCAGATTGGTGCCGCCGTCGACGAAGATAGCAACGTCGCGGCCGTTGTGACGAAACTGCAGGGGAATTTTTGTCATGGCTATTCCTGTCCCGACAGCAGGCGCCGCAAATGCACGCCGACGATCTCGCGGCGATACCAGGCGCTGCCGAGCGCGTTGTCGGATGGCGATGTTCCTTCCGTTGCCGCAGCGGCTGCGGCTGCGATGGTCGCCGCATCCAGCGAGCGGCCCTCCAGTGCGCGTTCGGCGGCGCGAGCACGGATTTGCGTCGGCGCCATCGAGCCCAGCGCAATCCGCGCACCCGCGATCCGTCCACCGCTGACCGGCAGATGCGCCGCGACCGTGATCACCGAGCCGCCCTTCGGCTTGATACGCGCGATCTTGCGATATCGGAACGCCTCGCTGCTGGCCGGCCGCGTGCAGGACACCGACAGCACCAAAGTCCCGGCCTGGCGCTCGCGCCCCTGCAAGAACTCCTCGATCGGAATATCGCGCGAGCCGAAGCCGCCTTGCACGGCAATAGTGGCATCCAGCGCCAGCAGCGCCACGGTGAAATCGCCGTAAGGGTTAGGCGCGAACAGATTGCCGCCGACCGTGCCCATGTTGCGCACGGCGGGACCGCCGATCGAGCGCGCAGGGGCATGCAGGAAGGCGAGGTCGCGCTCGGCGAGCACGCGCGCGAAGGTGACGCCGGCGCCGATCGTGATGCGCGGACCGGACGCCTCGATCCGGGTCAGCGCCTGGTCCTGCGCCCGCACGATCGTCGAGATCGAGACGTCGCCTTCGTTCAGCGCACGCATCACCAGCGTGCCGCCGCCCAGATAGCGCGCGCTACGGTCCGACGACAGCGCGCCAGCCGCCTCGCTCGCATTCGCAAAAGTCTTTACCGTCACGGCCATGGCTTAAGCTGCCTCCCTCAGATGGCGGCGGATCGCTTCGAATCCGGCCTGATAGATGTCTTCGGCGACCATGTGGGTGATGCGGTCCTTGTCCTCCGGCTTCGTCGTGAATCGCGATTCCCAGTGCCAGAAGGTGCGATCGCCGTCGGTCACCGGCAGCAGCCGGACATGGGCGACGTAGTTGAACATCGGGATCGGCGTATCGAGCAGGCAATAGCTGAAGGTCTGCTCGAGGTCGGACAGAGCCAGCAGCTGCTCGCGCAGCTCGGAGCCGTCCTTCAGCTTGAACCGCCGGACGCAGCCGATCTTGTCGGCGGACTGCGCGCGCTCGATCGCGGAGGTCGCAATAGCCGGGTGCCAGCGGTCGTGTCCGTTGAAATCGCGCAGCACGTCCCACACCGCGTCGGTCGGTGCGTTCAGGATCGTGCTCTTGACGATATGCGGCACGGCTAGCCTCCAAACACGCGCTTCAGGGCGTCGAAGCCGCCCTGGAACACGCCGCCGCCGATGTTGTTGACGAGCTCGGTCTCCCGTTCCGGGGCGCAGTCGAATTCGGCGGTCCATTCCACAAATGTCTGGTCGCCGTCGGTGACGGGCGTCAGCCGCAGGGTCGCGACGTAGTTCTCGACGCCCATCGGGGATTCCAGGATCGAGTAGGTGCAGAACATGTCGTAGTCGGAGAGGCCGAGCAGCTTCTCGCGGATGCGGTCGCCGTTGCGCAGACGGAAATCCCTGACGCAGCCGATCTTGTCGGAGGGCTCGCCGCCCTCGATCCGGCTTTCGGCGATGGCCGGATGCCAGTTCGGCAGGCCATTGAAATCGCGTACCCGGGCCCAGACGCGGTCGTTGCGGGCGTTGACGACGGTAGAGACGTAGACGCGGGCCATCGCTCAAACCTCAGCTCTTCTTCCGCGGCCCGCGTTCGGCCGCGGGCTCGCCGCCCTCGGTCGCAGGCGGAGAGGCCGCGGTTTTGTCGCCGCCACCGCCACCACCTCCGCCGCTACCCTTGCGCGCGGCATCCTTGATGCCCTGCATGTCGCGGGCCTCGCGGATCAGGCCCGGCATCTTGGCGAGGCTGCCGCCCTCGACGCCGATGTCGGACAGGATGGAGTCGATCAGTGGCGCCTGAACGCGGTAGCGCAGCGCCGAATCGATCACCTCGTCGGTGGCGCTGCGACCCCCATTGCCGTTGCCGTTGCCGTGGCCGTTGCCGTTTAGACCGTCGACCTGGAGGATGCGGATGCCCTCGATTTTCTCCATCGGCTTGACGCTCTCGCGCACGATGCCCTCGATGCGGTCGAGCAGTTTTCTGCGGAACAGCGAGTAGCGTGCCTGGTCGGTCAGCACGTTCTCGGCCTCGTTCAGCATGCGCTGCGCCTCCGCCTCGACCGCGGCGCGCACACGCTCGGCTTCGGCGGCAATGCGGGTCTCCTCCGCCTGTTTTTCCGCCAGCAGAACCTCGACAGTCTTGCGCCGCCTGGCGATCTCGCTCTCTCGTGCGGTGACGACGCGCTCGGCGGCTTCGGTCGCCCGGATCCGTGCCTCCTCGGCGGCGGCGCGCGCGGCCGACTCCTCCAGCGACTTCTGATGGATCGCGATGGCCTTCTCCATCAGCACCGTCTCGACGTCCTTCTCTCTGATAACCTCGAGCTTGCGCAGCTCGCGCTCGCGGCCGATGCGGGCCTCGTCGAGGCCACGGTCGGAGGCGATGCGGGCACGCTCGACCTCTTCGCGCGCGGCGATCTCGGCCTCCTGGAGCGACTGCACGCGGGCGACCTCGAGCTGCTCGATCGCACGGCGGCGCTCAATCCGCGCCGCTTCCAGTGCCTGCTCGCGCGAGACGTCGGTGGTCTCGACCTCCTTGCGCGCGACGATCTCGGCCTGCCGGACCTGGCGGTCGGCGTCGATCCGCTCGGACTTCTTGGTCGACAGCGCGATGACGCGGTCCTCGTCAGCGATCTCGATCGCCTTCTTCTGCTCGATGTTAAGCACTTCACGCTTCTTGGAGGAATTGATGCGCTCGGCCTCGAGCGCCAGGTCGACCGTGATGCGCTGCCGCTCGATGGCGTCGCGCCGCTTCAGCTCGGCCGCCTCCAGGATGCCGGTCCGCTCGATCTCCAGCGCGCGCGTCTCGCGTTCGGCCTGGATGCGCTCGGCCGCAACCGCCTTCTCCTGGGCGATGCGGGCCGCCTCGATCGCCTCGCGCGAGGCGATGTCGGCTTCCTCGACGGCGCGGTTGCGGGCGATCTCCAGCGAGCGCACGCGCTCCTCCTGCGCGATGCGCGAGGCTTCCGTGGTCTCGCGCGCGGCGATGCCGGCGACGTCGAGGGCCTGGTTGCGCTCGATCTCCAGCTGCCGCGTGTTCTGCTCGGCGGCGATGCGCTCGGCAGCCAGCGTCCGCTCCCGGGCGATGCGGGCGGCCTCAACCGCGCGCTGCGCCTCGATCTCGGCCTCCTGGATGGTCCGCACCTGCTGGATCTCCAGCGCGCGGGTCCGCTCGTCGGAGGAGATGCGCTCGACATTGACGATCAACATCTGAGCGATGCGGGCCTTTTCAGTGGCCTCGCGTGCGGCAATCTCGGCCTCGTCCACCGCGCGCGTCCGTTCGATCTCGCGGCGGCGCGTCTCCTCTTCGTTAGCGATGCGGGCGTCGGTGACGACGCGGTCCTGCTGGATCCTGGCCTTTTCGATGGCCTCGCGCGCGGCGATCTCGGCTTCCTCGACCGTCCGCATCCGCTCGATCTCGCGCTGGCGGACTTCGCGTTCGGAGGCGATGCGGGTGGTGTCGATCGAGCGCTGGTTGGCGATCCGGGTCTTCTCGATCTCCTCGCGCGCCAGCAGCTCCTTTTCCTCGATGGTGCGGGTCCGCTCGATCTCCTTCTGGCGGGTCTCGCGCTCGGAGGCGATGCGGGCCTCGGCGATCGCCTGCTCATTGGCGATGCGGGCGCGCTCGATGGCCTCGCGGGCGGAAATCTGCGCCTGTTCGGCCTCGGTCTCGCGCAGCGCCCGCTCGCGGGCGACTTCGGTGCGCTGAAGTGCACGGCGCACCTCGATATCGCGTTCCTGCTCCAGCCGCGCGGTCTCGCTCTCGCGCTCGATCTCCAGCGCCTGCCGCTCGGCCTCCAGGTTGCGGGAGCGGATCTTGATCATCGAATCCTGCTCGATGTCGTTGCGCAGCTTCCGCTTCGCCTCGATGTCCTCCATCAGGCGCGTCAAGCCTTCGGCGTCGAAGCGGTTCGAGGGGTTGAAGAACTCCAGATCGGTCTGGTCGAGATCCGTGATCGCGACCGATTCCAGCTCGAGTCCGTTCTGCGCGAGCGCCTCGGCCGCATTGGTCTTGACCCGCGCGACATAGTCGCCGCGCCGCTCGTGCATCTCCTCCATGGTCATTTCGGAGGCGACCGAGCGGATCGCCGAGATGAACTTGCCGGCCAGCAGCGTGTGCAGCTGCTCCGGCTCCATGGTGCGGCGGCCGAGCGTCGCCGCGGCGATCGAGACGGCCTCCCGGGTCGGCTGCACGCGGACGTAGAAGTCGGCCTCGATGTCGACGCGCATGCGGTCGCGCGTGATCACGGCATCCTGCTTCGAACGCACGATGCCCATCGGCAGCACGTTCATGTTGACGGGCGTGTAGTCGTGGATGAACGGCAGCACGAAGGCGCCGCCATTGATCACCACGCGTTCGCCGAGAAAGCCGGTGCGGACGAACGATGTCTCCTTGGAGGAGCGGTGGTAGAGCCAGTTCACGATATAGACGCCAACCACGATCACGATGATCGCGACGATCAGCCAGAGGATCAATTCACCGACCAACATCCCTGACATCTTTCCCTCCCTCGAACCTCTCAGGCATTATCGCGCGCCGATCGCCTTGAATTGCCGCACCTGTTCCGTCAGCGCCCGCTCCACCGGC
Organism: Bradyrhizobium glycinis; assembly: GCF_016031655.1. Taxonomy (GTDB): domain Bacteria; phylum Pseudomonadota; class Alphaproteobacteria; order Rhizobiales; family Xanthobacteraceae; genus Bradyrhizobium; species Bradyrhizobium glycinis. The sequence continues at coordinate 413,026 of NZ_JACCHQ010000001.1, forward strand.
AGCCGCTCCATCGAGGACGCCCCGTAGAAGCCGTGGCAATGACGGGTGTTCTTCATGATGAAATCGGCGTCGGCGGGATCGGCGATCGGACCGCCATGCGCCAACACCAGGATGTCCGGATTGACGCTGAGCGCGGCGGTGGCCCAGGTGTCGATCCGCGCCGGGCAGTCCTTGAGCTTTGGCGCGGTCTGCGCGCCGATCGTGCCGCCGGTCGTCAGGCCCATGTGGCAGACGATGATGTCGGCGCCGGCGATCGCCATCGCCGCGGCTTCCTTTTCGCTGAACACGTAGGGCGTGGTCAGCATGTCCTTGTCGTGCGCCTTGGCGATCATGTCGATCTCGAGCGCATAGGACATGCCGGTCTCTTCGAGATTGGCGCGGAAGGTACCGTCGATCAGGCCGACGGTCGGAAAATTCTGGACGCCGGCAAAGCCGAGCGCCTTCAGCTGGTCGAGAAAGACGTCCATGTCTCGGAACGGATCGGTGCCGTTGACGCCCGCAAGCACCGGGGTCTGGCCGACCACGGGGAGTACTTCGTTCGCCATTTCCAGCACGATGGCATTGGCATCGCCATACGCCATCAGGCCCGCGAGCGAGCCGCGCCCGGCCATGCGGTAGCGGCCGGAATTGTAGATGACGATGAGGTCGACGCCGCCGGCTTCCTCGCATTTGGCTGACAGCCCCGTGCCGGCCCCGCCGCCGACGATCGGCTCGCCGCGCCTTGCCATGTCGCGAAACCTTTTCAGCAGCGCCGCGCGTTCAAACCTGGCCATCGGTCACCTCGCTACTCTCCGGCGCGCGCCGGTGCGCCCGAACAGGGTTCGGAACGCAGTGACGATGGCGGCGGCGAAATCGGGATCGTTGATGTTCTTAGGGATGCGAACGAGCTGGCGATTTCCGGTCTGCCGCACGGTCCGCTCCAGCGTGCGGAACAGCGCAGCGTCGGCATCCGGATCCCAGAACGGCTGGCCTCTTGCGTCGAGGGCAGAGACGCCGCCCTCAGGCAGGAAGAAACGCACCGGGCCATCCATCTGATTCAGCCGCTCGCCGATCCAGCGGCCCATGCGCTCGTTCTCTTCCACTGTCGTCCGCATCAACGTCACCTGCGGATTGTGGACGTGGAACTTGCGGCCGCGATAGCGTTCGGGAATGGTGTCGGGCGCGCCGAAATTGACCATGTCGAGCGCGCCGACCGAGCCGACATAGGGCAGGCGGCTGCGGATGATCGCGCCAAAGCGGTCCTCGGTCGCCGGAAACACGCCGCCCATCAAGAGGTCGCAGACTTCAGTCGTGGTGAGGTCGATCACGCCGGCGAGCTGGCCGGACTCCACGAGCTTCTCCATCGAGCGCCCACCGACGCCGGTGGCGTGGAAGACCAGGCATTCGAAATCCTCGCGCAGCTCGGCCGCGATCTTCTGCACGGCCGGCGTGGTGACGCCGAACATGGTGATGCCGATTGCGGGCAGTCCGCCGGCCTCGCGCGTCGTTGCGGCACGCGCGTCGAGCCGCGCCTTGACCATGCCGGCGAGCGCATTGGCCCCGTTGGCGAGTACCGTGCGCGAGATCGAGTTCAGCCCCTGCACGTCGGTGACCGAGTACATCATGGTGATGTCGGCCGGGCCGACATAGGGCCCGACATCGCCGGAGGCGACCGAGGAAATGATCAGCTTGGGCACGCCGACGGGCAGGGCGCGCATGCCCGGGGCGACCAGCGAGGCCGCGCCGGAGCCGCCCGCCGAGATCACGCCGGCGACATTGCCTTGACGCCGCAGCCAGTTGGCAAACGCATCTGCCATTGCGGTGACGGCGGCACCGCGGTCGGTGCCGAACACGGCGGAGCCGCCGCGGCCGTGGTTCAGGGCGATCTCCTGCGCGGAGACATCGCAGGATGAATGCTTGCCGCTGGTCGAGACGTCGACCAGCCGCGTTCGCAGGCCGCTTTCGGCGATGATGTCGCGGATGTAGCGCAGCTCCTGGCCCTTGGTGTCGAGCGTGCCGACGACCAGCACCACCGGCGGGCCCGAGGCTTGCGTCGCCGGCTCGCGCTTGCGCCGCGCCGTCTCGTCGAGCCGCGCGACCTGCGTCGAGAGCGTCCGCGCCGCGGCCTCGATGCGCGCGATCGGCACCGGTTGCGACCATCGCGTCGGCAGCGTCGGGTTGGAGATGTAGATGCGCACCGGCCCGTCGCGCCGTGGCGCCGGCGCCGGTTTCGTGTCGACGCCGGATGCGGCGGCGTCGATATCCGGTTCGAGCTCCGCATGAAGCCCGACGCCGAGCAGGCGCTGCTGGAGCTCGCGGTCCGCGGCCAGGCGCGCGGAATCGATGATGCGGTTGATGCGGCCGTTGACCATGATCGCGACGTTGCGCGAGATCGCGGTGGCGACGCCAATGTTCTGCTCGATCACGAGCACGGACATGTCGCCGTCGTCGCCCAGCCGCAGCAACATCTCCTCGACCTGCGCGACGATGACGGGCGCGAGCCCTTCGGTCGGCTCGTCCATGATGAGCAAATGCGGATTGGTGAGCAGCGCGCGCGAGATCGCCAACATCTGCTGTTCGCCGCCGGACAGCTGGCCGCCGCCGTGATCCCGACGCTCGGCGAGTCGAGGAAAGGTGTCGTAGATGCGCTCGACCGTCCAGGCGCCCGAACGCAGGCCGCCGGCGAGCCGCAGATGCTCGTCGACGCTGAGTGAGCGCCACAGCCGGCGGCCCTGCGGCACGTAGCCGACGCCGAGCCGGGCGATCTGGGCCGGCGGCCGCCGCGTGACATCCTCGCCGCGGACGCGGATCGAGCCGCCGCTCACGCCGACGAGCCCCATGATTGCCTTGCACAGCGTGGTCTTGCCCATGCCGTTGCGGCCGACGACGGAGAACACGCCGCTCTCCAACGTGAGATCGACGCCCTGCAGCGCGTGCGAGTGGCCGTAATAGACGTCGAGGCCGCGGACCTCGAGCGCGGCACCGCTGCGGCGGACCTCATTCATGGCCGCCTCCGAGATAGAGCTCCTGCACCTCGGGGTCGGACTGAATCTCCTGCGGCAGGCCTTCCTTGAAGATGCGCCCGTTGTGCATCATCGTGACGCTCTCGACGACGCGCAGGGCAACGTCCATGTCGTGCTCGATGATGATGTAGCCGATATGGGCGGGCAGGGAGGTCAGGATCTCGATCAGCTCGGCCCGCTCCGTCGGCGACAGGCCCGCCGCCGGCTCGTCGAACAATACGAAGCGCGGCGCGCCGGCGAGCGCGAGCGCAATCTCGAGCTGACGCTGCTGGCCGTGGGCGAGCTCGGCCACGCGCTGGTCCTTCACGGCGAATAGGTGCACAGCCTGCACGAGATTGTCGGCCGCATGCATCAGCGCATCGTTCTGTCCCGGACGCAGGAACGAGAAGCGTCCGCGCGAGACGCCGCGGCAGGCGAGATAGACGTTGTCCTGCACGGTGAGGCCGGGGAACAGCGCCGAAATCTGGTAGGTGCGGCGCAGCCCGCGGCGGATGCGCTCATAGGGCGGGAAATGCGTGACGTCCTCGCCGAAGAAGCGGATGGTGCCGGAGGAGGGCGGGAAGTCGCCCGTGATGCAGTTGAACAGCGTGGTCTTGCCGGCACCGTTCGAGCCGAGCACGGCGCGCCGCTCGCCCGGCCGGACGGTGATGGTGACGTCGGTCAGCGCGGCCAACGCGCCGAACAGCCGCGTCACCCCGCGCAGCTCCAGCGCCGCGCCGGCACCGACGGCGGAGAGGCGTTGGGCGACGCTATCCATGGCCGCGCCCTCCGCCGGAGCGGCTCACCTCGCGCCGTTGATGCTGACGCCAGCGCTGCCACAGGCCGATGACGCCGTCCGAGGACCAGAACACGATGGCGAGGAAGCCGAGCCCGATCAGCAGGCGGAAGCGGTTGCCGTCGAGTCCGAGCCGGACCAGGAAGTCGAGCGCGAAGGTACGCAGCAGCACGAAGATCAGCGCGCCGATGAACGGACCAATCGGACGGGTGATGCCGCCGACGACGGCGATGATCAGCACGTCGATGCAGGCGCCGACGCTGACCGAGCCCGGCGAGATCTGGCGATAGTTCCAGACCTGGAGCACGCCGGCCAGCGCAGCGACGAAAGACGCGAAGGCATAGGCCGCGACACGGTGCGCATTGACGTTGAAGCCGAGCGCCGCCATGCGCCGCGGATTGTCGCGCACACCCTGGAGGGCGAGCCCGAACGGGGCGCGCGAGAGATACTCGACGGCAAAGTAACAGAGTGCGGCGACCGCGAGCACGACATAGTAGAAGGGAATGTCGGCGCGCCAGTTCACGCCCCAGAAGTGCGGCGTGGCCACGTTGTTGATGCCGGTATGGCCGTTGAAGATTGCCCAGTTCTGGTTGGTGAAATAGTAGAAGGCAGCTCCAATGGCGAGCGTGATCATGATGGTGTAGATGCCTTCGGTGCGCACCGCGAGCGCGCCGCCGAGCGTGCCGAAGGCGGTCGCCAGCGCCAGCGCCATCGGCACTGCGAGCCACCACGGCCAGCCCAGGCTGATATTGGCGTTGCCGCTGACGCCGAACACGGCGACCATGTAAGCCGAGAAGCCCGCAATGGTGAGCTGCATCAGGCTGACCATGCCGCCATAGCCGGCGAGGAACATCAGGCTCAGCGCCATGGTGCCGAGGATCAACGTGGTCGCGAAGATCTCGATCAGGAAGAAGCCGCTCGCGATCAGCGGCATGATCAGGAGGATGGCCGCGACGGCCCAGGCCGCGGGGTTGTTGATCTCGGGCCAGGTCCGGGCCGGGCGCTGCGCCTTGGTGGCGCGGCCGACGGTGAGCTGGGCATCGTGGGCGAGCGACATCTCAGCGCCTCGCCAACAGGCCTTGCGGCCGGATCGCCAGCACCAGCACCATGATCAGGAAGGTCACGACGATGGCGTAAGTCGGGATGTAGACCGAGCCGAGCTGCTCGGCGAGGCCGATGATCAGCGCGCCGAGCGCGGCGCCCGGGATCGAACCCATGCCGCCCACGATCACGACGACGAGGGACGCCAGCAGGAAACGGATGTCTTCGCCGGGCGACAATGACTGGAAGGTGCCGCCGACCACGCCGGCGATGCCCGCAAGCCCCGCGCCGAAGGCGAACACGGCGACGAAGACGAGCTGGATGCGCACGCCGGTCGCGGCGAGAATATCGCGATCGTCGACGCCAGCGCGGATGATCATGCCGATCCTGGTGCGGTTGAGCGCGAGCCACATGGCGATGCCGATGACGACGGAGGCCACGAAGATCACGAGCCTGACCAGCGGATATCTGAGATAGACCGGCTCGCCCGAGGATTTGATCGCCGTCACCAGCGGCAGCTCGATGGGCCCGATCAGCCAGTTTGGGGTCTGGATCTGGTAGAAGTCCCCGCCGCAGGCCCACAGCATGAGATCGGCAAACACGATCGACAATCCGATCGTCACCATGGTCTGCCTGAGATCCTGGCCCTCCATCCGGCGGAACACGATCACCTGCAGCAGCACGCCGACGACAGCGGTCAGGACGAATGCCACGATGAAGCCGAGAATCCACGAGCCGGTCGATGTGCTGATGGCGTAACCGATATAGCCGCCGAACAGATAGAGCGAGCCGTGCGCGAGGTTGACGTTGCGCATCAGGCCGAAGATCAGCGTGAAGCCGCTGGCAACCAGGAAGTAGAGACCTCCGAGCGTGATGCCATTGAACACCGCGTTGAGGAAAACGCGCTTGCGGCCGATCGCCTCTTCCAGCCCCGGCGGCCACACCGCGAAGATCAGCCAGAGCGCGACCGCGATCGCGATGATCGCAATCAGCGCCCAGGCCGGATGGCGTTCGACGAAGCGGTTCATGGCTTCACCTCGCCCCGCTCGCGGCAGGGCAATCGCATATGGACATCACGGGGATTGTCCGCGGGTTTGCTCCGCCTCTCCCGCTTGCGGGAGAGGCCGACGCGCTCGCAGAGCGCGGCGGGTGAGGGCTCTCGCCGCGCAGGGAAATCTTCCGCAATCCTCAACAATCCCGACGCGGAAACACCCTCTCCCCAACCCTCCCCCGCAAGCGGGGGAGGGAGCCCAGTGCCGATGCCGCCGCACCGTGCGCACCATATGCGATTGCCCTGCCGCTTGTGGGGAGAGGTCGGCGCGTAGCGCCGGGTGAGAGGGATTCCCCGCGAGTCAAATTGCAACCGCGCTTGCGGAGACTCCTCCTCACCCCAACCCTCTCCCTGCAAGTGGGGCGAGGGGGCATGCAAGCCGTTGCCGGCTGCTGGCGCTGCCATGGACGAACGTCCTCCCTGGACTAGCGATCCTCTTTCGGGATCGCGTTGCTGGCATCCTAGCCAGGCAGCGAGGGCGACGTTTGATCGTGAGTATCTTTTCGTGGCCTGCGCTCAGGCGCGCAAAACCTTGGCGGCGCGACGATAATCGGTCGGGGCCATCCCGACATTGGCGGCGAAGAAACGCGTGAAACCGCTCTGCGAGGAGAAGCCGAGATCGAAGCCGATATCGGCGATCGGCGTCTCGCTCGCCACCAGCGCTTCGAGCGCCTGTTCCATGATCAGCGTGTTGAGATAGAGGTTCGGCGTGACGCCGGTCTGCACGCGGAAGAGCCGGTAGAAATGCGGTCGCGACAGGCCGGATTCACGCGCGATTGTGTCGAGCTCGATTTCAGCGCCGGGGCTCTCCGACATCATCTTGATGCACTTGCGCACGCGAAAGTCGGTGACGGCAACGCCTGCGCGCGGATCGCGCGCGATCTCGGCTTGCTGCCAGCTTTCGTCGTAGCAGATGTCGATCAGCCGCCTCAGCTCGGAATCGAGGCTGGAGAGCGATGGTGCGCCGCACACGAGCGCGGCGGTCCGCCTGATGTGCTTGTCGAGGGCAGGCGTACGCTTGAACTGGGTGCGGCCGAAGCGCAACCGGTCGGAGCCGGAGGCATCCGGTGCAAACCATTCGGCGTTGACGTAGAGCACGAAGAAGATGGCGCCGCCGTCGAGATCGGTCGGCAGGAAGTTGTGCGGTTCCCAGGGATTGACGGCGACGACCGACGTCTCGGTGAGATCGTAATGTCCGTCGGATACATCGATGCATGCCGGCATGCCGCCGACATGGAAGATCAGATGACCTTCCCGATGGGCGTGGATATTGAAAGGGCGGTTCAACTGATAAACCGTCGCCCGGCCGAAGCGGCCGTGGAAGACGGCGAGCGCACGGCTCATGCCTTCCCCTCCCGAATGTTCTTGTCTTTTCGGCCAGCGTTCAACAACGCCGCGGAGATTGCAAGAGGAGAGAGCGACCGCGTCAGCGAGTCGCTCCCCCGGTTGCGTCTGCCTGATGTGATGCGTCAGTACTTCTTACATTCCGGCACGGTGCGGCTCGGCAGCCCGATCTTGGAGAACACCGCCGGGTCATAGCCGAGCGTCTGGTTCACGTTCGGGATGACCTTCACGACCTTGCTGAACAGCGCGCCCTTGCCGTCGTCGACGACTTCAGTGACGAAGTTGGTGCCGATCGCCTGGCGGTTGGAGTCGAGCTTGATCTTGCCGTTCGGTGCGTCGAGCTCGATCTTCGCCAGTGCTTCCTTGTACTTGGCCTGGTTGTTGGAGAGATCGCCGTTGACCTGACGCAGTGCGAGGATCAGCGCCATGGTTGAATTGTAGTAGTTGGTGGCGAGCAGCGATGGGCTCGGGAAGCGCTTGTTGGGCGGGAAGGCGTCTTGATAGGCCTTCACGAACTTCTGCCAGCCCGGATCTTCCCAAGTGTCGGCCTGGCCGCTCGCCGCGATGGTTCCGATCAGCGCGTTCTTGGCGTTGCCCTTCGACGACAGGATGGTCTGGTCGATCATGATGGAACCGCCCATCAGATGCGCCTTGCCGCCGGCCTGCTGATACTGGTTGAGGAAGTTGACGGCATCGGCGCCGCCGAGCCCGAGATAGATGGCATCGACGTCGTCGGGCAGGGCGGCGATGACGGAGGCGAAGTCCTTCGTTCCCAGCGGCACCCATTGCCGGTTGGTGACCTGTCCGCCCATGCCGCAGAACTCGAGTACCAGCCCGAACACCTGGGTGTAGATGAAGGAATAGTCCTCGCCGACGGTCGCGATCTTGCGGTACTTCTTCTCCTCATAGGCGTATTTGCCGAGGCCGACCTGCCACTGCGCGCCGTCCATGTTGAAGCGGAAGAAGTTCGGAGCGGGGTCGACATAGGTCGTTTCCTGCGCACCGGATGCGGCATTGATGAACGTCAGTTCGGGATGGGTCTTGGCGAAATTCTTGACCGCGATGCCTTCGTCGCCGGAGAGCGGCGACAGCAGGATCTGCACCTTGTCCTGCTCGATCAGCTTGCGCACGGCGCGCACGGCGGAGTCCGGCGTTGCATCGGTCGAAGCGACGATGAATTCGAGTTCCTTGTCGCCGATCTTCTTGCCCAGCACGTTGAGCGCGGTCTGATGGCCGCGCATGCCGTCCTCGCCGAGCACCGTGTAGGTGCCCTCGAGGGTTGCGGTGACGCCCACCTTGATCTTTTCCTGGGCGATCGCCGCGCCCGAAAGAAACAGGCTGCTCAACGCGAGCAGTCCGATGCTGCATTTCGACATGTGCTCCTCCCCTGTGTCATCGCTTGTTGCCGCGACGAACCGTGCGATGCCCGTGGCTCTCGAAGCCCGCGGCTTTGGAGGAAAGCTAGCCGAAGTCGCATGCGCTGCACCCATCGCGGCCTCGCTCGGCTTGACTGGCAGTCTCATTTTTGAATGTTGCGGCGCGAGTAATTTTCGCGGTGCAGCAGGGCGCCCGCGCTAGCCGTAATCTTCGGCGAGAAACTGATTGATCGCGTCGAACGCCTGCGGACGGTTCTTCTCCAGCAGCACCATGTGCGTGCCTTCGCGGATCTCGACCCATCGCCGGTACGGCGCATGCTTCAGCGAAAGGAATAAGTCCTGCGCCGAGGCGATGGGCACGTCCTGATCCCATTCCGCGTGGACCAGGAGCACGGGCACGCGAATGTCGCCGGCATCATACAGCGTCTTGCCGGCGGCCCAGTATTCGCGAATGTCCAGGATCGGGCCGTTGACCGCTCGCATGACGGCAGGCGCCTGCGCGCTGCCCTGCGGGTCGGTTGCGAGCGAGATGTTGGCCCAGAGCTCGAAGCCGCCTGCCGGGATCAAGCTCGATCGTGCCGCTTCCGGCGCAGCAGAAAGCCAGCGCGTCCTGAAGTCCAGCACTGGAACCTTGCGATAGCCGCCGAGGCGCCCGCCTGCATCGATCGGGGCCGGACCCTGCAGCAACCAGAGCGGCGCGACCAGCGCGAGTTTGACGACCTTGTCGTTGTTGCCCGCGGTGTAAGCGCCGGCCACCGAGCCGCCCCAGGACATGGCAACCAGATTGAGACGCGCGATCTTGCGTAGCTTCAGGATGTGCGCGACGGCGCTGGCGAGGTCGCGAACGCCGGTCTCGGTGCGCACGAGTGGTTCGGACTGCTCCGGGGGCGCGTCCATCTCGGGCGGGCGGGTCGATTGGCCATAGCCGCGCACGTCGAGCGCGAAGACGTCGTACCCATGGCCGGCGAGATAATCCATGAACGAGACGCCGCCGAGCGGCGGATCGAACAGGCTTTCCGATGAATAGGTCGCGCCGTGCATCATCAGGATGGTTCGCTCGGCGGAGAAGGTCTCGAGCGCCGCGGGTCGCTTGTTGCGTAAGTGAAGCGAAATCCCGGCCGTGTCGCTCGGAATCATGAGATCCTCGACCACGATCTCGGACCTGTCGGCGCGCGCGCTGGCGTGCTGGTTCATGATCGTTCTCCGTTCAGATGAATTGCCAGGTAAAGCGTCCTCCGGTGCGGCTGACGCGGCCGACCGATGACTGTGCGAAATGGGTGGTGAAGATGGTTGCGCCCCGCTCGGCAGCGTCCTCCAGCACGAAGCCGCGCGAGCGCAACGCGGCTTCCGGGAATTCGCAGAAGCAGGAATTGAGCGAAGGCTCATAGACCTGGAGCGGGTGGTGCATCACGTCTCCGGCGAAGAGCGCCTCCTCGCCACGCGAGACGAGCCGGATGGAGGCGTGATCGACGCTGTGGCCGGGCGTCGGAATGAAGGAGATGCCCTCGATAGCCTCGTTTCCGTCCACCGCGATGAGCCTGGCAAGCCCGGCCTCGATCACCGGCCGGACGCTATCGTCATAGACGCGGTCGGCCGGCTTGCGCAGTGCGGGGCCGAGGGCCGGGGCAGGGCGGGCCGCTCCGCTCGGCTCTGTGCCCGTCGCGAGGCTCTCGCCATAGGCCTGCTCGATCGCGGAGAAGATGTAGGTCGCATTCGGGAAGGTCGGGACCCAGCGGTCGTCGACGAGGCGGGTGTTCCAGCCGACGTGATCGGCATGCACGTGGGTGAGCAGCACGTAATCGACCTGCTCCGGCGTCACACCCGCTGCCGCCAGCCGCGCCAGGAACGGCTCGTTGAGCCGGTGCAGCGGCGGAATCTCCGGCCGGTTCTTGTCATTGCCGGTGGCCGTGTCGATCAGGATCGTGTGGTGCGGCGTCCTGACCAGCCAGCTGTGAATGCTTTGGATGAAGGTCCCGGTCGCAGCATCGAACGAGCCCGCCTCCAGGCGGTCGCGATGGCGCTCCAGCGCCTGCGGCTCGCTTCCCGGGTAGAGCGCGTCGAACTTGAATGCGGCAAGCCGCAACTCGTCGATCCGCGTGATGGATGCTTCGCCGACGTGATAGGTTTTGGCCGATTGAATCATCAAGATCTCCTCCACTGGGCGCGGCTGAGGGGTGACAGCCCGCGCTGCGGTCACCGTGAGGTACGAAGCGCGCCGTGCCTTCGGGAGAGCCGCGGGCTCGATAGGTCCCATCGACATTGTCGATATCGGAAGGCACCCTCGCCCAGCTTTTCACGCGGCCGTTTTGGCCCTAACCCTCGTATCGGGGCTCACCGGAGTCGCGATGTGCCCTAAACGGAGGTGGCACCGATGCAGGATGCGGAACACGGTCGGGGTCGGCCGGCCGACGATAACGATCTCGCCGAGATCGACCTCGGTCTGTTGCTGGCTCTGGAGGCTCTCCTGCGTGAGCGGAACGTGACGCGCGCGGCCTCCCGGCTCAATATCGGGCAGCCTGCGCTCTCAGCGCGGCTGAACCGGCTGCGGCAGATCTTTTCCGATCCGCTATTCGTGCCCGCGGCGAGCGGGCGCGGTGTGGTGCCGACGACGCGGGCGGTGGAGCTGCAGACGGAGCTTGCGGATGTGCTTGGCAAGCTCCGTCGCATGGTGGAGGGGCCGGCTGTGTTCGACCCCGCCCGCAGCCAGCGCACCTTCGTCGTCGCCATCCACGAGAATCCGGCCGTGACACTGGCGCCCGGCCTGGTCGCGCGCTTGACCGCGATGGCGGAGCGGGCGCGGCTCGCTCTCGTTCACCCCGCGCGCGATGTCGTGGATCAGCTCGAAAGGGGTGAGATCGACATCCTGGTGACGGGAGCCGACCGCGCGCATGGCGAGCTGATGCAGCGGCCGCTGTTCGAGGACGGCTTCCTGTCTGCACAGCGCAAAGGTCACCCCCGCGGCAACGGCCCGCTCGATCTCGACAGCTTCTGCGCGCTCGATCATCTGCTGATCTCCGCCGACGGCGGCGGCTTCTCGGGCCTCGTCGACGATGCGCTGGCGGCGCTCGGCCGCTCCCGGCGCGTCGCCGTCTCGATCCAGACCTATGCGCTGGCGCCGGTCATCCTTGCGCACAGTGACTGCATCTGCACTCTTCCGCGGCGTTTCCTGATCCGCTTCGCCCACGAGCTCGATCTCACCCTTCCTCCGCTCGATCTGCCGCCCGCTCGCATCGTCGCGCTGTGGCATCCGCGCAATCAGGAGGACAAGGGCCACGCTTGGCTTCGCGAGTGTCTATATCAGGCGGCTGCTGCTTGATCTTGGTTGCCCTCACGTGCGGACGAGCGGCGCTGTCAGGCGTGTCTCGCCTGTAAGTTTCGGGCGTGCCGAATTATTGAGTCCACGAAGTTTGCATTCGTCGCGCCCGGTATACCGCCTGCCGCCTTCCTAAGCTGCGTGCCGAGATGAAATGCAGAGAGATGGGTCATTAGTCGCGCTTATGTCGCGAATTTTTACTTCCAATTTTACTTCGCAAAATCCTGCCAATAGCCTCAAGCGCAACTGATCACATCCGCAGGGATCGCTGAAGGTCGTTGCGGCCGCTCATCGTAACCAACGAGGGTTGCCATGCTTGACAGGGATAAGGGGAATGCTGTTGCCGGCCACGCCGGAACGAAGCCGGGGGAAGCAAAAAAGCTGAGCCGCCGTACGCTGTTGAAGGGTGCCGCAGCAATTGCCGGCGCGGCCGCCGGGGCAGATGCGATCCGCGGATTCCCGACCATCTGGGCACAGGAGATCAAGGACATCGAGCTGCGCCATGTCGGCGTGTCCTATTCGGTGGTGAAGGCGATCGGCGACCAGGCCGCCAAGGACCTCGGCTTCAAGGTGACGATGCAGAACCTCGACACCTCCGCGTCCATCAACCGCTTCATAAGCCAGCCAAATACGGTCGACATCGCCGACCTCGAGGGCTGGCAGGCCAAGCTGGCGGCGAAGCGCGGCGTGATCCAGGGCATCGAGGTCAAGAAGATCAAGGAGTTCGACAACATCCTGCCGATCTTCACCAAGGGCGAGATCGACGGCCACAAGATCCCGCGCCAAGGCATCTCGCCCTATGAGGCCATGTACATCGCCAAGCCCGATGCGACCGACCTCAACGACGGCGTCACCGAATGGGCGACCTTTCTGCCGCAGGTCTACAACGCCGACTCGATCGGCTATCGCCCGGATCTCGTCGGCCATGAAGTGACCGAGTGGAAGGACCTGATCGATCCCAAGTTCAAGGGCAAGGCCGCCATCCTCGACGTGCCCGCCATCGGCATCATGGATGCCGCGCTCTGCTTCGAGAGCGCCGGGCTGATCAAGTACGGCAACAAGGGCAACATGACCAAGGAGGAGATCGACTTCACCTGCAACAAGCTGATCGAGCTGAAGAAGCAGGGCCAGTTCCGCGCGACCTGGACCACCTTCGATCAGTCGGTGCAGCTGATGGCGGCGGGCGAGGTGATCATCCAGTCGATGTGGTCGCCGGCGGTGGCCGCCGTCCGCGTCAAGGAAATTCCTTGCGTCTACGCCCCCGTCAACGTCAAGAACGGCAAGGAAGGCTATCGCGGCTGGTGCAACGGCATGGGCCTGATGAAGCATCTCTCCGGCAAGAAGCTGGACGCTGCCTACGAGTATCTCAACTGGTACCTCTCGGGCTGGCAGGGCGGCTTTGTCGCGCGCTACGGCTATTACAGCCCGGTGCCCTCGACCGCGAAGAAATTCCTCACCCCGGCGGAATGGGCGTTCTGGTACGAGGGCCAGCCCGCGCCCGAGGTGGTCAACGATCCCTATGGCGTTGCGATGGAGAAGGCCGGCACCAAGCGTGACGGCGGCTCGTTCCTCGACCGCGTCAAGAACATCTCCTGCTGGAATACGCTGATGGACGAGGCCGCCTACATGAACAAGCGCTGGAACGACTTCAAGGTGGCCTGAAACCTGCTTTCCCTGACGAAAGGCGCCGGCGCGGCGACGCGCCGGCGGACGAGATCGACGTCGAGGCATTCGCCGACATGCAGCCAATTCCAGCTCAAAGTCCAGCTCAAAGTCCAACGCCATCGCGATCCAATCTGGCCGGCTGGCTCTACGTCTCGCCGCTGGTCCTGGTGCTCGTGCCGTTCTTCGTGGCGCCGATCCTGGTGGTGCTGGCGGCGAGCTTCTTCGCCACCGACGGTTTCGGCGGCCTGACGCCGGGCTTCACATTGGCGAGCTACGTCGAGGTGCTGCACTCGGCGCTGACGTTGAAGCTGTATCTGGCGACGATCAAGTTCACGGTGCTGACCTGGATCTTCACCCTGATCATTGGCTTCTTCGTTGCCTATTTCCTGGTCTTTCACGTTCGCAACCAGTTGCTGGCGATCGGCCTGTTCCTGCTCTGCACGGTGCCGTTCTGGACCTCGAACATCATCCGGATGATCTCGTGGATCCCGCTGCTCGGCAAGGAAGGCCTGATCAACCAGGCGCTGCTCGCGCTCGGTGTGATCCGGCAGCCGCTGGAGGTACTCCTGTTCTCAGATCTTGCGGTAGTCATCGCCTATGTCCACCAGCTCACGATCTTCATGATCGTGCCGATCTTCAATTCCATGGCGCGGATCGACAAGAAGCTGATCGAGGCCGCAATCGATGCCGGCGCCAGCCGTTTCGACATCATGCGCCTGATCGTGGTGCCGATGTCCAAGAGCGGCATCGCGCTCGGCACCATCTTCGTGGTCTCGATCGTCATGGGCGATTTCTTTGTGGTCAAGGTGATGTCCGGCGGCGGTTCCGCCTCGGTGGTCAGCGCCTTCTACGAGGACGTCGGCGTGCTGCAATATCCGACCGCCGCGGCGAGCGCCGTGCTGCTGACGCTGGTGCTGGTTGCGATCGTCTCGCTGATCCTGCGCACGGTCGATATCAGGCAGGAGATCACGCGATGAGCGCGGTTCTCGCCGATATGTCCAAGACCGAAAGGGCCAAGACCGAAACGTCCAAGACGATTGCTCCTGCAACCAGCAAGGCGATCGCGCCGAGCAAGGGTGGGCGGCCCTGGACGTTCTATGTGCTGGCGGCGCTGTTCGTGGCTTACGTGCTCGCGCTCTACGGCCCGATGTTCTGCATCTACATCCTGTCGTTCCAAGACATCCGCGGCGGCCTCGTTTTCCCGATGAAGGGCCATTCGCTGCACTGGTTCGTCGATCTCTTCACCCAGGTGCGCACCGGCGACGTCAAGGGCTCGTTCGACCGCTCCATCAAGCTCGCCGTGATCGTCACCATCATTACGGTGGTGGTGTCGTTCCTCGCAGGGCTCGGCTTCCGCCGCCGCTTTCGCGGCGACACGATCGTCTTCTACATGATGATCGGCAGCCTCGTCGCGCCCGGCCTCGTGCTCGGCCTCGGTACTGGCCTGTTGTTTCAGGCGCTCGGGCTGAATGCCAGCTGGTACACCTCGGCGCTCGGCGCGCAGCTGTCCTGGACGCTGCCGTTCGGCGTGCTCGTGATGTTCGCGGTGATGTCGCGCTTCAATCATGCCTGGGAGGAGGCGGCTTACGATCTCGGCGCAAGCCGCTGGCAATCAATTTGGTTGGTGATGATCCCGGTCCTGGCCCCCGGCCTCATCGCGGTGGCGCTGTTCGGCTTCACGCTGTCCTATGACGAGTTCGCCCGCAGCCTCCAGACCGCGGGCTCGCTGAACACCCTGCCGCTGGAAATCTGGAGCATGACGCTGAACGTCACCTCGCCCTCGCTCTACGCGCTCGGCACGGTGACCACCATCGTCTCTTTCATTGTGATCGGTGCCAGCCTCGGCACCATCGTGCTGATCCAGAAGAAGCGCGGCAGCCGGGCAAAGAGATAGGAATGAAGAACGATCGCGGCGATATCGAATTGGCAGGCGTCTGCAAGAGCTTTGACGGCGTCACGAACGTCGTTGACGGCGTCAATCTCGAGATCGCCGATGGCGCCTATTGCTGCTTCATCGGCCCCTCCGGCTGCGGCAAGACCACGATATTGCGCATGATCGCCGGGCATGAGGACCCGACGGCGGGCGAGATCGTGATCGGTGGGCAGAACGTCGTCGGGCTCGCGCCGGTGCAGCGCCGCACCGCGATGATGTTCCAGTCCTACGCGTTGTTTCCGCATCTGACGGTCCGAGAGAACATCGCCTTTGCGCTGCGCGTGCGCGGCCAGTCCAAGGCGGATCGTTTGCGCGCCGCGGATGCCATGATCGAAAAGGTCCGGCTGACGAGCTTCGCCGACCGCCTGCCGGCCCAGCTTTCCGGCGGCCAGCAGCAGCGCGTGGCGCTGGCGCGCGCGGCGATCACCGAGCCGCGCGTGCTCTTGCTCGACGAGCCGCTGTCGGCGCTCGACGAGCAGCTCCGGGTCCAGATGCGCCAGGAGCTCAGGCGGATGCAGCAGGAGCTCGGCATCACCTTCATTCACGTCACCCACACCCAGCTCGAGGCGATCGCGCTTGCGGATCTCGTCGTGGTGATGGAGCAGGGCAGGATCAAGCAGGCCGGGCCGGCACGCGAGGTCTACGCCCATCCGCGCGACCGCTATGTCGCCGAGTTCATGGGCGGCCAGAACGTGCTGTCGGGCAGGGTGGAGAAGGTGAACGGTGCGAGCTTCACGCTCGCGCAGGCCGCGCCTGATGGCATCGAGGTGCCGCTTCAGGCCCGCCCGACCGTCAGCGTCGGCGACAAGGTCGATATCGCGGTGCGACGCGACGACGTCGCGCTGGTGCGGCCCGGCAAGGAGCTGCCGCCGGGCTGCACCACGTCGCTGCCGAGCCGCGTGCTGGCGATCGAATACCAGGGCTATTTCGTCAAGGTCATGCTGGATACCGTGCCGGACGACGAATTCGTCGCCTATGTGCCGGAAAAGGCCTTCTTCGCGGATCCCTTCACCGTCGGCGACGTCGTGATGGCCACATGGGCCACCGGCAGCGCACTTCCACTCGCCTAAAGACCCGCCGCGCACAGGAGCATGACCGTGCAGATATCCTTCACCCTCAACCGACGGCCAACCACTGTCGAGGTCGAGCCGGCAACGCTCGTCGCCGAGCTCTTGCGCGAGCAGCTCCATCTCACGGGGACCCATATCGGGTGCGACACCAGCCAGTGCGGTGCCTGTGTCGTGCATCTGAACGGCCTGCCGGTGAAGAGCTGCACGCTGCTCGCGCCCGCGCTCGACGGTGCGACCTTACTCACGATCGAGGGCCTGACAGGCGCACCCGGCTCGAACCAGATGCATCCGATGCAGGAGGCCTTCCGCGAGCACCACGGGCTGCAGTGCGGCTTCTGCACGCCCGGCATGCTGATGACAGCGGTCGCGCTTGCGACCGAAAAGCCGGACCTGACGGAGGCCGATGTCCGTCATGGCCTAGAAGGCAATATCTGCCGCTGCACCGGCTACCAGAACATCGTCATCTCGGTCATGGCCGGCGCTGCCGCCATGCACGCCGCCAAGGGAGAGTGACCATGGGCAATGTGATCGGCATCGGCGCCGCACCGAAACGGAAAGAGGACCAACGTTTCCTCACCGGCCGTGGCAATTACGTCTCCGACATCAAGCGCCCCGGCATGGCCGCCGGCGTGTTCGTGCGCTCGCCGCACGGCCATGCGGTGCTGCGCGGCATCGACAAGAGCGATGCGCTGGCGTCGCCCGGCGTTATCGCGGTCTTGACCGGGGACGATGTCGCCGATGATGGATTGGGGTCGCTGCCCTGCGGCTGGGGCATCACCGACGCCAAGGGCATGCCGATGAAGGAGCCGCCGTTCCCGATGCTGGCGCAGGACAAGGTGCGGTTCGTCGGCGACATGGTGGCCTTCGTCATCGCAGAAACTCCGGAGCAGGCCAATGCGGCGGCCGACCTGCTGAAGATCGACTACAAGGTGCTGCCCTCCGTGGTCGGTGTGCTGGAAGCCGTCAGACCCGACGCGCCGCAATTGTTCGAGGACGTGCCGAATAACATTTGCTGCGACTGGGAGCTCGGCGACAAGGCCGCGGTCGAAACTGCATTCAAGAAGGCGGCGCATGTCGCCAGGCTCAGCCTCGTCAACAACCGCCTGATCGGCAACCCGATGGAGCCGCGCGCGGCCATCGCCGAATACGAGCCGGGCACCGACCGCTACACGCTGTGGACCACCAGCCAGTTCCCGCACGTCGTGCGCTTCCTGATGGGCGCGCTGGTGCTGAACATTCCCCAGCACAAGCTGCGCGTGGTCGCGCCCGATGTCGGCGGTGGCTTCGGTGTCAAACAGTTCCATTACGGCGAGGAAGCCGTGATCACCTGGGCCGCCAAGCGCGTGCGGCGGCCGGTGAAATGGGTGGCGAGCCGCTCAGAAGGCTATGTCTCCGATCGCCACGGTCGCGATCATGTCACAGAGGCCGAACTCGCGCTCGACGAGACCGGAAAATTCCTCGCCTTCCGCGTCAACACGCTGGCCAATATGGGCGGCTATCTCTCGACCTTCGGACCGAACATCCCGACCAATCTCTATGGGCCGCTGCTCGGCGGCGTCTACACCACGCCGGCGATCTACTGCAACGTGAAGGTGGTCTTCACCAACACCGTCCCGGTCGACGCCTATCGTGGCGCGGGCCGGCCTGAGGCGACCTTCGTACTGGAGCGCATCGTCGATGTCGCAGCCAGCGAGATGGGGATCGACCGCGTCGAGATCCGCCGCCGCAACATGATCCCGAAGGAGGCTTATCCGTATCAGACGCCGGTGCTGGTGCAGTACGATTCCGGCGATCCCATGGGCTGTCTCGACGGCGCGCTGGTCGCGGCCGACGTCAAGAATTTCGGCGCGCGCAAGGCGGCATCCGCCCGCAAAGGCAAGTTCCGCGGGCTCGGCTACTCCACCTATGTCGAGGCCTGCGGCCTTGCCCCGTCGCGCTTCGCAGGACGGTTAGGGGCGCGCGGCGGCCTCTATGAGAGCGCCACGGTGCGGGTGCATCCGACCGGCCAGGTCACGGTCATGATCGGCACGCACAATCACGGCCAGGGCCACGAGACCACCTTCGCGCAGATCGTCTCGGACAAGCTCGGCGTCGCGTTCGAGAATGTCGACATCGTGTTCGGCGATACCGATCGCGTCCAGTTCGGCATGGGCACCTATGGCTCGCGCTCGCTGGTCGTCGGCGGTGCCGCGCTCTCGAAGGCGACCGACAAGGTGATTGTCAAGGGCAAGAAGATCGCCGCGCATCTGCTCGAAGCGTCTGAAGCCGATATCCAATTCGAGGCCGGCAAGTTTTCCGTTGCCGGCACGGACCGCATCAAGACGTTCGAGGAGATCGCGGGCGCAGCTTACGTTCCGCACAATTATCCGCTCGAGGTGCTGGAGCCGGGGCTCGAGGAGCAGGCCTATTACGACCCCGTCAACTTCACCTATCCCGGCGGCTGCCATATCGCCGAGGTCGAGGTCGATCCCGAGACCGGCACAGTGACCTTGGTGAATTATACGGCGGTGGACGACGTCGGCACGGTCATCAACCCGATGATCGTCGAGGGTCAGCTGCACGGCGGCATCGTGCAGGGCGTCGGCCAGGCGCTGTTCGAGAACGCAGTCTATGACGAAGGCTCCGGCCAGTTGTTGTCGGGCTCGCTGATGGATTACTGCATGCCGCGCGCGGACCATCTGCCGATGATGAAGGTTGCGACCCACTCGACGCTATGCACGCACACGCCGATGGGCGTGAAAGGTTGCGGCGAGGTCGGCACCATCGGTTCGCCCGCCGCCGTCATCAATGCGGTGGTCGATGCGCTGTCGCATCTCGGCGTCACCCATGTCGACATGCCGGCGACTCCGAACCGGATCTGGCGCCTGCTGCAGAACGCGTCGCTGCCGGTCGCCGCGGAATAGGGAGGACAACAATGAAGCCATTTGCCTATCATCAGCCGGACCAGATTCCGGATGCGGCCAAGCTCCTGACCTCCATCGAGGACAGCAAGCTCGTTGCCGGCGGCATGACGCTGATCCCGACGCTGAAGCAGCGGCTGGCCAGTCCAACCGCGCTCGTCGATCTGTCGAAACTCGGGTCGCTGAAGGGCATCACAGACGACGCCGCGACGATCACGATTGGCGCGATGACGCCGCACGCGGTGGTCGCAGCGTCCAAGTTGATACAGACAAAGATCCCAGGGCTCGCAGCGCTCGCCTCGATGATCGGCGATCCCGCCGTGCGCAGTCGCGGCACCATAGGCGGTTCCGTTGCCAACAATGATCCGGCCGCGGATTATCCCGCGGGCGTACTCGGCCTGGGCGCCACCATTATCACCAGCAAGCGCGAGATCGCGGCCGACAAGTTCTTCCTCGGCCTGTTCGAGACCGCGCTTGAGCTTGGAGAGATCATCACCGCGATCCGCTTTCCCGTGCCGGTCAAAGCGGGGTATGCGAAGTTCAAGGCCCCTGCATCGCGTTACGCACTGGTCGGTGTGTTCGTCGCGAAATTTCCCGATGGCGTTCGCGTCGCAGTCACTGGCGCCGGGCCCGGCGTGTTCCGCGTGCCGCCGATGGAGGCAGCGCTGTCGGGTCATTTCGATCCGTCCGCGATCGCGGCGATCAAGATCGACACCGACGGCCTCGCCTCCGACATCCATGCCGAAGCCGACTACCGTGCGCATCTCGTTACGGTCATGGCCAAACGCGCCGTCGAAGCGGCGCTCAGCTAGCTCTCTTAGGGTTCATGATGACTGATGCTTCCGGCCGAACGGCCTTCCCGCCGGCGCCGACTGGCCTTGGCGCGCTCTCTGCAACCGAGATCGTAGCCGGTTATCGGCGCAAGGCATTCACGCCGCGCGATGTCGTCGACGACACCATCGCCGCACTGGAGGTGACAAACGAAGCCTGCAACGCAATCGTCACCCCGATGTACGTGCAGGCGAGGGCGGAGGCGGATCGTCTCACCAAGGAGATGCGCGCGGGCGAAGTCATGGGGCCGCTGGCCGGCGTGCCCGTCACGATCAAGGATCTGGTCTTTGTCGCAGGCGTGCCGGCCTATGCCGGCTCGCCCATGAATACGGCGTTCGTGCCCGAGGTCGATGCCGCCGTGGTTTCCGCGTTGAAAGCATCCGGCGCCATCATCACCTGCAAGACCACGACCTGCGAGTCCGGCTACAAGCTCACGGCGGACAGCCCGGTCACCGGCACCACGCGAAACCCCTGGAATCTCGGCCGCACCAGCGGCGGATCGAGCGGCGGCGCGGCGGCAGGCGTTGCGGCCGGCTGCGGCCCGATCGCGATCGGAACCGACGGCGTCGGCTCGATCCGCGTGCCGTCGTCGTTCTGCGGCGTCTTCGGCCTGAAGCCGACCTTCGGGCTCGTCCCACGCTCGCCCGGCTTCTCGCCGCCGTCCTGGGCCTCGCTCGCGCATACCGGGCCGATCACACGTACGGTGGCAGACGCTGCGCTGACGCTGGAGATCATCGCCGGCTACGATATGCGCGATGCCGCAAGCCTTCCCGTGCCATCCCGCCGCTTCGATACCGGCGCCGCAGCATTGAACGGCGTTCGCGTCGCCGCCAGCGTCGATCTCGGTTATGCCGCCGTCAGTCCCGACGTGACGGCCGCATTCGGCAAGGCGCTCGCCATTCTCGATTCCTGCGGTGCGCAGGTCACCATGGATGGCCCCGGTCTCGATCCCGGCATTCTGGAGCATACGCTGAAGCCGATCGCCTTCACCGAGCAGGCGGCGGCCGTCGCGGGCAGGACCACGGCCGATCTCGCCGGCTCCGAGGCCGCCTATCGCGATGTCGTCGGCATCGGCCGGCGCTACAGCGGCACGGACTACGTCGAGGCAGGCTATCGCCGCGGGCAGGCGCGCAACGCCTTTGTCAAACTGTTCGAGCGCGTCGATGCCCTGGTGACGCCGACTGTCGCGGTGACTGCGTTCGAGGCCGGCCAGATCGGCGTCGGCAAGATCGATGGGCGCGAGGTCGATCCGCATCTCGGCTGGTCGCCCTTCACTTGGCCGATCAATCTCGCCGGCCTTCCGGCGGCAACGCTGCCGTGCGGATTCGACCGCGACGGAATGCCGATCGGGCTTCAAATCGTCGCGCCATGGCTCGACGAGCCCACCATCTTCCGCATCGCCGCCGCGTTCGAAGCGGCACAACCCTGGGCGAAGTTCTGGCCGCAGCTGGCGCTGCGCCGGAAAGCGTGAGCTAGAGCATGATCCGGAAAAGTGTGTGGCGGTTTTCCGAGAAGATCATGCTCAAGCAATAACCTAAAGCGCGATGACGATTTATCCTAGTCTCATCGCACTTTAGGACAGCTCGATCGGCGCGCCGCGGCCGCTCAGCTCTTCATCGAGCCGCAGATAGTGCGCGAGATAATCGTGCAGCGCGGTCGCTGCTTTCGAGGTCGCGCCGCTCGACTTGTAGAGCAAGAGCTCGATCTTCGGCAGCGGCGGCAGCCCCTCTTTCGGCCCGATCTCGCGCATCGCCGGCACCAGCGCGCTGCGGCCGAGCACGGTGACGGCCATGCCGGCGAAGGCTGCGGCCTGTAGGCCGCCGACGCTTTCGCTGACGCAGGCAATGCGCCAGCGCAAATTCGCCCGCTCCAGCGTGTCGATGGCGTAGTCGCGATAGATGTTGCCGGGCGGCAGGAGCGCCAGCGGAATTGGACGCTCCTGATGCGCGGCGGACTGCTCGCCGGTCATCCACACCAGTTGCTCGCGCCGCACCACCTGGCCGCCGGTGAAATCATTCATACGGGTGACGAGCGCGATGTCGACATCGCCGCGCTTGACGAGGCCGACCAGCGGCGTCGACAGCGCGCAGTTGAGCTCGACCTGCACGCGCGGAAAGGATTTTCGGAACACGCTGAGGATCGACGGCAGCATGAACGCCGCATAGAGGTCGGGCGTGCCGAGCACGACCTGGCCCTCGATCTCCTGCGACGCCAATTGCGAGATCAGCTCGTCATGCAACCGCAGGATGGACTTGGCGTAGGTGAGAACGGTGGTGCCGTCATCGGTCAGCGTCAGCCTGCGGCCGCCATGCTCGAACAATTGCTTGCCGGTGAGCTCCTCCAATCGCTGCAATTGCAGCGTGATCGCCGGCTGGGTGCGGCCCAGCCGGCGCGCGGTCTCGGTGATGCTGCCGGTCTCCACCACCGAGATCAGCGACCGGAGCATGCGGATGTCGAGGCTGATGAGGTTCATGCGGCGTCCATGTCGCCCAGATTTTATGCAAGTTCCGTGCTACTGGCCGCCGAGCGGCAGTGCCCGGCCCTGCGATCTGAACGCGCATCCCGGTTGGAGCCCACATGTGTGCACCTGGTCCCGCTCTAGTCCCCCGTAAGTATGTGATAAATCCCTGGAATACCCGATGCTATCAAGGCGATGCAGCCCTGTCAGTTCGTCGGCCCATCCCCGCGGATCGCGAATGTCGTCGCCTTGAGCCTGGTCATGCCGAACTTGTCGAACAGCTTGTCATAGGTGCCGTCGGCGCGGATCGCGGTGAGGGCATCGGCCACCGCCTGGGCGAGCTGCTTGTCGCGGAAGGCGAAGGTGATGTCGGTGCCGGCGATATCGCGGACCCAGATCTTGGCGATCCCCTTCTGTTCGAGCGAGTTGGCGGTCTCGTTGATGTTGAGCGCGGCCTCGAGCTGACCGGCGCGCAGCGCCGCGGAGGTGGCGGTGACGGTGGTGAAGGTGCGCAGCTCGACCGGCTTGAGGCCCTTGGCTTCCATCGCCGTGCTGAACTCGCGCGCCTTGCGCTCGGTGTAGGTCGCAGATTCCACGCCGACCACGCGGCCGGCGAGGTCCTCGAACTTCTCCAGCTTCAGGCTGGAGGAGGGGTCGGTGTAGATGCTGATCGCCTGCTGCGCGTAAGGCACGAGGTACATCATCTTCGAGCGTTCCTCGGTCCAGAACAGGCCGGTGTTGATGGCATCGAACCGGCCGGAGCGCAGCGCCGGGATCATCGGCGGGAAGTCCATGCGCAGGAACACCGCCTCGACGCAGATGCGCTTGGCGATCTCGCGGGCGAGCTCGACGTTGAGGCCCTGCAGCTCGCCCTTGTCGTCGACGAATTGCTGCGGCGGCAGCGTCGGGTTGATCGACATCTGCCATTTTGGCGGCTCGATCAGGCTGGAGGCCGGCACTTTCGGCGTGCAGGTCTGGGCACCGGCGGCCTGCGTCAGGCCGGCCAGAACGGCGAGGGCGGAGAAGGTTTTGGGAAATCGCATCCGAATACTCCGATCAAAATCGTGGGTGGCAGAGGAGCCGTTCTCCGGTCCAAGTCTTCTTCATTGTCTCGTCATGTGGCCGCCGCAGCACCGGCTTGCCGGGTCAGGATCAGCGAGATGTGGCGCGCTGCGGTCACCACCTCGTCGCGCTGGTTGAGGAGGTCGAGCGTCTCGACGACAATGCCGCGCGCGGGGTTTTTGGTCGGCCGCTTCTCGACGAAGCGGAAGCGGACGCGCAAGCTGTCGCCGGCGACGATGGGGCCCTTGAACTTCACCTCGTCCCAGCCGAGCGAGGCGACCGAGGTCTCCTCATACAGCTTCAGCTCCGACTTCAGCCCCTCCATCAGCGACAGGCCGTACAGCCCGTGGCCGATCACCGCAGGAAAGCCGCGGGAGCGCGCATAGGTGCCATCGACATGGAGCGGATGATGGTCGCGCGTGACGTCGGCGAAGGCCGCGATATCGGCCTCCGTCACGGTGTGCACGGCGGTCTCGAACTCCGCGCCGAGCGCGATGTCCTCGAAGCGGAGATTGATCGGGGTGCTCGTGTCCATGTTGATCCTCAGGCGACCTTGCGCGGCCGCGCCGGCAGCGCCTTGAAGCTCTGCGCGATTCCCATCGGCCCGGAGCGGAAGATGCGCGGGTCCATGTCCTTCAAATGCGGGCTGATGCGCGGCTTGAAACCCATATGGGCGAGGATGTCCTCTTCCAGCCGCACGCCGGGCGCGATCTCGGTCAGCGTCACGTGGCCGCTCTCCAGTTCGAACACGGCGCGCTCGGTGATGTAGCTGACATGCTGGCCGCGCTGCGCGGCAAGCGAGGCGCTGAAGCTGATCTGGCCGACCTCAGGCACGAACTTGCGGAAGGCGCCGTCGCGCCGGATCGCGAGGCGCCCGTTCTCGACGCCGATGTCGAACTTGCCGCCGGTCATGGTGCCGCTGAAGATCAGCCGCTTGGCGTTCTGGGTGATATCGATGAAGCCGCCGGAGCCGTCGCGGCGCTCGCCGAAACGGGTGACGTTGACGTTGCCTGTTGCGTCCACCTCGGCGAAGGAGAGGAAGGCGCAGGAGAGGCCGCCGCCGTCGTAGAAGTCGAACTGATAGGCCTGGTCGAGGATGACGCGCGGATTGATCGCGGTGCCGAATTCGCGGGCGTGCCCGGGCACGCCGCCGACGACGCCGGACTCCACCGTCAGCGTGATCAGGTCGGAGATGCCTTCCTCGGCCGCGACATTCGGGATCATCGCGGAAATGCCGACGCCGAGATTGACGACGTCGCGCGGGCGCAGCTCGAAGGCGGCCCGGCGCGCGATCACCCGTCGTTCGGTGAGCGGGTCGGGTGTGATCATCGCGACAGGAACCCGCGTCTCGCCGCAGCGCGCGGGGTCGTAAGTCGTGCCGTAGGTCTGCATCTGCTCGGGCTCGAGCACGACGTGGTCGATCAGGAAGCCGGGGATCTTAACCATCTGCGGATGGATCGAGCCGCGCTTCACGATGCGCTTGACCTGGCAGATCACGGTTCCGCCGGCATTGTGCACGGCCTGCGCGATCGAGAGATCCTCGCGCGTCGTGCCCTCGTGCTCCATGCTGATATAGCCGTCCTCATCGGCCGAGGTGCCGCGGATGATAGCGACGTCGGGCGGGTTGGGGACGCGGTAGAGCAGCCAGGACTGGCCGTGCAACTCGAGCAGGTCGACCAGCGGCGCGGTAGTGCGCTTGTTCATGCGCCCGCCGTCCTGGCGCGGGTCCATGTAGGTGTTGAGGCCGACATGGGTGAGCACGCCCGGATGCTTGGCGGCCATGGCGCGGCAGAGCTGGCTCATCACGCCTTGCGGAAAATTGTAGGCGTCGATCAGCTCGTCGCGGACGAGGCGCATGAACGGCACCTGGAGCCCGAAATTGCCGCCGATGACGCGCGCGATCAGGCCTTCATGGGCGAGATGGCAGAGGCCCTTCTCGGTCACGGCGCCGACGCCGGTGATGTTGATCAGCGTCAGATTGTGCGGGCCCTGGCCGCCAAGGAAACGCTGCTCCAGCGCCTCGAGAATGGCTTCGGCGGCGCCGGTGCCGCCATTGCCGCCGACGATCAGCGTGTCGGTGTCCCGGATGAGGCCTGCGGCCTCTTTCGCCGTGATGATGCTCAGCATGAGCGCACTTCCCGCATCACGCGGCCTCCTTCTCGACCTGGCGGGCGATGATCAGCCGCTGGATCTGGTTGGTGCCCTCGTAGATCTGGGCAAGGCGGACGTCGCGGAAGATCCGCTCGATGCGGTATTCGCGCGAATAGCCGTTGCCGCCGTGGATCTGCAGCGCGTTGGAGACGTGCTTCATCGCCATGTCGGTGGTGAACAGCTTGGCCTGTGCCGCTTCCTTGGCGATCGGTTCGCCAGCATCGTGCAAGCGCGCGGCGTGGTGGATCAGGAGGCGTGCAGCCGCGATGTCGGTCGACATGTCCGCAAGCATGAACTGCACCGCCTGGAAGCCGATGATGGCCTGACCGAACTGCTTGCGGTCCCTGGCATAGGCCGTCGCGTCCTCGAACGCGGCCTGCGCCATGCCGAGCGCCATGGACGCCATCATCAGTCGGCTGAAGTTGAAATTGCTCATGGCCATCTTGAAGGCCTGGTTCTCCGGGCCCATCACGCTGTCGGAGGGCAGGCGCACGTCGGAGAAGGTGATCTGGCAGTCATCGAGGCCGTGCATGCCGAGCAGCTCTTCGTTCTTGCCGCGCGCGATGCCGGGCAGGGCGCCGTCGACGAGAAGACAGGAGATGGCGCGGTGGCCCGCATCCGCGCCGGTGCGCGCGAACACCATGATGCGGTCGGCGACGCCGCCGAGCGTCACCCAGGCCTTGGTGCCGTTGAGCCGCCAGCCATTGCCCTCGCGCACCGCATTGGTGCGGATGCCAGCGACGTCGGAGCCGTGATCGGGCTCGGAGACGGCGGTCGCGGGAATGATGTCGCCGCTCAGGATTTTTGGGATCAGCGCCTTGTGTGCCTCGGTGCCGTGATGATCGAAGAACAGCACGGCCTCGACCGGGATTGCGAAGGCGTTGGCGACCGCGCCGGAGCAGCGTGCCAGCTCCTCCATGGCAATGCAGGCCGCGACCGCATCGAGGCCGGCGCCGCCAGCGCCCTCGCGCAGGCAGATGCCGAACAGGCCGAGATCGGCCATGCCCTTGTAGAGGGCACGATCGAACCGGTCCTCGCGATCGATCGCGGCGGCGCGCGGCAAAATCTCTGCCTCGGCGAAGCGGCGGGCGGTCTCGCGCAGGGCCTTCTGGTCTTGGCTGTAGAAGCGGTCCATGGCGTGCTCCCGTCAGTCGCTGGCGAGCTTGGAATCGTGGGAGACTTCGCTGCGGTCGCGATCGCAGAAGTAGACCGCGACGTCGTCGCCCGGCACGCCATAGGCGCTGCATACGGCGCGGGTTAACGCGATGGCGGCGGCGCGCCGCTCGGCCTCGCTGCGGCGGAAGGCGTGGACCTTCAGCAGGATGCGCTGGCCGGTGGCCTCGGCGCCAAACCTGCCGGCATGGGCGTAGTCATCCGGCGCAATGTTCAGGAAATAGAGCGTGACCGTGTCAGCTGTCACGCCGAACGCCGACATCAGGCCGTCGGTCACCGACCGCGCCAGTGCGGCCTTGCGCTGGGCTGGAGCTTGCGGGGCGAGCACTTCGACATAGGGCATTGATCAGACCTTCGCGGATTTGGCCGCAGACGATTTGGATGAAGACGGTTTGGATTTCGCGGATCTCGCGGGGGCCGTGGCGTCTATCCGGCGGCAGGAGTCGCGCTGGATCAGCCGGGCGCCGACGCGATATTCGCGCACGCCGTCACTGCCATTGCCCTTGCTATTTCCCTTGGCATCCATGCGATGCAGCAGCCGGTCGACGGCGAGGTTGGCGAGATCACGTGCACCGTTGTCGACGATGCTGATCGCCGGGCGATGCCATTCAAACCACGGCATGTCCTCGTAGCAGAGCAGCGAGAGATCACCGGGAATGGCGATGTTCCGTTCCGCGGTGACGCGCAACACCCCGAGCGTTGCCTCGTGATTGGCGACGAAGATCGCGCTCGGCGGGCGGCGGAGGTCGAGCAGCTTGCGCGCGCAGGTCGCGCCGGTCTCGGGTACGTAGTGGCCGGCATGGATCAGCGCGTCGTCCCTGGCGATGCCGGCCTCGCGCAGCGCGCGGACATAGCCGGACAACCGTTCGCGGCCGGACGTGGTGTCCTGGCGGCCGACGATCAGTCCGATGCGCTTGTGCCCGAGCTCGATCAAATGACGCGTGCCGAGATATGCGCCTTGCGGATCGTCGGCGAGCACGGTCTCGAGATCGGTCGCGTCGTCGCGCCGCACCAGGCAGACGATGGGCACGTCCTTGGAGAGCGTCTCGAGCTGCGCGCCGTTCTTGCCTGTGGGCACCACGATCAGCCCATCGATGCGGTGGTCGACCAGCGTGGTGAGGGTGTCGCTCTCGGCTTGCGGATCGTCGCCGCCGATGCATAGAAGCATCTGATAGCCCAGCGCCTTCAGCCGCGCCTGCACCACTTCTGCCATCACCTGGAACGAGGCGTTGGTGAGATTGTGGACGAGAAGAGCCACGAGCCGCGACTGGCCGGTCTTCAATCCGCGCGCGATCGGGTTCGGCCGATAGCCGAGCTCGCGCGCGATGCGCACCAGGCGCTGCTGCGTACGTTCGCTGGTCAGGCCGGTTCCCGTCAGCGCCCGCGAAGCTGTGCTGACTGAAACGCGGGCCGCCTGTGCCACATCTTTGAGCGTGACGCTCATCAAACCTGCCGATAAACTGCAAACGATTGCAGAAACGCTAAGAGCTTCTTTCACACTGATCAAGCTCAAAAAATGGATGGTGTTGCCCAATGCAGAGCCATTTATGCAAACGATTGCATAGAGCTTGCGGATATTCCGCAGGCGGCGCCCGTCGTCCGAATTCACCCGAGCGCCCGGTAGTACCTTGATGAAGTCGTTCCGCGGCACCTACACCGTCATGATCACCCCGTTCACGGCGGCGGGCGAAGTCGATGTTGCGGCCTTGCGCGCCTTCGTCGACTGGCAGATCGCGGAAGGCATTCACGGGCTGATCCCGCTCGGCTCGACCGGCGAGTTCCTGTCCATGGACGACGACGAGAAGGCGCTCGTCGCGGAAGTCGTCATTCGCCAGGCCGCAGGCCGCGTGCCGGTGCTGATCGGCACCGGCGCGGAGGACACGCGCGAGGTGGTGCGTCTCAGCCGCCGTGCCGAAAAACTGGGCGCTGACGGCGTGATGATCATCCCGCCGTTCTATTCGACGCCGACCGATGACGAGCTCGTCCATCATTACAGGACCATAGCCGACGCAATCGCGTTGCCGATCATGGTCTACAACAATCCGGCGACCGCCAATGTCGATCTCAAGCCGCAGCTCGTGGCGCGGATCGCCGAGATCGACAATTGTCTCTATATCAAGGAGTCGACGCTGGAGGTGACGCGGGTGCGCGACATCATCCGCCTCTGCGGCGACAGGATCACCGTGTTCGGCGGCATCCTCGGCTTCGAGTCCTTCGTTGAGGGTGCGCAGGGCTGGGTGGCCGTGGCCTCCAACGTGGTCCCGGCGGAGATGGCCCGCATCTTCAGCCTCGTCGCTGACCACGGCGCGATCAAGGAAGCGCGCGAGCTCTATCTGAAATATTTGCCGGTGATCGAATTCGTCGGCGGCCAGGCCTATGTCGCCGGCAGCAAGGCGCTGCTCGGCCATATGGGCTTTGCAGCCGGCCATCCGCGTCCTCCGCGCCTGCCGCTCCCTGCAGCACAGGATGCGGCCGCCCGCAATCTGGTCGAAACCTTCGGTCTGACGTGGCGCGGTGCGTCCAATCAGGCTGCTTAGGTCAGGAGTACCCCGGTGAATCTGCTCGACGGCGTCAAGATCCTCAGCTTCAATCATTACCTCGCGGGCCCGCTGGCCGCGCAAACGCTCGCCGATCTCGGCGCCGACGTCATCGCGGTCGAGCCGATCGAGGGCGCGTTCCAGCGCAACTGGGCAGTCGCGAACCACTTCGTCGCAGGCGACAGCGTCAATCATCTGGCGACCGGGCGCAACAAGCGCAGCCTCGCCGTCGATCTCAAGCATCCGGACGGCATCGCCGCGGTGAAGAAGCTGGTCGCGACCGCCGATGTCGTGATGGAGAACTTTCGCCCCGGCACCATGGCCAAGCTCGGCCTGGGCTACGACACGCTGAAAGCGATCAACCCCGGCCTGATCTATGCGGTCGCCACCGGCTTCGGATCGGACGGGCCGTACAAGGATCGCCCCGGCCAGGATCTTCTGCTCCAGGCGATGTCCGGCCTTGCGATGCGGACCGGGCGCGCCGATGGCGAGCCGACGGCGGTAGGCGCGGTGATCGTGGATCAGCACGCCGCCTCGCTCTATGCCATGAGCATTTTGGCGGCATTGTTCGCACGAACGAAGACGGGCAAGGGCCAGCTCGTCGAGGTCAACCTCTATCAGGCCGCGCTCGATCTTCAGGTCGAGCCGCTGACGGCCTGGCTGAACGGGGCGCCGTCGCCGACGTCGCGCGGTCCGGCCGGCATCGCGGCCTGGTTCAGCCCGGGGCCTTACGGCGTTCACGCGACGGCGGACGGCCATATGGCGATCTCGATGGCGTCCCCCAAGGCGCTCGCGGTCGCGCTGGACACCGAGGAGCTGAAGCAGTTCGGCGACACCGACAGTTTTTCGAAGCGCGAGGAGATCACGCGGATCGTTGCTGTCAGGCTGAAACAGAAGCCGACGGCCGATTGGCTGCCGGCGCTGGAAGCGGCGCGCATCTGGCATGCGCCGGTACAAGACTATCGCGATCTCGAGTCCGATCCCCAGCTCAACCATCTCGGCGTGTTCAAGAGCGCGGAGAGTGCAGGCGGCGCGCCGATCCGCATGGTTGCGCATCCCGCGCGCTACGACGGGCAGACGCCCGAGGTGCGGCTGGTGCCGCAGCGCCTTGGTGCACAGACGCGCGAGGTGCTCGGCGAGATCGGCTACGACGCAGTGGAGATCGACGCGATGGTCGCCGGTAAGGCCGTCGGAGTGGCGCGATGATCGATTTTTCAATCCCCGAAGAGACGCGCCTCTTGGTCGACACCGTCCGCCGCTTTGTCGAGACGGAGGTGCAGCCGCTCGAAGACGTCGTAGAGCAGACGGCCACGGTGCCGGCCGAGGCGCTTGCGGTCACCAAGGCCAAGGCACAGAAGCTCGGCCTCTACGCCATGAACATGCCGGCGGATGTCGGCGGCGGCGGCCTAACTTGCGTCGAGCATTGCCTGGTCGAGGAAGAATTTGGCAAGACCTCGGATGCGCTGATCCGCCGTGTATTCGGCCAGGTCTATCCGATGCTGATGGCCTGCAAGGGCGACCAGGTCGAGCGCTATCTGCTACCGACGGTGAAGGGCGACAAGATCTGCGCCATGGCGATCACCGAGCCGGGCGCCGGCTCGGATGCTGCGTCGATCAGCACGACGGCTCAGCTCGATGGCGACCAGTGGGTCCTTAACGGCACCAAGCATTTCATCAGCGACGGCGACATCGCCGACTATGTGATCCTGATGGCACTGACCGACAAGGAGAAGCGTGCCCGCGGCGGCATCACCCTGTTCCTGGTCGATCGCGGCACGCCCGGCTTCAAGGTCGCGCGCACCCAGCCGATGATGGGCCATCGCGGCTACGGCCATGCCGAGCTGACCTTCGAGGACTGCCGCATCCCGAAAGCGGCCGTGCTCGGCGAGGTTGGCGGCGGCTTCAAGCTGATCATGCAGAGCGTGCTCCAGATCCGTCTCGCCCATATCGGTGCGCGCGCCGTCGGCATGGCGCAGCGCGCGTTGGAGATGATGCGCAGGCACGCCGGCGAGCGGCGCCAGTTCGGCCAGCTGATCGGCGATTTCCAGATGGTGCAGAAGCTGATCGCCGATTCCGCCACCGAGCTCTTTGGCGTGAAGATGATGGTGATGAACGCCGCCTGGGACATCGATCAGGGCAAGGATGCGCGCGACAAGGTCTCGATGATCAAGGTTGCGGCATCCGAGATGCAGGGCCGCGTCGTCGACCGCGCCATCCAGGTGTTCGGCGGCATGGGCTTCAGCAAGGACCTGCCGCTGGAGCGGATGTATCGCGATGCCCGCGTCACCCGCATCTATGACGGCACCTCCGAAATCCACCGCATGCTGGTCGCGCGCAGCACCATCAAGAACGGCTTGCAGCTCTAGGGAAGCGATCGATGGCTCACGCACCTCTCAAGCCCGGCGCTGCCTTCGCCTTCCGCAAGACCATGACGGTCGCCGAGCAGGCGATGTTCACCGGCATCAGCGGCAATATCGGCGGCCTCTACGTCGATGCCGTCCGCGCCAGGAAAGCTGGCGCGTCGAACATGGTCGCGTTCGAACTCGCGGTCGGCGGGCTCGCCACGACGTGCCTCAGCCAGCTCGGCGGACCGACGCGGCGGATCGGAAGCATCGCGCTGAATTTTACCGCGCCCGTGATCGTCGGCGAGTCCGTCGAAGCCAGGGCCGAGATCGTCTCGGTTGCGGGGGAGGAGGCGGTCTGCCGGGTCACCTGCACGCTGTCGCCCTCAGGCGTGACGGTGGTGGACGGCACCGCAACGCTGGTTCCCTTCACGAAGGCCTGAGCCATGTACGAGCCAAAGTCCTTCGACGATCTCAAGGTGAATGACAGGGTCAGCCTGAGCAAGACCATCACCGAGGCCGATGGTGCGCTCTATATCGCCGCGACCGGCGATTTCGGCCCCGTTCATGTCGACGAGGTCTATGCCGGCGCGACGCGCTTCGGCCGCCGACTGGCGCCGGGGATCATGGTCGCGGGGCTCTGCACCAGCATCCTCACCTCTGAGCTGGTGGGCACCATCGGCGTCTCGGTGGAGGACCGATTCTGGTTCACAGGTCCCGTGTTCTACGGCGACACGCTCACCTTCGACGTCTGGATCGCCGAGCAGCACGACGAGACCCGCACGATCATCTGGGAGGCGAGCGCGCGCAACGAGGGCGGCCTCGAAGTGCTGAAGGCGCGCGCGAGCCTGAAATTTCCGCGACCGAAACCGTCATGAACAAGGCGATGAAGAAACCGGATCTGCGCGGCGTCACGGTCGCCACCGTGCTGCCCTTCAAGGACGACAGCTCAATCGACTGGGACGGCTATGCCCGCGTGCTGGACTACTGCGCGTGCCCGGATGGAGTCGCGGCGGTGTTCGTCAATGGCCATGCCGGCGAGGGCGGATCGCTCTCGGATGACGAGCGTCAGGCCGTGATCGAGCGGACGCGCCGGCAGATCGGCGCCAAGCCGCTGCTTTCAGGCATCATCGCGCATTCGACGGCGGAAGCGATCCACCAGGCCCAACTCGCGGAAGCTGCCGGCGCCGATTGCGCCGTGTTGTTCCCGCCCGCGCCGCTCGGCGGCGGTGCGTCGGCGACCTCACGCGCGCCACTGGCTTTCGTGCAGGCGGTCAGCTCCGCGATCGGAATTCCCGTCTCGATCTTCCAGTATCCGCTGACATCCGGCTTCGGCTACTCGCCGGAGACTCTGGCGAAGATCGCAGCGCTCGACAGCGTGATCGCCGTCAAAGAAGGCAGCGATACCATGCTGGCCTATGACGAGAACCGGCGGGCGGTGAAGCAGGCCGACGCTTCCGTCGCGATCCTGCCGTCGAACTTCAACTGGTTCCTGCCGCAGCTCGCCGTTGGCGGCGACGGCATTCTCTCCGGCCTCGTCAGCCTCGCGCCGGATTTGTTCGTCGCGCTTTGGCAGGCCTCGCTCGCCGATGACCTCAAGGCGATGCGCGCCGTCAACGAACGGCTCTATCCGATCGTCCGCGCCATCTACGGGCCTGCGCCGATCATGGACATGCACACCCGCATGAAGGTCGGGCTGAAGGCGCTCGGCCTGATCCGCAACGCCGATCCGCGGCCGCCGCTGCTGCCGGTTCTGCCGGCGCTGTGCGATGCCATCGCAACGACCGTCGGCGCGGCGCGCGCGGCCGGCGACATCCGCACTTAGCGTGAGGAACGCGCCGATGGCGGACGAAGCCTTCATCCATATCGTGCGGGTCGACATCGACCCCGAGCATGAGGCTGCGTTCAACGCCTGGTACGAGCAGACGCATTTCCCCGATCTGCTCGCCTGTCCCGGCTGGCTTTCTGCGAAGCGCTTCGTCTCCGTCAATGACGGGCCGAAATATGCCGCAATGTACGAGGTCGCGGGCAGGTGGGCGTTCGAGACGCCGGAATTCCTGAAGGTGAAGGGCTTTGGTCCGTTCGAATCCCTGGTGAAGAATTTCATGCGCATCCAGCTCAGGCCGATGTCGGGACCGGCTTGAGCAGATCGAAGACGATGCTGCCTGCCGTGTCGCGAGATCCGGCCGGCCGCATCCAACAAGCATCGAGGGAATCCCGCGCGAGGAACTGCATCGGTCATTGGCGTCTTACTGGAGGTATCCATGGTCTCGACATTGTTTCGCTTGGGTGCGGCTGCCGCACTCGTTCTCGCATCCACGGCGGTGCATGCCGCCTGCACGCCCGCAATCACCGACGACAATCTGATCGCGCCGGGCAAATTGCAGCTCTCCATCAACCCGACCAATCCGCCGCAGCAATTCGTTGACAAGGATGGTCAGCTGCAGGGCCTCAACGTCGAGCTCGCCGCCGAGCTCGGCAAGCGGTTGTGTCTTCCCGTAGAACTCGTCCGGATGGATTTTCCGGCCATGATTCCCGCCTTGGGCGCAGCGCGCATCGACGGCGTTAATACCGGCATGTTCTGGACCGAGGAACGCTCGAAGCTGATGTACATGGTGCCCTATGCCATTCAGGCGATCTCGGTCGTGGTCGCACCCGACAGCGGCACAAAAATTGCTACCGAAAATGATCTGATCGGAAAATCATCCGCCGTCGAGGTCAGCAGCTATCAGATGAACTGGCTCAAGAAGCTCAGCGATGCCAGCGTGGCGAAAGGCGGAGCGGCCGTCGAGATGCGGACGTTCCCGACTGCGACCAACGTCGTCGCCGCGCTGCTTGCGGGCCAGGTCGACAATGCGCTGCTGGTCGACAGCGTCGCACGCGATCTCGTCGGCCGTGGTCGCGTGAAGGAAGTCCTGAGCGGGCTCGGCACCGCCAGGACCACGCTTGGTTTCCGCA
Organism: Bradyrhizobium glycinis; assembly: GCF_016031655.1. Taxonomy (GTDB): domain Bacteria; phylum Pseudomonadota; class Alphaproteobacteria; order Rhizobiales; family Xanthobacteraceae; genus Bradyrhizobium; species Bradyrhizobium glycinis. The sequence continues at coordinate 448,008 of NZ_JACCHQ010000001.1, forward strand.
ACAAGACGGTCGCCGAGACCGTGGTCAAGGCGCTCAACGCGATGCGCGCCGACGGCTTTTATCAGGCGCTGTTCGACAAGTTCGGCCTGACCGCCATGCCGGCCGATCAGCCGCTCGCGATCGCCGGCCCCGGTCCGGCCTGAAACCTACGGAGACGAGCCGATGAGCCTCTTCAGTCCGACGGCCGCCGTCAGCTACTTCTTCAACTACTTCCTGATGAAGGGAGTGCTCGTCACCATCGGCTTGACGGTGGCGGCGGTCGTCGGCGGACTGATCCTCGGCATGGGCATCGCGTTGTTGCGCATGTCGTCCAATCCGGTGCTCGCGGGTGCCGCACGCTTCTACATCTGGTTCTTTCGCGGCACGCCCCTCCTGATCCAGCTCGTGGTGATCTACAGCGGCTTGCCGCAGCTCGGCATCAAGTTCAGCGTAATCACCTGTGCGCTCGTCGGCCTCATCCTCAACGAAGCCGCCTATCTCGCCGAGATCGTGCGCAGCGGCTTCATGGCGGTGTCGGCAGGGCAGCGTGAGGCGGCCTGGGCGCTCAGCCTGTCACCCTGGGTCACGTTCCGCCGCGTGACCCTGCCGCAAGCGTTCCGGCTGATGATCCCGCCGCTCGGCAACTCCATCAACTCGCTGTTGAAGGCAACATCGCTCGCTTCCGTAATCTCGGTTGAGGAGCTGATGCGCCGCAGCGACATGCTGATGCAGGAGCATTTCCAGATCTTGGAGGTCTATGCGGCTGCGACCGCGTATTACCTGATCCTCACCTCTGTATGGGATGCGGTTCAGCGCCGGCTCGAGAAGCATTTCGGTCGATCGAGTGCCGCGAAAACCAGGCGGGTCGCAGCGAGCGCGCCGGTTGCGCAGGCGAGTGTGGAGGCCCGTGCATGAGCGAGAGATCGATGGCTAGGGCCGAAGGTGCAACAGTGCAGCCGCAGCTCCGCGAGGTGCCTGCGGTCCGCATGGAGGCGGTCTACAAGCACTATGGCGACTTCACCGCGTTGAACGAGGTCGATCTCAAGGTCGCCAAGGGCGAGAAGATCGTGGTCTGCGGTCCCTCCGGCTCGGGCAAATCGACGCTCATTCGCTGCATCAACCACATCGAGAAGCACGATGAAGGGCTGATCTACGTCAACGGCGTCGAGCTCGATCATCAGCGTAAGAATATCGATGCGGTCAGGCGGGACACCGGCATGGTGTTCCAGAGCTTTAATCTGTTCCCGCACATGACGGTGCTGGAGAACTGCACTCTGGCGCCGATGACCGCGAACGGCATGAGCGAGGCCGAGGCCAAGGATCTCGCCATGCATTTCCTGACAAAAGTCCGGATCCCGGATCAGGCCGAGAAATTCCCCGGGCAGCTCTCGGGCGGCCAGCAGCAGCGCGTCGCCATCGCACGTGCGCTGTGCATGCGTCCCAAGATCATGCTGTTCGACGAGCCGACCTCCGCGCTCGACCCCGAGATGGTCAAGGAAGTGCTGGAGACCATGAAGAAGCTTGCGGAGGAGGGCATGACCATGTTGTGCGTGACTCACGAGATGGGCTTTGCCCGCGAGGTCGCCGACCGCATCGTATTCATGAACGAGGGCAGGGTGGTCGAGCAGGCCGCGCCGGAGGAGTTCTTCAAGCATCCGAAGTCCGAGCGGGCGCGGACGTTCCTCGACCAGATCATTCACTAGATGCCCGTGGAGATGCGGACATTCAGCGATCGCCTGCGCGGCATCCATGCCGCCACCATCGTGCCGATGACGGCCGATTTCGAGATCGATGAGGCGCAGCTCGCAGCCCATTTCACCGCGGTGGCATCCACATCCGGCATCAACGGGCTCCTGGTCAACGGTCACGCCGGCGAGAATTTCGTGCTGTCGCTGGCCGAGAAGCGACGCGTGGTGGAGCTGGCGCGTTGGCACGCACCGAAGGACTGCCTGATCGTGTCCGGGGTCAACCATGAATCGAGCCTGGAGGCCGCGCGCGAGGCGGCTGCGCTGGAGCAGGCCGGCGCGGACGGGCTGCTGGTGTTTCCCCCCAACAGCTGGGCGCTAGGCCACGCCGATGAGTGCGTGATCGAGCATCACCGCCGCATCCGCGATGCGACGGCCGCGCCGTTGATGCTCTATGCTGCGCCCGTCGGCGCGGGAGCCATGTCTTATGCGCCATCGCTGCTGGAACGGCTCGTGGCGGACCCTCGCTTCGTTGCGATCAAGGAGGGCAGCTGGGAGGTCGCGACGTACGAGCAGAACCTCAGGTTGATCCGGAAACTGCGACCAGAATTCGTCGTGCTTGGCTCGGGTGACGAGCATCTGCTGACGAGCTATCTCGTCGGCTCGGCCGGCAGCCAGGTCAGCCTTGCCTGCGTCGTTCCGGAGCTGGTCGTGAACCTCTGGGCTGCGGCGGAGGCCGGCGATTGGGAGCGGGCGCGCGCCGCCCATGAGAAGCTGTATCCGCTGGCGGTCGCGATCTATCGTGAGGCACCCGGAGGGCGGGCGACCGTGCGGCTCAAGGCGTGCCTGAAATTGCTCGGACGCCTGTCATGCGATGCGGCGCGGCCGCCGCAGCCGGCGGCGACGCCGGCCGAGCTAAAGAGGCTCGAGCTGGCACTGCGAACTGCCGGCGTACTCTAAGCCGCTGCCGAACGCAGGACAGCGCTTGATGCGCCGGACCTGGCGGCCGGGAGCAAAAAAACGGTAGTAGCCCCCGAGGCTGGCACCACCGACGTTGCCCAGCGGGAGCGACCCTGAGAACCCGCTGGCGGTCCATTGATTGCATCATCCGGACCTGCCCCCGCGCTGACGATTGACAGCGAATTATTACACGTCTAAAAATATGCAAATTCATACATTCCGTGAGATGCCTGAATGGACGTGCATCCGCTCAAGCTCAAGGTCAGGTCGTGTGTCGCGGAGACGCCGTTCATACGGAGCCTTGTGTTTGGTGTGGAGGACGGCGTCGTGCCGCAATGGCAGGCAGGCGCGCATCTCCGCGTGGCGCTCCCGAATGGCGGAGACCGGCCGTACTCGCTGATGGCGTTGCCGGGTCTTCCCGAAGATGCGCTGGCGCTTGGTGTCCTGCGGGAGGAGGCTTCGAGCGGCGGCTCGCAGTTCATGCACGCGCTCAAGGTCGGCGACGTCGTGAAGGCGAGCGCGCCGGTCAACAATTTTCGACTGCACGAGGGAGCAGCGCCGGCGCTGCTGTTTGCCGGTGGCATCGGCATCACGCCTGTTCTGTCGATGGCGGCGGAGCTCGCGGCGCGAGGAAGCTCATATCGCCTGCACTATGCCGGGCGCACGCAAGGATTGCTGGCGTTCCTGCCGCAATTGCAGGAGATCTGCGCCGGAAGGCTGTCCATCCACTACGACAGCGATGAATCCCGCCTCGACATTGTCGCGGCGCTCGGCGATGCCGCAGCAAACGCCCACGTCTATGTCTGCGGCCCCTCGGGCATGATCGACGCGGTGAAGGCCGCTGCGGCCGCCGCCGGCGCGTCAGCCGATCGCGTTCATTACGAGCTCTTCAAGTCCGAGAAGCCGTTGTCGCCTGACCGCCCGTTCGAGGTCGAGATCAAGTCGACCGGGCAGGTCGTCGGCGTTGCGGCGGGGCAGACCATCATCGAGGCGCTGGAGGCGGCTGGTTTCGACGTGCTCTACGACTGCCGGCGCGGCGATTGCGGCATCTGCCAGTGCGGCGTGATCGCGGGAGTCCCCGATCATCGCGACGTCATCCTCAGCGACGAGGAGAGGGCGTCCAACAAGGTCATGCAGATCTGCGTGTCACGCGCGAAGTCGGAACGTCTGGTGCTGGATCTCTAGGGGAGACGAGGGACGCCATGAAAAGATACGGCGGGAATGCCCGCGCGATTGCGGCGCTGGTGCGCGAGGCCGAGGTGCATCGCGACGTCTATGTCGACCCCGAGATCTTCGAGCTCGAGATGGCGCACCTGTTTCCCAACAGCTGGGTCTATGTCGGCCATGCGAGTCAACTTGCAAAGCCCGGCGATTTCATCACGGCCAATATCGGCCGGCAGCCGGTCATGGCCAGCCGCCATACCGACGGCTCCATCCATGTGTTCTACAATCGCTGCCCGCACAAGGGCGTGAAGATCGCGTCCGAGCCCTGCGGCAACACCGGTAAGTTCTTCCGCTGCCCTTATCACGCCTGGTCTTTCAAGACCGACGGTTCCCTGCTCGCGATCCCGTTGAAGAAGGGCTACGAGGGCACTGGCTTCGGCGACACCCAGGCGAATGAGGGGCTGTCGAAGGTCAGGAACGTCGTCATCTACCGCGATTTCATCTTCGCTCGCCTGAGCGCTAACGGCGTCTCCTTCGAGGATTATTTCGGCGAAAGTCTTTCGACCATCGACAACATGGTCGATCGCTCGCCCGAAGGGAAGCTCGCAGTCCAGGCGACGCCGATCCGCTACATGCACACCTGCAATTGGAAGATGCTGGTCGAGAACCAGACCGACACCTGCCATCCGATGGTGGCGCACGAAAGCTCGGCCGGCACCGCCGTCAAGGTCTGGAAGCGCGAGCAGGGCGATTCCACGGAAACACCGATGGCGGTGCAGCTCTACGGTCCCTTCATGAGCCCCTACGAGTTCTACGAGCAGAGCGGCATCCGGATCTGGCCGAACGGTCACGGCCACACCGGCGTCGCCAACTCCATCCATTCGAACTATTCGGATATCCCGGGCTATCTCGACCAGATGGTCGCGGCCTATGGCGAGCAGCGCGCGCATGAGATCCTTGGCGAAATCAGGCATAACACCGTCTACTTCCCGAACATCATGGTGAAGGGCGCTGTCCAGATCCTGCGCAATTTCATCCCGATCGCGGTCGACAAGACGCTGGTCGAGAGCTGGGTCTATCGCCTGGTCGGCGCGCCCGACAAGCTCTACGAGCGCGCATTGATGTACAACCGCTTCATCAACGCGCCGACCTCGATCGTCGGCCACGACGATCTCGAGATGTATGAGCGGGCGCAGGAGGGACTGAAGTCCAACGGCAATCAATGGGTCAATCTGCGGCGGCTCTACGACGGCCATGAAGAGCAGGACGTCACGGCGGTGATCAACGGCACGTCCGAGCGGCAGATGCGAAACCAGTTTCACGCCTGGGCGAAATTCATCACCATGGGCATGGACAAGCGCATCGAGGCCGCGGAATGATCGGCGAGAAGACCATCACGGACTTCATCTATCGCGAGGCCGAGCTGCTCGACACGATGGAGTGGCAGACCTGGCTCGATCTGTTTCACCCCGAAGGGCGTTACTGGATGCCGCTCGAATGGCAGCAGCAGGACCCGGTGCTGCAGCCGTCACTGATGTACGAGGACCTGCTGCTGCTGAAGGTGCGGGTCGAGCGGCTCGCCGGCGAGCGCACCTTCAGCCAGAAGCCGAAGAGCCGTTGCCATCATCTGCTCCAGGCCCCGCGGATCGTCACGTGCGATCCTGCTGCCGGCGTGTTCAAGGCACGGACCGCCTACATCTACACCGAGACGCGTGGCGATATGCTGGAGCGATATTCGGGATGGGCCTCGCACGAGCTCGTGCAGGTCGGCGATGCCCTGAAAATCAAGCTCAAGCGCGTCGATCTCGTCAATTTCGATGCGCCGTTCGGCAACATCCAGCTTTTCATGTGAGACTGCCTTGATCGCTGCGCCCACTGTCCATGCTCGTTTTCAAGAAACCGCGCTCCGCCGTGGCGAAGCGGCCTTCCTCAATGTGCTGCCGGAGACGGCAGGCATCTACGGCACTGCGGCGGGCGAGATTTCCTACCGGGCGATGCTCGAGCGGGTCGAGCGCTGGCGCGGGGCGTTTGCGCGCCGCGGTTACGGCGAAGGCCACCGGGTCGGGCTGCTGCTCCAGAACAGGCCCGTCTTCATCGAGCTGTGGTTCGCGCTCAATGCGCTCGGCGTCTCGGTGGTGCCGATCAATCCGGACCTCCGTCTCAGCGAGCTCGAATACATCATCTCGCATTCCGAGATGAATGCTGCGTTCGTCCTCGCTGACCGGCGCGGGGAGGTGGAGCTGGCCGCGCGTCAGGCCGGCCGCCCGATCCCTGTCGTGGACGATCAGGACGAGGTTCCCGCACCCTTCGGCGGTGCGCGGCCCTCGAGCTCGGCAAGCGAGGGGAGCGAATGCGCGCTGCTCTATACGTCGGGGACGACGGGCCAGCCCAAGGGCTGCGTCCTCACCAACACCTATTTCCTGCATTGCGGGAACTGGTATCGCGACGTCGGCGGGCTGATCGACCTCAAGCCAGACGGCGAGCGCATGATCACGCCGCTGCCGCTGTTCCACATGAACGCGATGGCGGTGTCTCTGATGGCGATGCTGTCGGTCGGCGGCAGCCTGACCATGCTCGATCGCTTCCACCCGCGCAGCTGGTGGGCCTCGGTGCGCGACAGCCGTGCCACCTGCCTGCATTATCTCGGAGTGATGCCCTCGATGCTGATGAGCGCGCCGCCATCGGAGCTGGACCGCGCGCACAGCGTGCGCTTCGGCTTCGGCGCCGGCGTCGACAAGCTGCTGCATGCCACGTTCGAGCAGCGCTTCGGCTTTCCGCTGCTGGAAGCCTGGGCGATGACCGAGACCGGCAGCGGCGGCGTCATCGCCGCCAATGTCGAGCCGCGCAAGGTCGGCACCAGCTGTTTTGGTCGCCCGGCCCCCGAGATCGAGATTCGGATCGTGGACGACGGCGGCAATGATGCGCCGGTGGATGTGCCCGGCGAGCTGTTGGTGCGGCGCGCCGGCGCCGATCCGCGCTACGGATTCTTCCGCGAATATCTCAAGAACGAGGCTGCCACCACCGAGGCGTGGGCCGGCGGCTGGCTGCACACCGGCGATATCGTGTCGCGCGATGCGGACGGCGACCTGCACTTCGTCGATCGCAAGAAGAACGTGATCCGTCGCTCCGGCGAGAACATTGCCGCGGTCGAGGTCGAATCCGTGCTCAACCGCCATCCCGCGATCCGGCAGGCCGCGGTCGCGGCGACGCCGGATCCGGTGCGCGGCGACGAGGTTGCCGCGGTCATCATCACCGAGAAGGCCGGCGCGGACCGTGCGCTCGCCGAAGAGATCGTGCGCTGGAGTCTTGGGCAGATGGCCTATTACAAGGCGCCGGGGTGGATCTGCTTCGCCGACAGCCTGCCGCTGACCGCGACCGAGAAGATCCAGCGCGGCGGGCTGAAGGATTTTGTCGGCAAGCTGATGCGCGAGGGCGCGTTCTTCGATCTGCGTGACCTCAAGAAGCGGCAAGTCTGATGCGGCAAGTCTGATCAAGAAGGTCTGATCATGAGCGAGATCCGCACCACCCTCATCACCGGCGGCAATTCAGGGATCGGCGAGGCCCTGGCGAAGAAGCTCGTCGAGCGCGGGCAGCGCGTAGTCTCGGTCGGACTGGAGAAGCCCGACTGGACGCATGATCTGCTCGCGGCCTATTGCGCCGACCTCACCAATATCGAGGAGACTCGTGCGATCGCGCAGGAGATCTGCCGGGATCACGCCGTCGACAGCCTGGTCCACAATGCCGGGATCATCCTGCCGAACCTGCTGACCGACGCCAAGCCGGAAGACATATTGATGCTGGCGCAGTTGCATCTGGGCGCGCCGATGCTCCTGACCCAGGCGGCGCTGGAAGGGATGCGTGCGCGCCGCTTCGGGCGCATCGTGTTCGTGTCTTCGCGCGCCGCGATGGGCGCGGCGATGCGCTCGGCCTATTCGGCCACCAAGGCCGGCGTGCACGGCATGGCAAGGACCTGGGCGCTCGAGCTTGCCGCGAGCGGCATCACCGTGAATGTCGTCGCGCCGGGGCCGATCCTGACCGACAATTTCTGGGGCATCATCCCGAAGGGCTCCGAGCAGCAGGAGCGGATGGCGCGCAACGTTCCGATCGGGCGGCTCGGCTCGCGCGAGGATGTCGCGCACGCCATCTCGTTCTTCCTCGACGAGCACTCCGATTTCGTCACAGGCCAGGTGCTTTATGTCTGCGGCGGTACCAGCCTCGTCGGCCTTGGGCCGTAGAGCATGATCCGGAGGGCTGCGTTAGCGCAAAGTACGAAGCAGTTTTCCGAAGAGATCATGCTCCAAACAAGAGCTCATCAGATCTGGTTCTGGCGGATATTCTCGACCATCTTGGCCAGCACGCGCGCGCAGACCTCGATGTCCTCGGGCTCGATGCCCTCGACCAGCTTGTCGTAATTGTTCGCCATGATCGGCCAGATCTTGCGCAGCAGCGCCTCGCCATCCGGCGTCAGGCCGACGACGCGGCGGCGCTGGTCCTCCTCGGCGATCTCGCGCTTGACGAGGCCCGACGACACCATGGACTCGACCATGCGGCTCGCGGTCGACTGCTCGGTTACCGCGAGAACCGCGATCTCGTTGACGGTGAGAGTCTTGTAGATGAACAGCACCGACAGCGTCCGGAACACGACATTGTTGATGCCGTGTTCGCTCAAATCGCGGTTCTGGTCGAGGTTCCAGCGATTGGCGAGCCGGTTGAACAGATACGGAATATAGGTTTGCAGCTGGTCCCTCGTCCTCGGCGGACCCGACTTCCATCTGCTCTTGGATTCTCTGGCCATTATCTCTTGCGACTTTGCTTCTTGCTCTCGGTATCAAGTTTTGAGGAAAGCGATTTCAGCACGGACAGCGCGGTGTCCAGCTCCCGGGCCGAGACGTTCTCGAGCCGTTTGGCGAGATGCTTCTTGTGGATCTCGGCCGCCTTCCGGAACAGCGCTTCGCCTTTCGGCGTCAGGCGCACGATGAAGGACCGCCGGTCCTCGCTCGACATCTCCCTGCTGATGAGGTCGTCGGCGAGAAGACGTTGCACGAGCCCCGAGACATTGCCGCCGGTCACCTTCAGATTTTGCGACAATTGCCCGAGCGCGAGGCCGTCCCGGTAACGATCGAGCTGGGCCAGCACGTCGAATTTTGCCAGCGACAGGCCGAACTCCGAATTGAGCATCGAATTGAGCGACGCGAACAGCTCACCATGCAGCGACAGCAATTGGAGCCAGAGCCGGGTTTCGATTTGCCCAGGGACGGGAACAATGTTCTCTTTGAGTGCTGCCGGCATCGCATGACCATCGAGTACAGAATGTCTCGTCGAGTGAGGGGAATTACCGCGGGTCTTTCGCTCCGATTAACAACCTGAGAATCGTAGTCAAGCGATCTGATCCTGACCTCATGCGGGGCGAACGGCAATCTAATCCCGCGTCCGGCGCCCGTGGAATCATGCGAAAGTCTTGATGGTCTGGATCACCCCGTCGAGCGCCGTTCCGGCGCTGTCCTTCAGCGCGGCCTCCCGCAGGCGGCGCGCCCAGTCGGCGGCATCCTCGCGGCGCTCCACCAGCTTGATCGCCGCGAGCGTCCTGTCGAATTTCGACAGCCCCCGGCTGTGGGTATCTGAATAGCCTTTGACGAGGCGTCGGCATTGCAGGATCTCGATGCCGAGCTGGTAATTGGTGCCGACCGCCTCGGTTGCGGCATTGAGCCATGAATCGCGGTGCGCCGTCTCGACAGCGTGACGCAGCGAGCGGCGGCGCAGGCCGCGCAACCCACCGATGACATAGAGGGCCAGGAACCAGGGCAGCGAGTAGGTTCGCACCCGGCGTCCCCGATTGATGCGGCGATCGAGCCAGCCGAGCAGGCGCCGCCGCGTGCCGAGCCAGCGGCCGAAGCCTGCCGGCAGCATGCCCATCACTTCCTCCATGCGGGGATGCATGAACTCGGTGGTCTGGAGCACCTGTCCGTTCGACATCTCGAGCTCGCGCTCGATGCGCGCGCGGCGGCCGGCGCGCGTCTTGAGGTCGGCGACGCGGATGACGTCGTCATAGGTCATGGCGTTGGCGAGGTACTTTGCCGCGGCTTCCGTGAAGGCATAGGCATGTGCGCCACCGCCGGCGTTTCGGTCGGCTGCGTGCAACGTCTTGAGGATGTCGAGATATTCGCCGCCATAGGCGATGTCCTGGAAGTCGATGACCTTTCGCAAACCGGCACGAGCCATGCCGAGTGCAGGCTCGGGCAGCTCCTGATTCAATCTTGCGACAAGCTCGCCGAGCTGCGGATCGGGCGTGGCGGAAGGGGGGATATTGTCGGCCGGTTTGGCTTGCGCGGGCGCTGCAACTTCGGTCGGGCCGGCCTTGACCCGCTCGAAGGCGGCCTCGAAAGTCTCGACGCTGGCCTTCGCGCCTTTGCCGCCGGCGCGGATGACGTCGAGATAGCTGTCGCGGCTGAACGGCAGCACGCCTGCGCCTGCGAGCGCGCCGAACATCGCGGCCGAGATGACGCTGCCATGCGCGATCGCCAGCGCGTTCAGATCGAAGATGATCTCGGTCTTCGCCGCAATTCCGATGGCGCCGGTCACGGCGCCGCCGTCGGCAATGCCGTTGCCCGGTGCGATCTTCTCGCCGATCGCAAACGACCGGTGGCTGGACGCGATCAGCGTGGTGCGATCCGGCGTCACGAGGCCGCGCAGGATCGATCGCCCGGCTTCCATGAATTCCGCCGCCATCACCACGTCGACGTCGCCCGGGGTGGGCATCAGCGACAGGATCGGCTTGCGGCCGTCGAGCGGCGGCATCGCCTCGATATAGTAGATGGTGGCGCCGGTGCGCTGGGCGACGCCGGGCACCGAGGTGGACTGCGCGACCCAGCCATGATTCTCGGCGAGCTGAACGATCCAGTCGGTCAGGACGCCGCCGCCCTGGCCGCCCATCGCGACAATCGCGATCGAGATCGGCCGCTCGGTCGCTTCGCCTGCGGCGGGGAGAGCCAGCCGGACCGTCTCGTCTCTCATGCCAGTGCCTCGAGTGCCGGCCGCCGGCGGTCGCGCCGACGCTGCAGCCAGCCGATCACGCTCATGGCGACCTTGGATTTGAACATGTCCCAGCGGGTCGGATTGTGGATGACGTCGGCTCGATAGAACGAAGGGCAGAGCACGGCGGCCTCGGAGACCTCGCCGCAATTGCCGCAGCCGACGCAAGAATTGTCGATTGCCGCGACCGGATCGTCGCGCAAGGGGTCGTCGAGCTGCTTCACCGACAGTGACGGGCAGCCGGAGAGGCGGATGCAGGCATGGTCGCCAGTGCAGACGTCTTCGTCCACGCCAAAGCGCTCCTTGACGACGCGGGTCCCGTCCTTGATCGCCTTGTTGATCTGCGGCTTCACGCGCCGCTGCTTGTTCAGCATGCATTCGGAGGAAGCGACGATGACCTTTGGGCCTTCCTCTTTCGTCGTCAGCGCTTCCTTCAGCGTGTCGCGCATCTTGCCGACGTCGTAGGTGCGGTCGAGCTGGCGCACCCACTGGCCGCCGATGCCCTTCACCGCCTGCACGATCGAATTGTTGGTCTTGCGGCGCTTGTTGACCGCGCGCGAGGACAGGATGTCCTGACCGCCCGTCGCCGAGGTATAGTAATTGTCGACGATGACGAACACGCCGTCATGCTTGTTGAACACGGCATTGCCGATGCCGCTGGTCAGTCCGTTGTGCCAGAAGCCGCCGTCGCCCATCACCGCGATCGAGCGCTTGTCGGCCTTGACGTTGAAGGCCGAGGTCGAGGCCGGGCCGAGGCCGAAGCCCATCGTGGTCGCGCCGATGTTGAACGGCGGCAGGATCGAGAACAGATGGCAGCCGATGTCCGCGGAGACGTGGTGCTGGCCGAGCTCTTCCTCGACCAGCTTCATGGCGGCGAAGATCGGCCGTTCCGGGCAGCCGGTGCAAAGCCCGGGCGGGCGCGCCGGCACCACCTGCTTGAGCTTCTCGACCGCGGGGTGATTGAGCACGGGCGCTGCGTCCGGCGCCGGCGGCCGGTTGCCGAGCAGCCGCGGCTCGGTCTTTTCCAGGAATTCCCTGACGCCGCCGAGCAGCACCTGCGCGGTGTAGTCGCCGCCCATCGGCAGCACGTCCTTGCCGTGCACGCGCGCCTGGATGTCCTTGCGGCGCAAGACCGTATTGATCGCCTGCTCCAGATATTCCGGCTGGCCTTCCTCGACGACGAGCACGGCGTCCTTGTCGACGCAAAATTCCGCAACCTCGGTGTCGATCACGGGGTAGGTCACGTTCATGATGTAGAGCGGGATCTGCGTGTTGCCATAGGCATCCGACAGCCCGAGATATTGCAGCGCGCGGATCACGTTGTTGTACATGCCGCCCTGCATGATGATGCCGACCTTGCCCTGCTTCGGCCCCATCCGCTCGTTCAGCTTGTTGTCCCGAATGAATCCGACAGCCGCGGGCATTCGCGTCTTGATCTTCTCCTGCTCGTGCTCATAGGCCGCCGGCGGCAGCACGATGCGGCCAACGTCACGCTTGGGATTATTGAGCGCATCCTTGATGGTGTGCGCCGGCCTGACATTGTCCTTGCAGGCGAAGCTGCCGTGCATGTGGCAGGCGCGCACGCGTACCTCCAGCATGACCGGCGTGTTGGAGACCTCGGAGAGCTCGAAGCCTTTCTCGATCAGATTGACGATGCATTCATGCTCGGGGCGGGGATCGAGCAGCCACATCTGTGACTTCATCGCGAAGGCGTGGGTACGCTCCTGCATGATGGAGGAGCCTTCGCCATAGTCCTCGCCGACGATGATCATGGTGCCGCCGGTGACACCGCCCGAGGCGAGGTTGGCAAGAGCGTCGGAGGCGACGTTGGTACCGACGGTCGACTTCCACGCAACCGCGCCGCGCAGGGGATACATCACCGATGCCGAGAGCATCGCCGCGGCGGCGGCTTCGTTGGCCGAGCTCTGGAATACGACGCCGAGATCGTCGAGCACGTCCTTGGCGTCGGCCAGCACGTCCATCAGGTGCGAGATCGGCGAGCCCTGGTAGCCGCCGACATAGGCCACGCCCGATTGCAGCAGCGCCTTGGTGATGGCGAGGATGCCTTCGCCGCGGAACGTGTCGCCATTGCCGAGCCTGAGATCCTCGACCTCGCGAGCAAAAGACCGTTCAGCCATTGCACCCTCCAGAAATATGCGATAGCATACGTTTACATGTGAAGTAAGTCAACGCCGCGCCATGCTATCACGCTTGCGGATCCTTCCTCCGCCAAGGCGGTCATGAGCCAGCGACAGGGTAGGGCTGATGCTGAAGCTGCCTCGCTTTAAAGCTGCCTCCGTCCAGGCTTCACCAGTCTATCTGAACGCGAGCGCGACCGCGGAGAAGGCGGCTTCACTGGTCCGTGAGGCCGCAGCCAATGGGGCGAAGCTCGTCGCGTTCCCCGAAGTGTTCGTTCCCGGCTATCCCTATTGGAACTGGATCACCGATCCCGTCACGGGCAGTGCATGGTTCGAGAAGCTCGCCAAGGCGTCGGTGCTGGTGCCGGGGCCGGAGGTCGACGTCGTCCGAAAAGCCGCGCGCGATACGGGATGCCACGTCGTGCTCGGCGTGAACGAGCGCAGCCCGGTCTCGCTTGGCGCGATCTACAATACGCTGGTTTTCATCGGGCCTGACGGCGCGTTGCTCGGCAAGCATCGCAAGCTGGTGCCGACCTGGGCAGAGAAGCTGACCTGGACCGGCGGTGACGGGTCGAGCCTGCGCGTCTATGATACCGAGATCGGGCGTCTCGGAGGCCTGGCCTGCGGCGAGAACACCAACACGCTCGCGCGCTTTGCGCTGCTCGGGCAGGGCGAACTCGTGCACGTCGCCAGCTACATCTCGCTTCCTGTCGCGCCCCCCGACTATGACATGGCGGAGGCGATCAAATTGCGCGCGATTGCCCACTCCTTCGAAGGCAAGATCTTTACGATCGTCTCCTGCTCGACCGTGTCGGAGGAGATCATCGCGGCGATGGAGACTGTCGTCCCCGACGCACGCGCACGTTTGCAGCGGAAGTCGAGCGCATTCTCCGGTATCATCGGGCCGGACGGGCGCGTGGTCGGCGATCCCTTGATCGACGACGAGGGCATCGTCTATGCCGACATCGACCTCGAGCGCTGCATCCAGCCGAAGCAGATGCACGACATCGTCGGGCACTATAACCGGTTCGACGTGTTTGACTTGCGCATCAATCGACGTCCCCTAGCGCCGCTGGGCCTCGCAGGCGAGGGCGATGCCGCGGAGCAGAGCTTCACCCCGGTCCCGCTGCGATCGGAATGATGGGAATGGTTGTTGCGAATGGTCGTACCACAAACTCGTCATGCCCGGGCTTGTCCCGGGCATCCACGTTCTTCGTGCTGCGGGAAAGGTCGTGGATGGCCGGGACAAGCCCGGCCATGACGGCGAGGAAGCGGCCGCACTTCATCATGCCCTAGGAAAGAGGCGACACGAGACTTGGAGGATAGGATGCGCAAGAACGTGATCGGCCGGGCCAATGTCGAGGACACCCCCGAGCTCAAGGCCTATTACAAGGATCTCGAAAAGTACGAAGCCGGAGCGCTCTGGACCGTCGCCAACAAGATCGAGCCTTGGGCGCCGCAATCGGCCTCAGTTCCCGTGCTCTGGCGCTACAAGGATCTGCGCGAGCACGTGCTGCGCTCAGTCGAGCTGGTCTCGCCCGAGAAAGCCGGCCGGCGGGTGATCTATCTCAACAATCCCGGACGGCGCGACGTGTCGGCCGCGGTCGGCTGGCTCTATTCGGGATTGCAGGTGATGCATCCCGGCGAGGTCGCCACGGCCCACGCCCACTCGGCCTCGGCGCTGCGCTTCATCATGGAGGGCGCGGGCGCCTACACCATCGTCGATGGTCACAAGATGACGCTGGGCGCGCGGGATTTCGTGCTGACGCCGAACGGCACCTGGCACGAGCATGGCGTCGAAGGCGACGGCTCGGTCTGCATCTGGCAGGACGGCTTGGACATCCCGCTCGTCAACGCGCTGGAAGCCAATTTCTTCGTCGTGCATCCGAAGATCCAGCAGGAGCCGTCCGGCTATCCCGTGGACGACATGACCCGGACCTGGGGCAATCCCGGTCTTCGGCCGGCGGACTCGCGCTGGTCGAAGGGCTATTCGCCGATGTTCAAATATGAGTGGGAGCCGACCTACGAGTCCTTGCAGAAATATGCGGCCGCGACCGATGGCTCGCCCTATGACGGCATTCTCATGAACTACGTCAACCCGATCACCGGCGGGCACGTGATGCAGACGATCGGTGCCAGCATGCAGCTGCTGCGCCCCAGCGAGAAGACCAAGTCGCACCGGCACACCGGCAGCTTCATCTACCAGGTCGCCAAGGGCCGCGGCTATTCGATCATCGGCGGCAAGCGGCTCGAATGGGAAGAGCGCGACATCTTCTGCGTTCCCTCCTGGGCCTGGCACGAGCATGGCAATGCCTCAGCGAGCGAGGATGCCTGCCTGTTCTGCTTCAACGACCTGCCTGTCATCGAAGGCCTCGGGCTCTATCGGGAAGAGGCCTATGGCGACAATGGCGGTTACCAGTCGGTTGCCGCCTGACATGCCCTTGCAGAATTCAACCAGAACAGCCGGATAGAAGCTTTCATGCGTCTCGTCACCTACACCTTGGGCTCCAGCGGTGCCCGTCTTGGAGCCCTGGTCAATGGACTGGTCGTCGATGTCGAGCACCTTGGTGCGTCCAGCGGCGTGACATGGCCGAGTGATATGCTGTCGTTCATCGACAACAGCGTGACCCTGCTGCCTGCGCTTAAGGATGCACTGGCGGACGCCCATGGCCGCTTCCCGGCCGGCTCGGCGGTTGCGGTCGAGGATGTAAAGCTGCAGGCGCCGATCCCGCGGCCTCGGAAAAACATCTTCGGCATCGGGCTGAACTACCGGGCGCATGTGGCGGAATCCGCCAAGAGCCTGGATACGGACAAGGACCTGCCGAAGCAGCCGGTCGTCTTCTCCAAGCCGCCGACCTCCGTGATCGGCCCGGGCGCGGCGATCCAGCACAATGCGAAGATGACGCAGCAGCTCGACTGGGAGGTCGAGCTCGCCGTCATCATCGGCAAGACCGCAACGCGCATCGCGACCGACAAGGCGATGGACCACGTCTTCGGCTATTCGGTGATGATCGACATTTCCGCGCGCGACAATCGCCGCGCCGGACAGTGGATTTTCTCCAAGGGCATGGACACTTATGCGCCGTTCGGCCCCTGCATCGTGACCGCGGACGAGATTCCCGATCCACACGATCTGCGGCTGTGGCTGACCAAGAACGGGGTCATGAAGCAGGACTCCAACACCAAATACATGATCTTCGACATTCCGGTGCTGATATCGGACATTTCGTCGGGCATGACGCTCGAGCCGGGCGACATCATCGCCACGGGTACGCCTGAGGGCGTCGGCGCCGGCATGAGCCCGCAGGAATGGCTTTGGCCGGGCGACGTGGTCGAGGCCGGCGTCGACGGCGTCGGTGTCATCCGCCACCCCGTCGTTGCGATCTGATGACGAATTTTTCGTTCGATCGCGAGCTCAGGTTCGGAGACTGCGATCCCTCGGGGATCGCGTACTTCCCGTCCTATTTGAACATTCTCAACGGTGTCGTCGAAGATTTTTGGGCGCGGATCGGTTTTCCATGGCCGGAGCTGATCACGGTCCGGAAGATCGGAACGCCCACGGTGCACCTGAATTGCGATTTCTCCCGGCCGTCGATGTTCGGCGATCTGCTGACGTTCAACCTGCGCATCATCAGGGTCGGTGGATCGTCTCTCCATCTCGAGCATGTTATCTCCGGCGCGAATGGCCCGCGATGGCGCGCGCGCCAGGTCCTTGCTGCGACCTCGCTGGTCGATCATCATGCGATCCCGTGGCCCGATGACATTCGCTTCGCACTGATTGCGCATGTGAGCGTGGGCGAGGGGACCGAGGCAGCGCCCGCATGATCTCGCTGTTCATGACATTCTCCGATTCCACAGGCGAACGGCGAGTTCGTCCTGATGAGGTTGGCACTGTGGCGGAGCTCGTCGGATCGATCCCCGACATGACCGAGGCCCTGCTGTTCACGCCGCTCGAACGGTCGGTCGACCATCCTTACAAGGCCGACGGCGCCGGCCCCGCCTTTGCACTTCAACTCCGGTTTCCCGACCTGTTCGCCTGCGAGGCGGCGATGGACCGCGGCGGCGTCCTTGCCAGCCTCGCAACAGGGGCCGGGCTATCCGGCCTCACCGGACTCGATGTCACACACCAGGTGATGCTGACGCGCGCGTATCCCGTCGATGTCGCGGAGCATCCGGCAGGAACGACGACTCCGTGCAGCTACCTCGTGCACTATCCCGGCCCAGCCGAGGATATGAACGCCTGGAACCTGCATTATCTGGAGCACCACCCGTCGATCATGCGGACCTTCCCAGACGTCCGACAGATCGAGATCTACACCCGCATCGACTGGGTCGACCGGCTGCCATCGCAGCGCGTCGAGCATATGCAACGCAACAAGCTGGTGTTCGACAGCCCGCAAGCCCTCGCGCACGCACTCGGCTCCGACGTGATCAAGCACATGCGTGCGGACTTCGTGAAATTCCCACCATTCGCAGGCGGCAACAAGCATTTTCCGATGCTGACAAGAGTGGTGGGGGCGAGGTCCTAGATAGGCGAGAGGCGATGATGGCATTATGCCCCTGTTTTGCCCGACGGATCAACCCGGTTTCGTAAAATCCGTAAGACTGGCCGCCAAGTCATTGAAGCCGCCAAGTCGTTGAAATCGCTGTCACCGGCTACTGTGCATGGGGTTGTTTTCGGCGTTTTTGTTTTGCAGCGAGCCGGCCTGATCCTGGCCGGCGCTAGTGTCCGCCGAGATAGGCCGTGATCAGCCTCTTATCGTGGATGAGATCCTTGGCGGGGCCGGACTGCACGATCTCGCCCGTCTCGAGCACATAGCCGTAGTCGGCCGTCTCCAGCGCAGCGCGGGCGTTCTGCTCGACCAGCAGGATCGAGACGCCGAGATCGCGCAGCGAGGCGATGGTGCGGAAGATCTCGCGCACGATCAGCGGCGCGAGGCCGAGGCTCGGCTCGTCGAGCATGAGCAGCTTTGGCTTGGCCATCAGCGCGCGCCCGAGCGCCAGCATCTGGCGCTCGCCGCCGGAGAGGGTGCCGGCGGCCTGGCGCTGCCGCTCCTTCAGGCGCGGAAAGCGATCATAGACCTCGTCCAGCGTCTTCTGGATGCCCGAGCGGTCGCGCAGGCTGTAGGAGCCGAGCAGGAGATTGTCGGCGACCGACATGTCGGAGAACAGCTCGCGCTTCTCCGGCACGAGGCACAGCCGGCGCTCGACGCGGTCCTCGACGGACATCCTGCCGATGTCGTTGCCCTGAAACACGAGACGGCCGCGGGAGGCGAGCAGCCCGATGGCGGCCATCAGCAGCGTGGTCTTGCCGGCGCCGTTCGGGCCGATCACGGTGACGATCTGGCCTTCCTCGACCGACAGCGAGACGTTGCGGACCGCTTCGACATTGTCGTAGCAGACGGTCACATCCGTCATGGAAAACATCTCGCTCACGCGACGCCTCCGAGATAGGCCTCTTGAACCCGTTCGTCGCTGCGGATCGCGGCGGGCGCGCCCTCGCAGAGCTTGGAGCCGAAGTCGAGCACGACGATGCGGTCGACCAGCGACATCACGAACTCCATGTCATGTTCGACGATCAGGATGGTTAGATGGTCCGACCGCAGCGAGCGGAGCAGCTCCGCAAGCCTGAGCTTCTCCTGGCGGCGCAGGCCCGCGGCCGGCTCGTCCAGCACCAGCAGCGCCGGGTCTGCGGCGAGCGCGCGCGCGATCTCCAGGATGCGCTGGTTGCCGAGCGGCAGATTGCCCGCGAGCTCGAATGGCTTGTCGCCGAGCCCGACGCGTTCGAGCTGCGTCAAGGCCTCGTGCCGGGTGCTGGCTTCCTCGCGCTGATTGAGGCGGAAGGCGCCGGCGAACAGGCCCGTGCTGGTGCGCGCGTAGGTGCCGAGCATGACGTTTTCGAGCAGGCTCATGCGCGGCCGCAGCTTCACATGTTGGAAGGTCCTGGCGATTCCGTCCTTGGCGATGCGGGATTGGGGATCGCGCGTGATGGCGCGTCCGGCAAAGACGATCTCGCCCTTGTTGACCCTGAGCGCACCCGTCAGGCAGTTGAACATCGTGCTCTTGCCGGCGCCGTTGGGGCCGATCACGGCAAGGATCTCGCCGGAGCGGACCTCGAAGCTGACATTGTTGACCGCGACGAGCCCGCCGAACCGCCGCTCCGCGCCGTCGACCTTCAGAAGCAGTTCGCCCGGTGTCGGCTGCGGACGGCGGGGCAGGGGCGGGGCGGCTTGCGGCCGTTCGCGCTTGATCTTCGGTAAGTAGCGCGCGACGAACGGCACGATGCCCTGCCGCGCCCATTGCAGGAACAGGATGAACAGCGCGGAGAAGGCGACGATCTCGAGCTGGCCTGACGCGCCCTTGGCGATCAGCGGCAGATAGTCCTGCACGCTGTTCTTGAGCAAGGTGACGATAGCGGCGCCCACGACCCCGCCGAGCAGGCTGCCTGCGCCGCCGACCATCGACATCATCAGATATTCGATGCCCATGCCGGCATCGAACGGGCCCGGGCTGATGAAGCGGCTCATATGGGCGTAGAGCCAGCCGGAGAGCGAGGCGAGGAAGGCCGCGATCACGAAGGTCACGAGCTTGATCCGGAAGGCATTGATGCCGAGGCTTTCGACCAGGATGTTGCCGCCGCGCAGCGCGCGCATGGCGCGGCCGAGCCGGGAGTCCAGGAGATTGTAGCCGAGGAAAAGCACCACGACGACGATGCCCCAGATCAGGAAATAGATCTGGGCGCTCGAGACGAGCGCGAACGATCCGATACTGATCGGCGGGATCGACGAGATGCCGTTGAAGCGCCCGAGCCCCTCGACATTGCCGAACAGGAAGCCGATGGCGAGCCCCCAGGCCACGGTCGAGAGCGACAGGAAATGGCCCTGGAGCCGCAAGGTGACGACGCCGAGGACGGTCGCGACACCGCAGGTCAGCGCCACCCCGAACACGAGGCCGAGCCACGGGGAATATCCATTCAGAGCAGAGACCCAGGCGGTAGCATAGGCCGCGACGCCGACGAAGGCAGCCTGTCCGAAGGAGACGATGCCGCCGACGCCGGTGAGCAGGGCAAGGCCGATCGCGACCAGCGAATAGATGCCGATATAGTTCATCAGCGTGATGCTGAAGGGGTTGAGGACGAGTGGCGCGAGCGCGAGGCACGCTACCGCCGCCACCGCCGCGAGCTGAACGTGAAGGCGCGTCATTCCTCGATCTCCTCCTCGGAATGCAGTGACGCGAGGGATCGCCAGATCAGGATCGGGATCAGAAGCGAGAACACGATGACATCCTTCAGCGCACTGCTCTCGAAGGATGCGAAGCTTTCGAGGATACCGACGCCGACGGCGCCGATAGCTGCGCCGGGGTAGCTGGTCATGCCGCCGACGATGGCGCCGACGAAGGCCTTGAGGCCGATCAGGAAGCCGGAATCATAGAATACGGTGTTGACGGGCGCGATCAGGATGCCGGAGACGCCGGCCATCAGTGAACCCAGGAGATAAGCAATGGTGCCGGCGCGGGCGGGACGTATGCCCATCAGGCGGGAGCCAGTCCGGTTCACGGCCGTGGCGCGGAGCGATTTACCGACCAGCGTGAAGTCGAAGAAGAGATAGAGCAGGCCAGAGAAGACGAGGGCTGCGATCACGATCAGCATGGTCTGGCCCGAGATCAGCACGCCGGCAAACTCGGTCGACAATGACGTCAGCGGCTCGGTCCTGACACCCTCGGGACCGAAGAAGAGCAGCCCAAGGCCGACCAGCGCGAAGTGCAGGGCGACGGAGACGGTCAGGAGCAGCAGCACCGTTCCGTCGGCAATGGGACGGAAGACGATCCGGTCCAGCAGCGGGGCGATGGGGGTGATCAGCATCAGGGCCAGCACGAGCCTTATGGCGAGCGGCGGCTCGGCGCGCATGGTCAGCCAGGCGAGGCCAACCACGGCCAGCGGCAATGCGAGGTAGAAGAAGAGAGCGCGCGGAAGCAGCCGAAGCTCGCCGTTGCGCAGCAGCGAGATGATTTCGATCAGGGTTGCGATGCACGCAAGGATGACGACCAGCGCGCCCGTGCCCGGAAAGCGCTTCGCGTCGAGCGCCGCCAGCGTCAGGGCCGTGAAGGCCGCGATGTCGCCAAAGGGAATGAAGATGACCCGTGTCACGGTGAAGATGAGGACGGTCCCGATCGCCACTAGCGCGTAGACTGCGCCGGTGGCGATCCCGTCGATCGCAAGAATGGCTGCGATGTCGCTCGTCATTGAGAACGCCGTCCCCCTTGTTCTGGTGGCCTGCTGCCGTCCGACTACGGCGCGTATTTCCAGGCGCCGCCCGTCAGGCGCACCACGACCAGCGCGCGCTCATCGACGCCGGTCACCGAGCCGGGCTTGAAGTTGTAGATGGCATGCACGCCCGGCAGTTCCTTGGTGCTGAGGATCGCGTCCCGCAGGGCGGTGCGGAATTCCGCCGTGCCGGGTTTCGCCGTCTTGAGCGCGCGCTCCGCTGCGTTGGCGAAGATCAACCAGGCGTCGAAGGAGTAGGCGGAGAAGCCGTCGGTGGTAGGGATGTTATGGACCTTCTGGTAGACGCTACGGAAATCCAGCGCGATCTTCTTGGCGAAGTGTTCGTCGGGCAGCTGCTCGGCCACGATGACGGGGCCTGCGGAGACCTGGATGCCTTCGGCCGCCTTGCCGCCGACGTTGACGAAGTCCGGATTGACAAGCGCCACCGTGCCGTAGGTGTTTCCCTTGAAGCCGCGCTCCGCGAGGCTGAGGAGAGGCAGCGCGCCTTGCGTCCCCGAGCCGCCGTCCAGAACGGCGTCCGGCCGCGCCGCTAGCACTTTGAGGATCTGCGCGGTGACCGAAGTGTCGGTGCGCGCATAGCGCTCGTTGGTCTGGATCTTGACGTCGCCGGCGGCCTCCGCCGCCTTGGCGCCGTTGTAGACGAGATCCCCCCACGCGTCGGAGAAGCCGATATAGCCGATGTTCTTCATGCCATCGCGCTTCATGCGATCGGCGATGATCTTGACGAGGAGGGATGCAGGCTGCGGCACCGAGACCACCCACTGCTCGGGTGTTTCCGGCAGTTTGCCGATCGGCGAGACCGCGATCATCGGCACTTTCAATTCGCTCGCCACCGCCGCCATGGCGATGGTCGAGGGCGCCGTCGCGGTGCCTATCAGGAGGTCGACCTTCTCTTCTTCCACCAGCTTGCGCGCGTTGCGGGTCGCGGCCGACGGGTCGGAGCCGTCATCGAGCTGGATCAGGCGGATGGTCTCGCCGTTGACGGTCTTCTTGTATTCATAGGCCGCGTTGATGCCGCGCCCGTAGGGGATGCCGATCGATGAGCCGTTGCCGCTGAGCGAGGTGACGAAGCCGATGGTGATATCGGCCTGCGCGGCGGGGGCTGTGACGATGCCGGCGGCAAGTGCAAGTAAGCTCAGAGTCTTGCGCATATGCGTTCTCCTCCGTTGATGCTGGATAGGAATGCTTCGATGCTGCCGCGCGGGCTCCCCGAACGACGAACCGACCCCTTGAAAACATTGCTGCGGCGCCAAATGCTGGGCGCGACCGAAGAGAGTGTGCTCGCCCGGACGCTCAGCAGCCATGATGTTGCGTGCCGCGCGAACGATAGGCCCACCGGCACATGCAAGCGGGCCTTTTCCGGAGCGATGAAAGGTCGTCGGTGCGGCCGCGATGCGCGGCCGGCGATGCTGCTGCTAAGGCCGGCTGTTCGAGCACGGCGACTGTCCACACGATCGAGTCTCTCAAAATCGGTGCCCTGCAACATCATTGTCATGGCCACCGGTCCTTGACCGGCGAGGAATTACTTAAAGCCTAAAGTATCTCCGGCGTCGTCGTCAACACGTGTCACGGGGTTGTCAGAAAAAATGTTGTTGCATACAATTTCGTCAGTGTGCGGCGCTTCTGCGCTACCCAACCGATCGAAAACGCCGTGCTCGCCTTGGCCCAGACGGCACTGGTCGCGGTCGCCGCCGCGCGCATTTGACGTGTGAATTAGTTTATGATTGAAATATATTCATCGGCAGCCGACGACCGATCCTCCGATCACCGCTTGAGGAGAAGGACCGATGCGCATCTTCTGGCAGAGCTTTGTTGATGCGAGCGTGAATGCGCCCTACATGGCGCGGCTGTCGGAATACCTGAACGACATCGCGGCGCCAGGCACGACGGTTCAAGTCCAGGGCATCAGTCCGCCGGACCGGGAGTTCGGACGGCTCGCGGAATTGCGCTGTGCGGTCCAGGCAATCGATAACGGCATCGCAGCGGAGGAGGGTGGGTTCGACGCCTTCGTCATGGGGCATTTTCAGGATCCCGGACTCTACGAGCTGCGCTCGGCGCTCGACATTCCCGTGATCGGGACCGGCGAGGCGACGTTGCTGGCGGCTTCACAACTCGGGCGGCGGCTGGGTCTTGTGACGCTCGATCCCGTCTTCGAGGTCTGGCACTATGAGCAGGCCGAGCGTTACGGCCTCGGCGATCGCCTCGTCCATGTGACCGGCCTCGGCTGCAGGCCGGAGGATTTTGCCGATGCGTTCGCCGGAAACGCTGCTGCGCAAGCCCGCATGATCAAGGACTTCGTCGCCTGCGCGCTCCCGCTGGTGGAACGCGGCGCGGATGTCGTGATCCCGGCCGGCGTGTTGCCAGGCCTTTTGATCGGGCGGGAGCATGGCCTGAAGGTCGGCCACGCTCCGGTGGTCAACTGCGCGGCCGTGGCGCTCAAGAGTGCCGAGATGTGGGTGCAGCTCCGCAAGCTCAATGGCACCGAGCCCAGCCGCGGGCCGAGCTTCAGGCGGGCCAGCGCCCAGGCCCGCGATGATTTCCGCGCGCTCCTTGCCCGTAACGGCCGCTAGTCCTCGAAACCCCGTTCCTGGAGAACAAGTCGTGATGATCCCCGAAAAGATCCTGTACGAGACCGAGGTGACGGCGACCGGTGGTCGGGATGGCAAGGCCGCCAGCGCTGACGGTCTATTGTCGGTGTCCCTGTCCTTGCCGAAATCGATGGGTGGTCCCGGTGGCGAAGGCACCAATCCCGAGCAGCTCTTTGCTGCCGGCTATGCCGCTTGCTTTCTCGGCGCGGTCAAGCTCGTTGCGCGCACGCGGAAGGTGGTGCCCTCTGCCGAGCCGTCCGTGACCGCGAAGGTTGCGATGGGGCCGGTGCCCGTCGGATATGCGATCGCTGTCGAGCTGAAGGTCAACCTGCCCGGTGTCGAGAAGGCTGTGGCCGAAGAGGTCGTTGCCGGCGCGCATGAGCGTTGCCCCTATTCGAACGCAACCCGCGGCAATATTGACGTGAAACTGACGGTGGTCTGAGGCGGATGAACGAGGGCGGTCGGTGACCATTAGTTTGCGCAGACCGTACGACGACGTCGTGATCGCGGCTCCCGTCACGATTCCCTATGTGCGCTACTCCATCGAGAGCGCGCAGTGGTGGATCGGGCGGGCGCTGAGCGCGCTCGTTGCGCAGGCCGGCATCAAGGCCTCCGACATCGACGGCCTGTGCGTCTCCAGTTTCACCATGGGCACGGACAGTGGCATCGGATTGACGCAGCATTTCGGGATCTGCGTCCGGTGGTTGGACACGATCCCGCTCGGCGGTGCCAGCGCCATCGCGGCGCTGCGCAAGGCGGCGCGCGCGGTTCAGGCGCGCGATGCCGACATCGTGGCGTGCGTCGCTGGCGACACCAATCACGTCGACTCGTTCAGGCTGACGCTGGAGAATTTCTCGCGGTTCAATCAGGACGCCGTCTATCCTTACGGCGCGGGCGGCGCCAATGCCAGCTTTGCCCTGATTGCGCGCAACTATATGCGGACGTTCGGCGTGACTCGTGAGGATGTCGGCAGGATCGCAGTTGCCCAGCGCGCCAATGCTCTGCGCAATCCGCACGCGCTGATGAAAGCGCCGCTGACGATGGAGCAGTATCTCTCGGCTCGGCCAATCTCCGATCCCATCCATCTGTTTGATTGCGTGATGCCATGCGCTGGCGCCGAGGCTTTCCTCGTGATGCGGGACGAGACCGCAGCCTCGCTGGGGCTGTCAGCCGCACGACTGCTGTCGACGATCGAGCGGCATAACGCTTTTGCCGACGATCCGATGCAGGTGCGCGGCGGCTGGGCGATGGACGTCGGCGAGCTCTATGCGATGGCCGGCGTGAAGCCCGAAGATCTTGATATCGTGCAGACCTATGACGACTATCCCGTCATCACGATGATGCAGTTCGAGGATCTCGGCTTCTGCAACAAGGGCGAGGGCGCTGAGTTCGTGCGCCAACACGATCTCACAATCGACGGCGACTTCCCGCACAACACTTCGGGCGGACAGCTCTCGGTCGGGCAGGCCGGTGCCGCCGGCGCCTATCTCGGTCTCGTTGAAGGGCTGCGGCAGGTTCTAGGCATTGCCGGTCCCACGCAGGTTAGGAATGCGAGCCTCGCTCTGGCCTCGGGGTTCGGTATGATCAACTATGATCGTGGTCTCGCCTCGGGTGCCGCGATCCTTGCTGGACCTTCGCGATGATTGAGCCGATCAAGCCGTCCCGGCGCAAGAACCCGCTGCTGCGGACGCGGCTACCGGCCTCGCCACCGCGACCGCGCAGCAGGATGTCGCACGGGTTCACGCGCGCAGCCGCCGAAGGCCGCTTTATGCTGCAGCGCTGCGAGGCTTGCGGCGCCTTTGCCTATCCGGCGCGCGAAGCCTGCCCGTCCTGTCTTTCGGCCGGCCTCGCTTTCGTCGATGCGCCGCGGCGAGGTGTACTGCTTGCCGAGACAACGGCACGGGTGCCGAGCGACGTCTATTTCCGCGAACGGGCGCCGTGGCGGATCGGCCTCATCAAGATGGATTGCGGTCCGACGATCGTCGCACATCTCCATGCCGACTGCGCAGAGGGTGCGGCCGTCAGGATGTCGTTGCAACTCGACAAGAGCGGCCAGGCGGTGGCCTTTGCCCATCCCGAAGCGGAGACTCCCAACATGGCAGACGACAGGCAGTGGCGGGAAATGACGGCCGATCCGAAATTCCGTCGCGCGCTCGTCACCAACGGCCGCAGCGTCATCGGTCAGGAAGCCGTCGCCGCTTTGAAAGCGGCGGGCGCCAAGACGGTGTTCGTCGGCATTGCCGAACCATGGCGACCGTTCGCCGGCGAGGAGCGGCTGCGCGGTCAGGACGGGATCGAGATCGTGACTCTTGATGCGGCTGACGAAAAATCGGCTACCGATGTTGCGGCTGACATCGGCGGCAAGGTCGATATTCTCGTCAACACGACGGAATATGTCCGGCCGGGCGGCCTGCTCGACCGCAGGGGCACGAGCATTGCACGCGACGAGATCGATCAGGCCTATCTCGGCTTCATCAATCTCGCTCAAGCCTTTGGCCCGGCCATGCGGACGCGCGGTGCCGACGGTATCAACAGCAGCGCGGCGTGGGTCAATATTCTCTCGGTCTATGCACTGGCGAACTGGCCTGCCTTCGGCGCCTACTCGGCCTCGCAGGCCGCCTGTCTGTCGTTGTCGCATTGCTTGCGCGCGGAGCTGCGGCCCGGCGGGGTCCGGGTGATGAACCTGTTCACCGGCCCTGCCGACACCGAATGGTTCCAGACCGTGCCGCCGCCGAAAGTCGCGCCGCGCGTGATCGCGCAGGCAATCGTGTCGGGCCTCAGGAACGGGCTCGAAGAGATGTATGTCGGAGATGTCGCCGAGGAGATCCGGCAACGTCTCGCGGCCAATCCGAAAGCGCTCGAGCGCGAGCTCGACAGATAACAAGCGGATTTCAACCGAGCTGGAGGACGTGACGATGCAAAGCAAAGGTCTCCTGGAGCTGGCGAGTGCGATCTCTTCCGGCGCGGTGCGCGTCGTCGATCTGACCTTTACACTCAGTCCGGACTTTCCGGTCATCGTCCTCCCGCCGGAGTTCGGCCAGGCCGCGCCTGTCCGCATCCAGGAGATATCGCGATACGATGGTCGCGGTCCGGCCTGGTACTGGAACAACGTTACGTTCGGCGAACACACCGGCACGCATTTCGACGCGCCGATTCACTGGTTCACCGGCAAGAACCTGCCGAACAATGCCGTCGACACGATGCCGGCCAAGGACATGATCGCACCGGCCTGTGTCATCGACTGCTCGGTGCAGGCGGCGCAGGATCCCGATTTCCTGCTGACCGTCCCGATTGTCGAAGCCTGGGAAGCCAGGCACGGCCGTATCCCCCAGCGGAATTGGGTGTTGCTCAGGACCGACTGGTCGAAGAAGGGCTGGCGCGACTACTCCAATCTCGGGGACGACGGCGCGCATACGCCGGGCCCGAACCCGGCGGTGATGAAGTGGCTGGTGGAGGAGCGCGGTGTCATCGGTTTCGGCACCGAAACCATCGGCACGGATGCGGGGCAGGCCGGACACTTCGAGCCGCCTTATCCGGCGCATCACTTCCTGCACGGCGCGGGCCGCTACGGCTTGCAATGCCTGTGTAACCTGGATCAGCTTCCGGCCACCGGCGTCGTCATCGTGGCTTCGCCACTGAAGATCCAGAACGGCTCCGGCAGCCCGCTTCGAGTCATCGCTCTGGTGTCGTCGACCTGAGCCCAGTCCATGGCGCTTGCCAATCAGAACAAGAAATTTTCCCGAAAGAGAGGTGCCATGAACTTGATCAAGAGCCTGGTGGCTTCCACGGCATTGCTGCTTGCCGGTCCGCAATTCGCGCAGGCCGAGATTCTCGTGGGATTCGTTACCGGCCTCAGCGGGCCGGTGTCATCGATCGGTATTCCCAACGCGAAGGGGATCGCGGCAGGTCAGGCCTATATCGGCGAAATCGGCGGCGAGAAGCTGCGGGTCATCCAGCTCGACGACGGCTCTGATCCGACCGCGTCGGCACGCAATGCGCGCAAGCTGGTCGAGCAGGAGAAGGTCGATATCCTGATCGGCACGTCCGGCGCTCCCCAGACGCTCGCGATGGCGACCGCAGCCATCGAGATGAAGGTTCCGATGATCGCGGTGTCGCCGATCGCACCGGTGCCATCAGGCGACGGCGGTCCCTGGGTCGTGCAGACGCCGCAGCCGACGCCGCTTCTGGTGCAAGGAATCGTCGACCACATGAAGGCGAAGGGCCTGACGACCGTCGCCTTCATCGGTTTCTCCGATGCGTTCGGCGATCTCATGTACAATTCGCTCGAGCAGAGTGCGAAGGCCGCCGGCATCAAGGTCATCGCCAACGAACGCTACGCCCGGTCGGACTCCTCGGTGACGGCCCAGGTGCTGCGCGCGCTCTCCGCGCGTCCCGACGCCATCATGCTCGGCGGCACGGGCACGCCAGGCGCGCTGCCGGTCATCGCTCTGTCCGAGCGTGGATATAAGGGACCGCTCTATGGCAATCACGGGCTGATCAGCGCCGATTTCCTTCGTCTGGCTGGCAAAGCCGCCAACGGCATCATGTGCCCGACGGGACCTGTGACCGCGGCTGAGCAGCTTCCGGCCAGCAATCCGATCCAGAAGGTCGCCCTGGATTTCCGCTTGGCCTTTGAAAAGGCCAACGGCGAGGCGCCGACGGATTCATTCTCGTCCTATTCCTTCGACGGTTGGTTGATCTTCGCCGACGCCGCCAAGCGTGCGATGGCGACCGGTGCCAAGCCAGGCTCACCTGAGTTCCGTACCGCGATTCGCCAGGCGCTGTTCACCACCAAGGAGGTCGTCGGGACGCAGGGCATCTACACCTACACGCCGGCGGACCGGCATGGAGTCGACGATCGCTCGCGCATCATGGTCCAGATCGAGGATGGCAAGTACAAGTTGTTGCCTTGAGGTGCGAGCATGGTCGCAATGGAGCCAGCGAACATCACCGACGTGATCGGCGGTGAGAACGTGACGCCTGCCTGGGAGCGCGCGATGGCGTCCTTTCCGCCGTCTGAGCGCATCCTCTCGACGATGCTCACGCGGCAGGCGGAGCGCTACCACGATCGCCTTCTGCTCGTTGCCGGAGAGGCGCGCTGGAGCTTTGCACAGGCGGCGGCGATCGCGGCCGCGTCGGCCCAGGCGCTGGTTGATGCCGGGATCAAGCCGGGCGATCGGGTCGCGCTGATGTGCTCGAACCGTCCGGAGTTCTTGCAGGTCTATCTCGGCTGTGGGTGGCTAGGGGCGATTGCGGTCCCGATCAATACGGCGTTGCGCGGCTTCCAGCTGTCCCACATCTTCCGCAACTCGCGTCCCGCGCTTCTCGTCGTCGAGGCTCAGTTCGTTAGCGCGGTCGAGAGTGTCGAGGCGGGTGTCGAGCTGCCGCCTCGGACCTGGATCATCGGAGCTGCCGCCGACGCAATTGATGCCAGGCTTTCCGCGGTCTCGCTGCCGCCTCTTGGCGCCGCAGTCCCGGCGGGCGCCGTGCGTCCCGGTGATACCGTTGCGATCCTCTATACGTCGGGCACCACGGGACCTGCGAAAGGTGTGTGCTGTCCGCAGGCGCAGCTGTTCTGGTGGGGTATCTATTCGGCGCGGGCGCTCGGAATCCGCGAGGGCGATGTGCTGTTCACGACGCTGCCGCTGTTCCACACCAACGCGCTGAATGCGTTCTATCAGGCGCTGCTGAACGGATGCACGTACGTGCTCGAGCCGAAATTCTCTGCTTCCGGCTTTTGGGCTGCCGCGCGACAGCACAATGCGACGGTCGGCTATCTGCTCGGTGCGATGGCGTCGATGCTCCTGGCGCAGCCGAAGAGCGCAGACGAGTCCATGCATCGTCTTCGTGTCGCGCTTGGCGGCGGCGTGCCGCCGCAAATCCACGGCCCGTTCCGCGAGCGATTTGGCGTGCCACTGGTCGACGGCTACGGCTCGACCGAGACGAATTTTGTGTTCGCCGGCACGATTCCCTCCGATCGGCCGGGGACGATGGGCTATCTGGCCGAAGGCATCGAGGCGCGGATCGTCGACGAGAATGATTCCGCGCTGGCTGACGGAGAGGCCGGCGAGCTCGTGCTTCGCGCGAGAGAACCCTTTGCGTTCGCGTCCGGCTATTTCGGCATGCCGGAGAAGACAGTGGAGGCCTGGCGAAATCTGTGGTTCCACTCAGGCGATCGGGTCGTTCGCGATTCCGACGCGCATTATCGCTTTATCGATCGCATGAAGGATTCCATCCGCAGGCGTGGCGAGAACGTGTCCTCGTGGGAGGTCGAGCAGGCCATCCAGTCGCATCCCGCGGTCGCTGCCTGCGCGATCTACCCGCTGCCGTCGGAGTTGGGTGAGGACGAAGTTGCTGCTGCAATTCTGCTGGAACCGGGCCACGTGCTACAGCCCGTCGACATCGTCAGGCATTGCGAAGGGCAGATCGCCTATTTCGCCATTCCGCGCTATGTGCGAATCCTCAGTCAGATGCCGCTGACGGAGAACGGCAAGGTCAAGAAGGGCGTGCTGCGCGATGCCGGCATCACTACGGATACATGGGATCGCGAAGCGGCCGGAGTGAAGATACGACGCTGAGGTTGTATTCGCTTAAGGTTTTTGCAAGGCGTCCCTGACGGCGGCCTTGAGTTCGTCGAGCTCGCCGATCAATCCATCGAACCGATCTGCCGGGAAATCCGCCAGCAGCTCGGCAAGCCATGCGCCGTGGCTCTTGGCCATTCGCCTGAAGATCTTGCGACCTTCGACCGTCATACAGACGATCTGCACGCGCCGGTCGAGGTTCGACGCCGTGCGGGTGATGTATCCATCTGCGACGAGGCGGTCGACGATTGGCGTGAGGTTCCCGGCCGAGACCATCAGGCGCTTGGGCAGCTCTCCCAGCACAAGTCCGCTTGGTTCGCGGTCGAGCTGGGCGAGAACGTCGAAGCGGGGCATCGTGAAGTCGAACTCTTCGCGAAACCGGCGCCGCAACTCGCCTTCGATTAGGGTCGTGCAGGCGAGCAGTCGGAGCCAAAGGCGTGTTTGAGCCCTGTACTCAGCCTCCTGATCCGTCTCATTCCTGGTCGAAACAGGCGTGGACTCCTTCGCGAGTGCCAATCGAATCTCCCGGGCTTCGTGGCTTGTGAAAGCTGGCGCAGCTCTCGTGAACATTGGCAAGATAGTTCGTGCCAAAAGTAAATTCAAGGCTGGGTCCGAGGGATCCGGAACCGGCGCCGCCGTCTGTCCGATTTACACTGAATTTCAGGACTGGTGCCGCGCTGAGGGGCATGCCCTCCGGGGCTTTGCAGAACCGCCTTGACAAGGCACGCGTCGAGGAAATATTTTATACTTAAAATGATTTGGGTGAGAGCTCGGCGCGACGCGCGAAAGCGAGGGATCATGCGCATAGTCTGTATCGGCGGCGGGCCGGCCGGCCTCTATCTGGGCCTCCTGATGAAGCGTCGACATCCAGAAGATGTCATCACGGTCGTCGAGCGCAACAAGCCCTACGATACGTTTGGCTGGGGGGTGGTGTTCTCCGATGCCATGATGTCTGCGATGCGCCTTGCCGACCCCGAGAGCGCGGCCGAGATCGAGAACGCCTTCAATCACTGGGACGACATCGAGCTGGTCTTCAAGGGGACGCGCCAGCGCACGACCGGTCACGGCTTCATCGGCATTGGTCGCAAGCATCTGCTCAACATTCTCCAGAGGCGCTGCGAGGCTCTGGGTGTCGAGCTCGCGTTCGAGCGTGAGGTGGAGTCCGATCTCGAATTCCCCGACGCCGACCTGATCGTCGCCTGCGACGGTGTCAACTCCAGGATTCGCGCCCGCCATGCCGAACAGTTCCAGCCGGACATGGTGATCCGGCCGAACCGCTACATCTGGCTCGGCACCAAGAAAGCGTTCGACGCCTTCACGTTCGATTTCCAGAGGACCGAGCACGGCTGGTTCCAGGCACATATCTACAAGTTCGATGCGGAGACCTCGACCTTCATCGTCGAGACCACGGAAGAAGCCTACAATGCTCACGGGCTGGGCGAGCTCGATCAGCTGGGGTCGATCGATTTCTGCGAAAAGATCTTTGCCGAGACGCTCGACGGTGCGAAGCTTTTGACCAATGCCCGCCATCTGCGCGGCTCGGCCTGGCTCAATTTCAGCCGTCTGATCTGCGGCAAATGGAGCGTGTTCAACGGACGCTCCCATGTCGTGCTGATGGGAGACGCCGCGCACACCGCGCATTTCGCCATCGGGTCGGGCACCAAGCTCGCGCTCGACGACGCCATCGAGCTCGCCAACCAGTTCGATCGCCATGGTCACGGTCGAGACGGCATCCCGACCGTGCTGGAGGCCTACGAGGAAGTGCGCCGCGTCGACGTGGCGCGCATCCAGAACGCCGCGCGTAATGCCATGGAATGGTTCGAGGTGGTCGGCCGGCGCTATGCTGATACGCTCGAGCCGCCGCAATTCTTCTATTCGATGCTGACGCGTTCGCAGCGCATCAGCCATGAAAACCTGCGCCTGCGCGACCGTACCTGGTTGGAAGGATTCGAGCGATGGTTTGCCGCGCGCTCGGGCATCGCCGTCGAGGACGGCGAACGGGTACCGCCGCCGATGCTGACGCCGCACCGCGTGCGCGGCCTCACGCTGGCCAACCGCATCATGGTCTCGCCGATGGCGATGTATTCGGCGAAGGACGGGCTCATCAACGATTTCCACATCGCCCACCTCGGAGCGCGCGCGATGGGTGGCGCCGCGTTGATCTTTGCCGAGATGACTTGCGTCTCACCGGACGCCAGGATCACGCCGGGCTGTCTCGGGCTCTGGAACGATGAGCAAGCGGCGCAATGGCGCCGGCTGGTCGATCTGATCCATAGCCTCGGACACGCCAAGGTGGGCATCCAGCTCGGCCATGCCGGGCGGAAGGGATCGACCCGGCTCGCTTGGGAGGGGATTGACCAGCCGCTGGCTTCAGGCAATTGGCCGCTGATCTCGGCTTCCGCGCTGCCCTATCTGCCGCACAGCCAGGTGCCGCGGCAAATGAACCGCAGCGACATGGACCGCGTCCGCGACGATTTCGTCGCCGCAACGCGCCGTGCTGCCGACGCCGGTGTCGATTGGCTCGAGCTTCATTGCGCCCATGGCTATTTGCTGTCGAGCTTCCTCTCGCCGCTGACCAACCGGCGGACTGACGAATATGGCGGTAACCACGAAAATCGTGCGCGCTTTCCGCTGGAGGTGTTCAGGGCGACGCGCGCGGCGTGGCCATCAGATCGGCCGATGTCGGTGCGGCTGTCCTGCCATGACTGGACCGAAGGCAGCAACACGCCGGCGGACGCTGCGATCTTCGCTGTGATGTTCAAGGAGGCGGGAGCAGACGTGATCGATTGCTCCTCGGGACAGGTCTGGAAGGAGGAACGACCGATCTACGGCCGCCTGTTCCAGACGCCATTCGCGGATCTGATCCGCAACGAAGTCGGCATCGAGACGATTGCAGTCGGCGCGATCTCCGAGGCCGATCACGCCAACTCAATTCTCGCGGCCGGCCGCGCGGACCTCTGCGCGATTGCGCGGCCGCATCTCGCCGACCCGGCCTGGACGCTGCACGAAGCCGCGCGCATCGGCATCACGGCGGTCAACTGGCCGAAGCAATATCTGTCCGCCAAGGGACAATACGAAACCAATCTGGCGCGCGCCGCTGCTGTGGCCGCGCAGTGAGCGGAGGAGGGATCGGATGAACTCGGTGGTAAAGATGATCCGGCGCGAATGGCTGGACTGGCCGTTCTTCGAGCCCCGCCATCATGCGATCGGCGAGGCGCTCGACCGCTTCGTGCAGTCGGGAGCCCTCGACAAGATCGATCACAATGATGTGGATGGTGCCTGTCGCAAGCTTGTGCGCGCGATGGGTGAGGCGGGGTTGCTCGATTGCGCGGTCGCAGCGCCCGATGGCGATGCGACGTCGATCGATTCCCGCTCGATCTGCCTGTCGCGCGAGTCGCTTGCCTATGCCGACGGCCTCGCCGATTTCGCTTTCGCTATGCAGGGGCTCGGCTCCGGAGCGATTGCACTAGGTGGCTCGGCGGAGCTGCGCAAGGCCGTGCTGCCGAAAGTGCGTTCCGGCGAATGGCTCGCAGCCTTCGCGCTGTCCGAGAAGGAGGCGGGATCGGACGTCGCGGCGATGTCCTGCACGGCGCGGGCCGACGGCGACAACTACGTCATCGACGGCGAGAAGACCTGGATCTCGAACGGCGGCATTGCCGACGTCTATACGCTGTTTGCGCGAACGGGCGAGGCGCCGGGCGCCCGCGGCATTTCGGCCTTCGTCGTCTTTCCGGATGATCCCGGCTTTAGCATCGCCGAGCGCATCGACGTCATCGCGCCGCACCCGCTAGCGACGTTGCGCTTCACCAATTGCCGGGTTTCCGCGAGCCGTCGGCTCGGCGCGCCCGGCGGCGGGTTCAAGCTTGCGATGCAGACGCTGGATATTTTCCGCGCATCGGTCGCCGCCGCAGCCCTCGGCTTTGCCCGTCGCGCGCTCGACGAGGCATTGTCGCATGCGCGCAGCCGAAACATGTTCGGTGCGACGCTGGGGGATCTTCAACTGACACAAGCCGCGCTCGGCGACATGGCGACCGACACCGACGCCGCGGCGCTGCTGACCTACCGCGCGGCCTGGCGCCGCGATGTGCAGAAGCTTCAGACGACGCGCGAAGCTGCCATGGCGAAGCTGACCGCCACCGAGACCGCGCAGCGCGTCATCGACCGTGCCGTCCAGATGTTCGGCGGCCGCGGCGTGCGCAAGGGAGAGGTCGTCGAAAGTCTCTACCGCGAAATCCGTGCGCTGCGCATCTACGAGGGCGCGACCGAGGTCCAGAAATTGATTGTCGCCCGCGAGTTGTTGAAGCCGCGCTGAAGGGATTGAGAACTAGGCATGAATACGAGCAGAAAGCCGGAAGTCCCCGCGACGCGTGGTCTGCAACTGCTTCAGCCCAGCGGCTGGCCGCAGCCGAAGGGGTAT
The DNA here is from genome assembly GCF_016031655.1 of Bradyrhizobium glycinis. Classification (GTDB taxonomy): domain Bacteria; phylum Pseudomonadota; class Alphaproteobacteria; order Rhizobiales; family Xanthobacteraceae; genus Bradyrhizobium; species Bradyrhizobium glycinis. Next base: position 482,833 of record NZ_JACCHQ010000001.1, read on the forward strand.
GCGAACGGCGTCATGGCTGAAGGACGACTCATCGTGACGGGTGGTGTGGTCGGTTGGGACGTCGCCGGGCGATTTGCCGACGGACTCGTTGCGCAGGTCCGCCAGACGCTCGAAAACATCGTCGCGATCCTGGCAGAGGGTGGCGCGCGGCCGGACCATCTCGTGCGCCTGACCTGGTACGTCGTGGACATGGACGAATATGTGTCGAACCTGAAAGCGCTCGGCAAAGTCTATCGCGAGGTCATTGGCACCCATTACCCCAGCATGGCGCTGGTGCAGATCGTGCGTCTCGTCGAGCCATCCTCGCGTATCGAGATCGAAGCGACGGCCGTCGTCCCGCGCTGACGAAGGCGTCGGCCGCAGGCCCGCGGCGAGACTGACGCACGTTTTTTCGGCGCTCTATCAATTCGGCTCGACGGCGTGATGTACTGACCCCAGAGGCGATAGCTCGTTCTGGTAGTGGGCGCCTGCGATCACGCGCGCCACCCTGCTGCTATACTATTTTCGCGGAAATAGTAACGGGAGCGAATGCAAAGAAGACATGGTAAAAGCTTGAAATCGCAAGACTATCGCTTTTCTGTGGCTCCGATGATGGACTGGAACGAGAGTTCAATATTTTCAGGTGGTTAAGAGACGGCGTGTGCACGACGTGTGCACCGGGAGATCAAGAAAAATCTCGTCACAGCCAATGTGAGCAGACCTCGTGAGATGAGATTGGGCTGCCTCGGGTCAGCGGAAAGAGCACGTCCATTGTTTCCGAGGGCAGCGAGATAGGTGAGTGCTGACGATCAGCATCAGTTGGCGGAAACATGAGGCGCCACCCTCTCATCCCGCTCCGTGCAGCCCCGCTGGTCGAACTTGCTGCGCCCATTGCTTGAGTTCGATTGGGTTAGCTGCGCTTTGGCGAGGTCGTTTCTGGGGCGAAACAGGTGTGGTCCGCGGCGACAGCAGGTTTCGGCCGATGAGGAGACCGCTCACGCTCTTGATCGCTTTGTTGAACGTTCAGTAAAGCCATTTGCTAAACATGCTTGGCGATGGCCAACTTCTGGCTCGCCGGTTATCCGGGCAGCTGGATTGCTCCGCGGCGTCAGATCGGCAATCGAAGCTTCCGACAAAAGCCAGGCATTTTGCTGCGCTGCGAACATCCCGCTTGCGCGCGCGAACGTCGCGAATCTTTTCGCCAGGCTAACGACAAGCCGGCTTGACGGCTTCCAAAATTTAGTAATACGTTTAGTTCTACAAAAAACCTAAACATCACGCATCGAGCCGATGTGTGGGAGGAGCCCAAGCCCTTCCGGACCCGTTTCCGGAAATGGTCAGTCTCGTTCTCCACTCATCGCTCCTCAAACTCGGTTTCAGGATCTTGGCGTCTTTCCGGCAGGGAGCGCCGAGCGGGTTAGATGCTTCAACGAGAGAGGAAACGGATATGCGGACATTCAATTGGCTAAGAAGCTCGACGGCAACCACGGTCCTCGGGACGGCGCTGCTGGGGATATTTGGCGGAGGCGAAGCCGCAGCTCAGGGGAAGCAGCTCACGCTGTGCTGGGCGGCATGGGATCCGGCCAATGCGCTGGTCGAGCTCGGCAAGGACTTTACCAAGCAATCCGGCATTGAGATGAAATACGAGTTCGTCCCGTGGACGAGCTATGCCGATCGCTTCCTCAACGAGCTCAACTCCCACGGCAAGCTCTGCGACCTGATCATCGGCGATAGCCAGTGGATCGGTGGCGCCGCCGAGAACAAGTGGTACGTCAAGCTCAACGATTTCTTCGACAAGGAGAAGATATCGATGGACGACTTCGTCCCGGCGACGGTCGTCGGCTACTCGCAGTGGCCGAAGAACTCGCCGAACTATTGGGCGCTGCCAGCTATGGCCGATGCGGTAGGCTGGGCTTATCGCAAGGACTGGTTCTCGCGGCCCGAAATTCAATCCGCGTTCAAGGCCAAGTATGGCCGCGACCTGGCGCCGCCGAAGACCTATGACGAGCTGAAGCAGGTTGCTGAGTTCTTCCAGGGCCGCGAGATCGACGGCAAGAAGGTCTACGGTGCCTACATCTTCACCGAGCGCGGCTCCGAAGGCATCACCATGGGCGTGACCAACGTGCTCTACAATTACGGCTTCAGCTACGACAATCCCAAGAAGCCGTACCAGATGCAGAGCGTCGTCAATTCATCGGAAGCGGCCAAGGGGCTCGAGTTCTACAAGGAGCTCTACAAGTGCTGCACCGCGCCGGGCATGACCAATGCCTACATGCAGGAGGGGCTGGACGCCTTCAAGTCCGGGCAGGTGGCGATGCAGATGAACTGGTTCGCCTTCTTCCCCGGCCTGTACAAGGATCCGAATGTCGGTGGCGACAAGATCGGTTTCTTCGTCAACCCGGCCGGTCCGAACGGACACTTCACCCAGCTCGGAGGACAGGGCATCTCGGTGGTGGCGACCTCCGACCGCAAGGACGACGCGCTCGCCTACATCAAGTGGTTCGCGCAGCCTGCCGTGCAGCAGAAATGGTGGCAGCTCGGTGGCTATTCGGCCCTGAAGGCGGTGGTCGATGCGCCCGACTTCCCGAAGAGCGCGGCATTCGCACCACAATTCCTGGAGTCGATGGGCATCGTCAAGGACTTCTGGGCCGAGCCGTCCTACGCGCAACTGCTGCTCGACATGCAGAAGCGGGTGCATGACTACGTCGTTGCCGACAAGGGCACGGCGCAGCAGGCGCTCGATCTCTTGGTCAAGGACTGGACCAAGGTCTTCAAGGAGCAGGGCAAGCAGGTCGCGTCGCAATAGGCGCGGCGCTCGCATCAACTGAACCGGTTTCCCCGGGTGTATCCCGGGGAAGCCGAACCAGCCAGCCGATGGACCAGATGACGACGATCCTTCAACCCGATGATACTATGATCCCCGGCGTGAGCGAGCCCGCCAAATCTCGTGCCACGCGGCGCGTCCGCGGCCTGTCGGACCGGACCATCGCTTGGCTGTTCGTTGCGCCGACGATCGCGCTGTTGCTGGCGATCAACATCTTTCCGCTGGTGTGGATGATCCGGTTGTCCTTCACCAGCCTCAACCTCAGCATGTCTTATCTGCCGCTGCGGTTCGTCGGGCTCGACAATTTCACCGACATCCTCACCGACGAGGACGTCTGGTTCCGGCTCCAGACCACGGCGCAATTCGTGATCTGGTCAGTGACGCTGCAGGTGATCATCGGGTTTGGCCTCGCGCTGCTGATCAACCGCCAGTTCCGCGGCCACAGCTTCTGGACCAGGATCATCCTGCTGCCGATGATGCTGTCGCCCGCGGTGGTCGGCAACTTCTGGACGCTGCTGTTGCAGCCGCAGATCGGTCCGTTCAACTACCTGATCAGCCTGTTCACGGGTGTGCCGCCGAGTTCGTTCAGCATGACCGGCCAGGTCTCGCTCGCACCCTGGACCATCGTGCTCGTCGACACCTGGATGTGGGCGCCCTACGTCATGCTGATCTGCCTCGCCGGGCTTCGCTCCATTCCCGACTACATCTATGAGGCGGCCGAAGTCGATCGCGCCTCGGCCTGGCGGCAGTTCTGGTCGATCACGCTGCCGATGACGGTGCCGTTCCTGATGCTCGCGGTGCTGTTCCGCGCGATCGAGAACTTCAAGATGTTCGACATGGTGAATCTCCTGACGTCGGGAGGGCCGGGATCTACCACGGAGCTCGTATCGATCACGCTGAAGCGCGCGGCGTTCGAGAAATGGCGCACCGGCTATTCCTCCGCGCTCGCCATCATCCTGTTCGTCACCGTGTTCGGTGCCGCCAACATTTATGTCAAAGCGCTCAACAAGGTGAAGCAACGATGACCGCTGTCCTCACCAAGTCTTCCGCTCACTCCATCGTCGAAGCCTCGCCGCGCGCAAAGATTGTAGCTGGCGGTCTCGTCATCCTGTATGCGGTGATCACGATCCTGCCGCTGCTCTGGATCGTCGCCACCGCATTCAAGTCGCAGAGCGACGCCATCGCCTATCCACCCAAGGTGATCTTCGAGCCGACCCTCGAAGGCTACGTGAACCTCTTTACGGTGCGCACCCGCCAGACGCCGGATTTCATCGCCAAGCTGCCGCCGCCGGAGACGTGGTACGACAAGCTCGTGCGACAGCGCGACATGGTCATTGCCGGACCGTCGAAGGTCGTGCCGCGCTTCGTCAACTCGCTGATCATCGGGTTCGGCTCGACCTTCCTGGCCGTCTTTCTCGGCACGCTCGCAGCCTACGCCTTCTCGCGCTTCCGCATTCCCCTGGCAGACGATCTCCTGTTCTTCATCCTGTCGACGCGCATGATGCCGCCCGTTGCCGTGGCGATCCCGATCTATCTGATGTACCGGCAGCTCAACCTGACCGACACCAGGCTCGGAATGATCCTGCTCTATACCGCCGTGAACGTCTCGCTCGCGGTCTGGCTGCTCAAGGGGTTCATCGACGAGATCCCGCGCGAATACGAGGAGGCCGCCCTTGTCGATGGCTATACGCGGCTGCAGGCGCTGCGCAAGGTCGTATTGCCGCAGGCCGTCACGGGAATTGCGGCAACCGCAATCTTCTGTCTGATCTTCTCGTGGAACGAGTATGCTTTCGCAGTTCTCCTGACGAGCGGCGAGGCGCAGACCATGCCGCCCTTCATTCCCTTCATCATCGGCGAGGGCGGGCAAGACTGGCCGGCGGTTGCTGCGGCGACCACGCTGTTCGTCATACCGATCGTCTTGTTCACCGTGCTGTTGCGCAAGCATCTATTGCGCGGCATCACCTTCGGAGCTGTGCGCAAATGAGCGGTTCTGCGGTTGCCAAAAGCGGAATGTGTCGCTGGTTCCTTCGTGGGCCTTGGGAGGCCGGCGCGATGACCCTGATCGGGGGCGGCATCATCATGCTGGTGCAGCCGTGGTCGATCGATCTGTACAGCTATTCCTTCGTGACGATCCTCGCCGGCACGGTTGGCTATGTCATCGTCAGCCATTTTCCGGAATAGGGCGGCAGCTATGGCACAAATCCGCGTCGAAAACTTGCGCAAGTCGTTCGATCAGTTCACGGCCGTCGAAGGCTCGAACTTCACCATCGACGACGGCGCCTTCTTTGCGCTGCTCGGCCCGTCGGGCTGCGGCAAGACCACCACGTTGCGCATGATCGCCGGCCTCGAGTTGCCGACCGATGGAAAGATCATGCTCAACGGCGAGGACGTGACGTTCCGGCGCGCCGCCGCGCGCGACATCGCCTTCGTCTTCCAGCTCTTCGCGCTCTATCCGCACATGAACGTCGCCGAAAACATCGGCTTTCCGCTGAAGTGCCAGGGCATGGCGAGGCGCGAGATTCGCGAGTGCGTGCAGGAGACGGCGCGGCTTTTGCGGATCGAGCATCTCTTGTCGAGCAAGACGTCAAAGCTGTCGGGTGGCGACCGGCAGCGGGTCGCGCTGGGGCGTGCCATGGTCAGGCGGCCGAAGGCTTTTCTGATGGACGAGCCGCTCGGGGCGCTCGACGCCGAGTTTCGGCATCTGATGTGCGGCGAGCTCCGTGACCTCCATGATCGCATCGGTGCAACTACGGTCTACGTGACGCACGACCAGCTCGAGGCGATGTCGATGGCGGATCGGATCGCGGTCATGAATAAGGGGTGCATCGAACAGATCGGCTCGCCGCAAGAGGTCTATGACCGGCCCGCCAGCATGTTCGTAGCCGATTTCATCGGCTCGCCCCCGATGAATTTCCTCCGGTTTGAAAGCGGCCTGCGGTCGGGGGATCGGGCTGTCGCCTTCCATAGCGTCAGCGTCGAAGTCCCAGAGATCCGCGAGGATCGTGCGAGCGCACCGCTGGCGCTCGGGATACGTCCGGAGCACATTCGCTTTGCCGACGCGGCACCCGTCCGCGGCGAGGTGTTCGGCGCCGAATATCTCGGCACCACGCAGATCGTCACCGTCGACACGGCGCATGGACGCGTCGCGGCGCGGCTGCCCTCCAGCGCGTCGGTGCGGATCGGCGAGACGGTAGGTCTTGAATTCCACTCCGAGAGGCTCGCGCTGTTCGATGTCGGCAGCGGTTTGGCTATTCGGACCGCCAATGAACGGAGCGCGCGCCGTGGCTGACGTCATCCTGCGCAACATCAGCAAGCGCTTCGGCACGGTTGAGGCCGTGCGCGAACTATCGCTGGCGGTGAATGATGGGGAATTCCTGGTCCTGCTCGGGCCGAGCGGTGCCGGAAAAACCACGACGTTGCGGCTGATCACCGGGCTCGAGACCCCCGACGCCGGCTCGGTCATGATCGACGGCCGCGATGTGACGCACGATCCGCCAGGATCACGCGATATAGCCTTTGTCTTCCAGCAATATTCGCTGTATCCGCACCTCACGGTCTATGACAATCTGGCGTTTCCGTTGCGCTCCCCCGCGCGGCGCGTACCCGAGCCAATTATCCGCAAGCGCGTCGAGCAGACAGCGGAGCTGTTGCATATCGCAAGCAAGCTGAACAACCGTGCAACCCGCCTGTCCGGCGGCGAAATGCAGCGGGTGGCCATCGGCCGCGCGCTGGTTCGCGATCCCTCGATCTACCTGATGGACGAGCCGCTGTCGTCGCTGGATGCGAAGCTCCGAGCGGAGCTTCGTCTTGAGCTCAAGCGGATCCAGCTCGAACTTGGCGCAACTATTCTCTACGTGACCCACGATCAGGTCGAGGCCATGACCATGGCATCCCGGATCGGCGTGATCAGGGACGGCCAGCTTCTTCAGTGCGGCACGCCGCGGGAGATCTACGAAAGCCCGTCGAGCAGCTACGTCGCCTCGCGCCTCGGCTCGCCCCAGATCAACTTCCTTCCGGCCCATCTGTTGTCTGACGTGCCGGTGCCGCCGGGAACGGAGACGGTCGGCATCCGAACCGAGCATCTGCAAATCGCTGCGCGCAATGGAGGACGGATGGTCGGCCGGGTGCACCGCGTCGAGCACCTCGGTGAGCAGAATCACGTTCACCTGGATTATAAGGGCGAGATGCTGGTGACGCTTGCGGATCCGCGCCAGCCACTTCAGTCCGGCCAGGAAGTCGAACTGCACCTGGTGCATCCGCTCTGTTTCGATCGCGCGGGACAACGCATCCCTGCAATGGTTCACTAGAGGATCAACTCGATGTCGCTACAACCCGAGACGATCAAGACCCTGGTCAAGGTGGCCGCAGAGCAGGTCATCGCGAGCGCGCCGGAACTCACGACCCTGGATCAGGCGATCGGCGACGGTGACCATGGGACAAATATGAAGCGCGGTTTCGAGGCAGTGCTCGGCAAGCTTGATGCCATCTCGGCGCAACCGCTGGACGAGGCGCTGAAGATGATCGGCAAGACCCTGGTGATGACCGTGGGAGGCGCCTCCGGGCCGCTTTACGGCAGTTTCTTTCTTGCCGCGGGCGAAGCGCTCTCGCATGACAGGCACTTGCCGGACGATCTTGCGGATGTCTTTGGTAGCGGCGTGAATGCGGTGAGCGCGCGGGGGCGCTCGCAGGCCGGCGAGAAGACAATGCTCGACGTGCTTGTTCCAGTCCTGGAAACGTTGAGGATGGCGGCCGGCCAACCGGATCTGATCGCGCGGGTCCGCACCACCGCGGCCGAAGCGGTCGAGCGGACCGCACCGATGCAGGCCACCAAGGGGCGAGCGTCGTTCCTCGGACCGCGCAGCGTCGGACATGTCGATCCCGGGGCACGTTCGAGCTGCGTACTCGTGCAGGCGGTCTGCGCGAGCTTGGAGGGACAACAATGACCGACACTGTGGGTATCGTGATCGTCTCGCATTCAAAGGATATCGCCAAGGGCACCGCCGACATGGTGCGGCAGATGGTCGGCAGCGAGGTCAAGGTGGCCTTCTGTGGCGGCAATCCGGACGGCGGATTGGGCACCAGCGTCTCCCTGATCATCGACGCCATCAATAATGCCTGGTCCACAAAGGGCGTCGCGATCCTCGTCGATCTTGGCGGCGCCGAAACCAACAGCGAGATGGCGGTCGAAATGCTGGAGCCCGCACGGCGCGATCTCGTTGTCGTATGCAACGCGCCGATCGTGGAGGGCGCCGTGATGGCGGCGACCGAGGCGGCAGGCGGCAGCTCGCTGGCCCAGGTGAAGGCCGTGGCCGAGGAACTCTCTGCCGACTGAGATGCCGGCGAAGCGATGACGGAATATGACGATGCTGGATAAAGCGGACGAACAGATCTTCAACGGCAGTGTGCGGCTGGTGCACGCGGTCGGCATGCATGCGCGCCCGGCGGTCAAGCTGACCAAGCTCGCCAAGAGGTTCCAGGCGCACATTTCGGTCCGGGTCGCGGGTGCTCCGGATTGGATCAATGCCAAGAGCGTGGCCAAAATCATGGCGATGCGCGCGGCGCACGGCAGCACGATCGAGATCAAGGCTTCCGGCAGCGATGCAGAGGCTGCGGTCGAGGCGCTGGTCAACCTGATCGCAACCGACTTTTCCGACGAGGCGTCATAGCATGCAGGGCGGCGCTAACGGACTGGCCTACCGCGGCAGGACCGCCTCGATTGGCTTTGCCCATGGTCCGTTCGTCCGGGTCGACGCTGATGCCGGTGGCGAGCGTGTCGCGGGTAACCTGGCTGAAGAAGCGCTTGCTCTTCGTGCTGCGATTGAGACGGCAAGCGGGCAGATCGCTGATTTGGCCGGGGTCGCCGGCGGCGAAGCCGCGCAGATTCTCGAATTCCAAGTCGCGCTCCTGGACGACGAGGATTTCATCGAGACCATTTTCGCATCCATCGGCGAGGGAAATGCGGCGGATGTCGCCTGGCGTTCGGCGCTCGACGCGCAGATCGCGGACTACAATTCGGCAGAGGACGAATATCTCAAGGCGCGCTCTTCCGACCTCGCTGACCTCCGCGACCGCGTGATCAATGTCCTGCGCGGAGGCGCGGGCCTGCCCCTGAAGGTTCCGGGCGGTGCGATCGTTTGCGCCGATGATCTTCCGCCCTCGCGATTTCTGGAGATCGACTGGTCCGACGGCGGCGGTCTGGCGCTCTTGCGCGGCAGTCCCACGAGCCACGTCGCCATGCTGGCCCGTGCGCGTGGCATTCCCATGGTCGTGCAGCTCGGCGCCATCCCTCACGCCGGAACCATGGCGCTGCTCGACGGCGAAGGGGCGACCCTTGAGCTTGATCCCAGTGGCGAGCAGCTCCGCCTGTTCGAGAAGCGGCGGGAGATGCACCGCAAGAGCAGGGCGTCGGCCCGAGCGATCCTGCGGCGGCCGACGGCGTTCTGGCGCGGCGAGCGGATTAAGCTCTTGATCAACATCCAGCGCGTCGAGGATCTCGACCACGCCGATGCGCAATATGCCGACGGCATCGGGTTGATGAGAACCGAGTTCCTGCTCAGCGAGCGGGGCGGCCTGCCTGACGAGGAGACGCAGTTTCGAGCCTATGATGCCGTCATGCGCTGGGCCGGTCCGCGCCCAGTGACGATTCGCACTTTCGATGCCGGCGGCGACAAGCCGGTGGCGGGATTCACGATCGAAGGCGAGGCCAATCCCTTCCTCGGGCTCCGCGGCTTGCGGCTCTGCCTGGCTCGCCCCGAGATCTTCGCGGTCCAGCTCCGCGCCCTGGCGCGCGCGGCCGTGCGCGGCAACCTCAAGGTCATGTTCCCGATGGTCACCTCGGCGGACGAGCTGGAGGCCGGGCGGAAGCTGTTTGCTGACATCGTGCAGCGCTTGCGGGCCGAGGGCATAGCCGCAATGCTGCCCGAGTTGGGAATCATGGTCGAGGTCCCCGCAGCGGCCCTGGCGATTGCGACGTTCAAGGCAGCCTTCTTCTCGATCGGCTCGAACGACCTGGCGCAATATGTCCTGGCCTGCGATCGTTCGAACGGAGCTCTGGCCCCCTTGATGGATCCTCTGCATCCGGCTGTGCTCGAATTGATCGCGCGGACCGCCGAGCATGGCCGGCGCGCCGGCCCCAGCGTCAGCCTGTGCGGCGACATGGCCAGCGATCCGCGCTGCGTCCCTGCGCTCCTGAACTGCGGCCTGCGCGAGCTGTCCGTGAACGCCGCGGCGCTTGCGCAGATCAAGCAGACCATCGACCGGTTGAGCAGTGGAGGCGCACTTGGCTGACACGGCGATCGAAGAGCCGGCCGAGGCCGGCGCTGTCGCGGTCTACAAGCGCATCTTCAAGGAGGTGCTGGAGAGCCGTCCGTCGGGCATGCGGCTACGCCTTGCACACGCGATGGGGAAGAACCGCAGCTTCGTCAGCCAGATCAGCAATCCGGCCTATCCAGTGCCGATCCCCGTGCAGCATCTCAACACGATCTTCGATGTCTGCCATTTCCCGCCGCCGGCCAAGGCCGCCTTCCTGCGCGCCTATGCGCGCGCGCACCCGCGCCGGATCGGGCGGCTGACAGAAGGCTCGCATGAACGGACTTTGACGCTGCATTTGCCGGACCTCGGCAGTGCCAAGCAGAACGCCGAGCTGGACGCGCTGCTGCAGGAGTTCGCGCGGCGTCTCGTTGCCATCATGCGAGAAAAATAGCCGCGAGGCGCAAAGGGACGGAGGGGGGAGGAGACAATGAAAAAGTTCATCAACTCGGTCGACGGCGTGCTCGCGGAGAGCCTGGACGGCTTTGCGGCTGCGCATGCAGATCTCGTGACGCTCGGGGCGCGGCGCAAATTCGTGAGGCGCCGCGACCTCAATCCGCGCAAGGTCGCCCTCGTTTCGGGCGGAGGCAGCGGGCATGAGCCGCTGCATGCGGGCTTCGTCGGCTACGGCATGCTGGATGCGGCCTGCCCGGGACAGGTCTTCACCTCCCCGACGCCGGATCAGATCGTGGAGGCGGCGCAAGGCGTCGCCGGAGACGCCGGCGTGCTCTTCATCGTGAAGAACTACGCGGGCGATCGCATGAACTTCGAGATGGCGGCCGAGATTGCCGAGGGCCGCACGGCGACCATCGTCACGGATGACGACGTCGCGGTCGAGAATTCGATCCACAGCATCGGCCGCCGCGGCGTGGCCGGCACCCTGATCGTCGAGAAGATCGTCGGCGCGGCCGCCGAGACGGGCGCCGACCTCAAGACCTGCGTTGCACTCGGCGAGCGCGTCAATACGTGCACGCGCTCGATGGGCGTGGCGCTGACGAGCTGCACGGTGCCGGCCGCGGGCACGCCAACCTTTTCGCTTGGCGAGGACGAGATGGAGATGGGCGTCGGTATTCACGGCGAACCGGGACGCCGCCGCGTCAAGCTGGAGCGGGCTGATGCGATCGCGGAGGAGATGACGACGGCCATCACACAGGATCTCGACGCGCGCGACGGGGCCGAGGCGCTCCTGCTCGTCAATGGATTTGGCGGCACGCCCACAATCGAGCTCTACCTGATGTACAATGCGGCGCGTCGGAGGCTTGAGAAGCGCGGTTTGCGCATCGCTCGCTCGCTGGTCGGCAGCTTCGTAACCTCTCTGGACATGGCCGGGTGCTCGCTCACTGTCAGCCTGCTCGATGCTGAGACAACCGCGCTGTGGGACCATCCCGTGCGCACGGCTGCGTTGAAATGGTGAAGGCGGCTGCGAACGGCTGCTGAGTTTTTCGATCGCGCTCCGGCGGATGATCGGCCGGGGGCCCCGCCTCACGCATGCATCGGGAGTTTTCCCGGTTCACCCTCCCTGAAACTTGCCGTGTCCTCGGACACGGCTTCTTTTATGAGGCGTTAGGCGGCTATTTTCCTGTCCGTCCCAGGCGCCGGCTCGGACGAGCCCATTATGTGACGCCGTCGGATTGGCCGGGTGTGTGATCCAGGTTCATCATGTCCGTCACGCTTTGTTGAGGCTTTTCCTCAATTGCGTGCACGTTGGGGTGCATGTGACTTACGCTCGCAGCGTTGGATCAACGTTGACTTCCTTGCCAAAGCCGATTCTTGGTTTCGGTTGAACGTGCGTCGTTCTTGGCGTTTTCTTTGTGTCGCTCGCGTTGCAACGAGAATGGAGAAAGAAATGGCTCCGGCGACAAGGCGGCCAATTTTCTGAGGCGACTGAATGGACGCCGCCGTCCGTGTGCACTCGGGTTTTCGTGTGCACTATGTGTGCACTTAGGATGCCGATTGCGCGTTTCGGCTTCCAACCGGGGGATAGGATCCCAGAAAGAAACACAATATATCAAGGCTCGGTCGCGCCGGATTTCCCATCGGACCAGTCCGCTATGGGATTGGGTAGAGGCGGAATAGATTAACGAAATGAATGCTTTACACTGGAAATTCTCTTGTGCGCCCATGATGGATTGGACCGACCGGCATTGCCGGGTGTTCCATCGTCACCTGACGCGGCGGGGATTGCTCTATACCGAGATGCTGACGACCGGCGCCGTGATTCATGGCGACCGGGAGCGGCTGCTTGGGTTCGACGCGGTCGAGCACCCCGTTGCGCTTCAGCTCGGCGGATCGGATCCGCGCGAGCTCGCGGCGGCGGCACGGATCGGCGAGGACTTTGGTTATGACGAGATCAATCTCAATGTCGGCTGCCCGTCCGATCGTGTGAAGGATGGCCGTTTCGGCGCCTGCCTGATGGCCGAGCCGGAGCTGGTGGCGAGGTGCGTCGACGCGATGAAGCGCGTGGTCGCCGTTCCCGTCACGGTGAAGTGCCGCATCGGTATCGACGATCAGGATCCGGAGGTCGCGCTCGATGCGCTCGCGCGGGCGGTGGTCGCCGCAGGCTGCGATGCGTTGATCGTACACGCCCGCAAGGCCTGGCTCAACGGCCTGTCGCCGAAGGAGAACCGCGACATCCCGCCCCTCGACTATGATCGCGTCTACCGGCTCAAGCGCGCGATGCCCGATGTGCCCGTCATCATCAATGGCGGTGTTCGGAGCGTCGACGAGGCAAAGGCGCATCTTGCCCATGTCGACGGCGTGATGCTCGGCCGCGCCGCCTATCAGGAACCGTGGCGGCTGCTCACGGTCGATCGCGAAATCTTCGGCGGGCCGGTGCCGCACGCCACCATGCAGGACGCGCTCGAGGCGATGATGTCCTACATCGAAGAGCAACTCGCGCACGGCACGCGGCTGCACGCGATCACGCGGCATTTCGTCGGCGCATTTCACGCTGTGCCCGGCGCGCGCGCGTTCCGTCGGCATCTGGCTGAGCAGGGTGTGAAGCCCGGCGCCGGTCTCGACGTGCTACGCGAGGCGATCACGTTTGTCGGAGCCCCCCGCGCGCCGGCTGAGGCGGCCTAAGTGAGCTAGTCGACCGCCGTACGCGCGCGACGGTGGTTGGCCTGCAGCTCCGGATACCCTGTCAGCATCAGCGTGTCGGCGCGGACGCCCCAGCTTTCCAGGCGGTCAAGGAAGCTCATGCCGAGCAGATTGGTCTTCATCTGGCCGCGCTGCACGACGAGGGCTGGCACCGACTTCTCGACCAGCTTGCCGACGGCGAGACGGTCGAGCGTGAGCCGGGCCGCCTTGGTGTGGCCGCCCGCGGTCTCGAGATCGACGTCGTATTCAAGCATCTCGAGCGGCAGCCCGATCGCCTTGGCGGTTTCCCAGGTCAGCACCACCGATGTCGCGCCGGTATCGATTACCATCGGCGCAGTGACGCCGTTGATCTTCGCGCGCAGCGTGAATTCGCCGCCCTGGCCGCGCGGGATTTGCACGGCCGGCGCCGGGGAGGCGGCTTGTGCACGAAAAATATGCGAGACCTTGTGGCTGGCGCGCGCGATCTGGTCGGGATCGCCATAGGCGACGACGGCACCTGCCGTGCCGGCGAGCATGATCAGGACGAGCAGGAAGCGGATCATCGCGCGCCTCCAAGGGTACGCAGGCGGATCAGACGTGCTTTGGGGATCCCACGATCGGCACCAGTCCAGCTTCCGTCATGCGCTCCGGCAAGAGGGCCATGATCGCGCGCCGGTCCGCGCTCTCCATGGCGTGCCAGCGTGCGATCTCGGGCAAGGTGCGGCCGCAGCCGAAGCACAGCTTGGTCTTGGGATCGATCATGCACACGGCGACGCACGGCGTTTCTTTGCTCATACGGACATAGTGAGGGATGATCGGGCATGTCTGCAAGCATCTCGTTAAGAGCCTGTGCCAGCACTCATGATCGGCTTGTGCCGCGGCCGGCGTTTCTCGTCCGGCACAACGGAGCTCTCCGGCTGGAGCGGCGGAGAATCGTCCGAGAGTGGGGCAAGCGCGCTCATCACCCGCTCCGGCGGGAACGTGACGATCACCTCGGTGCCGATGCGCAGCTTCGATTTCAGCGTGAACGTGCCGCCGTGCAGGTCGATCAGGTTCTTGGCGATCGGCAGGCCGAGGCCGGCGCCCTGTTCAGCCGACTTGATCGAACTGGAGCCTTGGCCGAACGAGGCGAGCACGACCGGGATCTCGTCCTCGGGAATGCCGGAGCCGGAATCCCTCACCGAGAGATATTGTCCGCCGGAGGCTGTCCAGCCGGCCTTGAGCCAGATCTCGCCGCCCTGTGGGGTGAACTTGATGGAGTTGGAGAGCAGGTTGAGCACGACCTGGCGGATCGCGCGCTCGTCGGCCCAGAGCCGCGGCATGGCCTGCTCGAACACTTCGCGGATGGTGATGCCGCGGCTCGAGGCACGCAGCTTCATCAGATGATGGCAATCGGCGACGATGCCGACCAGGGATACCGCTTCCTCGTTGAGCTCGTAACGGCCGGCTTCGATCCGCGACAGATCGAGGATCTCGTTGATGAGGTTGAGCAGGTGCACGCCGGAATTATGGATGTCGGCGGAATATTCCTTGTAGACCGGCACCGCATGCGCGCCGAAAATCTCGCTCTTCATCACCTCTGAGAAGCCGAGGATGGCGTTCAGCGGCGTCCGCAGCTCATGGCTCATCTGCGCGAGGAAGCGCGACTTGGCGACGTTGGCGGCTTCGGCGCGGTGGCGCGCTTCGTCCGAGATTGCCTTGGCCTGCTCCAGCTCGCCGATCAGCGCGTCCTTTTCCGCACGCGCTTCCAGCGTGGCGAAGGTGGAGGAGTGCAGGCGGTGCGCCAGCAGGACGAAATAGCCTTCGGCGGCGAGCGCCAGCGCTGCCAGGATGTAATTGTCCAGCGATCCGGTCGTCACGAAGCTCAGCGCCATCGCAACCGCGACCGGTGCGGTGGCGGCAAGGGCTGCGATCGGCAGATTGGCCGCGAGCATGCTCGATACTGCGATCACAAGCAGCATCAAGAACATCATCAGCGTTTCCGTGACCATGTCGAGCACGGGATGGATCAGAATCGCCATCCAGCACAGGCCATAGAGCAGGTCGAGCACGACGAAGCGTGTCCGCCATGCGCGCGTCGCCGCGGGCGAGGCGGGCTCGGTCAGGAAGCGCCGGCAGCTGCGGATCATGGCGCTGTGGATGCAGAGCATGCCAACCGTCCAGGCCGCGGCCGGGATCGGCTGCATCCATAACCCGAACAGCAGCCCGGTCGCCACCACGAGGAGCATCACGACATAGGAGGCCGACAACCGCGTCTGGGCGTATTGCCCCAGCATCTCGGCGTCGAACGCCGGCCGGGTTCCACTGGTCGACGTTAACTTGTCGCGCGCCTCGCGCACCCGCTGCGCCGCAGCCCTTCGGCTGCTCGCCGATGGCGCGCTCACCGGCTCGGCCGGCAGCTGCACGACCTCGGGCTTTTCAGCGGGGTTACTCATCAAGCAACACGGATTCCTGCCCACGCCGGACGCGGGCTTTCTGCATTGTCTATCTCTGGCAAGAAATCCTTAAGAGCTGACTTAAGGAGCTAAAGAATTACGTTAACGCGGCGTTAATTTAGACCTCGCCGGTTCCGTTCAATGCAGCGCTGCGTGCTGCGCGATGTAGACCATCGCTCCCGCCAGATAGCCCACGAGCGCGGGGCCTGCGATGCGGCGGGCGTACCAGAAGAACTCGATCTTCTCGAGGCCCATAGCGGCGACGCCCGCGGCCGAGCCGATGATCAGGATTGAGCCGCCGGTGCCGGCGCAATAGGCGATGAACTCCCAGATGAAGCTATCCGGGGGGTACTGCACCAGATTGTACATGCCCATCGTCGCCGCGACGAGCGGCACGTTGTCGATAACGGCGCTCAGGAGCCCGAGCAGGATGACGATGATGTCGAGACGGCCGACGGTGGCGCCGAGCCACTTTGCCAGCAGTTCCAGGACACGGGCATGTTCCAGGCACGCCACGGCCATGAGGATGCCGACGAAGAACACGATCGAACTCATGTCGATGCGCGTCAGCGCATGGACGAGGGTGAGGGGACGGCGCACATCCTCGTCCTTGTGGCGGTGGACGATCTCGCCGACCAGCCAGAGAATGCCAAGCCCGAACAGGACGCCCATGAAAGGGGCGAGGTGGGTTAAGGCCTTGAAGACTGGAACGGCAACCAAGGTGCCGAGGCCGAGATAGAACATCAGATTGCGTTCGAACAGCTCGACCTTGAGCGCCTGCACCGACCCTTGCGGCGGCGGGACGATGTCCTTGCCCTTGAGCGAAAAGCCGATGATGAGCAGCGGTATCAACAAGTTCAGCAGTGACGGCAGGAACACCGACTTCATGATGTTGACGGGAGTGATCTGGCCTCCGATCCAGAGCATGGTCGTCGTGACGTCGCCGATCACGGTCCAGGCACCGCCGGCATTGGCGGCAATCACGATGATGGATGCAAACAGCAGGCGATCGCTCTTGCTGCCGATCAACTTCTGGATCAGCGAGATCATGACGATCGTGGTCGTGAGATTGTCGAGGATCGCACTCAGGAAGAACGTCACGAAGCCGATGATCCACATCAACGTGGTCTGCTTCGTGGTGCGGATGACCGAGGTGATGACCTCGAAGCCGTTATGGGCGTCGATGACCTCGACGATCGTCATGGCGCCGATCAGGAAGAAGACGATCTGCGCGGTCGAGGCGACGGATTCGTCGAGCTGGTGGTTGACGAGCGAGGCGTCGCCGACGGATAGCGCGTAGATGGTCCAGAGCAGGCCTGCTCCCAGCAGGGCCGAAGCGCTCTTGTTGATGCCGAGCGGATGTTCGAGCGCGATGGCGGCATACGCGACGATGAAAACGGCGGCTATCACGCTCAGCAAATCAATCCCCCGGAATTCGTTCTTCAGCTCGATGCGGCCTCGTCGCGGCGCAGGCACCGTGCAGAGGCTGGTGACGGTCGCACTGCCCGGCCGCGACCGTCGAGGCGTTCCTCAGCGCTGCAGGCGCGCAAGCAGGCTCGACGTATCCCAGCGCTTGCCGCCCATCTTCTCGACCTCCGAATAGAACTGATCGACCAGCGCGGTCACCGGCAGATTGGCGCCGTTGCGGCGGGCTTCGGCCAGCGAGATCGAGAGGTCCTTGCGCATCCATTCGACGGCGAAGCCGAAATCGTACTTGCCCTCGTTCATGGTCTTGTAGCGGTTTTCCATTTGCCAGGACTGCGCCGCCCCTTTCGAGATGGTCTCGATCACCGCGGCGACGTCGAGGCCGCTCTTCTTGGCGAAATGGATGCCCTCGGAGAGGCCCTGCACCAGACCGGCGATACAGATCTGATTGACCATCTTGGTCAGCTGGCCGCTTCCGGCGGGCCCGAGCAGCTTGCACATCCGGGCATAGGCGCCCGTGATGATCGGCTCGGCGCCGGAATAGGCCTCCTGTGCGCCGCCGCACATCACCGTCAGCACGCCGTTCTCGGCGCCGGCCTGGCCGCCGGAGACAGGGGCGTCGACGAATTTGAAGCCGGCCTTGGTGGCAGCGGCATCGAGCTCACGGGCGACCTCGGCAGAGGCGGTGGTGTGGTCGACGAAGGTCGCACCCTTCTTCATGCCGGCGAAGGCGCCGTCGGGGCCGATCGTGACCGCGCGCAGATCGTTGTCGTTGCCGACGCAGCACATCACGAAATCCTGACCCTCGGCGGCGGCCTTCGGCGTCGGTGCGGTCTTGCCGCCGAACTTGTCCGCCCATTCCTTCGCCTTGGCCGCGGTGCGGTTGTAGACGGTGACCTCATGGCCCCCTTTTTTCACGAGGTGTCCGGCCATGGGGAAGCCCATCACGCCAAGACCGAGGAAAGCGACTTTAGCCATTGTGGTACCTTGTCCGTAGTTCGGGTTTACGGTTCTTGCCAGGCGGGGGACGCCTGGGTTCCGCGGTGAGGGCGGACCGGAGGCGCACCATAAACCCTTGAGGCCAGAGGGCAACGGCTTCGTTTGGCGGGCTCCTGTGCTAGGCTGGCGACCCAAGGACTTCAAAACAAGGGAGCGAGAAGCATGGGCGGCGTGAGCGTGGGCGTCCTCGATCACTTCAACATCCGGACCCGGAATCTGGCCGAGACCGTCCGCTTCTACGAAGACGTGCTGGGCCTGGAAAAAGGCGCGCGGCCGAACTTCGCCTTCCCGGGCGCCTGGATGTACAGCGAGGGGAGGCCGGTGGTGCATCTCGTCGACATTTCTCCGACCGACGAGCCACAAAAGCCGGATTCCGGCGTTGTCCACCACGTGGCCTTCATCAGCCGCGGCTTTGACGGCATGAAACAGCGGCTGGCGTCAAAGGGGATGAAGTTCGAGTCCCGCCAGGTGCCCGGCGGCGATCTCTGGCAGATCTTCGTCCACGACCCCAACGGGGTCATGATCGAGCTGAACTACGAGGCCGCCCGGGAGCAGGGGGCGGCGCCGGCCGAAAAGGCGGACGATATCGGCAGACAGTAGCCTTTTGGGCGTTTCCGCTCTAATGGGGCATCCTCAACTCCAGGAGATGCGCTTTGAGCGTGACGCAGCAACAGGTTCTCGACAGCCTCAAGGGGGTCAAGTCGCCCCGCGGGGTCGCGCTTCCCCAGGCCAATGTGCTGAGCGCGATCAGCGCGTCTGATGGCAAGGTGTTCTTCTCGATCAATGTCGACGCCGCCGAGGCAAGGGCCTGGGAATCCGTCCGGGCCGAAGCGGAGGCCGCCGTGCGCAGCATTCCCGGCGTCACCACCGTCATGGTGGCGCTGACCGCCGAGCGCAAGCCGGGCTCCGCGCCGCCGCCACCCCCGCAGCCGAGCCGCGGCGCGCCCGGCGTGCAGCCTGCCCATGCCCACAAACCGCCGCAGGGCGCTGGGTCGCCGATGGCGCGGCAATCGGAAATTCCCGGCGTAGCCGCCGTGATCGCGGTCGCCTCCGGCAAGGGCGGCGTCGGCAAGTCGACCACGGCGCTCAATCTGGCGCTCGGCCTGCGCGACCTCGGCCTCAAGGTCGGGCTGCTCGATGCCGATATCTACGGCCCCTCGGTGCCGCGCCTGACGGGCCTGCGCGACAAGCCGGAGCTGAACGACGAGCGCAAGATGATTCCGCTTCGGCGCTTCGGGCTCGCCATCATGTCGATCGGCTTCCTGGTCGAGGAGGAGACCGCGATGATCTGGCGCGGCCCGATGGTGATGTCGGCCGTGACGCAGATGCTGCGCGACGTTGAATGGGGCAAGCTCGACGTGCTGGTCGTCGACATGCCCCCGGGCACCGGCGATGCCCAGCTCACGCTGGCGCAGAACGTGCCGCTCAAGGGCGCCGTGATCGTCTCGACCCCGCAGGACCTGTCCCTGATCGACGCGCGGCGGGGGCTTGTCATGTTCAAGAAGGTCAATGTGCCTGTGCTCGGGATTGTGGAGAACATGAGCTACTTCCAATGTCCGCATTGCGGCACGCGGTCCGACATTTTCGGCCATGGCGGCGCCCGACATGAGGCCGAGAAGCTCGGGGTGCCATTCCTCGGCGAGGTCCCCCTGCACATGGCGATTCGCGCCACCTCGGACGCCGGCAATCCCGTGGTCGACAGCGAGCCGGACGGCCCTCATGCGGCGATCTACCGCGCCATCGCCGGCCAGGTCCGGGACCAGCTCAAGGGCGTCATTGGCGCGGCCTGACCGGTCGCCGCAGCAAGCTCCGGGGACATGCGACTTTCGTAGAGTCCCGTTATGCCATTGTCGCGTTCCGAAACCGGGCTGGCCGTGTTAAAGGCCCACGGCAGTCAAGCCCCTTCGGTTCGACGCGACCTCAACGCGTCGCCGGAAAGCGCGGCGGCATAAGAGAAGCCAAGGGGAAACGCCCCAGCAAGGAGAGACCTGAAGATGAAGCGTCGTGATTTTCTCAAAGTGTCGGCAGCAGGCGCGGCGGCGACCGCGGTGGCCTCGCCGGCGATCGCACAATCCTCGCCCGAGGTGAAGTGGCGCCTGACTTCGAGCTTCCCGAAGTCGCTCGACACCATCTATGGCGGCGCCGAGCAGGTGGCGAAGTACGTCGCCGAGATGACTGACAACAAGTTCCAGATTCAGGTGTTCGCCGCCGGCGAAATCGTCCCCGGCCTCCAGGCGCTCGATGCGACCTCGAACGGCACGGTCGATATGTGCCACACCGTCTCGTACTATTACGTCGGCAAGGACCCCACGTTCGCGATCTTCGCCTCGGTGCCGTTCGGCCTCAATGCGCGCCAGCAGAATTCGTGGCTGTATCAGGGCGGCGGCAACGAACTCGCCAACGAGTTCTTCAAGAAGTCGAACGTGATCGGCTTCCCCTGCGGCAACACCGGTACCCAGATGGGCGGCTGGTTCCGCAAGGAGATCAAGACTGTTGCCGACCTCTCCGGCCTCAAGATGCGCATCGGAGGCATCGCCGGCCAGGTGCTGCAGAAGGTCGGCGTCGTGCCCCAGCAGCTCGCCGGCGGCGACATCTATCCCGCGCTGGAGAAGGGCACCATCGACGCGGCCGAGTGGGTCGGCCCCTACGATGACGAGAAGCTCGGCTTCGCCAAGGTTGCCAAGTACTACTATTATCCGGGCTTCTGGGAGGGCGGTCCGACCGTCCACGCCTTCGCCAACCTGGAAAAGTTCAATTCGCTGCCGAAGAGCTACCAGGCGATCCTCACCAATGCGACGGCGAACGCCAACAGCTGGATGGCCGCGCGCTACGACATGCAGAACCCGGCGGCGCTGAAGCGCCTGGTCGCCGGCGGCACCCAGCTTCGTCCGTTCACCAACGAGGTGCTGGAAGCCTGCCTCAAGGCGACCAACGAATTGTGGGCTGAGGTCTCGGCCAAGAACGCCGACTTCAAGAAGTCGATCGACGCCATGCAGGCCTACCGCTCCGACGAATACCTCTGGTGGCAGGTCGCCGAATACACCTACGACACCTTCATGATCCGCGCGCGCACCCGCGGCTGATCTACGGCTGAAGTCGGAAGACCGGAAAGCCCGGCCTCGCTCGCGAGGCTGGGCTTTTTCTTTGCCGCAGTGCGATCGGGATGGCATTCGGTCCCGTGATGTTCCATTCTGTCGGCAAGCCTCGGCAAGAAAGGCTCCACAATCAGATCCATCAGGGTAGGAAATCATGAAGAGAAGAGACTTCATCAAGGTCACAGGACTTGGTGCGGCCGGCGCCGCCACGCTCGCGGCGCCCGCGATCGCGCAGTCGATGCCGGAAATCAAATGGCGCATGCCGACGAGCTGGCCGAAATCGCTCGACACGCTGTTTGGCGGCGCCGAGATGATGTGCAAGATGGTCGCCGAGGCCACCGACAACAAATTCCAGATCCAGATCTTCGCGGCCGGCGAAATCGTGCCGGGCCTGCAGGTGCTCGACGCCGTGCAGAACGGCACCTGCGAGATCGGCCACACCGCGTCCTATTATTATTTCGGCAAGGACCCGACCTTCACCTTCGGCTCGGCCGTGCCGTTCGGTCCCAACATGCGCATCAACCAGGCCTGGTACATGCTGGGCGGCGGCCGCGACGTGCTCAACGAGTTCTACAAGGGCTACAACGTCGTCTCGCTGCTCGCGGGCAACACTGGCTGCCAGATGGGCGGCTGGTTCAGGAAAGAGGTCAACACGCCCGACGATCTCAAAGGCATGAAGTTCCGCATCGGCGGCTTCACCGGCCGCGTGCTCCAGAAGCTCGGCGTGGTGCCGCAGCAGCTTGCCGGCGGCGATATCTATCCGGCGCTGGAGAAGGGCACGATCGACGCCGCCGAATGGGTCGGGCCCTATGACGACGAGAAGCTCGGCTTCTACAAGATCGCGCCGCACTATTATTATCCCGGCTGGTGGGAAGGCGGACCGATGCTGATGGCATTCGTCAACCTCGACAAATGGAACGCGCTGCCGAAATATTACCAGAGCGTGCTGGAGCAGGCCGGCCACTACGCCAACAATTACATGATGGCGCGCTACGACAACGCCAATCCGCTGGCGCTGAAGAAGCTGCTGGCGGGCGGCACCAAGCTGCACGCCTTCTCGCCCGCGATCATGGATGCCTGCTACAAGGCCGCCAAGGAGCTGCACGCCGAAGTCGCTGCGACCAACCCGAACTTCAAGAAGGTGCACGACTCGCTCGCCAAGTTCACGAGCGACGGCTACTCCTGGTTCCAGGTCGCCGAGGTCGGCTACGACATCTTCATGGCGCGGCGCTCGCAGAGCTGATCGCCCGGTCCATCGCATGCAGCGCCCCGGAGCGAAGGCTCCGGGGCGCTGTCGTTGACATGCGGGACCGCGTCCAAACAAAAACCTGGAAAACAACCCCATGCACAGTAGACGGGGACAGGTTTATCAATGACTTGGCGGCCTAGCGCGAGCTTTGCTGAATTGCCGAACTCACTTGTTGCGTCGGGCAAAACAGTGGTAGAAGCCTATGATCGCATAATCCGAATTTCGGCTCGATGCCCGGCCTAGGGGATCCGATGAGCTTCGATCCCGATCGAATTCAGAGCGCATTGCGCCAGGCTTGGTCGCTGGCGACAGCCAGTCAATGGACGGCGGACAATCCCGCGGCCGGGCAGTGCAACGTCACTGCGCTGCTCATTGCTGCTCATTCATGAGCTCTTCGGCGGCGACCGCCTGAAGACGCCCTGCCGGCCAGCGACCATTATTACAAATCGGATCGAAGGCAAGAGATACGACTTCACGGCGCGCCAGGGATCGGTTTGACCGGCAGGTCGCGATCAATCGCCTGCCAGTGGCGACAGTTGGGAAATAAATCCTCTTCGAAGCGAAGGCGCGTCACGTCGAACGTTGTCGTCCGTGACATCAAAATGACCTGGCAAGCAAAATCTCTGGGTAGTAGACCGACCCGGAGATCGGGTATGCTATGGCTTTACAACCTGAGGACGAATTCATGGCGAGCCTTTCAGAGCACGAACTGGCGGTGAGAGAACTGCTTCTGCGGACGCGGCCGGATGCTGCAGCGTTGAGTGATGCGACGATCAACGACCTCGTCAAAGGAAACAACCCGACGTCAGGAAGCGGCGGTCCTGCACTGGAGCTGAACTTGTGGCCTCTGGTGGAAGAAGTGGTGAAATGGCTACCCGTCGTTTCGGCAGTCGTATCAGTTGTAAGCAATACGCTGAATATCAAGAAGGCGTTGACTCCCGAGAAGAAACCAAGCGTTACGGAGATTGCCGATGCAGTCGTGGAGCGCCTCGTTCAAGAGAACATAGTGGTGACATACGATCGCGCTGCGATTGAGAACGCGGTCAAGCTTGCTCTGCCTTAGCAATGTCGCTCCGGCGCGTTCTTCAATCGATCAACGGTAGAGCATACCACGTCCTGAATTGGATTCGACCGCTGGTCAGGCAGCCGGCGCTGCTGATCCTTCTGCCAGCTGCAGCTCTCAACGCTCAATGGAGCTTGGCGGCGCTCGTTGCAGTGTCCTGCGTTTGCATGTGGTGGCTCGTTCGCGAGACCGCGAACGCGAGCGCTGCATATCACCTCGTAAATTGGTTGATCGGGCGGATTGAGCGCGAGTCCCAAATTCGGGTGTGTGAACCGACGGACTATTTTCCCGGATCGCAGACAGAGGATATCTGGTCGAACGGCGAGTCGGTCTCGGTATCGCTCATCGTCGTCCCCACACTGGGCGTGCCGGTTGCCGTGCCGGTGAGGAAAGATCGCGCGATCATTGCATTCCATTCCGGCCCCGATCAAATGCTCGGGAATCCATATCGGTACTACCCATTGCTGCATGAATTCGGTCATGTCGGCGGCCTTCACACGCGAGCAATTGCGTTCGCTCCCCGCAATTCCTTCGGTTACATCTCGACCGCCGCCCTGGTCGTGGCGTTTGCGCATCCGGTGCACTGGCTGCTTTTGCCGTTGATCATCGCATTCGCCTGTTGGGCCTCAATGTTCTGCTATCATGAGGAAACCCTTCAAGCCGAAGTCGCAGCCGATCATTTCGCCCTGGAGGCAACGCACGACCTGGCCAGGGCCGGCTTCTTTCGAACTGCCGACAATGTCGGGCCGGTCTACGACGACGGTCCCCTGCAGGGCCTGGACAATGCGTTGCCCAAGCACCTTCAAGAAACCAGAAGTATGATTTTCGCCATGATGCGTGCCGACGTCAGGACCCAGGGATTCGCCGATCTCGATTACTATACGACCCTGGCGATCAGACACCACGGCAAGCAGGTTGAGGGCCTGATCGTTTCGGGCTTCGCCTTGGCCTTGGTCGCGTGCTCGATATTCCTTGTTCAGAACGTCTCGTGGCCAGGTCCTCTGGCGTTGATTGTCCCGGCGATATTGGTGATCTTTTATGCTCTGGTGTCCGAACGATACACCGAGCTGGGCAAGCGATTGCTGAAGATCCTGATGGAATCTGACCCGGAGGGTGCTGAGCGTTCGCTCCAGGCCGTCCTGGAGTGGTCAGCCAAAAACCGACCGCGGACGCTGGCGATGTGGGGATGGTTGGAACAGCTCGACCAATGGCTAGACCGGAGAAGATAGCGCGACTGGGAGCACGGACAACAGCCAGCTGGTGGCGGACAATCCGGCCGCGGGACAATGCAACGTCACGGCGTTGCTGATCCACGAGCTCTTCGGCGGCGAGCTGCTGAAGACACCGCTGCCGGCCGGCGATCATTTCTACAATCGGATCGAGGGGCGGAGGTACGACTTCACGGCGAGCCAGTTCGATCGGCTGATCGCTTACATGGATTTACCTGCAAGTCAGGCCGACGCAGAGCTGGGAGTGACGAGCGACCAGCTGGCGAATTGAGAACGGCCTTTCGGGAGCACTGGATCAAGCCGGGCTGACGGCGGCCGGGGTTGGTCTAAACCGTTAGCGAACGACGCCGGCCGCGTCATCGCTGCTCTGAATGAGCCAATCGACTCCGACCAGGCCAGCTTCGAGGATGACGAAGGCGGCAATGCCGCCGAGCCAGCCGAAAAAGACGACGGCGAAGGTCCCGAGCAAGATCGCGCAAAAAACGTCCGCGAGGACCTTGCAGATGCGAAAGTCCCGGTCCTGTCCGGGTGGAAAATACGACATCGGGTTCCTCCAGACGCAGCTCTGTCCTAGAATTTAGTCTAGTATTTAATTCCAATCGCGGCCAAGGAGGGTTGTCGGCCTGCTACACGGACGCAATTGGCGGGGGCGCCGGCAGTCGCCCGAGCCGTCCCCGTGAGTTCTCGGCGGGGCTCAAGGCAAGCATGCGATCTCATTCCGCAGGCGGGCGTTTCAGGGCCGCTGCAGCCAGTGATCATAGCGTCGAGGCTGCAAGCAATCCCGGCCGCGGAGTTCACCAACGCCGGGGATCTTCGGGTTCAAGAGCCAAACGACGACGCTGGAAGCTCGCGCGGTGCCACCATGAACCAGTATGAAGGCGTATGCGCCGGCATCAAGGTATCGACCTTGGCATTCACGCTATCGTTCCAGTTCATCCATGGCATCGACTCAAGATGAGGAATCGGTGGGAGCGCGATCTTCTTTTCGAACGCGTCGGCCGGAAGGAGTTTGCCCGGCACACGATCCATTCCCCAGGTTGCCAGCGACGGCAGCAGGAGGATCGCAGCGATGGACGTCTCGAGTATCCGGCGGACTAGGCGTTGCGCGAGCATTACCCGGGATTTCTCCGCCCGAGCGGAGATGATGATTTGATCGGTGACCATCTCATCCTCCTATCGTTCGAAAAAGACTGATCCAGGCGATCGTGGCGCAGCTGAGGGTGAACATCAGCCTGTGCACGGCCGCCGCTCCGTTTCTACGCAGCCTTTGCTGACGATCTCTGCTCATCTGACAGCTCCTGGTAACGTCGATCTGTCCTTTCCTGGTTCGTGGCGTTGGTCCGTTACTTGCCAGGCTAAAAATCCATCTGCGGCGCGGCTGGGGCTTCTGCCTTCTTCGGTTTCTCGGCGACGAGCGCTTCGGTGGTGATCAGAAGGGCGGCGATAGACGCGGCATCCTGCAAGGCTGTGCGAACCACCTTGGCCGGGTCGATCACGCCGGCCCGCACCAGATCCTGGTACTCGCCAGTCGCGGCGTTAAAGCCCCAATTGTAGTCGCTCTTCTCGATCAGCTTGCCGACCACCAACGAACCGTCCTCGCCGGCATTCTCGACGATCTGGCGGGCCGGCATCTGGATCGCCCGGCGCACGATATCGACCCCCGCCTTTTGGTCGGCGTTGGCGGTCTTGACGTGTTCAAGCGCCTTGAGCGCACGCAACAGCGCCACCCCGCCGCCCGGCAGGATGCCTTCTTCCACCGCGGCGCGGGTCGCATGCATCGCGTCGTCGACACGATCCTTGCGCTCCTTGACCTCGACTTCAGTGGCGCCGCCGACCCGGATTACGGCCACGCCGCCGGCGAGCTTGGCAAGCCGCTCCTGCAACTTCTCGCGATCGTAGTCCGAGGTGGTCTCCTCGATCTGCAGCTTGATCTGGGCAACGCGCGCCTCGATGTCCTTCTTGGCGCCGGCGCCATTGACGATGGTCGTGTTCTCCTTGTCGATTACCACCTTCTTGGCCCGGCCGAGCATGTTGAGCGTGACGTTCTCGAGCTTGATGCCGAGATCTTCGGCGATCATCGTGCCGCCGGTGAGGATCGCGATGTCCTCCAGCATCGCCTTGCGGCGATCGCCGAAGCCCGGCGCCTTGACGGCCGCGATCTTCAGCCCGCCGCGCAGCTTGTTCACGACCAGTGTCGCCAGCGCCTCGCCTTCGATGTCTTCGGCGATGATCAGCAGCGGCTTGCCCGACTGCACCACCGATTCGAGCAGCGGCAGCATCGATTGCAGTGCGGACAGCTTTTTCTCGTGAATCAGGATGTAGGGGTCTTCGAGTTCCGCCCGCATCTTTTCGGCATTGGTGACGAAATAGGGCGACACATAGCCGCGATCGAACTGCATGCCCTCGACCACCTCCAACTCCGTGTTGAGGCTCTTTGCCTCCTCCACCGTGATGACGCCTTCGTTGCCGACCTTCTTCATAGCCTCGGCGAGGAAGCGGCCGATCTCGGTGTCGCCATTCGCGGAGATCGTCGCGACCTGGGCGATCTCGTCGTTCGCCGTGACCTTCTTGGCGTGCGATTTGAGGTCATTGACGATCGCCTCGACTGCGAGGTCGATGCCGCGCTTGAGGTCCATCGGATTCATGCCCGCGGCAACCGACTTGGCGCCTTCCTTGACGATCGATTGCGCCAGCACGGTCGCAGTCGTCGTGCCATCGCCGGCGATGTCGCTGGTCTTGGACGCCACCTCGCGCACCATCTGTGCGCCCATGTTCTCGAACTTGTCTTCGAGCTCGATCTCCTTGGCCACGGTGACACCGTCCTTGGTGATGCGCGGCGCCCCGAACGATTTCTCCAGCACCACGTTGCGGCCTTTCGGTCCGAGTGTCACCTTGACGGCGTTTGCCAGCGTATCGACGCCGCGCAGCATGCGGTCGCGGGCTTCCGTCGAGAATTTGACGTCCTTGGCAGCCATGACGTTCTCTCCTTTCCCCTTCAATGAGTGTCAGCGCTTCACGCGGCCTTCTTCGTCGCGGCGGTCTTCTCGACCACGCCCAGCAAATCGCTCTCCTTCATGATGAGAAGTTCTTTGCCGTCGATCTTCACCTCCGTGCCGGACCATTGCCGAACAGCACCCGGTCGCCGACCTTCACATCGAGCGGCACCAGCTGGCCCTGTTCGTTGCGGCCACCGGGCCCGGCGGCGATCACCTCGCCCTCCTGCGGCTTTTCCTTGGCGGTGTCCGGAATGATGATGCCGCCAGCAGTCCTCTCCTCGGCATCGATGCGTCGCACCAGCACGCGATCATGCAATGGACGGAAATGCATGCACATCCTCCCCTACAATTCAGCGATGTCATAAAAACCGGGGCGGAACCGGCCGCCGGCAAAATCGACCTAGGCGCGGCAAAGATGAGGTCAAGAGGGTCTACGAAAATTTTTTCGACATCGCCGGAGAGGTTTCCGCGACGAATTGTCGTGACACTCCAGGACCGAGCGGCGCCCCTGCCGGCTTTCCGCAGTGCGGTAGGTCCGTCCCTTCAACTATCCTCTTACACGGCCGTGGGCGGCGCTTCCCTAGGGGGGTCCGCGGAGGGCGGCCGAACGCGCAGCGAGTGCCGATAGGCGGAGCTGGCCGTAAGGCTGCGAAGCATGCCTTGGTCGATCCGGGTATACTCCGTCGCCATGCGGGCGGAGGAAAAACGTTCCTCGAACCGGGCGCGTACGGCTTTGCGGTCGAGCGCCAGCAATCCGGGAATGGCCCGCACCGCCTCATCGACATCGCTGCGTCAGCCACGATCGCGAAGGCGCGGAGATCCATGCAAACGGGAGCGCATCGCGCTGCGGATCTTTTGTAGTGCGCGAACCTCGATCTGCCGGACCCGCTCGCGCGACACGCCGAAACTGCCGGCAAGCTCCTCTAGGGTCTTCGGCTGTTCGGCCAGGAATCGCGCTCCGACGATATGGCGCTCGCGGGGGTTAAGGACAGCGAGCGCGTCGTTCAGCGCGCTGCTCAGCCTGTTGCGATCCTCCAGCTCAGCCAGCAGCGTTTCGGGATCGGGCGCCGGATCGACGAGCCACTCCTGGATTTCCTCGGACCCGTCTTCCCGCGTCGTGGGCAGGTTGAGCGAAGTGTCGCCCCGCATCCTGCCGTTCATCTCGACGACCTCACACGAGGCTACTTTTAGTTCGCCGGCGATATATTCGGCCTGCTCCGGCGACAGATCGACGTCGTCGCTCGCAGAGATTCGGCTCTTTAGTCTTCGCAAGTTGAAGAACAGCTTTTTCTGGGCGGCGGTCGTGCCCATCTTCACCAACGACCAGGACCTCAGAATATATTCGTGGATCGTCGCCTTGATCCACCACATCGCATAGGTCGCAAGCCGAACGCCTTTGTCGGGTTGGAAGCGTTTCACCGCCAGCATCAAGCCGACATTCGCCTCCGAGATCAGGTCAGCGACGGGAAGACCATAGCCGCGATACCGCAGCGCCAGCTTGGCGGCCAGTCGAAGGTGGCTTGTAACCAAGCGATAGGCCGCCTCGCGATCACCATGCTCGCGCCAGCGCCGCGCGTACATTGCTTCATCGGCGGCGTCCAACAGCGGGTACTTGCGAATGGCGGTCAGGTACCGGCAGAGCCCGCCTTCCGATTGGATCGCGGGCAGATTCGATCGGGCGGACAAGGTGCTCATTTCCAATTCCTCCTTCAGAGCAAAGTGGCTGAGCTAACCGAGCATGCGCCTGGGCCCAGAAGCGGCGCCCAAGCGATGCCAGCGGCGCTCACAAAATGTCGTATCTTCCGAATTGTTCCTTCGAGAAATAAGAGCTGTGCCGGGCTCCTGTGGGTGGCGATCAGCGGGCGGTGAATTCGACAATGGCCTTGCCGGCGGTCGATTATCGACGGGGGCCCCAGTATGGGGTGGTTGCAGCGCCAAGGGGGCCGTCCGCAGCGGCGGTGATGCGAAGCGCACAATCGGCCGAAGCCGGTCCGGGAGGGCAAAAATGCAATTCGAACGCGTATTGCGCTCTTGAAAACAACCCGCGCCGCTCTAGGTCTTGGGTGCCACATGTGTGGCGCCGGACGCCATCAGGGTCCGGTCAAGGTCGCCGGAAGACCGGTGTTGCTCCTATCCATGTTGCTCCAAGGAGGATGTGGTTATGAGAACTTACGAAATGCCCCCGTTCTGGCGCTCGAGCGTCGGCTTCGATCGTCTGTTCGACCTCGTCAACGACGCAGCGAAAGCGGACGACGATCATCCGCCGTACGACATCGCGCGTACCGGTGAGAACCAGTACCAGATCACGCTGGCACTGGCGGGCTTCAGCCCGGAGGAGATCACCATCACCGCCGAGCAATCGACCCTTACGGTTGAGGGGCGCGAGCCCAGCAAAGGTGATCAAGACTACCTGTACCAGGGAATCTCCCTGCGGCCGTTCCGCCGCGTTTTCAACCTGGCGGACTATGTCCAGGTCAAGGATGCGACGTTCGAAAACGGCATGCTGAAGATCGCTCTGGTTCGGGAAGTGCCGGAGGCGATGAAGCCACGTCGTATCGCGATCGAAATCGCCGGCAACGACAACAAGCAAATCGAAGGAAAGCAGACGGCCTGACGGAGTTCCGCTCGGTGCTGTCGAACCGTTTGCGCGGCGCGGCCGCGCGCGGCTGAATTTTGTCAAGTGAGCATGAAGAAACAGGAAGGAGGAAAGCTATGCCACTACGCGATCTCATTCCCCGGAATAACGGCTCTCGCGATCTGAGTACGCACCGCAGCGAAGCCAATCCGTTTCTCGCGCTTCATCGCGAGATGAATCGGCTGTTCGACGATGCGTTCCGCACGTTCGACGTCGCTCCGTTTGGCTCCCAGGCGATCGGATGGCCGAACCTCGAACTCAATGAGACCGAGAATGAAGTCAACGTCATCGCCGAGCTCCCCGGTCTCGAGGAGAAGGACGTCAACGTCGAACTGAGGGATGGCGTGTTGACCATCAGCGGCGAAAAAAGAAGCGAGACAGAAGACAAGGAGCGCCGCTTCAGCGAGCGCTACTACGGACGCTTCGAGCGCTCCGTCCCGGTCGAGGATGTCGACCAGGACAAGGTCGAGGCGTCATTCAAGAATGGCGTGCTCACCGTGACACTGCCGAAGTTACCGACTGCGCAGCACAAGGTGAAACGGATCGCCATCAGCGGCAAGTAACCGCGGGGCGGGCGGAAGTTTCGCTTTCGCCCCTCGCCGGACTGGTCTGTGCAAAAAGTGTGAGGGAAAGGAGCCAATGTAAGGAGTTGCAACATGAACACCATCTGGAAAAAGGAGATGATCGCCGACGGGGTCAACCTTGTGATCGGCCTCGGTTTGTTCATCTCGCCATGGGCCTTCGGGTTCGCCGCTGAAAGTCCCACCAACTGGAATGCCTGGTTGAGTGGCATCCTGATCGCTGCGCTGGCCGTAGCGGCGCTGGCGATCTTCGCCGAATGGCAGGAGTGGATAGCTCTAGCCGCCGGCGTTTGGGTCGCCGTGTCACCCTGGGTGCTGCACTTCTCGGCCAAGGCAACGGTGACACCGCTCCACGTCATCGCCGGAATCCTCGTCGCCGCTGTTGCGGCTCTGCGAGTCTGGCAACTGCATCAGAGCCATCCACGTGTAACGGCGTGAATGCTCGGCGAGGGGAGGCTGCAGTCAGCCTTCCTTCGCAACTGACCTGCGCGATTGCACAATTTTGCCGGCCAAGCTTGTTGCCCGGGAGATGAACGATGATGGGTGTTGCAGTGAAAGGGAATACGCCAATAGTTTCTCCGTCGATCGTTGCGCCAAGCGGAGAGATCGTGCTGACCTCGCGTTTGTACACGCTTGATAAGAAACGTCGCCGAGTCCTAGCAGGCCTTACCCCTGAGGAGACGACCGAATTCGAACTTTTGGATGCTCAGCTTCCGCTGGACGGCAAACCGGCTTGGCGACATTCCGAACTACCGCTCTCTCCGAAAGAGCAGCGGTGGCTGGAGCTATTCCGGAGAATGGAGGCCGCGCGGAAGCAGACCGCTGCCTGAAGACGATTGCGCGTGCTGATCATGGAGGGTTGGCGAAAATACACGTCCTTCGCAGGGATGGGATCTTGGGCAAGGAGCCTGTTCGCCGGCTTGCGCGAAAAGAGCCGCCCACTCAAAGCACCGAGTGACGAGGCGCTGCGGCAACCACGTCCGCGGATCGTGGCGCAAAAGGCGCCGACCGGGGTCTCGGGATACGATGGTGCCAAGGATGATTGTTCTCTTCCAGAAGGATTGAGAAGGCCGCGCAAAGGACCGCTCAATAGACATACCGGCCGCAGGCCCAATTGCGGATCTGAACTTCGTCATTGAACGCCCGTCATGCCTACTGATTTCACCATGCCGGACCGATGCCGGCCGACGGCTTGGGCTAGCCAAAGCGCGAGGCGACCGTCCCACCTCAACTGGATCGGGCCTGTTGCGGGCGCAGGACCTGGATCGGTATGCCCCTAAGTTTCGCCGATCAATTCTTCGGCTGGCCGAAATCGAGTGGCGGTGGCAGCTCGACGTCCGGGATCTCGATCTTGATCTTGTCCAGGTCCACTTTCACTGGCGCATCCAGCAGTCCCGTCACCGTGATCGGGAAGGCGATGACGACCGCGACCATGATCGCCTGCAGGCCGATCCAGGGCATTGCGCCCCAGTAGATGTCCGAGCTCTTGACCTCCTTCGGCGCCACGCCGCGCAGGTAGAACAAGGCGAAGCCGAAGGGGGGATGCAGGAAAGACGTCTGCATGTTGACGCAAAGCATGACGCCGAACCAGATCAAGGCGGCGTCTGCGCCCACAACGGGGGCAAGCAGCTTCTGCGCGATGGGCGCAATCATCGGGATGATGATGAACGCGATCTCGAAGAAATCGAGGAAGAAGGCGATGAAGAAGATGAACAGGTTGATGAAGATGAGGAAGCCCCAGACGCCGCCCGGCAGCGACGTCAGCATGTGCTCCAGCCAGACACCACCGTTGCAGCCGAGAAAGACGATCGAGAAACACGTCGATCCGATCAGGATGAAGGTCACCATGCAGGTGATGCGCATGGTGGTCTCATAGCCCTGCTTGACCAGGGTGCGCAGGTCAGGGATCCTGATCGCCTCGATGCAGACCCAGGCCACCGCGAGATAGGCAATTGCAAAGGCGATCTTGAACGGCAGATTCGGCGTGAAGTAGATGCCGATGATGGTGCCGATTCCGGCAGCGGCAACGCCGACGAGCAAGATCCTGTGACCGGCCGAGCTGAAATCCTTGTGATGGATGACGGCGAGGACGATCGCACCGACGGCGCCCATCGCGCCTGCTTCGGTCGGCGTTGCGAGGCCCAGCATCATCGTGCCGAGCACCACGAAGATCAGAACGGCGGACGGAATGATGCCCAAAAGGCATTTGCGCCAGAGCGCCCAGCCCTTGAGCGTCCTCGCTTCCTTGGGCACCGCCGGAACATGGCCCGGCTTGACGATGCTCAGAACGAAGGTGTAGCCCGCGAACAGCGCGATCTGGAGGATCGATGGCCCCCAGGCCCCCAGATACATGTCGCCTACCGACTTGCCGAGCTGGTCCGCGAGCACGATCAGAACGAGCGAAGGAGGCACCAGCTGGGTTATGGTGCCGGAGGCCGCGAGCACGCCGGTGATGTAGCGCACGTTGTAGCCGTAGCGGATCATGACCGGCATCGAGATCAGCGCCATCGCGATCACCTGCGCTGCCACGGTGCCTGTGATGGCCCCGAGGATGAAGCCGACGATGATCACGGAATAGCCGAGACCGCCGCGAACGGGGCCAAACAACTGCCCCATCGAATCCAGCATGTCCTCTGCGAGGCCGCATCGTTCGAGGATCGCGCCCATGAACGTGAAGAATGGGATCGCCAGCAACAGCTCGTTGGCCAGAACGCTGCCGTAGATGCGCTCCGGGATCGCCTGGAGGAAGCTGAACCCGAAAAACCCCAAATGGATCGCGAGAAATCCGAACGAAAGCCCGAGGGCGGCCAGCGTGAAAGCGACCGGAAAGCCGATCAGCATCGCCAGCACAAGTCCGCCGAACATCAGCGGCGGCATCATTTCGATCGTGATCATTGGGTCGGCCGCTCGTATTTCGCATCGATGGTGACTTCACCGCGCAAGGCGGCGGCGCGCTTGATGACCTCCGAGACACCTTGCAAAGCCACCATGAAGAATCCGGCCGGCAGGACAAACTTGATCGGCCAGCGCAGGAGGCCGCCCGCATTGTTGGACATTTCGCCGATGACGAACGAGTTGTAGAACATCGCCCAGGACAGGTAGCTGAGGAGCAGGCAGGCCGGCACGAGGAAGACCAATGTCCCGATCAGGTCCAGCCACAGCTGGCCGCGTTCGGAGAGCATGAGATAGAGGATCTCGACGCGGACGTGCTCGTTGCGCTTGAAGGTGTAGGACGCGCCGAACATCACGACGACGGCGAACATGTACCACTGCGTTTCGAGCCAGCTGTTCGAGCTGTAGCTGAAGGCGTAGCGGATCATCGCATTCACAGCGCTGACCAGGCAGGCTGCGAGCACCAGAATGTTGCAGACGTTACCGATCTTTTCGTTCAGCCAGTCGATCGCCGTACTTACCGCCAACAATAGGCGCATTGCAGACTTTTCCCCGCTCCTTGAGTGCTGAGCCCAAACGAGCAGGAACGTGGTGCTGCATCAGCAGCCTCAGATCTGCGCGGGAGCTAGTTCACCCTCCTGATGCTCCCGCCCGTTATTCTTGTCGGTTTTCGCCGGGGCATGTGGATGTCCCGGCCGCGCGTGAAGCAAGGCAGCTTTACCGTCGCCAATTTCCTGGTCAACCGAAAAATGGACAATCCGCCGCAGCGGCCGTTAGATTGGGCTCACGGCGGCTCCGACGATGGCTATCGAACGGATACTCCGAGATCCGACATGCGCAGTTCGTCGAGCTCCCTCTAACCCTCGACGTCGTACTGCTTGCTGAGGTGATCGCCGATCTGGACCAGCATCGCAACGCATTCAGGATAGCCGGGCCGATCCGAGGTGGCCCGATCCGCACTGGCGCGAAATTCCCAGGATTTGCCGTCGCGCAGGATCGAGATCATCATCCCTTCGGGGCAGTCGGCATGAACCTTCAACTCGGCCTTCGCCATGGCGATGAGCTCCCTTTCAGTCTTCACAGGTTTGCTCATGACGCTCATCCTTTGGTCCGAACCGGATGGTTCGCAGGCATCTGCGATGATGGGCTTACACCAACCTGACAAGCGTAAGGCCATCGGACCTTTTTCGCTAGCCGCCGCGGCCGGAATAGTGGAAGAGAGCGAAGATGCCGCGGGTCCGTGCGGCGACCTCAGGTTTTCGTGGGGACTAGGATGCGCCTTCTGATCGTCGAGGACAATGCC
This sequence comes from Bradyrhizobium glycinis, assembly GCF_016031655.1. Taxonomy (GTDB): domain Bacteria; phylum Pseudomonadota; class Alphaproteobacteria; order Rhizobiales; family Xanthobacteraceae; genus Bradyrhizobium; species Bradyrhizobium glycinis. Next base: position 517,924 of record NZ_JACCHQ010000001.1, read on the forward strand.
GAGCTGGCGCGGCTCGTTGCCGGCGGGCTGGCGACGGCCGGCTATGAGAGCGACATCGTGGGCAGCGCGGCCGAGGCGCGCGAGGCGGTGAGCAGCGTGAACTATGCCGCGATGATCCTCGACCTCGGCCTGCCCGACGGCGACGGCCTTTCGGTGCTGCGCGAACTGCGCCTCAAGATGGAGCCGCTGCCGGTGCTGGTGCTGACCGCGCGCGGCGGCTTGCAGGACCGCGTCACCGGCCTGCGCAGCGGCGCCGACGACTACCTTGCCAAGCCGTTCGCGATGGAGGAGCTGGTGGCGCGGCTGGAGGCCATCCTGCGCCGCCCCGGCCAGTTGCTCGGCCGCTCGCTCACTCTTGCCAACCTCGTCTACGACACCGAGAGCCGGCAGATCTTTGTCGACGACAAGCCGCGGATCATCTCCGCGCGCGAGACCTCGGTGCTCGAGATCCTGCTGCGCCGGCAGGGGCGGGTGGTGCCGAAGAAGAACGTCGAGGACCACATCTTCGGTCTCGAAGGCGACGTCGCCTCCAACGCGGTCGAGGTCTATGTGTCGCGGTTGCGCAAGCAGCTGGCAGAGCACGGCGCTAAGGTCGTGATCCATACCATCCGTGGCGTCGGCTATCTCATGACCGAGGAGAAATAGCGTGCCCGCCGCGGGCCGTGCCGGATCGCTGACCTTCAAATCGCTGATCTCGCGCATCGTGTTCCTGCACATCGTCGCGGTCGCGGTGGTCGCGATCTTCCTGCCGCTGGTGTTGTTCTGGCTGCTCAACTCCGAGATCGACCAGCTGCATCGCGATGCCATGCGTGCGCAGGCCGAGGTGCTGGCGGAGCGCATTGTCGCGCAGCCGGACGGCACGTTGACCTTCAACCTGCCGGATAGCCTCAAGGGGCTTTATTCGGACGCTTACGGCCGCTACCAGTTCGACATTCGCGATTCCGACGGAAGATTGCTGTTCTCCTCGCACCGGCGCTCCGCCGCTGCGGCGGCGCCACGTTTGTCCGAGACCATCTCGGGCGCGGGCGTCACCCGGGACATTGCCGGCAGGACAGTGCGCATCCAGGTTGCCGAGGACCTCGCGCACCGCGACGTCATCATCGACGACATCATCTCGAACTTCTTCCGGCGGGTCGGGTGGATCACCATCCCCATCCTCCTGGTCCTGCTTGCTACCGACATCGTCATCTTCCGCCGCGCGATCGCGCCGCTATGGAAGGCATCGCAGGAGGCCAGCAATATCGGCCCCGCGCGCACCGACATCCGGCTGCCGACCGCGCGGATTCCGCGTGAGATCGTGCCGCTGGTCACCGCCGTAAACCACGCGCTCGACCGCCTCGAGGCCGGCTTTCGCGTGCAGCGGCAGTTCACGGCGGATGCCGCGCATCAATTGCGCACGCCGCTCGCAATCCTGCGCACGCGGATCGAGACGCTCGGCGACGGCGCCGAACGGCAGGCGCTGCATGCCGACATCGAGGCCATGAGCCGGATCGTCGCCCAACTGCTGGAGATCGCCGAGCTCGACACCCTGGTGCTCGATCCCGGCGAGACCGCGGATTTGCGCGGCGTCTGTGCGGAGGTGGTCGGCTCGATCGCCCCGTTCGCGATCGCGCAACGCAAGGACATTGCGCTGAAGGGCACCGATACGCCGGTCCTGATCCACGGCAATTCGGAGATGCTGCAGCGTGCGGTGTTCAATCTTGCCGAAAACGCCATCAAGTTCACGGCCGAGGGCACCACCGTCGAGGTCGAGGTGGGGGAGGACGGTTTGGTGCGCGTGCGCGATTCCGGCCCCGGCATCGCGGAGGCTGAGCGCGAGCTGATCTTCCAGCGCTTCTGGCGCGCCGACCGCCGGCGCAGCGACGGCGCGGGGCTGGGACTGTCGATCGTGCGCGCCGTGGCCGATGATCACGCCGCCACGGTCGCGGTGGAAAATCTCCCCGGCGGCGGTGCGGAGTTCACGCTGCGGTTCCGGCTGGCGGAGAAGGGCGCTTTACTCTCTCCCCTTGTGGGAGAGGGTGGCTCGCCGCGATAGCGGCGAGACGGGTGAGGGGTTCTCTCCGCGAGTCTCACTCTCAATTGAATACGCGGAGACAGACCCCTCATCCGGCGCTGCGCGCCACCTTCTCCCACAAGGGGAGAAGGAAGACAGCGCAGTCATTATTTCAGCTTGCCCGTGGACAGGTCCATGATCATGCGGGTCGCCAGATACAGCCGTGGCACGATGCTGCCCACCTGCACATATTCGGCATCGTTGGAGTGCGCGCCGAAGCCCGACAGGCCCATGCCTTCCACCACGGCTCCCTTGGACTGCAGCGCGGCAAACGCCGCGTCGGTGCCGCCGCCGGTCGCCTTCTCGTCGACCTTGAGGGTCAGTCCGATCTCCCCGTAGATCGTCTTGCCGTAGGTCGCCACGCGGCGCGAGGCCTCGCTGGCTTCGAGTGGCGGGCGGCGCACCTCGAACTTCAGGTCGACCTTGGAATCGGGCAGCAGGCGATTCTTGATCTTGTCCTGCAGCGCCTTCTGCAGCTCGTCGAAGTCGGACACCTTGAGCGCGCGTGCGTCGGCCTGGGCCGTGGCCTCGGCAGGGATGACATTGCGGTTGGTGCCGGACTTGGACACCGTCCAATTCAGCTTCAGGCCCTGCTCCGGCTTGGACAAGTCCTTCATCTGCAGCACCTGGTGCGAGAGCTCGTACAGCGCATTCACCCCGCCCTCGGGCCGTGCGCCGGCATGTGACGACTTGCCCTGCACGGTGAGATAGGCCGAGCCGATGCCGCTGGTGGCGAGCCGCAGCGTGCCGTCGGTGCCGCCGCCCTCGAACGAGAACACCACGTCCTGGTCCGATGCGAGCTTGGTGATGGTGCTGCGCCAGCCGGGCGAGGAGATCTCCTCGTCGCCGTTCGTGAGCACCGTGAGCGTGCCGTAATCCCTGAAGTTCAGCTTCTGCAGCAATGCGACGGTATGGAGAATCAGCGCGACGCCTTGCTTGTCGTCGGCGATGCCGAGGCCATAGGCCTTGTCGCCGTCGATGCGGAACGGCTGGTCCTTCAGCATGCCCTTCAGGTACACCGTGTCCATGTGGGCAATCAGCATGATCTTCTTGGTCCCCGTGCCCTTGAACACGGCGTGGACGGCGGGGCCAATCTTCTCAGGAGTGTCGTCGAGACGATAAATGTCGGTGGGCTGCAGGATCTCCACCGTACCGCCGAGCTGCTTGAGCTGGCTGGCGACACGCTCGGCGATCTGGTTCAAGCCCTCGATGTCCTTGCTGCCGGATTCGATGCTGACGAGATCGCGCAGCGTGTCGAGGAGCGGCTGTTGTTCCTTTTGTGCCAGCGCATGGACGTCGGCGACCGGCTCGGCGTGCACCGGCATTGCGGCACATACCAGCCAGAGTGAGGCGATGAACGCGCCAAGGAACGTGGAAGCGGGGTACGATCGGGGCATGAGCGGCCATCCATGCGGGTGGGGGACGGCCCGGTATGCCTCCGATTCCGGTGCATGTCACGCGCCGAGCACGTCATGCGCCGCTTTAGCGGAGCATGACGGCGAGCCTCGTTCCCGCTACTTCTGCGGTGGGCCGAGATCCAGCGGCGGCAGCTCGATCTGCGGCACCTCGATCTTGATCGTGCTGGGATCGATGTTGGTCTGCACGCCCTTGTAGTGCATCACCATCGACGGGAACGCGATCACGAGGCCGACCATGATGATCTGGATGACGACGAAGGGCACTGCGCCCCAATAGATCTGGCCGGTGGTGACGGGGTCCATCCGCTTGCCTGTGACGCGATCGGTGTATCGCTCCTTCGGCGCGACCGACCTGAGATAGAACAGGGCGAAGCCGAACGGCGGATGCATGAACGAGGTCTGCATGTTGACGCCGAGAATGACGCCGAACCAGATCAGGTCGATGCCGAGGTGCTCGGCCGCAGGCCCGAGCAGCGGGATCACGATGAAGGCCAGCTCGAAGAAATCGAGGAAGAAGGCGAGCACGAAGACAAAGGCGTTGACGAAGATCAGGAAGCCGATCTGGCCGCCGGGCAGCGATGTGAGCAGGTGCTCGACCCAGACGTGCCCGTTGACGCCGTAGAAGGTCAGCGAGAACACGCGGGCGCCGACCAGGATGAACACGACGAAAGCCGAGAGCTTGGCGGTCGATTCCGTGGCCTGCCGGATCAGGTCCCAGCTCAGCCGCCGCTTCACGGCGCCGAGGATGAGCGCGCCTGCGGCACCCATGGCACCGCCTTCGGTCGGCGTCGCGATGCCGATGAAGATCGTGCCCAGCACCAGGAAGATCAGGAACAGCGGCGGCACCATGACGAAGGTGGTCTGCTGCGCCATCTTGGACAGGAACCGGAAGCCGGTGAGCTTGTCGATGACCCAGTTCACCACCGCGACGACGAACGCGAAGATGATGCCGTAGAACATGCTGAGCACGACGTAATCGGCGCCATGCACGCTCGAATTGCGCATCATGAACCATCCGAACACGCAGCTTGCGAGGAACAGCATACCGAGCGAAACTAGGCCGCGGCCGCCATCGTCCTCGCGGAAGCCGATCGCCTCCTTCGGCAGGCCCGGAGCTGCCTTCGGGAAGATCATGCTGACGAGAAAGGCGTAGATTGCGTAGAGGCCCGCGAGCACGAGGCCCGGAACGAAGGCGCCCTCGTACATGTCGCCGACGGACTTGCCGAGCTGGTCGGCCATCACGATCAGGACGAGCGAGGGCGGAATGATCTGCGCGAGCGTTCCTGATGCGGCGATCACGCCGGCGGCAACGCGGCGGTCATAGCCATAGCGCAGCATGATCGGCAGCGAGATCAGGCCCATCGAGATCACGGACGCTGCGACCACGCCCGTCGTCGCGGCGAGCAGCGCGCCGACGAAGATCACGGCATAGGCAAGGCCGCCGCGGATGGTGCCGAACAATTGGCCGATGGTGTCGAGCAGATCCTCGGCCATGCCCGACCGCTCCAGCACCAGTCCCATGAAAGTGAAGAAGGGGATGGCGAGCAGCGTGTCGTTGTTCATCACGCCGTAGACCCGCTCCGGCAGCGCCTGGAGGAAGTCGGGGTGGAATTGGCCGAGCTCGACGCCGATGATGGCGAAGAACAGGCCGACGGCGCCGAGCGAGAATGCCGCGGGATAGCCAAGCAGCAGCATGACGACCAGCGACGCGAACATGATGGGCGCCATATTGGCGATGATGAATGCGGTCATGGATTCCCCCTAAACCGTCGCCAACGGCTACTTCTTCTCGATCGCTTCGACGAGGTGCTCGACTTCAGCCTCCAGCGCCGACACCTGCGATTCATGGGGATCGGGCATCAATCCGCGCATCACCGCAATCCGCTTGATCAGCTCGGAGATGGCCTGGACGAGCAGGAAGGCGAAGCCGATCATGATCAGGGCCTTGGCGGGCCATTGCGGCAGGCCGCCGGCATTGCCGGACTGCTCGTTGATCTGGAACGAGCGCAGGAAGAACGGCACGCCCGTGATGATCATCACGATGCACAGCGGGATGAGGAAGAACAGGTGACCGATCACGTCGATGACGTTGCGCGCCTTCTTTGGCAGCGTGTTGTTCACGATGTCGATGCGGATGTGCTCGTTGTCGAGAAGCGTCCAGGGCGAGCAGAGCAGGAAGACGATGCTGAACAGCACCCATTGCAGCTCGAGCCACGAATTGGACGACGTGTCGAACGTCTTGCGGACGATCGCATTGACCGCCGAGATGATGACGGCGACGACGATCAGCCACGCCAGGCGTTTGCCCGTATACCGCGTGAACGCGTCAATCCTGCTGCTCAACTTTAGGAGCGCTTGCAACGATAGGTCCTCCCCGATTGTGCCCCGGCCGTCTTGACTGCGCCGAGCGGGCGCGTGGCTTATCTCGCCGCGCAGGCATGAGGCAGCCGCACCAAACCAGCGGGCGTGCCGCCAGTCAATCGGAAGTTTGTTGATAGTTAAGGGGAATAAGGGCCACAGCCCGACGGTTTCAGCCGCCGGTGACGCTCATATGCCTGGAGACGCTGGGCCGGTCGTGGCGGCGGTCGATGATGAAATCGTGGCCCTTGGGCTTCAGTCCGATGGCGCGGTCGATCGCATCCGCCAGCAACAGGTCGTCGCTCGATGCACGCAGAGGTTTGCGCAAGTCCGAGGCATCCTCGTGGCCGAGGCAGGTGTGCAGCGTTCCCGTGCAGGTGATGCGCACCCGGTTGCAGGATTCGCAGAAATTATGCGTCATCGGCGTGATGAAACCGAGCTTGCCGCCGGTCTCGGCGACACTGACATAGCGGGCCGGACCGCCGGTGCTCTCGGCGAGGTCCGTGAGCGTGAACTGCTGGGCGAGGCGGGCGCGCACCAGCGACAACGGTAGATATTGGTCGATGCGGCCCGATCCGATCTCGCCCATCGGCATCACCTCGATCAGCGTCAGGCCCATGCCCTTGCCGTGGGCCCAGCGCATCAGCGAAGGCAGCTCGTCCTCGTTGAGGTTCTTCAGCGCGACGGCGTTGATCTTGACGGCAAGCCCTGCGGCGCGCGCGGCCTCGATGCCTTCCAGCACCTTGTCGATCTCGCCCCAGCGGGTGATCTCGCGAAACTTCCTGGGATCGAGCGTGTCGAGCGAGACGTTGATGCGGCGGACGCCGCAATCGGCGAGCTCCCGCGCGTGCTTCGCCAGCTGGGTGCCGTTGGTGGTCAGCGTCAGCTCGTTCAGAGCGCCGCTCGACAGATGCCGCGACAACGAGCGCACCAGCGACATCACGTTGCGGCGGACCAAGGGCTCGCCGCCGGTGAGGCGCAGCTTCTTCACGCCCTTGGCGATGAAGGCCGTACAGAGCCGATCGAGCTCCTCCAGCGTCAGCAGGTCAGCCTTGGGCAGGAACGTCATGTCTTCCGACATGCAGTAGAAACAGCGCAGGTCGCAGCGGTCGGTGACGGAGACGCGCAAGTAGGTGATGGTCCGCCCGAACGGATCGGTCATCGCGCTCGACAGCGGGGCGCGGGGGCTCACAGGAAGTCCGTTCATAACCAAATGCCTTGTCCCTTACGGCGGCGGGCGCACCTTTGCTTCAGCGGTGCGGTGGAAGCAATCTAAGCATCGGACGCAGCTAGGACAATCGGTTGGTATACGCAACTCAGCGCCGGCCCGCATTCGATTCAGAGAAGGGTGGGCTCGGTGCGGGTGCAGCAACGGCCGCCGGCGCGGCCGGCTTCGGCCTCTTGGGCTGGGTAATGCAGGGGTATTCTGGATACCGTAGATATATCAGTATCTTACATCGAGTTAAGCCGTCATCAGGCTGATCGCGGCCGCCGGCAGGTCGCGCATGTGGTGGATCAGCCGGTCGGGGTTGAGCTCGGCGATCGGTACGTCGGTGTAGCCGAAGCTGACCCCGATCACGGGCACGCCGGCCCGCCGGGCGACGCCAACATCGGTTCCGGCATCGCCGACCATGATGCTGGCCTTCACGTCGCCACCGGCCCGGGCCACGGTCTCGCGAAAAATGGTCGGGTCGGGCTTCTGGACGCCAAAAGTGTCTGCGCCGCAGATCGCGGCAAAGCGGGGGCTGAGGTCGAGCTGGTCCAGCAGGCGCTTCGACAGCCATTCCAGCTTGTTGGTGCAGACCGCGAGGCGGTGGCCTTGCGCCGAAAACTGGTCGAGCGCGGCCTCGAGCCCCTCGAAGGGGCGGGATTCCACCGCGATATGGTCGGCGTAGTACGCGATGAAATCCGCCGTCATCCGATCCATGTCCGCAGGCGTGACGGTGCGGCCCTCCGCTTCCAGCCCTCGCTCGATCAGCTTGCGGGCTCCGGCGCCGATCATGTTGCGAGCCGATGCCATCGGCACCGGCGGCAGACCTTCGCGGTCGAGCACGTAATTGAGGGCCGTGATCAGGTCGGGCGCCGTATCCACCAGCGTGCCGTCGAGATCGAAGACGATGGTGTGAGGGGATGTCGTCTTGAAGGAGGTCATGATCCAGCGCTACCGGCCCGGTCCTATCCGCGCAAGGGGCGGGCCCATAAGATCACCTTATAGGCCTGTTCCCAGACCCTGTTCCAGGCCCTGTTCTCCTGGGAAAAACGAGGCTACATAGGCGCCCGAAAGCGGCCGGAATCGGCCGCGTGTTCGAGACTTCACAAGGCAGGCGCACACGTGACCATGGACCAGTTGAAGCGGCAGGCTGCGGCGCGTGCGCTGGAGGAGGTGCGCGACGGCATGCAGCTTGGGCTCGGCACCGGCTCGACGGCCAAGCACTTCGTCGAGCTGCTCGGCGAGCGCGTCGCCGCCGGACTCAAGGTGATCGGCGTGCCGACCTCCGAGGCGACGCGGGCCGATGCGGAACGCTGCGGGGTCAAGCTGACGACGCTGGACGAGATCGATCATCTCGACCTCACGATCGACGGCGCCGACGAGATCGATCCCGAGCTCAATCTGATCAAGGGCGGCGGCGGCGCGCTCTTGCGCGAGAAGATCGTGGCGGCCGCCTCGGATCGCATGATCGTGATTGCCGACGATAGCAAATGGGTGCCGACGCTCGGCAAGTTTCCGCTGCCGGTCGAGGTCATCCCCTTCGGCCTCGGTGCGACGCGCCGCGCGATCGAAAAGGCATTTGCCGAATGCGGCGTTTCCGGGCAAATGGCGGTCCGCAAGGCCAAGGACGGCCACGTTTTCGTCACCGATGGCGGCCACTGGATCGTCGATGCCCAGCTCGGACGTATTTCGGATCCCGCCGGTCTCGCCAAGGCGTTGAGCGCCATTCCCGGTGTAGTCGAGCACGGGCTGTTCATCGGCTTGGCCAGCTCGGCCGTTCTGGCGGGCGGCGGCGGAATCCGCGTGATTGAACGGCGCAAGCCGAAAGGAGACCAGGAATGAAGAACGTCTTGAAATTCTTGCCGGCTGCGGCTCTCGCTGTGGGATTGGCCCTTTCGGCCGCCCCAGTCGCCGCGCAGCAGGCGGGCCAGAAGGCTCCCGCGGCGCCGGCCCTGCCAAAGGCCTCGCCCGCGGCGATTGCGGCGGCCAAGGAGATCTTGCAGATCAAGAACGCCGCCGGGATGTATGCGGGCGCCGTGCCGGGCATGGTCGAGAAGACCAAGGGCGCGCTGATCCAGCAGAACCTGAATTACCAGAAGGACCTCAACGAGGTCGCGCCGATCGTGGCGCAGCAGCTCAACGGCCGCCAGAACGAGATCGGCGAAGGCATGGCGCAGATTTATGCCAGCGAGTTCACCGAGCAGGAGCTGAAGGACCTCGTCACCTTCTACAAGTCGCCCCTGGGCAAGAAGCTGATCGAGGCCGAGCCGCGCGCGATCGGACAGAGCATGACGTTCATGAACACCTGGGCCCAAAACTTCTCGGAAACCGTGATGGGCGCTTTCCGTGCCGAGATGCGCAAGCGTGGCAAGGAGATCTGAGCGCACCTATCTGAAAGGTCGTTCCTGACAAGGGGTCGGAGTGGATAATGGCTGATTTCGACGTCGACCTCTTCGTCATCGGTGGCGGCTCGGGCGGCGTCCGCGCCGCCCGCATCGCGGCCGGCTACGGCGCCCGCGTCATGATCGCGGAAGAGTACCGCATGGGCGGCACCTGCGTGATCCGCGGCTGCGTGCCGAAGAAGCTGTTCGTGATCGGCTCGCATGTCCGTCAGGAGCTCGAGGACGCCGCCGGCTTCGGCTGGACCGTTCCGCCAGCGAGTTTCGACTGGCCGACGCTGATCGCCAATAAGGACAAGGAGATCGCGCGGCTGGAGGCGGCCTACACCGCCAACGTCGAGAAATCAGGCGCGCAGATCGTCAAGAGCCGCGCGGTGATCGAGGACAAGCAGACCGTCCGCCTGCTCGAGAACGACAAGAAGGTCACGGCGAAGTACATCCTGATCGCCACCGGCGGCGCGCCCAACCACGGCGCGGCGATCCCCGGCATCGAGCATGTGATCTCCTCCAACGAGGCGTTTCATCTGAAGAAGCTGCCGAAGCGGATCGTGATCCAGGGCGGCGGCTATATCGCGCTGGAATTCGCCGGCATCTTCGCCGGCTTCGGCTCCGACGTCACGTTGATCTATCGCGGCGACAACATCCTTCGTGGCTTCGACGAGGATGTCCGGACCCATGTCCGCGCTGAGATGGAGAAGCAGGGCATCACCATCCTCACCGGCTGCACCGTGACCAGGGTCGACCGCCACGGCGAGGACTTCACCACGCATTTGTCGAACGGCTCGAGCCTCGCCTCCGACCAGGTGATGTTCGCGATCGGCCGCCATCCGAACGTCGCCAATCTCGGCCTGGAGAATGCCGGCGTCGCCATCAATCCCGCGAACGGCGGCATCGCGGTCGACCATTTCTCCAAGAGCTCGGTCGACAGCATCTATGCCATCGGCGACGTCACCCATCGCTTCAACCTGACGCCGGTCGCGATCCGCGAGGGCCATGCCTTCGCCGACACGGTGTTCGGCAAGCGCGAGGTGCAGGTCGACCACGCCAACATCCCGACGGCCGTGTTCTCGCAGCCGGAGGTCGGCACGGTTGGCCTGACGGAAACCGAGGCGCGCGCGCAATTCAGCCACGTCGACATCTACAAGACGACGTTCCGGCCCATCAAGGCGACGATGTCCGGCCGCGACACCCGCGTGCTGATGAAGCTCGTGGTCGACGGCGCGACCGACCGCGTGCTCGGTTGCCACATCGTCGGCGATGCCGCCGCCGAAATCACGCAAGCCGTCGCGATCGCGGTGAAGATGAAGGCGACCAAGGCCGATTTCGACGCGACCATCGCGCTGCATCCGACCGCGGCCGAAGAGCTCGTCACCATGCGCACCCCGACCGCACGGCACGTGCGGCAGGCGGCGGAGTAGGGCCGGCGGTACGAGCCGCTCGCAAGCGAACAGGATTTGGTCGATTTGACGCGGATACCCTCTCCTCTTGTGGGAGAGGGTGCCGAGCGAAGCTCGGCGGGTGAGGGGTCTCTCTCCTCGCGAACGGTCGTGCGAGCGGAGAGAGACCCCTCATCCGGCGCTTCGCGCCACCTTCTCCCACAAGGGAAGAAGGAAACTCAGTCAGCTGACTGAACGTGATCACGTCTACGCCGAGACGAGGCCGGCGCTTACCCGTACAAATACCCGACCGGCTTGCCTTCGGTGCGCAGGGGACGCACGTCCTTTTGCGTGATGATCTGCCCGGCGAGGCCGTCGATCTCGTCGCGCTGCGTCGCCGTCCAGCTGCGCAGCTCGTTCATGCCCTTGAGCAGGCCGAGGCGGAGGACCTGGGTGTTTTCGCCGACGCCGATGAGGCTGATGGAACCCTTGCCCGCGGTCACCACGTCGCCGGCGGAGAGTTCAAAGCTCTCGCCGGACTTTTTCTCGAACTCGGCCGTGCCACGAATGACGCGATAGATCACGACCTCGCCCTTCGCAAAACAGGTCGCGTCCGCCGCGGCAGACGTGCTCTTCGGCAAGAGTGCGTGGCCACGCGGGTCGGTCGCAATGATGTGGCCCGTGACGAGATGCCCGCTCGGAATCTCGATGCCGATATCGCGCACATAAACCGGCATCGCCGATCTGACAGAACCATCGGTGAGCGGCTTAAACAGCGCGTCGAGCGCCAGGGGATCCTGAAGCCAGAAGCCGGCATCGGCCGGACGGTCATGCAGCGGATGGCTCCAGGCCACGCGCGGCGTTTCGTCCTCATTGATCTGATCCGGACCCACGATGGTCGGATTAGGAAAGGTGGTGGGATCGGTGATGAAGGCTTCGAGGAATTTGCCGGAATAGCCCATCGAGATCGGATCGGGCACCACCGTCTGGGGTGTCTTCAAATTCTCTTCGGTCGACAGGCCCGACCAGGTGTAGAACAGCTGGCGATGCACGATCGCGCTTTGCAGCATGACCGCGCCCGGGCCGACATTGTACCAGCGGCCGTCATAGTCGAAGGTGAACGCGCCCGAAGTGACCAGCACGAGCTGAAAGCCGCCCGGCGGCAGATGCAGATGGAAATCGGTGGGGCCGGTGTCGGGCCGGTAGATCGGCAGGTTGGTCGCGACCTCGTGCAGGAGGAAGGTTTCGTTGTTGGCGTGGAAGCCTTCGTTGGCGCGGTTGTAGAGCGCCTGCGGCCGGTAGGTCGCCTCGAACTTCGCATTCCTGTCGCGATCGATCGCCACGAAGTCCTGATCGTTGAGACGCAGCCGGGCACCGTTCGGATGGGTGAGACCGGTGAACTTGATGTCTCCGGCGGCATGCACGTTCATGGCAATCTCCGATCTGAGGCCATTCATCCCGGAGCCGAGCGCACGTGACTGGCCGCTCCTCATCATGGCCAGGCAGGGACTTGGCCTGACGCTGTCTTGCGAATTTCAGGCCAGCCGGATCGCAATGCGGCGTGTCGGCCCGCCCGCTGCAGGCGGTGCGCAAATAATCGAGATTGCACCTGAGGTTAGACAACAGGTGCCGCCGAACTCGCCCGGCCTGTCCGCGCAAGCCGCAAGTGGGCGAAGCTATTCGTCTTGTCTAATTTGTCGGCATGCCCTGCAAAAGCGCATGCAGCCGTGCCGGCCGCCGCGACCGGCGCCTGGTACGGTTCAGTCGAACGATCGAGGGAGCGCCGGCTCGGGCTTGCCGGACGGGCTGTCAGCCCATTTCGCCATGTCCATGGCGCGCGCGTCGAAGCCTTCGCACCAGAGGCAGCTCGGCTCTGCGCGGCCTTTGGCCGTCAGCATCGGGACAAGCGCATGGCCGCAGCCGGCGCAAGGTGTGATGCGATTCATGCGCTGCTCCACGATCTCCGAATTCAGGAATGATATTTTCGTCGCCGAAGCTTGCGCGGGCGCTATGACGGCGCAGGAGCACTGCGTTGGACCGACGCGCCCGTTCCGGACAGCGTAGAGGTAGCGATCCATTGTGACACGGCTGCGACGTCGTCGCCGCTTTCGCGATAGGCGCGGAGCTGAAATTCCGCCGAGCTGCCGCGCTCGACGATGGTGCGGCAGTGTTCGATCTCGGCGGAGCAGTTCAGTGCGGCTGCGTCCTCCGCAATGTCGTCGATCACCCCAGTGAGCAGTTCCGAGATCGTCACCGGTCCGTCCTTTGAGGCGAAGGTGCAGTCGGTGCCGTAGCGCTGGGCGCGCCATTTGTTCTCGACCGCGATCGCGCGCTCGACCGCAGTGACCTCCCGGGACAGTTGAGGGCGCAGATAGAGATGCCGCGTCAGGCAGCGGTAGAGCGAGGCGATGGCAACCGCGTCGTCGACGAAGGTGCAGGTGTCGGGCGCGCGAAGCTCCAGCGTCGGATGCTTCATGGAGGGACGCATTGCCCACCAGATGTGGCTTTCGTCCGGGATCACGCCGGAGCGCTGCAACGCGCCGACATAAGCGTCGAAATCCTGCTTGCCTTCGAACAATTCGGGCAGGCCGGTGCGCGGCAGCTCGGAATAGGCCGCGAGGCGGTAGCCCTTCAATCCGGTCTTGTGCGAATTCCAGAACGGCGAGGACGCCGATAGCGCGATGAACAACGGCAGGTGCGGCAGCATCGCCCGCATCACCGCCATGCGCTTCTCGGGATCCGGCAGCTGCACGTGCACATGCATGCCGCACATCATGTTGCGGTGACCGATGCTGCGCAGATCCTCGATCATCTCCTCGTAGCGCGGTTTCGGACTCGGCTGCGACATGCGCCAGACCGCGCTCGGGTGCGTGCCGCAGGCCATGATCACGAAGCCGTATTGCGCAGCGACGTTCGCGACCTCGCGTCGCAGGAAGCGCAGCTCCTCGCGCGCGTCGTTCACGTCGACATGAACGTTGGTTGCGACCTCGAGCTGGGATTGCAGCATCTCGCGCATGGCCTGGCCACCGGTCGACCAGTTTGCCGATTCGAACAGCTCGTTGGGCGTGCGGATCGCGACCTCGAAGCTGCGGCGGTCAGCGAGGAAGTATTCCTCCTCGATTCCGAAGGAATATTCCGCCGGATTGCCGCCGACGCCGGCAGAACGGATGACGACGTGCTGCCTGTCCTCGGAGGGGGCGAGGCGCAGCAGCTTTGAAACGTCTGAAGCAAATGTCATTGGCCACCGGCGCGGTCACTACCTGCGGGCGATAATCCGTCCGACTGTGGCCGGTTCCGCACCCGATGTACTGGAAATTGTAGGGTCGAACGGAACAATTTTGACGGATTCGGACGCTGGCGCGATCAGGGCATGATTCGGCGGGACTTCCGCCCAGTCCGATTCCTCATCGAACGGCTCGGAGACGACGATGACCTGCCCGCCGTCCACGCGGAAGTACAGCGTGCGGCACATGCGGGTTATGCCAGTCAATTGAAGTGTCGCGAGGTGCACCAACACTCGGTGCGGCTGCATGGTTCCAGGTCCAAAGGACTGCTTAACCAAATCCAGCAACGCCAATCCGATGCGGCTGCTGGTCGCATCCGGTTCGACTTGATTCCGACAGGACCACCTTTATTTCTCAACACGAACAAGAATCCGGGCCCCTCTGGCGAGGACGCCGACAATGTCGGCAAACCTCGTGATGTCGGATGACCTGTCCCGCGCGAATGCGATGGATCGGCCGATTGTCGGGCCCCTGTTTTGTTTTCTCCGACCATTCGTCCCCATCGCAGCTCCGTGCGGCCATTTCGCAAGTTAAGGGAGCTACGATGTCCGACGCCAAAACCTCAAATCCGATCGAGATCGAGATCACTGAACCGTCCAGCCTGAATGAGCAGGCCGCGGCCGCCGTGGTGATCGTGGGCGCGCTGGTAGCGGTTGCCGACCGGCGCGTCTCGCCGGTCGAACGCGACGAGGTGATCCGTTTCATCAGAGACCGCAAGCTGGCGCCGCACATCGCCGACGAACGGCTCTGTGCGATGTTCGACGAACTCGCCGAACGGCTCGAAGAGCCGGATTTCGCCAACGTCGTGATCGATACGCTGCGACCGGTTTCGAACCTGCCGCTCTCGTCGCATCTGGTGGAGCTGTCGGAGCGCGTTGCTGCCGCAGACGAGGACGTACATCCCCACGAAGTCCAGGCGATCAAATTGTTGCGCTTGCTGACGCTGGTGCTGCCGCGCGCGAGGCCGGTCGGGGCGAGTGCGTCGGGCCCCAAGCTGCAGGCCGCCTCGAGGGAGTAAGCATGAGCACGATTTCGAACGAGCGCGCCAGGCAAACCGAGGGGAACACCGACCAGATCGCCGGTGGAGACCCGCGCCTGGCCAAGCTCGTCGACCGCCTGCCGCCGCGCATGAGCGACACCCTGACCTATCTGCTCAAGCCGTCCAGCCGCTGGGTCAGGATCCCCTCGGGCACGCTGCTGGTCGTCGGAGGTGTGTTCTCCATCCTGCCGGTGCTCGGCGTCTGGATGCTGCCGCTCGGCCTCGCGCTACTCGCCGAGGACGTGCCTGCGCTGCGCTCCTCCCGTTCAAAGGTCTTCGACTGGATCGAGCGGCGCAAGCCGCATTGGCTCGATCCGTCGGCATCGAAGAATGATCAAACATGACCGAATTCATCACCGCCGAAGCGCTGACCGCGCTGTTCCAAGTCATCCTGATCGACCTCGTGCTCGCCGGCGACAACGCCGTCGTCATTGGTCTCGCCGCGGCGGGCCTGCCGGACGGGCAGCGCCGCCGGGCCATCATCGTCGGCATCGCGGCCGCCACCGCGCTGCGCATCGCGTTCGCCGGCGTCGCGACCCAGCTCCTGCAGATCATCGGCCTGCTGCTCGCCGGCGGCGTGCTGCTGCTTTGGGTGTGCTGGAAGATGTGGCGCGAGTTGCGCGAGCACTCTGCGCATTCGCGGCAGCTCGCCTTCAGCCATGGCGGCGCGGAAGCTGCGCCGGTGCAGGGAAAGACCTTCGGCCAGGCGGCGGTGCAGATCGTCGCGGCCGACGTCTCGATGTCGCTCGACAACGTGCTCGCTGTGGCGGGCGCCGCGCGCGAGCATCCCTACATCCTCATCTTCGGCCTGCTGCTGTCGGTTGCGATGATGGGCGTCGCCGCCGATCTGCTCGGCCGCGTGCTCCAGAAGCATCGCTGGGTCGCCTATGTCGGCCTCGCCATCATCATTTACGTGGCTTTCGAGATGATCTATCGGGGCTCGCTCGAGCTCGCACCCGTCATCGCGAGTCTCTGAGCGCATGCTGCTTGCTACCCCGGAGTGATCAATGACGCCTGAACCCAAAGCACCTTCGGCCGCGCCGCTGCCGCCGGTCGGCTTGTTTCCGAAGCTGATCTTCGGCTCGCGCTGGCTGCAACTGCCGCTCTATATCGGCCTCATCGTCGCGCAGGCGGTCTATGTGCTGTTGTTCCTGAAGGAGCTCTGGCACCTGGTCCTGCACTCGTTCGACGCCAGCGAGCAGCAGATCATGCTGGTCGTGCTTGGGCTGATCGACGTCGTCATGATCTCGAACCTTCTGATCATGGTGATCGTCGGGGGCTACGAGACCTTCGTCTCCCGCCTGAACCTGACCGGCCATCCCGACGAGCCGGAATGGCTCAGTCACGTCAATGCCAGCGTGCTCAAGATCAAGCTCGCGATGGCGATCATCGGCATCTCCTCGATCTCGCTGCTCAGGACCTTCATCGAGGCCGGCAATCTCGGCACCACCCGCAGCAATTTCACAGAAGGCGGCGTGATGTGGCAGGTGCTGATCCATCTGACCTTCATCTTCTCGGCCATCGGCATCGCTTGGGTCGACCGCCTCAGCGACAACGGCCATCACAAGGAGGCCGGCCACGGCTGACGCAACCGGCCACCCAATACCTCCCGAGCGGCCAATCCTGAGCCCGCCCGATCGTCTCGTCGGGCGGGCTCTCCTTCGAGATCGATAAAATTGTCTGCAATCCGTTCAGCGCGGGCAAACCCTCCGGACAAGAGACCCGGCGCCTTAAACCAGGCCTTTGGAACCGATCTGCATCCTGCCCGCAAAAGGGCAGGGCATCAGCATGACAATTCTCAGGGAGATCGTCGCAGCGGTCGCGGGAGTCTACGCGCTCCTGCTGGTCTGTGACGCATTGTTCGGCGTAGGCGAGGCGCGCTTCGACGACGCTTATTACCGCGCCAGCTTCTACGCACCGCGGCCGAAGGAGTTTCGGTTCGCGAGCGACACGCCGCCGGCAGTCCGCGTCAGCGACGCCTTCGCGCAGTTCGCACCTGGCGACGCCAAGCCGAACCGGCGCTACTCGTCGCTGACGACGATCATCCGCTGACGCAGCCTCATTCCCCCTGAATCCATTCCGCGACGCCGCGCCACAGCGTGTCGCGGTGCTCGGGGCGGAAGAAGCCGAAATGGCCGATTTCCTTGGCGCCGACGTCGGACGGTTTGACCATCAGCACTTCCGGCTTGATCGCAGTGAATCCGCTCGCGAGCAGCTCGACCGCGGGCCGCGTCGCCCAGGGATCGTCGGAGAAGCATAGCGCGCGGAGCTCGCCTTTGAACTTGGCGAAGTTCTCCAGCGCCGGCAGCTTTGAATCGAACAGATAGCGCGGGCTCGAGACCCATTCGGTCCATTGCAGGAAGACGCCCTTGGGCAAATCCTCGCCGATACCGGCCCAGCCCGGTGCGTAACCGAGTGCATGGGCCAGCGGCACGCCGACAAAATTCATGAAGGCGTAGACCCGGTATTTTTCCGGCGAGGTCATCAACCGCCACGTCGCGGCCTGCGAGGCCACCAAGGCGGCGCGCGAGATCTCGCTGTTGTTCGCGATCAGCCCGAGCGCCTGGCCGCCGAAGGAATGGCCGATATAGGCGAGCGGCAGGGCGTGATAGCGCTCGCGCATCCAACTGACCGCGGCGGTGACGTCGAGCGCGGCCCAGTCCGACATCGAGGCCTTGAAGCCGACCAGCGATTTCGGCCGGTTGTAGCCGACCATCGCCGGCAGGCGGGAATCGCCGATGCCGCGATAATCGTAGGTCAGCACCGCGCAGCCGCGATGGGCGAGGTAGGAGGCAAAGCCCCGATAGATCTTTCGCGGCACGGCCGTCGCCGAATTGATCACGACGGCATGGCGCTTGGCGCCGCGCGGCAGGAACAGGGTGCCGGTCAGGGCATAGCCGTCGGCCGCCGGGAAGCTGATCTGGTCGATGAAAACGTCATCCAGTGCCGCGCCCATGGCGGTCGGTATCCTCCGGATTCCTTGAGCCTGCCCAAGCAAATGCGAATTCGGCTTTGGCCGCAAGGGTTTGCGCTGCGAAATGGATTTACAACTGGCGGGGCGTGTCCGGCCTGTGTATAAGGCGGCCCTCGCAACCCCTAGATCAGGTTGTGGTTTTTGCTTCACGGAGAGATTGCGATGTCCGAGCGGTGGACGCCCGAGTCCTGGCGCAGCAAGCCGGTGCTACAGGTGCCCGAATATCCCGACGCCAGGGCTTTGGCCGACGTCGAGGCGCAGCTTGCGACCTTTCCGCCGCTGGTGTTCGCAGGCGAGGCGCGCAATCTGAAGAAGGCCTTGGGCCGCGTTGCGGCCGGCGATGCCTTCCTGCTGCAGGGTGGCGACTGCGCTGAGAGCTTCGCCGAGCACGGCGCCAACAATATCCGCGACTTCTTCCGCGTGCTGCTGCAGATGGCGGTGGTGCTGACCTATGCCGGTGCAGTGCCGGTGGTGAAGGTCGGCCGCATCGCCGGCCAGTTCGCAAAGCCGCGCTCATCGCCGACCGAGAAGGTGAACGGCGTCGAGCTGCCGAGCTATCGCGGCGACATCGTCAACGACATCGCCTTCACCAGAGAAGCGCGCATTCCCGATCCGCAGCGCCAGCTGATGGCCTATCGCCAGTCCGCCGCGACGCTGAACCTGCTGCGCGCGTTCGCCACCGGCGGCTTCGCCAATCTCGGCAGCGTGCATCAATGGATGCTCGGTTTCCTCAAGGATAGCCCGCAGTCACGCCGCTACAAGGAGCTGGCCGACCGCATCTCGGACGCGCTCAACTTCATGCGCGCCTGCGGCCTCGATCTCGAGAGCCATCCGGAGCTGCGTGCCACGGATTTCTACACCAGCCACGAGGCGCTGTTGCTCGGCTACGAGCAGGCCATGACCCGCGTCGATTCCACCACCGGCGACTGGTACGCGACCTCGGGCCACATGCTCTGGATCGGCGACCGCACCCGCCAGCTCGATCACGGCCATGTCGAATATTTCCGCGGCATCAAGAATCCGATCGGGCTGAAATGCGGTCCCTCGCTCAAGGTGGACGAGCTGTTGAAGCTGATCGATGTGCTCAATCCCGACAACGAGCCGGGCCGGCTGACGCTGATCGGCCGCTTCGGCTCCGATAAGATCGGCGAGCATCTGCCGAACATGATCCGCGCCGTGAAGCGCGAGGGCCGGGTGGTGGTCTGGTCGTGCGATCCCATGCACGGTAACACCATCACCTCGACGTCCGGCTACAAGACGCGGCCGTTCGACCGCATCCTGTCCGAGGTCAAGTCGTTCTTCGCGGTCCATGCCGCCGAGGGCACCCATGCCGGCGGCGTGCATCTGGAGATGACCGGCCAGGACGTCACCGAATGTCTCGGCGGCGCCCGCGCGATCACGGACGAGGATCTCAACGACCGCTACCACACGGTCTGCGATCCCCGCCTCAACGCCGAACAATCCATCGATATGGCGTTCCTGGTCGCGGAGCTGCTCAAGCAGGAGCGCGCCGGCAAGACCCAGCCGATGCCGGCCGCAGCGGGGCTGTAAGACCTTGCTGCGGATCTGGAAGGCCACGATCAATTCCCGCAACGGTATGGCCTTTGCGTTCCGCTCGGAACAGGCCATCCGCGAGGAAATCTTTGCCCTGATCCTCTCGGTGCCGTTTGCCTGGTTCATCGGCGCGACCGCGATGCGCGCGGTGGAATTGGTGTGTTCTGTCGCGTTCGTGCTGACGGTCGAGCTGCTCAATACCGCGATCGAGAAGCTCGCCGACAGGCTAACCATGGATCACGACAAGCAGATCGGCCGCGTCAAGGACATGGGCTCGGCCGCTGTCGGCGTTGCGCTCTTGATGACCGGCGCGTTCTGGATCATCGCCGTCATCGAGCGATTGGGGTTCCTGTAACTCGGGATCGGATAGAGCGGCCATGACCGAACGTCTGGACACATTCGCGGTCACGCTCGCCCAGCTCAATCCGACCATGGGCGACGTGGAAGGCAATGCGGGCAAAGCGCGCGCGGCCCGGGCGCAGGCCAAGTCCGACGGCGCCGATCTCGTGCTGTTTCCGGAATTGTTCATCGCCGGCTATCCCCCGGAAGACCTGGTGCAGAAGCCCGCCTTCCAGGCCGCCTGCCGCGCCGCGATCGAAAGCCTCGCGCGCGAGACCGCCGATGGCGGGCCCGCGATGCTGGTCGGCACGCCCTGGGTCGAGGAGGGCAGGCTCTATAATGCCTGCGCGCTGCTCGATGGCGGCCGCATCGCGAGCCTGCGTTTCAAGTGCAACCTGCCGAATTACGGCGTGTTCGACGAGAAGCGACTGTTTTCCCGCGGCCCTGCCGCCGGTCCCGTCACCGTGCGCGGCGTCCGCATCGGCGTGCCGATCTGCGAGGACATCTGGCTGGAGGAGTCCGAGGACTATGAGAACGTGGTCGAGACGCTGGCCGAGACCGGCGCCGAGATCATCCTGGTGCCGAACGGCTCGCCTTACGCCCGCGACAAGAACGACGTGCGCCTGTCGGTCGCGGTGGCGCGCGTCACCGAGAGCGGGCTGCCGCTGATCTATCTCAACCAGGTCGGCGGCCAGGACGAGCTCGTCTTCGACGGCGCATCCTTCGCGCTCAATGGCGATCTCTCGCTCGCGGCGCAGCTGCCGGCCTTCGAAGACAGCATCGTCACGCTGCGCTTCAGCAGAAACGGCGACGACTGGCGCTGCACCGGGCCAATCGCCGAACTGCCCGAGGGCGACAAGGCCGACTACGCGGCCTGCGTGCTGGGCTTACGCGATTACGTCGCCAAGAACGGCTTTCCCGGCGTGCTGCTCGGCATTTCCGGCGGCATCGATTCGGCGCTCTGCGCGGCGATCGCGGTCGACGCGCTCGGCGTCGACCAGGTACATGGCGTGATGCTGCCTTACCGCTACACCGCGCCGCATTCGATCGCGGATGCCGGCGAGCTCGCCGGCCATCTCGGCATCCGCTACGAGGTGCTGCCGATCGCGGAAGCCGTGACCGGGTTCGAGACGATCCTGTCCGGCATCTTCAAGAATCTGCCGCCCGATATCACCGAGGAGAACCTCCAGGCCCGCACCCGCGGCACGCTCCTGATGGCGATCTCCAACAAGACCGGGCTGATGGTGGTGACGACCGGCAATAAATCGGAGATGTCGGTCGGCTACGCCACGCTCTATGGCGACATGAACGGCGGCTTCAACCCGATCAAGGACATCTACAAGACGCAGGTGTTCCGGCTGGCGCGCCTGCGCAATTCCTGGAAGCCGGAAGGCGCGCTCGGCCCGGCCGGCGAGGTGATCCCGCCCGACATCATCACGCGTCCGCCGACGGCCGAGCTGCGCGAGAACCAGACTGATCAGGACTCGTTGCCGCCTTACGAGGTGCTCGACGCCATCCTTGAACGTCTGATCGAGCGCGAGGAGCCGCTCGACCAGATCATCGCCGCCGGCTTCGACCGCGAAACGGTGACCCGGATCGACCATCTGCTCAACGTCGCCGAATACAAGCGCCGCCAGGCCGCGCCTGGGGTGAAGGTGACGCCGAAGAATTTCGGCCGCGACCGCCGCTATCCCATCACCAACCGCTTCCGCGACAAGGGCCAGCCGTTGCCGGCGACGGATGAGGCGCTGGTGTCACGTGGAAGCACGGCGCCAATCGACGCATTCGAGGGGTGAAGCCCAGCTTGAGCGACCGCGGGCGCTATGACGGGGTTGCGAAAAACAGCACCCTTAGTAAGTGCGTATATTCGGATTCGAGCACCATGATCGCCACGAATACCAACACCGCCACCGGCGGCAGCAGGATGGCATAGGCCAAGGCCAGCCGCTCCCAGGCCATGTGCATGAAGACGGCGACGATCAGGCCGGCCTTCAACATCATGAACAGCAGGATCAGCGACCACCTCAGATAGCCGTGCAGGCCAAAGTAGTCGACGAGATAGGAGCACGTGCTGAGGACGAACAACCAGCCCCAGACCACGAGGTAGAGCTTGATCGGGTGCTGTTGCTCCTTGGCATGAACGGCTCCCGTTGCGACTGCGCCATGCGCCGGCGCGTGGAGCTGTCCTTCCATGTGTACCGCCGCGTTGGTCATGCGCCCACCTCACCAAAGATAGAAGAATGCAAAGATGAACACCCACACGAGATCGACGAAGTGCCAGTACAGGCCCGTGATCTCGACGATCTCGTAATACCCCTTGCGGCTCGTGAAGAAGCCGCGCCTCTCGACGTCGAAATCGCCGCGAAAGACCTTCCGCGCAATGGCGATCAGGAAAATCACACCGATCGTCACATGGGTGCCGTGGAAGCCGGTGATCATGAAGAAGCTCGCACCAAACTGCGGCGCACCCCATGGATTGCCCCAGGGCCGAACGCCCTCCATGATCAGCTTGGTCCATTCGAAGGCCTGCATTCCGACGAAGGTTGCGCCGAAGGCTGCAGTGACCAGCATCAGGATTGCGGTTCTCACGCGATCGCGCCGGTAGCCGAAATTGACGGCCATCGCCATCGTACCGCTGCTGCTGATCAATACAAACGTCATGATGGCGATCAGGATCAGGGGAATGTGGTTGCCCCCGATATTGAGGGCGAAGACCTCGCTGGGATTCGGCCACGGTACGGTCGTCGACATGCGCGCCGTCATGTAGGAGAGCAGGAAGCAACTGAAGATGAAGGTGTCGCTGAGGAGGAAGATCCACATCATGGCCTTTCCCCAGGACACGTTCTTGAAGGCGCGCTGATCGGACGCCCAGTCGGCGGCGATGCCGCGCCAGCCTTCAAGCCGCGCAGGCGATTGGCCTGGATTTGTCAGCACGGTCTCAGCCATCTGGTCTCGCCTCCCTAGCTCAGCAATTGGCGGCAGATGTTGACGAAATCGTCGGTCCAGCCGGTGAGAAGACCGAGCAGGACAAGCCAGACCAACAGCAGGAAGTGCCAGTAGATGGCGCAGAGCTCCACGCCCAAGCGCATCTCGGCGATGTCGGCGCCGCGCCACATCTTGGCTGAGGTTCGGGCCAAGGCCACCAGACCGCCCGTCAGATGCAGCCCGTGCACTGCGGTCAACAGGTAGAAGAAGGAATTCGCCGGATTGGACGCCACGAAATATCCGGCAGCCCCGAGCCGCTGCCAGGCCAGGAGCTGTCCGGCGAGGAAGATCACGGCAGATGCTCCGCCCGCGAGCAGACCGATGACGACGCCTTCAGTATCCTGTCGGCGCGCGGCCGCGTACGACCATTGCAGCGCGACGCTGCTCACGACCAGGACGCCCGTGTTGACCCACAGCAGCCGCGGTACAGGCAGCGGCCGCCAGTCCACCACGCTCATCCGCATCGAGTAGGCGCTGATGAAGAGCACGAACAATGCGCTCGCGACAGCGAGAAACACGCCAAGTCCGACCTTCGCTGCCGGCCAGGTCATGGCATCGCTGCCAGGGAAGTCACCGGCCGGGCCTTCCTCCAGCCAGGGCTTGGCCGTCAGGCGCTGCTGCGACAGCCACCATCCGGCGATCACCGCAAGCACAGCCAGGAACAGGATGACGGCGCTCACGAAGCAGCTCCCTGAGCGAGCTGCGTCGCGCGCGGCGGCTGGTTCTGCGGAATGAAATCCTCCGCGGCGCCGGGCACACTGTAATCATAGGCCCAGCGGTACACGACCGGGAGCTCCTTGCCCCAATTGCCGTGCCCTGGGGGCGTCTCCGGCGTCTGCCACTCCAGCGTCGTCGCCCGCCACGGATTGCCGCCTGAGGCCTCACCCTTGAACAAACTCCAGGCGAGGTTGAACAGGAACACCATCTGACTGAAGCCGACGGTCAAGGCCACCACGGAGATGAAGGCGTTCAGTGAATGGGCCGAGGACGGGATGAACGTCGCATCCCCCAGTTCGAAATACCGGCGCGGGACCCCGAGCAGTCCAAGATAATGCATGGGGAAGAAGATCAGGTAGGCGCCGAGGAAAGTGACCCAGAAGTGAAACTTGCCCAGGGCCTCGTTCAGCATCCGCCCCGTGACTTTTGGGTACCAATGATAGATCGCGCCGAGCACGACCATGATCGGCGCCACGCCCATCACCATGTGGAAATGCGCGACCACGAACATGGTATCCGAGAGGGGCACGTCCACGACGACGTTGCCGAGGAAGAGGCCGGTGAGCCCGCCGTTCACGAAGGTGATGATGAAGCCGAGGGCGAACAGCATCGGCACCGTGAGGTGAATGTCGCCGCGCCACAGGGTCAGCACCCAGTTGTAGACCTTGATCGCGGTCGGGATTGCGATGATGAGCGTCGTGGTGGCGAAGAAGTACCCGAATTGCGGGAACATGCCGCTCACATACATGTGGTGCGCCCATACGATGAAGCTGAGCGCGCCGATGGCTACGATCGCCCAGACCATCATGCGATAACCAAAGATGTTCTTGCGCGCATGCGTGCTGATCAGATCGGAGACGATACCGAAGGCGGGCAGGGCGACGATGTAGACTTCGGGATGGCCGAAGAACCAGAACAGGTGCTGGAAGAGCAGCGGGCTGCCGCCGCCATATTTCGAAAGCGTGCCCATCTCGACGAGGGCGGGCATGAAGAAGCTGGTTCCCAAGAGACGGTCGAGCAGCAGCATGACCGAGGCAACGAACAGGGCAGGGAATGCCAGCAGCGCCATGACGGTCGCCGTGAAAATGCCCCACACCGTCAGGGGCAGGCGCATCAAAGTCATGCCGCGCGTGCGCGCCTGCAACACCGTGACCACATAATTCAGCCCGCCCATGGTGAAGCCGATGATGAACAGGATCAGGGACGCCATCATGAGAATGATGCCCCAATCCTGCCCGGGCGTTCCGGAGAGGATTGCTTGCGGCGGGTACAGCGTCCAACCGGCGCCGGTGGGGCCGCCCGGCACGAAGAATGTCGAGGCAAGCACCAGGACTGCGAGCAGGTAGACCCAGTAGCTCAGCATGTTCACATAAGGGAAGACCATGTCCCGGGCGCCGACCATCAGCGGGATCAGGTAGTTGCCGAAGCCGCCCAGGAACAATGCGGTGAGCAGGTAAATCACCATGATCATGCCGTGCATGGTGATGAATTGGAGGTACTGATTGGCATCGATGAAAGAGAAGGTGCCGGGGAATCCCAGTTGCAGCCGCATCAGCCACGACAGCACCAGGGCCACCAGCCCGATGGCCGTGGCGGTCAGCGAATACTGAATGGCGATCACCTTGGCGTCCTGCGAGAACACATACCGTGTCCACCAGCTCCGCGGATGATAGAGCTCGACCTCAGGTACTTCGGCAGGCGGGATGCCGCGGATTCCTTCATATGGAATATCGACCATAGAGACCTCCTCGGTCGTTTCCATCGGGGGTGAGGCGTTGGCCTCTTGCGCCCGATCTGTCTCCGGCGGCAGCTTGCTACTTGCCGCCGGATTGGTACGTCGCCCTCACGACGGCTCTTGCCGGCGATAATTCTGCGAACGTTTTTTGTTGCTCCAGCCAAGCGTGATATTCACCCTCTTCGTCGACGATGACCTTGGCCCGCATCTGATAATGAGCAGCGCCACAAAGCTCCGCACAGAGAACATCGAAAGTTCCGGTTCGGATAGGCGTTATCCAGAAATAGGTCACCATGCCTGGAACCATGTCCATCTTGGCCCGGAATTCGGGCACGTAGAAATCGTGCAGGACATCAACCGAGCGGAGGAGAACCTTGACCGGCTTTCCGACTTGAAGGTGCAGGTCGCCGTTCTCGATCACGACATCGTCCTGCGCGTGCCGGTCGTCACGATTGAGCCCCATCGGATTGTCGGAAGCGATGTTGCGGACATCCGATGTGCCCAACTGCCCATCCTTGCCCGGAAGGCGGAAGCTCCACTGCCATTGCTGGCCCATGACCTCGACCTCAGTGGCATCCGCAGGCACCGTCACGAACTGGTGCCAGACCACGAGTCCGGGCGCCAGCATGGCCGCGACGCCGACGCCGGTCCCGACGCTCAGCCACCATTCGAGCCTTTTGTTTTCCGGATTGTAGTCAGCCCGTCTTCCCTCTCTGTGGTGAAAGCGGAAGACGCAGTAAGCCATGAAGGCGATCACGGCGACGAAAACAAAGCCCGTGATCCAGAACGTGATGTTAATGGTGTGGTCGATATAGGCCCAGTTCGTGGCGATCGGCGTCCACCACCACGGGCTGTAGATGTGAAACAGCACCGAGCCGATCGCGACCAGAAGCAGTATCAGTGCGACAGCCATCCTGATCCATCCTTGCCATTGAAGGCTACGGATACCAATCCAGGGCGGAGCTCATGTCTGTCGCGATGGCTGGCCTTTCTTGGCATATGCCATCGCCGGCCTCTTGCCTCGCCCATTCCACTGATCGCGAAATCGAGAGAACGCTCGCGACCATCAACTCTAAGGGCGTCTCAAGTCTAAAATGATACCAGCCTAATCCGGCGTCAATAGAGCAATGTGGGTGCCCGAATTGGTGTGATTGCCCTGCTGGCAAACCGACAAGCCATCAGGTGCGGATGCTCGGTTTGGGTGATGCAACGCACAAATCCATGCTGGTGCGCAATTCACCCAACCGTGAGTGCAGCCGCGCTCCGCGCGCGCTAAGCTTGGCCGGCAGGTCGCGACGGGTTCCGTCCGGCCAGGCTCGGTTGCTGAACCTGGGTTGCCGTACCGACCCATCGCGTTTCCTGCTCGTCAGGCGGACACGCGTGGCTGAAGAGCGCGTGTCGTCGAAAACCGCGATTTTCAGCACGGGAGGGTCCGTACATGGCCACTCTGTACTCCCACGACATCAGGCGGCACGCATTCGGTGAAGCGGCCTCCTACCCCATTCGCAAGATCAGCTTGTCCGACTTGACCGAGGTCCTGCGCCTGGGTTGGGAGGATTTCCAGGCGATGCCGAGCCACGCGATCGTCGTGTGCCTGATTTATCCCGTTCTCGGTGTCGTCCTGTTCAGGATGGTGCTCGGCTATTCGGTGCTGCCGCTGCTGTTTCCGCTGGCCGCCGGCTTTGCCTTGATCGGTCCTTTTGCCGCTGTCGGTCTCTACGAACTCAGCCGTCGTCGCGAGCGCGGCGAGGAGGTCGAAGCATGGGATGCGATCAAGGTGCTGCGCGCACCGTCGTTCGGCGCCATGGTGGAACTCGGCGTGCTCCTGCTGGTCCTGTTCGGGGCCTGGATCGGTGTCGCGAACGCAATCTATGTCTCGATCTTCGGTCACGCTGCGGCCGCAAGCATTCCGGACTTTGCAACGCGCGTGCTGACGACACCCGAAGGCTGGTCGCTCATCATCATCGGTTGCGGTGTCGGCTTCCTGTTTGCGGTTGTGGCATTGTGCGTCAGCGTCGTGTCATTTCCGTTGATGCTGGACCGTCATGCGACCGCGATCGACGCGATCCGCACGTCGCTCCGAGCGGTGGCGGCGAATCCGGTTGCGATGGCCGGATGGGGCCTCATCGTGGCGGCGCTGCTCGTGATCGGCTCGCTGCCGCTCTTCGTCGGTCTCGCCGTCGTTCTGCCGGTGCTCGGTCATGCCACCTGGCACCTCTATCGGCGGGTGGTCGAGCCCAATCCGAACCCACCGGACGCACCGACGGCGCTCCCGAAGGGCAGGCGCTACGCGGCAGACTTTCCGGCCAATCTCTTCCCGTGGAGCCGCGAGCGCGAGCCGTAACAGCGGAACGGCCGCGCTGGGACGCCTGCGCGGAGCATGACAGAGCGACGGCCTACTTCTGCTGCTGCGGCAGGAAGGTCGGGCCGACCGAGCGGATCGGCTTGTTCTCCGACGAGGTCGTGGGGGCTGCATCCGCCGGCGTTGCAGCCGGTGCCGTCGCCGCGGTCGGTGTCGGCGCTGCGCCGGCCGCGCCCTTCTTGGCATTGGCAGGCGGCGTGCCCTTGTTGAGCCGCTGCTGCTGCATCTTCCTGGCGCTTTCCTCGGTGACGATGATGTCACCCTGCTGCTCGACGCTCGCCTTGTCGTCGGCCGATTTCAGCGCATCCGCCCAGGTCTGCCCTGCCGCCTTGCAGGAGCAGGACGGGTTGAACTCGCTGCGGAATTTGAATGCGGTCGGCAGCGCCGTGTAGGGCTGGCCGCCGATCGAAACCGCCGCGTTCATGTCCTCGCCGGGATTGCGATGGGTATAGAGCACGGCTTCAGCGGCCGGGCACAGCGCCTTGCAGGTCTTCTCATCGTCGGGAAAGCGCGCCGGCACGGTGGCAAAGGAGATCGGGAAATAGGCGCCGTCGCAGGTGCGCACGCAGACGGTGCGGAAGGTGCCGGATTGCGGGCCGAGATCGGAGGGCGGCATGACTTGCGGATTGTTCGGGTTGTTGCCGCCGAACAGACTGGTCAGGAAATTACCGCCGCCTTGGGACTGTGCGGCATTGGCATATTGCGGGCCGCAATTGTTCTGCGCCAGCGCCATCAGCACCGAGCGGCGCTGGTTGTCGCGCTCCGGGCTGGCACCGGGACCGCCGCGCAGCCGCTCGAGACTGCCGGTGATCTGGTCCAGATTGGCGCGCATCTGCTGGATCTGGGTGTTGACCGGGCCGCACTGCGCCGACTGGCCGTTGAACAGCGAGAAGAAGCCGGAGGAATCGCAACCCATGCGCTTGGCCTGCATGGTGACGCGATCAAGCTCGGCCTGCTGCTTGGCCTGGGAATCCTGGTAGCGGCGGATCTGCTCTTCGCGGGCGGCATCACCTCCGCCGCCGCGATCGAGCGCGGCGAGCTGGGCTTCCAGGCGCACGCACATCGGGTTCGGTCCGAGCCCGTTCTGGCTGGGCTGGGGCGGCGGGCCGGCCTGCGCCAACGCGCCATTGGCGAGCACGACGTTGCCGAGGAGCACGGTGCAGGCAAGGAGGGAGCGGGCACGGAGGAGAGAGAAGAATTCAGGCATATCCGCCATTCTAGCGAGGTCACGGCCCGGCGTAATTGTCCAAGTGACGTCCCAAGTGGGTTGGGGGCCGAAGCGCGCCCTCCCAATAGCCGCTTCCTGCGGCATCGTCACGTCGTTTCAGGGGCCGAACCGGTCTAAGGTCCGCCGGCTCCGAGGGAATTCAGCGCTGGCAGGTGATTGCGACATATTCGTCGCAATGGCCATGGGAGCAGTTTGTGCCGGTTTTGGGGACAGAGCCGGTAATTTCGTCGGGATCGACCCGGCGATAGCTTGATGCCTTCGCAAAATCTCGTGACTGGCAATAGGTGTGCGCGGCGGAGGCGCCGCATGTGTCGCCCTTGGCCAGGCACTGGTCGGCGATGATGAAGACGCGGGTCTCGGCGCACGCGGGAGGAGCTGCAAGGAGCGAGGCGCCGAAAATAAGCGCGAGCAGGGATCGCATGAAAATACCGGGTCAAGAAATTGGAGAACCGCAGGTTCCAGAATGGCCTCAAATGGTTAGGGGATCATGAACCCTTAAGGCCGGCCGCGCCCCTTGCGGGGGCAAAAACGGCATTTTCGCGGCCCTTGACGCCAGGGCCCGTGGTGGCCCATATGTGACCGCATGAACGGTCTCCTCGCCATTTGCGCCATTTGCCGCGAGATTACGAGCTAGCGATTCGCTGGCTGGAGCCGTCTTTTCTCAAACACATTGAGAGCCTTGGACGCCCGGCCGAGAGGGATGGGTTGTCATGGAATTGCGTCTTTACGATACGCTGAGCCGGGAAAAGCGCACCTTCGTGCCGCTCGATCCGAACAACGTCCGCATGTATGTCTGCGGACCGACGGTCTATGACTTCGCCCATATCGGCAATGCGCGGCCGGTGATCGTGTTCGACGTGCTGTTTCGGCTGCTCCGCCACACCTACGGCGAGGCGCATGTCAAATATGTGCGCAACATCACCGACGTCGACGACAAGATCAACGACCGCGCCGCGCGCGATTTTCCCGGCCTGCCGCTGAATGAGGCCATTCGCAAGGTCACGGAGCAGACGGGAAAACAATTTCACGCCGACGTCGATGCGCTCGGCGCGCTTCGGCCGAGCGTCGAGCCGCGCGCCACCGAGCATATCAGCGAGATGCGCGAGATCATCGAGCGGCTGGTCGCCGGTGGCTTTGCCTATGTCGCCGAGGACCACGTGTTATTCTCGCCGCAGGCGATGAACGCGGCCAATTCCGCGCTGCCGCGCTATGGCGCGCTGTCGAAGCGCTCGCTCGACGAGATGATCGCGGGCGCGCGGGTCGATGTTGCGCCCTACAAGCGCGATGCGACCGACTTTGTGCTGTGGAAGCCATCGAAGCCCGGCGAGCCGTCCTGGCCGTCGCCATCAGGCATCAAGGCGGAGGGGCGTCCGGGCTGGCATATCGAGTGCTCGGCGATGGCCTGGAAGCATCTCGGCGAGCATTTCGACATCCACGGCGGCGGCATCGATCTCGTGTTTCCGCACCATGAGAACGAGGTCGCGCAGACCTGCTGCGCGTTCCACCGCGAGCGTATGGCGAACTATTGGATGCATAACGGCTTCCTGCAGGTCGAGAGCGAGAAGATGTCGAAGAGCCTCGGCAACTTCATCACCATCCACGAGCTGCTCGGGGATTGGCCGGGTGAGGTGCTGCGCCTTAACATGCTGAGGACGCATTACCGTTCGCCGATCGACTGGACCATGAAGTCGCTCGAGGAGAGCGCCAAGACGCTCGACGACTGGTATCGCGTCGCGGCCGATGTCGCGCCCGGCGAGCCGGCTGCGTCGGTGGTCGAACCGCTGCTCGACGACCTCAATACGCCGCAGGCGATCGCGGCGCTGCACGGCCTGCGCGGCAAGGATATCGCGGGTCTTGCGGGCTCGTTGCGGCTGCTCGGATTCCTCTCCGAGAGCGCGGCGCAGTGGGAAGGACGCAAGCAGCAGGCGAGCGGGGTCGACGCCAAGGAGGTCGAGCGCCTGCTCGCGGAGCGGACAGCTGCGCGTGCGCGCAAGGACTTTGGGGAGTCCGACCGCATCCGCGATCTGCTTGCTGCAATGGGCGTTGCGATCAAGGACTCCAAGGAAGGCACGACCTGGGAGATCGCGCGATGAAGCGGCCCGACACGCCATTTCCGCGGCACTGGCTCTATTACATCGCGCTGAAGATCGCGCTGCTCGCCGGCGCGGTGGCGATCGTGCTCAAGCTCTATGGGATGTGGTGAGGACGATGGGACAGACTTTGCCAAAGCCCGCGCTTAGGCCTTTCCTGCCGGCGGATGTGCCGATCCTCGCCGCGATCTTCGCCGCCAGCATCGAGGAATTGACCGGCGACGATTATAGCGAGGCGCAGCAGGAAGCCTGGATGGCGGCGGCCGAGGACGAGGAGTTCGGCAAGCGGCTCGCGTCCGACCTGACGCTGATCGCGACGCTGGAGGGCTCGCCCGTCGGCTTCGCCTCGCTGCGCGGCAACGATCACATCCGCATGCTCTATGTGCATCCGGCCGTGGCCGGGCAGGGCATCGCGACCATGCTGGTCGACGCGCTGGAGAAGCTCGCCGGCAGCCGCGGCGCCCAGAGTTTATCGGTGGATGCGAGCGATACCGCGGAGGGCTTCTTCGCCAAGCGCGGCTACACCGCCCAGCAGCGCAACAGTGTCACTGTGAACGACGAGTGGCTCGCCAACACCACCATGAAGAAGACGCTCGGAGCGGGGCAATGAGCAAGCAGCGTCTCTATCTGTTTGACACCACGCTGCGCGATGGGGCGCAGACCAACGGCGTCGACTTCACGCTGGCCGACAAGCAGGTCATCGCGGCGATGCTCGATGACCTCGGCATCGACTATGTCGAGGGCGGCTATCCCGGTGCCAACCCGCTCGACACGGAGTTCTTTGGCTCCAAGCCCAAGCTCAACCATGCACGCTTCACCGCCTTCGGCATGACGCGCCGGGCGGGACGGTCCGTGTCCAACGATCCCGGCGTCGCGGGCCTCTTGGAAGCGAAGGCGGACGCGATCTGCTTCGTGGCGAAGGCGTCGGCCTATCAGGTGCGCGTCGCGCTGGAGACCACGAAGGAAGAGAACCTCGCCTCGATCCGCGACAGCGTCGCGGCGGCGAAGGCCGCCGGTCGCGAGGTGATGCTCGATTGCGAGCATTTCTTCGACGGCTACAAGGAAGACGCCGCCTTTGCGCTCGCCTGCGCCAGGGCCGCCTATGAGGCCGGGGCGCGCTGGGTGGTGCTGTGCGACACCAACGGCGGCACCATGCCCGATGAGGTCGAGGCCATCGTCAGAGACGTGACGAGGCACATCCCCGGCGATCACGTCGGCATCCACGCCCATAACGACACCGAGCAGGCGGTGGCCAATTCGCTCGCCGCGGTGCGTGCCGGCGCGCGGCAGATCCAGGGCACGCTGAACGGGCTCGGCGAGCGCTGCGGCAACGCCAATCTCTGCTCGCTGATCCCGACGCTGAAGCTGAAGCCAGGTTTTGCCGACGCTTTCGAGATCGGCGTCACCACGGAGAAGCTGGCGACGCTCGTCAAGGTGTCGCGGACGCTCGACGACATGCTCAACCGCGTGCCGAACCGGCATGCGGCTTATGTCGGGGAGAGCGCCTTCGTCACCAAGACCGGCATCCATGCCTCTGCCGTGCTGAAGGATCCGCAGACCTACGAGCATGTGTTGCCGGAGCTGGTCGGCAATCACCGCAAGGTGCTGGTTTCCGACCAGGCCGGGCGCTCCAACGTCATCGCCGAGCTCGACCGCGCCGGTATCCCTTACGAGAAGAGCGATCCGAAGCTGACGCGTCTCGTCGAGGAATTGAAGGAGCGCGAGGCGGCCGGCTATGCCTATGAATCCGCCAACGCTTCGTTCGAGCTCCTGGCGCGCCGCACACTCGGCAAGGTGCCGCATTATTTCGAGGTCGAGCAGTTCGACGTCAACGTCGAGCAGCGCTACAACGCGCTCGGCGAACGCGTCACGGTGGCGCTCGCGGTGGTCAAGGTCGACGTCGCCGGCGAGCATCTGATCTCGGCCGCCGAAGGCAACGGTCCCGTCAACGCGCTCGACGTCGCGCTGCGCAAGGACCTCGGCAAGTACCAGAAATTCATCGAGGGCTTGACGCTGATCGACTATCGCGTCCGTATCCTCAATGGCGGCACCGGCGCGGTCACGCGCGTGCTGATCGAGAGCGAGGATGAGAACGGCGATCGCTGGACCACGGTCGGCGTGTCCCCGAACATCATCGACGCCTCGTTCCAGGCGCTGATGGATTCGGTGATCTACAAGCTGGTGAAGTCGGGGGCGCCGGCGTAAGGTGACGGAGGCGCTGCAAGCGCCGTCATTGCGAGGAGCGAAGCGACGAAGCAATCTAGACTGCCTCCGAGGATGCATTCTGGATTGCTTCGCTTCGCTCGCAATGACGAGGGGAGGGAGCACGGCCGCCATGATCGACCACATCTCCGTCGGCGTCGGCGATCTCGATCGCGCCGCAAGATTCTACGAAGCCGCGCTCGCCGCCCTCGGCCTCACGCGCCTCGTCACGCGGCCGCGGACGGTCGGGTTCGGCAAGGCCTATCCGGAGTTCTGGATCAACTTGCGCGAGGGGATGCCGCGTGTCGCGCCGGAGAGCGGCGTGCACATCTGCCTGCGGGCAAGAACCACGGCCGAGGTCGATGCGTTTCACGTAAGCGCGCTGTCCGCTGGCGGCGCCTCCGACGGCGCACCGGGTCTCCGGCCGCACGATCGCGTGCGCTATTACGCCGCCTTCGTCATCGACCCCGACGGTAACCGGATCGAGGCGGTGACGTTTCCGCAGGAATAGGAAAGGCGGCCTACAGGCGCCGGGCCACGTCGGGCGCGAGATCGCGCTGATCGTCGGGAATCTGCGCCGCCGCGGCGCGCAGCCGTGGGATGATCTCCTCGACCTTGTCCGCCTTCAGGATATCGACGGTGAGGCCGGCGCGGATGAACTGGGTCTGCCGCATGTGGGCCACCAGGGAAAACAGCGGCTCCCAGAAGCCGTCGACATTGGCGAGCAGCACGGGCTTGGCGTGACGGCCGAGTTGCTGCCAGGTCAGCTGCTCCACCAGCTCCT
This sequence comes from Bradyrhizobium glycinis, assembly GCF_016031655.1. Classification (GTDB taxonomy): domain Bacteria; phylum Pseudomonadota; class Alphaproteobacteria; order Rhizobiales; family Xanthobacteraceae; genus Bradyrhizobium; species Bradyrhizobium glycinis. The sequence goes on from NZ_JACCHQ010000001.1 coordinate 552,031, forward strand.
CCAGCGTGCCGAGCCCGCCGGGCAGGGCCACGAAGGCGTCGGAGCGCTCGAACATCAGCCGCTTGCGCTCGTGCATGTCGGGTGTGACGACCATCTCCTGCACGCGCGTCAGCGCATTCTCGCGCATGCGGAGGAAGTCGGGAATGATGCCGGTGACCATGCCGCCGTGATCCAGCACCGAGGTTGCGACCGCCCCCATCAGGCCGAGCGAGCCGCCGCCATAAACGAGGCGGATCTTGCTTTCCGCCAGCGCTCTGCCGAGCGCCTTCGCCGCTTCAATGAAGTTGGGATTTGTTCCAGGGCCGGAGCCGCAATAGACACAGACGGTTTTGATCGTGCTCATTGGTGCCATGATGCATTGCAGCGAAGTGGCGTCAAGCCCAAACGGTGATTCGATACTTCCGGGAATTTACCGGTAAATCGCCACAAACAATCCAGGATTCGCCATCTGGCGGGGTGCGCGGCCATCGGGAAGGCTCTATATGACGGGCGAAAATCGTTAATCGCAGTTGCGCCCGCACCCCGGCGGGCTTCCAGGTTTCTTGATGGACCAACCTCAATCGTTCGACGGCGCCGACGTTCCTGATCCTTCCGTGGCAGGACCGCAGGCCGGGGCCACGCTGATGGGCACGCTGGCACATCTGTGGCCCTACATCTGGCCGGGCGACCGTTTCGACCTGAAGATGAGAGTGGTCTGGTCGCTGGTGCTGCTGCTCGCCGCCAAGCTGATCACGCTCGCCGTGCCGTTCAGCTTCAAATGGGCGACGGATGCGCTGACCGGCGCCAACACCGCGCCGGTAGCGGCCGACAATTGGCATCTCTGGGTGATCGCCTCGCCCTTGCTGCTGACCGCAAGCTACGGCGTGATGCGCATCCTGATGGCGGTGCTGACGCAATGGCGGGACGGCATCTTCGCCCGCGTCGCCATGCATGCGGTGCGCAAGCTCGCGACCCTCACCTTCATCCACATGCACGAGCTGTCGCTGCGCTTTCACCTCGAGCGCAAGACCGGCGGCCTCACGCGCGTGCTCGAGCGCGGCCGCGAGGGCATCGAGGTCATCGTGCGCATGGTGATCCTGCAGCTGATCCCGACCATCGTCGAGGTCTCGCTGCTGCTGGCGGTGCTGCTCTGGCAATTCGACTGGCGGTACGTGGTCGCGACCCTGATCACGGTCACGCTCTACATGTACTACACCTACGTCGCGACCGAGTGGCGGATCGGCATCCGCCGCAAGATGAACGATTCCGACACCGAGGCGAACACCAAGGCGATCGACTCGCTGCTCAACTACGAGACGGTGAAGTATTTCAGTGCCGAGGCGCGCGAGGCGCAGCGCTACGACAGATCGGTCGAGCGCTACGAGGAGGCGAGCGTCCGCACCTACACCTCGCTCGCGGTGCTCAATACAGGCCAGGCGGTGATCTTCACGCTGGGCCTGACCGCGACCATGCTGATGTGCGCGATCGGCGTGCGCAACGGCACCAACACGGTCGGCGATTTCGTGCTGGTCAATGCCATGATGATCCAGCTCTACCAGCCGCTGAACTTCATGGGCATGGTCTATCGCGAGATCAAGCAGGCGATCATCGACATCGAGAAGATGTTCGGCGTGCTCAGCCGCGAGGCCGAGATCAAGGATGCACCTGGCGCGAAGCCGCTGGTCATCTCCGCCGGCACGGTGCGCTTCGAGGACGTGCGCTTTGCCTATGAGTCGACGCGCCCCATCCTCAAGGGCATCAGCTTCGAAGTGCCGGCCGGCAAGACCGTTGCCATCGTCGGCCCCTCCGGCGCCGGCAAGTCGACCATCTCGCGGCTGCTGTTTCGACTCTATGACGTCTCCGGCGGCAGGATCCTGATCGACGGCCAGGACATCCGCGAGGTCACGCAGGCCAGCTTGCGCGCATCGGTCGGCATGGTGCCGCAGGACACCGTGCTGTTCAACGACACTATCCGCTACAACATCCGCTACGGCCGTTGGGATGCGGCCGATGCCGAAGTCGAGGAGGCCGCGCGGCTGGCGCAGATCGATGACTTCATCCGCATGGCGCCCAAGGGTTACGAGACCCAGGTCGGCGAGCGCGGCCTGAAGCTGTCGGGCGGCGAGAAGCAGCGCGTGGCGATCGCGCGCACGGTGCTCAAGGCGCCGCCGATCCTGGTGCTCGACGAGGCGACCTCGGCACTCGACACCCACACCGAGCACGAGATCCAGGGGGCGCTCGACCGCGTGGCGAAGAACCGCACCTCGCTGGTGATCGCGCATCGGCTTTCCACCATCGTCGGCGCCGACGAGATCATCGTGCTGGATCAGGGCCGCATCGCCGAGCGCGGCACTCACGCCAGCCTGCTTGCGCAGGGCGGGCTCTATGCCAGCATGTGGAACAGGCAGCGCGAGGCCGAGGAGGCCCGCGAGAAGCTGGCCAAGATGGCCGACACCAATGCCGCGCCCAACCGGGAGCCGCCGCCGGTCGATGATAACCTGACGACACCCGCGGCGGCGGAGTGACCTTGTCTCCGGTCCCAAGTCTGGCCTAAACAAAGTCTGGCCTAAACAAGCCCGCGCGACGACCCCACGCATCAACCCCGACCGGCAAAAAGCAATGTCCATTCTCGATTCGATCCAGCGTCAGATCCCGCCGATCCACAAGGAGGGCTATCCCTTCATCGGCGCCTTTGCGCTGGCGAGCCTGATCCTGTTCTGGCTGTGGTCGCCGCTGGGGTGGATCGGCACGATCCTGACCGTGTGGTGCGCACTGTTCTTCCGCGATCCCGTCCGCGTGACGCCGGTGCGCGAAGGTCTCGTGGTGTCGCCGGCCGACGGGCGTGTCTCCATGATCACCATGGCGCTGCCGCCGGCCGAGCTCGGGCTCGGCGACCGTCCGCTGCCGCGCGTCTCGATCTTCATGAGCGTGTTCAATTGCCACGTGAACCGTGCGCCCGTGGCGGGCAGGGTGGATCGTATCGCCTATCGGCCCGGCCTCTTCATCAACGCCGAGCTCGACAAGGCGAGCGAGGACAACGAGCGCAACTCGCTGGTGATCACGACGCCGACGGCGCGGATCGGCGTGGTCCAGATCGCCGGCCTGGTTGCCAAGCGCATCGTCTGCTTCGTGAGGGAGGGGCAGGCGATCGGCGCCGGCGAACGCTTCGGCCTGATCCGCTTCGGCTCCCGCCTCGATGTCTACTTGCCCGTGGGCACCAAGGCGCTGGTCTCGGAAGGGCAGACGGCGATCGCCGGAGAGACGATCCTTGCCGACCTTGCCAGCGATGACCCGGGCCGCGCCTTCCGCACCAATTAACCAATAGTCGGTGCTCGCAGGCGTTCCGCCGCAATGGCGGAGGGCGCCGCGGCTTGCTATATCTCGCCTCGAGATAAGGACGAGCCATGACGCCTTACGACTTCAAGGATCCCGACGTCCGCCGCCGGCGGTTCCGACCGATCCCGGTGCGGATGCTGGTGCCCAACGTCATCACGCTGCTGGCGATCTGCGCCGGCCTGACCTCGATCCGTCTGTCGATCGAAGGCCGGATGTCGCTCGCCGTCTACGCCATCGTGTTCGCCGCTGCGCTCGACGGTATCGACGGCCGCATCGCGCGCATGATCAAGGGGCAGTCCAAATTCGGCGCCGAGCTCGACAGTCTCGCCGATTTCGTCAATTTCGGCGTGGCGCCCGGCCTGATGCTGTATTTCTGGCAGTTGCACGAGCTCGGCAATGCCGGCTGGATCGCCGCCATGGTGTTCGCGATCTCCGGCGGCCTGCGGCTCGCCCGCTTCAACGCCACCATGGACGATCCGAACAAGCCGGCCTTCGCCGCCAATTTCTTCACCGGCGTGCCGGCGCCCGCCGGCGCGATCACCGTGCTGCTGCCGATCTATGTCGCGTTCCTCGATCTCGGCCGCACACCTGCGGCGGTGACCGCGGCCTACACGCTTCTGATCGCGTTTCTGATGGTGTCGCGCCTGCCGGTGTTCTCCGGCAAGACCAAGCGCATGCGCGTGCCGCCTGAGCTTGTGCTGCCGGCGTTCGTCGCCGTGATCGTCTTCATCGCGCTCCTGATCGCCTATCCCTGGCACGTGCTGTCGATCGGCACGGTGCTGTATCTTCTCGCGCTGCCGCTCGGCTACAAATCCTATCGCGACCAGGCGCGCGCGATGGAGGCCACCGCGCCGGCGGGAGGCGAGGTCCCGTCACCGCCGTCGGCGCCGACGCTGGCGAATTTGTCGGAGCCGCCCCAGGACGACCGGCCCGAGCGGCTGCACTAAAGGCCGCAAGCAGATATCTGCCATGATGGCGCGCTGAGTTGGGTCGAGAGCCGATCTCGGCTATATCGCCCTTGTGCCGGCGGCATCGCGCAATCAATCGCCGCCAACCTGGGAGAGAACGCCGTGACCAATTCCGCGACCGGGCCGCTGCCCGCTTCCGTCCTCGAAGCGCTGGGCCGCTACGACACGCCGACGATCTGCAATGCCATGGAGATCGTGGCGCCCGAGCGGCGGCTGATCGGCTACACCACCAAGCAACTGGTCTGCCCGTTTCCCGACCTGCCGCCGATCGTCGGCTATGCCCGCACGGTGACGATCCGCTCGGTTCTGAAGTCATCGCTTCCGGCCGAGGAGCAGTCCAAGCGCCGAATCGAATATTACGAATATGTCGGCACCGGCCATGGCCCGCGCATCTCGGTGATCCAGGACATCGACGGACCCGACGTCGGCTATGGCGCGTTCTGGGGCGAGGTCCAAAGCAACGTGCACAAGGCGCTCGGCTGCCTCGGCGTCATCACAGACGGCTCGATCCGCGACATCCCGCAATGGGCCCCTGGGTTCCAGGCACTGGCCGGCTCGATCGGTCCGTCGCACGCCTGGGTGCACGCGGAAAGCTTTGGCGGCGAAGTGCGCGTCGCCGGCATGACCGTGAAGTCGGACGATCTCATCCACGCCGACCGGCATGGCGCCATCGTGATCCCGCTCGAGCTTGCCGCAAAGCTGCCGGAGGCCGCCGAACTGTGCGGCCGCCGCGAGACGCCGATCCTGGAGATCGCCCGCAGCCCCGACTTCTCGCTCGAGAAGCTGAAGGCCGCGCTGAAGCGCTCGGCGGAGATCCATTGACGGCTGCTCGAGCATGATCCGGAAAAGTGCCTAGCGGTTTTCCGAAAAGATCATGCTCAAACAATAACCCTAAGGCGCGATGACGATTCTCCGAATCGCATCGCGCTTTAGGGCAATCTATGGCCGCGACGACGGCCGGAGGCCGTCTTGCTCGGTCAGAAGCAGGGCGGCTTGATCCGGTTCCCCGAGCACGGCGGCGGCGCATCCGATCAGGGTGAAGCCGCCGGCAAGGTCCCAAAGCGTGATGTCGTGTGCGCTATCGGCGGTGTGCATCAAGCGCGCTGCGAGCACGGCAAAGGCGGCCTCGACAAAGAGCAGCACGCTGAACGCCGGAAGCACGAGTTCCGGCTCCAGCATGTGGAACGCCAGTGCCGCGGGCATCGCCGTGAGAAGACTGAATAGCGTCAACATCGCGATGGCTCCGCGATCGGCCATGTCGCAACGCTAGCAGACACCAACTGATCCCCGTCCACGATGTGGCGGAGGGCCGCAGCCGATGTGACGTCGTGGCGCGCCTGCTCATGGTTAGCGAAGTGTTGAAATTCCTATCGCTGGACGGCAACCGGAACATTTGGGGCAGCGCGCGGCACATCGTCCAGACTTAACCTTTACGCGGCTTTAAGGGCGGCGCTCTAGGGTCCTGCGAAGCGGTTCGCCTTGGGCCGCGCCAGCGGCCAGGACAGCCGTTGTTGCGTACGTGTTGGAGTCAGTAATGGATATCGCAACACTTGTCGGGTTGGCCGCGGGCGCCACTGTGGTGTCGACCCTGATCTTGATGGGCGGCAGCTTCGGGATGTTTTACGACATCCACGCTGTGATCGTCATTTTCGGCGGCTCGTTCGCAGCAACGATGATCCGCTTTCCCTTGTCCGCGATGATCCACGGCGTGCCGCTCGGCGCGAAGTTTGCCTTCACTCTGAGCCGCCTTTCGGCTCACGACCTTGTCGACGAACTCGCCCGCATCGCGGAAATCGCCCGCAAGCAGGGCCCGGTCGGACTGGAAAAGGTCGAGACCGACGAGCCGTTCCTCGCCAAGGGCATCCGCTATGTTGCTGACGGCTACGACCTCGATTTCATTCGCGACAATCTGGAGCGCGACCGCGACAACTTCCTGATGCACCTCGACGAAGGCAGCAAGATCTACCGCGCCGTCGGCGACTGCGCCCCGGCGTTCGGCATGATCGGCACGCTGCTTGGCATGGTGCAGATGTTCTCCAACATGTCGGATCCCTCCAAGCTCGGTCCGTTCATGGCCACCGCGCTGCTGGCGACCCTGTACGGCGCCGTTGTCGCCAACCTGATCTGCTTGCCGATTGCCGACAAGCTGCACGGCAAGCTGCTGGACGAAGAGACCAATCGCACCCTGATCATCGATGGCATCCTGATGATCCGCGACTCCAAGAGCCCGACCCTGGTGCGCGAAATGCTGCTGGCCTATCTGCCGGAGAAGCATCGTCACGCCGAAGGCGAGCCGGTGCCGGCTTGAGGCCGCTGCCTGGATTTTGAGAAATGGCCAAGAAGAAGCGCGGCAATGCTCACGGCGGCGGCCACGGCTGGTTCGTGACCTTCGCCGACCTGATGGCGCTGCTGCTGGCGTTTTTCGTGATGCTTGTCGCGTTCTCCACGCAAGATGCCAACAAGCTGAAGATCGTCGCGGGCTCGATGCGCGAGGCGTTCGGCGTGCAGAGCGAAGCGCGCTACTCCGGCATCGTCGAATCCGACGGCCTGCCGACGCGCCCGCGGCTCAAGAACGTTGACCACATCCAGCCGGAGGATGCCTCCAACACGCCGACGCCCGATCAGGAAGACCGCGAAAAGACCTCCGGCGCGAAGATCAAGATCGACCGCAATTTCGCGCTGGCCGCGGCCTCGCTGCGCCAGGCGTTGCAGGACATGCCGGAACTGACCGAGATGTCCAAGCACATCATGTTCGAGGAGACCAAGCAGGGCCTGAACCTCGAGATCGTCGACCAGGACGGCCGCTCGATGTTCGCCGACGGCTCCAAGGTGCCCTACGACCGCACCCGCCGCCTGATCGAGAAGCTCGCGATCCCGCTCAAGGCGACGCCGCTCCGCGTCTCCATCGCCGGCCACACCGCGGTGGGGTTCGTGCCGACCCGCAGCGACTATGGCGCCTTCGATCTGTCGGCCGATCGCGCCAACGCCGTGCGCCAGATCCTCGAACGCGAGGGCCTGCCGCCGTCGCACATCTTCGCCGTCTCCGGCAAGGCCGATACCCAGCCGCTGTTTCCGGACGATCCCTCGCTGGCAGCCAACCGGCGGGTGACCATCACCTTGATGCGCGAAGATCCGCCGCTGCCGCCGAATCTGAAGCCGTAACCCCTTGCGCTACCATCTTACCTGAGGCATGTCGTTGCGCTGGCGATGAGCGTGGCTGTGGCGTCACAGCATCCGGCTCGGCGCCTGCTATGATGGTGCGCCGATTGACAGGTGCACCGGAAGCGTCAAAAGGCGCCGGATCAATTTCAGGGACGAAGCGTTCTCCACCTTCATGACGGCGAGCATCACACAGGCCGAGACCCAGGAGGGACGGGCCACCTCAGGTTTTTGGTCCCTTACGCTCGGGAGCATCGGCGTCGTCTTCGGCGATATCGGCACTTCGCCGCTCTACGCATTCCACGAGGCGGTCAAGGCCGCCGCCCATGGCGAGCCGGTCTCGCGCGTCATCGTGCTCGGCGTGCTCTCGCTGATCCTGTGGGCGCTCCTGATCGTCGTCACCGCCAAATATGTCCTCTTGCTGCTGCGCGCCGACAATAACGGGGAGGGCGGCACGCTCTCGCTGATGGCGCTGGGGCAGCGCGCGCTGGGGCGGCGAAGCTGGATCCTGCTCGCGCTCGGCGTGATCGGCGCTTCGATGTTCATCGGCGATTCCATGATCACGCCGGCGATCTCGGTGCTATCGGCGGTGGAAGGTCTGAAGCTCGCAACCCCTGCGCTCGAGCACTACGTCGTGCCGGTCACCGTCCTCATCCTGGTGCTGCTGTTTGCAGTCCAGAGCAAGGGGACCGCGCTGGTCGCCTCGGCCTTCGGGCCGGTAATGGTGATCTGGTTCACCGTCATTGCCATCATGGGGGCTGTCCACATCGCCGACGACCCCTCCGTGCTGGCGGCCATCAATCCCTATTACGCCGTGCAGTTCGTGCTGTCGCACGGCACGATCGGCCTCGTGACCCTCGGTGCCGTGTTCCTGGCGGTGACGGGCGGCGAGGCGCTGTACGCAGATCTCGGCCATTTCGGCCGCAAGCCGATCCAGTCGGCCTGGATGTTCTTCGTGCTGCCCGCGCTTCTGATCAATTATTTCGGGCAGGGTGCGCTGGTGCTGTCCGATCCCAGCGCGATCGAGCATTCGTTCTATCGCATGGTGCCCGAGAAGCTGGTGCTGCCGCTGGTCGGGCTCGCAACGGCCGCAACTGTGATCGCGAGCCAGGCGGTGATCACCGGCGCCTACTCGCTGGTCTATCAGGCCGTGCAGCTCGGACTGCTGCCGCGTTTCGAGGTGCGGTACACCTCCGAATCGCATGCCGGCCAGATCTATTTGCCGCGGGTGAACCGGCTGCTGCTGATCGGCGTGATGCTGCTGGTGCTGCTGTTCCACACTCCCAGCAATCTGGCCTCGGCCTACGGCATTGCGGTCTCAACCACCATGGTCGCCGACGGGATCATGGGCTTCGTCGTGATCTGGAAGCTGTGGAATTGGCGCGCGGCTGCTGCCGCGGCCCTGATCGTGCCTTTCGTCATCGTCGATTTGAGCTTCTTCAGCGCCAACCTGCTCAAGCTGCTCGAAGGTGCCTGGGTGCCGCTGCTGTTCGGCATCGTCATGGCAGGGACGATCTGGACCTGGCGCAAGGGCTCGGCAATCCTGGTCCAGAAGACCCGCCGGATCGAGGTGCCACTGGACGATCTGATCCGCAGCCTGGAGAAGCGGCCGCCACACATCGTCAAGGGCACCGCGGTGTTCCTGACCAGCGATCCCGCCTTCGTGCCGACCGCGCTCCTGCACAATCTCAAGCACAACAAGGTGCTGCACGAGCACAACGTGATCCTGACGATCGAGACCGCGCAGACGCCCCGGGTCGATCTGTCGGAGCGGTTCAGAATGGAGAAGATCAGCGACAAGTTCTCCAAGGTCCGCTTGCGCTTCGGCTTCATGGAGCAGCCGAACGTGCCCAAGGCGCTCGCCATCGCCCGCAAGCAGGGTTGGCAGTTCGACATCATGTCGACCTCGTTCTTCGTGTCGCGAAGGTCGCTGAAGGCCTCGGCGCAGTCGGGCATGCCGCTCTGGCAGGATCATGTGTTCATCGCGCTGAGCCGATCAGCCAACGATGCCACCGACTATTTCCAGATCCCCACCGGCCGGGTGGTGGAAGTCGGGACCCAGGTCACCATCTAGAATGCAACCGGTGTAGCCATGCAGATTTGCATGGCTATGGCCCAGAATCGGGCTAGGCTATGCCGGTGGCGCAGCACTATAAGCCCGCGCGCTCTTCCGCCGTTGTGCAGTGAAGCATTTAGAGGCCATCGGGCTCTCCCATGACAAGCGACATAGCAGTTCCCGCCCCGGCAACGGTGGCGGCCAATGGGCATGGCGATGCCCATACCACCGCCAGTTTCGGCGCGCTGACGCTCGGCAGCATCGGAGTCGTTTACGGCGACATCGGCACCAGCCCGCTCTACGCGTTCCGCGAAGCCGTGATGGCCGCCTCGGGCGCGGACGGGTTGCCGACGCCGGCCGCCGTCCTCGGCGTGCTCTCGCTGATCCTGTGGGCGCTCATCGTGGTGGTGACGCTCAAATACGTCGTGATCCTGCTCCGCGCCGACAACAACGGCGAGGGCGGCACGCTGGCGCTGATGGCCCTGGCCCAGCGGGCGGTCGGCACCCGCGGGGCCACCATCGTGCTGCTCGGCATCATTTCCGGAGCCCTGTTCTACGGCGATGCCGTGATCACCCCGGCCCTCTCGGTGCTGTCGGCGATCGAGGGCATGAAGGACGTCACGCTAAGGTTCGAGCCCTACATCGTTCCGCTGACCGTGGTGATTCTGGTCTGCCTGTTCGCCGTGCAGTCGCGCGGCACGGCGCGCGTCGCCGCTTTCTTCGGCCCGATCATGTGCGTCTGGTTCGCGGTCCTCGCGGCCGCAGCGATCCATCCGATCATCCAGCAGCCGCAGGTGCTGCTCGCGCTCAATCCGTTCTACGCCGTGAACTTCATGCTGCACCATGGCATCATCGGCTTCGTGACGCTGGGCGCGGTGTTCCTGGCCGTGACCGGCGCGGAGGCGCTCTATGCCGACCTCGGCCATTTCGGCAAGCGGCCAATCCAGACCGCCTGGCTGTTCATCGTGCTGCCCGCGCTGGCGCTGAACTATCTGGGCCAGGGCGCGCTGGTGCTCGGCGATCCCGGCGCTATCGTGAGCCCGTTCTTCCAGCTGTTTCCGCAAGGCTTCATCCGAGGCTGCATGGTCGTGCTCGCCACCATGGCGACCGTCATCGCGAGCCAGGCCGTCATCACCGGCGCCTTTTCGCTGACGCGCCAGGCGATCCAGCTCGGGCTGCTGCCGCGTTTCGAAATTCGCCATACGTCGGAAGCCCATTCCGGCCAGATATTCATTCCGCGCATCAACCAGCTGCTGCTGGTCGCGGTGGTGCTGCTGGTGCTGCTGTTCCGCTCCTCCAGTGCGCTCGCGTCCGCCTACGGCATCTCCGTCACTGGCACCATGGTGGTCACGGCGATGATGGGCTTCGTCGTGGTCTGGAAGGGTTGGCGGTGGTCAGCGCTTGCCGCTGGTGCGCTGATTGCGCCGTTCCTGTTCCTCGATCTGACTTTCCTGAGCGCGAACCTGTTGAAGGTGTTCGAGGGCGGCTGGGTGCCGCTGGCGCTCGGTGCGGTCATGATCATCCTGATGTACACGTGGCGGCGCGGCAGCCGCCTCTTGTTCGAGAAGTCGCGCAAGCTCGAGTTCCCGCTCGCCGATCTCGTGGCGATGCTGGAGAAGCGGCCGCCGCAGCGGGTGCCTGGCACCGCGGTGTTCCTGACCTCGGATCCGCTCAGCGCGCCAACCGCGCTGATGCATAGTCTGAAACACTACAAGGTTCTGCACGAGAAGAATGTCATTCTCACCATCGAGACCGCGCAGACCCCGCGGATCGATCCGGCCGAACGGGTGAAGCTGGAGCAGATTTCACCGACCTTCTCCAAGGTGACGCTGAAGTTCGGCTTCATGGAATCGCCCAACGTGCCGAAGGCGCTCGCGATCGCCCGCAAGCTGGGCTGGCAGTTCGACATCATGTCGACCTCGTTCTTCCTGTCGCGCAGGGCGCTCAAGCCCGCCGCCCATTCCGGCATGCCGCGCTGGCAGGACCGGCTATTCATCTCGCTCAGCCGCTCGGCCAACGATGCCACCGACTACTTCCAGATCCCGTCGGGGCGCGTCGTCGAGGTCGGCACTCAGGTGACGATCTAGGACGAGCCGGGTCGCGGTGCACACCTCTCCCTTCGGGAGAGGTGAAGGCCGGGCAGGTCCCTCGAAACCCGCACTTCAAGTCGCTGCGATTTAGCTTTAGCTTGCGCCGCGCGGCTCAAGCCTTTGTGGCGCTTGATTTTCGTCTCCCGAGAGGCGAGGTTGCCGCCGGCCGGGATGCCCCGGCATGCGGCCCGCGACGTTGGAGGATGATGTGGCAAATCAAGTGCAGGATCTGACCCCGGACGAGGTCGCCAAGGGTGTCGCGGAAGGGCGCTATCTGCTGGTCGACGTCCGTGAGCCGAACGAGGTCGAGGCCGAGGCTTACCCTTACGGCGTCGTGGTTCCGCTCTCGACCTTCGATCCGAAGGCGATCCCCGATCCCCAAGGCAAGGAGGTCGTGTTCGCCTGCCGCTCGGGCAAGCGTTCGGTGACCGCCTCGCTGGCGGCACAGGCGGCGGGCCTGCCTTACGACAAGCATCTGGCCGGTGGCATGCTGGGCTGGAAGGCGGCGGGGCTTCCCAGCAAGGTCGGTGGCTAACCGCGCAATGACGACCAAGAGCTCTTCGCTGAACAAGGTCTTCGCCGACCTTCCCGTCACCATCTTCGAGGCGATGTCGCAGGCGGCGCGCGACAACAACGCCATCAATCTCGGCCAGGGTTTTCCTGACGATCCCGGCCCCGAGGACATCCGCCGCGCCGCGGCCGAGGCCTCGCTGAACGGCTACAACCAGTACCCCTCGATGATGGGCCTGCCGGAGCTGCGCCAGGCGATCGCGACCCATTACGGCCACTGGCACGGCCTCAAGCTCGATCCGATGAGCGAGGTGATGGTCACCTCGGGCGGCACCGAGGCGCTGACCTCGGCGATCCTCGCGGTGGTCCAGCCCGGCGACGAGGTGGTCTGCTTCCAGCCGGTCTATGATTCTTATTTGCCCATCATCCGCCAGGCCGGCGGCATTCCGCGCCTGGTGCGTCTGGAGCCGCCGCACTGGCGGCTGAATGAGGACATGCTGAAAAGCGTCTTCAATTCAAAGACCAAGGCGGTGCTGTTCAACAATCCCCTGAATCCCAGCGCGGTGGTCTATCCGCGCGAGGACCTCGAGCTCTTGGCGCGCTATTGCCAGGAGTTCGACGTCATCGCGATCTGCGACGAGGTCTGGGAGCACGTCACCTTCGACGAGCACAAGCACATCCCGCTGATCACCATCCCCGGCATGCGCGAGCGCACCATCAAGGTCGGCTCGGCCGGCAAGATCTTCTCGCTGACGGGCTGGAAGATCGGCTTCGTCTGCGCGGCGCCACCGCTGCTGCGCGTCGCGGCCAAGGTGCACCAGTTCCTGACCTTCACCACCGCGCCGAACCTGCAGGCCGCCGTCGCCTATGGCCTCGGCAAGTCCGACGACTACTTTCTGTCGATGCGCAAGGATCTGACACGGAGCAGGGACCGCCTGACCAAGGGCCTGGAGAGACTCGGCTTCCCCGTGCTGAAGTCGCAAGGCACCTACTTCCTCACCGTCGACCTGTCGCCGCTCGGGCTCAACGAGAGCGACACCGAGTTCTGCTGGCGGATCGTGAGAGACTACAAGGTCGCCGCGATCCCGGTCTCGGCGTTCTACGAGCAGGACCCCGTGACCTCGGTGGTGCGCTTCTGCTTTGCCAAGAAGGACCAGACGCTGGACACCGCACTGGAGCGGCTGTCGGACGCGGTGCGTGGACGCAAGAGGTAGATCGAGATGACGAACGTCAGCCGCTCTCGCTTTGGTCTCGCGATCGCCGCGGCGCTGACATTGCTCCCGCAAGGGGCGGGCGCCGAGGAGCGCGTCGTCAACTTCTACAACTGGTCGAATTACATGGCGCCGGATGTCCTTGAGGCCTTCACCAAGGAGACGGGCATCAAGGTCGTCTACGACACCTTCGACGCCAACGAGACGCTGGAGACGCGCCTGATGGCCGGCAAGTCCGGCTATGACGTCGTGGTGCCCACCGCCTATTTCCTGCAGCGGCAGATCAAGGCGAACATCTTCCAGAAGCTCGACAAGTCGAAGCTGCCGAACCTCGCCAACGCCTGGCCGGTGGTGACGCAGCGCCTCGCCACCTACGACCCCGGCAATGTCTACGCCGCCAACTACATGTGGGGCACGACCGGCATCGGCTACAACGTCGCCAAGGTGAAGCAGATCCTCGGGGCGGACGCGAAGATCGACAGCTGGGATATCGTCTTCAAGCCGGAGAACCTGGCAAAATTCAAAGATTGCGGCGTGCACATGCTGGACTCCGCCGACGACATCTTTCCGGCGGCGCTGAGCTGGCTCGGGCTCGATCCGAACTCGACCAAGCAGGCCGACCTCGAGAAGGCTGCCGATGTCGTGGCAAAAGTCCGCCCCTCCGTGCGCAAGTTCCACTCCTCCGAATATTTGAGCGCGCTCGCGACCGGCGAGATCTGCTTCGTGGTCGGCTGGTCCGGCGACATCATGCAGGCCCGCGCCCGCGCGGCGGAAGCCAAGAGCGGCGTCGAGATCGGCTACAGCATCCCGAAGGAGGGCGCGCAGATGTTCTTCGACAATCTCGCGATCCCCGCGGATGCCAAGAACGTCAAGGAAGCCTACGAGCTGATCAATTATCTCTACCGCCCCGACGTCGCCGCCAAGAACTCGGACTTCCTGTCCTATGCCAACGGAAATCTCGCCAGCCAGAAGCTGATCGATCCGAAGATCCTGAACGACAAGAACATCTATCCGGACGAGGCAACGCTTTCGAAGTTGTTCGTCATCACGGCGCGCGAGCCGGCCACGCAGCGGATCATCAACCGGCTCTGGACCAAGGTGAAGACGGGAAGGTGAGGCTCAGGTCATTCCGGGGCGATGCGAAGCATCGAACCTGGGATCTCGAGATTCCGGGTTCGGTCCTGCGGACCGCCCCGGAATGACGGCAGAGGGGCTGCTACCGCCACCTTCTATGCAGCCACAGCCACTGCTCGGGATGCTCGCGGACCCAGCTTTCCACCACGCTCGTGATCGCCTGCGTCGTGCCCTGGATGTCGATCTTGCCATCGGCATTGCGCACCGGCTGGATCTCTTCGGTGAGCTCGCCGCGGAAGCGGCCACCGGGCAGGCGGATGATGCGCACGCCGTGGATCGGGCATTCGACCTGGCGCAAGAGGCGCGCCAGCATCGGATTGGCGCGGGTCTTGCGGCCGAAGAACGTGACCTCGACGCCGGCCGTCAGATACTGGTCGATCAGCATGGCGACGTGCTTGCCGTCCTTCAGCGCTTGCGCGAGCCGCAGCGGCGCGTCGCGGCCGGCCGGGATCAGCGTGCCCATGTTGACCTGGCGCATCTCCTGGATGATGCGATCGGCGGAGGCGATGTTCGGCCGGCGATAGAGAATCGCGGTGTCCAATCCATGCGCGACCGCGGCGAGCGCGGGCAATTCCCAGTTCGCAAGATGCGCGGCGAAGATCAGCGCCGGCTTGCCGTCGTCGCGGATCTGGTCGAACAGCTCGATGCTGCGTTCGGGAATCTCCATCCGGCTCTTCTCCGGATGGTCGCGATCATAGTCCCAGACCTGGTCGATATGGGCGAACTCGGCCCCGACCCGGCCGAGATTGTCCCAGACGCCCATCAGGATCCGTTCGATCTCCTCCGGCGACTTCTCGGGAAAGGCGGCGGCGAGGTTGGCGCGGCCGATGCGGTGCTCGCGCAGGCGCGGCCCGATCAGCTTCACGGCGCGCGCAAAGAAGTCCGAGGTCTTGGCCGCATCGAAATAGCGCGTGGTGCGCAGCATCGCGACGGTCGCGGCGCCGATCAGGCTGCCGCCGAGCGATTTGGCAGCCTCCCGCGCGCGGGCTTTCGTGCTCGCAGGAAGCAGCGCCATGCGTCCGGTCAGGCCGGTTCGCGGGTCAGGATCAGCGAAGCGTTCTGGCCGCCGAAGCCGAACGAGTTCGACATCACCGCGGTCACGCGGGCATCGCGCGCCTTGTTGCCGACGACGTCGAACAGGATCGTGGGATCCGGATTGTCGTAGTTGATGGTCGGCGGAATGCGCTGATGCTCGAGCGTGAGCAGCGAGAAGATCGCCTCGACCGCGCCGGCGGCCGAGATGGTGTGACCGACCATCGACTTGTTGGAGGTGACCGGAATCTTCTGCGCGAGCTCGCCGAACACGGCCGACGTCGTATTGAACTCCATCTTGTCGTTCTCGGGCGTCGCGGTGCCGTGCGCGTTGATGTGGTCGATCTGGTCCGGCGTCATGCCGGCATCGGCCAGCGTCTTGTTCATGCAGCCGATGATCGGCTTGCCGTCGGGCGAGGAGCGGGTGCGATGGAAGGAATCGGTGAGCTCGCCGCAGCCGGCGATGACGCCGAGGATCTTCGCGCCGCGCGCGGTTGCCGCCTCGTAGCTCTCCAGCACCAGCGCGCCTGCGCCCTCGGCCATCACGAAGCCGTCGCGGTTCTTGGAGAAGGGACGGGAGGCCGCCTGCGGCGGGTCGTTCTGGGTCGACAGCGCCGAGAGCAGCGAGAAGCGCACCAGCGCCTCCGGGTTCACCGTGCCGTCGGTCGCAACGCACAGCGCGGCATCCGTCTCGCCGCGGCGGATCGCCTCGACGCCGAGCTGGATCGAGGTGGCTCCGGACGCGCACGCCGTCGATAGCGAGATCGGCGAGCCCTTGGTGCCGAAGGTCTCGGCGAGATAGGCGGCAACCGAGCCGAACATGAAGCGATGATGATAGGTGCTGAATTTGCCACCGCCAGAAATGCGGAGCAGATCGTCATAGGTGATGTCTTGCTGGCCCACGGCGCGACCGAGCTCGCGACGCTGCGGCCATTCGACCTCGACCGGTGCGACCGCGAGGAAGAGCGGACCGGGGAAATCGGCCTTGGCGCCGATGCCGGCCTGCTCCAGCGCTTCCTGCGTCACCAGCTCGGCCATTCGCTCCGACAGGGCGGTGGAGGAGAACGGATCAACGCTGACGAAATCGACCGTGCCGGCCATCGTGGTCTTGAGGCCGTCGATCGGAAAACGCGTGATGGTGCGGATGCCGGATTCGCCGGCGACGAGCTTTGCCCAATTGTCCGATTTGCCGGCACCGAGCGAGGTCATGATGCCCATGCCGGTGACGACGACGACGGGACGCCCGAGTTTGTCGCGTGGTGCAGTCATGTCGATCCCCGCTTGAGCTGATTAAACCGCCTCGACCAGCGCCATGCCTTCGCCGCGCCAGTGTCCGGCTCCCACGACCACGATCTGGGTGGGCGCGCCCTGCATTTCAATCTCGGTCCCCGTGGAATCATTCGGCGGGAACAGCGCGCCGCGCGAGATCGACAATGCGGCGAGGGCAATGCCGAGCGGAAATTGCGTTTCCATGGCGTGGCCGAACACCGTGCCGGTCGAGCGCACCGGAAAGTCGGTATGGTTCTTCAGGAAGTCGCGCTCGTCAGAGGTCGCGGGCTCCGCGCCGGTCGCGCCGGTGATGATCGCGCCCTTGCCCTCGCGCTTGGGCAGCTTGGCCCACAGCTTCTCGAGTGTCGCGGCCATGTCGCCGGGCTGCTTGCGTTTGGCGAGGTCTGCAACGACGCTCGACAGCTTGGCGAATGGCTTTGCACCGCGCGCTTCCGCATGCGCCTTCGATTCCAGCACCAGGAAGGCGCCGGCCGAGCCGAGCGCGAAGCCGGGATGGTCCTTGCGCGCCCAGACGGGCGCGAACTTGCCCTTCAGGTTGAAGTCGCCGAATTCGTAGAGGACGAGCAAGTCCTTGCGCTCGCCATTGTGCGAGCCGCCGACCAGCGCGATGTCGCTCTCGCCCGAGGCGATGCGCGCGAGCGCGATGCGGGCGGCATCGGCGCCGGCGACCTCTTCACCCATGAAGGTGCGCGAGGTGCCCCCTAAGCCGTGCACGATGGCGATGTTGCCGGCGAGCAGGTTGGACAGCTGGGCCAGGAACAGCGTCGGCCTGAGATCGCTCATCAGCCGTTCGTTGAGGAAGCCCGGCGCGTTGGCGCCCTTGGCCTCAGCGGTGAGAATGCCGCTGTCGACGTTGATGTCGCGCTCTCCGCCGCCGGCGGCGACGACCATGTCGATCTTCGACAAGATATCCTTGTTGCCTTTGATGCCGGCGGAATCGAGCGCAAGACCGGCGGCATAGGTGCCGATGCGCTGCCAGGCTTCCATCTGGCGCTGGTCGCCCTTCTTCGGGATCTGGCTGTCGAAGGATACGGGCATCAAGGGATGCACGATGTAAGGCGCAAAGCCCTTCTCGTCGACGTTGATGCGCTTTTCGGAAAGCGCGGCCCAGTTTGCGTCGAGGCCCTCGCCGAGCGAGGTGGCGAGCCCAATGCCGGTGATCCAGACCTCGGTCTGGCCTGGCTTCAAAGCGGGAGTGTCGGTCATGACGAGATGGCCTGTTGCGGAAATCCGACGCGCTTGGCGATGGCGTCCATGTGGGAGCGCATATCCGCATTGGGGAAGGGAATCAGCGTGAAGGTGAGCGCCGCATTCGCGCGCAGCTTGCCGCCGACCCGGATCTTGGCCTCGGTCATGGCATAGCCCGAGCCTTCATGGGTGAGGCTCGCCTCGATGCTCATGAGCTCGCCGGGGAAGACCGAGCCGCGGACCTTGGCCTCCTTCACGGCGGCCAGGATCGGCATGCGTTCGAACCGGAACACGCCGAGTTGAAGCCAGCCCGAGGCCTGCGCCATCGATTCGATCAGGAGCACGCCGGGCATCAAGGGATAACCGGGGAAGTGCCCCTCGAAGATGGTGCTTTCCTGCGGGACCTGCGCTTCGACGACGATCGTCTTCTCGTCGACCTTGAGGTCGACGATGCGATCGATCATGTGGAAGTATTCGAGTTGCATGACTGCGCCCTTAGGCGCTCGCGCCCTTGGCCGCAACCAGTTCGTCGATGCGGGCGCACAGGTTCTTCAGCACGAAATACTGCTCGGTGGTCGCCTTGCCGTCGTTGACCTCCTGAGTCCACTTCTCCAGCGGCAGCTTGATGCCGAACTGCTTGTCGATCGCGAAGGCGATATCGAGGAAATCGAGGCTGTCGATGCCGAGGTCATCGATGGCATGGCTATCCGGCGTGATCGTGTCGCGCGGGATGTCGCAGGTTTCAGCGATGATCGTGGCGACCTGATCGAATGTGGAAGACATCACTAAGCCTTTGATATATTGCAGGTATTTGTCGGATTGTCCAGAGTGGCACGGTGGCTGGGCAGTGCGCCCCTGATGACGCCCTCAAACCCCCCTCTGGCCGGGTCGAAAGCCCGTATATCGGAGCGCCGCCCTGAGTTCAATGGAGCCGGGAAGGCCCCGGGGGACAGCAACGGACGCGACTGGGGATGCCGGCGGGCCCGTCCGCCAAGAGGTCCGTGCCGGGCCGGTCCTAAATATGCGGCGTCGTGATCCTGACGCAGTCGCGGCGGCCCATCAGCACGCAATCCTGGGTCCGGCGCAGGTCGGCGATGCTGACCGCGAGCCAGATCCCGATCGCCGTCAGCGCGATGGTGAAGGCCAGCGCCGCGATGTTGGCAAGCATGCGCTGCCGGAAATTGTCGGGCTCGGCACGCGGCTGTTCGTAGCGCGACAGGTCCAACCGTTCGGGCGTGACGCGCAGCGGTTGCACGGTGCCCTTGCCGCGCTGGACACCGGGGGAAGGCGGGGTGCGCGGCCTGAACTGGAGCACCCGGTGCTCCTCGTCAGAGCTTATGGGCCGCTGGTTGTTCATGGGGCGGGGATCACTCCGAAGCAGCGATCTAGATAGCATAGGTGAGGCACGCGTTGCAGTAAATCTTTGCAATGCCAGGGTGCATTTATGCGCTCGTACTATTTGCGCATGGACCGGTATGCCGCGATCCAGGAACGGCCCGGTGGCGCGCGTTGCGTTGCAACGCGGGATCGCGACAGTTATTGAGGTCGTCTTTCTTCTGGGCGGTATCGACTTGTGACTGCGCGTCCTCCGAACGGATTTTGCCGCCGCAGGACCCATGGCATAGTCGCGGGAACCCGAACCCGTTAGTTGCATCCATGCGAAGGGCCTTCGACCATGACCACGACCAACGCGCGCGAGCCGAGAGTGCATCCGGTTCCGATCCTGTCGCTCCGGCCGACGCAGATGACGGTCGGCATGCGCGAGGTCAAGGAGAAGCGCAGGCGCTGGCGCGAGCACGGCAAGAAGAAGCAGGCGGATCTGCTCGGCAAGCACATGATCCCCGTCGTGTACGGCCCCGACGCGCGCTACTACGTGATCGACCATCATCACCTCGGCCGCGCGCTGCACGATGAAGGCGTCAAGGAGGTGCTGGTAACCGTCGTCGGCGACCTCAGGATGGTGGAGCGCGAGGCCTTCTGGGGCGTCATGGACAACAAGCGCTGGGTCTATCCTTACGACGCCAAGGGTGAGCGGCGGTCGTTCCGCGACCTGCCGAAATCAGTCGCCGACCTCAAGGACGATCCGTTCCGCAGCCTTGCCGGCGAATTGCGCCGCATGGGCGGCTTCGCCAAGGACACCACGCCGTTCTCCGAATTCCTGTGGGCCGACTTCCTGCGCCGGCAGGTCTCGCGCAAGGCGGTGGAGGCCGATTTCGACAAGGCGCTCGAGAAGGCAATGGCCGCGGCCAGAAGCAAGAATGCGATCTATCTGCCAGGCTGGTGCGGTCCGGCGGACGACGAGTAAGGGTATCACGTCAGTCGCGCTGGAAGATGCTGGCGCCGGGGTAGGCGCGGCGGGCGTAAGTGACCACGAGCGCGCGGTCCTGGGTGTCCAGGAACGGTGTCCGGATCTGGCATGATCCGACGATGAGGTGCCACAGGCCATTGAGCTTCTGGATCACGATTTTCATTTGCGTAGTCCTTGATGACTCCCATTCCAGCGAATGCTGCTCGTCGCCGCAGTGCCTGGGATCGCGGTCGCGGGTACGAAATTCCCAACGCGGCCGGCGCTGCAAACACATCGGCCCTTGTTAGTCGGTTACCGAATGTGCCGAGATAAGCAGGTTCTCATCACAGCCGCTTGAGCGAAATCAATTTCCCCCACCCACGAAACCGTCCTGAAACAGAGCCGTCGCATCTCTATGAAGTAGTCGAGCTCATACAGGAGGCGAAGATGCGCCGTCTGGCTTTCGCAATTGCTTTGCTCGCGCTCGCTTCGGCGGGAATCTCGGCATCCTTTGCCGCAGTCCACCATGCCAAGACGTTGACGTTCGCGGAGCGCTTTGCTCCCGCGCTCGAGTTGATGGCAAAGCACTAGCCGTATACGCCTCGCAGCCGTGAGCGATGCAGCGGCGGCGCGCCGCTAGGTGGACATCACGTCGCACCTGCCGACTGATGATGACCGGGTCAGGCTTGACCTGTCGCAAACCTGCCTCGCCCCTGACCGGCTAAGGTTTGCCTGCATGGTTGCAGAGACAGCGTTGTGCCCCGATGGGAGGGCCCCGGGCTCCAAGTCATGCAGATCTTGGAGGCACGGCCATGAGTGTCATCTTTCGCATCCTCTTTGTCCTCGCCGGCGCGATCACGGCGCTGTTCGTCGCGCGTGACGCGCTGAACTTCACCATCATCCAGACTTTCGTCGCCGTCCTGCTCATCACCGCCATCGTCGGGGCCGGCAGCCTCTGGAGCCTGCGGCGGAAACCGTGAGCGAGATCGTGGCTGGCTCTTTCGTGGCCAGGTCCGACGGCGAATCCGTCTAACCGATTGCTATCGGTGCTGCTCTTCTGGGGCGCTTTCGACCTCATGCGCCTCGTTCTTGCCGCCAAGCATACGATGCAGCCGGCGCTCGAGACGGCGGCCAATCGTCAGCAGGACGAAGGCCAGCGCCAAGGCAATGAAGACGATTCTCCACTGTCCGGCGCCGCAGACGATGCCAAGGCAAGCGGCAAGGAACGTGCAGGCCGCGCTGGTGAGGCCCTGAACGCGAAACCCCGTGCTTTGGTGTACGATGACGCCAGCGCCGAGAAAGCCAATGCCGGTGAGGATGCCCTGGATAACACGGCTGGCGGCGTCGACGACCCTGGCAGGTTCGGCGAGCTGCAGTGCAAGCAGCACCACGCTCGCGGTGGAGAGCCCGACGATGCCGAGCGTCTTCAGCCCGATCGGCTTGCCTTGCAGGTCGCGGTTGAGGCCGATCGCGCCGCCGGCGAGCGTCGCTGTGCCGAGGCGCAGCAGGATTTCGGGCCAATCGAGCTCGGTCATGGCGCCTCGATCATGTCTTCGGCAGGCGGCCCATCAGATAGAACTCCTCGTTCGGCCGCATGCCCGTGAAATTCGCCAGCCGGTTCGACAGCGCGAAGAAGGCGGCGATCGCGGCGATGTCCCAGATGTCGTCGTCGCTGAAGCCGTGCGGCGCGAGCGCGGCGAAGTCGTCCTCGGAAATCCGCTGCGCGTCAGCCGAGACCTTCATGGCGAAATCGAGCATCGCCTTCTGCCGCGGCGTGATGTCGGCCTTGCGATAGTTGATCGCGACCTGGTCGGCGATCAGCGGGTTCTTGGCGCGGATGCGCAGGATCGCGCCATGGGCGATCACGCAATATTGGCACTGGTTGGCCGCCGACGTCGCCACCACGATCATCTCGCGCTCGGCCTTGGTGAGGCCGCCGTCCTTCTCCATCAGTGCGTCGTGATAGGCGAAGAAGGCGCGGAACTCGTCGGGGCGATAGGCCAGCGTCAGGAACACGTTCGGCACGAATCCGCTCTTCTCCTGCACGGCAAGGAGGCGCGAGCGGATGTCGTCGGGCAGCGTGTCGAGGGCGGGTGCGGGAAAGCGTTGCGTGGCGGTCTTGGTCATGGGCATGGATTCCGGCTTGAGGCGGGAACCATAGTCGATGCGGGTCAGACGCTCCAGATGCGTCGCACAGTCTCGTGCCCCGGACGCGGCGCAGCGCCTCTTCGGCGGTGCGCTGCAGAGCCGGGGCCCATACTTCTGAGGGTGTGCGTGGTATGGGTCCCGGCTCTGCGCAGCAACGCTAAGGGCGTTGCAGCGCGTCCGGGACACGAGAGCTGAGTTACCGCAGCGGCTTCTTCAGCAGCGAGAAGCGGTCCGGGTCGAGGCCCATCGAAGGCTGCAGCATCGGGGCTTCGAGGCTGGACATCGTCTTCGCCGGCGGTGCCGAGAACACGGGGTCGTTCGGCACATCGCGCTGCGAGGTGGCGCCGCGCCAGCGTTCCAGCACCGCGCTGACGAAATGCATGTCGTGACCGGAGGTGACGGACGGCACACTCGAGATGGTGGCCTCGCCGCGCGGCAATTGGTGCGGCGGCACCTCCTTGAAGCGCAAGCGGGTCGGCAGCGCCACGCCTTCGCCGAACGCCAGCACCTCGCGGGTGCCGAGCGACGGTACGAAGGAGAGCAGGTTCGCGGCGGCGTCCGACACTGCGGCGCGCAGCAGCGCCTGGTCGCGGTCGTTGGCGAGGCGCATCGTGAACAGCGTGTTGCACTGGGAGATGATGGTGGCGTCGAGCTCGGCGGGGCGCTGGGTGATGAGGCCGAGATAGACGCCGTATTTGCGACCTTCCTTGGCAATGCGCGACACCGCCTTGCGGGTCGGGCCGAAGCCGATGTTGCGGTCGGCGGAGGCGTAGCGATGCGCCTCCTCGCAGACGAACAGCAGCGGCGAGACGCCGTCGCTCCACAGGCCGAAGTCGAAGGCCATGCGGCAGAGCACGGACACAACGGAATCGATCACCTCGGCCGGGAAGCCGGCAAGCTGCATCACCGTCATCGGCTTGCCGTTGGCGGGCAGGCGGAACAGGTGGCTAATGACCTCGGCCATGGTGTCGCCGCCGACATTGGCGTTGTCGAACATGAAGGCGTAGCGCGGGTCGTTGCGCACCGCCTCGATGCGCGAAATCAGCTTGTGATAGATGATGCGCGAGGAGCGGTTCTCGAGCTTGCCCATGCGCTCGTCGATCAGCGACAGCAGGTCGACCAGACGATAGGGCACCGGCGTATCGACGGTGTAGCCGATCTGCTTGGGATCGATGCGCTTGAGGCCGATGCGGTCGGCGTTCTGATACTGGGTGTAGACGCCCTTGGCGAGCGGGATCACCTCGGCGAGGATGTCGAGCTCTTCCGGGACGCCGGCGCGGCCGCCGAACAGCACGTCGACGATTTCCTCGAAGTTGAACAGCCAGAACGGCAGCTTCAGGTTTCGCGGATTGAGCACCAGCGCGCGGTCGCCGAAGCAGCGGCCATATTCGTTGTGCACGTCGAGCAGGAAGATGCGCAGGTTCGGGCGCGCCTTCAGGATCTCGTTGAGCAGCAGCGAGACGCCGGTCGATTTACCGACGCCTGTCGATCCCAGCACGGCAAAATGCTTCGACAACATTTCCTCGACGTCGACATAGGCGATGACCGAGCGGTCCTGCTGCAGGAAGCCGACGTTGATCTGGTCCGAGCCTGTCGGCGCGTAGATCGTGCGCAGCTCCTGGCTCGTGATCAGGTCGACAGCATCGCCGATGGTCGGATAATTGGTGACGCCGCGCTGAAACTTGGCCTTATCCGAGGCATTGAGGATCTCGCCGAGCAGGTCGACCGAGGCGATGGCGATGTAATTGTCCGAGCCCGACAGATTCTCGCAGGAGACCTCCGTGATCATCGCAACGATGACCGAGCTGGCGCAGCGAATGCTGACGAAACGGCCGACGGTTGCCCGCACCTCCGAGATCGGCATCCGGCTTTCCGCCAGAAGCCCGACCCGGGCGAGCGATCCGCGAACCGAAATCACGCGTCCAAAGGATGTCACGATGGATGAACCTGGCAAGAGCAAAGGGATTTGCCCGACTATGCGCGGCCGTCGCTGCACAAACGGTTAAACGCCGGACGCGCCCGCTCCGTTAAATCCGCGGTATTCGGTCCGGAGCCTTGTCGCCAACGCCTGCCTAAGGGCGAAATCACCCGGAAAATGCTGCATTTCCGGACCCTTCAGGTGAGGTGGCCCTTAAGGAAGCGTTTACCATCCGGGCCGGCTGCCCGTCTCGTCCGGAGGACGGCGGTCAGGCGCCGATCGCAGCAGGGACATCGGTTGCTTTGTTGACTGGACCTAATCATTTGTACATTAGTACAAATGAGCGCCGCGCAGAAGGCCCGGCGCTGCTCCAGGAGGAAACCATGCAGCCCGAACCGATCCTCGATCTCGCCCATCTCGGCCACATGGAGCTGCTGACGCCGAAGCCCGGCGAGAGCCTGAAGTTCTTCGTCGATGTGATGGGCATGACCGTCAGCGGCCAGAAGGGCGAGTCGGTCTATTTGCGCGGCTGGGACGATTACGAGCGCTATTCGCTCAAGCTCACGGCATCGAAGACCTCAGGCATGGGCCACATGGCGCTGCGTGCGCGCAGCCAGCAGGCGCTGGAGCGGCGCGTCGCCGCGCTGAGGGGATCCGGCTTCGACATCGGCTGGATCGACGGCGACATGGGGCAGGGGCCGACCTTCCGCTGCCGCGATCCCGATGGGCACATCGTCGAACTCTATTACGAGACCGAATGGTATCAGGCGCCGCCCGAACTCAAGCCTGCGCTGAAGAACCAGGCCCAGCGCTTCCCCGCCCGCGGCGTCAATGTCCGCCGCCTCGACCACCTCAACTGCCTTGCCGTCGACATCAAGGCCAACCGCGAGTTCTTCGAGACCTATCTCGGCTGCCGCCTCACCGAGCAGATCGTGCTCAACGACGGCCGTGAGGCGGCGATGTGGCTGACGATGTCGAACAAGAGCTACGATTTCGCCTATTCGCTCGACCATTCCGGCGTGCCGGGGCGCTTCCACCACGTCACCTACGCGCTCGACAGCCGCGAGGAGATTCTTCGCGCCGCGGACATTTTTCTCGAGAACGGCGTGCATATCGAGACCGGCCCGCACAAGCACGCCATCCAGCAGACCTTCTTCCTCTACGTCTACGAGCCTGGCGGCAACCGTGTCGAAGTCGCCAATGCCGGCGCGCGTCTCATTCTCGCGCCCGACTGGAAGCCGATCGTGTGGACCGAGGAGGAGCGCAAGAAGGGCCAGGCCTGGGGATTGAAGACGATCGAGTCCTTCCACACCCACGGCACGCCGCCGGTTGAGATGAAGCACGGTTAGCCTGACGTTTCATTCAGTGTCATTCCGGGGCCTGAGCGTAGCGAGGGAGCCCGGAATCCATAACCACCAGCCGGGATTATGGATTCCGGGCTCGCCGCTTCGCGGCGCCCCGGAATGACGTCAGTGAGCTGAACTTCGTACCCGCGCGATCGTCTCGCGCACGCCGGTCCAGGCCGGCTTGCTAGGTGCGAATTGCCGGCGCAGGAAGCTGACGAGCTCCTCGATCTGCGCGTCGCTCATGCTGTTCCTGAACGCGGGCATGTAGCCGAGATCGCTCGAGACGGGCTCGGCAATGCCGTGCAGGATCACCTGCACGAGATTGTCGGCCGTTCTGCTGTGCAGGTTGCTGTTGAGTGCGAGCGATGGGCGGCTGCCGAACAGCGGCAGGCCGCCGACCTCATGGCACACCGCGCAGGCGCCCTGGTAGAGCCGCGCACCGGTCGACGATGCGACAGTGACCTGGGTCGCGCTCTCGAGCCTGGTGGCGAGCGCATCCTGCACCTGTTGGTCGACCGCGGCGTCATTGAATGAGTTGAGATAGACCGCCATCGCACGGATGTCCTGGTCAGGCAGAGCCTTGAGGTCCCGGACAACAGGGGCCATCGGGCCGGCCGCGACGCCGTGATAACGCGAATGGCCGGTGCGCAAATAGGCGTAGAGCTCATCCTCGCTCCACGGAATCGGCGCGAGCGAGAGCGAGGTCAACGCCGGCGCTTCCCAGCCCTCGGCAAAGCCGCCGGCGAGATAGGCGTTGCGTTGCTCGGCGCCGAGCCCGTTGCGCGGCGAATGGCAGGCGCTGCAATGACCGAGGCTCTCGACCAGATAGGCGCCGCGATTCCAAAGCTCGGACTTTGACAGGTCGGGCTTGAATTCGTGCGCATCGTGGAACAGTGCATTCCAGCCCGCCAGCAGCGGGCGCAGATTGAAGGGGAAGGCGAGCGCATTCGCCGGAATCGTCGCGCGTACCGCAGGTTGCGCCATCAGGTAAGCGTAAAGCGCCTGCAGATCGGCGTCGCTGGTCCTGGCGAAGTGCGTGTAGGGGAAGGCGGGATAGAGCTGGCGTCCGTCGCGATGCAGGCCGTCGCGCATGGCGCGCTCGAAGGCGGGGTAGGACCAGGCGCCGATGCCGGTCTCGACGTCGGGCGTGATGTTGGTCGCGTAGATCGTGCCGAACGGTGTTTCCAAGGCGCGGCCGCCGGCATTTGGTGCGCCGCCGATCTTGGTGTGGCACTCCGCGCAATTGCCGAGCGCGGCGAGCTGCTCTCCGCGGGCGATCGTCGCCGCGGAATAGACCGACGCGTCGGGCCGCGCGATCGGCGCGATGGCGCGGCCGGGAAGAAGCGCCGTGCCAACGCCGATCGCAGCGGTGCAGACGGCTGCAATCGCTGCGAAGATGCCGGCGCGCCTGGCGAACGGGTTTTGCCAGATGCGAGACGGAGGCGGGGCTGCGGGCGCGGGCAGGGCCTGAGGTGTCGCCGCTGCCTCACCGTGCAGCCGCTTCAGGATGCGCTCGGGCGTGAACGGCGGCTCGCGAAAGCGCACGCCGGTGGCATCGAAGATGGCGTTCGCAATCGCCGCCGCGCTCGGCACCGAGGCGGACTCGCCGACGCCGAGCGGCGGCTGATCCTGCCGCGGCAGCATCAGCACGTCGATCTTGGGCACGTCGGGGAAGGGGATGATGGGATAGGCGCCCCATTCGCGCGCAGCCACCGTGCCGCGCTCGAACGACACCTCTTCCATCAGAGCGCGGCTGGTGGACTGGATGACGTTGCCCTGGATCTGGTGGCGTACCCCGTCCGGATTGATCATCAACCCGGAATCCTGCCCCGCGACGACGCGCGTCACGCTGACATCGCCGGTCGTCTTGTTCACCGCGACGTCGGCGACCCAGGCCGACCAAGCCGCGCCATAGCCCGGAAACTTGCTGTGGACGTAGAGCGCATAGGCAAAGCCGCGCCCGTGCACGACATCGCCATCCTTCTCCTCGCGGACCGGCCGCGGCGTCCAGCCTGCGCGCTCGGCGACCGCATTGACCAAATCGATCGCGCGCTGATCCTTCAGATAGCGCAGGCGATATTCGATGGGATCGACGCCGGCTTCGGTTGCAGCCTCGTCGATATAGGATTCATGCGCAAAAGTATTCGGCAATGCCGAGACGCCGCGAAACCAGGAGGCACGCACGATCGGCGGCGTGTCGTGGGCGACGACGCGCATGTGCTCGTAATCGTAAGGCGGGATCGCGGTGCGGTCGCCCATCTGGAGCACTGCGGGCTCCGGCGAGAGGCGGCCGGTCAGCAGCAAGGCCAGCGTCGGCGCCGCGTTCGAGGGATAGCGCGTGGCGAGGTCGTACCCGGCAATGCTGCCGTCAGCGTTGAGGCCGCCATTGACGTCGATGAGCTGTGCGGTGCCTTTGGGCTCCCACGCGTGCTCCTGCTCGCGCGTCAGCTGCACGCGGACCGGACGGCCGACCGCGCGCGACAGCAGCAGCGCGTCGGCGGTGACGTCATCGGCGCAGTTGCGGCCGTAGCAGCCGGCGGCCTCCAGCCGGATCACCTCGATCTCGCTCTCGGGACGCTCGATCAGCAGGGCCAGATCGCTGCGCAGCACGTGGGGATTCTGCGTGCCCGACCAGACGCGGATGTTACCATCCCTATAATCGGCGACGGCGCAGGAGGGGCCGATCGAGGCGTGCATCTGATACGGCCACACGTACGTGCGCCGCATCGGCTTGGCCGCGGCCGATATCGCCTTGTCGACCTCGCCCTTGTCGATCAGCGTGCGCGGCGTCGATGGATGGGCGCGGAGGGCGGTCTCGACATCGCCAAGATCGGCAAGCGTCGGCGTCGGCTTCCAGCTCACCTCGAGCTGCTCTGCCGCACGGATCGCATTCTCCTCGCGCTCGGCAACGATTCCGACGAAATCGCCGATGCGCACGACGGCGATAAGGCCGGGAATGTCGCGCACGGAGGATTCATCGACCGCAATGAGGCTGGTGCCGACGAACGGTCCGGCATCGACGCCGGCATAGGGTGGCCGCACCACGCGGCCATGCACCATGCCTGGCACGCGGATGTCGTGCACGAAGGTCAGCTCGCCCGTGGCTTTGGCAGGTAAATCGACGCGCGGTACCGACTGGCCGACGATGGCGTAGTCGCCGACCGGCTTGAGCTGCACGTGGTCGGCGAGTTCGAGGCGGATCGCCTCGTCGCCGATGAGCTCGCCATAGCTGAT
Organism: Bradyrhizobium glycinis; assembly: GCF_016031655.1. Lineage (GTDB taxonomy): Bacteria > Pseudomonadota > Alphaproteobacteria > Rhizobiales > Xanthobacteraceae > Bradyrhizobium > Bradyrhizobium glycinis. The sequence continues at coordinate 580,917 of NZ_JACCHQ010000001.1, forward strand.
GCTGCGGTTGTCGTGGCCGCGAACGAGTCCGTCCTCGATCTTGAGCTCGGCTTCCGGCAAGTCCAGCCGTTCCGCCGCGCGCGCGATCAGAAAGTGCCGCGCTTGCGCCGCGGCCTTCCGCAGCGGCACGGCGGTGATCTGGATGGTTTCGCTCGCAATCGTCGCGCCCTGGTTCGGCACCAATGCCGTGTCGCCGAGCACGACGACAACGCGCGCAAAGGAGACGTCGAGCTCTTCGGCGACGATCTGGCCCAGCGCCGTGCGGATGCCGGTGCCGAGATCGACATGGCCGTTATAGGCTGTGACCGAACCGTCCGCGGTGATGCGGACGAAGGTCTCCGACGTGACCTCGTCGACGCTACGGGCGACGATGAGCGAACCCGCGCGCTCGGCTCCGTTCGAAACAAGGGAGGCCATCAATCTGCGGCCTCGGTGAGCTGGCCAGAGGCGCGCATCACGGCGCGGAGGATCTCGACATGCGTCCCGCAGCGGCAGAGATTGTAGCGCAGCGCCGCCAGCGCCTCCTGCTCGGTCGGGTGCGGATTGATCGCGAGCAACGCCTTGGTGGTCATGATCATGCCGTTGAGACAATAGCCGCATTGCGCGGCCTGCTTGTCGATGAAGGCCTGCTGCACGACGTCGGGCTTGTCGCTTGTGCCGAGGCCTTCGAGCGTCACGATGTCGCGGCCGGCGCAGCCGCTCACCGGAATTACGCAGGAGCGTGCCGCCAGTCTGTCGATCAGGACAGTACAGGTGCCGCATTCCCCCAAGCCGCAGCCGTATTTCGGGCCGTTCAGTCCGAGATCATTGCGCAGCACGTAGAGCAGCGGGGTGTCCCGTGCTGCCGTGACCTCGTGGATCCTGCCGTTCACGGTGAGGCGGATCGGTGTCTGCGTCATCCTCGTTCCCAAGCCCAAGACGATATCCAAGATCATGCAATCGCGAAAATTCGGCGCCGCGACGATACCGTTTGTACACAAACGTGCAAGCCGTGCATGCCGCACTGCAGCGCGGCTGCCTTCTTTGTGGACAGGGCGGATAGGCAAATGAGGCTTTATGCGGCAGCGGCATCTTTTGCGCTGCACCGCCGCTTGACAGCCCCGGGGCAGCGCGCGCAACATCGTTCGTATACGAATGATAACTAGCGATGTCCGCCGGCCCAGACATGGTGACAGAAACGACGAGCGCCGTCATCGACAAGATCCGCTGCGATGCTTGTCCGGTGATGTGCTACATCAAGCCGGGCGCGGCGGGTGCCTGCGATCGCTATGCCAATCACGACGGCAAGCTCGTCCGCGTCGATCCGCACGTCATCCTGGAGCGCACCGTCTCTCATGGCGGCAAGCTCGTCCCGTTCAGCCGCACCGAGGACTGGGACGGCAAGATCGTCCATGAGCCCTCGACCTTCGTGACGGCGATCGGCGCAGGCACCACCTATCCCGACTACAAGCCGGCGCCGTTCATCGTCTCTGCGGAGGTCGACGGCGTCGACATGGTGACCGTCGTCACCGAGGGCATCTTCTCCTATTGCGGCATCAAGGTGAAGATCGACACCGACCGCTATCTCGGACCGGAGACCGCGACCGTGCGCGCCCAGGGCGAGGCGGTCGGCCATGTCACGACCAGCGAATACGGCTCGCAGATGCTCTCGCTCGGCGGCGTGCATCATCTCACCGGCGGCTCCAAGAAGGAGGGCCGCGTCACCTGCGATACGCTGATGGACCTTGCCAATTGCAAGGCGGTGGAGCTCACCATCGACGGCGGCGCCACCGTGGTGGTGCAGGCCGGCCAGCCGCCGATCGTCAACGGCGTGAAAGAAGAGCGCATGCGCGTCGGCTGCGGCTCGGCGACGATCGGCATGTTCGCCAAGCAATGGCACGGCAAGGTGGACGAGGTCGTCGTGGTCGATGACCACATCACCGGCGTGCTCTCGGAGCACCAGGCCGGCAAGCTGCTCGACATCGCCGACACCGGCATCAAAATGAAGGGCCGTCGCTCGACGCCCGGCCGCTATTTTCAGGTTGCCGATCCAGGCACGGGCTGGGGCGGCACCAACATCTCCGATCCCTTGTCGATCCTCGGCCCATTCGATCCCAAGGAAGCGAAGCCCGGTCTGACCATGCTGATGGTCTCCACCACCGGGGAGCATTCGTCCTATTACGTGCTCGACGAAGCCTTGAAACCGGTCGAGACCGAGATGCCTGATGACCTGAAGTTTTCGGTCGAGCGCATCCAGGAAAATTGCGAGCCCGCGTTGTGCACGGTGCTGTTCATGGCGGGCGCGGGCGGCTCGCTGCGCGCCGGCGTCACGGACAATCCGGTGCGGCTGACGCGCTCGGTGAAGGATGCGCTGACGCGTGTGACCAGCGGCGGCGCGCCGGTCTATGTCTGGCCCGGCGGCGGCATCACCTACATGGTCGACGTGACGCAGATGCCGTCAGGCGCGTTCGGCTATGTGCCGACACCGGCCCTGGTCGCGCCGATCGAGTTCACGATGAAGCTGTCCGACTATGCCGCGCTCGGCGGACACATGGATTATGTGAAGCCGCTCTCCGAGGTGCAGAGCGGCGACGATGTCCGCCAATTGCCCTGGCAGAGCCCGATTCCGGGGCCCCGCACATGACCAGGCGCCCGCAAATCGCATTGCTGTCTGATGGCCGGCGGCTGCATTTGCAGGATGGACCGATCGATCTGATCGTGGAGGCGAGGGGACGCACGGATGCGGTACAGGCCGCCTATGAGGCTGCCGCGCTGCGGTTCACCGGATTGCTCGACGAGCTTTGCGCGGAGCTGCCGGAATTGCGCTCCGCCGCTGAGAGGCGCACGTCGCTAAAGGGCGTCGTCGCGCGCCGCATGCACGCCGCGGTGGCGCCCTATGCCGCCGATTGCTTCATCACGCCGATGGCGGCCGTTGCCGGTAGCGTCGCGGAGGAGATTCTGGCCGCGATGCTGCGCGTTGCGGCGCTCGATCGGGTTTACGTCAACAATGGCGGCGACATCGCGCTGCATCTCGGCAACGGCGAGCATTTTTCGGTCGGCCTGATGGATCGGCCTGATCGCGAAGGCGTAATGCGGACGATGCGGATCGACGCGGACGATCCGGTGCGGGGCGTCGCGACCAGCGGCCGACACGGCCGCAGCTTTTCGCTCGGGATCGCCGATGCCGTGACCGTGCTGGCAGCAACTGCTTCGCAGGCCGATGCGGCCGCGACCGTGATCGCCAATGCCGTTGATCTGCCAGGGCATCCCGCAATCATCCGAAAGCCTGCGAACGAGCTTCAGCCCGACAGCGATCTCGGCGCGCGGCTCGTGACGTGCGATGTCGGTGAGCTGTCTCACGATGAGATCGGCGCCGCGCTCGAATCTGGCGCGGAATGTGCACGGCGTTTATTCGATCGTCGGCTGATCGAGGGTGCCGTGCTGCAGCTTTGTGGTGATATGCTTGTCATCGGACCGAAAGATATTGAGCGGCCAGGATCGCGCCCGCGCAAGCTGGAGAATGCGGTTCATGCCTGAACAGGGAAGTGTCCAGAGGAAGCAGCCATGAGCGCGATCATCCGCAAGATCGTCACCGTCGTCGAAGAGACCCAGATGGAGATGGGCCGACAGGTGTCACCGCCGACCCGGCGTGCGGCGGCGATTGCCGTCATCGAGAATCCGTTTGCCGGAAAATATGTCGAGGATCTTTCGCCGCTGATCGCGATCGGCGAGGAGCTGGGCGAGCTCTTGTCGAAACGCGCGGTGGCGGCGCTCGGCATCGACGGCGCCAAGGCGCACAGCTACGGCAAGGCCGCGGCGGTCGGCGAGAACGGCGAGCTGGAGCATGCCGCCGCAATCCTCCACCCCAAGATGGGCGCGCCGGTGCGCAAGGTTCTGGGCAAGGGCGCGGCGCTGATCCCCTCGTCGAAGAAGCGCAGCGGTCCGGGCACCACGCTGGACATTCCGCTGGGGCACAAGGACGCCGCCTTCGTGCGCAGTCATTTCGATGGCATGGAAGTGCAGATCAACGACGCGCCGCGCGCCAACGAGATCATGGTCGCGGTCGCCGTCACCGACAGCGGCCGTCCGCTGCCGCGCGTCGGCGGGCTGACGGTTGCGGAGATCAAGGGCGAAGACGGTCTGAGATAGATAGAAGTCGTAAGCGAGTTCAAACTGGAGGTTGGGATGCGAGCAAGAAATTACTTCGTCGGCGCGGCCTTCGCGCTTCTGGCGGGCGGCATGGCCCATTCGGCCCTGGCGCAGGACATCAAGATCGGTGAGATCAACAGCTATTCGCTGCTGCCGGCATTCACCGACCCCTATCGCAAGGGCTGGCAGCTCGCGGTCGAGGAAATCAACGCGGCGGGCGGCATCAACGGCAAGAAGCTCGTCGTCATCTCCAAGGACGACGGCGGCAAGCCGGCGGACGCGCAGACCGCGGCCAACGAGCTCGTCTCGAGCGAGGGCGTCGCGATGCTCGCCGGCACGTTCCTCTCGAATATTGGTCTTGCGGTCTCCGACTTCGCGAACCAGAAGAAGGTGTTCTTCCTCGCCGCCGAGCCGCTCACGGACGCCATCACCTGGTCCAAGGGCAACAAATACACCTTCCGCTTGCGTCCCTCCAACTACATGCAGGCGGCGATGCTGGTGGAAGCCGCCAGCAAGCTGCCGGCCAAGCGCTGGGCGACGATCGCGCCGAACTACGAGTACGGCCAGTCGGCGGTCGCGGTGTTCAAGAAGCTGATGTCGGAGAAGCGCCCGGACATCCAGTGGGTCGACGAGCAATGGCCGCCGCAGGGCAAGATCGACGCCGGCCCGGTGGTGCAGGCGGTTGCCGCCGCCAACCCGGAAGCGATCCTCAACGTCACGTTCGGTGCCGACCTCGTCAAGCTCGTGCGTGAAGGCAACACCCGTGGCCTGTTCAAGGGGCGCGAGGTCGTCTCCTTCCTCACCGGCGAGCCCGAATATCTCGACCCGCTCAAGGACGAGACGCCGGAGGGCTGGATCGTCACCGGTTATCCCTGGTACTCGATCAAGACGCCCGAGCATGACACGTTCCTGAAGGCGTACCAGGCCAAGTACAACGACTATCCGCGTCTCGGCTCGATCGTCGGTTATCAGACCATCAAGTCGGCGGCCGCGATCCTGGCGAAGGCCGGTTCGACCGATCCCGAGAAGCTGATTGCCGCGGCGGAGGGGCTGACGATGCCATCGCCGTTCGGCGAGATCACCTTCCGCAAGATCGACCACCAGTCGACGTTAGGGGCCTTCGTCGGCAAGACCGCGCTGAAGGACGGCAAGGGCGTGATGGTGGATTCGTCCTACAAGAAGGGTGCGGACTATCTGCCTGGTGATGCCGAAGTCGAGAAGCTGCGTCCGAAGGATTGATGTCTTCCTTCTCCCTCTCCCCGCCTGCGGGGAGAGGGTTGGGGTGAGGGGGAGCCTCCGCGAGGGAGGTGACAGTTAGCCCTGCGGAGACTCCCCCTCACCCGAATTTGCTCTTCGCGCAAATTCGACCTCTCCCCGCAAGCGGGGAGAGGTGACCTAAACACCTAACCCGGACCGCCGATGGCCTTTTACGTCGTACAGTTTCTGACCGGTCTCGCCAGCGCAGCGTCGCTGTTCCTGGTGGCGTCGGGCCTGTCGATCATTTTCGGCGTGACCCGGATCGTGAATTTCGCGCACGGCGCCTTCTACATGATCGGCGCCTACATCGCCTTCACGCTGACAGAGCGCCTGTCCGGCGCCTTCGGCTTCTGGGGCGGCATCGTGCTGGCCGCGCTCGCGGTGGCGCTGATCGGCGTCATCGTCGAGATGGTGCTGCTCCGGCGCATCTATCATGCGCCCGAGCTGTTCCAGCTGCTCGCCACCTTCGGCCTGACCTTGATGGTCGAGGATCTCGTCGTGCTGATCTGGGGGCCCGACGATCTCGTCGGCCGCCGCGCGCCCGGCTTCAAGGGTGCGATCGACTTCTTCGGCCAGAACATTCCGAGCTACGATCTGTTCCTGATCGTGCTCGGACCCGTCGTGCTCGGGATTCTCTGGCTGCTGTTCCAGCGCACGCGCTGGGGCGTGCTGGTGCGCGCGGCGACGCAGGACCGCGACATGGTGGCTGCGCTCGGCGTCAATCAAAAATGGCTGTTCACATCAGTGTTCGCCGTCGGCGTCTTCCTCGCAGCCCTCGGCGGCGCGCTTCAAATCCCGCGCGATGCCGTGCATCATGCCATGGATCTGCGGATCATCGTCGAGGTGTTCGTCGTGGTCGTGATCGGCGGTCTCGGCAGCATCGTCGGCGCCTTCGTCGCGGCGGTGCTGGTCTCCGAGCTGAATGCGTTCGGCATCCTGATCTTCCCGAAGATCTCCATCATCCTGGTCTTCCTGGTGATGGCGGTGGTGCTGATCGTGCGTCCGTGGGGCCTGTTCGGCAAGCCGGAGGCGGCCGCGCGCAAGACGCCGGGCCTCACCGTCAATCCATGGCGGCCGCTGACCTCGAATGAGCGGCTGATGGCGCTTGCGGCGCTCGTCGTCGCGGCGATGCTGCCGCTGTTCGCCGGCAATTATCTGCTGACGGTCGGCTCGGAGATCGCGATCTTCGTGATCTTCGCCGTCAGCCTGCACTTCCTGATGTCGGTCGGCGGCCTCGCATCGTTCGGTCACGCCGCCTATTTCGGCCTCGGCGCCTATGGCATCGCCTTCCTCGCCAAGATGGCGGGTCTGCCGATGATCGTGTGCCTCTTGCTCGGCCCGCTGCTCGGCTGCATGGGCGCGGCCGTGTTCGGCTTCTTCGCGGTACAGCTCTCCGGTGTCTATTTCGCGATGCTGACGCTCGCTTTCGCGCAGATCGTTTGGTCGATCGCATTCCAGTGGGTGAACGTGACCGGCGGCGACAACGGCATTCTGGGCCTCTGGCCGTCGAGCTGGGCGGCAAGTCCGTCGCGTTTCTATTGGCTTGCGCTCGGCGTCGCGGCGCTGGTGACCGTCGCGCTGCGGGCCATGGTGTTCTCGCCGTTCGGCTACGCGCTTCGTGCCACGCGCGACTCGGTCCTGCGCAGCGAAGCCATCGGCATTGATGCCAAGCGCATCCAGTGGACCGCCTTCGTCATCGCCGGTACGACCGCCGGCATCGGCGGTGCATTGTTCGCCTATCTCAAGGGCAGCGTCTTCCCCGACAATCTCGGCATCTCGCTGTCGGTCGACGCGCTGGTCATGGTGTTGCTCGGCGGCGTCGAGACGGTATCGGGCGCGGTGATCGGCGCCATCGTCTACAAGGCTTTGAACATCTGGCTAGTGAGCCAGACCGATCTGTCGAAGCTCGTTCTCGGCGGCTTCATCATGCTGATCGTCGTCGTCTTCCCCAAGGGCATCGTCGGCATGCTCGAGATGCTGGCGCAGCGCCGGAAGAAAGCATCGCCCCCGGGATCCCCCTTGCTCGCCAAGCCGATCGAGTCTGCCGAATGAGCGTTGCACCTCCACTTCTTGCGGTCGAAGGCCTGACCAAGTCCTATGGCGGCATCCATGCCGTGCGCGGCGTCTCGTTCGCGTTGCGGGCCGGCGAGATCCTGGCGCTGATCGGGCCGAACGGAGCGGGAAAGAGCACCTGCTTCGACATGCTGAACGGCCAGAACATGCCTGACAGCGGGCACGTCCGCCTGCTCGGCGAAGAGATCACGGGCCGGAAGCCGCGCGAGGTCTGGCGGCTCGGCGTCGGCCGCACATTCCAGATCACCGCGACCTTCGCCACCATGACCGTGCGCGAGAACGTGCAGGTCGCGCTGATCTCCCATGGCAGGCAGCTGTTCAATCTGTTCGGCTCGGCACCGAAGTTCGATCGCGACGAGGCCGGCCGCCTGCTCGAGCTGGTCGGCATGGGCGGCTATGCGGACCGTCCCTGCGGCGAGCTTGCCTATGGCGATCTCAAGCGGCTCGAGCTCGCGGTCGCGCTCGCCAACCAACCCAGACTGCTGCTGATGGACGAGCCGACGGCCGGCATGGCACCGCGCGAGCGCGTCGAATTGATGCGGCTGACCGCGCGCATTGCCCGGGAAAAATCCATCGGTGTTCTCTTCACCGAGCACGACATGGACGTGGTGTTCGAGCATGCCGACCGCATCCTCGTGCTCAATCGCGGGACGTTGATCGCGGAGGGCTCGCCGGCGGAAGTGCGCGGCAATCCCCAGGTGCAGGCGGTCTATCTCGGCGAGGGCCTGGTCTACGATTCCCGCCACCGCGAGGGAGCCTCCACATGAAGCTCACGGTGCAGGACCTCAACAGCCATTATGGTCCGGCGCATATCCTGTTCGACATCGGCTTCGAGGTCGGCGAGGGCGAGGTGGTGGCGCTGCTGGGACGCAACGGCGCCGGCAAGTCGACGACGTTCCGCTCGATCGTCGGCCTCGTCGCGCAGCGCTCCGGCCGCATCACGTTCGAAGGCAAGGACGTCTCGACGAAACCGACGCACGAGATCGTGCGCGAGGGCCTCGGCTACGTGCCGGAGGAGCGACGCATCTTCACGGACCTGACTGTCGAGGAAAACCTCGAAGTCGGCCGCCAGCCGAAGCGTCCGAACGCGCCGCACTGGACGCGCGAAAAGCTGTTCGCGCTGTTTCCAAACCTGGGCGAGATGAAGAACCGCCCGGGTGGGCGCATGAGCGGCGGCGAGCAGCAGATGCTCACCATCGCGCGCACGCTGATGGGCAATCCGTCCTTGGTGTTGCTGGACGAGCCGTCGGAGGGGCTGTCGCCGAAGATCGTGGAGCAGATGGTCGATGCCATCCTGACCATGAAGAAGGAAGGCGTCAGCATCGTCGTCTCCGAGCAGAATCTGCATTTCGCGCGGCTGATTTCGGATCGCGCCTACATCATCGAGCGCGGCCGGATCTGCTTCGGCGGCACCATGGCCGAGCTCGACGCGCGCCCGGATATCCGCGACGCGCATCTGTCGTTGTGAGGCAAGGGGAAGGCTGCGAACGGATGGCGAGAAGCGTTGCGGCAAAGAAGAACGTCAAACCGGCGAAACCGCCTTACGTGCTCGACGAACAGGTCGGCTTCATCTTACGGCAGGTCTGGCAGCGCCACAGCTCGATCTTCGCCCGCGACATCGGCACCAATCTGACGCCGACGCAATGGGCGGCGCTGTCGAAGCTGGCCGAGACCGGGCCGTGCTCGCAGAATCAGCTCGGGCGCCTCACGGCGATGGACGTCGCGACCATCAAGGGCGTGATCGATCGTCTCACCGCGCGCGGCCTCACCGAGACGAGCCAGGATCCGGAGGACGGGCGGCGCCTGCTCGTGAGCCTGACCCGCGCCGGTCAGCAGCTTGCCGAGAAGCTGGCGCCGAACGCGCTGGCGATCACCCGCGAGACACTGGCGCCGCTCGACGCGAAAGAGCGCGAGACGCTGATGGTGCTGCTGAACAAGCTGAGGTGAAGGTGGTCTCGTAGGGTGGGCAAAGGCGCTCTTGCGCCGTGCCCACCATCTTTATCGCCTTGGCAGAGGTGGGCACGCTGCGCTTTGCCCACCCTACGGCACCATTTTCCTGGCTTACTTCGCCACCACCTCCGGCACCTTGCCGGCCGGTGGCGTGTTGCGGCTGCGCTGGGTGCGCACGATGCCATCGATGATGGTCATGCCGATGCCGGGGAGGTCGCCGAGCTGGACGCTCTCCAGGATGTTCTTGCCGGGCGAGTGCTGGGCCTTGTCCATGATGACGAAGTCGGCGGAGCGGCCGACCTCGATCAGGCCGCAATCGAGCTGCCGCATCCGAGCGGTGTTGCCGGTGGCGAGGCAGAACGCGATCTCGGCCGGGAGGTCACCGAGCGAGGACAGCATCGAGACCATGCGCAGGATGCCGAGCGGCTGCACGCCGGAGCCGGCGGGCGCGTCGGTGCCGAGGATGACGCGGTGCAAGTCGCCCATCTCGCGCGCGGTGCGCAGCGTGAACAGGGCCGAACGCTCATTGCCGTTGTGCACGAGCTCGAGGCCGCGCTTGCAGCCCTCGCAGATGCAGCGGATCTGGTCGTCGGGCAGGGCGGTGTGGCCGCCGTTGATGTGGCCGACCACGTCGGTGTCGGCCTCCAGCACGACGTCCTTGTCGATCAGGCCGGACCCGGGGATCGAGGGGCCGCCGGTGTGGATGGTGCTCTGGATGCCGTATTTGCGCGCCCAGCCGACCATTTTCCGCGCGGTCGGGCCGTCCTTGACGCCGCCGAGGCCGACCTCGCCGAGCAGCTTGACGCCGTTCGCCGCCATCTCCTTGAAGTCTTCTTCCACCATCTCGCATTCGATCACCGGCGCGCCGGCGTGAACCTTCACGCCGCCGGGACGCAAGGTCCAGAACGCGCGCTGGGCGAACACGGCCATGGCCTTGAGGCCGACGACGTCGCGGGGGCGGCCGGGCATGTGCACCTCGCCGGCGGAGATCATGGTGGTGACGCCGCCGTGCAGATAGCTGTCGATCCAGTTGATCTGGTTCTGCCGCGGCGTCCAGTCGCCGGCGACAGGGTGGACGTGGCTGTCGATCAGGCCCGGCGCCACGGTGGTGCCGTTGGCGTCGACGATGGTGGTGGCGCCTTCGGTGTTGACGTCCTTGAAGCGGCCGATCGCGCTGATCTTGCCGTTCTCGGCGACGATGGTGTCGCCATCCAGAATCGGCTTTTCCAAAGCGCCGGACAGGATCAGGCCGATATTGCGGATCACCAGTTTCGAGGGTCCGGTGGCCTGGGGTGCGTCATGCGCCATGGAAGGGGCTCCTTATTCGTAACTGCAACGCTTCCGATCTTGGGCAGCCTTGACCGCGGGATCAAGCCGGATTATTCATTAGTATACGAATGATCGTGTACAAACGACGCATAGCTGCCGGCCTCGGAACCGCAATTGACGCGACAGGGAAGGTGAGATGAGCAATTTCAATCAGGAAAGCGTTTTGAGCGTCCACCACTGGACCGATACGCTGTTCTCCTTCAAGACCACCCGCAGCCCGACCTTCCGCTTCCGCAACGGCGAATTCACCATGATCGGGCTCAAGGTCGGCGAGAAGCCGCTGCTGCGGGCCTACAGCGTTGCCAGCGCCAATTACGAGGACACGCTGGAGTTCTTCTCGATCAAGGTGCCGGACGGTCCCTTGACCTCGCGCCTCCAGCATTTGAAGGAAGGCGACGAGATCATCGTCAGCCGCAAGGCCACCGGCACGCTGGTGATCGACAATTTGGAAGAGGGGCGCAACCTCTACCTAATCGGCACGGGCACGGGGCTTGCGCCGTTCCTGAGCGTGATCAAGGATCCCGAGACCTACGAACGTTTCGAGAAGGTGGTGCTGCTGCACGGCTGCCGGCACGTCAAGGAACTCGCCTATGGCGAGATGATCACCGAGCACCTGCCGAAGGACGAACTGCTCGGCGAGTACATCCGGGGTCAGCTGATCTACTACCCGACCGTGACGCGCGATCCCTTCCGCAACCGCGGCCGCATCACCGACCTCATCACCTCAGGCAAGCTCTTCACCGACATCGGCTTGCCGGTGCTGGAGGCCGCCCATGACCGCGTCATGATCTGCGGCAGCCCGGCGCTGGTGGCGGACACCCGGGTCCTCTTGGGGGAGCGCGGCTTCCTCGAGGGCAATCACGGCGAGCCGGCCCAGTTCGTGGTCGAGAAGGCGTTCGCCGAGCGCTAGATCCGGAATTTCTGCGCGAGAAGATCGCATTTTCGCCACCGCCGGGGCGTTGCGGCGCCGATTCGGCGCACGATACTATGTGGGACCGAATCAGCGGAGTTCCCACATGGTTGCGGACAGCGACAGCAATATCGCCTGGCACCGGGTTCAGTTGAAGAAGAACCGCGCCGAGCTGAAGGCGCTGGAGACCGCGCGCTTCACGATGGGCGAGATCGCCACCTCGAAGCGCAACGGCCAGACGCAGAAGACGATCGCAGAACTCAAGCGCAAGATCGCGCAGTCGGAGCGCGCGATCGCCGATCACGACAAGCGCACGCGCCGTCCGCTGGCAACGGACCTGCAAAGCCTCAGCAATGGCAGCTGGAGCCATTGGGACGCCTACACCCAACTGCAGCGCAAGAGCGGCCAGCGCTCCTCCGGACGCGGATAGGCCCGGCTCGCCGCGCCTGCGGCTGACGAGCAGACGCACCCTTGCGCCGGCCGCGCCGCGCACCATCTCGGTGATGCGCCACCAATGCTCCGGTGATCCCATGACAGTGCGCCTCGATTTCACCAGCGAGGCCTTCTTCCGCGATCCGCCCAAGGCGATCGCGAAATTGCGCATGTCCGGCCCTGTGGTCGCGACGCGGTTTCCCATCGTCGGCAATGTCTGGATCACCACGACCCATGATGCCACCGCGCAGGTCCTGAAGGACGGTGCGACCTTCACGTTGCGCAAGGAGGGTGGCGACGTCGCGGGCTTGCGCTGGTGGATGCCGAGGTTCGTCAGGACCATCGCCAACAACATGCTGACGATGGATGAGCCGGATCACACGCGGCTGCGCAGCATCGTGGACGAAGCGTTTCGCCGCCGCGCGATCGTGGCGATGGAGCCGCACATCCGGGCCATCGCGGACGGTCTGGCCGACGAGCTGTTCGCGCAAGGAAGCCCGGCCGATCTGGTCCAGCGCTATGCGCGCATCCTGCCGCTCGCGGTGATCTCGGAGCTGCTCGGCCTGCCGCTGGCAGATCGTCCAAAGTTCATCGCCTGGGCCAACGCGATGTCGTCGCTGACGAATGTCGTCAGCTTCTTTCGCCTGTTGTTCGCCGTGCGCAAGATGCGCGCCTATCTCGAGCAGCAGTTGCAGATCGCGCGTGTACAGGGCGGCGAGGGCCTGATTGCCGAGCTGATTCAGGTCGAGCGCGAAGGCGGCCAGATCACGCCGGATGAAATGGTTTCGATGGTGTTTCTGTTGCTGGGTGCGGGATCCGAAACCACCACCCATCTCATCAGCGGTTCCGTCTACGAGTTGCTCAGGAATCCCGAGCTGCGCGACTGGCTGGAACAGGATTGGAGCCGCGTCGGGCTCGCGGTCGAGGAGTTCCTGCGCTTCGTCTCGCCGGTGCAATTCTCCAAGCCGCGCTACGTGCGGCGCGATGTCGAGGTCGAAGGCGTGCGCCTGAAGAAGGGCGATCGCGTCATGGTGATGCTCGCCGCGGCGAACATGGATCCCGCGGTTCATGATCGTCCCGAGACCCTCGATCTCGAACGCAAGCCGAACCGCCATATCTCGTTCGGCACGGGAATCCACTTCTGTCTCGGCCATCAGCTCGCGCGCATCGAGGCGGCCCGCGCGCTGGAGGCGCTGTTCGTGCGTTGGCCGAAACTCCGGCTGGCTGTCGAGCCTTCGCAAATTCGGTGGCGTCGCAGGCCGGGCCTTCGCGCGCTCGAGAAGCTACCGGTTTTGGACGACGCCATGACAATGTCGACCCAGCGCGCCGCTTGACGAGCCGCAACTCCAACACCGCTCTCGTTCCGGATACAAATTCATCTGAAGTTTGCGCCTCGGCCAGGAACGGTGCGTGATCGCACCTGTTGTGATCCAAACCTCGAAATCCGAAGCGGAGGTTCACAATGAGTTCCAGCGCGATACCGGTATTCGACAAGACAGCACAGACGACGCATCTCTGGCTCAACGAGATCAGCGAAGAAATCGGTTTGGACGATCAGCAGTCGTGGCGCGTAACGGCCGCGGTGCTGCGCGCGATACGCGATCGCCTGCCGGTGGAGCTTGCGGCGCATCTGGGATCACAACTGCCGCTGCTGGTCCGCGGCGCGTACTATGATCAGTTCCGGCCATCGGCAATGCCAAGTCGGGTGCGGTCGCTGGAAGAGTTTCTTCAGCTCATCGCGGAGGAACTGAAGTTCGGGCGACCGGTCGATACGGAGGATGCCGCACGCGCGGTGTTCAATGTTCTTTCCCGGCACTTGACGGCGGGCCAGATCGACAAGGTCCGGGAGGCCTTGCCGGAGGAGGTGCGGGCGATCTGGAGCATGGAACCCGGCACGACGGATGAGAGGGGTATGTCGCACTAGGCCAATGGAAACCTTCGCCGCGAGGCCGGCGTTAGCAGACGGATATCCCGAAAGATGACCGGAGATCCAGCATGCAAGTTCGCGAGATCATGACACCATCCGTCCACATTGCCGATCCCAACATGACCATACGGGAAGCCTCTCGCTGGATGCGCGACGACGATGTCGGAGCCTTGCCGGTGGGCGAGAACGATCGCCTTATCGGCATGATCACGGACAGGGACATCGTCACGCGCGCGGTCGCCGAGGAACGCTCGCCGGGCAACACGTCGGTACGCGAAGTGATGTCCAAGGGCGTTTGTTATTGTTTTGAAGACGACGATGTGGAAGGCGCTTCACAGGTGATGGCCACGCACCAGATCCGGCGTCTGCCGGTGATCAACCGCCAGAAGCGCCTGGTCGGCGTCGTTGCGCTCGCAGACATCAGCAGGACAGACGACGAGTGCGCGCAAGACGCATTGAAGGACATCTCCGCACCCGCTGCGCGGGAGCGGCAGTGACTGCCTCACGGCGTCACGTTCCAGAAGGAGGTTCTCATGGCTAGCAAGATGCCACCCGTCCCGGACGCCAACCAAAGCCCGAAGGGAACTGGTGACAACAAGCAGGTCCGAGCAGACCAGACGCCGCACGGTCAGCGGCGTGTGCAGAATCCGGACCAGCAGGGACAGCAGGGCAACATCAAGCAGAACACGACCAATCAAGGCTATCAGCAAGATCGTTGAGGAGGACGGCATTCATGTCGACATCCACCAAGACACCAAACAGCATTCGTCAGGGCGGACCCGGCGCGTCGCATGAGAACGCCAAGGCGCCACTGGAGGTAAAGAAGCCGCCGGCTGACGATCCGCAGCGCAGCCACAGCCGGATTTCGGGCGGCGGTGGAGAACGCGATTCCCATCACACACACGACGAGGCCGGAAAGGGCGGAGGCAGGTGACATGACCAACAAGCAACCCAAGCTGTACGCGCCGACCGAAAAGGACATCCGTGATAATCCCCTGATCGGCGGATCGAAAGGAGCGAACATGGCAGGCGTTTCGCCTGACGACCTCGAGGACGTCTTGGGCGAGAACACGATCGAAGGCGACGTCGAGAACGACGTGAACATCGGTGGTGGTATCGACAAGGACGTCGCGCGGAGCGGTTCGCCCCGAAGAGGCCGGTAAGATTGGAGGCCCAGAATGCAGGGCAAGAAGACTCACGAACAGCAGGTGCGCATCCTCGAGCGGAAGCCCGATGTTCCGGATGCGCGAGAGCTCGAGCAGGCCGCCGGTCATAACCCGGAAGACACGCGCGTCCATCGTGCCAACCCCGAAGCTCGTCACAGCGAGTTTCCAGTGAGCCGCGGCGGCCTCAACCAGGAAAGCGATCACAACAAGCACAACGATCCCGGCCAGAGCGGCCACAAGCCGCCCAAACCGACGACGGCGCAACAGAAGCACTGATTCATCGGAAGGTCATTGCAAGAGGAGAGACGGATGCCTGGTGGGCACGGCAGCAAGACGCACTTCAGATCGGGCATGCATGGCAAGGGGGACGGCACCGGCGGATTGACCGACGTGCCGAAGGACATGATCGGCGACAACATGGTCCTGTCCAACCGAGACAAGAAACAGCATTCGGACATTCGTGGCATGGACGGCAAGTCCATCCAGACCGAACAATATCAGGACCACGCAGCAAACCGGCTCGATGAGAAGCCGGAGGCCGACAAGACCTGAGAGGGCGTTCCTCCCGCCAACTTGCGGACCGGTGTTCAGCCGGTCCGCTTTTTTGTGGGCGCAAGGTCACGCTCCCAGCCGAACACCGAGCGGCCGTCGAGAGCGGGCGAGGCGGCGCGCTCGCCGGCGATGTAGGCCTCTACGGAAGGGCCGCCAGTGGTCCGCTCCAACCGCCGTGCCTGGTCGTCGAGGCGCTTGATCGCCTGCATCTCCTCGTCGCGTCCGAGCTTTGCGCTCTGGATCGCGCCCTTCAGCACCCGGATGGTCTCGTCATAGACCTTGATCGGAACGGGGTAGGGATGCCGGTCCTTGCCGCCATGGGCGAGCGAGAAACGCGCGGGGTCGGTGAAGCGATAGGGCGCGCCGTGCACGACCTCGGCGACCATGGCCAGCGAGCGCACCGTGCGCGCGCCGACGCCCGGCGTCAGCAGCAGCTCCGGAAAATCCACCGGGCCGCGCTCGGCTGCGGCGGCGAGCGTGCCGTGCAGGCGGCGCGCGAACACGTCCTTCGGCCGCACATCATGATGCTCGGGCATGATCAGATGCGGCAGCATGCCTTGTGCCGGCGTGGACGGGGTCCCCGTGAGCCGTTCGAATTCGGAGACGATGCGATCCGGACCGAGGTCGCTCAACAGCTCGAGCTGTGCCGTCCGAGAGATGTCGGCGCGATGATCGGTGAGATTGACGATCTCCCCCTGCTGCGGCCCGTCGATTGCGCTGTGCGGCGCATCGACAAAGCTCTTCAGGGCCTCGGAGTGCCAGTGATAGCGCCGCGCCTGCCGCTTGTCGCCGTTCATGCCCTGCTGCACCACCGTCCATTTGCCCTCAGTGGTCACGAAGAAGCCGTGCAGGTAAAGGTCGAAGCCGTCCTGGACCGCGGCACTGTCGACCTTGGCCACCAGACGGCTAGCCCGGGTCAGCTTGACGCCGTCGAATCCGACGCGGTCGCCAAGCTGCAACAGCTCGTCCGGCGTCTTGCGCGAATGCTGACCTCGGCCGCCGCAGACGTAAATTCCGAGCTCGTCCTGAAGCGGTCCGAGCCCGCGCTTCAGTGCGCCGATCACCGAGGTGGTGATGCCGGACGAATGCCAGTCCATTCCCATCACGGCGCCAAACGATTGGAACCAGAATGGGTGCGACAGGCGCTGCAGAAATGCGTCGCGGCCGTAATGATGCACGATCGCCTGGGTGACGATCGCTCCGAGAGAGGACATGCGGCTTGCCAGCCAGGGCGGAACCCGCCCGGTGTGAAGAGGAAGATCGGCGCTGCCGGTACGTCGAGTCATGCCGCCAAGCTAGCGCAGCTCAACGACTATTGCACCTGCGGGATGCTGCATTGCATGAGGCGGGGGAGCGAAGCCGGCCGGGAGGCGTTGTGCGGGTTGCGTGAATGCAATGATGGGGACAATCCATGGATTGGCAGGCCCTCATGGCCGACATCGACGGGATGTTCGGCTGGATACCGTCATGGTTCATCGGCCTCAGCCTGATTGCCGGTGCAATCCTTCTCGCCCTGCTCGCCTACCGGATCGCCACATGGCTGCTCAACCGCGCTTTCGGAACGCGCCTTCCACTGCTGAGCGTGTTCATCGCGCGTACGGCAGGGCCCGCGAAGATGGCGCTCTGCCTTGCCGCCGTCGCAATGGTGCTGCCGCTGGCACCGCTGGACGACATGATCCGCACCCCCCTGACGCGGCTGTTCGTCGTGGCCTTCATAGCGCTGATCGGCTGGATCTCGATCCGGATCGTCGACATGAGCGCGGCGCGCTACTTACAGAACTTTGGCGATGTCACCGAGAATTTCATCGCGCGCAAGCACGTCACGCAGGTGCGCGTGTTCAAGCGCGTCACAGACACCATCATCGTCATCATCACGGTCTCCGCCGCGCTGATGACGTTCGATTCGGTGAGGCAATACGGCGTTAGCCTGTTCGCCTCCGCAGGCGCCGCCGGTATCATCGTCGGTCTTGCCGCGCGCCCGCTGCTGAGCAATCTGATCGCCGGCCTGCAGATCGCGATCACCCAGCCGATCCGCATCGAAGATGCCGTAATCATCGAGAACGAATGGGGTTGGGTCGAGGACATCGCCTCGACCTATGTCGTGATCCGGCTGTGGGACTGGCGCCGCATGGTGGTGCCGCTGTCCTACTTCATCGAAAAGCCGTTCCAGAACTGGACGCGCGATACCGCATCCCTCATCGGCGTCGTCGCGCTGCATGTCGATTATCGCGCCGACGTCTCGCGCATCCGGCGCTGGCTGGAGGAGGCGGTGAAGCAGTCGAAGCTGTGGGACGGGGAGGTCGTTAATCTCCAGGTGATCGATGCCGATGCGCGCACCATCGAGCTTCGCGCGCTGGTCAGCGCCAGGAACGCACCGCAGTCGTGGGACCTGCGCTGCGAGATCAGGGAGAAGCTCATCGCCTTCATCCGCGACGAGATGCCGGAGGCGCTGCCGCGCGAACGCGCCATCCTGATCCCGTCGGGAAACGAACATGGCGATTTCAAACCGCGTCCCGCACCGCCGGAAAAGATGCGGGCGAGCGCCACTAACTGAACGGCGTTGACCTTCTTGCCGGGCCAGGCGATCGCATCCGACCGATGGCGGCGGCCTGCCGCGCACGCCTCGTCTTCCGAGACGGCGCTGACCCGCCTGCGCCGTCCTGCCGTCACCACGTTCTTGTTGACGAGACCTGATCTTTTGTACGATAGTACAAATCACATGGTACGCAAGCCCACCAGCAAGGAAGCGGCCCGCAAGCCGAACATGCGCGAGGCGATCCTCGCTGCTGCGGAGGAGCTGTTCGCCACCAACGGCTTCAACGCCGTATCGGTACGCGACATTGCGCTGGCTGCCGGGGCGAATCCGGGCAGCGTGACCTATCATTTCAAGACCAAGGACGGTTTGCTGCTGGAGATCTACCGGCGCCATTGCGGGCCGATGAATCTGCGCCGTTCCGAGCTGCTCGCCGCCGCAAAGCGCGTGCGCGATCTCCAGGACCGGCTGGAGGCGATCGTTCGCGCCTATGTGGTGCCGGCTTTCACCTCGGGCAGCGATCTCGCCGGCGGCGGGGCGCGTTTCACGCGGCTGCGCGCAGTGATGTCGGCGGAAGGTAACGAGGTCGCGCGAAAGATCATCGCGCAGACCTTCGACGACACCAGCCACGCCTTCATCGACGCAGTGCACGAGAGCCTGCCGCACATTCCGCGCACGGACATCGTCTGGCGCAGCCATTTCCTGCTCGGTGCACTTTATTATTCGCTGGTGACGCCGGAGCGCGTGTCGCGCCTGTCGCGCGGCGAGGCCGACGGCAGCGATGCCGCCAGCGCCATCGAGCAATTGGTGCAGGCCACCGTCGCCGCCTTCCAGGCGCCCGCGCTGGATCAGGCCACGCCGGCGCGGCGCCGGCCGCTTGTCGGCAGCAAGGCGTGAAGCACGCGGTCTCGCTTCGGCGGTTCACCTCATGACGATGATGTACACGCCGACCATTCCGCCGCCCGATCCGAACACGCGCACGCCGAAGTTCAGGCTGCCGAGGCAGTCGTGCGACGCGCATTGCCACATCTTCGGGCCCGGCGCGAAATATCCTTACGCGCCGGATCGCTCCTACACACCGCCGGATGCACCGCTGGAGGATTTTCGCGCGCTGCATGCCAAGCTCGGCGTGGAGCGCGCCGTCATCGTCAATGCCAGCGTGCACGGCACCGACAACAGGGTGGCGCTCGATGCCATCGCTGAGAGCAATGGCGCCTACCGGGCCGTCGCCAACATCGACGATACCATCACCGAGCGCGACCTGCGCGTGCTGCACGAGGGTGGTTTTTGCGGCTGCCGCTTCAATTTCGTGCGCCATCTCGGCGGTGTCCCCGACAAGCGCGTGTTCGACCGCATCGTCGCGTTGGTCACGCCGCTCGGCTGGCACGTCGACCTGCATTTCGATGCGATCGATCTGCCCGAATATGCCGACATGCTGACAAGGCTGCCGCTGACTTACACCATCGACCATATGGGCCGGGTAAAGGCGGCGGACGGGCTCGACCAACTCCCGTTCAAGATCCTGATCGAGCTGATGCAGCGCGACGAGAAGTGCTGGGTAAAGATCTGCGGCTCGGAGCGCGTCTCCTCGGCCGGTCCGCCGTTCACCGATGCGGTGCCGTTCGCGCGAAAGATCGTCGAGACCGCGCCGGATCGCGTCATCTGGGGCACGGATTGGCCGCACCCCAACGTCAAGGTGATGCCGAACGACGGCGATCTCGTCGATTTGATCCCGCTGTTCGCACCGGAGCCGGAGCTTCAGACCAAGATTTTGGTCGACAATCCCGCGCGCCTGTTCGGGTTCGAGACGTGACGACGTCATCGCGATCGACACGCTGCGTGGACATGCACTGTGGACGCATGCATACGAGCGAAAGGAGTAGCCCATGACAACAGGCCTCGTCGTCACCGCCCATCCCGGCGATTTCGTCTGGCGCGCCGGCGGCGCCATCGCACTGCACGCGAAGAAGGGCTATCGGATGAAGATCGTCTGCCTCTCCTTCGGCGAACGCGGCGAGAGCCAGTTCGCCTGGAAGGAGAAGGGCGCGACGCTTGAAACAGTCAAGGCCGGCCGCAAGGACGAGGCGGAGCGGGCGGCCAAGCTGCTTGGCGCCGAAATCGAGTTCTTCGATTGCGGCGATTATCCGCTGAAGCTGACGGAAGCACATTTCGACCGCATGGTCGACATCTACCGCGAGCTCAATCCGAGCTTCGTCCTGACCCATGCGCTGGAAGACCCCTATAATTTCGATCATCCGAACGCGGCGCATTTCGCGCAGGAGACACGTGTGGTCGCGCAGGCCATGGGCCACAAGCCCGGCGCGCAATACAAATATTCGGCCCCGCCGGTGTTCCTGTTCGAGCCACACCAGCCCGAGCAATGCAATTACAAGCCGGACACCATTCTCAAGATCGACGAGGTCTGGAAAGAGAAGTACGAGGCGTTCCAGATTCTCGCTGCGCAAAAGCATCTCTGGGGCTATTACGAGCGTGTCGCGCTCAACCGCGGCATTCAGGGCAGCCGCAACACCGGCGTTCCCATGACCTATGGCGAGGCCTATCAGCGCCTGTTTCCGACCGTGGCGGAGGAGCTCGCATGAAACCGGTCGTCGTTCGCAACATCAAACGTGGCGATCCCGCCGGCATGGCTGAATTCGGCGTCTCGACTGTGCACGAGGCTTACGGCCGCATCGGCCTGATGAAGCCTTACTTGCGCCCGGTCTGGGCGGGTGCGTCGATCGCCGGTCCTGCGGTCACCGTGCTGGCGCAGCCCGGCGACAACTGGATGATCCATGTCGCCGTCGAGCAGTGTCGCAAGGGCGACATTCTGGTTGTCGGCTGCACCACTGACAATACCGATGGCATGTTCGGCGAATTGCTCGCGACCTCGCTTCAGGCACGCGGCGTACAGGGGCTGATCATTGATGCCGGCTGCCGCGACGTCAAAGCGCTGCACGAGATGAAATTTCCGGTGTGGTCGCGCGCGGTCTCGGCCAAGGGCACTGTGAAAGCCACGCTCGGCTCGGTCAACGTCCCCGTGGTCTGTGCCGGCGTCAATGTCGATCCCGGCGACATCGTTGTCGCCGACGATGATGGTGTCGTGGTGGTGTCGAAACGCGATGTGGCCGAAGTCGCGGAGAAGGCGAAGAAGCGCACCG
Organism: Bradyrhizobium glycinis; assembly: GCF_016031655.1. GTDB lineage: Bacteria > Pseudomonadota > Alphaproteobacteria > Rhizobiales > Xanthobacteraceae > Bradyrhizobium > Bradyrhizobium glycinis. The sequence continues at coordinate 602,332 of NZ_JACCHQ010000001.1, forward strand.
CGGATGAAGGCGGCAAGCGTAAGCGGCTCGCCTCGGGCGAGCTCGGCCTCGACATGTACAACATGCGCGAGGCCCTGGCGAAAGCGGGCCTCGTCTATGTCGACACGCCCGAGGACCTCTGAAGGTGAGCGGACGGATGGATCGTCTCAAGCTGAAGGCCGTGCTCGGCAGCCACCCTCACGTCAAGGCGGTGAAGAGCGGCGAACTCCGCTCCGACCTCTTCGATCTCGACTTCGTCGAGTACACGCCGACCAATACGGCGTTCAAGCCGATGGTGCGCGAGCAGGCCTTCGACGTCTGCGAGATGGCGATCGTCACCTATCTGATGGCTAAGGCGCACGGTCAGCCGCTGGTGCTGCTGCCGGCGACCATGCTCGGCCGCTTCCAGCATTCCTACGCTCTCTATAATCCTGCGCATCGGACGCTCGGGCCGAGGGATCTCGAAGGCAAGCGCGTCGGCATCCGCTCCTTCACGACCACGACGGGCGCCTGGATCAGGGGCATCCTCGCCAACGACTACGGCGTCGATCTCGACAAGATTCGCTGGATCACGTTCGAGGATCCGCATGTCGCCGAATATGTCGACACCACGGAGCGCGCGCCGAAGGACAAGAAGATCCTACAAATGCTGCGCGACGGCGAGCTCGATGCCGTGCTCGGCGAGACCTCCGATGATCCCAAGCTGAAGCCGCTGTTTCCCGATCCGGCCGCGGAGGCCGCCAGATGGTACGCGCGGCGCGGCGTGGTGCCGGTCAATCATCTCGTGGTCGTGACCGAGAGCCTAGCGAAATCGCGCCCCGACGTGGTCGCGGGCGTTTATGATCTGCTGAAGCGGAACAAGGCGCAGGCAGGGCCCGTGCCAACGCCCGACCTCGTTCCGTTCGGGATCGAGGCCAACAGAAAACCGCTCGAGCTGATCGTCGACTACGCATTCCAGCAGGCGCTGATCCCGCACCGCTATGCCGTCGAGGAGCTCTTCGACGAGACGACACGGGGACTAAACTGATGGCAGGTGATCCCAGGCGCTGGCAGATCGGGCTGGTCGGCTATGGCGAGGTCGGTAGGATTCTGGCCGAGGATTTGCGCGAGCAGGACATCAAGGTCTCAGCCTACGACATCAAGCTCGGTGGCGAGCAGGGCGCGGCGCTGAAGGAGCATGCGGCGAAATTCGGTGTCGCTCTTGCAACCTCTCACGCTGAGCTGACCGCGAGATCCGATTTTATCATCTCGGCAGTCACCGCGAGCCAGGCCGTCCCCGTCGCAAAGGCCTGTGCGAGCGCGATCAACCAGGGCACCTGGTTCCTCGATTTCAACTCGGCCTCTCCCGGTGCCAAGCAGCGCGCGGCGGCGCTGATCGATGGGGCAGCCGGGCGCTATGTCGAGGGCGCGGTGATGACCTCGGTGCCGCCGTATCGCATCAAAGTGCCTTTGCTGCTCGGCGGGCCCGGCGCGAGAGAGCTCGAGCCGCTGCTGAACGCGATCGGCTTTGCCGCAAAGGTGGCCAGCGACAAGCTCGGCGTGTCCTCGGCCGTCAAGATGTGCCGCAGCATCATGATCAAGGGCCTGGAGGCCATGGTCATCGAGAGCTTCACGACCGCGCGCGCCTATGGCGTCGAGGATGCGGTGCTGGCTTCGCTTGCGGAAACGTTCCCCGGCATCGATTGGGAACAGCAGGGGGCCTATTGCTTCCAGCGCGTGATCGAGCACGGCCGCCGCCGGGCCGAAGAGGTGCGCGAGGTCGCCGAGACCGTGCGCGAAGCGGGCCTGACGCCGTGGTCGGCGCAAGGCACGGCGGAGCGGCAGGCCTGGATGGCTGATCTCGCCGATGAAGGGCTGTTCGGCATCAGGGGCAGCAGAGAGTTCGCCCGCAGCGTGGATTGGCGCATCGAGGCGGACCGGATCCTCGCCAGGATCAATCGCACGAAATAGAGCATGATCCGGAAAAGTGTGTAGCGGTTTTCCGAAAAGATCATGCTCAAACAATAACCTAAAGCGCGATGACGATTCATCCTGATCGCATCGCGCTTTAGTCAGCTCAGGGCCGGGTCGCGGGATTCGAAGCTCACGACTTGGTCGCGCGCACGTTCGATCAGATCGATCAGATTGCGGGATTTACGGACGAGCTGCTCGGTGGCCGGCTGGGTGCGAAACTCCGCCAGCACGGCGCGAACGCACTTGCTGGCGGCATCGAGCGTCCAGAGCGTACGGTTCACGTCGGCCTGCGTCTGGATGCCCGAGATATCGAGACCCGAGAGAACGTGGCCGATGCCGTCCAGCCGCTTCACCGCCGTATCGATCGGTGTTCGGGCCTGGACGGAATCATCGATGCTGCTGAATGCGCTGAACAGACTCATACCTCCCCACTGAACGCAGATGGTCAGTGCACGTCGTAGTTATGGCGGGCGTGGCCTGCGTCGCAATGCGTTCGGTTACGGTCCGGGATTCTACCGAACTCGAGCGGGTGCGAACCGGCGGTAAAATCAAACTGCCGTGGCTCCGCGGCCAACCGGGTTGTGCGCGCAATTCCCGGAATGTCGGCCGCGAAACGCTTTCAGCTCTTGAACAGCGTCGGCCGCGGTCGCGCGAATGTTTGCCGGCCGCCCTTGAAGCCCATCAGGACGTCGGGCAGCTCGGCGATGGCGAATCGGCTGTTCTTGGTATCGAGCACGATCAGATCGGCGGGATTGCCGACCTTGATGCCGTAGTCGGCGAGGTTCATCAGCCGGGCCGGCAGCTCGGTCACGAGATCAAGGCAGGTCTCGAAGTCGCTCACCGAGGCGTGTGCGACATTGGCGTAGAAGTTCGCCATCCGCAGCAGCGAGGCATCGCCGAACGGCGTGAAGGGATTGAGCACGTTGTTGGTCGCGACCGAGCAGAGCACGCCGTCGCCGGCAAGCTTGTGGGCGAGGGTCAGCCCACGCGGCGCGTTGTGCGTGGCCTCGCGCCCCATCAGATAGAGATCGGTCGCGGGCAGGACGGTGACCGCAACGCCTGATCTTGCCAGTTGCGCGGTGGCCGCCTTCATCCGGTCCGGCGGCAACGCCGACAGTTTTGTCGCATGGCCGATCGCGACTCGTCCGCCGTACTTGCGCTGCTCGGTCTGGCGGCAGACCTCGTCGAGGTGCCACCAGGAGGGATCGAGATCGAAGTCGAGATGGAGGTCGACGTCGACGTCAAATTCCTGGGCAAGATCGAAGATGCGCGCAAGGTGCGCGTTCGGGTCGGTGTCCATGTAGGGACAGCCACCGATCGCTCCACCACCCTCGCGGAGCGCCTGGATCAGCAGCTCCTCGGCTCCGGGATCGTTGGTGAGGCCTTCCTGTGGAAAGACGCAGAGCTCGAGATCGATCGCCCAGGCGTAATCGTGCTTCAGCGCCTTGACCGCTTCGAAGCCGCGCAGGCCGATGCGTGGGTCGATCTCGACATGGGTGCGCATGCGCGTCGTGCCGTTGACGATGGCGCGTTCGAGCACTCTGGCGCCGCGTGCGTAGACGTCCTCGATCGTGAAATCCTTCTTCATCGCGGCGACGGCGCGGATCGCCTCCGAGACGCTCCCGTGGTCATGCCCACAGCGGCCGAGCAGGCAGGCCTTGTCGAGATGGATATGGGTGTCGACGAAACCGGGCAGGGCAAGGTGCCCGTCGACGTCAACTTCGGCGGCCTCGCAGGCCAGCTTTGGCGCGATCGCGGCGATACGGCCGTCCTTCACGCCGATATCGACAGGTGCGGCGGAAGAGCGCAACAGCGCGTTGCGGAAGATCAGGTCGAAGGCGGTTTGGCTGGTCATGGCGTTGGATTCAGCTGTGGCAACCTAGCGGAAGCCGTAGGCGCGGGCAGCTCCAGATTGTGTGCAGTGCTGAGGTTCGATTGTCCAAAAAATGTGCATGCACTTTGAGCGCCGAATTGTAAAATAGCGGCATCCGGAGAGAACCTCGCGATGTCTACTCCCGCAAAAGCGGAGCGCCCGATGACTGACGCCGAGATTGTTGAAGCCTATCTCACCGCCTCGATGATACCGGATCCCGACGCCGCTGCGGCCTATATGAAGCCGGGCACGGTGATCACGTTCACCGGCGGGCGCGCGTTCGACCATCCGCGCGGGCCGACCGGCTTGAACGCGAAGCGCTATCGTTGGGTCAAGAAGAAGATGGACCGGTTCGACGTCTGTCCGGGCGCGGACGAGACCATCGTCTACAGCGTCGGCACGCTCTATGGCGAGTGGATGGACGGCACGCCGTTCGAAGGCAACCGCTACGTCGATCGCTTCGTCGTGAGGGGCGGGCAGATCGTGAAGATGGACGTCTGGAACGATAGTGCTGAGCGCATCCTCGTTCAGCGCGGGATCGAGGCCTAACTCCGTCGAGCCAGCTTCGGCAGCTTGATCACCCGATTGCTCGTCACCTCGTCCGCATAGGGTGCGAGGATGTCGAGCAGATCGCGGCCGCGCTGTGGAGTGGGAGCGACCAGCGCACGATTTGCCACGGAATCCAGGTGATGATGCATCAATTCCATCACCTTGGCCGCATCGCCCTTGGCCAGCGCTGCGATGATGGCGCGGTGCTCGTTGATGGCGCATTCGGTGGAATGCGGCCGGCTGTACAGCGACAGCGTCAGGCAGCAGCGATAGGCGACCTCGCTGACATAGCGCACCAGGATCGGGCTGTTCGTCATGTGGGCGAGCAGGATGTGGAATTCGGTCGCGAGTCGGATCGACACCGCATCGGTGCCGCCGCGGGCGCGATCCTCGGCATCGACATGGGCGTTCAGCTCGGCGATCTGCGCCTTGGTCAGCTTGCCCGCGAGCTGGCGCACGACGAGGCGTTCGAGCTCGATGCGGATGTCGAAGGCATCGCGCGCCTCCTGCCAGCTCGGCGTCGCCACCACGGCGATCCGGTTGCGGCGGAGCTCGACGAGGCCTTCGGCGGCGAGTTGGCCCAGCGCATGACGGGCAATCGTGCGGCTGACGCCGAAGCGCTCGCCGAGCGCGTCCTCCGGCAGTTTGGCGCCGGGCTCCAGCGCCTGCTCGATGATGGCACGCCGGAGCGCGCGGCAGATCACGCTGACCTTGTCCGACGACTCAGAAGTCTTGCTGCTGACGTGCGCCGCCATCGGCGAATCCCATAGGAGTGACATCTCTCTTTAGCACAGGCCCGCATCGATTCAGCGCTTCAATTGCATGCAGTTTGGCTCTCGGATTGCCTAAATCGAATCCGGCGGTTTGGCGCAGGTTTTCGGCTAGGTCATTGATTTTGCGGGGCCCGACCACTGGCATCCAGCTTGCATGCACTTTTCCTGTGATGCGCATGCAACCCAACGCCCAGTTCGACGGTCGGCCTATTCCCGAAGGCTCCGCGGCGACCGCCATCGAGTTGTCCGAGGCCTCGGTGACCTTCGGGCGCGGCGACCGCGCCGTGCCTGCTTTGTCGAAGACCACGCTCAAGATCGCCGACGGCGAGTTTGTCGCATTGGTCGGCCCGTCCGGATGCGGCAAATCGACCATCTTGCGTCTCGTCAGCGGCCTGGTTCAGCCGACCAGCGGCGTCGTGATCGTCGGCGGCCGCGAGGTGGCGGCGCGGGCGATGCGGGTCGGCATGGCCTTTCAAAACCCGACCATGCTGCCGTGGATGACGATCGAGCGGAATATCATGCTGCCGCTGAAGATCGTCGAGCCGTTCCGCTCGAACTACCGCAGGCTGCGCAAGACCGAATTCCGCGACAAAGCCAATGCCCTGCTGGAGCAGGTCGGCCTCAAAGGGTTTGGTAATCGCTATCCCTGGCAGCTCTCCGGCGGCATGCTCCAGCGCGCCAATCTGTGCCGCGCGTTGATCCACGAGCCGCGCATGCTGCTGCTGGACGAACCCTTCGGCGCGCTCGACCAGTTCACCCGCGAGGAGCTGTGGGCGATCCTCCAGACCCTCTGGATCACGCACAAGCCGACCGTGCTGCTGGTCACGCACGATCTGCGCGAGGCGGGATTCCTTGCCAGCCGTATCTGCGTGATGAGCGCGCGTCCCGGCCGCATCCTCGACGACAGCCGCGTCGCGTACGCGCGGCCGCGCACCGTGGCGATGACGTTCGAGCCGGATTTCGTCGCGCTGAACCAGAAGCTGCGCGCCTTCATCGAGGATGCGCGCAGCGCGGTTGATCAGGGGGCAGGCTGATGTTCGGGATCGATATCAGGCAGAAGGCGTGGTCGGCGGGGCTGATCGTGCTGTTCTTCGTCGCCTGGGAGCTGTTCTGCCTCATGACCGGCATGTCCGACCTGGTGCTGCCGCGACCCTCGCAGGTGTTCGTGACGCTGGTCCAACGCTTCCCGGTGCTGTGGCCGCATATCGTGCAGACGCTCGCCACCACCATGTTCGGTTTCGTGCTTGGCGTCGCGTTCGGCGTCGCCCTCGGTGCGATCATCGGCGTCTCGAAGACGGCCTACGACACCTGCTATCCACTGTTGATCGGCTTCTCCTCGATTCCCAAGGTCGCGGTGGTGCCGATCTTCGTGCTGTGGTTCGGCTCCGGCACCGTGCCGGCGGTGCTGACCGCGCTGTCGATCTGCTTCTTCCCGATCGTTGTCAATATCGCGACGGGCCTTGCCACCACCGAGCCTGAACTCGAGGACGTCTTGAAAGCGCTCGGCGCCAGCAAGCTCGACATCCTCTGGAATGTCGGTCTGCCCAGAACCATGCCGTTCTTCTTTGCTTCGCTGAAGGTGGCGATCTCCTATGCCTTCGTCGGCGCGGTGCTGTCGGAGACCGTCGCCTCCAACCGCGGCATCGGCAACGTCATGATGACCGCGTCCTCCAATTTCAATGTGCCGCTGGTGTTCGCGGGGTTGTTCGTGCTCGCCGGGCTCGGCGTGGCCCTCTACGTCGTTTTCTCGCTGATCGAAGGGCAGGTCACCGGCTGGGCCACGCGCAAGAACGACGTGATCGCCACCTGATTTCCAAAACCGTCACGCAACGAAGCTGAGGAGATCTCGATGTTGAGGAAAGTAACCGCCGCGCTGCTGGGATTGACGCTGTCCGCCGGTGCCGTCACGGCGCAGGAGACAACGATCAAGTTCACGCTGGGCTGGAAAACCCAGGGCAGCGACGCCGCCTTCTTCTATGCCAAGGACAACGGCTTCTTCAAAGAAGAAGGTCTCAACGTCATCATCGATCAGGGCGAGGGCTCCGGCGCCACCGTCACGCGCGTGATGTCCGGGGCCTACGACGCGGGCTTCGGCGACGTCAACGCCATCATCCAGAACGCCTCGACCAAGCCGCAGGAGGCGCCCGTCATGGTCTACATGATGTGGAACCAGCCGCCGTTTGCGATCGTTGCCAAGAAGAGCAGCGGCATCAACACCATCAAGGATTTCGAAGGCCACACGCTCGGCGGTGCGCAGGGCACGCCGACGACGCGCCTGTTGCCGGTGTTCACCCGCAAGAACGGGCTCGACGGCGAGAAGATCAAGATCTCCAACATGGCGCCAAATCTGCAGGAGCCGATGCTGATCAAGGGCGACATCGATGCCGCCCTCGTGTTCAACATCACGAGCTATTTCAACCTGGTGCTCAACCGCCAGGATCCGGACAAGGACTTCAAATGGTTCTCGTTCGGTGAATATGGCCTCGATCTCTATTCCAACGGCGTGATGGTCTCCCGCAAGCTGATCGCCTCGAACCCGAAGGCCGTCGCGGGCCTGGTGCGCGCCATCAACAAGGGCGCTATCGCGGTCGCCAAGGACCAGAATGCCGGCATGAAGGCGGCACTGAACTACGACAATCTCATCAACGCCGAGGTGGAGAAGCGCCGGCTGCAATATTCCTTCGAGAAGCTGATCGTCTCGCCGGAGATGAAGGAGATCGGCATCGGCGACATCAAGGACGATCGCATGACCCGCGCCATCGGCATCGTGGTCGAGGGCTATCAGCTCGCCCGCGCGCCGACGCCGGCAGAGGTGTTCTCGCGCGAATTCCTGCCGCCGCGCGCGGAGCGGGAGCTGGTATATACCGCCAACTGAACTTGGAGGGACAGCCATGGCCACGGAGATTTCGGCAGCCTGCCTGTTCCGTGGCCCTGACCGTGGCGTCAGCGATAACGTCGTGCTGCGGCACGGCGACGGCTTCATCACCGAAATTTCGGAAGGAGCGGGGCCGGGACCTCGCTCCTTCGTCATCCCCGCCTTCGTCAACGCACATGATCATGCCCGCGCCACGGCGTCGTCCTTCGGCGCGGTCGGCATGCCCCTGGAAAGCTGGATTCTACGCACCGCGCTGGGCTCGCCGGTCGATCCCTATCTGACAGCCGTCTCGGCATTGGCCCGTTCCGCCAGGGCGGGCTGCGCGGCGATGATGGTCCATTACACGCGCCCGAGCGGGACGCTGCCGTTGGTCGACGAGGCCAAGGCCATCGCGAAAGCCGCATCCGACGTCGGCATCCGCATCGCGTTTGCATTGGCGGTGCGTGACCAGAATCCCGTCGTCTACGGCGATGCCGAGCCGGTGCTTTCAGGGCTTCCCGGCGACGATCGCAAGACCATCGAGGATCTCTTCGTTCGCGCGCCGCTATCGCCGAAGGCCTATATCGAGCTGACCGACGCGATTGGCACGGCCATCGCCGGGCCGATGATCGACGTGCAGCTCGGGCCAGCCGGCGTGCAATGGTGCTCCAAGCCGCTGCTGGAGGCGGTGGCGGAACATTCCGCGCGGACCGGCCGGCGCATTCACATGCATCTGTTGGAAACGGTGTACCAGCGCGCCTGGGCCGACCAGCACTTTCCGGACATGGTGCGCTGGCTTCGCGACGTCGGCTTTCTTTCCGAGCGGCTGACGCTGGCGCATTGCATCCACGCCCGGCCCGAAGAGCTCGAGATGATCGCGGCCTCCGGCGCGCGCATCGTCACCAATTTCAGCTCGAACATGCATCTGCGCTCGGGCCTCGCCCCGATCGCCGCCGCGCACGGATGCGGCTGCGCCATCGCCGTCGGCGTCGACGGCCTGGCGCTGGACGAGGATGACGACATTTTGCGCGAGATGCGGCTGGTGCAGATGGTCCATGGCGGCCTCGGCTTCAAGGCGACATGGACGCCGGCCGAGATGTTTTCGCTCGCCATCCGCAACGGGCGCCATGCGACCGGCGCGCCTGGGAATGGTGAGCTCGCCGCGGGCAATCCGGCCGACTACGTCGTGATCGATCTCGATCGGCTCGATCGAGACCAGATCATGCCGGTCGATCCCATGGCGCTGCTGTTTGCGCGTGGCAACGCGTCCCTGGTGAAGGAGGTCGTCGTCGCCGGCCGGACAATCGCGCGGGAGGGGGTCTGCGTTGGCGTCGACCTGCCGGCGGTCGAGCGGGAATTGCAGGCGATGTACCGCGCTAATGTCGGCAAGCTCGATGGCTTCAGGCGAACGTGGCCGTCCCTGTCGGATCGGCTGAGCGGCTGGTTCGAGCAGCAGTTGACCTGCGAGTGACGCGCCGATGCGCGTCGCGGAGGAATATATATCAAACAGCGATAGCAGGTAGACGCAGCCTGGTCTGGCGCTTGACCGACCTGTCGGCTATCAGCTCCGCGATAGCTCGACACCATTCCCCTTCGAGGAGCCCCTGATGCGCCTACCGACCATTCTCCTGGCCCTGACATGTCTTGCCGGTGCAGCTTCGGCCGAAGAGCTCACGGGCACGCTTCAGAAGGTGAAGGAGACCAAGAAGATCACGCTGGGCTATCAGGAGGCCTCGGTGCCCTTCAGCTATCTCGACGGCAACCAGAAGCCGGTCGGCTTTGCCATGGATATCTGCCTCCGTATCGTCGATGCCGTGAAGAAGCAACTCGGCATGCCAGACATTTCGGTCGAGACCGTCGCGGTGACGTCCTCGAACCGGATCCCCTTGATGGTCAACGGCACGCTTGACCTGCATTGCTCGGCGACCACCAACAATGCCGACCGCCAAAAGCAGGTCGCCTTCACCAACACGCATTTCCTCAGCGCGACGCGGTTCGCGGCCCGGAAGGCGGCGAACATCAAGACCATCGACGATCTCAAGGGCAAGGCGGTCACGGCAGTTGCGGGATCCGTCAACCTGACGCAGCTCGCCAAGGTCAACACCGAGCGCAATCTCGGCATCAACATCATGCCGGCCAAGGACCAGGCCGAGGCCTTCCTGCTGCTGGAGACCGACCGTGCCCAGGCCTACGCGCTCGACGACGTCCAACTCGCGGTCGCGATCGCACGGTCGAAGGAGCCGCAGGCTTACATGATCAGCGAGGAGGCTTTCTCCAAGCCCGAGCCCTACGGCATCATGCTGCGGCGGGAGGATGCGCCATTCAAGGCGCTCGCCGACCGCGCCACCGCGGAGCTTTATGCCAGCCCGGAGATCGAGGTGCTCTACAAGAAGTGGCTGCAATCGCCGACGCCGCCGAACGGCCTCAACTATAACGTCCCGATGTCGCCGGCTTTGCGCAACGCCTTCAAGAAACCGAGCTCCAGTGCCGATCCCGATGTCTACGCGGTGAACTGAGGCGCGGGCCCGAAGCGCCAGCAGATCGCCGGCTTCGCGCTGCACATCGCTGTGCCCTCTCCCCTTGTGGGAGAGGGCAGCTCCGCTGGTAGACCCAAGCTCGCTCGGGTGAGGGGTCTGTCTCCGCGCTTGCCGTGCGGAGAGAGACCCCTCATCCGGCGCTTCGCGCCACCTTCTCCCACAAGGGGAGAAGGGAAGAACGACGGGCGGATCTTCGGGCGTTATGCGACCCTGTACTCCCTGAAGCGCTCGCGCAGCGCCGATTTCAGCACCTTGCCGGTGCCGGTCATCGGGAATTCGTCGAGGAATTCGACGGCGTCCGGCAGCCACCAGCTCGCGATCTTCGGACGCATGTGTTCGAGCAGCGTCTTTCCATCGACGGTCGCTCCCTTCTTGCGGACGACGAGGAGCAGGGGACGCTCCTGCCATTTCTCGTGGCTGATGGCGACAACGGCCGCTTGCAGCACGTCGGGGTGGGACAGTGCGATGTCCTCGAGCTGGATCGAGGAGATCCACTCGCCGCCGGACTTGATCACGTCCTTGGAGCGATCGGTCAGCGTGACGTGGCCTTGTGGGTCGATCACGGCCATGTCGCCGGTGATCAGCCAGCCGTCGCGGTCGAGGCCTTCCTCCAGCTTCATGTAGCCGGAGGCGACCCAGGGCCCGCGGGCGCGCAAATGCCCGACGGTCTTGCCGTCGCGCGGCAGCTCGACGCCGGCGTCGTCGACGATGCGCAAATGCGTGCCGAAACAGGCGCGGCCCGAGACCTGGCGGCGGTCGAATTTCTCCTTCTCGCTGAGATGCTCCGAGCCAGGCCGCAGGCCGGGCATCGAGCAGCCCAGCGCCTCGGTCATGCCCCAGGCCTGGATGTAGTCGACATTGTACTCGCGCTTGAGCTTCTCGACCATCGCGCGCGGCGGGGCCGAGCCCGATGACAGCGTCGCGCGCAAGGCCGAGAATTTGTTGCCGGTCCGCCCGAGCCAGTCGAGCAGGATCAGCCAGAAGCTCGGCACGCCCGCCGACAACGTCACCTTCTCACCTTCCAGCAATTCATAGAGCTTGTCCGGCTCGTAGTTGCGGCCGGGCAGCACCAGCTTGGAGCCGGTATAGGGCGCGGTGAACGGCATGTTCCAGCCATTGCCGTGGAAGAGCGGCGCCATCGGCATCATCACCTCGCGCACGCCTTCGACGTGTCCCGGCAGGAAGTCGAAATTGCAGCAGGTCATGGTTTGCAGGATCGCGGCGCGGTGCGAATAGATCACGCCCTTGGGATTGCCCGTCGTACCCGAAGTGTAGCAGATCGTGGAGGCGGACTTCTCGTCGAACTCCGGCCAGGCGAAGCCGGCATCGCTCTCCTTGTTCAGAAGCTCTTCGTAGCAATGGACGTTCGCGAGCTTCGTCTCCGGCATCCGCTCGCGCGAGGACATCACGACATAGGCCTCGACCGTCTTCAGCTGCGGCGCGATCGCCTCCACGATCGGCAGCGTGGCGCGGTCGATGAAGAGCAGGCGGTCCTCGGCATGGTTGATGATGTAGACGAGCTGCTCGGGAAACAGCCTGGGATTGACGGTGTGCAGCACGTAGCCCATGCCTGGCGCGGCGTAGAACATCTCGAAATGCCGGTGCGTATTCCAGGCCAGCGTTCCGACGCGGTCGCCTTGCTTCATCCCGAGCCGCTTCAGCGCCAGCGCCATGCGCTTGATGCGCGGATGCGCGTCGGCATAGGTGTAGCGATGGATGTCGCCCTCGATCTCGCGTGCGACGATCTCGGCTTCGCCATGATAATCGGCCGCGTATTGGATCAGGCCGCTGATCAGCAGCGGCATGTCCATCATCAATCCCTGCATGGTTTCCCTCCGGATAGCCATGTCGTTGCATGGCGTAGGATCGTGATTTGCGCTTGAGGTTAGCGGAACGTCATGCAGCGTTCACGTAAAAAACAAAGAGCCTGATTGCATGCCGCGCTTTTTCGGCGCTAACGTGCGGTGAGCTGTCGGCGAGGCAGCATGCGCGGAGGAATCGAATGTCAGCGGAAAGACACAAGACCGATGCAAGCGGCGCTTCTACGGTTGATATTTCCGCTCTCCGTGCCCGCTATCGCGACGAGCGCGACCGCCGTCTGCGCGCCGAGGGCAAGGCGCAGTATGTCGAGGTCGCGGGCGAGTTCGGCCGTTATCTCGACGACCCCTGGGCTGATCCCGGATTTGCGCGCGCGGCTATCAGCGAAGCGACCGAAGTGCTCATCGTCGGCGGTGGCTTCGGCGGCCTCTTGTGTGGCGCGCGGTTGCGCGAGGCCGGCATCGCGGATTTTCGTATCGTGGAAAAGGCCGCCGACTTCGGCGGCACCTGGTACTGGAATCGTTATCCCGGCGCCGCCTGCGATACCGAGAGCTATATCTATCTGCCGCTGCTGGAAGAGACCGGCTACATGCCGGTGCGCAAATATGCTAGGGCGCCGGAGATCTACGAGCACTCGCGCCGCATCGGTCGGCATTTCGGGCTGTACGAGCGCGCGCTGTTTCAGACCGTCATCTCGCGGATGACCTGGCAGGAGCATGAGGCGCGTTGGCTGGTCGAGACCGATCGGGGCGATCAGATCCGCGCCCGCTTCGTTATCCTCGCCGGTGGACCGCTCAGCCGTCCGAAGCTGCCAGGCATTCCCGGCATCGAGACGTTCAGAGGTCACAGCTTTCATACCAGTCGTTGGGATTACGGCTACACCGGCGGCAATGCCGACGGCGGCCTGACCGGTCTTGCCGACAAGCGCGTTGGCATCATCGGCACCGGCGCCACCGCCGTGCAGTGCGTGCCGCATCTCGGCCGCTCGGCAAAGGAGCTCTATGTGTTCCAGCGAACGCCGTCCGCGATCGGGGTTCGCGATGATCGTCCGACGGACCCGGCCTGGGCGCAGAGCCTCAAGCCAGGCTGGCAGCGCGAGCGCATGGACAATTTTACGGCCGTGATTTCAGGCGAGCCGTTCGAGCAGGACCTGGTGCAGGACGGCTGGACGGGCCTGCTCGGCGAGATCCTGCTGGCACCGCGCCGGCAACCGCAGCCGGTGACCTCGCTGGAGGAGGCGCTGAAGGTGATCGAGCAGGCCGACTACCGCAAGATGGAGGAGATCCGCGCCCGCGTCGACACGGTGGTCAAGGACGAGGCGACCGCGGCTGCGCTCAAGCCCTGGTACAAGGCGTTCTGTAAGCGGCCGTGCTTCCACGACGAATATCTCGACACCTTCAACCGTCCCAACGTGCATCTCGTCGATACCGGGGGGAAGGGCGTCGAACGCATCACCGAGCATGCCGTCGTCGCTGGCGGCAGGGCCTACGAGCTCGACTGCCTGATCTATGCCAGCGGCTTCGAGGTCGGCACCGATTACGCTCGCCGCATGGGCTTCGAGGTCTATGGCCGCGACGGCATGAGCCTGTCCGAGCGCTGGCGGGACGGCGTCAAGACGCTGCACGGTTTCTACAGTCGCGGCTTTCCGAACTGCTTCTTGATCGTCACCGTGCAGGCCGGCCAGAGCGCCAATTTTCCGCACATCATCGATGAGCAGTCGCAGCACATCGCCTATGTCATCAAGCAGGCGCGCGCGTGCAACGCACGCACCCTGGAGCCGACGCTTGCCGCCGAGAATGCCTGGGTCGAGGAGGTCGTCAAGGCCGCGCTCGGCCGACAGACCTATCTCGCCGAATGCACGCCGGGCTACTACAACAACGAAGGTGTGTTCGATCCGATCGCGGCAAGAAACAGCCAATATTGGCGCGGGCCGGTGGCATTCCTGCGGCTGCTCGACAAATGGCGCAAGGAGGGCAGGCTGGAAGGCCTCGAATTGTCCTATGATCAGGCCATGGAGTCGGCGCGTTCTGCCGGGTAAGATTGTGCCGCCGAGCGGTACAGGACAGGAGAGGTCGGGCATGATCAGGGGCAGGGCTGTTGCGGGAGCGGTTCTTGGCGCAATGACGCTGCTCGCTTGCCTGGCATCCTCCGCCGAGGCCGCGCAATGCGGTAGCTCGCCGGCCGGTTTCGAGGCCTGGAAGCGCGAGTTCAGCGCGGAGGCGCAAGCCAAGGGCATCGGCCCCACCGCGCTGTCGGCGCTGATGCAGACGAACTATGCCAGCGCCACGATCGCGGCCGACCGCGGCCAGCGCAGCTTTTCGCTGACGCTCGACCAGTTCCTGGCCAAGCGCGGCGCCACCACCATCGTCGCCAAGGGCCGGCAGCTCAAGCAGTCGCAGGCCGCCTTGTTCGCCTCGATCCAGCAGCGCTACGGCGTCCCGCCCGGGCCGCTGATCGCGATCTGGGGCATGGAGACCGGCTTCGGCAGCCAGCGCGGCAACCAGAACATGCTGTCGTCGATCGCGACCCTCGCTTATGACTGCCGCCGTCCCGAATTCTTCACCGACCAGCTCTATGCCGCCCTGAAGCTGATCGACCGCGGTACGCTGTCGGGATCGACCCGCGGCTCCATGCATGGCGAGGTCGGCCAGACCCAATTCATGCCCAAGAACATTCTGGCCTACGGCACCGGAAATCTCGAAGTTGCGGCCAATGCGCTAAACTCGACGGCAAATTTCCTCAAAGCCCATGGCTGGCGCGCGGGAGCCGGATACCAGCCGGGCGAGCCGAATTTCGCCGCGATCGAGGCCTGGAATGCCGCCGGCGTGTACCAGAAGGCGATCGCGCTGATGGGCCGGCAGATCGACGAGGGCGGGGCTGCTGCGGCCTCGCGCTGAGCTCTTGCTCAGCGACGTGTGATGCGAAGGCAAGAGAAAGTTGTTGCCTTCTGGAACCGACGGCACGAGGTTTGCTTTGATCAAGTTCAGGGCTGGGCATGAGGAGACTCAACATGGCTACCCAGATCGTGATGGACCAGACTGGCGATACGCGCCACGAGTTTGATCCTGGCAATGCCGAAGCGCTGGCGCGAGCCGAACGGCGCTTTCGTGAGCTGACCGGAGCGGGCTTCACCGCCGCGCTTCGAACCGGACCCGGCGAAGTGACCCGCATCCGATCGTTCGATCCGACCGCGCAGGAAACGCTGTTCTATCCCCGTCTGGTCGGCGGTTGATCTGAGCTGCTCATGTTCGCGGCAGTTTGGCTCCGCGCGCCGGCGCGTGCGCGCCTGCATGCGCTGCGTGAACTCTATCGCCGATTCTTCGGCGAGAACACGCCGGATGCGCGCGGCCGCCGGCTCCTGGCCGAATGGCTGTCACCGGCGCAGCGCGCGCAATTCGAGCAATACCGGTATTTCGACGTCGTCGGTTGCGACACTGGCAGGACCTATCGCATCCACTACGGCACAGCCGCCAACGTCCACGAGGTCGACAGTGAGGGGCGCGCGACGATGGGGTGGTGCTTCGTCCCGTCAGGCTTCCTGGTGCCGGGCGACGTGATGCTGGCGCAGAAGATCGCGCTCGAGACGGACGAAAAGGGGGCGCTTGCGCTCGCCAACCGGTTTCCGCCGGCGACGCATTCCGAGCACTTCTACCGGCGACCTTTCTAGCGTCGGGAAGGAAGACGGGAGGGAAGAACGGTCAGGAATGCGTGGTGCGATAGGCGTCGAACGCATGCGCCGCGAAGACGCCGATGCTGCACAGCGCGAGCAGGGCTGAGATTAGCTCGATCATAGCTCGTCCTCCCGCAGCGGCTGGGCAACGAGGTTCTGGCAGCACGAAAATTCGTAGATCAGGTCGAGGATGAACTGCATGGTGGCCGTCCCTGTATTTATTTTGACAACCACTTAACCGGCCATCTGTTTCAGGCGTGTTTCGTCGCATCGGGAAAGGGGTTTCGTGAGGAACCTTGCGCTGGTTTGTGCGCTGCGGGCCGGCTATATCCCGCATGTCTCAGGCCATTTTGAGCTGTCTCTTCGGGAGCGGCTCGTCATATTGCGAGGCACAATCATGGCGCAGGTCGAGTGGTTCGACGATCTCACCATCGGAATGCGATTCAAATCCCCCGAAGTCGTGGTCACCGAGGTCGACATCAAGCGCTTCGCGGCCGAGTTCGATCCGCAGCCGATGCATCTCGACCACGAGGCGGCGAAGCAGACCCTGTTCAAGGGGCTTGCCGCCTCGGGATGGCACACCGCCGCGATCGCCATGAACCTTGCGATCCAGACCCGTCCGTTCGGCCCGCATCCGCTGATCGGCGCCGGTGTGGACGGCCTGCGCTGGACCATGCCGGTACGGCCCAACGACCGCCTGCACCTGGTCGGCGAGGTCATGAGCCTGACGCCGTCGAAATCGAAGCCGCAGGGAGTCGCGCTGGTGAAATGGACCATGTTCAACCAGAACGGCGAGGAGGTTTACACCTTCACTCCGATCGCGATCGTGCCGCGGCGGGGGTAGCATGGCCGCTGGGCGTTCGCCTCTCCCCCTTGCGAGCTCCCGGCGGAGATGGTCATCTCGGCGCGGGGAACGCGCTGGAGGCGATATGAAACGATCTCTTCTCGCTGCCGGAATTCTTGTTTGCGCCTTCAGCGCAACCGCTTCGAGGCCCGCGCTTGCGCAACAATCCAAGGTCGGCGACTGGACCATCGAGAAGCGCGCGCAGGATACCCATTGCAATGCCAGCCGCGGCTACAAGGACAAGGATGACGAGAACCGCGACTACGTCATCGTGATCACTTATTCCGAGCAGGCGATCGTGATCGTGATGATCTACGACGGTTGGGAATGGGACAAGGCCGGTGAGATCCTCCGCGCCGATGTCGGCACCGACGACGCCGACATCATGAAGAAGGCCAAGTGGGAGGTCATGGACAAGACCACGGTGCGCGGCATCTTCGCATACGACCAGTCGATCATGGACCGCCTCGCGAAGGCCAAGCGCCTCACGCTCGACTTCGAGGACGACGAGGATGACAGCATCGAGATGCAGATTCCGCGGGCCGGCGAGGCGCTGGCGGCGTTGAAATTCTGCGAGGAGAACCGGAAATAATCGGTCCGATCCTGTTGGACCCGCCGCGGGCGTTGCGCGGCGGGACTCTTGTCACTCGGCAGGCCCGTGGACCGGCGCCGCGCTGATGTCGCTGCCGTGATGGATCAACGGCTTCATGCCCGTGACGGTTCTGAGCAGCACATAGAACACCGGCGTCAGGAACAGGCCGAACACGGTGACGCCGATCATGCCCGAGAACACGGCAACGCCCATGGCGCGCCGCATCTCCGAGCCCGCGCCGGTCGAGAGCACCAGCGGCAGCACGCCCATGATGAACGCCATCGACGTCATCAGGATCGGGCGCAGCCGCAAGCGGCTGGCTTCGATCGCGGCCCGGATCGGCGTGCGCCCGGCGAATTCGAGCTCGCGGGCGAATTCGACGATCAGGATCGCGTTCTTGGCGGAGAGGCCGACCAGCACGATGAGGCCGATCTGGGTGAAGACGTTGTTGTCTCCCTTGGAGATCCAGACGCCGAACATCGCGGCGAGCAAGCCCATCGGCACGATCATGATGATCGACAGCGGCAGGGTCAGGCTCTCATACAGCGCGGCCAGCACCAGGAACACCAGGAGGATCGCCAGCGGAAACACCCAGATGCCGGAATTGCCGGCGATGAACTCCTGATAGGTCAGGTCGGTCCATTCGAAGGCAAAGCCCGGCGGCAGTACTTCCGCCGCGATCCGCGTGGCGGCTTCCTGCGCCTGGCCCGACGAGAAGCCCGGCGCAGCCGCTGCGTTGATATCGGACGACAGGAAGCCGTTGTAGCGGATCGCGCGCTCCGGCCCCGCGCTCTGGCGGATCTTGAGCAGCGCTGACAAGGGCACCATGTCGCCGGACGACGAGCGCACCTTCAACTGTCTGATGTCGTCGGCGCGGGCGCGGAACGGCGCGTCGGCCTGGACGCGGACGGAATAGGTGCGGCCGAACTTGTTGAAGTCGTTGACGTAGTAGGAACCGAGGTAGATCTGCAGCGTGTTGAACACTTCGGTCACGGGCACGCCCAGCTGCAGCGCCTTGGTGCGGTCGATGTCGGCGAACAGCTGGGGCACGTTGACCTGGAAGCTGGAGAACACGCCGGCGATCTCTGGAGCCTTCTGCATCGCCGCCATGAAGGCGTTAGTCGCCTCGTTCAGGGCGTCATAGCCGAGACCGGCGCGGTCCTCGATTTGCAGCTTGAAGCCGCCGATGGTGCCGAGGCCGTTGACAGGCGGCGGCGGGAACATGGCGATGAAGGCTTCCTGGATGCCGGCATATTTCTTGTTCAGCTCGGCCGCGATCGCGGGGCCGCTAAGCGAGGGATCCTTGCGTTCGTCGAACGGCTTCAGCGTCGAGAACACGATGCCGGCGTTGGAGGAGTTGGTGAAGCCGGAGATCGACAGGCCCGGGAAGGCCACCGAGCTCTCGACACCGGGCTGGGTCAGCGCGATGTCGCTCATCTTGCGGATCACCTCCTCGGTGCGGTCGAGCGTGGCGCCGTCGGGCAGGCGGGCGAAGCCGACAAGGTACTGCTTGTCCTGGCCGGGCACGAAGCCGCTCGGCACCTGCTGGAACAGAAACGCCGTCAGCCCGACCAGCACCACATAGAGGCCCATCACCGCGGCCTTGCCCGAGATCACCTTGCCGACGGTGCCGCTGTAATTGTCCGAGGAGCGCGTGAAGGCCTTGTTGAAGCCGCGGAAGAACCAGCCGAGGCTCTTCTCCATGATCCGCGTCAGCCGGTCCTTCGGCTCGTTGTGGCCCTTGAGCAGCAGCGCCGACAATGCCGGTGACAGCGTCAGCGAGTTGATGGCGGAGATCACCGTCGAAATCGCGATCGTCAGCGCGAACTGCTTGTAGAACTGCCCGGTGAGGCCGGAGATGAACGCGAGCGGCACGAACACCGCGATCAGCACCAGCGCGATCGCGATGATCGGACCCGAGACCTCGCGCATCGCCTGATAGGTGGCATCGCGCGGCGACAGCCCGGCCTCGATATTGCGCTCCACATTCTCGACCACGACGATGGCGTCGTCGACGACGATGCCGATGGCGAGCACGAGCCCGAACAGGCTGAGCGCGTTGATGGAGAAGCCGAACACGTGCATCACCGCGAACGTGCCGACGATCGACACCGGCACGGCCAGCAGGGGGATGATCGAGGCCCGCCAGGTCTGCAGGAACAGGATCACCACCAGCACCACCAGCGCGATCGCCTCCAACAGCGTGTGGATCACAGCCTCGATCGAGGAGCGCACGAACTGGGTGGGATCGTAGACGATCTGGTAGGACACGCCTTCCGGCATGTTCTTCTTGATCTCCGCCATGGTGGCGCGGACATTGTCGGAGATCTGCAGCGCGTTGGAGCCGGGCGCCTGAAAGATCGGAATCGCCACCGCCTGCTTGTTGTCCAGCAGCGAGCGCAGTCCGTATTCGGAAGCCCCCAGCTCGATGCGAGCGACGT
Source organism: Bradyrhizobium glycinis (assembly GCF_016031655.1). Taxonomy (GTDB): domain Bacteria; phylum Pseudomonadota; class Alphaproteobacteria; order Rhizobiales; family Xanthobacteraceae; genus Bradyrhizobium; species Bradyrhizobium glycinis. Next base: position 622,215 of record NZ_JACCHQ010000001.1, read on the forward strand.
CGCGCAGGCGAACGACCTCGCCGCGCGTGCCGGTCTTGACCACGATGTCGCCGAACTGCTCCTCGTTGGCGAGTCGGCCTTCCGCATTGACCGAGAGCTGGAGATCGATGCCCTTGACGTTCGGCGACGAGCCGACCACGCCGGCGGCGGCCTCGACGTTCTGCGCCTGGATCGCCCTTACAATGTCGCTGGCGGTCAGGCCGTGCTCGGCCGCCTTCTGCGGATCGACCCAGACCCGCATCGAATAGTCGCCGGCGCCATAGAGCTGGACGTCGCCGACGCCGTCGATCCGCGCCAGCCTATCCTTGACGTTGAGCACGGCATAGTTGCGCAAATACGTCATGTCGTAGCGGCCGTTCGGCGACAACAGATGCACGACCATGGTGAGGTCGGGCGACGACTTCTTGGTGATGATGCCGAGCTGGCGCACCACATTGGGCAGGCGCGGCTCGGCCTGCTGCACCCGGTTCTGCACCAGCTGCGTCGCCTTGTCGGGGTCGGTGCCGAGGCGGAACGTCACCGTCAGCGTCATCGCGCCGTCGGTGGTCGCCTGGCTCGACATGTAGAGCATGTTCTCGACGCCGTTGATCTGCTCCTCGATCGGCGTCGCCACCGTCTCCGCGATCACCTTGGGGTTGGCGCCGGGATAGGTCGCGCGCACCACGACGGAGGGCGGCACGACGTCGGGATATTCCGAGATCGGCATCGCGAACAGCGAGATCAGGCCGGCCAGGAAAATCAGGACCGACAGCACGCCGGCGAAAATCGGACGATCGATGAAGAACTTTGAGAGATTCATGGCCTTGCCCTGGGCAATATCCTGCGGTTCTCCGAGCGCCGCTCTGTCATTCCGGGGCGCGCGCATCGCGCGCGAACCCGGAATCCAGAGGTGAAGTGGTCGGAGTTCGTAATTTCCAGATTCCGGGTTCGCTATGCGCGCCCCGGAATGACAGAGAGCACTAGCGTTGCACGACGTCCTGGTTGCTGTGGTTTGACGCCTGCTGTGGGCCCCGTGCGCCCATCTGTGCAATCTCCGTCTTGAGAAGGGCGCCCGGACGCACGCGTTGCAGGCCGTTGACGACGATGCGGTCGCCGGACTTCAGGCCCGAGGTGACGATGCGAAGCCCGTCGACGGCGCCGCCAAGGGTGACCGGCCGGTAGACGGCGCGGTTGTCGTCGCCGACTGCCATCACGAATTTCTTGTCCTGGTCGGTGCCGATCGCGCGCTCGTCGATCATCACCAGCGCCTGTTGCTTCGGCTGGCCCATGCGCACGCGCGCGAACTGGCCGGGGATGAGGCGCCCGTCGTCGTTGCGGAACATCGCGCGGACACGGATGGTGCCGCTCTGGCCGTTGACCTGATTGTCGATGAGCTGGATGTTGCCCTTCGCGGACAAGCCGCCCGAGGTCGTCATCTCGACCGGGATCTGATCGAGCTGGCCGCGTTGGCCGGTGCTATCTGCGATCGAGTTCAGTGCGCGCAGCACCACCTCTTCGTCCGCATCGAACGAGGCGTAGATCGGATTGACCGAGACCAGAGAGGTCAGCACCGGGGAGGCGGTGCCGGCGGCGACGAGATTGCCGACGGTGACCTCGATCTTGCCGACGCGGCCATCCACGGGGGCGCGCACTTCGGTGTAGTCGAGATTGAGCTTTGCGGTCTGCAGTGTCGCCTCGGCCGCCTTGACGTTGGCGATCGCTTCGCGATTGGCGTTGTCGCGCTGGTCGTAGTCGCGCCGGGTGACCACGGCGTTGCCGACGAGCTGCGCGCCGCGCTCGAGCTCGCTCTGGGTGAAGACGACGCGCGCTTTCGCGGCCTCGAGCTGGGCGGCAGCTTTGTCGACCTCGGCCGCATAGGGAGCGGGATCAATCTTGAACAGCACGTCGCCGGCCTTCACCAGCGCACCTTCGGTGAAGTTCGCTGACATGATCGCACCCGCAACACGCGGGCGGAGCTCGACGCGGTTGATCGCCTCGAGCCGGCCGGAGAAATCGTCCCACAGCACGGTCTGCCGGGGCTCGATCATCGCGACGGTGACGGAAACAGCTTGTTCAGCCGCGGCCGCCGGTGCGGTCGCTTGCGCCGCATGAAAATAGCGGCCGGTCACGATCGAGCCGGCCGCGGCGAGGGCGCCCACGATGGCGACGCCGCCGAGAAGGCGGCGGAAACGGCCGGTGCGGGAGGTATTTTGGGAGGGGTGCATTTGCGCGCTCCAGATATGTAGTGTTCACTACAGATGTGGAGCTGGATACCGCAGTGCAAGATACTTATGTACCAATCACTAAGAAAATTGTACGCCGGTACCGCGACGATTGGAAGACACAAGAAAAAGAAAGCTAGAACAAATAGATAGGATCCGGCGTTAGGCTGAGACCAGACGCCGAATCCGAGGAGACAGGCACATGGGCATGGGACGCCCCCGCGAATTCGACGCCGAAACGGCGTTGGACCAGGCGATGGAAGTGTTTTGGCGCCATGGCTATGAGGGCGCGACCATTGCCCAGCTCACCGAGGCCATGGGCATCAATCCGCCCAGTCTCTACGCCTGCTTCGGCAACAAGGAAGGCCTGCTGAAGGCCGCGCTCGACCGCTACACCAAGCTGCGCAACATCTGGATGGACGAGGTGGTCGCGGCGCCCACAGCCCGAGCCGTTGCCGAGCGCATGCTGATGGGCATCGCCGACAAGCAGACCGATCCCGCCAATCCGCCCGGCTGCCTGCTCGTGCAGGGCGGCATCGCCTGCGGCACCGGCTCAGAAAACGTCCCCTTCGAGCTCGCCGCGCGCCGCGCCCAGAACGAGGACCAGCTCCGCGACCGTTTCGTCCGGGCCAAGGCGGAGGGCGATCTCAAGGAGAGCGCCGATCCGGCCGCGCTCGCGCGCTATGTCTCGGCGGTGTCCGTCGGCATGGGCGTGATGGCGTCGTCAGGCGCCGATCGCGAAGCGCTGCGGCAAGTGGCGCGTGTTGCCGTGCAGGCGGTCGAGGCGCAATCATCTGACAGACCGCAATAGCATCGCCGGCCCGCATCTTGCGCGCCGCCGCGGCCACCTCTTGGATTTGCAGCGACCATGTTCGCCCTGACGTTTCTCGGGACATCGGCGAGCGTTCCCTCGGCGGAGCGCAACCATCCGGCGCTTCTCGTGGAAGCCGCAGGCAAGCGCGTCCTGGTCGATTGCGGCGAGGGCACGCAGCGCCAGCTGCTGCGCAGCGGCGCCGGCTTCCGGCGGCTCGACCGCATCCTGCTCACCCACGCCCATCTCGACCACGTGCTCGGCATCCCCGGGCTGTTCTCGACGCTCGGTTTGCGGCGGACGTCCGAGACGATGACCGTTCACGGCGGCGCAGGCACGCTCGACCTCGTCGCCCGCATGCTCGCCGGCCTGTGGGGCGCGGGCAGGGCGCCGATCGCCGTCGAATTCGCAGCGCTGACCGAAGGACTAGTGATCGACGCCGGTGAATTCACCATCGATTGTTTTGCCGTCCGCCACCGCGACACCGACAGTTTTGGCTTCGTCTTCCAAAGCCCCGCGCGCCGTCATCTTCGGCCTGATCGCCTTATCGCGCTCGGTGTCCCCGACGGCCCCTTGCGCGGCGAGTTGGCCGCCGGCCGACCGATCGTGCTTGCCGACCGAACCATCGACCCGGAGGACGTCCTCTGCCCGCCGAGCGGCGGCAAGAAGCTCGTCGTGATCGGCGACACCGAAACCACCGATGGGCTGTCGCAATACGTAGCCGGCGCCGACATGCTAGTGATCGAGGCGACGTTCCTCGATCGCGACGCGCCGACCGCGCGGAATTACGGCCATCTCACCGCGGCAGAAGCGGCCTCTTTTGCGGCCACGAACAACGTCGGGCAGCTCGCGCTGACGCATATATCGGGGCGCTACGAAGACGAGGAGATCCTGACTGAAGCGGCAAGGATCTTCCCGAACAGCCGGATCGCCGCAGACTTCGACCACATCGTCGTCTAATCAGCACAAAGCGAGGCGACGCCGATGCGGCCGTCTGTTGTCCCGAAGAAACGCGCAACGCTCACGCCATCGGATCTTGGAAAGTGCATGTGACGCCGATCGGGTCGCTCGCGTTCTCCTGCCGTAGTTCCGCGCGTGACACAATAACGGTACGCTCGGGATTTGCGAAAGTCTCGCGCATCTCGATCGTGAGTGCGTTGTCGGCGAGCGTCATCATGCGCCCTGGTCCGACCGCTCCATCCGCGGCCCGCGCCACGCAGTAGCTGAAATCCACGGAACCATAATCCGGAAGCGGAAACAGGTCGCCGCTTCCCGGGTCTGTCGGCCGCTCCACCACCCATTCCACCGATGATCCGAGCGGTTCGATCTTTCCGGGGGGCTGTCGGGCGAGAAACGAGCGGAACTCGCCGGTGGTCTGGTTCTTGATGAAGTACAGAACGTCTCCGCTGACCTGCACCGCAAGACCCGCGAGGATTTCATCGTCGGTCTGGATCGGGAGATTGTCGATCACCGTGATCGCTTGTGGCGTCGTTTCCCTCTCGTCCGAGTTGTGCCACCAATCCCACCAGGCAAAGTGATTTGGCTTGCGGTTGGGCCAGTGGCCGGTGCCGATTTGAGGAAGGGACGTATTGGGTAACTTGCCGTTGCGGCCGTCGAGGCCCACCCACAACAACGATTTTGGATCGTCGGAGTGCGTATTCAGCGCCGGCGCCGATGGCAGACTTACGGCCGGCGCCTTCCATTTGCCTGCGGCGAAAACAATCCGCTGCGGCCAGGGCGTGGAGATCAGCGCCCCCGACCAATTCAGCATCGACTCGAGCGCCCCTCCGAGCGACGGGGGATCGATGGTGCTGAACGTCGGTTGTTTCGCGAAAAAGTCCTTTGAAACCAGAGTTGTCCAAAATTCGAACAGCTCCGGCTCGGTGAGAACATCCGGCTTTTGCGGAATGCCGTAGAGATCGAGCTTGTCCGGGCTGGCCTCGAGAAGGTTGAAGCCGTCAGGCACGACCGCGTACAAGCCGTAGCGATCAGTCTTGGGCATCTTTCCCTCCCGCAAAGTCATCGGTCTCCGTCCATTCGCGCTTGGCGTTGTCGATGAGCTTTGCAAACCTCGGCAGGTACGCTCGATCGAAGAGAATTTTGTCGGTGATCGCGCCTGCGAGTGTCACGCCCGCCACCGTGTCCGAGCGGTAGTGAAGGCCGGCGATTTCGCGATTGCGCGCCACTCTGTCGGCGAGAACGCCGAGCGACTTATCAATCGTGGTTGTCCCTGCAGCTGCCGGCGGGGGGACGGGGCGGCCGAGCGATGGCGGAATGACTTTCGTGAGCAGCCTCGCGAAGACGTGAGCCTGGGTTGCGTGACCGCTTGGGAAGGACGCGTGCCCGCCGTGCTGGATCGGCGACATGAGGCCGGGGACAACCTGAGTTGGACGCGGACGATTGAAATGAGCCTTGTAGTGCATCGTTATCAATGCCGTGAGCGCGTCGGCGACGATCAGCATGCGCGATGTCGCCGGGTGCGTCGTCGCCGTCGCGGACACCAGATGCAGGAACTTGCTGATGAATTCGTCGGCCTCAGAGACGATATCGCCGAGGGCCGCGGCGCGCTCGTGAACCGCCATGTTCCTCAAAGCGACGATATCGTCGTCAAGGCTTCCGGCCCAAGGGGTTGGCCCGGCGCCGAGCAGCGCAAAGCCGCCGAGCCTGTCGAGCCAATCTCCCCGACTGGCGAGATCGGACATCACGACCCAGGCGTACCACCTGGTCGACCACAGCCTCATGCCAAAGCCGCTGGGATCAAATCTGGCGCCGGCGATATCGCGCTCGCTTATGAATGGGCGATCGACGCGGTCGCTGAACATGGCGCCGCCTGATCCGCCTGCGTTGCCGCCGTAGCCTCCATACCCGCCATAGCCCCCGTAGCCGCCATATCCGCCATAGCCGCCGTATCCGCCATATCCTCCGTATCCGCCTGCCATGTGTGCCTCCTCTGTTTAAGACTTGTCGGCGCCGCTCTTGCCGTCTCCGTGCCGAAGTGCCGATGCCAACCGTGAGAGCGCAGCTTCGACGCGCGCCAGGGTCGGCTTCGGCCATGGCGACGTCGCGATCCACTTCAGGTCGATCTCACCCGCCGACATCAGTGTTTGGGCAAAATTCTGCGCATCGTCGAGGCGTCCGCTCTCCACGAGTGCGGCAACGAGGACGCGCAGGTTCACCTGATTGCTGGGCAATTGCGTCGCAACCCGCGTCGCGTGTTCGATGGCAGATGTGAGGTCGTGCATGGCAAAGTAGGCCTGAGCCGAGATCATCTCGGCGAACCAGGCGTGCCGGTCTCGCGGCGACAGGCGTAAATTGATGGCTGCATCGCCGAGTGCGTCCGCATATCGTTCGCAGCGGACATGCACGGCAGCCCGGTATGCGAATGCGAGCGCGAGGTTCGGGGTGAGCTCGATGGCGCGGTCGAGCTGTTTGAGCGCCCCGGCGTGATCGTGCTTGCATTGCGACAGTGTGTAGCCGCCGACGGCATTGGCGAGCGGATCGGCCGAGTTGCGCTCGAGCGCTCGTTCGGCGAGCGCGCGCGCGGTGTCGAGCTCGTTCGGTGCATTCGCGGACCATCCGCGCGCCACGCGCTGCATGTGCCAGATCGCGCTGTAGGACAGCGGCGGAGCCCAATTGGGGCTGAGCATGTGCGCCCGCTCGAAATTGGTTCGCGCCGTCACGAATGTCGTGTAGTCAGGACTGAACATCTGATCGTAACCGACCAACGCCAGTTGATAGGCGTCGAGGTCGTCTGGTCTCTTCTGCATGGCGCGGTGAAGCTCCCGGTCGCGGACTTGGGGCGCCAGCGAGCGTATGACCTCGACGGCGATGCGATCCTGCAGGTCGAAGACATCGGCTGCAGTCCCGCTGAGACGATCGACGCGGACGACTTCGACCGTTTCGGCGGCAACGAGCTCGGTCGAGATCCGGATCTGATCGCCGGCGCGCTGAATGCTTCCGTGAAGCAGATATTGCGCATTGAGATCGCGGCCGATGGCACGCAGGTCCGGCGTCTGCGATGCCGGCATCATCGTAGAGCCGCGGGAAATGACGAACAGCTCTTTCAAACCCGACAGAGCCTGGACGACGCTGTCGACGATGCCGATCGTGAATTGAGGCTCCAGAGCGGGCGAGAGCGCGCGAAAGGGAAGGACGGCGACCGACGGTCGGCTGACGACGGATCCGGTCAGGGCGACAGCGGGTGCCGCTACGGCAGATGGAGCCGGTCGTACGACGGTTTCGGGCTGCTGCTGCCGCAGGCCGGCAATCAAGTCCTGCGTGAGTTTGTGCGGCTCGATGTCGTAAGCATCTTCGAGTTGGCGCCAGAGGCGCGCATAGATCGCGAGTGCCGCGCCAATGCTTCCAGTCGCGAGATGGCTCTTGATGAGAACACGAATGGCCCGCTCGTTCTCGGAATCCAGCCGGTGGATCGCCTTCGCTGCAGCTTCCGCGGTTGCCGTCACGACTGGGTCGGTCTCACCGGGCAGCAGCCTCGTCAGCGCGTCGATCAGCCGTTCGTGGATCAGAGGCCGCGTCTCTGCGAGCCATTCCGAGAATGCCGGATCGACGCCTTCCAGGTCGTCGAGGATATCGTCGGTCAGCCGTTCGCGCGTGAGCAGGAGTGGATGGACGATACCGCGCTCGGCATCGGAGATGATCTCGACCAGATCACAGGTCACTCGTTCGATCTCGAGTTCCACGTGGATCTGGTCTGCGTGGAAGTACGGACAGCCGAGCGCTTTTAGCTCGCGCTGAATCTGGCTTAACGATTGGCGCAGCGAACCCTTTGCGAGCGGATCTTCCTTCTCGCTCCAGAGCAGCCCGACCAACTTGCTCCTGGGCAACTGGCGTGCGGAGGAGAGCATCATATAGCCGAGAAGCGCTTGCGCCTTTCGGCCGAGCCCGACCTCTTGCCCGCCCACGGACGCCGAGAATGCTCCGATGATTTTAAGTGTCAGGTGGCGGCGCTCGTCTGCGCCAACCGCCTCGTTGCTGTTGACTCCGGACATCTCGTCCCATCCCCCGTCGATGGTCTCGACGACAGTGTAGGAGGGCAGGTTCCGGGTGGCCAGACTTGGCAGAATGCAGACGATCGGTTCGCGCGGTCTGCGAAGCCAATGACAGGTGAGCTCAGGAATACAGCCCGCCGGATCTAACGCAATTCGGGAATGGTACATCTCGGGTCGTCAGATGGTCAAGGGTTGCGGAATGATTGAAATGCGACTTGCGGGCGGAATGAAAAATGGCTCATCACTTCGAGCCGACGGGCGTGAAATCAGCGTGAATCGGCGGATATTCGGCGGCATGCGGGGGCATTCGCCGCGTCGTCGACAACTCACGCGCGAGCTCGATCCGACTTGTTCGCCTTGTCCGACGTATCGCCCGCGGCAGGATCGTGTGGCGGCAAATCGCGTGTGATCGCAGCAGCGTGTTGGCGCGCACCGGATTCACGGGCCATTCACGATCTGCGTCCACCTATGTTTCGTTCACGACCGAAGGGTCGCGCAACTAGGCAAGGGAGAGGCGTATCATGACAGTCCTGCTGAGAAACACTTTCAGAGCCTGGATCGATCGCGCGCCCGGCGCGCCGCCCAAGCTGATCATGACGGGAGATGTGCGGGTGCCGACCAACGGCTGGCAAGCCCGGCTGACAAAGCGCTCGCCGCAAGGGATCAATCCGAAGATCCTGATCCTCGACGTGAATGCACAGGAGCCGAGCGGCGAGGCCCCGCAGGAGATCACGACGATCCCGCTTCGCTACGAGGAAAGTCCGCCGCAGGACGAATACGGCCAGGTGATGATTACGAACGGCAAAGGCGAGATCGTCGTCCACATCGCCCGCCCGTATTGATAACGTGCTCTGGCCGGAATGGTCATTTCCGATCCGGCCGTTGCGGGCACGTCCCGTGCACCACTGAGATCTCCGAGGCGAGTGTCCAAGCGCGGTGCTGCCAACAGGCGCTCCCCGCTTAGAACCATGCCTTGAAAAAGCCTGTGCGAAACGACCAGGACGATCTCGCTCGGGCGTGAACGCAGCGAGAACAAGCGACGATGTTCACAGAAGGACTGGACCGCGAAGATCAGCGCGGCTATATGAGCGGCCTGCAAGCCGCTGATTTGCAAAATTTCAGCCAGCCTTGCAGAAATCCCGAAGAATGCTTAGTAATTTCAAGCGCTTCGGTGGGGAATGGTGTAACGGTAGCACAACAGACTCTGACTCTGTTTGTCTTGGTTCGAATCCAGGTTCCCCAGCCAGTTCCGGGCACTTTTCCAAAGGTATGGTTCCGGTCCTTGAGCAGGATGGCAGGTTGATGGGCCGCCTCGCTGCTCGCGACGGTTTGCCTCACGTCGTACTCTCGTTCCCAAGTCGGGTCGCGGCACGCTCCATCGTCCTTGGGCTGGACAACCCAAGGAGATCCGCAAATGCCCTATGTCGATGGTTTCGTTCTCGCCGTGCCGAAGGACAATCTCGAGGCCTACAAGGCGATGGCGACGACCGCCTGCGCCATCTGGATGGAGCACGGCGCGCTCGATTATGTCGAATGCATCGGTGATGACGTTCCCTATGGAGAGCTCACCTCGTTCCCGCGTGCGGTGATCGCGAAGGAGGACGAGATCGTGGTGTTCGCCTGGATCGTCTATCGGAACCGCGAGAGCCGCGATGCCATCAACAAGAAGGTGATGGCGGATCCGCGGCTAAAAATGGAAGGCATGCCTTTCGACGGCAAGCGCATGATCTATGGCGGCTTCACGACGCTGCTCCGGGCGAGCGACATCGCGACATGAGGCGCACCGGTTACTTGATCTTGTCGTATGCCGCCGCGAAATCGCCCAGCGGCATCGGGATCGCGATCGTTTCCTTGGCCATGTTCTGGAAGGAGACCTTCAGCTGCTTGCCCGACCGCAACGCTGCGAGCAGGTCCGCTGCGATCGGCGTCGAGGCGTAGCAGCCGCGGTTCTCGCAAGTCTGGATCTGGAGGTCGGCCGTCTTGCCTTCGTCGACCTGGAGCTTGGCGCCGACGGGAAGATTGAGGCCGAGCGGCAATTGCAGCAGCGCGATCGGCGTGCGGGTGTCGGGCGCGATGCGGATGTTGATCAGGACGACGGTCTGGCCGGTCTTGGTCAGCACCGCGTTCTGCTCCATCGCGCATTCGAGCGGCGCGTCACGGCTTGCGCTGGTGCAGCGGACGATCCAGCCGGGCTGTCCGGAAGCACCGTCAGCCTGCGCCTGTGTCGGGGCAGGCGCAGGCTGTGCGGCCGGCGCGGGCGCGGCGTTCTTCTTGGTGCCCTGCTGGGCGTGTGCTGCGCCTGCTGACAAAAGGACAGCAGCGGCCAGGGCGACAAGTCTGGATTGCATAGGCATGGGAAACCGCATTCGCGAACCGGGGTCTCGCTGTAGCGTCGCGGCAGGCGCGGCGCAAGCTTACTCGGCTGCTTCCTTGACGCTGCCGTGCTCGGGCGTCTGCTGGCCTTCGTCGTCCGCACGGCCCCAAGTCGAGAACCAGTTGTTGAGCTTGTCGAGGTAGAGATAGACGACCGGCGTGGTGAACAGCGTCAGCGCCTGGCTGACGATCAGGCCGCCGACCATCGCATAGCCGAGCGGCTGGCGGATTTCGGCGCCGGTGCCGTGGCCGAGCATGAGGGGCACGCCGCCGAGCAGGGCCGCCATCGTCGTCATCATGATCGGACGGAAGCGCAGCAGCGCGGCCTGACGGATCGATTCCTCCGGCGTCTTGTGCTCGTCGCGCTCGGCGGCAATGGCGAAGTCCACCATCATGATGCCGTTCTTCTTCACGATGCCGATCAAGAGGATGATGCCGATCAGCGCGATCAGGCTGAAGTCGAATCCGGCCGCCATCAGGATCGCGAGCGCGCCGACGCCGGCCGAAGGCAGCGTCGACAGGATCGTGATCGGATGGATGTAGCTCTCGTAGAGAATGCCGAGGATCAGATAGACCACGACCAGCGCGGCGAGGATCAAGAGCGGCACGGTGCCGAGCGACTGCTGGAACGCCTGTGCGGTGCCCTGGAAGCTCGAATTCAGCGTGGGCGGCGTACCGAGCTCCGCCATCGCTTTCTGCACGGCCTCGGTGGCCTGGCCGAGCGCGACGCCTTGCGCGAGATTGAAGCTGATTGTGATCGACGGGAACTGACCCTGATGGCTGATCGACAGCGGGCGGACCGGATCGGTGGTCCAGCTCGCGAAGGTCGACAGCGGCACCTGGTCGCCGGTCAGCGGCGATCTCAGATAGAGCTTGTTCAGCGTCTCGAGATCGCCCTGCATCTCCGGCAGGACTTCCAGGATCACCTTGTAGGTGTTGAGCTGCGTGAAATATTGCGTGACCTGCCGCTGTCCGAAGGCATCATACAGCGTGTCGTCGATCAGCTGGGGCTGGATGCCGTAGCGGGCGGCGGTGTCGCGGTTGATCTTGAGCTGGACCGTCGTGCCCTGCGTCTGCTGGTCGGTCGCGACGTCGCGCAGCTCCGGCAACGTCTGCATCTTGGCGAGGATCTTCGGCGCCCATTCGTTGAGCTCGGCTAGATCCGCGTCCTGCAGGGTGAACTCGAACTGCGTGCGCGTCGGCCGGCCGCCGAGCCGGACGTCCTGGGCCGCCTGCATGTAGAGGCGCGCGCCCGGCACTTTCTCGAGCTTCGGACGCAGCCGCGCGATGATCTGCTGAGCGGACGCCTCCCGCTCGTTGCGCGGCTTGAGCGTGATGAACATGTTGCCGTTGTTGCCGGCGCGGCCGCTGCCGCCGATGTTCATCGCGATCGTGGCGACGTCGGGGTCTTCCATCACGATCTTGCCGAGCTCGACCTGGCGGCGCTGCATCTCCTTAAACGAAATGTCCTGCGAGGCTTCGGAGGTGGCCGTGATCAGGCCGACGTCCTGCTGCGGGAAGAAGCCCTTTGGGATCAGCACGAACAGGTAGATCGACAGGCCGAGCGTGACGAAGAAGATCGCAAGCGTGGTGCGCCGCCAGGCCAGGGCATGGTCGAGCACGTATTCATAGCCGCGCAGCATGCCGTCGAAGGCGCGCTCGCTCCACTGATAGAGCTTGCCGTGGGTGACCTCGCCATGGGCGCGCAGGAAGCGGGAGGCCATCATCGGCGTCAGCGTCAGCGACACGAACATCGAGACAAAGATCGTCATCGCCAGCACCACGGCGAATTCGCGGAACAGGCGCCCGATGATGCCGCCCATCAGGAGCAGCGGGATCAGCACCGCGACTAGCGAGATGCTGATGGAGACGATGGTGAAGCCGATTTCCTTGGAGCCCTTGAAGGCGGCTTCCATCGGCGAGTCGCCTTCCTCGATGTAGCGCGTGATATTCTCGAGCATCACGATGGCGTCGTCGACCACGAAACCGACCGCGATGGTGAGCGCCATCAGCGACAGATTGTCGAGCGAATAGCCGACCGGCCACATCAGGGCGCACGCGCCCAGCAGCGCCAGCGGAACCGTGACGGTAGGAATGACCGTGGCCCAGAAGCTTCGCAGGAAGATGAATATGACCATGACCACGAGGGCGATGGTCAGCAGCAGCGTGAACTGGACATCCTCGACCGCGGCGCGGATGGTCGTGGTACGGTCGCTGATGAGCTCGATCTTGATCGCGGGCGGGATCGCTGCAACGAGGCGGGGCAGGGTCGCCTTGATCCGGTCCACCGTTTCGATGACATTGGCGCCGGGTTGCTTGAAGATCACCAGGAACACGCCGCGCTTGCCGTTGGCCCAGGCCGCCTGCTTGGCGTCTTCGGCGGCGCTGACCGCCTGGCCGATATCGCGGATACGCAACGGAGCGCCGTTGCGATAGGCGATGATGACGTCGTTCCAGTCCTGCGCCTGCGTGAGCTGGTCGTTGGCGTAGAGCGTATAGGCCCGCTTCTCGCCGTCGATATTGCCCTTGGGGCTGTCGACCGTAGCGATCGCGATCTGGCTGCGGATGTCCTCCATGGACAGGCCCTTGGCGACCAGCTTTGCGGGATCGACCTGAATGCGGATGGAGGGTTTCTGCTGGCCGCCGATGAAGACCTGGGCGACGCCCGAGAGCTGGCTGATCTGCTGAGCGAGCTGGGCGTCGACCGCGTCGCTGACGGTCGTCAGCGGCAGCGTCTCCGATGTCGCCGACAACAGCAGGATCGGCGCGTCGGCGGGGTTGACCTTGCGGTAGTTCGGGGGCGACGGCAGGTTCTTCGGCAACTGGCCGCTGGCCGCGTTGATGGCGCCCTGCACGTCGTTTGCGGCGCCGTCGATGTTGCGGTTGAGGTCGAACTGGATGGTGATCGACGTCGTGCCGAGATAGCTCGTCGAGGTCATCTGCGCGATGCCCGGAATCTGGGCGAATTGCCGCTCGAGCGGCTGCGCCACGGACGAAGCCATCGTTTCAGGGCTGCCGCCGGGCAGGTTGGCGCTGATCTGGATGGTCGGGAAGTCCACCTGCGGCAGGGGCGCGACCGGAAGCAGGGGATAGGCGACCAGGCCGACGAAGAGAATGCCGGCCATCAGCAGCGAGGTGCCGATGGGATATCGGATGAAAGGTGCCGAAATCCCGCCCTCGGTCATTGCTGTCGTACCTTGTTCTGGGCCGGATCCGAGCTTGCCACCGCCGTCGACACCAAGCTTCCGGGCTGGACCTTGAACTGTCCGCCGACGATCACCTGCTGGCCGGGGCTCAATCCTTCCTCGATGACCGAACGCCCGTCGATGCCGTAGCTGACCTTGACCTTGTGCAGCTCGGCCTTGTTGTCCTGATTGACCGTATAGGCGTAGAGCCCGTTGGTGGAGTGCTGGACCGCGTCATCCGGAACAACGGTCGCATCCTTCAGCGTTCGCACCAGGAGTCGCGTCGAGACCGATTGGCCAGGCCACAGCGTTCTTTCCTTGTTGTCGAACACCGCTTTGAGCCGGATCGTGCCGCTGCTCGTGTCGACCTGGTTGTTGATCACGGCGAGCTTGCCCTCGGCCAGCGTCTTCTTGCCGTCGGTGGTGAAGGCGATCACCTTGAGCGCGCCGGCCTTCTGGCCCTCGCCGATATAGGGGAGCTGGTCTTCCGGCGCGGTGAAGATCACCGCGATCGGCTCGATCTGCGAGATCGTGACGATGGCGGTCTGCGACGAAGCGTTGACGATGTTGCCGATGTCGACCTGACGCAGGCCTGCAACGCCGGTGATCGGCGCCTTGATCTGGGTGTAATCGAGCTGGGTTTGGGCGTTGGAGATCGCGGCATCATCGGCGGCGATCTGGGCGGTGAGCTGAGCGACGGTGGACCGCTGCGTGTCGACGCGTTGGGCGGTGGCGAATTCGCCGAGCTTCGTGGCGCGCTGGAGCTCGAGATTAGCGTTGGCGAGACTGGCCTCGTCCTGCGCCTTCTTGGCCTTGGCCTGGTCAAGTGTGGCCTGATAGGGGCGGGGATCGATCGAAACCAGGAGATCGCCCTGCTTGACGATCTGGCCTTCGCTAAATTCGAGCTTGTCGATCTGGCCATCCACACGGGTTCGCACCTGGACCGTGTTGAAGCCCTGAACCGTGCCGAGACCGGTGAGATAGACTGGAAAGTCGGTCTTCTGAACCGGCGCAACGCTGACGGGGATGGCGGACGGGCGAGGCGGACCCTTTTGTGCGGTCTGGGTTTTTCCAGCCTCGGCCACGCCGAACTTCTGCCAACTATAATAGCCCGCGGCAGCCACGGCCGCGATGATCAAAAGCCAAAGGATCGGCCGGGACTTGGTCATGTCGTCTCGTGTCGGCTCGCATGCCCTCGGCTACGAATATCGGGGCAATCGTACGGTTCCAGCATGATGTATAATACACGCCAAGTTCCAGTGTAAACAGCACTATCCGTTGAGAATCCTAAACAATTGGAAAGCTTTGCACCGTGTAGGCAGCTCGCTGGCGCGGCCGTGTGCAGTGCTGCGTTTTTCCGCCGCGACCGGTCGGCGTGCAAGTCTTCGCAGCAAGCGCAACGATGTGCTCGGGGCCGATCGGCCCCGCGCCGCGCCGTCGTTCGGATCTGCCGCAAGAACGGTTCTAAGTCGGGTCGCCGCCGTTTCGGTTGTCAGGGATTTCGGCATCGTCCATATCGGCGCCGCATCACACGGAGCGAAGCATGGACGAGCTGAACGGCAAGCTGATCGCGTGCCAGATTCTGATCACGGGATTGATCGCGCGTGTCGCCAACGAGCAGCGCGATCCCTTGCGCTTCCTCACCGATTTTCGCGACGAGATCAAAGCCGTCGTCAACGGCGTCAACATCGCCGGCATGGACTCAACCGATCGCGTGCGCGCGGTTGCGCAGAAGACTGTCGACGAATTGTTCTCGCTGATGAAGCCGCCGAGCAGCGACTGAGAGAGATGCGCGATCGCTGCACTGTTTTAGAACGAGTCCAGTCTCGTCTTAGAACGATTTGAAACTGCAGCTTAGAATCGTTTTGATCTGGACTGATTCAAGGGTTCTCGCGAGCGCCTCGCATTGACCCGTTATTTTGCGGCCGATACCAACAGCCCATCGCTCGTTCGAAGTGAATGAGCGAACAGGAAGATGGGGCGTTTGGTAATGGGGCAGGTGGTCGCACCGAAGTCGTTGCGTTCGGTCGTAGCGTTCGACCCGATGGACGAGAGGTCCGCGGGCGTTTCCGGCAAAAAAGTTTCAGCGGTCGCGAGCTTGATCGCAGTGGCGTCGGTGTCGAGCGGCGCGCAGGCGCAGCAGTCGAACCTGCCGCCGGTGACGGTCGATGCTCCGGTCGAGCGTTCGCGTCCGACGGCCTCAAAGCCTTCGCCCGAGCAGGTCCGCGCCCGCAACGCGCTTCGCCGCGCCGCGCAGCGCCAGCAGGTGCAGCAGGCGGCTCCCGCCACGCCGTCCGGCGCTGCCGACAGCAATCCCTATGCCGATCCGGCGGCGCCCTATAAGGTCGATCACGTCCAGGCCTCGGGCAAGTTTCCCGAGAAGATGCTGAACACGCCGAAGACGATCACCGTGCTCAGCAAGGAAGTGCTCGAGGACAAGAACGCCACCACGCTGAAGGAGATCGGGCGCTCGACCGCAGGCGTCACGCTCGGCTCGGGCGAGGGTGGCAACGCGTTCGGCGACCGTTTCTTCATCCGCGGCTTCGACGCGCGCAACGACGTCTTCATCGACGGCATCCGCGATCCCGCCGTTTCCATTCGCGAGAACTTCTTCACCGAGCAGATCGAGATTCTGCGCGGCCCGGCATCCTCCTATGCCGGCCGCGGCACCGCCGGCGGCGCCATCAACATCGTCACCAAGCAGGCCGGCGACATCAACTTCAAGCGGATCGACAGCGAGTTTGGTACCGACATGACCAAACGCGTCACGCTCGACGTCAACCAGGTCATCGATCCCACCTTCGCGGTGCGCGTTGGCGGCCTGTTCCAGGACGCCAACGTTGCCGGGCGCAACTACGTGACCGACAATCGGTGGGGCAGCTTCATCTCGACCAAGTACACCCCGACCAACGACATCAAGATCACGACGAACTACGTTCATACCGACCTCAGCGGCTATCCCGATTTTGGCGTGCCCTATTACAAGCAGGGCAACGTGCCGGTGACGTCGGCGGGCATTCCGCGTCAGAACTGGTACGGCTTCCTCAACCGCGACTTCCAGACCGCGCGGCAGGATTTCGGCACCGGTACCATTGAATACAGGGTCAACGAGGCGATCACGCTGACCAGCAAGGTGCGCGGCGAGCACTCGCTGCTCAACTATATCGGCACGCTGCCGCAGAACCCGAATACGACCAGCCCCAACCCGCTGCTCTGGACCACGACGGCAAGCGCGCAGAGCCGCTACCAGAACGTCGACGTATGGGCCAACCAGAACGAGGCCACGTTCAAGCTCGACACCGGCGGGGTCAAGCACACCGCGGTGTTCGGCGTCGAATATTCGAACGAGAACATCTCGATCGATCGTTACGCCGGCCTCGCCTCCGAACTGTCCGGCTCCGCGTTCACCAGCACTGGCGCGGTGACGGGGGTCAATCTCTACTCTCCGCAATACACCTACATTCCCTTCGGCATTCCCTCGCTTGTTGGAAACCCGACCCGTTACGGCGTCAACACCAGCAGCGTGTACGTCATGGACACCGCGAACTGGCAGGACACGATCATCGTCAACGGCGGTGTCCGCTATGACGGCTACAGCCAGAGCGCGTCCAACAATGCGAACTATCTGAAGCAGAGTTCCGATCTGGTGAACTACAACGTCGGTGTGGTCTACAAGCCGATGTCGATCGGCAGCGTCTATGCAGCCTATGCGACTTCGGCCAACCCGTTCGGGTCGGAGCTGGATGCGACCGGTACCGACTATGGCGGCGTTCCCCCCAACTCGACCAT
Organism: Bradyrhizobium glycinis; assembly: GCF_016031655.1. GTDB lineage: Bacteria > Pseudomonadota > Alphaproteobacteria > Rhizobiales > Xanthobacteraceae > Bradyrhizobium > Bradyrhizobium glycinis. Next base: position 639,583 of record NZ_JACCHQ010000001.1, read on the forward strand.
CTTGCTCGGGCCCGAGCGCAACAAGGCGATCGAGGTCGGCACCAAATGGGAGCTTGCGGATCGCCACCTGCTGGTGACCGGTGCGCTGTTCCAAACCACCAAGAACAACGCGCGCGAGACCGTCAACAGCGTGCTCACATCGGGCGCTGCCTACAGGATCCAGGGCATCGACCTCGAAGCGGAAGGCAAGATCACCGACCGCTGGAGCATCTTCGGCGGACTGGTGCTGATGCAGTCCAAGGTCACGCAGAGCGGCGTTGCTTCGAATCTCGGGCTGCAACTCGCCAACATCGCGCACCAGTCCTTCAGCATGCTCACCAAGTACAAATTCGACGATGGCTGGGAACTTGGCGGCCAGGCGGTGTATCGCTCCAAGCTCTATGGTGGCACGTTCGCGGCCAACACCAACCAGCTGCCGAGCTATTGGCGCTTCGATGCGTTCGTCGAGAAGAAGATCGACCAGAACTGGAGCATGAAGTTCTACGCGCAGAACCTGACCAACAAGCTCTATTACGACTCGTTCTATCGCAGCAACGTCCCGTTCGTTGCAGTCGCACCGGGGCGGGCCTTCTACATCGTGACGACAGCGAAGTTCTGATCATGTTGACGTGCTTGCCTGGTGTTCTCAGCAAGGATGATGTGGCGGACTTCCGCCGCATCATGGATGCCAGCGAATGGGAGGACGGCCGCTCGACTGCAGGGGCGCAGTCGGCCATGGTCAAGCGCAACGAACAGCTGCCACCTGACAGCGAAGTCGCGCGAAAACTCGGCAACCGCATCATCTCGGCGCTGACGTCGAACCCGCGCTTCATCGCGGCGGCGATCCCGCTCCAGATCTTCCCGCCGCTGTTCAACCGCTATGCCGCCGACAGCGGCCACCATTTCGGCCTGCACGTCGACAATGCGATCCGCGGCGACCGCCTGACCGGCCTTCGCATCCGCACCGACCTGTCGGTCACGCTGTTCCTCGCCGAGCCGGAGGAGTACGACGGTGGCGAACTTGTGATCGAGGACACCTACGGCTCGCACCAAGTCAAGTTGCCAGCCGGGGACTGCGTGCTCTATCCCTCGACCAGCCTCCATCTGGTCACCCCCGTGACCAGGGGAGTGCGGGTTGCATCTTTCTTCTGGCTTCAGAGCATGATACGGGACGATCAAGTCCGGAGCATGATCTTTGACCTCGACACCGCGATACAGGCGCTGGTGGAACGGCTCGGGCGTGACGATCCCGAAACGGTCAAATTGACGGGTATCTATCACAACCTCATTCGCTACTGGGCCGAAGTATGAAGACCATGTCCTTCCAAGCAAGCCTTGCCGCAGCCTTGATGCTGGCGTCCGCCTGGCTTGCGTCTCCTGTTCTTGCCCAGACACCGGTCCTGTCGGCACCGGCCCCATCGGCGGCTCAGCCGTCCACGGCCGGAACCGTTCCCCCGGCAGCCACCCCTGCGGCCTCGACGGCCCCCGCCGTTGCGGGTGCCGCTCCCGTGGCCGTCAATCCCGCGAGTGCGAAGCCCGAGGCGGCAGCCATCGCTCCGGCCATGAAGGAATTGTCGCCCTGGGTGATGTTCATGTCGGCGGACGTCATCGTGAAGGCGGTGATGATCGGCCTCGCCTTCGCCTCGCTGATGACCTGGACCGTCTTCATCGCCAAGTCGATCGAGCTGTCGGTCGCCTCCAGCAAGCTGCGTTCGGCATTGAAGAAGATCGCGGAGGCGCGTTCGCTCGCCGAAGCGCAGATGGCGCTCGGCACCAAGGAGGGCATCCTGCCGTCGTTCCTGGCGGCGGCGCTGCGCGAGGCGCGGATGTCGGCCGGCCTGTCCAGCGATGCCGGCATCAAGGAGCGAGCGGCCTCCAGCTTTGCCGAGATCGTGCGCGCGGAGCAGCGGCGCATCCGGATCGGCATGGGCGTGCTCGCGACCATCGGCTCGACCTCGCCCTTCGTCGGCCTCTTCGGCACGGTCTGGGGCATCATGAACAGCTTCATCGGCATCTCGAAGTCGCAGACCACGAACCTCGCCGTGGTCGCGCCCGGCATCGCCGAGGCGCTGCTCGCCACCGCGATCGGCCTCGTCGCCGCCATTCCCGCCGTCATCATCTACAACCACTTTTCGCGCGTGACGAAGGGCTATCTCGAGCTCGTCAGCCGCGCCTCGGGCGCAGCGGGGCGGCTGCTGTCGCGCGATCTCGACCGCAGCCACGGCAGCGTGCATTCGCGCGCGGCGGAGTAGATCATGGCCGTTTCGCTCGCAGACAATGACGACGACGACGATTTCTCGGAAACGCATGACATCAACGTCACGCCGTTCATCGACGTCATCCTGGTGCTGCTGATCATCTTCATGGTGGCGGCTCCGTTGTCGACAGTGGATTTGCCGATCGATCTGCCGACGTCCAGCGCGACGCCGCAGAAGAAGCCGGACAAGCCGACCTATCTCAGCATCAAGCCCGATCTGACGCTCGCGATCGGGGAGAACCCCGTTCACCGGGCCGAGTTGATCGGAACCCTCGACGGCCTTTCCGACATGAGCAAGGACAAGTATGTTTTCCTCCGCGCCGATCGCTCGGTGCCCTATGGCGAGTTGATGGGCGTGATGGAGCTCCTGCGCTCGGGCGGCTATACGCGGGTGAAGCTGGTCGCGCTCGAAGGCGCGCCGGGGGCGCCTGCGGCAGGCGCCGCTCAGCCTTAAAGGCCAGCCATGTCGGACGAACCGAAACCATCCCGAAAGCTCTGGACCGTGGCGGCGATCACCGCGCTCGCGCTTCATCTCGGCGGTGCTGCGCTCGCGCTGGCGCATTTGCGCGCCGACGACGACGGCGATGGTCTCGGCGCGGCCGGAGCCGAGTTCGCGGTCGAAATGGCTTCGCCGGAAGTTCAAGAATCCAACGTGCCCGTCGGACCAAGCGACTCAGTGGCGCAGGAAGAGCGCCCGGAACTTCCAGAGCAGAAAGCCGAATTAAAGGAGACGGAGCTCCCGCAGGATCGACCCCAAGAAGTCGAGGAGCCCGATCGTATCGTTAGCGAAAACAAAGCGAAGAAGGAGCAGGACGACGATCCGAAGGTGGCTGCGGTGGAAACGCCAGCCGCGGAAGCATCGCCAAAGCAGATTGACCAGGCGCGGCAGACTTTCGAGGACGCAACGCGCGAGGCTGATAAGGCGATGGCTCCCGTGGTCGGTGTGGGCAAGGACATCCTGAAGATCACAGCGGACTGGAACAAAAAGATCAGTGCGCGCATCAAGCAGCACGAGATCACCCCGGAAGGCAGACAGAACGCCAACCAGAAAGTCACGGTGAGTTTCGCGCTCAACCGAAAGGGAAACGTGCTCTCGGTCGAGGTGGTCGCGTCGTCCGGTGACGCCGCCTACGATGCGGCTGCGATCTCAATGATCCGCAAGGCGGAGCCTTTCCAGCCGCCTCCGGTTCAACTGACCGAGGAGCGATTCGAGCGCACGCTCGAGATCAACTTCGCCCCTGAGAAATCGAAGAAGACCACCAACAAAAAAACGGCTCAGCGCCAGTAGAGCCGGATCCCGACGTAGACCACGACCAGGCACGCGAAGATCAGCGCCACGGGGAGGGGGCGTTTCTGGGCTCCGCTGGCCGCGCCTGTCCCGAAGAAGCCAGCGCCTTTCGGCTTCGGCGCCGGGCGCCGGAAGGCGGTAACATTGTCCGCTGCCGGTTCGGCCTGGCGGGGACGGACGTCGGGCGGCGTTCCAGCGCCACCCATCTCGACGTAATAGGCCTTGTAGATCGCACCGATGGTGGCCTCGGTGGCCTCGCCTTCGCTCATCTGCGCCAACAGGTTCCTGTAGCTGCTGAGGAACTCCTGGGCCTCCGGAGGCAGCGCGGACGCCCCGTTGAGCTTGGCCATCATCTTCCAGGTGGCGAAATCAGCGCGGGCGCGGGTGTCGGCGCGTCGCGCGATCAGCATATCGGCAGCTTTGACCAAGTCGGCCTCTGGCCTTTCGGCTTGTGTTCTGGTGTCGCGGTTCAACTACGCATTGCCGGTCAGGAAGAGAACAGCCTGAATCACATAACCGGTCAACGTCCGCAGTATTGCTGAAATAACATCAAGATTTAGACCGAACTGCGAGCCCGCCAGCGGCAGCAGGATCAAGAGCCCGATCAGGATCAGCATACCGACCGGCTCGAGCCGGGCCAGCGGCAAGGCGAGAGCCCGCGGCAGCAGGCCGACTGCAACGCGGCCGCCGTCCAGCGGCGGGATCGGCATCATGTTGAAGACCGCCAGGATGGCATTGATGATGAGCGCATTCTTGAGATTGTCGGCAACCCACTTCGCCGAGCTTGCGGGCACCAGGGGCAGGGCGTGGAAAGCGACCGCGGCGACCAGCGCCAGCAGGATGTTCGTGGCGGGCCCGGCGAGCGCCACCCAGACCATGTCGAGTCTGGGGTTGTTGAGCTTGCGGAAGTTCACCGGCACCGGCTTGGCATAGCCGAACAGGAACGGCGAATGCGCGAACAGCAGCATCGCCGGCAGGATCAGGGTGCCGAACGGGTCGATATGCCTGATGGGATTGAAGCTGACCCGGCCGAGCTGTGAGGCCGTGTTGTCCCCGAGCCGGTCCGCGACGAAAGCGTGCGCAGCCTCGTGGAAGGTAATGGCGAGCACCAGGGGCAGGACCCACACCGAAAGGTCATAGAAGGAAATGTTCACCGGCTCATCCGTTTCATTTCGGCCCGCGCGCTTTGCAAAGCTGGCCGTATAGGGCCACACACCTCTGCGATCCACCGTTATATGGCGCTCGATTGCGAAATTGCCCGCTGCAGATGGTTCGCCAGCAGTGCTGCCGGACGCGACAGGTTGCGCGCGCGGTGGAGGCGGATGTCCGCGACCGGCAGCGGCGGCAGGCCGTCGCGTTCCGAAAGGACTCGGAGGCGAGGGGGCAGGGTGCCCGCCTTCACGACCGTGATGGCGAGGCCCTGTGCCGCGATCGCTTCCACTGCCGCAAGTGTCCGGCTGACGAAGGCGAGCCGCCAGGGGCGGCCGGCGGCATCAAGGGCCTCAGTGGCCCATTGCCGGAACAGGCAACCCGGTGGATAGAGCGCGACGGGCAGCGTGTCATGCGGCCCCCCGGCCGAGTATGACGCGGCTGCGGCCCAGACCGCCTGCTCGCGTCGCAGCAGCTCGCCATCGCCGTGCCCTTCCGGATGCATGGCGATGACGAGATCATAGGCCTCGCCGAGCCGGGCCGGCATTGTGGCGGTCAGCCCAGTCTCGATTTCGACCCGGACCTCCGGATGGCTCTTGGCAAATTGCGCCAGCAATGGCGGAACGACGATGGTGCCGTAATCGTCCATCACCCCGAGGCGGACCATGGCCTCGCGCTTACGGAGCACATCGACCGCTTCTGCATTGAGCTCGAGAAGCCGCTTCGCGTAGGCAAGCAGCTCCCGACCGGCCACGCTCAGTGCCACGCCCGACCTCGTGCGGTGAAACAGCCTGACGTCCAGCCGTTCTTCGAGACGCCTGATCTGGACGCTCACCGCCGATTGGGTGCGGTTGAGCGTCGCGGCCGCGCGCGTGAACGACCGATGCTCGGCAACGGCGAGGAAAGCCTTCAGAAGGTCTGGGTCGAGATCAGGCGAGGTCATGACGAAAACTTATCCTGCTATGACGCAAATTCCATTCCCCGTTTCGGCGCGCCTCCTATGCTGCCCGCAAAGCCGATGGGAGGATTCGTGGGCGAGATCCTTGGCGTTTTTGCTGCCGTTTTGTCGAGCGCGCTGGGCGGGACCTCGATCGGCGCGACGCGCTATCTCGTCGGGAGCATCGATCCGCTCGCGATCGGCTCGTTCCGGTTCGGCATCGGTTTTCTCTTGCTGCTGCCGCTGGCGCTGCTGCGCGGCGATCGCTGGCCGGAGCGGGGGGATTGGGCCGCTGCCGTCGGACTGGGCATGCTGTTCTTCGCGCTGTTCCCGATCCTGTTCAACGCGTCGCTGATCTTCACGACCGCTGCGCGCGGCGCGCTCGCGTTGTCGACGCTTCCGCTGTTGTCGCTGGTGATCGGGGCTGCTCTCGGCGCGGAAGCCTTGACCTGGCGCAAGTCCATTGGCGTCGTGACCGCGACGTTTGGCGTTGCGGTCGCGCTGCTCTCCGACCTTGCCTCGGCGCCGTCAGGCGCCTGGCGTGGCGATCTCCTGATGATGGCGGCTGCGCTGTGCATGGCGCTCTACGGCATCTGGTCGAAGCCGTTGATCCGTCGCTCCAGCCCGATCGCCTTTACGACCATGAGCATGGCGGCGGGTGCATCCTGCCTCATCCTGCTCTCGTATGTCCGCGGCAGCTTTGCGCCCGTCGCCGGCTTCGGCATGCCGCAATGGCTGGGAGCCCTCTATTTGGGTGCCTTCGGCGCGGCGCTGACCTTCTATCTCTGGGCCTTCGCGCTGGAGCGGACAACGCCGACGCGCGTCGCGATTTCGGTGACCGTCAACCCGATCACGGCATCGCTGGTCGGCGCCTGGCTGCTGAACGAACCGCTGCGCTGGAATCTGGCGGCCGGCATCGTTGCGGTGTTTGCCGGGATTTGGATCGCAACGGCGACGGGACGCCGCATCGAAGCGGCTCGCGCCTCAGGCTGATCGCGACCTCACGTCGGGATGGTCGTCTGATATTGCACCAGACCGTCATCGAGCTTCACCCAGGCAAGCTTCTCGCTCACCCAGATGTGCTCGGTCGGGGCGAAGGCATTGCGATCGTCGAAAGTGGCCAGCGCCACGCCCGCGAGCGTGCCGTTGCGGCGCCAGGCGAACAGGCGCGTGCCGCACTGCTTGCAGAACACGCGGTCGATGTTCTCGGACGAGGCGTAGCGTGCGGTCTCGCCCTCGACGCTGAGCGCGCGCTGGTCGAACTGGGCGCGGGCGAAGTAGGGCGAGCCCATCGCCTTCTGGCAGGTGCGGCAATGGCAGATGCGGACGTTGAGCGGCTCGCCCTCCGCCTTGAACCGCACCGCGCCGCACAGGCAACCACCTTCCCGGATCATGATGTCCTCAGTAGGTTGCCCGTCCGCCCGAGATGTCGAACACAGCGCCAGTGGAGAAAGCGCAATCCTCGGACGCGAGCCAGGCGACCATCGCCGCCAGCTCTTCCACCAGCACGAAGCGCCCCTTCGGGATCTTCGACAGCATGAAGTCGATATGCTGCTGCGTCATCTGATCGAATATCGCGGTCTTGGCGGCCGCCGGCGTCACCGCGTTGACGAGGATGTCATGGGCGGCGAGCTCCTTGCCGAGCGACTTCGTCAGCGCGATCAGGCCGGCCTTGGAGGCCGAATAATGCGCGGCGTTCGGATTGCCTTCCTTGCCGGCGATCGAGGCGATGTTCACGATCCGCCCGTATTTCTGCTTGAGCATTTCGGGCACGATCGCCTTGCTGACGATGAAGGGGCCATCGAGGTTGATGCGCAGCACCTTGCGCCATTCCTCGAGCTCGGTCTCCCAGACCGGCTTGTTGACGCCGGCGATGCCGGCATTGTTGACGAGGATGTCGACCTTGCCGAACGCCTTGAGCGTTGCATCGCGTGCCTGCTCGACGGCCGCCGTGTCGGTGACGTCGACCTTGAAGACTTTCGTTTCGCCGCCGATCTCCTTTGCGGTCTTCTCCGCCAGCGCGGCGTCGAAGTCCCAGATCGCGACCTTGGCACCGGAGGCAACGAAGCGCTCGGTGATGGCGCGGCCAAAGCCTTGCGCGCCGCCGGTGACGATTGCGATGCGGCCGTTGAGATCGATCTTGTTCATGCCGGAGGCCTTCTTACGTCAGAGCATGTAGCCGCCGTCGACGACGAGATCGACGCCGGTGGTGAAGGCGCTCTCGTCGCTGCCGAGATAGACCGCCATGGCGGCGATTTCGTCGGCGGTGCCGAGCCTGCCCATCTTCTGGCGGGAGATGAACATCTCCTTGCCCTGCGGGCCTTGCGCGGCGGCGCGGTCGAGCATCGAAGGCGTCTCGACGGTGCCGGGGCAGATCGAGTTGCAGCGGATACCCTTGGTGATGAAATCGAGCGCCACCGCGCGCGACAGCAGCGATACCGCCGCCTTCGACGAGCTGTAGACATAGCGGTTGGCCGGCGGCCGTAGCGCCGCGCAGGACGAGATGTTGACGATGCTGCCGCCGCCGCCCGCGATCATGTCGGGCAGGAAAGCCTTGATGGTCCGGTGCATCGACTTGACGTTGAGGTCGAACGAAAAGTCAAAGTCCTCCTCCGAGCACTCCAGGATGGTGCCGTGGTGCACGAAGCCGGCGGCGTTAAGCAGAATGTCGATCTTGCCGATGCGCTTGGCGAAGGCGTTGACCTCGGCGGTGTTGCGGACGTCGAGCTTGGCCACTTCGGCGACGCCTTCCTTGGTCAAGCCAGCGATGCCAGCTTCGTTGATGTCGGTGGCGATGACGGTTGCGCCTTCACGCGCGAATGCGATGGCGCAAGCGCGCCCGATGCCTGCCGCGGCAGCCGTGACGACGGCGCGCTTTCCCTTGAGGCGGTCTGCCATTTTCTTCTCCCTGATGTTCGTCGGAATGCCAACCCGGCGTCATTGCGAGGAGCCCTAGCGACGAAGCAATCCAGACCATCTCCGCGGACGCATCTCTGGATTGCTTCGCTCGCAATGACGGTGTGGCGATCAGTGATTGTCCCGCGCCACGCCGAACGTGCCGGCGACGTTCTGGTACCTTGTGGCGAGCTCCATGCAGGCGCCGGTCGATTGCTGGCCGACGGTGTTGCGATAGATCTCCTGCCACGGCGTCTGGTTCGGCGGATGCTTGAAGCCGCCGGCCGCCTTGAGCTCGGCGTGGCGCTTCTTCAGCTCCTCGTCCGAGATCAGGATGTTGGCGCTGCCCTTGTTGAGGTCGATCCGCACCTTGTCGCCGGTCTTGAGGATCGCAAGGCCGCCATTGGCGGCGGCTTCCGGCGAGGCGTTCAGGATCGAGGGCGAGCCCGAGGTGCCGGATTGGCGGCCGTCGCCGATGCAGGGCAGGGACAGGATGCCGCGTTTGATCAGCGCCGCAGGCGGTTGCATGTTCACGACCTCGGCGCCACCAGGGTAGCCGATCGGGCCGGTGCCGCGGATGAACAGCACGCAGCGCTCGTCGATGTCGAGCGAGGGATCGTCGATCCGCTCGTGATAATCCTCCGGCCCTTCGAACACGATGGCGCGGCCCTCGAAGGCGTTCGGGTCCTTCGGGTTGCTGAGATAGCGGTCGCGGAATTCCTTCGAGATCACGCTGGTCTTCATGATCGCAGAGTCGAACAGATTGCCCTTCAGCACCAGGAAGCCGGCGTCCTTCACCAGCGGCTTGTCGTAGGTCCAGATCACGTCGTTGTCGGGTGCGGGCGCGTTCTTGCAGTTCTCGCCGATGCCGCGGCCGTTGACCGTGATCGCGTCCTCATGGATGCGCTTGTGCTTCATCAATTCGCGCACCACGGCGGGTACGCCGCCGGCGCGGTGAAATTCCTCGCCGAGATAGAAGCCGGCCGGCTGCATGTTGACCAGGAGCGGCACGTCGTGGCCGACCTTCTGCCAGTCCTCGATCGTGAGCTCGACGCCGATATGGCGGGCGAGCGCGTTGATGTGGATCGGCGCGTTGGTCGAGCCGCCGATCGCCGAATTGATGACGATGCAGTTCTCGAACGCCTTGCGGGTCAGGATGTCCGAGGGCTTGAGGTCTTCCCAGACCATCTCGACGATGCGTTTTCCGGTCTCGTAGGCGATCTGGCCGCGCTCGCGATAGGGTGCCGGGATCGCCGCGCAGCCCGGCAGCGAGAAGCCGAGCGCTTCGGCAAGCCCGTTCATGGTCGAGGCCGTGCCCATGGTGTTGCAATGGCCGACCGAGGGCGCCGAGGAGGCCACGATCTCCATGAACTCTTCATAATTGATCTCGCCGGCCGCGAGCCGCTCGCGCGATTTCCAGACGATGGTGCCGGAGCCGGTGCGCTCGCCATTGTGCCAGCCGTTCAGCATCGGGCCGCCCGACAGCACGATCGCAGGCAGGTTCACCGTCGCCGCCGCCATCATGCAGGCCGGCGTGGTCTTGTCGCAGCCGGTGGTCAGCACCACGCCGTCGAGCGGATAGCCGTAGAGAATCTCGACGAGGCCGAGATAAGCGAGGTTACGGTCGAGCGCTGCCGTCGGGCGCTTGCCGGTTTCCTGAATGGGGTGGGTCGGGAACTCCATCGCGATGCCGCCCGCCTCGCGGATGCCTTCGCGGACGCGGTGCGCGAGCTCAAGATGATGGCGGTTGCAGGGGGACAGGTCATTGCCGGTCTGGGCGATGCCGATGATCGGCTTGCCGGATTGCAGCTCGGCGCGGGTGAGGCCGTAATTCAGGTAACGCTCCATATAGAGCGCAGTCATGCCCGGATTGTGCGGATTGTTGAACCATTCCTGCGAGCGAAGATGACGGCGGGTCCCGTTGCTGCCGGTGGCGTGCCCGTTGGTTGGTTTCTTTGTCATTGGTTTCTCCTGCAATGCAAACGCGCTGGCGTCCGTCTCATGGTGTCGGCATGTACGTTGCCCAACGGCGCGCGCGATGATCTGCCTTCCCGCTGGCGGGTCGTTTCCTCACGATTCCGATACTAGTCGTGGCTACTTGGTAACGCTATCATTTTGTTCGCCGCGGCCGCGCCTGATACGGCTGGCCTGCTGTCCGAACGTCGCGCCGACGAGCTTTGCCGCTCGATTACCTTGAAGCCGAGATCGAGCACCGGCTGCTCCGGGCGCCGGCCTTCGATCGCGTTGATCAGCATGGTGGCGGCCGTCTTGCCCATCTCGTAGCGGTTGGTGCGAACGCTGGTGAGGGTGGGGACGGCCGAGGCCATGAATTCGAGGTCGTTGAAGCCGACGATCGCGATCTGCCCGGGGACTGCGATCTCCCGGCGCCGGCATTCGAACAGCACACCCAGCGCGAGGTCGTCATTGGCGCAGAACACCGCGTCCATGTCGGGCTCGCGCGCCAGCAGATCGGTGAACAGGGCGCCGCCGAGCGTCACCGAGGTCGGCGTCGCCGTCGTGACCACCAGGCGCTGGTCGAACGATCCGGCATCCTTCATGGCCGAGACATATCCGTCCAGCCGCCGCTGCACCCTCGGATCCATCCGCGCGCCGACGAAGCCGACCTTGCGGTGGCCTTGCTCGAACAGGTGCGCGATCGCCGCGCGGGCCGCATCATAGTGCGAAAAGCCGATCATCATGTCGACCGGGTCCGGGCCGATCTCCATGATCTGCACGATCGGGCAGTCCGCGGCCTGAAGCATCGCGCGGGATTCCGCAGTCTGGTCGATGCCGGTGACGATCAGCCCGGCCGGCTTCTGCGCCAGGAACAGACGCAGCAACTTCTCTTCCTGGAGAATGCTGTAGCGCGTGTTGGACAACTGGATCGAGTATCGGCTGCCTTCGGAGGCGTCATAGATGCCGCGCAGCACGTCCGAGAACACGTTGTTGGTGAGCGATGGGATCAAGACGCCGATGACCTCGGTGCGTTGCGAGGCCAGGGCGCGTGCCGCAAGGTTGGGCACATAGCCGAGCTCCTTGGCGGCGCTCTCGACCCGCGTCCGCTTGGCGACCGACAGGGCCTCCGGATTGCGGAAAAAGCGCGACGCGGTAATCGGGCTGACGCCGGCAAGCTCGGCCACTTCGGCCAGCCGGATTTTGCCTGACTTGGTGCGTTTTCGACCCATTTGCTGCTCTTAACACAGTCGGTCCCGCAAACAAAGGAACGTTGACAGCGCTACCAGCAACGACTAACCAAAGACAAATTGCCAAAACCGCACAAACTACCGACAATGTCGCCCGCTAAGCTCGGGCTTCGTTCGGTGAAGTCCGAAAAACAAGACGGTCGCGGCGCGAGAGGCGCCGTGGACTTTCGAGGAGGGAGCTAGATGTCGTCTGTGCAAATCCGCGACGTGCGGAAATCGTTCGGCAATTTTGAAGTCCTGCACGGCGTCACGATTCCGATCGAGGACGGTCAGTTTGTCGTTCTGGTCGGCCCCTCCGGCTGCGGCAAGTCGACGCTTCTGCGCATGCTCGCCGGCCTCGAGAACATCACCTCCGGCACGATCTCGATCGGCGACCGCGTCGTCAACAATGTCCAGCCCAAGGAGCGGGACATTGCGATGGTATTCCAGAACTACGCGCTCTATCCGCACATGACGGTCGCCGACAACATGGGCTTCTCGCTCAAGCTGCGGAATGCCAGCTCGGATGAGATCAACAAGCGCGTCAAGCGCGCCGCCGAGATCCTCGCGCTGTCGCCGCTGCTCGACCGCTATCCGCGCCAGCTCTCCGGCGGTCAGCGCCAGCGCGTCGCCATGGGCCGCGCCATCGTGCGGGACCCGCAGGTCTTCCTGTTCGACGAGCCGTTGTCGAACCTGGACGCCAAGCTGCGCGTCGCCATGCGCACCGAGATCAAGGAGCTGCATCAGCGACTGAAGACGACGACGGTCTACGTCACCCACGACCAGATCGAGGCCATGACCATGGCCGACAAGATCGTCGTCATGCACGACGGCATCGTCGAGCAGATGGGCACACCGCTCGAGCTCTACGACAAGCCCGACAACCAGTTCGTTGCCGGCTTCATCGGTTCGCCCGCGATGAACTTCCTGAAAGGCCATGTGCGCGTCAACGGCGTTGCGACCTTCGAAGGGCCGAACGGCGTCAAGCTGCCGCTCAAGAGCGCGCCGGCCGGCTCCGACGGCCGTCCTGCGGTCTACGGCGTGCGGCCGGAGCACTTCACCATTGCCGATGACGGCGCCGAGGCCGAGATCATTGTGGTCGAGCCGACCGGCTCGGAGACGCAGGTGTTCGCCAAGCTCGGCGGCGAGCAGGTCGTCGCGGTCTTCCGCGAGCGTCACCAGTTCAATCCGGGCGACAAGGTGCGGCTGAAGCCCGATCCGTCGCTGGTCCATTTGTTCGACGATGCAACGGGCAAACGCATGAACGCCTGACGCATCGGACGACAAGACATAGGCGAAAAGACATAAGACGACAAAAAGCATCACAGGGAGGACAACATGCAAGACTTTACCCGCCGGTCTCTGCTCCAAGGCGGCACGGCTTTGGCCGCAACCGGCATGCTGACGGGGCCGGCACTGTTCGACTTCGCCAAGGCCTGGGCGCAGAGCGCGCCCTGGAAGGCCGAGCCCGGCGCCAAGCTGACGGTGATGCGCTGGAAGCGCTTTGTGCCTGCGGAGGACGATGCGTTCAACGCAATGGTGGCGGCATTCAAGTCGGCGACCGGCGTCGAAATGAACGTGTTCAGCGAGTCTTTCGAGGACGTGCAGCCCAAAGCATCCGTTGCAGCCAACACGGGCTCCGGCCTCGACGTCGCCTGGGGCCTGCACACGCTGCCGCAGCTGTTCCCGACCAAAGTCCTGAAAATGAACGACGTCGCCGATTACCTCGGCAAGAAATATGGCGGCTGGACGGACGCTGCAGCAAAGACCTGCAAGCTTGGCGAAGACTGGCTGGGCATCCCTGTCGCGACCAACGGCGGCTATATGACCTACCGGAAGTCGGCGACGGACAAAGCGGGCTTCAAGGAATTCCCGAAAGATTTCCCAAGCTTCCTGGAGATGTGCAAAGCGCTCAAGGCGAACAACACGCCGGCCGGCTTTGCCCTCGGACACGCGAGCGGCGATGCCAACGGCTGGCTGCACTGGATCCTCTGGGGCCACAATGCGTGGACCGTCAATGAGAAGGATCAGGTCAGCATCAATTCGCCCGAGACCGCGAAGGCACTGGAGTATTGCAAGGCCCTTTACGACACCTTCATCCCGGGCACGGCGTCCTGGAACGACTCCTCCAACAACAAGGCGTACCTGGCCGGTGAGCTCTATTGCACGCTCAACGGCATTTCGATTTATGTTGCCGCCAAGACCGATCCCACCAAGAAGGAACTGGCGGAAGATACCCATCACGCTCTGCACCCGGTCGGACCGATCGGCAAGCCGACCGAGCTGCAGCTTACGCTGCCGATCCTCGCCTTCAACTTCACCAAATATCCGAACGCGGCGAAGGCCTTCGTCGCCTTCATGCTGGAGAAGGAGAACTACGAGAAGTGGCTGGATGGCGCGCAAGGCTATCTGCAGCAGACCTTGAACGCCTATGAATCGGCGTCGGTCTGGACGGCCGATCCCAAGAACGCCGTGTTCTCGCAGGCCTCCAAGCGCACGCTGCCGGCGTCCGGCATCGGCACCGTCGGTGAGAAGGCGGCGACCGCGATCGCCGATTTCATCGTCGTCGACATGTTCGCCAATTACTGCACCGGCGCCAAGGATGCGAAGGGCGCGATGGCGGAAGCCGAGCGCCAGCTGAAGCGCATCTATCGCTGACGGTCACGGAGCGGGCGGCCGTCCGGTCGCCCGCTCGTCAACATTTCGATCAGGGATATCGGGCATGGCTGATGTCGCAATTCCCCGGGCCAAGCCTCAGATGAGCGAGGCTGGCGCCTGGGCCCAGCTCAAACACAATCGCAACTGGCTCGGCTTCTGGTTCATGGTGCCGGCCATGGTGTTCCTGATCTTCTTCCTGGCCTATCCGCTTGGGCTGGGCATCTGGCTGTCCTTCACGGACACGCGCATCGGCAGGGTCGGGCACTTCATCGCCACCGAGAACTACGAGTGGCTGTGGGACGATTCCATTTTCTGGCTGTCGGTGTTCAATACGCTGCTCTATACCTTCGTCGCCAGCGCCTTCAAATTCGGCATCGGGCTTTACCTTGCGCTGCTGCTCAATGAGCACATGCCGTTCAAGGCGATGCTGCGCGCAATGGTGCTCATCCCCTTCATCGTTCCGACGGTGCTCTCCGCGCTCGCGTTCTGGTGGATTTTCGACTCGCAATTCTCGATCATCTCCTGGTCGCTGAAGCAGCTCGGCCTGATCAGCCAGAACATCAACTTTCTCGGTGACACGACCTGGGCGCGCATTTGCGTGATCTTCGCCAATATCTGGCGCGGCGTGCCGTTCGTGGCGATCACGCTGCTCGCAGGCCTGCAGACCGTCTCGCCCTCGCTCTATGAAGCGGCGACGCTCGACGGCGCCACGCGCTGGCAGAATTTCCGCTACATCACCTATCCGCTGCTGACGCCGATCATCGCCGTAGTGATGACCTTCTCGGTGCTGTTCACCTTCACCGACTTCCAGCTGATCTGGGCGATGACGCGTGGCGGCCCGGTCAATGCCACCCACCTGATGGCGACCTTGTCCTACCAGCGCGCGATCATCGCGGGACAGCTCGGCGAGGGCGCCGCGATTTCCAGCGCGATGATTCCATTCCTGCTTGCCGCGATCATGGTCTCCTGGTTCGGCCTGCAGCGCCGCAAGTGGCAACAGGGAGAAAACAATGACTGATCTCCCCACCTCGCGGATCGATCTCAAGGCTGTGCTGCATAGCTCGGCTCCGACAGTCGCGAAGGATGATCACAGCGAGGGCATGAGCTATCTACAGTCGGTGCCGCGCAGGATCGTGACGCTGTATCTGCCGCTCGCGATCATCGTCGTCGTTCTGCTGTTCCCGTTCTACTGGATGGCGCTGACTTCGGTGAAGCCCGACGAGCAGCTGCTCGATCTCGACAAGTACAATCCGTTCTGGACCTGGAATCCGACCTTCAAGCACTTCCACAAGCTGCTGTTCGAGAGCTACTATCCGTACTGGCTCTGGAACACGATGTATGTGGCGGTCTGCGCCACGGTGCTCTCGATCGTCGCCTCGGTGTTCGCCGCCTACGCCATCGTGCGGTTGCGTTACAAGGGCGCCAATCTCGTCGGCGGCCTGATCTTCCTCGCCTATCTGGTGCCGCCGTCGATCCTGTTCATTCCGCTCGCCACGGTCGTTTATCAGTACGGCCTGTTCGATTCGCCGCTGGCGCTGATCCTGACCTATCCGACCATCCTGATCCCGTTCTCGACCTGGCTGCTGATGGGCTATTTCAAGACCATCCCCTTCGAGCTCGAGGAGTGCGCGCTGATTGACGGGGCGAGCCGCTGGCAGATCCTGGTCAAGATCGTCGTGCCGCTGGCCATTCCCGGCCTGATCTCGGCCTTCATCTTCTGCTTCACGCTGTGCTGGAACGAGTTCATCTACGCCCTGACGTTCCTGCAATCGACCAGCAACAAGACGGTGCCGGTCGCGATCGTCAACGAGTTCGTGGACGGTGACATCTACCGCTGGGGCTCGCTGATGGCGGGAGCGCTGGCCGGCTCGCTGCCGCTCGTGATCCTTTACGCCTTCTTCGTGGAGCATTATGTGTCGGCGATGACCGGCGCCGTGAAGGAATGATCGCGGGGCTTGCCGAGGGCGCGCCAATGGTTTCAAGAGCGGCGCGCTCCGGCCAATAAGAGGGAGTTGAGCTCTTGCACATTCTGGTTCTCGGCGCCGCCGGCATGGTCGGCCGCAAACTCTGTGAACGGCTGCTGCGCGACGGCCGGCTCGGCAAGAGCGACATCACGAAATTGACCATGCACGACGTGCTCGAGCCCAAGAAGCCGGAGAAGGCCGGCTTCCCGGTCGAGACCGTGTCGGGCGATTTCGCCGTCCCGGGCGCCGCCGAGAAGCTGATCGCGGGCCGCCCCGACGTGATCTTCCATCTCGCCGCGATCGTCTCCGGCGAGGCCGAGCTCGATTTCGACAAGGGCTACCGGATCAATCTCGACGGCACGCGGATGCTGCTCGATGCGATCAGGCTCGTTGGCGGCGGCTACAAGCCGCGCGTGGTCTTTACATCCTCGATTGCGGTGTTCGGTGCGCCGTTTCCGGATGCGATCGGCGACGAGTTCTTCCACACCCCGCTGCTCAGCTACGGTACGCAGAAGGCGATAGGCGAACTCCTGCTGGCCGACTATTCCCGCCGCGGCTTCCTCGACGGCATCGGCATCCGCCTGCCGACCATCTGCATCCGGCCGGGCCTGCCGAACAAGGCGGCATCGGGATTCTTCTCCAACATCCTGCGCGAGCCGCTGGCCGGCAAGGAAGCGATCCTCCCGGTCTCCGAGGACGTCCGCCACTGGCACGCCACGCCGCGCTCGGCCGTCGGCTTCCTGCTCCACGCCGGCACCATGGATCTCGCGACCGTCGGGCCGCGCCGCAACCTGACCATGCCCGGCCTGTCGGCCACGGTCGGCGAGCAGATCGCCGCCTTGAAGCGGGTTGCGGGCGAGAAGGTCGCCGCGCGCATCAAGCGCGAGCCCGATCCCTTCATCGTCGGCATCGTCGGCGGCTGGCCGCGCAATTTCGACGCCAGGCGTGCGCGCGAGCTCGGCTTCACCACGGCCGAGAAGACGTTCGACGATATCATCCGCATTCACATCGAAGACGAGCTCGGCGGCAATTTCGTCGCCTGACCTCCGACTGAGCGGGCCCTGATGATGGCGAGCGTTGCTTGCATCGGTGAATGCATGGTCGAGCTCCGGCAGGCGCAAGGCGGCGCGTCTGCCGGGCAGGGTGGCGGTCTCTACTCGCGCGGCTTCGGCGGCGATACTCTCAACACGGCCGTGTATCTGGCCCGGCTGGACGTCAAGGTCGATTATCTCACCGCGCTCGGCGATGACGCTCTGAGCGATGAGATGGTCGCGGCCTGGAATGCGGAAGGCGTCGGCACGCGGCGTGTCGTGCGGCTCGCGGGCAAGCTGCCCGGGCTTTACATGATCCAGACGGATGGCAAGGGCGAGCGCCAGTTCTTCCACTGGCGCGACAGTGCGGCCGCGCGCCAGCTGATGAGCCTGCCGGAGACGGACGAGCTGCTCAACTCGCTGATGAGCTATGACATCGTCTATCTCTCCGCGATCACGCTCTCGATCTACGACGCGGCCGGGCGCGAGCGCCTGTTCGGCGCGATCAAGCGCGCGCGCCTGCTCGGCACCCGCTTCGTGTTCGACACCAATTTTCGCGCCCGGGGATGGCCGGATCGCGATATCGCGCGGGAGGTGTTTGCGACCGCCTTCGCGGCCGCCGACATCGTGCTGACCTCGACCGAGGACCTACTTGCGCTCCATCCCGGCGAGAGTCACGATCAGCTGATGGCGCGCATCCCGACGCCGGAGCTAGTGTTCCGTCTGCCCGAGCCGGTGAGCCTGTTGCGCTATCCCGGTGGCGCTAGCGAGGTCCGCGCCGAGCCCATGACCAAGCCCGTGGTCGATACCACCGCCGCCGGCGACAGCTTCGCCGCCGCCTATATCGCGGCCCGGCTCGCCGGCGCCGAGCCGGTCGAGGCGGCCCTATCAGGACATCGCCTCGCCAGCCTCGTGATCTGCTATCCCGGCGCCATCATTCCGGGCTATGCCATGCCTCCGAAGAAGCGGCACCGGCCGGCGGCCCCCCGCCAGGCCAGCAAGTAAACAGCGACCAACGTGAATCGAGACCTATGACCACCGCTGCTCAACAGAATCACCTCGTCGCGCTGTTCAAGACCGCGACCGTCATTCCCGTCCTCACCATCGAGCGCATCCAGGATGCGGTGCCGCTGGCGCGCGCGCTGGTTGCCGGCGGTGTCCGCACGCTGGAGGTGACCCTGCGCACCCCCGTTGCGATCGAAGCGGCGCGCGCGGTGATGACCGAGGTCCCCGAGGCGGTCGTCGGCATCGGCACCATTCTCAATCCGGCAGACTTCAGCCGGGTCGAGAAGCTCGGGGTCGCATTCGGCATCAGTCCGGGCCTGACCCCCGATCTGCTCAAGGCCGCGACCGACAGCTCCTTGCCGTTCGCGCCGGGGATTGCCACGGCTTCGGAGCTGATGATGGCGCTGTCCTACGGCTTCGATGTCGCAAAGTTCTTCCCGGCGGAGCAGGCCGGCGGCATCAAGGGCCTGCGCGCCCTCGGCGGGCCGTTCCCGAACGTGCGATTCTGCCCGACCGGCGGGGTGGGCGAGGCCAATGCCGCGACCTGGCTGGCCGAATCCAATGTCGTTGCGGTTGGCGGGTCCTGGCTGTGCCCGACGGCGGAGATCCGGGCCGGGAACTGGGCCGGCATAACTGCCATCTGCGAGCGGACCCTCAAGGCGCTGAAAGCCGCGTGAAGTCTTGCCATCCCTGGGCTAAGACTTAGCTCAGGACAAGACCTGCAGGGAGAGACGACCATGACCGCCAGCATCGTCGGATGGGCGCATACGCCGTTCGGCAAGTTCGACACCGAAACCGTCGAAAGCCTCGTCACCCGCGTCGCCAACGAGGCACTGGCGGACGCTGGCATTTCGGCCTCCGACGTCGACGAGATCGTGCTCGGCCATTTCAATGCCGGCTTCTCGCCGCAGGATTTCACCGCCTCGCTGGTGCTGCAGGCCGATCCCAAGCTGCGCTTCAAGCCGGCAACCCGCGTCGAGAACGCCTGCGCCACGGGATCGGCCGCCGTGCATCAGGGCCTGCGTGCGATTGCCGCAGGGGCCGCCAGAATCGTCCTGGTCGTCGGCGTCGAGCAGATGACGCGCACGCCGAGCGCCGAGATCGGCAAGAACCTGCTCAAGGCCTCCTACCTGCCCGAGGACGGCGACACGGTCGGCGGCTTCGCCGGCGTGTTCGGCAAGATCGCCAGCTCCTATTTCCAGAAATACGGCGACCAGTCCGATGCGCTGGCCCTGATCGCGGCCAAGAACCACAAGAACGGCGTCGCCAATCCCTTCGCCCAGATGCGCAAGGACTTCGGCTTCGACTTCTGCCGCGCCGAGAGCGAGAAGAACCCTTACGTCGCCGGTCCACTGAAGCGCACCGACTGCTCGCTGGTTTCCGACGGTGCCGCCGCCCTGGTGCTGGCCGATGCCGAGACCGCCAAGGGCATGACCAAGTCGATCGGCTTCCGCGCCACTGCGCACGCCCAGGACTTCCTGCCGATGAGCAAGCGCGACATCCTGCAGTTCGAGGGCTGCACGGTCGCCTGGCAGCGCGCGCTGGAGAAGGCCGGTGTCACGCTGTCCGATCTCTCCTTTGTCGAGACCCATGACTGCTTCACCGTCGCCGAGCTGATCGAGTACGAGGCCATGGGCCTGACGCCGAAGGGGCAGGGCGCCCGCGCGATCAAAGAAGGCTGGACGCTCAAGGACGGCAAGCTGCCGGTCAATCCGTCCGGCGGCCTGAAGGCCAAGGGCCATCCGATCGGCGCCACCGGCGTCTCCATGCATGTAATGACCGCGATGCAGCTCGCGGGCCAGGCGCCCGAGGGGATGCAGCTCAAGAACGCCAAGCTCGGCGGGATCTTCAACATGGGCGGCGCAGCCGTCGCCAACTACGTTTCGGTGCTCGAGCCGCTCAAGTAAGCTCTCGTAGGGTGGGCAAAGGCGCGAAAGCGCCGTGCCCACCATCTTTCTTTGCGCCAGATCATGGTGGGCACGCTTCGCTTGCCCACCCTACGGCTCCTGATTGATTTGCGGAAAGTATCATGAGCAACGAATACGAAAATTCACTCTCCCTCGACGCACTCAACGATCGCATCGCGATCCTCGAGGACAACATCCGCCAGCTCATCGAGCAGGCCGCTGCCGCCTCCGGCGAGCAGAACGAGTCGCGGATTGCTGACCGGATCAACCAGCAGAATGACGAGCTCGACCGGCTCTTGAAGATCCGGGAATCCCGTCAGAAGAAATAGCGACCGACGTCGCTCCGCGGCGCATGCCGCCATACGCCGCCCGCTCTTGCGCGAGCGGCGGCACTGCCGTTAGCTGGACCGAAATTGCGGGGCACTTGAGCCCCGCGCAATCGGGAGCAAACGATGGGGCCGCTGAAGGGCATCAAGGTCATCGACATGACCACCGTGCTGATGGGGCCTTATGCGACCCAGATGCTCGGCGATTACGGTGCCGACGTGATCAAGGTGGAATCGCTGGACGGCGACGTCACCCGCCTGATCGGTCCGATGCGTCACGCCGGCATGGGGCCGGTGTTCCTCAACACCAACCGCAGCAAGCGATCGATCTGCCTCGATCTGAAGAAGCCGGCGGGCCGCGAGGCCGTGCTGCGGCTTTTGAAGGACGCCGACGTGCTGGTCTACAACGTCCGCCCTCAGGCGATGGTGCGGCTGCAGCTCGGCTACGACGTCGTCTCCACCATCAACCCGCGCCTGGTCTATGCTGGCGTGTTCGGCTTCGGCCAGGACGGCCCCTATGCGGCAAAACCCGCTTATGACGACCTGATCCAGGGCGCCACTGCGTTGCCGGCGTTGATGGCGCAGACGGGCGATGGCGTGCCGCGCTATGTCCCGAACGCGCTCGTGGATCGGATCGTCGGCCTTACCGCGGTCGGCGCGATCTGCGCCAGCCTGGTGCACCGCGACCGCACCGGCCGCGGCCAACGTCTGGACGTCCCGATGTTCGAGACCATGGCCGGCTTCGTCATGGGCGATCACATGGGCGGGCTCACCTTCGAGCCGCCGCTCGACAAGGGCGGCTATGCCCGCCATCTCTCGCGCGACCGCAGGCCCTACAAGACCTCGGACGGCTACCTCAGCGTCATCGTCTACAACGACAAGCAATGGGAGAACTTCTTCAAGGCCACGGGGCGCGACGACCTGCGCACCGATACCAAATTCGCGACCTTCGCCGGCCGCGCCGCCAATATCGACCTCGTCTATGCCGAGCTCGCCCGCATCTTCGAGACGCGTCCCACGGCCGAATGGATCGACCTGCTGACGAAAGCTGACGTGCCGGTGATGCCGATGCACGATCTCGCCTCGATCCTGCACGATCCGCATCTGGAGGCGACCGGCTTTTTCCCGGTGGTGACACATCCGACCGAAGGGCCGATCCGCAGCATGAAGGTGACGGCGACCTGGTCCGAGACCGAAGCCGAGCCGGTGCGCCTGGCGCCGCGGCTCAACGAGCACGGCGCCGAGATCTTGCGCGAGATCGGCTATTCCGCCGCCGAGATCGCGGCCATGATCCGTGACGGCGTCACGTGTGACGCGCCGGAGTAGGGGAAGGTATGGCGCAAACTCTCTCATCCGTCATTCCGGGGCGCGACGAAGTCGCGAGCCCGGAATCCATAACCACGATCGGGAGTATGGATTCTCAGGTGCGCAATTGCGCACCGGAGCTCGCGCCAAGGGGCGCGCCCCGGAATGACAGCGGGGGCGCGCCATGAGCTTCATCACCGGCGTCGGCCTCACATCTTTCGGCAAGCACGAGGGCTCCTCTTCGCTCGACCTGATGAGCCAAGCGGCGCAAGCCGCGCTGGACGATGCCGGCCTCGAGCGCACCGACATCGACGGCATCCTCTGCGGCTATTCCACCGTCTTCCCGCACATCATGCTCGCCACCGTCTTCGCCGAGCATTTTGGCATCTGCCCGTCTTACGCCCATGCCGTTCAGGTCGGCGGCGCTACGGGCCTCGCCATGACCATGCTCGCACATCATCTCGTGGAAGCCGGCGTCGCAAAACACGTGCTCGTCGTCGCCGGCGAGAACCGGCTCACCGGCCAGAGCCGCGATGCCTCGATCCAGGCGCTGGCGCAGGTCGGTCATCCCGATTACGAGGTGCCGCTCGGCCCGACCATTCCCGCTTATTACGGCCTCGTCGCCAGCAGATACATGCACGAATATGGCGTGACCGAAGAGGACCTCGCCGAGTTCGCGGTACTGATGCGGGCCCACGCCTGCAGCCATCCCGGTGCGCAATTTCACGATCCCATTGCGGTCGCCGATGTCATGGCCTCCAAGCCAGTGGCGATGCCGCTCAAGCTGCTCGATTGCTGCCCGGTCTCCGACGGCGGCGCGGCGTTCGTCGTCAGCCGCGAGCGGACCGGGGAAGCGGGCGTGCGCATCCGCGGTTGCGCCCAGGCCCACACGCATCAGCATGTCACGGCAGCGCCCGCGCTCAGCGAGCTCGGGGCCGAGATCTCCATCGCCCGCGCGAAGGCGGCCACGGGTCTCGCGATTTCTGACGTGCGCTATGCTGCGATCTATGACAGTTTTACGATCACGCTTGCGATGCTGCTGGAAGACCTCGGGCTGGCCGGCCGCGGCGAGGCGGCCGCGCGCGTGCGAGCCGGCCATTTCAACCGTGGCGGCGCGATGCCGCTAAACACCCATGGCGGCCTGCTCAGCTACGGCCATTGCGGTGTCGGCGGGGCCATGGCGCATCTGGTCGAGGCGCATGTGCAGATGACGGGGCGGGCGGCGAACCGCCAGGTGCGCGACGCCTCGATTGCGCTGCTGCATGGCGACGGCGGCGTGCTGTCGTCTCACGTCAGCATGTTCCTGGAGCGGGTCAGATGACCGAGCGACTGGCGGACTGGACCCAGGGTGAAGAGGCCATCACCTACCAGACCTGCGCCGCCTGCGGCCATGTGCAGTATTTTCACCGCGCCTTCTGCTCGGCCTGCGGTGCATCCGGCCCGCGCGAGCAGCGCGCCAGCGGCAAGGGCAGCGTGTATGCGACCTCGCTTGTTTGCCGCGCCGCAACGCCCGAGACGCGCGCGCACGTGCCCTATACGATCCTGCTGGTCGATTGCGCCGAGGGTTTTCGCATGATGGCCCATGGCGAGAATGACCTCGCCATCGGTGATTCGGTGGTCGCGAGCTTCAAGCCGTTCGCCGGCAAGCTCGTGCCGTTCTTCGCCAAAGCCAGATAGTGTAGACGGGGGGACCGAGGAGAGGGATCCGTCATTCGGGGGCGGTCATGTGACCGAGCCTGGAACGGGAATTCTGGGCTTGGCTTGTGCGAGAGCCACCCCGGAATGACGAAAACTCCTCAAACGCCGAACTCAACGCCCGTAGAACAAGATGCTGGCGATGACGAGCATCGCCGTCACCGCCAGCATATGCGCGAACGCTCCCGAGGCAGCCCCCTTGGTGGCTTCCTTCATGCCTTTTTCTCCCTAGACTTGGGCGTGACTCATCGTTGCGTGGTGAGCGCACACGACGGCCAATTATGTTTTACTCGGAACACCCCTTGCGAGTATCCGCCGCGATTTGTCCCCCCGCGGCGAATATCGACTGTGTCAGGGTCGATCAGCAATGCGGCGGCAATTTGACTCGATGATGTTGCTCCTGCGTCCCCGCGCGAATAGAGTCATCGGAAACCCGCGCCGATCGCGACAAGAAGCATCAAAAGATCAGGGAAAACCTCAATAAAATCATGGCCCGCATTCAGTACAGCGACCCGTCCAAGGCATCCGACCGCACCCGCGAAATCCTCGACAAGAACCGTCATGCCAACATCTTCCGGATGATGGCGCATTCGCCGAGTTACTTTGAGCAATATTGCCGCCTAGGCGGCGCGATCAGGCACAAGGGCGAGCTCGATCCTGTCGTGCGCGAGCTTGCGATCACCCGCACCGGCATCCTGTGCGAGGCCCCCTATGAGATCGTCGCGCACAAGCGCATCGGCAAGAATGTCGGCGTCACCGACGAGCAGAACGAGGCGCTCGAGAACTGGCAGGCCGCATCCTGCTTCAACGAGGTGCAGCGCGCCGCGCTCGCCTTCACCGACGAGATCGTGAAGCTGAAGAAGCCGACGGATGCGACCTTCAAGGCGATCGCATCGAAGCTGACGCCGTCCGCGCTGGTCGAGCTCCAGCTCTCGGTCGGCTTCTACATCATGACCTCGAAGTTCCTGGAGACTTTCGAGATCGATCTTCAGCCCGTCACCGAAGTGGTGGGCTGACTAAAGCGTTTTCGAGCGAAGTGGGCACCGGTTCGCGTGAAGAAAACGCATCAAAACAAGAATCTAGAGCTTCGGTTCTGATTCAATCAGAACCGGAAGCGCTAGACGCAAGCGCGAGGGATGCCGATGACGATCGACGAATATGCGGCCTGGGCCGCAACCATTGCGAAAGTCGAAGAGCATCCGTCCAACGAGCGGCTGTCCTATCTCGGCCTTGGCCTTGCCGGCGAGGCCGGCGAAGTCGCCGAGCACATCAAGAAGCTCTTGCGCGACGATTGGCTCGATAAGGCGGGTCTCGTCGAAGAGCTCGGCGATGTCGTCTACTACTGGGCCTGCCTGTGCGCCGCCACCGGCCAGCGGCCATCTGCGCTGCTCGATGCCAGTGCCGCCAAGATCAGGCGACGCATCAGCGAAGCGGCGAGCCGGTAGGCCGCGGCTCACGTTGAGGTCAGAATATCCACCTTGGCGTTGGCAACGATCAGGCGATCGGCCAGGAGCTGGGCCAGGTTCCGCATGATGCATTCGCTGGCGCGGGGGTGCTGCTTGCGGAAGCGCTCGAAATCCTTCAGCGGCACCTCGCAGGCTGTCGCTGCCATGTCGGCGAAGACGTCGGCGGAGCGGGTCTGTTCCAGCAACGCCATCTCGCCGAACGCCATGCCGGCGGTGAGCGTCGCCAGCCTGACGCCGTCGGGCAGGGTAACGTGCACCGCGCCGCTGCGCAGGAAGTACAGGGCATCGGCGGGATCGCCGGCCGCGAGGATCTTCGCGCCGGATTGATAGGTCCTGATGGTGCAGAGCGAGGCGAGATCCGTCAGCTCTTCCTCGCTCAGTCCGGTCAGCAGCGGCTGCTCGGCAAGCTCGGTGGTCTCGTGAAAATCGATCGAGCCGCCGTAGCGATACACGATCTGGTCTTCGGCCCATTCGATCGCGGTATCGAGCAGATAGAAGTCGCGGACGTTCTTCAGCTCGGCGGTCCATTCGCGCAAGCTGTTCCATTCCTTGGACGCGCGCCTGACGCCTGACAGCACGACGGTCACGTTCAGTGCCGCAAGCTCCTCGAAGGCTTCCGCCACAAGCCGCGCGCCGGCCCGCGTGGTCGAGGTCACGCGGTGGAGATCGAAGATCACGAATTGCGGCCGCATTCGTCCCGCCAGCCGGCGCGAGATGTAATCCACCGCCGACAGCGACAGCGTGCCGACCAGCTCGATGATGCGCACCTCCTGCTCGTGCGCGGCGAGGATCTCGCGCTCCTGCGGGCGGCGCACGCGGCGCGACGGGCTCTTGCCGATGTCGTAGTCGGCGATGACCACGTTGCGCGCGTCGTCGCTGCGGTTGAGCATGTGCAGGTCGTAATGCGAGGACAGCGCCTCGCAGACCTTGATGCCGCGCACGCTGCTGCCGTGCTTGTCGAGCTTTGGCGAATAGCTGCCGAGCCCGAGGCGGGCAGGGAGCGCGGCCAGGATGCCGCCGCCGACGCCGCTCTTGGCGGGGATGCCGATGCGGTAGATCCACTCGCCCGCATAGTCGTACATGCCCGAGGACGTCATCACCGACAGCGTGCGCGAGATCGCGTAAGCGCTCAGCACCTGCTCGCCGGTGACCGGATTGATGCCGCGATTGGCGAGCGTCGCCGCCATCACCGCGATGTCGCGCGCGGTCACCAGCACGGCGCATTGCCGGAAATAGACGTCGAGCACGCCGGCGACGTTGTCCGAGATGACCGCGTTGGTCTTCAAGAGATAGCCGATGGCGCGGTTGCGGTCGCCGGTCTGGCTTTCGGAAGCATACACGGCCTCGTCGACAGAAAGATCGCGTCCCGCAAAACGGCTGAGCGCAAGGCGGATTTGCTCGAACGCCTCCGCGCCCTTGCTGTCGTAGATCAGCCCGGTGCAGGCGATCGCCCCGGCATTGACCATCGGGTTGAACGGATGGTTCTCGGAATTGAGCCGGATCGAGTTGAAGGGATCGCCGGAGGGCTCGACGCCGATCGCGCCTTCGACCTTGCCGGCGCCGAGCAGGTCCAGCGCCAGCGCAAACACGAAGGGTTTCGACATCGACTGGATGGTGAAGGGCACCCTGGAGTCGCCGACTTCATAGACGTGGCCGTCCAGCGTCGCCAGGCTGATGCCGAAATAGGCGGGGTCGGCCTTGCCGAGTTCGGGAATGTAATCGGCGACATGGCCCGACGTCTCGGCGGAGAATTCGCTGAGACAATTGTCCAGAAACCGCAGCAAGGGTGGCTTCGAGCGGGTCCAAGCGGTGGCGAGAGGCGAGAGCGGTTTCATCGCCTCCCTTGTGCAACGCAATCAGGGTACGCGCAACCCGTCCGGCATCACAGGCTGGCGCCGGACCAGGAGAAACGCGACCAGAATTGTCGGCAGCAGGATGCCAAGGCCGAGCAACGTCACCTGCATCTGCGACAGCGGCATGATGCCGCCGCCCGGGGTCGCCACCACGAAGCCGCCGATCACGAGCAGCACGCGAATGGGCCATTGCAGGCTGCCTGTGCCGCGCAAGTCGCCGACGAACGGCTGGTAGCCCTGGATGCCGCCGCAGATGAAGAGCGTGCCGAAGGCGGCGAGGCCCATCAGGCCGAGACCGGCGAGATAGGGGCTCGGGCCCTGCAGCACCAGCGCCGGATTGAGCACGAAGAAGAACGGCAGGAAATAGATGATGCTGCCGACCCACATCGATTCCCAGCCGGTCTTCATTGCCGGCGATCCGGCGATGCCGGCGGCCGCGAATGACGCAATCGCGACCGGCGGGGTGATCGACGACAGCATGCCCCAGTAGAAGATGAACATGTGCACGGCCATGCGATTGAGCCCGAGCTTCTCCAGCGCGGGCGCGACCAGGATGGCGAGGAAGATGTAGCAGGCCGTCGTCGTCAGGCCGAGGCCGAGAATGAGGCTGGTGAGCGCGCACATGCCGAGCAGCAGGAAGGCGTTGTCGCCGGCGATGTGCAGGAGGTCGTTGGCAAGGCTCGACACCACGCCCGTCATCGAGAACGCGCCGATCAAGAGGCCGCAGCCGGCGAGGATGCCGACCAGCTCGACGAAGGTGCGGCCGTTGACCTCCAGGAACTTGCCGATCGTCGCGAACGTCCAGCGCGTGTCCTTGGAGAAGAACTGGTTGAGCACGAGCAGCAGCGCGGTGGCGTAGAACGGCGCGTGGCTCTCGCGCTTGAAGTAGAGCAGCATCACGATCAGGAGCGCGATGACGAAGACGTAGTACCAGCCGTCCTTGATCGTATCCATGAGCCGCGGCAGCTCGGCGCGCGGAATGCCCTTCAGCTTGTGGCGCGCGGCATAGGCATCGACCTGCATGAATAGCCCGACATAGTAGAGCACTGCGGGAATGATCGCCGCGACCGCGACGTCGGCGTAGCTGACGTTGAGGAATTGCGCGATGACGAAGGCGGTCGCGCCCATCACCGGCGGCGCCAGCACCGCGCCGGTCGAGGCGCAGGCCTCGATCGCGGCGGCATAGGACGCGCGGAAGCCGCTCTTCTTCATCACCGGGATGGTCATGGTGCCGGCGGTGAGCACGTTGGAGATGATCGAGCCGGACATCATGCCGAGCAGGCCGCTGGCAAAGATGCAGACTTTTGCCGCGCCGCCGCGGAAGGTGCCGCACAGCGCGAAGGCGAGGTTGATGAAGAATTTTCCGGCGCCCGTCATCATCAGCGCAGTGCCGAACACCAAAAAGCCGATCACGGTGTCGGCGAAGGCCTGGATGGGAATGCCGAGCAGGCTCTCGCCGGAGAGCACATGATAGGCGGTCGCCTGCTCGAGCGTCGATTGCGTGCCGCGGAACGGTCCGAGCCAGCGGGCTTCGGCGAACAGCGGATAGACGGTGAAGGGCAGCACGCTCAAGAGCAGGCTCCAGCCGCCGGTGCGACGCAGCGCTTCCATCAGCATCAGCCACATTACGAGGCCTGCGGCGATCACCGTGTTGGGCGCGCCGCCGAATTCCCAGCCTGCCTCCGCCGCCTTGCGCACGTTAACCATCAGCATGAGCGCCGCCGCGAAGGTCACGACGAACAAGACGAGGTCATACCAGGGAACGCGGTCGAGTGGCGCGCGTTCGGCGCCCGGAAAGATCAGGAACGTGAACGGCAGCATCAACGCGATCAGGAGATAGAAATATTCCGTGTTGAGCTGGGTGTAGCCGACGAAGAAGCGCAGCGAGAATTGCTGATTGATGCAGAGCAGGATCGTTGCGGCGGTCGCAACAATCAGCGTCCAGCGCCAGGCGCCACGCAACGTGCGCACGCGCGTCACCTCCGCCTCCTGCAAGTTGCCGACCGCGCCATGCGGATCGTCGAACACGATCCGCTTGGGCTCGTCGTGCGGGGCGGTGGTGGTGGAAGAAGACATCATCGACCCAGTGCGTTAGGCGAATGGCAGTGGTTTGAAGCGGTCGGGCCGCGGGCGACCAAACCTCTCCCGCTTGCGGGAGAGGTCGCGCCGAAGGCGCGGGTGAGGGTTTTCTCCTCTCGGGGAGTCCCTCCGCGGAGACAACCTCTCCCCAACCCTCTCCCGCAAGCGGGAGAGGGGGCGCAGCTCCCTCGTGGCGACGATCAATGCCCTCACCAAGACTATTCCTCGAACCCGTTCGGCATGCCGGCTTTCGCCAGCGCCGCGGCGCGCGCCTTCATCCAGCCATCGAGGAACGCCTTGTCGTCCGACGGCGGATTGGACTTGCCGTACTCCGTCCACGCGGCCGCCAGCACCTCCTGGCGCTTGATCAGCTGATTGTTGTGCGCCTCCTGCGCATCGCTCCAGTGCCCGGCCTCTTTCAGCGCCTTCACCGCGCCGGGATGCACCGGCACCACCCAGTTCTTGGTCTGGCGGTCGGCCGCAAGCCCGCCGGCGCCGGGCGCGGAATCCTTGTAGGCGTCGTAATTGACGATCATCGCCTTGGTGATGGCGTAGACCTGGTCGGCCGGTTGCGAGGCGTAGGCGACGAAGATCGGGTAGGGATAATTGCCGAGCTCGACCGGCTTCTCCGGCGAGATGCCGGCGCCGCAGGTCGCAAGCTGCGGAAAGAAGAACGAGCCGACCTTCTGCATCCGCGCCCAGCCTTCCTTGTCCTTGGCGGGCAGCGGCGGCCAGATCAGGCCGCGCGGCGAAGTCTCGGCCTCCTTTGCGGGGCCGGTGATGGTGGTGCCGAAGGCGGCATCGACGTCGTTGTTGATCAGGCCTTTCCACATCGCGCCGTAGCTTGCGAACTCGACGGCCTTGACGTCGTTCTTGGTCAGCCCGGCGAAAGCGAGCACCGCGAGCGAGTTCTGGTTCAGCGCGGGCGAGCCGACCACGAAGCCGACGCGCTTGCCCTTGAGGTCCTTCAGCTCCTTCACGCCGGTGTCGGCGGCGACCGCGAGCGAACCGCAATTGCAGTCGACGGACGAGAGCAGGATCTGCAGTGCTTGCGGACCCCATTCCTTCGAGCCGAACTCGAACACGCCTTCCTGCGCGAAGTAGGTGCCCGATCCCATCGCTGCGGAAGCCGCGCGCTTGGCGCGAAGCGGCGCGAGGCGCGCGACGTCGTTGCCTGCGGGCAGCACGCGCACGTCGGTGCCGTATTTGTCCTTCATCATCTTGCCGACGCCGACCGCGATGTTGAATCCGGCGGTGCCGGTGTCATAGGCGGTGAAGGTCAATGTCGCCGGCAGCTTGATGTCTTCGGCGAACGAATAGCGTGTAGACGCAAAAGAAATGCCCGCCACCAGAGCAGGCGCGAGCACGAGCAGCCCACGAAGCATGTTTCCCTCCAATGATCCTCGCTTGACGCGAAGATTTTCATTCTTTGTTTGAAACAACGTTTTGTTTGAAACCGATCATGTCACCGCGATCAAGCGATGGCAACGCCGTACCCGCCCGGGCGGGAATGCGACTGACACATTGTCGCGGAAACGACCGGACAACGCAGTTAGTTCGCGACAATCGCGATTGCCTGTCCCTCGGCAACGACGTCGTCGACCTTCACCAGAAGCGATGTAATCGTGCCGTTCGCGGGCGAGGGCACTGGGATCTCCATCTTCATCGCTTCGACCACCACAACGTCATCGCCATCCGCGACGGTTCCTCCAACTTGCACGGGAGTTGCGCAGATGCGTCCCGCGACCTCGGTGACGATCTTAATTTCTGGCATGCCATCGCCTTTTTGTTGTCGCCGCAAAATGCCTGAGGTAGCGTCGTCTGCAAGTGGAATTTAATTCCGCAGAGCGGAACACAAACGGTAGGGATCATGGGACGACGTTCGGAGCGGTTGAGTAGGCAAGGTGCGCTCGCTGGCGAAGCTGGTGAGGGTGATGTGATCCAGGTGGTGTCGCGCGCGTTCGACGTGCTGCGATGCTTCGAGGGCCACGAGGCGCGACTCGGCAATCTCGAGATTTCAAATCGCTGCGGTTTGCCGCGCTCGACGGTATCGCGGCTCACACATACGCTGACCCGCATGGGCCAGCTCGTGTATCTTCCGCGCGATCAAAAGTATCGCATTGGCCCGAGCGCGGTGGCGATGAGCGCTTCGATGATGAAGGGCGCGCAGCTGCGCAGCATGATTCGCCAGCGGCTGCAGGAAGTCGCCGAACAGCTGCCGGGCACGGTCGGCTTCGTCGTCCCCGACCGCTTCCATCTCGTCTACCTCCAGTTCGCGCGTTCGCCGACCGCGCTCGGCTTGCACGAGGGCACCGGCAGCCGCATCTCGATGGCCTCGACCGCGGCAGGCGCGGCCTACACCGCGGCGCTTGCGCCCGAGATCGGCGATGCCTTCATCGCAGACATGGAGCGCGAGGTGCCCGAGGCTGCGAAGATTCTCAAGCCCCGCATCGAAGCCAACCGGCAGATGCTGCGCGAGCGCGGCTATGTCGTTGCCTGCGGCCTCTGGAGCCCGCACATCAACGGCCTCGCGGTGCCGATCTGGTCGCCGCAGTACCAGACCTTCGTCGTCATCACGATCGGCCTTCTGTCGGCGATGTATGACGAGCAGCGTCTGCACGACGAGGTCGCACCGCTGATGCTCCAGCTTGGCCGCTCGCTCGGCAGCCTGATGGAAGGCGCGGAAGGCGACGCCTTCAACAACCGTATCTCGCGTAAGCCGGTCGCCATGGCCGTGCACAACAATAACAAGCCGATCCATTCGGAGGGAGTGAATGAACTGGAAGCCGGAACTCGACGAGCTCGCCCGGCGCGAAGCCTTCGCGCGGGAGATGGGCGGCGTTGACAAGGTCAAGCGACAGCATGACCAGGGCCGGCTGACTGTTCGGGAGCGCATCGATAAGCTGATCGACAAAGGCAGCTTTCACGAGATCGGTGCCGTCTCCGGCATCGGCGAGTACGATTCCAGCGGCGATCTGAAGAAGCTCACGCCGGCCAATTGCGTGTTCGGCCGCGCGCGCGTCGACGGCCGCACCGTGGTCGTGGTCGGTGACGATTTCACCGTGCGCGGCGGCTCGGCGGATGCGTCGATCTCGGCCAAGCCGCTGATGGCGGAGGAGATGGCGCATGATTTCCGTCTGCCGATCGTCCGCATCATCGAAGGCTCCGGCGGCGGCGGTTCGGTCAAGACCATCGAGACCAAGGGCGCGGCCAATCTGCCCGGCGGCATCGGCGGCACGCGCTGGTATCGCTTCACGACGGAGAACCTGTCGCGCGTGCCGGTGGTCGCGCTCGGTCTCGGCTCGGTGGCGGGCCTCGGCGCCGCGCGTCTTGCCGCCAGCCACTATTCGATCATGACGCGGAAGTCCGCGATGTTCGTCGCGGGTCCGCCGGTGGTGAAGGCGCTGGGGCAGGATCTCACCAAGGAGGAGCTTGGCGGCGCCGAGATCCAGACCCGCGCCGGCGCGGTGGATCATGCCGTCGATACCGAGGAGGAGGCCTTCGCCTGCGCGCGGCGCTTCCTTTCCTACCTGCCGTCGTCGGTCTACGAGCTGCCGCCGACCTTGCCCTGCACGGACAGCCCCGAGCGCAGCGACGAAGCGCTGATGAACGCAGTGCCGCGCAACCGCAAGCAGGTCTACAAGATGCGGCCCATCATCGAGTCCGTCGTCGACAAGGGCTCGTTCTTCGAGGTCGCCAAGAACTTCGGCAAGCCGATCATTGTCGGCCTCGCGCGGCTCGAGGGCAGGGCGGTGCTGCTGCTCGCCAGCGACAGCTTCCACTATGGCGGATCCTGGACCGCGGATGCCTGCCAGAAGGTGGTGCGCTGGGTCGACTTCGCCGAGACCTTCCACCTGCCGGTCGTCTATCTCATGGACTGCCCCGGCTTCATGATCGGCCTCGATGCGGAGAAGGCGGCCACCATCCGCCACGGCGTGCGTGCCATGGCGGCGGTTAACCAGACCACCGTGCCCTGGTGCACCGTGATCCTGCGCAACGCTTTCGGTGTCGCCGGTGTCGTGCATCAGCCGGCCGATCGCTTCTCGATCCGCTATGCCTGGCCGTCGGCTTATTGGGGCTCGCTGCCGCTCGAAGGCGGCATCGAAGCCGCCTACCGCGCCGACATCGACGCGGCGGAAGACAAGGCGGCGAAGCTGAAGGAGATCGAGGAGCGGCTCAACAAGCTCCGCTCGCCGTTCCGCTCGGCCGAAAAGTTCTGGGTCGAGGAGATCATCGATCCCAGAAAGACGCGATCGCTTCTGTGCGAGTTCGCCCGGCTGGCGGAGCCGCTGCGCAAAGCGGGGCCGCCGGAGAACTTTTCGATCAGGCCGTAGCATCCTTGTGCCAAGCCATGACGCTCGTGCCCCGGACGCAGCGCAACGCTGCCGGAGATGCGAAGCATCGTCCGGCGGCGGTGCGCTGCAGAGCCGGGGCCCATGCAACAGCGTGCTCGCAGCCTCCTGGGTCCCGGCTCAGCGTCGCAACGCCGGCGCGTCCGGGACACGAGAGAAGGTGGCTTCACGAGCATTCGTGCGCTGCGAGTTAATCATCTCAGGCGCTACGTGCAGGATATGAGACCTTGCAGTCGTGGCGCGCGATCGCAGCCATTTTCAGCCGCTCTTTAGGCCAATTTCAGCCAAACTGTTATTGGTTTCTCGTTGCCCGGGGCAGGGTCTCTCATTTGGAGTCCTGCAATGTTCAAGCGAGTATTTTCTGCGTGCCTCTTAGTTGCCTTGGGTTCTGTCGCTTCGGAAGCGCGCCCTTATCGCGTTCATCAAGCTCCTGAATGCAACGTCACCATGCCCTGCGACTTCTCGTATTCGCAGACGGGACGCGAGCGCGCTTCCAGGCCCTCAGTGGCTTCCAGATCTTCGCTGATTTCCAGGCCCACATTGCAAGCGTATCGCTCGACACAACTTACAGTGACTGATACTGCGAGCGCGACCACGCCATCGACCGTCTCCGGTGCCCACGGCGCTCGCATTGTCGGTGGCCGTCCGGCTGGTTGCCCTTCTTCGTTCTGCGGCTGCGGCGCGGCTCTGCGCGTGTTCGGCCGTATCGTGCCGGAATTAAATCTTGCGTCCAACTGGCTCCGCTTTCCGCGGACGTCACCCGCACCGGGAATGGTTGCTGCGCGGCGAGGACACGTTTTCGTCCTGGAGCAGCACCTCGGAGGCGACGTCTGGATGGCCTATGACGCCAACTCGGGCGGGCGCGCGACGCGAATCCACGCGCGTTCGCTGCGAGGATATACGATTGTCAACCCGCGCGGCGGCTCGGTGGCTTGAGGACAGCGGACAGCACCCTTAGAACCGCGGACGGGTCGCAACATCTTTGCGACCCGCCAACGCTGAACAAATTGTTGGCGCCGGGCGCCCAGCCATCACAGCCGGATCACCTTGCCGGGATTCATGATGTTGTGCGGATCGA
This sequence comes from Bradyrhizobium glycinis, assembly GCF_016031655.1. Lineage (GTDB taxonomy): Bacteria > Pseudomonadota > Alphaproteobacteria > Rhizobiales > Xanthobacteraceae > Bradyrhizobium > Bradyrhizobium glycinis. Next base: position 673,989 of record NZ_JACCHQ010000001.1, read on the forward strand.
GCGCGCGTTTGATGGTGCGCATGATGTCGAGCTCGGTCTTGGAGCGGTAGTGGCTGAGCTCGTCGAGCTTGTCGATGCCGATGCCGTGCTCCGCCGAGATCGAGCCGCCCATCGAGGTGACGAGATCGTTCACGGCGCGCGTGATGGCGGCCGCGTATTGGCTCAGCGTTTGCTGGTCCATGCCCTTCGGCCCCATGAACGAAAAGTGCAGATTGCCGTCGCCGATATGCCCGAGTGGATAGGGCCGGATGGTCGGGAGAATGTCGAGCACGGCCTTGAGGCCCTTGTCGATGAACTCCGGGATTCTGGAGATCGCCACCGACACGTCGAAGCTGATTCCCGGTCCCTCGGCGCGGGAAGCCTCCGCCATGGCTTCGCGGATGCGCCACATGTTGCGCGATTGACCGAATGTGTGCGCGATCACCGCATCCAGCACGCGGCCGGCTTCGAGCTGATCGGCGAGAAACTGCTCCATCTTGCCGGACATGCCCTCGGTCCCGTCCCGGTGCGGGCGCGCCGACGACCATTCCAGCAGCAGATACCAGGGCGTGTCCGCCTTCAGCGGATCCTGCGTGCCGGGAATGTGACGCAGGGAAAGGTCGATGGCCGCCCGGCTCAGCAGCTCGCAGGAGCCGACATTGTCCTCGGATGCCGCGTGCGCCTCGGACAGGATTTCCAGCGCCGCGCGGGGATCGCGGACCGCCAGCCACGCCGTGCAGACGTCCTTGGGCGCCGGCCACAGCTTGAGCACGGCCTTGGTGATGATGCCGAGCGTCCCCTCGGCGCCCATGAACAGGTGCTTGAGGTCGTAGCCGGTGTTGTCCTTCTTGAGCGCGCGCAATCCGTCCCAGACCTCGCCATTCGGCAGCACGACTTCGAGTCCCAGCACGAGATTGCGGGCATTGCCGTAGCGCAGCACCTGCACGCCCCCGGCGTTGGTGGAGAGATTGCCGCCGATCATGCAGGAGCCTTGGGCACCGAGGCTGAGCGGCAGGAAGCGGTCGTGCGCGCTTGCGGTCTCCTGAAGCGTCTGCAACACGCATCCGGCTTCGACCGTCATCGAATAGCCGACGGGATCGACATCCAGCACGCGGTTCATGCGGCCGAGCGACAGCACGATGCCGGTGTGGGCAGGCCAGGGCGTCGCCCCGCCCATTAGGCCGGTGTTGCCGCCCTGCGGCACGATTGCGACGCCATGCTCATGGCAGAGCCGGACCACTTTCGAGACCTCCTCGGTGCTGCCAGGGCGAACGACGGCCCCGGCGCTGCCGACCAACAATCCCCGCCAATCCGTCACGAACGGCTGCTTGCCGTGCTCGTCCTCGATCAGGCCTTTCTCGCCGACGATCGCGCGCAATGCATCGCGCATCTCGGCGGTCAGGGGAGCGGTCGGAATTGCGGGTGGGGACGCTGGGAGGGCAGCCGGCATTTGTTTCCTCTGGCGCATCTTGGTGTGCACTGCGCACGGTGACGTGCGGAGGGCATTGTCCACGTTTGGCGCGAGGAGTCTAATGGGAATGTGGCCGAGCGCGTGTTGCGGATCGGTGACGCCGCGGTGTTCGGCGTCACCACCACGATCAGGTACTAAACCGGCTTCAGGCCGCCGCCGGCTGCAGTTTCGGCTGCCGCGACAGCGCCAGCACGATCAGGGCCGCGAACACGCAGAGCGCGCCGGCGATGAAGAAGGCGGGCAGGTAGCTCTGGTAGACCGTCCGCGACAACCCGGCGCCGAACGCCGCGGTGCCGGCGCCGAGCTGATGGCCGGCGAAGATCCAGCCGAATACCAGGTTGGCGCGCTCGGGACCGAACTTTTGCGCGGTGAGCCGCACTGTCGGCGGCACTGTCGCGATCCAGTCGAGGCCATAGAACATCGCGAAGACCGAGAGGCCGTAGAACGAGAAATCGCTGAACGGCAGGAAGATCAGCGAGAGCCCGCGCAAACCGTAGTACCAGAACAGGAGCCAGCGATTGTCGTAGCGGTCCGACAGCCAGCCCGACATGATCGTGCCGAAGAAGTCGAAGATGCCCATTGCCGCCAGCAGGCTCGCCGCCTGCACCTGAGGGATGCCGAAATCGAGGCACATCGGGATCAGGTGAACCTGCACGAGGCCGTTGGTGGAGGCGCCGCAGACGAAGAAGGTCGCGAACAAAATCCAGAATGCCATCGATGTCGAGGCGTGGCGCAGCGTGCCGAGCGCAACGCCCGTGATCGAGCCGTGGCTCACCGGCGGCGCGGGCAGGGGCTCGGTGCCCTCGTCACCGAATGGCCGCAGGCCCACGTCGCTCGGCCGGTCGCGCATCGCGAGCAGCACCGCCAGCGCTGAGACGCCGAGCATGACGCAGACGAAGCCGAGTGCGAGCCGCCAGCCATAGCGTTCGGTAAGGCTCGCCAGCAGCGGCAGGAACACGAGTTGGCCTGTGGCGACGCTCGCGGTCATGATGCCGACGACGAGGCCGCGTCTTGCCGCGAACCAGCGCGTGGCGATCGTCGCGCCGAGCACCAAGGCAGTCATGCCGGTGCCGATCCCGATCACCACGCCCCACAGGGCAATGAGCTGCCAGACTTCCGTCATGGCGAGCGAAAGCACGAGCGCCGAGACCACGATCAGCTGGGCGGCCAGCGTGACGTTGCGCAGGCCATAACGGTTGAGCAGGGCGGCCGCGAACGGCGCCATCAGTCCGAACAGGATGAAGCGGATCGACAGCGCGGAGGAGATCTCCGCCGTGCTCCAGCCGAACTCCTTCTGCAGGGGAACGATGAACACGCCGGGCGCGCCGACCGTGCCGGCGCTGATCAGCGCGGCAAGGAAGGTCACGCCGACCATCACCCAGCCGTAATGGATGTTGCGGCGATTGAGGGTTGCCGCGAGCCAGTTCGAGATCATCGAATTTCCTTGGAGACCGAAAGGAGGGGAATTACTTAGAGCGTGTTTGCTGCCAACACTGTGTCAGTAGCGGGCTCGCCACGCCTGCCAAACTGGCACAAAGAGGGGAAGTCTGAAATGTCGAACTTCCCTCAATTTCAGACATTGACGATCAGCGCGCCGGCCGCTCGACGGCGATTGCGGTGGCTTCGCCGCCGCCGATGCACAGCGCCGCGACACCGCGCTTGAGGTTCTGCGCCTCCAGCGCATGCAGCAGCGTCACGATCAACCGCGCGCCGGTCGCGCCGATCGGATGGCCGAGCGCGCAGGCGCTGCCATTGACGTTGAGCTTGTCGCGGGGAATGCCGAGATCGCGCTGCGCTGCCATCGCCACCACCGCGAAAGCCTCGTTGATCTCGAACAGGTCGACGTCGCCCGCGCTCCAGCCGACCTTGTCCAGCAGCTTGCGGATCGCCGGGATCGGCGCCGTGGTGAACCATTGCGGCTCCTGGCTGTGGGTGGCGTGGCCCTTAATCTGGGCGAGGATAGGCAGGCCGTCCCGGTCAGCAAGCGAGCGCTTCGTCAGAACCAGCGCGGCGGCGCCGTCGGCATTGGCGGAGGAGGCGGCCGGCGTGATGGTGCCGTTGGCGCGGAACGCCGGCTTCAATCCGGGGATCTTGGCGGGATCGACCTTGAGCGGATGCTCGTCATTGGCGACCACGCGCGGTCCCGCCTTCTCCGTCAGCGTGATCGGCGCGATCTCGGCCTTGAAGGCGCCGCCCTCGACCGCCTTGCGGGCACGGCTGAGCGACTCCATCGCATAGTCGTCCTGGTCCTTGCGGGTGAATTGATAGGCTTCCGCGGTGGCCTCGCCGAAATCGCCCATGGAACGGCCGGTCTCGTAGGCGTCTTCCAGACCGTCCATCATCATGTGGTCGATGATGCGGTCGTGGCCGACGCGATAGCCGCCGCGCGCCTTGGCCAGCAGGTAGGGCGCGTTGCTCATGCTCTCCATGCCGCCGGAGACGACGATGTCGGCCGAGCCGGCGCGGATGATGTCGTGCGCCAGCATGGTCGCTTTCATGCCGGAACCGCAGACCTTGTTGACCGTGGTCGCGCCGGTGGCGTCGGGGAGCCCGGCGCTCCGCGCCGCCTGCCGCGCCGGCGCCTGGCCTTGGCCGGCCGGCAGCACGCAGCCCATGAAGACCTCGTCCACCTTCTCGGGCGCCAGCTTGGCGCGCTCCAGCGCCGCCCCGATCACGTGCGAGCCGAGCTTGTGGGCGGGGAGCGGCGACAATTCGCCCATGAAGCGGCCGAGCGGGGTGCGGGCGGCAGAGACGATGACGACGGGATCGGCGGCTTCGGCCATGATGAGAACTCCCTGGCGATGACGTGTAAGATTATGATCATCATATGATGCGACGCAAAAAATGCAACCGCGACAGGGATGAGAAAATGTCGTGGGTCGGATGAGAATTGTTGGGGCGGTGACTTGCTCGTGCGTGTCCCGGACCCGGCGCAACGTGCAACGTTCCGACGCAGAGCCGGGACCCAGATTCGCGCCGGCCTTGTTGGTGCATGGGCCCCGGCTCAGTAGCGCAACGCAAAGGTGCGCTGCGCTGCGTCCGGGGCACCGAAAACCTGGGTCCTACCGCTTCCGGTTCACGAACGCGCCCATCAGCCGCGTCGGCTCGTCGGTCAGGAACGACTCGCCGAAGACTTTCACGCTCAAATTCACCGACTCGGTCAGAGGCAGCTCTTCCCATCGTCGCAGCAACGCCTTCTGCGAACGCAGCGCCTCGGGGCCGCATTCGAGCAAGGCCTTCACCAGGTGCTCAATCTCCGCATCCAGCCCGCCCTCCGGCGCGACCTTGTCGACCAGCCCCCAGGCGAGCGCAGTGGCTGCATCGATGTTCTCCGCCGTCATCACCAGCCAGCGCGCGCGGGCCCAGCCGATCAGGCGCGGCAACAGCGCGGCATGGATCACCGAGGGGATGCCGACACGCACCTCCGGCATGCCGAAATGGGCATCGTGGGCGGCGATGCGGAAGTCGCAGGCCGCGGCCACTTCGAGCCCGCCGCCGAGGCACCAGCCCGGCATGCGTGCGATGACCGGGGCAGGGAACTGGCGCACCGCCTCGCAGAGATCGCGCAGGCGGCTGATGAAGGCCTCCGCGGACGTCTGGTCGAGCCCGGCCATCTCCTTGATGTCGGCCCCGCCGATCAGGCTCTTCTCGCTATGTCCGCGCAGCACCACGACGCGGATGCTGCGGTCGGATGCGAGCTGCTGCAGGCCTTCGCGCACGCCATCGGTGACCGGCGAGCCGAGAATGTTGAGCGGGCCGGCGTTGCAGATGGCGACATGAACGACGCCGCGCGCATCGCGCGTCACGCCGCAATGATTGTTGAGCATTTCCATCGTTAAGTCTCGAAGCTTTCGTGGACATGCGCGGGGCGCGCCGGTCGGGATCACTTCCGGGCCGAAACGTACTTCTTGTCAAGCGGCAGGAAAGGCGGCTTGCCAGCGTGAAGTCCGTGGCATAGTATGACAATCATCATTTAAAGAGCCCGCCATGACCGGTGACGATCAACCCGACCTGTTTTCCCCCGCGCAGCGGCGCCAGCGCGTGGTGGACTGGCAGGCGCCCGCGCCGGTCGCGCGGGCGGCCATGGGGCTGTCCGGCATGGATGCCATGCTCGGCATCCGCGACGGCCGGCTGCCGCCGCCGCCCTTTGCCAAGCTGATCGGCTTCACCATGGCCGTGGTCGAGCCGGGCCGGATCGTCATGGAACTGGAGCCGCGCGAGGATCTCGAAAACACCATCGGTCTTCTCCACGGCGCGACCGCAGCGGCGCTGCTCGATACGGCCATGGGATGTGCCATCTCGACCCGGCTCGAGGCCGGACAAAGTTCGGTGACCCTCGATCTGAAGCTGACCTATTTGCGCCCGCTGTCAGTTCGCTCGGGGCTGATCTCGGCCGAGGGCAAGATCATCAAGCTCGGGCGGCAGACCAGCTATACCGAGGGTTTCGTCCGCGACGGCAAGGGTGCGCTCGCCGTCCACGCGACGGCAACCTTTTCCATGATCGCAATGTCTTAACGTGAATTAATGCACGTACTGGTCCGTTTCTGTGCTATGAGATGATCTCCGACATCCAATGAGCTCTGCATGCGCTATTCCCGGGAACACAAGCAGGAAACCCACGATCGCATCGTGAAGAAGGCCTCGGTGCGGCTGCGGGAGAAGGGCGCCCACGGCATCGGCGTCGCCGACCTCATGAAGGAGGCGGGCCTGACCCACGGCGGCTTTTACGCGCATTTCGATTCCCGCGAGGCGCTGGTGATCGAGGCTTTTGCCTACGCCATGGACCGTTCGATGGAACACTGGCGCAAGCTCACCGGTGAGGCCGCTCCCGAAAAACGGCTGGCGCTGATCGCGGAAAGCTATCTGTCCACGCTGCACCGCGACAACCCCGGGCACGGCTGCTCGATTCCCGCGCTGGGAGCCGAGATCGCTCGCGAGAGCCCGAAGACACGCAAGGCCTTCGCCGGCAAGCTCGACGAGATGATCGAGACCCTGACCGACACCATCCCGAACATGCCGCGCAAGGCGGCACGCAAGCAGGCGATCGCGACGCTGGCGACGATGGCCGGCACCATGCTGCTGGCGCGCATCGCCGGCTCGAGCGAATTGTCCGACGAGATGCTGAAGGTGGGCCGGGACCACGCGCTCGAGGGAGCGAAGCGTGAGCCGAAGGTTGCTGCTGCGAAGAAGGCGAAACAGAACTAGGTGAGATGCCGTAGGGTGGGTTAGCCATGCGATTGCGCGAAGCGCATTCGCTTGGCGTAACCCACCACTGTGTTCGTCCGCGGAGGCGGAAGAGGTGGGTTACGCCTTCGGCTAACCCACCCTACCAGATCGTCGTTCATCGTCCTGCAAACAACGTCCGCTCGCGCTCGACAATCTCCGAGATGTAATCCGCCACGGCCCTGATCCGCGCCAGGTCCTTGCTGTCGGCGTGCATCAGCATCCAGAACGTTCGCGTGATCGAAATCTCCTCCGGCAGCACGGCCACGAGCTGCGGATAATCGCTCGCCATGAAATGCGGCAGCACCGCGATGCCGAAGCCGGAGAGCGTGGCGTTGAGCTGGGCGATCAGATTGGCGCTGCGAAAGCGCGCCGATATCCGTGGCGACACCTGCGGCAGATAGTCGAGCTCCGGCGTGAACAAGAGCTCCTCGATGTAGCCGACGAAGCGGTGCTGCATCAGGTCCTGACGCGAGGCGATTTTCGGGAAGCGGTCGAGATAGGCGGGGGCCGCGTAGAGTCCAAGGCGGTAGTCGAGCAGCTTGCGGCCGACGATGCGACCTTCCTTCGGCATGGTCAGGCTGATGGCGATATCGGCCTCGCGCTTGGAGAGGCTGAACAGCCGCGCGGTCGCCACAAGCTGCAGGTCGAGATCGGGATAACGGTCCGCGAACGGTGCCAGCCGCGGCGCCAGGAAGGCGGTGCCGAAGCCATCAGGCGCGCCGATCCGCACCGTCCCGGTCAGGCGCGCCACGGAGCCGCCGACCTGCTCCTGATTGGCGACGATGGTCGATTCCATGGCTTCGGCGCTGTCAGCGACGCGCTGGCCCGCCTCGGTGAGGAGGTAGCCGGTCTTGCGCCGGTCAAACAGCTTGGCCGAGAGGTGCTTCTCCAGCCGGTCGACGCGGCGGATGACGGTCGCATGGTCGACGCCCAGCTGTTTTGCCGCAGCCGACACCGAGCCGCCCCGCACGATGGCCAGCACGAAGCGAAAGTCGTCCCAATCGATAGCGCCTTGATCCAGCATTTTCGCACATCTATGGTGCATTATCTCAGACTTGAATCCTATAAAATGCAGGTCAATAGGATTTGTCAAAGCGACCACGCTCGGCCTGAAGGAGACCATTCCATGCGTTCAATCGGACATTTCATCGGTGGCAAGGAGGTCAAGGGCACCTCTGGCCGCACCGCCGACGTTTTCGAGCCGATGACCGGTGACGTCCAGGCCAAGGTAGCGCTGGCGTCGAAGGCCGAGGTCCGCGCCGCCGTCGAGAACGCGCGCGCCGCACAGCCCGAATGGGCCGCGACCAACCCGCAGCGCCGCGCCCGCGTCATGATGAAATTCCTGGAGCTGATCCAGCGCGACTACGACAAGCTCGCCGAGTTGCTCGCGCGCGAGCACGGCAAGACCGTGCCCGACGCCAAGGGCGACATCCAGCGCGGCCTCGAGGTGGTCGAGTTCGCCTGCGGCATCCCGCACCTGATGAAGGGCGAGTACACCGAAGGCGCTGGCCCCGGCATCGACATCTATTCCATGCGCCAGCCGCTCGGCGTCGTCGCCGGCATCACGCCGTTCAACTTCCCGGCGATGATCCCGATGTGGAAGTTCGCCCCCGCGATCGCCTGCGGCAACGCCTTCATCCTTAAGCCGTCGGAGCGCGATCCCGGCGTGCCGATGAAGCTCGCCGAGCTGATGATCGAGGCGGGCCTGCCGGCCGGCATCCTCAACGTCGTCAACGGCGACAAGGAAGCGGTCGACGCCATCCTCGACGATCCCGATATCAAGGCCGTCGGCTTCGTTGGGTCGACGCCGATCGCGCAGTACATCTATGAGCGCGCAGCCCAGACCGGCAAGCGCTGCCAGTGCTTCGGCGGCGCCAAGAACCACGCCATCGTCATGCCGGATGCGGACATGGACCAGGCCGTCGACGCGCTGATCGGCGCCGGCTACGGCTCCGCCGGCGAGCGCTGCATGGCCGTCTCCGTCGCCGTCCCCGTCGGCAAGTCCACCGCCGACCGCCTGATGGAAAAGCTGATCCCGCGCGTCGAATCCTTGAAGATCGGCACCTCGATCGATCCGTCGGCCGATTACGGTCCGCTGGTGACTCGCGAGGCGGTCGAGAAGGTCAAGAACTACATCGATATCGGCATCAAGGAAGGCGCGACGCTGGCGGTCGACGGCCGCGGCTTCAAGATGCAGGGCTACGAGAACGGCTTCTATCTCGGCGGTTCGCTGTTCGACAACGTCACCAAGGACATGCGGATCTACAAGGAAGAGATCTTTGGCCCGGTGCTCTCGGTCGTGCGCGCGCATGACTACAAGGAAGCGCTGGCGCTGCCGTCCGAGCACGACTACGGCAACGGCGTTGCCATCTTCACCCGCGACGGCGACGCCGCGCGCGACTTCGCGGCCAGGGTCAACGTCGGCATGGTCGGCATCAACGTGCCGATCCCGGTGCCGATCGCCTATTACACCTTCGGCGGCTGGAAGAAGTCGGGCTTCGGCGATCTCAACCAGCACGGCCCGGACTCGGTCCGCTTCTACACCAAGACCAAGACGGTGACCTCGCGCTGGCCGTCAGGTGTCAAGGAAGGTGCGGAGTTCTCGATCCCGCTGATGAAGTAATCCTCCTAAGGAGCGAGGCCGGCATGCAATTCGCTCTGAACGAGGATCAGGTCGTCCTACGCGACATGGCGCTGGCGTTTGCGGCGGAGAAGATCGCGCCGCACGCGCTGCGCTGGGACGAGGAGAAGCACTTCCCTGTCGACGTGATGCGCGAGGCGGCCAAGCTCGGCATGGGCGGCATCTACATCCGCGACGATGTCGGGGGATCCGCGATGACGCGGTTCGACGCCGCCTTGATCTTCGAGGCGCTGGCGACGGGCTGCCCGACCACCTCGGCCTTCATCTCCATCCACAATATGGCGAGCTGGATGATCGATGCCTTCGGCAGCGACACCCAGCGCCACCAATGGCTGCCGAAGCTCTGCACCATGGAGCTGATCGCAAGCTACTGCCTGACCGAGCCGGGCGCCGGCTCGGACGCGGCTGCGCTCCGCACCCGCGCGGTGCGCGACGGCGATCATTACGTCCTCAACGGCCAGAAACAGTTCATCTCCGGCGCCGGGGGCACCGACGTTCTGGTCGCGATGGTCCGTACCGGCGGCGACGGGCCGGGCGGCATCTCGACCCTTGTCATCGACGGCAAGACGCCGGGCGTTTCGTTCGGCGCCAATGAGCGCAAGATGGGGTGGAACGCGCAGCCCACCCGCGCCGTGATGTTCGAGGACGCCCACGTGCCTGTGGCCAACCGCCTGAGCGAGGAGGGCACAGGCTTCAAGATCGCGATGGCGGGCCTCGACGGCGGCCGTCTCAACATCACGGCGTGCTCGCTCGGCGGCGCGCAAGCAGCGCTCGACAAGGCGCGCGCCTACATGAAGGAGCGCAAGGCGTTCGGGAAGCGACTGGACGAATTCCAGGCGCTGCAATTCCGTCTCGCCGACATGGCGATCGAGCTGGAGGCTGCGCGTACTTTCCTGTGGCGCGCCGCCGCGGCGCTCGACCGCAAGGACCCCGACGCCACCATGCTGTGCGCGATGGCCAAGCGCTTCGGCACCGATGTCGGCTTCGAGGTCGCCAATCATGCGCTGCAGCTTCACGGCGGCTACGGTTACCTCAGCGAATATGGCATCGAGAAGATCGTGCGCGACTTGCGCGTGCACCAGATCCTCGAAGGCACCAACGAAATCATGCGGCTCATCGTGGCGCGCAAATTGATCGAGGGCGCGCGATGAGCGGAGCGGAAGAGGGCGATCTGGTCGCGCGCGTCGAAGGCGGGGCCGGCATCATCAGGCTCAATCGTCCCAAGGCGATCAATGCCGTCACGCTGGAGATGTTTCGCGACATCGACAAGGCGCTCGATCGCTTCGAAGCTGATCCTGCAATTGCCGTGATCCTGCTCGAAGGCGCCGGCGAGCGCGGCCTCTGCGCCGGCGGCGACATCCGCACGCTCTGGGAAAGCTCGAAGGCTGGCGGCGATCTCGGCAAGATCCTGTGGCGCGAGGAATACATCCTCAATGCTCGGATCAAGAAGTTTCCAAAACCCTATGTCGCCTTCATGGACGGCATCGTGATGGGCGGCGGTGTCGGTTTGTCCGCCCACGCCAGCCACCGCGTCGTCACGGATCGCACAAAGCTCGCGATGCCGGAAGTTGGTCTCGGCTTCTTCCCCGATGTCGGCGGCACCTATCTGCTGTCGCATGCGCCGGGCGAGATCGGCACCTATTTCGGGCTGACCGGCCAGACCATGAACGGGCCGGACGCGATCCATGCGAAGTTTGCCGATTGGGTCGTGACGGCGGCGAGATCGCCCGACCTGCGCGAGGCGCTGACGAAGCTGCGCTCGGGTGCGACCGCGGCCGATGTGAGCAAGCTCATCACCGGCTTCGCCACCGGCGAGACCGCCGGGCCGGTCGCCGCCAAGGAGCCGATCATCGATGCCTTGTTCGGCTTCGACCGCATGGAGGACATTGTCGCTGCGCTGAAGCGCGATGGTTCCGAGTTCGCGCTGGCCACGCTGAAGACGCTGAACGAAAAATCGCCGCGCGGCATGGTGGTGACGCTCAAGCTGCTGCGGCTTGCGCGCGGATCGAGCCTGGAAGAGTGCCTGGTGCGCGAATACCGCGCCGCGCTGGAAGTGTTTCGGAGCGATGATTTCCGCGAGGGCGTGCGCGCCGCCGTGATCGACAAGGACCGCAATCCGACCTGGTCGCCGCCACGCATCGAGGATGTGACGCCGGAGATGCTTGCGCCTTATTTCGCCGAGATCGGCGCGGACGAGCTGAGGTTCAATTAACAACGCAACAGCGGAGGAAACGACAATGGCCACGATCGCATTCATCGGTCTCGGCAACATGGGCGGCCCGATGGCGGCCAACCTCGTCAAGGCCGGCCACAAGGTGGTGGCGTTCGATCTCGTCGAAGCCTCGCGCAATCAGGCCAAGGCCGATGGCGCCAGCATTGCCGACAGCGCGCCCGCCGCGGTGAAGGGCGCCGATGTCGTCGTCACCATGCTACCCGCAGGCAAGCACGTGCTCGGCGTCTGGAACGAGGTCGTACCTGCCATGGCCAAGGGTGCGCTGATCATCGACAGCTCCACCATCGACGTCGAAAGCGCGCGGGCCGCGCATGCGCTCGCCGCCAAGCACGGCGTGCTCTCGGTCGATGCGCCGGTCTCCGGCGGCACGGGCGGTGCCAAGGGTGCGACGCTCACCTTCATGTGCGGCGGCGAGGACAAGGCATTTGCCGCGGCAAAGCCCGTGCTCGAGAACATGGGCAAGAAGATCGTGCATTGCGGCGGCGCCGGTGCCGGCCAGGCCGCAAAAATCTGCAACAACATGATCCTCGGCATTTCCATGATCGCGGTCAGCGAGGCGTTTGCGTTGGCTGAGAAGCTCGGGCTTTCGCATCAGGCGCTGTTCGACGTCGCCTCGACCTCGTCCGGCCAGTGCTGGTCGCTGACGACCTATTGCCCGGTGCCGGGCCCGGTGCCGACCTCGCCGGCCAACAACGATTACAAGCCGGGCTTTGCCTCGGCGCTGATGGTGAAGGACCTCACCCTGGCGCAGGACGCGGCCAAGGCTGCGGGCGCGGCCACGCCGCTCGGCAAGCATGCGCAGGAGATCTATCAGTCTTTCGACGCAGCCGGCCATGGCGGGGTGGATTTTTCCGGAATTATCAAGCACGTTAGGAGTTTAGCCGGGAAAGCTTGATGACCACATTCCAGGAAGCACGCGCGTTCCTTCTGCAAAACCGTACGGATTACGAGGCCGCGGTCAAAGGTTTCCGCTGGCCCGATCCTGTCCCCTTCAACTGGGCGCTCGACTGGTTCGATGCCGAGCTGGCGACCAATGCGGAAAGTAGGGACCGCCCCGCGCTCTGGATCGTCGATGCCGCGCAGGACAAACAGACAAAACTGTCGTTCGCGGCGCTGTCGCGCCGCTCCAACCAGGTGGCCAACTTCCTCCGCGCCCAGGGCTTGAGGCGCGGCGATCATCTCCTGCTGCTGCTCGGCAATGTGGTTCCGCTGTGGGAGACGATGCTTGCCGCGATGAAGCTCGGCGTGGTCGTCATTCCCGCCACGACGCTGCTTACCGCGGACGAGCTGCGCGACCGGCTCGATCGCGGCAAGGCAGCTGCGGTGGTCGCCGCCCAGGACCAGGTGGCAAAATTCGCGAGCTTGGGCGCCGAGAACGTCGCCCGCATCGTCGTCGGCGCGGCCTCGGAGGGCTGGCTTGCCTATGACGAAGCGGCAAAGGCTTCCGAAAGTTTTGCGCCGGATGGTCCGACCAATGCCGACGACCCGATGCTGCTGTATTTCACCTCGGGCACGACAGCAAAACCAAAACTGGTGCGGCACAGCCAACGCAGCTATCCCGTCGGCCATCTCTCGACCATGTACTGGATCGGCCTGAAGCCCGGCGACGTCCATCTCAACATCTCCTCGCCCGGTTGGGCCAAGCATGCCTGGAGCTGCTACTTCGCGCCGTGGAATGCGGGCGCGACCGTGTTCGTGGTCAACCAGCCGCGCTTCGACGCCAAGGCGCTGCTCGCCACCATCGGCCGCTGCGGCGTCACCACGCTGTGCGCGCCGCCGACGGTGTGGCGGCTGTTCATCCAGGAGAACCTCGCCTCGTTCAAGGTCGCGCTTCGCGAGGTCTGCGGCGCCGGCGAGCCGCTCAATCCTGAAGTGATCGACCAGGTTCAGGCCGCCTGGGGCCTCACCATTCGCGACGGCTACGGCCAGACCGAGACCACGGCGCTCGCCGGCAACTCGCCGGGCCAGCCCATCAAGATCGGCTCGATGGGCCGGCCGCTGCCGGGCTATCGCGTGCAGATCAGCGATGCCGACGGCCACCCCGCAAAGGAGGGCGAGGTGACGCTGGTGCTGGGCGCTGATCGCCCCGCGGGTCTGATGCAGGGCTACCAGGGCGAGGATGGAAAATTGTCCGGCGCCGAAGGCGCGCTCTATCGCAGTGGCGACGTCGTCTTCGCGGATGAGGACGGCTACTTGACCTTCGTCGGCCGATCCGACGATGTCTTCAAATCCTCCGACTATCGCATCAGCCCATTTGAGCTGGAGAGCGTGCTGCTCGAGCACGAGCTCGTCGCCGAAGCTGCGGTGGTGCCTAGCCCCGACCCGATCCGGCTCGCGATTCCCAAGGCCTTCGTGCTGCTGACGTCGGGCGCGGAACGCGCGCCGGAGACCGCGCTGTCCATCTTCAAGCACCTGCACGCGCGTCTGGCGCCGTTCAAGCGCATCCGCCGCCTCGAAATCGTCACCGAGCTGCCGAAGACGATCTCTGGAAAGATCCGCCGCGTCCAGCTACGACGGCTCGAACGCGACGACGATCGGGGCGATCCCTTGCGCGGCCGGGAATTCCGCGAGGAGGATTTTCCGGAGCTGGCGAAGACACGGAGTGAGACCTAAGTGAACGAAGTCTGGAAGAAGCCGCCTGTTGCGCTCGAGGCCTATCAGGCGCTGGTCGGGAAGGAGATCGGCGTGTCGTCATGGCACCTGGTCGATCAGCCGCGCATCGATGCCTATGCCGACGTGATCGATGATCACCAGTTCATCCACGTCGATCCGGAGCGCGCGAAGAAGGAAACCGCCTTCGGCACCACCATCGCGCACGGTTTTCTCACGATGTCGCTGCTGTCGATCATGTCCTACGAGGTGATGCCCGTGATCGCGGGCACCACGATGGGCGTGAACTACGGCTTCGACAGGCTGCGCTTCATCTCGCCGGTGCGCTCAGGCAAGCGCGTGCGCGGCCGCTTCGTGCTCGCGGAAGCCAAGCTCCGCAAGCCGAACGAATTGCAGTCCCGCACCAACGTCACGGTCGAGATCGAAGGCGAGGACAAGCCGGCGCTGGTCGCCGACTGGCTCGGGTTGATCTATTTCGGGTAAGCCGGCGCCGTCGTTGCCGGGCTTGACCCGGCAACCCATCGCTGCTCAAAAAGCTGACCCAAAAGCGCGTTGTAACCCTCTCCCCTTGTGGGAGAGGGTGGCTTCGCGGAGCGAAGCCGGGTGAGGGGTCTCTCTCCACGAACTCGGCTGTCGAGACAACCCCTCATCCGGCGCTTCGCGCCACCTTCTCCCACAAGGGGAGAAGGAGAAGAAGCAGGAAGCTGCACAATGCCAATCAGGTTCGACGGACGCGTCGCCATCGTCACCGGCGCGGGCAATGGTCTCGGCAAGGCGCATGCGCTGGGGCTGGCGAGCCGCGGCGCCAAGGTCGTGGTCAACGATTTCGGCGGCGCGCGCGACGGTACCGGCGGCTCGCTGTCGCCAGCCGAGGCCGTGGTCGAGGAGATCCGCAAAGCCGGTGGCACCGCGATGGCCGACGGCGCCGACGTCTCCAATTTCGAGCAGGTCACCGCCATGGTCGAGCGCGCCACCAAGGAATGGGGCAGCGTCGATCTTCTGTGCGCCAATGCCGGCATCCTGCGCGACAAGTCGTTCGGCAAGATGGAAGTCGCCGATTTCCAGAAGGTGCTCGATGTGCATCTCGTCGGCACCTTCTATTGCTGCAAGGCAGCCTGGGCCGGCATGCGCGACCGCAATTACGGCCGCATCGTGCTGACGACGTCGTCCTCCGGGCTCTACGGCAATTTCGGCCAGGCCAATTACGGCGCGGCGAAATCCGGCATGGTCGGCCTGATGAACGTGCTGGCCGAAGAGGGCCGCAAGAACGACATCCGCGTCAACATCATCTCGCCGACGGCGGCGACGCGCATGACCGAAGAGTTGCTGCCGCCGCAGGCGCTGCAGCTGATGAAGCCGAGCGCGATCACGCCCGCGGTCGAGTACATGCTGAGCGAGGATGCGCCGACCCGCACCATCATGGGCGCCGGTGCCGGCTCGTTTGCGGTGATCAAGATCCTGGAGAGCGAAGGCATCAACCTGCCTGAGGGTGAGTGGACGCCCGATGCGATCGCCGCCCATTTCGCCGAGATCAGCGACATGTCGAAGGCCAGGGCCCTGCAGGGCGCGTTCGAGCAGACGCAGAAATACGTCGCGCAGGCCGCCGCGCGGGCGGGGATCAAGCTCTGACCGACGTCGCCGTCATCGGCGCAGGTCCCGCCGGGCTGATGGCGGCGGAGGTGCTGGCGCAAGGCGGCGCCCGTGTCACCGTCTACGACGCCATGCCGTCCGCGAGCCGTAAATTCCTGATGGCCGGCCGCGGCGGGCTCAACCTCACACATAGCGAACCGCTGCCGCAATTCGTGACGCGCTATCGCGAGGCCGCACCGAAGCTGCAGGCGGCGCTCGACGCATTTTCGCCGGATGCGCTGCGGGCCTGGAGCGAGGCGCTGGGCGAGCCGACCTTCGTCGGCAGCAGCGGACGCGTGTTTCCCAGGGCGTTCAAGGCCTCGCCCTTGCTGCGCGCCTGGCTGCGGCGGCTCGATGCCGCCGGCGTGAAATTCGCCTTTCGGCATCGCTGGACCGGATGGGATGGGGAAGGGCGGCTGAAGTTTCAAACACCCGATAGCACATTGGCCGTCGCCGCTCGCGCCACGCTGCTCGCCCTCGGCGGCGCAAGCTGGCCGCGGCTCGGCTCTGACGGACGCTGGGTCGACATCCTCGCCGCAAGGGGCATAGCCGTCTCAAAACTGCGGCCGGCCAATTCCGGCTTCACGGTCGCTTGGTCCGAATTGTTCCGCGACCGTTTCGAGGGCCAGCCGCTCAAGGGCGTGGCGCTGACGATTGGCGCGCACACGGCGCGCGGAGAGGCCATGATCACCCGCGGCGGCATCGAAGGCGGCGCGATCTACGCGCTGTCGGCGGAACTGCGCGAGGCGGTGCTGAATCTCGGGCAGGCGACGCTAATGATCGCGTTGCGGCCCGATCTCGACGCCGCTGCGCTGGCCACGCGGCTGTCAGGCGTGCGCGGCAAGCAATCGCTGGCGAACTTCCTGCGCAAGGCGGCGCAGCTGTCGCCGGTCGGCATCGGTCTGATGCAGGAAGCCGCCATTGCATCCGGCCGAACGCTGGCTTCGTTCTCGCCGGCGGAGCTTGCGCAGCTCATCAACGCCATTCCGGTTCAGCTCACCGGTGTCGCTCCGATCGATCGCGCGATCTCGACGGCAGGCGGAATAAGGTTCGACGAGCTCGACGAACACCTCATGTTGCGCAAATTGCGAGGTGTGTTCGCCGCCGGCGAGATGCTGGATTGGGAGGCGCCGACCGGCGGCTATCTGCTGCAGGCCTCGTTCGCGACCGGGGCTGCGGCGGGTCGGGGCGTGTTGGAGTGGCTGAAGCGTTCTTAGGACGCCGCCCCCCTTCGAGGCCTCCGCTGCGCTCCGGCACCTCAGGGTGACGGCTACGAGAGAGCGCCGTTCTCTTCTGGTGATACCGTTCAAGAGAGCGTCATCCTGAGGTGCGAGTGGCGCGATGCAAAGCAGCGCGCCGGGAGCCTCGAAAGATGCGCGGGCGCCGAACCGCCTATCGCAGCTTCCCCCGCGCCGCGACCGGCAACGTGCCGATGATGTCCTCGCCGCGCACCATGACGACCTCGTCCATCATGTTGACGACGACGCAGACATGGTTCGGCACGATGCGGACGACGTCGCCGACATTGGGCCGCGTGTTGCTGCGCGACAGGTCGAGGAAACCGTGCTCCTCGGCGAACTTCGCGATTCTGGCTTCGGGATGCTCCAGGATCAGGCCGTGGCCGTCGAGCCCGCCGGTATCAGTGGTCAGCGTCTTCGAGCCGGCGTCCAGAATGCCGCGCTCGGGCGCGGCGCGGCTGACCACCGTCGAATAGATGTGCAGCGCGCAATCGTCCCAGGTCGCCGAGCCCGCGGCGACCTGCATGCGATCGTTGTAGATGTAGGTGCCGAAGCGATGCTCGGTGCCGCCCTTGAGCTTGCCGATATTGACGAGGTTCGGCGTGCCGCCGGTCGAGACGATCTTGGCGTCAAGCCCGTGGGCGCGTACGCCGGCCAGCGCCTCGTCGTAGAATTTCTGCGCTTCAGCCCAGCCTGTCTCGGTCGGATACAGCATGAAGCCGGCGAACTCGAGTCCCTTGGACGCCGCGATCTCGCGCGCCAGTGCGACGGCCTCGGCCGGCGTCTCGACGCCGGCGCGCTTGCGCCCCGTGTCGCATTCGACCATGACCGAGAGCGGGCGGCCTGACGCTGCAGCCGCCTTGGGCAGGCCGGCAACGACGGTCGAATTGTCGGCAGCCACCGTCATGTTGGCCTTGGCCTGCAACGCGCCGAGGCGGGCCATCTTCTCTTCGCCCAGCAGATTGTAGCTGATCAGGATGTCGTCGATGCCGGCATTGGCCATGATCTCGGCTTCGCCCAGCTTCTGGCAGGTGATGCCCTTGGCGCCGGCCGCGACCTGCATCTTGGCAATCGTCGGGTTCTTGTGCGTCTTGATGTGCGGACGATTGGCGATCCCGGCGTCGTCGCAGGCCTTCTGGATCCGCGCGATGTTGCGCTCGACCCTGTCCATGTCGATGACGGCACAGGGCGTGCCGTATTCGCGGGCGATTTTTGCGGCGAGGGGAGTGGTCATGGGAGTCCTTTAGTTGGCGCGTACTCTGATCGCAAAACCGGTGCCCACTTTTGCGGGAATACGCGCTAGGCCTGTTCTATCTCTTCACGGAGCATTTCAAGTTCAAGCCAGCGCTCTTCGGCGGCGGACAGTTCCTCATGCGCCTTGGCGATTGCGGCCGAGGTGTCGTCGAATGTCTTGCGATCCCTGGCGTAGAGGTTGGGATCATCAAGCACGCGCTGCAATTTGGCGATATTCGCCTGCAACGTTTCCATCTTCTTCGGCAGCGTTTCCAGCGCGTGCTTCTCGTTGAAGCTGAGCTTGCGCTTGGGTGCGGACGAGGCGACCGCGGGACGCTCGTCCTTCTTCTCCGCAACCGGTGGCGCCTTCGGCGTCTCGCGCTTCAAATCGGCGCCACGTTGGCTCAGCATGTCGCTGTAGCCGCCGGCATATTCGATCCACTTTCCGTGACCCTCGGGCGCGATCACGGAGGTGACGACGCGGTCGAGGAAGTCGCGGTCGTGGCTGATCAGGATCACGGTGCCTTCGTAGTCGCCAAGCATCTCCTCGAGCACGTCGAGCGTTTCGAGATCGAGATCGTTGGTCGGCTCGTCCAGCACCAAGAGATTCGACGGCTTCGCCAGCGCGCGCGCCAGCATCAGTCGGCCGCGCTCCCCGCCCGAGAGCACCTCCAGCGGCGTGCCGCGCTGCTCCTGCGCGAACAGAAAATCCTTCATGTAGCCGACGACGTGCTTCGGCTTGCCGCCCACCATGACGTGGTCGCCGCGGCCGCCGGTCAGCGCTTCGGCGAGCGTCGATTTGGGATCGAGGCTTTCGCGATGCTGGTCGAGCGTCGCCATCTCCAGATTGGCCCCGAGCCGTATTGTACCGGAATCAGGCTGCAAGCCGCCGGTCAGCAGATTGACCAGCGTGGTCTTGCCGGCGCCGTTCGGGCCGATGATGCCGAGCCGGTCGCCGCGCTGGATGCGGGTGGAGAAATTCTCGACGATCTTGCGCTCGCCATAGGCTTTCGTGACGTTCTTCGCCTCGATCACCAGCTTGCCGGACTGCTCGGCTTCGCTGGCTGCGAGGTTGGCGCTGCCGGCGGTGCCGCGATAATTGCGGCGCTGGGCGCGCAGCGCATGCAGATTGGCGAGGCGCTTGACGTTGCGCTTGCGCCGGCCGGAGACGCCGTGACGCAGCCAGTGCTCCTCGTCGACGATCTTGCGGTCGAGCTTGTGCTGGTCGCGTTCCTCCTCGGCGAGCACTTCGTCGCGCCAGCTCTCGAACGAGGCAAAGCCGCGATCAATCTGCTTGATCTTGCCGCGGTCGAGCCAGGCGGTCGAGCGCGAGAGATTGGTGAGGAAGCGGCGGTCGTGGCTGATGATGACAAGCGCGCTGCGGCGGCTGTCGAGCTCCTGCTCCAGCCATTCGATGGTGGCGAGATCGAGATGATTGGTCGGCTCGTCCAGCAGCAGAATGTCGGGCGAGGGCGCCAGCACAAAGGCCAGCGCCGCGCGGCGCGCCTCGCCACCGGAGAGGTTGTGCGGGTTCTCCTCGCCAGTGAGGCCGAGCTGCTCCAGGAGATAGCGCGCCTGGTGCTGGTCGTCGCCAGGCGCGAGCCCGGACTCGACATAGGCGAGCGTGGTCTTGTGCGTGCCGAAATCCGGCTCCTGCGGCAGGTAGCGCACCGTTGCGCCCGGCTGCACGAAGCGCGTGCCGGAGTCCGGCTCGACCAGGCCGGCTGCGATCTTTAAAAGGGTCGACTTGCCGGAGCCGTTGCGGCCGATCAGGCAGACGCGTTCGGATGGCGCGACGTTGAGCTCGACGCCTGACAGCAGCGGCGTGCCGCCGAAGGTCAGCCGGATATCTTTGAGTTGGATCAGCGGCGGGGCCATGGCTAACCTTGGCTCGTTGCGGCCTGATCTGCGCGGCGGCGCTGGATCCGGCGCAGCGTCTGGTCGAGCGCCGACAGGAAGGCGGAGCGGTCGCGCGGCGAGAACGAGCGGGGGCCACCGGTGACTTCGCCGGCCGAGCGCAGATCGGTTATCAGATTGCGCACCGCCAGCGTCATGCCGATCGACTCCTCCGTGAACGGCTTGCCGTTCGGGGCGATCACGTCGGCGCCCGCCTTGACGCAGCGGCTGGCCAGCGGAATGTCCGAGGTCACCACGACGTCGCCCGGCCTCGCACGCTCGGCGATCCAGTCGTCGGCGGCGTCCATGGCGGTCCCTGCGGCAATGCGCTCGATCAGCGGATCCTGCGGCACGCGGATGAAATTGCCGGCGACCACGCTCACGGGCACGCCGTGCCGGATCGCCACGCGATAGATTTCGTCCTTCACCGGACAGGCGTCGGCGTCGACATAGATGCGGGTCGGGGTCTCGGTCATTCCGCCGCGTGGTAGCCCATTCGGGCCGCAAAGGCGAGGGGATTGACCGCTGTTCCGCGGGGCCTACGATTGGGCTCGAACAACAAGAACAGGGAAGGCCAGCCATGCCCAACCGGCTCGAAACCTACCGCGTCGAGGCCTACAACACCGCCAAGCAGTCCGAAAACAAGATGCACGATGACAATGTGGCCCGCCGCTTCGGCTTTTCCGGCGGGCTGGTCCCCGGCGTCGACGTCTTCGCCTACATGATGCACGTGCCGATCGCGCGCTGGGGCTGCGATTTCCTGTCTCGCGGGCTCGTCGAGGCCCGCTTCATCAAGCCCGTCTATGACGGCGAGACCGCGGATGTTGATGCCACCGAACACAACGGCCTGCTGACCATCGAGGTGTTCAGCCGCACCGAGCTCTGTGCGACTGGGACGGCCTCGCTGCCGGCGGCCGCGCCGGCGGTGTCGCTGAGCGACTATGTCGAAGTCCCCGCCGTCGCCGAGCGCAAGCCGGTCAGCCCAGCGACGTTCGAGATGGGCAAGTGGCTGGGCACGACGCCGCGCCGCTGGGCCGGGCAGGATGCGGCCGACTATCTCGCCGATGTCAGGGAGAAAGATCCGATCTTCGCGCGCGAGGGGCTTGGCCATCCCGGCCTGATCCAGCGCGTCATGAACCGCGTGCTGGTGGACAACACCATCCTGGGACCCTGGATCCACGTCGGCAGCCGCATGCAGCTGCTGTCAGCCGCGCGCATCGGCGACGAGATCACGGCGCGGGCCAAGGTCACTGCGAACTACGAGAAGAAAGGCCACCGCTTCGTCGAGCTCGACGCGCTGCTCGTCGCCAACGGCACGACGCCGCTCGCGCATTGCCAGCACACCGCAATCTACCAGCCGCGCGAGCAGGCGGCGGCGTAGCGGGAACGGGGCACACCATCGCCACAACGTCATGCCCGGGCTTGTCCCGGGCATCCACGTTCTTCATGCCCTCGTGGCAAGGCGTGGATGGCCGGGACAAGCCCGGCCATGACGACCGAAGAAGCGCGGCCCTTACGCCGCCTTGGCCTTCGCGTCCTGGATCGCGCGCCACACCCGCTCGGGGGTCAGCGGCATGTCGATGTGCTTGATTCCGTACTCCGACAGCGCGTCGAGCACAGCGTTCACCACCGTCGACAGGCTGCCGGCACAGCCGGCTTCGCCGCAACCCTTGCTGCCGAGCGGATTGGTGGTGGCGGGCACCGGATGATCGCCGATCGTCATGTTGGGGACGTCCTCCGCGCGGGGGAGGGCGTAGTCCATCAGCGAGCCCGTGATCGGCTGGCCATTGTCGTCGTAGCGGATGTGCTCCATGAGCGCCTGGCCGATGCCCTGGACCACGCCGCCATGGAGCTGGCCCGCGACCAGCATCGGGTTGATCACCGTGCCGAAATCGTTGACCGCACTGTAGCGCACGATCTGCACCACACCGGTGTCCGGGTCGATCTCGACCTCGGCGACGTGGCAGCCGTTCGGGAACGCCGAGGCGACCGGTTCGCTGGTATGGTCGACGTCGAGCGTATCAGGCACGCCCTCCGGCACCTTGCCGTCATGCAGGCGCTTGGCAAGCTCCATGATGTCGATGCTGCGATCGGTGCCGGCGATCGTAAAGCTGCCATCGGCAAACTCGATATCGGCCTCGGACGCCTCCAGCATATGCGCGGCGGCGCGCTTGCCTTTCTCGATGACGAGCTTTGCGGCCCCCACGATGGCCTGGCCGGTCGCGGTGATCGAACGCGATCCGCCGGTGCCGTTGCCGGTGTGGACGATGTCGCTGTCGCCCTGCACGAGCTTCACGCTCTCGAAGGGGACGCCGAGCTGCTCGCACAGCACCTGCGCGAACGGCGTGGCATGGCCCTGGCCGTAATCGAGCGTGCCGGTGATGAGCTGCACGGTGCCATCAGGGTCGAACACGATCTTGCCGAGCTCGGGACTCGGCGGCGCGGTGACCTCGAGATAGGAGCCGACCGCAATGCCGCGCAGCTTGCCGGCCTTCCGGCTCTCCTTCTTGCGCTTCGCGAAATTCTCGTAGTCGGAGATTTCGAGCGCCTTGTTGAACACGGCCTGGAAGTCGCCGCTGTCATAGGTGACTCCGGAGGACGCCGCGAACGGGATCTGGTTCGGCTTGATGAAGTTGCGCTTGCGCAAGGTCAGCCGGTTGATGCCCATCTCGTCGGCGGCGCGGTCGATCAGGCGCTCCATGTAATAGTTCGCCTCAGGCCGGCCGGCGCCGCGATAGGCCCCCATCAGCGTGGTGTTGGTCAGTACCACCTTGATGTCGACCGCCATCAGCGGTGTGCGATAGACGCTGGAGAAGTTCTTGCCGGTGTTGAGCGAAAGCGGCCCCGGCGCGACGCCGGTGATGTAGGCGCCGAGATTGCCATAGCCGGACAGCTTTGCCGCGAGGAAGTGCCCCTCGGCATCGAGCGCGAGCTCGGCGTGGATCTTCTGTGCGCGGCCGTGGCTATCGGAGAGGAAGCTGGTGGAGCGCTCGTCCAGCCACTTCACCGGGCGTCCCAGTGCCTTCGCCGCATACAGAATGCACATATACTCTGGATAGTTGATGTTCTTCATGCCGAAGGAGCCGCCGACATTGGCGGTGAGGATGCGCACCTTTTCGTTCGGCACCTTCAGATTCTTCGCGAGATTGGCGCGGTTGCCGGCAACGCCCTGCGTCGGCACCTGAAGCGTGTAGCGCTCGGTCTTCTTGTCGTAGGAGGCAAGCCCCACGCGCGGCTCCATCGAGACCACGGCGACCCGGGTGTTCTCAATGTCGAGCTTGGTCACATGAGCGGCGCTGGCGAAGGCTGCGTTGACCCTGTCCATGTCGCCGTAGTGATAGTCGAGCGCGACGTTGTTAGGAATGTGGTCATAGAGCTGCGGCGCGCCGGGCTTGGCGGCTGCCTCGGGGTCCGTCACCGCCGGCAGCGGCTCGATGTCGAGCTCGACCGCCTCGGCCGCGTCGCGCGCCTGGGCCAGCGTCTCCGCCACCACGAAGGCGACGGGATCGCCGACGAAGCGGACCTTGTCGGTCGCCAGCGGCTGCCGGTTGGTCTGGAGCAGGGGCGAGCCGTCGCGGCTCTTCAGCGGCAGGCCGCAAGTGAAGGGGCCATAGCCGGCGGCATCGAGATCCTTCCCGGTCCACGCCCCCAGCACGCCCGGCATCGCCTTGGCGGCATCGAGCCCGATGCCGCGGATGATGCCATGGGCATGGGTCGAGCGGACGACTACGGCATAGGCCTGGTTCGGCAGGTTGAAATCGTCGGTGTAGCGGCCCTTGCCGCGCACCAGCGTGTCGTCCTCCTTGCGGCGGACCGGTTGCCCGACGCCATATTTTTGCAGTGCAATAGCGTTCTCGAGCGTCGACGATTTGGTGTGTTCTTGCATGGGATTGACCTGAAAAGCCGGCATTTGCGCATTTTCGCGGCAGCGGAGCACCGGACTCCCTTGAGATAACCCACCACCCCCGTTCACGACAACGCACGATTGGACATGGTCCCATGTGATGCGTTGTTGCGCAGGCCTGCCGCGCTGCTAATGTTTCAGGCGAATAATCAATTCCAGACCGGCCCGACCGGCCGCGGAAAGACAGTTTGTATGAATGACCACACGCGGCTCCGCGACGGCCATGCGCCGCACGGCGAGCTGGAGGGGTCGATGGCGGCGGTGGCGTTGGCCACCGAAGCGGCCGTCGGCGCGCAGGCGCCGGGAACCGGCGTCTATGCGGCGCTGGACCTCGGCACCAACAATTGCAGGCTGCTGATCGCCTGTCCGACCCAGGACGGCTTTCGCGTGGTCGATTCCTTCTCGCGCATCATCAGGCTCGGCGAGGGCGTCTCGGCCACGGGCTGCATCAGCGAGGCCGCGATCGAGCGCGCCATCGCCGCGCTCAGCATCTGCCGGGACAAGATCAATCTGCGGAAGGCGCGCCGGCTGCGGCTGATCGCGACCGAAGCCTGCCGTGCGGCTTCGAACGCGGAAGGTTTCCGCAGCCGCGTTGCGGCCGAGACCGGCATCGAGCTCGAGGTGATCGACCGCGAGACCGAGGCCGCGCTCGCCGTGCTGGGCTGCTCGCCGCTGGTCGACCCCAGGGGACGCGGCGCTATCCTGTTCGACATCGGCGGCGGCTCGACCGAGCTGGTGCGGATCGAGCGCGACGCCACCAATCCGGAGCCGCGCATAAAAGCCTGGATGTCGATCCCGTACGGTGTGGTCACGCTCGCCGAGCAGTTCGGCGGACGCGATGTCACGCCGGGGATCTACGCGGCGATGGAGCAGGAGGTCGCAAACCACGTCGCGCCGTTCGCCGAGGAGCACGGCCGCGATCTCCGCGACATGCACCTGCTCGGCACGTCGGGCACGGTGACGACGCTGGCCGGCATTCATCTCAACCTGGCGCGCTACGACCGCCGCCGCATCGACAGCATCTGGATGAACGATTCAGATATCACCGCGACCATCAACAAGCTGCTCGGCATGAGCTATGAGGAGCGTGCCGCCAACAGCTGCATCAGTGTCGAGCGTGCCGATCTCGTGCTGGCGGGCTGCGCCATCCTCGATGCTATCCGCCGCGCCTTTCCGCTGCCGCGCCTGCGTGTCGCCGACCGCGGCTTGCGCGAGGGCATGCTGGTCGAGATGATGCGCGAGGACGGCGCGCTCAGGAGCTGGTGAGTATGGCTAAGGACAGCACCGGCCGCTTGCACGTTCAGGTCAAGACCGGCGGCAAGCGCAAATTGTCGTCGAAGCTGTGGCTGGAGCGGCAGCTCAACGATCCCTACGTCGCCAAGGCCAAGGCGGCGGGCTATCGCTCGCGCGCCGCGTTCAAGCTCTTGGAGATGGACGATAAGTTCCGGCTTCTGAAGCCAGGCATGGCCGTGGTCGATCTCGGCGCGGCACCCGGCGGCTGGAGCCAGATTGCCGCGAAGCGCGTCGGCTCGACGGAAGGCAAGGGCAAGGTCGTCGCCATCGATCTGTTGGAGATGCCGGAGATTCCCGGCGTCGATTTCGCGCAGCTCGACTTCATGGACAACGACGCCCCCGAAAAGCTCACCGCGATGCTGGGCGGCAAGGCCGACGTCGTGATGTCCGACATGGCCGCCAACACCACCGGGCACCGCAAGACCGACCAGCTCCGCATCGTCGGCCTGGTCGAGACCGCGGCGGCCTTTGCCTGCGACGTGCTCAAGCCCGGCGGCACGTTCCTCGCCAAAACGTTCCAGAGCGGCGCCGATGCCGAGCTGCTGGCCCAGCTCAAGCGCGACTTTGCGACGGTGCGTCACGTCAAGCCGGCAGCTAGCCGGCAGGATTCCTCGGAGCGCTACGTGCTGGCGACGGGGTTTCGGGGCGGGGGAACGGCGTAGCCACCGTCATTGCGAGGAGCTCTTGCGACGAAGCAATCCAGAGCGTTGCCGCGGAGGCATTTCTGGATTGCTTCGCGGAGCCTGTCATCGGGCCGCGCTTCGCGCGGACCCGTTGGCTCGCAATGACGAGAGGCAAAACTATCCCAGCCGTTGATCCCGCACGTCCTGCGTATCTTCGGACGCCGCCTTGACCGCGGCCTTCTCTGCGCCCTTGCCGGCCCCCTTGCGACTCGCGATCTCCACCGCCTTGCGCCCCGAAATCTCGTGGCCGGCGTCCGCGGGCATCTGCCAGAAGAACCAGCTCGAGGCCGCCGAGGTCAGCGCGACCACGACGAAAGCGGGCGCGAACACCGTGGCGTTGAGCTCGCTGACATGGCTGAACCACATCGTCGTCTCGACACAGGCCGCGCCGACGGCGACGCCGGCCGAGATCGCGAGCTGCTGGTTGACGCTGACGAGGGTGGTGGCGCGGCTCATCTGCGCGGTCTCGACGTCGGCATAGGCGACCGTGTTGATCGCGGTGAACTCCAGCGAGCGGAAGAAGCCGCCGACCACCAGGATCACCATGATGATGAGCAGCGGCGTCGTCACCGTGAACAGCGCGCAGACGCCGAGGAAGAACGCGCTGACGATCGCGTTCACCGTCATCAAATTGCGGAAGCCGAACGTGCGGATGATCCGCGCCGCCAGCGTCTTCATGCCCATCGCCCCGAGCGAGGAAGCAAAGGTGACGAGGCCGGAATGGAACGGCGACAGGCCGAAGCCGATCTGCATCAGGAGCGGCAGCAGGAACGGCAGCGCGCCGATGCCGAGCCGGAATAGGAAGCCGCCGAACACGGCTGCGCGCAGCGTCGGCAGCTTCAGGAGCGAGAAGTCCAGCACCGGCGATCCGGTCCGCCGCGCGTGGATGACGTAGAGCGTCATCGAGATCGTACCGCCTACGACCAGCGCGGCCACCGTGCTCCATGGCAGCAAATTGAGCCCGGCGACCGACAGGCCAAATGCGATCCCGGCGAGCCCCAGCCCAGCGAGCACCATGCCGTAGAGATCGAACGGCTCCTGCGCCTCGCTTTTGATCGGATCGATGAAACGCAGCGCCATGAAGATGCCGAGCAGCCCGATCGGGATGTTGATCAGGAAGATCCAGTGCCAGGATGCATAGGTCGTGATGAAGCCGCCGAGCGGCGGGCCGATCACCGGGCCGATCAGGGCAGGGACCGTCACCCAGGCCATGGCGTTGACCAGCGCGCTCTTGTCGACCGAGCGCAGCAGCACGAGGCGTCCGACCGGGGTCATCATGGCGCCGCCCATGCCTTGCAGGATCCGCGCGAACACGAAATCGGTGACCGAGGTCGAGAGCGCGCAGCCGACCGAGCCGACCATGAACACACCGACGGCGATCGCGAACACCATCCGCGCGCCGAACCGGTCGGCGGTCCAGCCGCTCGCCGGAATGAACACCGCGAGCGACAGCAGGTAGGAAGTGATCGCGAGCTTCAGCGTCAGCGGGCTGGTGCCGATGTCGGCCGCGATCGCCGGCAGCGAGGTGGCGATCACGGTGGAATCCATGTTCTCCATGAACAGAGCCGTGGCCACGATCAGCGGAATGACGCGTTGCTTGTCGACCATGAGGGGTAATGAAATCGGAAGGAGGAGTGGAGTTGCGGCTTATCATCGCTGCCGGGCGGGGACCATTGCGGATCCACGCATGGCACCTAAATCCCGCGTAACAACGGTGTGACCCTCTCCGTCATTCCGGGGCGCGCCACTTGGCGCGAACCCGGAATCCATTGGGCTGCAAGGGTGCTGTGAGATGGATTTCGGGTTCGCGACTTCGTCGCGCCCCGGAATGACGGGTCAGGGTTGGGCTGGCGCATGGAGCTGTGCCCGCCGATTTCGGCCAAAAAACCCCTGTGCATGGCTGGCCAGCGGCCCGATTTGCTTTGATTCGTCACGCGGCCGTGCTATCGACCCGCGTCAACCCCACCGATGGGCTCCGATTCTCAAGGCGTCGCCGCAAGGGACGCCGAGGGCGGCGCTCATCCATTAGCATTTGCGGCAAGACCGCAGGAAGGAGTTGGCAGATGGCCACGGTGCAACTTCAGGGCATCCGCGAAGCCTTTACGTTCGACGACGTGCTGTTGAAGCCGGGCCTGTCGGACGTCATGCCGGGCGAGGTCGACATCCGCTCCCGCGTCACCCGCGCCATTCCGCTCAACATCCCGATCATGGCCTCCGCCATGGACACCGTCACCGAGGCGCGCATGGCGATCGCCATGGCGCAGGCCGGCGGCCTCGGCGTCATCCACCGCAATTTCGATCCTGAAGGGCAGGCCGCCCAGGTGCGACAGGTCAAGCGCTACGAGTCCGGCATGGTGGTGAACCCGCTCACCATCAGCCCTGACGCCACGCTCGACGATGCGCTCAAGCTGATGAGCGATCACGGCATCTCCGGCATTCCCGTCGTCACCGGCGCCGGCAAGAACACGCCCGGCAAGCTGGTCGGCATCCTCACCAACCGCGACGTGCGCTTTGCCACCGACCGCCGGCAAAAAGTCTCCGAGCTGATGACGCATGAAGGGCTCGTCACGGTCCGTGAGAATGTCAATCAGGACGAGGCGCGGCGGATGCTGCACCAGCACCGCATCGAGAAGCTGCTCGTCGTCGACGATCAATATCGCTGCGTCGGTCTCATCACCGTGAAGGACATGGAGAAGGCGGTCGCCCATCCGCTCGCCTGCAAGGACGCGCAGGGGCGTCTTCGCGTCGCCGCCGCCACCACGGTCGGCGACACCGGCTTCGAGCGCACCGAGCGGCTGATTGATGCGGGCGTCGATCTCGTCGTCGTCGACACCGCGCACGGCCATTCCCGTCACGTGCTGCAGGCGGTGAACCGCATCAAGCGCCTGTCGAACTCGGTGCAGGTCGTCGCCGGCAACGTCGCCACCACAGAAGGCGCGCAGGCGCTGATCGACGCTGGCGCGGATTGCATCAAGGTCGGCATCGGCCCCGGCTCGATCTGCACCACGCGCATCGTCGCCGGCGTCGGCGTGCCCCAGCTCACCGCGATCATGGATGCTGTGGACGCGGCGAAGAAGGCCGACATCCCCGTCATCGCCGACGGCGGCATCAAATATTCCGGCGATCTTGCGAAAGCGCTCGCCGCGGGCGCCGATATTGCCATGGTCGGCTCGCTGCTCGCCGGCACCGACGAGACGCCCGGCGAAGTGTTCCTGTGGCAGGGCCGCTCCTACAAGGCCTATCGCGGCATGGGCTCGGTCGGCGCGATGGCGCGCGGATCGGCCGACCGCTACTTCCAGCAGGACATCAAGGACACGCTCAAGCTCGTGCCCGAGGGCATCGAGGGCCAGGTGCCCTATAAGGGTCCGGTCGGCAACGTCATGCACCAGCTCGCCGGCGGCTTGCGCGCCGCGATGGGCTATGTCGGCGCGCGCGACATGAAGGAGCTGCACGACAAGGCCCAGTTCGTCCGCATCACCGGCGCGGGCCTGCGCGAAAGCCACGTCCACGACGTCACGATCACGCGCGAGAGCCCGAACTATCCGGGCGGCGGTTAGTCGCTTCTCTCTCTCCATCGTCATGGCCGGGCTTGAGCCGGCCATCCACGCCTTGGGGTCTTGCTCCGCGGCTTCGTGGATGCCTGGGTCAAGCCCGGGCAGACGACGGAGAATGAGGCGCCAGCCTTCTCGATATCGTCGTTGCAAGCGCGACTGCCCACTCCCATCCTTTTGGTGTTGACGCGGCTGGATTGCTTCGCTTCGCTCGCAATGACAGAAAAGTGGAGGAAGCCATGGCCCAAGCCAAACGCATCGTTCTCGCCGCGCGTCCCGTCGGCGAACCCAAGCCGTCTGATTTTCGCCTGGAGGAATTCGCCGTTCCAACGCCAGGGCAGGGCGAAGTCCTGCTGCGCACGATCTGGCTGTCGCTCGATCCTTATATGCGCGGGCGCATGAGCGAGGGGCCGTCCTACGCAGCTCCGGTGCCGGTCGGCGGGGTGATGGAAGGCGAGGCGGTCAGCGAGGTCGCGGCCTCCAACAATCCCGATTTCGCGGTCGGCGACATCGTCCGCATCCGCTCCGGCTGGCAGACGCACGCGATCTCCAACGGCAAGGGCCTGATCAAGGTCGATCCCAAGCTCGGGCCGATCTCGACCTCGATCGGTGTGCTCGGCATGCCCGGCATGACCGCCTATACGGGCCTGCTCGACATCGGCAAGCCGCAACCGGGCGAGACCGTCGTTGTCGCCGGTGCTTCCGGTGCGGTCGGCTCGGCGGTGGGGCAGATCGCCAAGATCAAGGGCGCCCGTGCGGTCGGCATCGCCGGCGGCAAGGACAAGTGCGACTACGTGGTGAAGGAGCTCGGCTTCGATGCCTGCATCGATCACCGCAATCCCGATCTTGCCGCCAAGCTGAAGGACGCCTGCCCTGATGGCATCGACGTCTATTTCGAGAATGTCGGCGGTGCCGTGTTCGAGGCGGTGTTCCCGCTGCTCAACCCGTTTGCGCGCGTGCCGGTCTGCGGCCTGATCGCCCATTACAACGACACCGAGGCCAAGCCGCCGAAATGGGCGGCCAGCCTGATGCGCGCGACGCTGACCAAGCGGCTGACCTTCCGCGGCTTCATCGTGTCAGACTTCGCCGCCCGCCATGGCGACTTCCTGCGCGACATGTCCGGCTGGGTTCGCGACGGCAAGGTCAAGTACAAGGAATTCGTCACCGAGGGCCTGGAAAGCGCCCCCGGGGCCTTCATTGGCTTGCTGAAGGGGGCCAATTTCGGCAAGCAGCTGGTCCGGGTCGGGCCGGACAAGGCCTAGCGCGACAGGGAATGGAACTCACGTGGCCCCGCGGCCACACGCCGCGTGGGGATGGTTAAGAAAGAGTCACCAAATGGTCACACCTGCCCGCAAAAGCCGCAGGTGTGACCGCCTGTTCATTGACGGCCGGATGAAGGCATTGAATCATCGCGCATATTTTAGGTGCTGCGATGTTAGAGATTGGTATTTTCTGCGTAATCCTGCTGGCCGCCGGCTATTGGGCGACCATGTTCATCATGGGCCGTCGCGACGACGTCATCCATGGCAAGTTCGTTCACAGCGAGGACGAGGGCGAATTCACGCCGGCCGCAAGGCCTGCGCCACCGCCGTTCCCGAAGCGTCCGGTCAAAGCCGCTCAAACTGCCGGTCAACCGCCTGTCCCCGCTTCCAAGCCGGTGAACAGCGAAGCATTGCAATCGCTGCTGGCCGCGATCCAGCAGGATCTCAAGAGCGTGGCTTAAGTCTTCCGCAAGGCCGCAACTAAGCAGAACGCACATGAGCGGCTGACATTGAGCCGCGCATGTGTGCCATGGTTATGATAGCGCGCTAGGCTGCGTGCCGCATGCGTTCGATACTCTGAGTAATATGGTTTCCTGCGTCGTCAGCCACCTTCAAAGACATATCCGCCATCCGGCGGCTGGTATCGAGGGCGCTTCTGATCGAATCGCGCATCAGATCGGTCTGCACAGCCGCCAAATCCTGCGGAGTTCGGCAGCGCCAGAGTTCATTCATACGGTCCATGGTCCTCTCGATCTGCTGTCGAACGAAATCGAAGTACTCCCGTGAGACGCCGTTCAACCCTTTAGCGACCGCGGTTGTAGAGTACATGATTGCTTCTGCGTTGCGCACCGAGCGTTCCGTTGCCTGCTGCGCTTCATTGCCCGTCAAACCGAACGTGCGACCGAGCTGATCCGTGGAGCGGCCCATCATCGCAGTGGCCATGTCGACGCCGAAGCGCCAACTGTTTTGCAACATCTCCGCATTTTGTTGCAGGAGATGACTGCTCGCTTGGGCCACCTCCTCGCTGACCTCAGCAGTCGCGAGGCCGATCCGTCTGGTCTGCTCAGCAGTCCTTTCGGCCGCGCGGCGCATTGTGTCCTCAGGGCCTTGTGTAGACTTTTCCTCCGGGCGTGGATTAGCCATTTGTTGCTCCATCGTTGTTGTTGGTGACGTCGGATCCTCTCCGTCACAGGTGCGATCCTAAGCGGCCAACGTGGGCATTTCTCGACCGTTCCGGGGCACGTGATTTTTAATCAATCCTCCGCGATCGCGCGCAGGAACGAGCGCTTCAACTTCCAATTACTCGATGGATTGGTTCATTTGCTTGGCACCGCGGGTCTCATGTTCTTACCCTCGATCATCAAGGCTCACCAATGGACCACCGATGAAACCGTGTTGCTCATCGCTGCCCTGTTATTGGCGCTTCTCGTCGTCGGTAACATCGGCTTGAATTTCCAGCGTCTCTGGTGCTCAGGCCCACACAGTTGAGGGCGGCTGCGGAGGAAAGTGCACTCCTCATTCCAACTGCAGCACGATTCCAAGCTTATTACTCGACCATAGGCGGCAAAGTGCAGATTTTCCACGGAACAGAGGACCAGGTAATCGAAGTCAAACAAGCGCGAGATCTACATCAAGCACTGTCTCGGTCCGATCTGCACCTTGTTCCAAATGCCGGGCATATGGTTACTTGCGCTGACCCCGCCGCCATCGTGGAGGCCGTCAGTTCAGTGGCAAATCCCTAGAGTCGCAGCTTGTCCATCGACTTGAACGCGCCGGAAGAAGAGCACTCACACTCAAAAGCGCTCTTCTTCCATTCGCCGGCCACGGCCGTCACTGCACCTTGCGGCGTGCAGGCGCAGCGACGGGCCGCAATTCCATTCTCGATATGCCTGCTGCGATGTTCACACCTGTCTGCGCCTGGACGGATACCGGCTGCAAGGCAATCGTGCGATCCGAGCCGCCCACCAGCAGGTTGGCACCAACCCCGGCGCCGACAGTTCCGCCGGCGGTCGCGCCCGCATAGGTTCCGGCCAAGGCTGCCTGGCGAAGTGTGGTTGGCGCAAACACGGTCCAAACGAGCTGACCGCCGGACGTCGCTCCTATGTCGAGACCAAGCGTGCTGACGGTGCCTTCGTAAGCCTCGCGTGCCCTGCCTCGCGCCGATGCATAGATGCAGCTCAACTGTCGTTGTCCCGCAACGATCATGCCGACTCCGGGCGATATGTTGCACGTGAGTGTGCCGACCCTTGAGCGTCCAGCCTCCTGCGCCGTTGCCGGACCCATCGCGAGGACGAGTGCCAAGGCCGCGCAAGCCGTCGCCAAATTGGTCAGCCTGGTTTCGATCAGCGTTTTCCTAATCATGGGGGGCCTCCATCGACGTATTCTGATCGTCCTTCAATGCGCGCTGAGCTAGCGATGTTCCCGTTGGTCGGAAGGCAAAGCTCCAGAAACACAAGGCAAACCTCGCTTTACTGGTTCGGGATGTGGAGCACGCGTGTCCGGTTCTACGCCGATGTTGAGTGACAGGCGGACTTCAAGTGGGCTGTAGGCAGCCGATTTTAGGAGTGCCGGCGCCCATCTGAGCGAGCAGCTCCTCAATGGCCGCAATGCCTGCGCCACCGCCATTCCCGCAGCGTCCGGTGAAAGCTGCGCAGCCGGCCTTTGTTCAGCCGGTCGGCACCGAGGCCAAAGCGGGCGAACAGCGCCGCGCTGCAATCGCTGCTCGCGGCGATCCAGCAGGATCGCAAGAGCGTCGCTTAAGCCGCAACGCTCAGACGCTGCCGCGCTCGACCAGGAACAGATCGACCGCGAGCCGCTGCTCGGCGAGCGGCGTGCCTGAGAGCCGCGCCAAAAGCAGTTCGCCCGCGAGACGTCCCACGGCCGCCGCATCGAACGAGATGGTCGTGAGGCCCGGCATCATCTGATCGGCGACGTCGTTGTCACCAAAGCCGAGCACGGCCAGATCGCGCGGCACCGACAGGCCGCGGGCGCGAGCCTCGATCAGCGCGCCGGTCGCGAGCAGGTCGTTGGCGCAGAACACGGCGTCGACGTCGCCGCCGCGCTCGAGCAGGGCAGCAAAGGCGGCACGGCCGTCGACGAGGCCCGTGATCTCGCCGATGCCGATCTCGTGGACGATCTCGAGGCCGAGCTGTGCGGCGGCGGCGCGAAAGCCGTCGCGGCGGAGCGCGCCGCGGCCGCTGCTGCGGCCGATGAAGGCGACGCGGCGATGTCCCGCCTGCGCCAGCCGGCGCGCGGCCATCGCGCCGGCGTCCGCATTGGGCAGGCCGACCAGCATGTCGATGGGATCGCGCGGA
The DNA here is from genome assembly GCF_016031655.1 of Bradyrhizobium glycinis. Classification (GTDB taxonomy): domain Bacteria; phylum Pseudomonadota; class Alphaproteobacteria; order Rhizobiales; family Xanthobacteraceae; genus Bradyrhizobium; species Bradyrhizobium glycinis. Next base: position 708,152 of record NZ_JACCHQ010000001.1, read on the forward strand.
AACGCCCAGGTCTCGATCACGGGAATACCGAGTTCGGCCAGCGCCGTGCGGTTCTCCTCGAGCTCAATGACGCCGGTGAACATCACCGCTGCCGGGCGGATGCCGCGCAGCGACTGGATCATCGCGACCTCCTTGGCATAGGAGTAGGAGGTCTGGCCGACCAGCACCTCAAAACCTTCCGGCTCGACCGTGGCGGCAAAGCTGCGCACAGCGAGGCCAAACTGCTGGCTGAGGATGTTGGAGACGAAGGCCACGACCACGTTGGACCGCCCCGAGCGCAGCGCGCGCGCATGCGGGTTGGAGGCATAGCCCGTCGCCTCGATCACCTCGAGGATTCGCTCGCGGGTCTTTCGATTGACCTTCTCGGGGTGGCGCAGCACCCGCGACACCGTGATCGGCGCGACGCCGGCGCGCTCGGCGACTTCCTCGATGCGCGGCGGCCGCCCGGTCGCGCTGCTGCGGCCGGGCGGCGCCGGAATGCGCACGACGTCGTCATAGCTCGGCTTGGCCGGATCGGTCATCGAATCCCTGGAGAGACGTCAGGTTAGAGCATCATGACATCAGATCGTACTGCAACCGCGACGGCGCTGCGCTCCCTCCCGCAAGGGGGGAGGTGCAGCGAGCGTGCGGCCGAAGCTCACCGTCCCAAAACCTCCTCGCGTTTCAATGCGCGGCCGACCTGCACCAGGCAGTCGCCGCTCTGGCTGTCGGTGTGCAGGCGCTGGGAGATCACGATGCCGTCGGCGGGGAAGCGCAGCATCTCTTCGGGCAGCTCGGGACGCTCGAAATCGTGATACCAGCCGGCGATATCGCCGGCCTTGACCCGCGCACCCACGGTGACCGCGGGCTCGAACCAGCCATGGCGCGTCGCGAACACGGCCTGGGCATGGCTCTGCAACGCCAACAGTTCGGTGGCACGCTCGACCGGCGCATGCGGCCCCAGCACGGGCGCCTGGACCAGGCCGAGCGCGAGCAGCAATCGGTCGACCGCGCGCGCGGTGAACGCCATCGTCTGCGGCGTCACCGTGCCGCCCCCGCCGAATTCGCCGGAGAGTCCGATCGCGCCGGCGCGCGCGGCCGCCGCCATTGAAGTTGGCGCCGAGGCGCCGTTCTCGGCGACAAAGGCGAAGGGCATGCCGAGCCCTTCCATCAGGCGTAACGCGTGGCCGAACATCTCGGGCGGTCCCTGCCGCTCGATCAATGCGCAAGGCACGTGCGCCATCGACGTGCCTCCGGAATGAATGTCGAAGACGACGTCGTGGCGCGGAAACAGCTCGTGCTCGAGGAAGTGCGCCAGGCGGAATGTCGGCGTGCCCGCGGCATCGCCCGGAAAGGCGCGGTTGAGATTGCCTTCGTCGAGCGGCGAGCGGCGGCGCGCCGCCATCACGGCCGGCCAATTGGCGAAGGGCAGGATGGTGATCTCGCCCTTGACATCCTTCGCATCCAACCGGCGATACAGCCGCGTCAGCGTGATCTCGCCCTCATATTCGTCGCCGTGATTGCCGGCCATCAGCAGCAGCTTCGGCCCGGCGCCGTTCTTGATCCGGAAGATCGGGATCTTGAGCTGGTAGTAGGGCGAGCGATCGATCGAGAAGGGAATGCCGAGATGGCCGGACCATTTCTGGTCCTGCTCGAAATCGATCTCGTGGAAAAGTCCGGTATGCATGGCTTGCCTCGAGGCCGCGTCGTCGCCGACGCCGGCCGAAGTTTGAAGGAAGGCGTCGTTACAGCAAGGCGACCGCGGTCATCTCGACGCGCAGATCTGGATCGGCGAGACGGGCTTCGACGCAGGCGCGCGCCGGCGGATTGGCTGGATCGATCCAGGAATCATAAACCGAGTTCATGGTGTCGAAGTCGGTGATATGCGGCAGGAAGACGTTGACCGCGATCAGCTTGGAGCGGTCGGAGCCGGCCTCCTTGAGCAGCGCGTCGATCTTGGCGAGCACCTGCTGCGTCTGCGACACGATGCCGGCCTTGCGGTCGTCGGCGACTTGGCCTGCGATGTGCACCATGCCGCCGGCGACGACGGCCTGGCTCATGCGCGATCCCACGACGTAACGTTTGATCATCTCAATTCTCCTTGGGAAGGTCGGCTCCCGCATGACGGGCGGGAGCCGTGGCTGAATTCACAGCGTCGGCAGCGACTGCTCTTCCTTGAACCATTTCAGCTGAAGTGCGCCGAGCTTGCCGTTGAGCTTGTTGAAGAAGATGTCGGTGTTGATCCAGTTGAGCAGGTTCTGCTCGCCCTGGCGCACGCCGACATGGGCCGGCGACTGGCGGATCAGGAATTTCAGCTCGACCTCCTTGGTCGGGTTCTGGTCCTGCACCTTCAGCGCAATGGCGCTGTTCTCCGCGAACGTGTCGGCCTGTCCGGCGAGATAGGCCGCGATCGCCGCCGGCGTGTCCTCGAAGCGCACCAGCTTCACCTTAGGCGCGTTGTCGGTGAGCCAGACGTCGAGCGTCGAGCCCTTGGCCACCGCAACGCTGCGGCCGTCGAGATTGTCCGGCTTCTTGCCGGCGGCAGAGGGCAGCGATTTTGCGCCGTAGACGCCGAGATTCACGACGGCATAGGGCTGCGAGAACATCACCTGCTGGGCGCGCTCGGGTGTGGCGCCGAGCCCTGCGATCAGAATGTCGATCTTGTCCGAGAGCAGGCTCGGGATGCGCGCGGCACCCGTCACCGGGACGAGCTCGAGCTTCACGCCCATATCGGTGGCGATCAGCTTGGCAAGATCGGCATCGAGGCCGGCGATCTCGCCCTTGTCGTCCTTGAAGCCCCACGGCGCGGCATCGGTAAGAATGCCGACACGAATCTTGCCGGCACCGAGCACGTCCTGGAGCTTGTCGGCTTTGGCAAGGCTCGGTGCGGCGAGCACGGCGAGGGCCGCGGCAATGGTGAAGAGGGACTTCAACTTTCTCATGACTCTCTCCTTGAAGGGGAAGGTTCTCACCTGGAAGGTTTCATTTGGCAGATGCGATGAAGCTTTTGAGCTCGGGGGTCCCAGGATTGGCGAACAGTTTTGCCGGTGGCCCCTGTTCCCAGACGCGGCCCTGGTGCATGAAGACGATGCGGTCGGCGACGTTGCGGGCAAAGCCCATCTCATGGGTGACCAGGATCATGGTCATGCCCTGTTCCGCCATCGCTTCCATCACTTTCAGGACCTCGCCGACGAGCTCGGGGTCGAGCGCCGAGGTCACCTCGTCGAACAGCATGAGGTGAGGCGCCATGGCGAGGCAGCGGGCGATGGCGACGCGCTGCTGCTGGCCGCCGGAGAGCTGCTCGGGCCAGGCGTCGATCTTGTCGGCGAGCCCGACGCGGGTCAGCACGTCCTCCGCCAGCACACGCGCTTTGGCCTTCTCGACGCGGCCGGTGAGGAGCGGGGCGAGCGTGATGTTGCGCTCGACCTTCAGATGCGGAAACAAATTGAAGGCCTGGAACACGATGCCGACGCGCTGACGGAATTTCTTCAGGTCAGGCATTTTGGCGTGGACCTTCTGTCCCTCGACCCGGATCTCGCCGGAATCGACGCTCTCCAGCGCGTTGATGCAGCGGAGCAGGGTCGACTTGCCCGATCCGGAGCGGCCGATGATGGTGACGATCTCGCCTTCCTCGACGTCGAGCGAGACACCTTTGAGCACCTCGATCTTGCCGAATGTCTTGCGCACGTCGCGGATTTCAACGAGAGCCATCGAGGCGGGCCTCCAGGGAGCGGGACCAGAGCGTGAGCGGCAGGCACAGCGCGAAATAGATCGCGGCCACCAGCGCGTAGGTGAGCAGCGGCTGGAACGTCGCCGCGCTCACCACCTGTCCGGCGCGGGCGAGCTCGACGAAGCCGAGGATCGAGGCGAGCGATGTGCCCTTGATGAGCTGCACCAGGAAGCCGACGGTCGGCGGCAGCGACAGCCGCAGCGCCTGCGGCGCGATGATGTGGCGGAATTGCTGCCAGGCGGAGAGGCCGAGACAGGCGCTGGCCTCCCATTGCGCCTGCTTCACGGCCTCTAAGCCACCGCGCCAGATCTCGCCGAGAAAGGCGGCAGTGTAGAGCGTGTAGGCGACGGTCACGGCGATGAGCGCCGGCACCTGGACGCCGAGGAAAACCGGCATGCCGAAATAGAAGAAGAACAACAGCCCGAGCAGCGGCACGCTCTGGATCACCTGGATGAGTGCGGCCATCGCCCAGCGCAGCCCTGCGAACCGGCTGATGCGGCCGAGGGCGAGCCCGAGCGCAAGCGGTGCACCCAAGAGAAGCGCGAGCACGACGAGGGCGACGGTCCAGCGCAGCGCCGCGAACAGCGAGACGAAGTCGATGAGAGAGAAGGATCGCATCGCTTATCCCTCAGCGCCGCCGCGGCCAGCGGAAGGCCGCCAGGGCGATCACGGCGAACAGCGCCTTGAACGACATCGCCATCGCGAAATAGACTGCGCAGATCACCGCATAGACCTCGAAGCTGCGGTAAGTGCGGCTCTCGATGAAGCCGGCGACGTGAAATAGCTCATCAGTGGCGACCTGCGAGGCGAGCGAGGTGCCGAGCAGCAAGAGCACGAACTGGCTGGTCACGGCCGGATAGGCGTTGCGCAGCGCCGGCGGCAGGATGATGTGGCGAAACACCTGCCAGCCCGACAACCCCAAGCACTGGCCGGCTTCGACCTGGCTGCGCGGAATGGAATCGAGACCGGCGCGGATGATCTCGACGGAATATGCGCCGAAATAGAGCGACAGCGCGACGGCGGCGGCCTCGAAGGCAGGCAGCTTCAGGCCGAAGTTCGGCAGCACGAAGAAGACGATGAAGATCTGGATCAGCGAGGGCGTGTTGCGGAACAGCTCGATGTAACCGCGCACCAGCCAGCGCAGCGGCGTGATGCGCCCCTTCAGCGCGACCGCGCCGGCAATACCGATCACGAGTCCGGCCAGCGCCGAGATCACCGTCAGCTCCAGCGTGATGATGGCGCCGTCGATGAGCTGGTTCTGGTAGCGCCAGAGCGGCAGGAAATTCATCGCCGCTCTCAGCCGAACTGGGTGGGGAGGGCGCGCGTTACGACGCCGTCGGCATCGAGGCCGAAGATGACGCGCCAGCGGTCGAGGCAGGTGCAGGGATGCGAGATGCCGAAGGCGATGATGTCGCCGACCGCAAGCGCGGCTTCGGGCATAACGGACAGGAACGCATGCTGGTCGTTGAGGCGCGTCACGGTGAGCGCAGCGGCGAGGCCTTGCTGCTCGGCGCCGTCGCGGAACACGCGCAAGGGCACCGGTAGTCCCTGGTCGAAGGAGGCGTCGCGCATGCCGAAACCGGCGATCGCAAGTCCGTCTTCGGGACGCGACAGCACCTCGGCCCAGAGCGTCAGCACTGGGCGAAAGTTCTCCACGGCGGAGTGGTGCAGGCCGTCGATAACAAGGCCGCCGCGCCGGTCGATTTCGGCGAATGCGCGGGCATAGATGCCGTGATCGGCGAAGAACAGCGCGCCCGAGCGCAGGATCACGCTGGCATTGCCGTCGGCCTGAGACGCGGGCGCAAGTGCGCGCGCGACGAGATCGAAATAGGCCGAGCCGCCGGCGCTCATGATCAATGGCCGCTTCGGGGCGGCCGCGCGCACCAACGCAAATGTCTCGATGGTGCGCTCCAGCAGCGCGGCGATCGCGCGCATCGTCTCGTTGGTATCGGACGTTGCAGCGGCGCCTTCGTAAGTTGCGACGCCGCCGAGCGCAAGCCGGTCGGCGGCGAGCACGGCTGCGATCGTTGCCTCGGCTGCTGCGTGGTCGCGCGCACCGGCGCGGCCGGCGCCGAGCTCGACCAGCACGGACAAGTCCCGGCGGCCTGCGATCCGCGCGGCCTCGGCGAGAGCTGCCACCGCAGCCGGTGAATCCGCGAAGGCGTGAAATTCGACGTCGGGATAGGCGCTGAGCAGCGCGCCGAGCCGCCGGCCGGCGGCGAGCCCGCCGATCTCGTTGGCCAGCAGCAGGCGCCGCTCGCCGCTCGCGAGCAGCACGGCGGCCTGCTGGACGTTGGCAACCGTCGTGCCCCAGGCGCCGGCGGCGCGCAGCGAGCAGGCGAGCTCCGGCGACATCGGCGTCTTGGCGTGCGGGGCGACGACAACGCCAGCGCTCGTGCACCATTTCAGGAAGAGGTCACGGTTGGCCGCGAAGGCGGCTTCATCCAGGGTGAGGACGGGCAGGGCGAGATCGCAGCGCGCAGGTGACCAGCGCTGGCTGCTGATGTCCTCGATGGTGACGCCATCGACCAGGGGAATGCCCCGTATCGTCGTCGAAAGGCGTTGGTGATCCCACCGGGACAAGAACTGCATCATCGCTCCCTCCGCGGCCTCGGCCGCGGCTTAGGAACGATATGTCCAAATGACAACGTTGTCATTAGCAGATTTTAGCCATTCTGAGGCCGAATTCGATGCAATGAGGTATTTAGGTAAAGGAGTGCTGCCCGTGGAGTAGGCTAATGCCTGTCGCCCATCTGGATGAGCAGCTCCTCGATGTCGACATCGGCCTGGCCGGCGGCCCTGACGTGGCGGACTTCAAGGCTGTCGGGCTGGAAGCGGTATTCTACGAGGCCGACTTCCTTGATCGCGATCCTGTTCTGGCGCTGATCATTGATGACGAAGCCCGCTGACGGCGCCCAGACGTGGCGGGTGTGGCGGAAGGTGAAGTCGCGGCGCTGGTGCACGTGGCCGCTGGCGACGAGACGCAGGTCGACCTTGCCGAACATCTCGATCAGCCGCGCCCGCGCCGGCTGCGGCACGTAGCGGATGGACGTCTCCGGCGTCTCGGTGTCGTCGGGCAGGTTGAGAAACAGCGGCTTGTGCAGGAACAGCGCGACCGGCCTGCCGTTCGTGCGCGCGAGCTCGCAAGACAGCCAGTCGAACTGCTCGGCCTCGAAGGCGAGGCCCGAATTCATGACCAGCGAATTGAGGCCGATGAAGCGCCAGCCCGCGGCCTCGAACGACCAATGGTCTTCGCCGATGATGTCGCAGAACTGCCGGCGGTGCGTCTCGCTGACCGGCGGCTTCGGCGCCGGCCCGATCGCGGTCGGATTGTCGCCGATGTCGTGATTGCCGGGAAGATAGCGACAGGTGACGGGCAGGGCGTCGTGCAGCCCTTTCGCAAATTCGACATCGTCGCGGCTGGTCGGCCCGTCGAACGAGACGTCGCCGGTGTTGATGACGAGATCGGGCCTGCCGGCGTAGATGTGCTCGCTCACGCGGTGGAAGTTGGCGATCAGGCCGGGAAAGCGCCGGCCGAGATGGGTATCGGAAATCTGCGTGAGGCGAAATTCGGGCATGCGATTATCCTACCCGTCGCCGCGCGTCGGAACGATGACGGGCCGGGCATGGATCGCAACCAACAAAGTTTAAAGCACGCGATAGCGGATGGTGTAGCCGTCCTGCGGGGCGACGCTGCCGGCCACTGGCGAGGCGATGCGGTCGGCCAGGTGCCAAGGGCCGAACTGGGCGGAGCGATGCGGCTCAGCAGGCAGGCGGAGGCGGAACTCGAAGATGCCCTTGCCGGACAGGTTCACGACCAGAACGCGATCGGCCGTGCGGTGGTTGAGCACCACTGCGCCGCGCAGCACGGCCCGGCCGTCCTGGAGGTCGCGCACGCCGTCGACCAGCGCCAATGTCTGGTTGCGGTCGGTATGCAGCTCGATCTGGCTGTCGCTCACCGCCGTCAGCATCTCCCGCGGCACGCGGATCTCGAACTCGACGGCGGGCTTTGAGGGATTGAGGCCGAGATAGGCGAGCGCCGCGTGGCGCATGTCGTAGGCGGCAAAGGCGAACAGCGCGAGCGCGGCCAAGGTAGCCAGGCCATGCCGGGCGACGTCGCGCCAGGTCCGATAACTCAGGCGGAAGTAGACCGTCATGGCCAGCGCGACCGCGAGCGCGGCCGCGATCCCCGACAGCGCCGACATCAGGATGCCGAGTTGGCCCTCGGAGAAGCTGGACAAGGAATTCATGGCGCTGTCTCGCCTCGCGGCCCAAAGGGGCCGAAATCGCTTTAACAATCGATGGTTGGTCGCTGAAGCGGGAACGCCGGTTCAAGTCGTTCATTGTCAGCGCCAAAAGTCGCGGCTAATGACGTCGGCGGCATTTCGCCTTGCGGGAAAGTTCCGATGTCCGTTCAAATGGTCTTGCTGCCGGTCTTCGTGCAGGTCGCTCTCACCTTCGCGCTGCTGATCGGCATGGTCCTGGCGCGCCGCAAGGCCCTGGTCTCCGGCGAGACCAAGATCCGTGACATTGCCCTGGGCGAGCCGAACTGGCCGAAAGGCGCCACACAAATCGCCAATTGCTACCGCAACCAGTTCGAGCTGCCGGTGCTGTTCTATATCCTGATCGCGCTGGCATTGCCCTTGCGCCGGGCCGACCTCTTCATCGTGCTGATGTCCTGGGTGTTCGTGGTGACGCGCTTTGCCCATGCCGGCGTGTTCGTCTCCTCCAACGATCTCGGCCGCCGCTCCACGGTCTGGCTCGCCGGCGTGCTGGTGTTGCTCGCGATGTGGATCTACTTCGCGCTGAAGCTTTTGCTGCTGATCTAGGCGCTTGCGCACCACTTGAAAGAACTCAAATGACCCCCGCTGCCCGGCTGTCCGCAGCCATCGAACTGATCGACACCATCGAGAGGGACCGCGTGCCCGCGGCGAAGGCGCTGAAGGAGTGGGGTACCGCGCACCGCTTCGCCGGTTCCGGCGACCGCGCGGCCATCGCCGGCCTCGTCTGGGATGTGCTGCGCCGCTACGCCTCGAGCGCCTGGCTGATGGATTCCGATACCGCGCGGGCCCGGCTGATCGGCATGCTCCGTCTCGAGCGCAACATGGACACGGCGACCATGGGCGCCTTGTTCGACGGCAGCCGCTTCGCGCCGGCGCCGTTGACGGATGCCGAGCAGGCTGCGCTCGCCTCGCGCTCCCTGAAGGACGCGCCGGCCGCCGTCGCCGGCGACTACCCGGAGTGGCTCGACCCGCATCTTGCAAAGGTGTTTGGCGCGGACCGCGCCGCGGAGGCCGCCGCGATGGCGAGCCGGGCGCCGCTGGACTTGCGCGTCAACACGCTAAAATCCAATCACGACAAGGTGCTGAAGGCGCTTTCTCATCTTCATGCGAAGCCGACGCCCTGGTCCGCAACCGGCCTGCGTATCGAGCTTCCAGCCGATGCGCGCAACCCCGGCATCCAGGCCGAGGAGGATTTCATCAAGGGCGCAATTGAAGTGCAGGATGAGGGATCCCAGCTTGCCGCCCAGTTCACCGCGGCAAAACCCGGCGAGCAGGTGATCGATCTCTGCGCCGGCGCCGGCGGCAAGACGCTGGCGCTGGCCGCCCTGATGCAGGGCAAGGGCCGGCTGATCGCGACCGACCGCGACAAGCGCCAGCTCGCGCCGATCCACGAGCGGCTGTCGCGCGCCGGCGTCCACAATGCCGACGTCCGCACGCCCAAGGGCGAGGCCGATCCGCTCCAGGACATCCGCAGCTCGGCCGACCTCGTCGTGATCGACGCGCCCTGCACGGGAACCGGCACTTGGCGCCGCAACCCCGATGCCAAATGGCGGATGCGCCCCGGCGCGCTCGAGATCCGCCTGCGCGACCAGGCCGAGGTGCTGGACCGTGCGGTTCCGCTGGTCAAGCCGGGCGGCCGCATCGCCTACATCACCTGCTCGGTGCTGGCGGAGGAAAACGGCGAGCAGGTGAGGGCGTTCGTCGGCCGACATGGCGAGTTCTCGATCGTCCCGCCCGCGCAGACCGCGAGCGTGCTCTGGGACAAGGCGGAAGCTTTTGGCGAGGCCGCGCTGCAATCAGCCGAAGGCTGGCTGATGACTCCGCGCCGGACCGGAACGGATGGATTTTTCGTCTCGGTGTTGAGGAAGGTCGGTTGATCGTACCCCAGCACGTCATTCCGGGGCGCCCGTAGGGCGAACCCGGAATCCATCGCGCGGCAGTCTCTGCGGTTCCATGGATTCCGGGCTCTCTCTTCGCGAGCCCCGGAATGACGATCAATCAAAAACAAAAGCCCCGCAGACCGATCCCGGTCGCGGGGCCTTCGAGTTCCAACGTTCTGCCGGTACGTCCGTGGTCAGAACGGTGCGAGGGCGTTAGCCGACGCGGAGGTTGTCAGCCGAGGACTTGCCGCTGCGGCGATCGGCGACGATGTCGAACGAGACCTTCTGGCCCTCATTGAGGGTGGAGAGGCCGGCGCGCTCGACGGCGCTGATGTGCACGAATACGTCCTTCTGGCCGTCGTCCGGCTGGATGAAACCATAACCCTTTTGGGTATTGAACCACTTCACTGTGCCCATAGCCATGGGAATTTCCTTTGTTAGAGATGGTACGCACGCGGACCGGTACGCGTCGCTGCGCCCATGATCCTGTTCAGTCGATGTTTGGAGAAGTCATCTGAAGCGTGCGCGCCCGTCGTAACGAAGCGAAGCGGCCCAGTCGTTCGGCCCAAGTATCGATGATCACAATATAGCGAGAATTTGGGGCTACTTCAAGGCGCCACCCGTGGCTCGGGATGTCGCGCGCGTTTGCTATTTGCGGTGCATATGAACCGCTGGTCAGTCCACGATGAAGAGCGTCGCGCCCGTCGTCGTCGAGGACCGGTGCGCGGCGTCGCCGAAGTCCGATACCTGGTAGCTCATCCCCGCCGTGAGCTTGAATTTGCGCCCGTCGCGCAGCTCGGAGTCGAGCTCGCCCTTCAGCACGTAGAGTACGTGGCCGCGATCGCACCAATGATCGGCCAGATAGCCCGGCGAGTACTCCACCATCCGCACGCGGAGATCGCCGATGTTGAGCGTGCGCCATGTGGCCTCGCCGCTCTCGCCGGGATGAGTGGTCGGCGCGACCTTGCTCCAGTCGGTGACGGTGAAGGGGGAGGTGGGGAGTTTCATGGGGGAATCCTGTCTTGGAGCCGGCGGGCGCAGTGTTAGCGCACGCGCGCGCCGCAGTCTCCGTCATTGCGAGCGCAGCGAAGCAATCCAGAAATGCATCCGCGGCGGCAGCCTGGATTGCTTCGCTGCGCTCGCAATGACGCTTGGGGCGCTCGCGCCTCCGCGCGCTGCTGCGACAGCCAGCGCGTCAGCGTCACCCCACCAAATGGTTCGCCGAGCCCTGCACGATCAGCCCCGCCTCATTCACCCGCAGATATTCGCAGATCTTCTTGCCCCGCTCGTTCTCGTAGAACACCACAAGGCTGTCCGGGCTGACGAACAGATCAATCAGCGAAAAATGCAGGTTGGGCAGCAGCGGAAGCGCCTTGCCCCAATAGGCGCGCAAGGCATCCTTGCCGCGCACCGTGCCGCTGGCGTCGAACCCCAGCGCCGGAATGCGGTCCGACGTCATCACGGCCGCCTCGTCGTAGAGCTCAAGCACGCGCTCGAGGTCGCGTGCATTCCAGGCCTCGACCCAGGTCCGGCCGAGCGCGGCAAGCGTTGAGGGCTGATGGTGCTGTGACATGGCGTTCTCCCTGATCGGCCCCTTTCTGAGGAAGGGGCATAATAGGTAAATAATACTTACCTATATTGGTTTGTCCATGCCCAAAGAAGCATGTGGGCGCACTGCTGCCGCGGTTGCGGCCCGCGCGCGGCCAGCGTATTGGCTGGCCATGACAGCAGCACAGAACGACCGCTCCGCGGCGACGCCCTCGGCGCACGACAAGATTCTCATCGTCGACTTCGGCAGCCAGGTGACGCAGCTGATCGCGCGTCGCGTGCGCGAGGACGGCGTCTATTGCGAGATCGTCCCGTTCAACAAGGCAGAAAGCGCCTTCGAGGAGATGAAGCCGAAAGCGGTGATCCTCTCCGGCGGCCCGGAATCGGTGCACGAGGCCGGCTCGCCCCGCGCCCCGCAACTGATCTTCGATTCCGGCGTGCCGGTGATGGGCATCTGCTATGGCCAGATGACCATGGCGGCCCAGTTAGGGGGCGAGGTCGAGGGCGGCCATCACCGCGAATTCGGCCGCGCCGATGTCGAGGTGAAGGCCGAGAGCCAGCTGTTCGCGGACGTCTGGTCGTCAGGCAGCAAGAACCAGGTCTGGATGAGCCATGGCGACCGCATCACCAAGATGCCACCCGGCTTCTCCGTCGCCGGCACCTCGCCGAACGCGCCGTTCGCGATTATCCAGGACGAGAAGCGCAAATATTACGGCCTGATGTTCCACCCTGAGGTGGTGCACACGCCCGACGGCGCAAAGCTCATCCGCAACTTCGTGCGCAAGATCGCCGGCCTCACCGGCGACTGGACCATGCGCGCCTTCCGCGAGGAGGAGATCGCAAAGATCCGCGCGCAGGTCGGCAAGGGCAGGGTGATCTGCGGCCTCTCCGGCGGCGTCGATTCAGCGGTGGCGGCGGTCCTGATCCACGAGGCGATCGGCGACCAGCTCACCTGCGTCTTCGTCGATCACGGCTTGATGCGCCTCAACGAGGCCGAGCAGGTCGTCGACCTGTTCCGCCACCACTACAACATTCCGCTCGTGCACGTGGACGCCTCCAAGCAATTCCTCGGCGAGCTGGAGGGCGTCACCGACCCCGAAGCCAAGCGCAAGACCATCGGCCGCCTCTTCATCGAGGTGTTCGAGGCTGAGGCCAAGAAGATCGGCGGCGCCGACTTCCTGGCGCAGGGCACGCTCTACCCAGACGTGATCGAGAGCGTCTCCTTCACCGGCGGCCCTTCCGTCACGATCAAGTCGCACCACAACGTCGGCGGTCTGCCTGAGCGCATGAACATGAAGCTCGTCGAGCCCTTGCGCGAGCTGTTCAAGGACGAGGTCCGCAAGCTCGGGCGCGAGCTCGGCCTTCCCGAAATCTTCGTCGGCCGCCACCCATTCCCGGGCCCGGGCCTTGCCATCCGCTGCCCCGGCGAGATCACCAAGGACAAGCTCGACATCCTGCGCAAGGCGGACGCCGTCTACATCGACCAGATCAGGAAGCACGGCCTCTACGACGACATCTGGCAGGCTTTCGCCGTGCTGCTCCCGGTGAAGACGGTGGGCGTCATGGGCGACGGCCGCACCTACGATTATGTGGTCGGCCTGCGCGCCGTCACCTCCACCGACGGCATGACCGCCGATTTCTACCAGTTCGACATGAAATTCCTGGGCGAGACGGCGACGCGTATCATCAACGAGGTGAAGGGCGTGAACCGGGTGGTGTACGACGTGACCAGCAAGCCGCCTGGGACGATCGAGTGGGAGTAATCCCTAGGGCTTTCGTGGGCTCTCAAGGGCGGTCGTTATCCCGTTTAAACGGTCAGTTTTCCCAGTCGTGACAAGGGTTTGCGACAGTCATGAGCTATCACAAGCCAGCCTGAGAACTCGCGCCAAGTGACGGGATGACTGGCGGTACGGAACCGGGCATGATGCGGGCCTTGCTCCCCTACCGACTTGATACCGTGACGGTACCGGTAGGGGCCTAACCGGAGCCTACCGATGCTGACCCCCAAGACCCTGGCGGCCCTTAAGCCCAGGGAGAAAGCCTACAAGACCGCCGACGCTGAAGGGATGTACGTCGTCACCACTCCGGCCGGCGCGCAGTCCTTCCGGTACGACTACCGCCTGAACGGGCGCCGCGAAACGCTGGTGATCGGACGGTACGACGCCGAGCAAGCTCGCCAGCCGCAGCGCGATCCCGACGCGCTTGACTACGGCATGTCGCTGTCCCTGGCCGAGGCTCGCGAACTGCTCCGACGCGCCCGGCGCACGGTGGAGCGCGGGGAGTCGCCGAGCCGTGCCAAGGTTGAGGCTCGAAATGACGCGGCGAACGCCCGCAGCTTCGGCGGATGGGCCGACGCCTATTTCGCGTTCAAAGCCGATCCCAAGTCCGGTGAGCAGCAGCTTGCCGAAAGCACCCTGGCATTCCGCCGGTCCACTTACCGGCGGATCATCGAACCGGAGTTTGGCCGCCTTCGCCTGGAGGAGGTGACGCCGGCTCGTCTGAAGGCGCTATGCGACAGCGTGAAGGCCAAGCGCGGTCCCGCCGTCGCCGTGCACGTTCGTGAAGTGGTTCAAATGGTTTTCCGTCACGCTCAGGCGAGTGGGCAGACAACCACCAATCCCGCCGACCTCGTGGAGACGCGAAGCATCGCGACGTTTAAACCGCGCGAGCGATTCCTGACGCCTGCGGAAATCCGCCTGTTCCTCTCGGCGCTTGAAAGGACCGCAGCCATGCCGACCCTGCGGCTCGCGCTGAAATTCATTTTGCTGACGGGCGTCCGAAAATCGGAGTTCATCGACGCGACCTGGAGCGAGGTCGATTTCGATACGGACACCTGGACAATTCCGGCGGAGAGAATGAAGGCCGGAAAACCGCACGTTATCCCGCTGTCATCCCAGGCGCTGGATATTCTCACGGCACTGCGGGAGTGCTTCCCGGTCAGCCCTTATCTGCACCCAAGCAGGTATGACAGCGACGCGCCCATTTCGAACGCCACTCTCAATCGAGTGATCGACGCGGCCATTGCAGTCATTCACAAGGACACCCCGGGATTTGAAACCTTCAGCGTTCACGATCTGCGCCGGACATTCTCCACGGGCCTGAACGCGGCGAAGTTTGATGATCGATGGATCGAATTTGCATTGGCGCACGCGCCCCGAAATCAGATTGCCGCAACGTACAACGCGAACCGTTGGCTGGATGAGCGACGCATCATGCTGCAAGCCTGGAGCGATGCAGTGGAGTCGTGGAGTCGTGGCGAGTCCGCACGCGACGTGTTTACCGAGGCCAAGCGCAGGGCGGCGGAGGTGCCGGAGCCAGAGCTAGAGTTCGACCTGTAAAGCGCTGGCACCCGGGCCTCATCACCCGGGAGGAATAGGCGGAAGCTTTCCCCAACAATCAGGCACCGACACGGAAAACCGTTCGGTGCCTTGTTTATTTTCAAAGGGGAAATTTATGGAAGTCCAAAAGCCTGAGCCGATGATCCGAGCGTTCGAATTGCTGAAGTCCGGCATGTTGCCGTTCAGCGAACCGACGCTCTGGCGGAAAGTCAAAGAAGGCTCGTTTCCGCAGCCGATCCGCATCGGCCGCATCACCGCCTGGAAGCAATCGCAAATCGCCGCGTGGCAGAACGGTGAATATGTCGCGGAGGTGCGCGCATGAGTGTGCAGCCCCGAAAAGAGGAAACCCCCGCGACGGCAATCGCAGGGGTTTCGGTGGCTGGGAGGCCAAAGGAAAATGTGCATGTGAATTCTGCCGACGTTATCCAACTTCGTCAAGCGCCGTCGCGGCACAACCTGGATGACCTGCCGTATCCGCTCGGCGGCTACCTCCCGCCGTGGCTGACGCGTGCTCAGCGCCTGGAGGCTATCCGCGAATTCGCGCGCCAGAAGGACCCTCGCGCTGTCATGGCAGGCTGTGAGCCACTTCCCAAGCTGCTGAGCGCTGCCCTTGCGCCGTACGTCCGACAGGGCTCGCCCGCGCACCGTATCGGGCGGCGCGAGTTGGATGCGATCCTGCGGGAATGCATGGAACGGGAGGCCGCATGATTGGCCGGCCCACGTCGCCCCACGCGGACGCTTACCGGGCGCATGTGGCAGCGACCAAAGCGCGATTAATGGCGGAGCGTCAGGCGCGTCAGGATGGGGTCGATGCCGATCTTGAGAGGTTGTACCCGACGCTTGCGCCGACGCGCGTTTACGCCGATGGCGGGCCGCTGCCCGCGCCCAGGCCACCAGCGCACAAGGTCGAGCGACAATTCCCGCCGGTCACGCAAATCTTCTTCGATTGGATCGACCAAGGTGGGAAGGGTGCTATCAAAGGCACGCTTGAGAACTTCCGCGCGATGTGCCGGTTCTACGGCATCAGCGCTCGTTCCAACGTCATCAAGAAGCGCCACGACGTGACCATCCCGGGGAAGTCGTTCATGCTGGACGACTACAACAAGGCCATCATCGCGGAGCTGGAGTCAGTCGCGATCCGCAACGGGTTCCCCCAGGGTCAGGTGTCAACCTACATCGGCGCGCTCGCGGCCGAGACGCCGCACAACCCCGTCACGGAATGGATCGAGTCCCGTCCGTGGGATGGTCGCAGCCGCTTCGCCGACTTGTGCGCGACCGTTCGTGTTGAGGATGGCTACAGCACGGACCTGAGGGACAAACTGCTGCGTCGCTGGCTGCTGTCGGCCGTCGCTGCTGCGGCCGGTGCGCCTGGGTTCGAAGCGCATGGCGCCATCGTGTTCACTGGCCCCCAGGGCGCCGGTAAGACGCGCTGGGTGAAGCGTCTCGTCCCGGAGGACATGCGCCGCGACCTGATCCTGGATGGCGCCATCATCGACGCGTCGAACAAGGACACGCTCATCAATGCGTTGTCACATTGGATCGTGGAGCTTGGCGAGCTGGACGCGACGTTCCGCAAGTCCGACATTGCGAGGCTGAAGGCGTTCATCACCCAACCCACGGACAAGATTCGCCGGCCCTATGAACGAGCCGAAGACGAGCGCCAGCGCCGCACCGTGTTCTGCGCGTCGGTGAATGATCGCGACTACCTCGTGGACGAAACGGGCAATCGCCGGTTCTGGACCATCGCTGTCATCAGCCTGGACCACAACCACGACATCGACACCCAACAGCTTTGGGCCGAGGTCATGACGTGGTACCGCGACGGCGAACAATGGCACTTGACCGACGAGGAAAACGCGGCCCTCGGAAACGTCAACGCCGAACATCAGCAGCGCGATCCGCTGGAGGACCTGATTCGCGCCGCGTATCGGATTGATGAGCCCGTGGTGCGCTTCGTCCCGGCGATCACCATCTTGCGTGAGTTGGGCTACGACAAGCCGACTACGGCCCAGGCGCGCACGCTGTCGCGGGTTCTGAAGGCGATGGGCTTCACTCAACGCAAGAGCGGATTCCTCGGCTTCGACATGCCCAACAAGGTCAACCGCGTGGACTACGAGGACGAACGCCCGATCTGATGGCGACTACCATGAAGCCCGCCGCTGAGCGGGCTTTTTCACGTTTGCGCTTGGGCAGATTGGGTAGATGCATATAAGCCATCTGCCCAAGCTTGGGCTTTCGCAAGTGACTGTCGCGTAATGCCTTTTCAGGCGCTTGGGTAGATGGGCAGATTGGGTAGATGAGCTAGAGAGTTAGAAGGTAGATGTAACTGGTCCGTGGGGCTGGTTACATGTGGTCTAGGGAGTGGTGCACGAATCTACCCGACCTGCCCAATGTGAATCAGCCAATCGAAATCTCTTTGCGCGATAGGCAGTTAAGTCGTGGGCAGGTCGATCTAACCATCTGCCCATAGTGCGAACTATCTGCCCGATCTGCCCAATTGAGCGCGAGCGGGTTCAGGGTTGAGAACCGGCCTGGAGCCAGCTACTGCGCCGGGATGAAATCCGCTGAAGCCTGCATGCTGCTGATCGACCTGACTCGTGCTCTTGGGACGGGTCTATTGCGGACCGATCGTTTCGGCACACGTGCGGAAGACCTGCTGATCCTGTGCGGGGTGTGCGTGGGGCAAGCAGAGGGCAGGCCGATGGCGGCTTACAAGCTGGCGCAGTACATCGGGCAGGCGAGGCCGAGCGTCGTGCGGCGACTCAACAGGCTGGAGGCCGCTGGATTGGTGCGTCGTGGTCGCCCTGGTGGCTGGGTGCTGACGGATGAGCTGCTGAGTTCGTCGGGGTTCAAGCGGGCCATGCGTGAGGCGGAGCGAAGGGTGCGCAAGGCTGGGAAGCGATAGGAGGCCGCAGGATCGACGCGGGGCGCGGTGACGTGGGTGGGCATTGGCGCGGTCCTGATCGAGCAGCCACAGCAGCGCGAGGGCCATGCGTCGTGGTGGGGTGCATGGTGGCGTGACGTGCTCGCCACGCCCGTCAGCCGATGCGCACCGCGTCGGTGCATTGGTAAAAGTTACGGGTCCTTTTCGACCCCCGGCACCACGCGGGAGCACTGGTCCCTTGAAACGCGATATCTGCGAGGCGCCAAATTTTCGCAGCCAGATAGCCAAACCCTGACGCGAGTGGAGCGGTCTCCAAAGAATTCCCCGACTACCAACGGTGCAGCCAACACCACTCCAATCACCCGGGAGGTTTTTTCCCTGCTGATTGCTCAGACTTCAGGTGTCGAAACTTTTTGAGTCCTGAGTCACACATGAGCACCCTTACTCCCCTTATCCGTACCACCGAAACCTCCGCTGCGGTTTCTCCCGCCATCGCTCTCGACCAGTTGGACGTGCGCTCCCTGATCGACCGCGCCCGCAATGAGCCGGCGGCCATCGTGCGCGAGAACCCGGGCAGCGACAGTTTCCGTGTGCATCGTCGTTCGCCGACCGTTTCCGCGACCATCGACCTGACGGCCAGCACGCTCCCTGACGCGAAGCGCTCCGCTGCTGACGGAAGCGTCCGTGCCGCGCTGGTGCCCGACATGGGAACGAGCGTGTCGAAACGCATTTCCCTCTCGTCCGCCATCGCCTCCGCCTCCGCCGTGATCCGCGCTGGCGCAACGCTCCTGGTGCAAGCTCCGGCGGTGCCCGTTCCGAGCACTGGCGAGCTGCCCGTGATCGCTCTGCGGGAGCAAGTGGCCGGACTGGTGAACGTGTCTCCACTGGCGTTAACGAAAATCGCTGACGGCACTGATGCTCCGGCGGTGACCCTGGCTTCGCTGCTGAAACGCATCTATGCGGTGTTCGAAGGCGCGCCGACGTTCGCGGCATCACTGACGATTACCCGACGCGAACAACTCAATACGGACTTCGATCTGAACGCGGCTCTGTCGTACGCCATCGCGTCCGGCATCGCGCAGACGGTTGACCGTGTGCTGCTCCAGTCCCTGGCGGCGATTCCGTTCAACTCGGTGCCCGTTATCGACTTCGGCCGCTTCGCTGCTGCGAATGTCGATGCGCAACAGCTACGCGCGCTGGTGGGGCCGCAACACGACAACGGTACCGGCCTCGTGTCCTTCCGCCCTGACGGCCAGCTTGTCGCTGGTGGCGTGCCCGCTGAGCTGACCTCGCAAGGCTCGAAGGTCATCGTCGGGCAGTGGGCCGGCGCAGGGGTCGGACTGGGGCGTGAAATCACGTTGAACGTGACGCGCGCTGGCAAGGATGGCGACGTGGTGCTGACGGCACTGCTGGAGCTGCATCCGCTGGTGGCCCGCAAGGACTGGTTCCAAACCATCCCGGTGGCCTGAGCATGATGCGCGCCATTTGGTCCCGACTGACCGGTGGCGCTGCCCCCCAAGTGGTGGCAGTGCCCCGGGATGTCCCTGGCGAAGTCGCATCCGCGATCCAGGCCGCCAGCTATATCACCCGCGAATTCCACAACGCAGAGAACGGCGGCTACATCGGTCGCGTCGTCGTGATGCTCCCGGGTCGTCGCGGAGCCGTCTTGACCGACGAGAACGCCGAAGACCTCGCCCGCAAAGCATGGCCGTTCCTCAATGACATCCAGGTTGCGAAGACGGCCCGCATGTTGACGGATGAAGCCCGCAACGCCCTCGCGGCAAGCCGGCAGGCGGGTCGTGACGCCGACCGCACCGACCGCCCCCGCAACTACGCAATGGACTGGTGATCGACCATGAACAACCACCGTACCGAATCCGTCTCCCGTCGCACCGTGCCGCTGTCGGTGAAGCTCGATGAGTCGATTGCCCAGGAAATCGACGGCCTCCGCGCCCGCATCCTGGCCGAACAGTCGATCAACCTCAGTACGAGCGGTGCTCTGCAAATGCTGCTGCGCCGTGGCCTCGCGGCTGTCGCCGCCGAGCGCAACACTCGATCCTGATTTCTCCTGCCACGCGCGTGGCTGTCGTCCCCGTTCACGACATTCGGAAAAGCACGGGCACGGAACGCTGGCCGCCGTGGAGAGGAAAGGGCCAGCGACCAATACCGGCATAGCCCCGCCGCCGACTTCAAGTCCGGGGCATCGCAAGACCTGACACCATGTTCATCAAACGCATCCGCAACGTGCTCGCGAACCTTCTCCAAGTCGAAGAAGCGGCGCCCGTCCACGTCACTCGGCCTGCGCTCCCGCAGGCCCTGGAGGCCAAGCCCGAGGGCCAGAAGCGCAAGCGCCGCAAGCCCAACAGCGGCAAACGCAGCCGCCGCGAACGTGGCAACCCGAACGACAACCCGCGTGCGCATCAGTTCGCTGACCGCGTGCGTCAGGGCCTGGACCGCTGAAGCCATGATCGACCCGCAAGCCCTCGTTACGGACGAAGAACTGGGCGCCCTGATCGGCGTCGGTGCTCGCCACATCCGACGCATGGCCGAGCAAGGCACCCTTGAGCGCGTCGAGCGTGGGCGTTTCGAACTCGGCGCGTCCATCAAGGCCCTGATTGACAACGCCGCAGGCGACGGAAGCGAACTCAACAAGCAGCGCGTCCGCAAGCTCAAGGCCGAGGCTGATCGGGTGGAGCTGGAGCTGGCGCGCGCGCGCGGTGAAGTAGCCCTCATAAGCGAGTTCGAAGCTGTCCAGGTCGCGAGGAACACGCTCATTCGCACCCGAGTAATGGAAGTGCCGAGGCGCGTGACCCTCACCCTTCTGGGGATGAAGGATGAAACCCGCTTCAAACAAGTGCTGGCCGAGGAACTGCGCCTAGCCCTGACGGCCGTAGCGACTGCGGAGCTGGACGTGAAACCGCCAATCGAAATCGATGGAGAAGACGAGTGAAAACCATTTTCACCACGACCAAAGCAGCCGCCAGGGGCGCCGCCGTGTTCCTCAACCCGCCGCATGCGAGCGAGTCCGACCGCGCCGACGCTCTGGCAACCGCCGCAAGCCTGATGCGTCAAGCAGTCGAGCAGTGCATTCGCGCCGGCCGCGATGACTTGGCGTTTCGGTCCCTGGACATCGCACTGGAGGCTGAACAATGAAGGACGCCGATCTGTTCTCCCTGCTGGTCGCCGCCGAGAAGCTGGCCGACACCGTTGCAACCGATGGCGGCGTGTCGGCTGATGACCGGAAAGTTGCTGAACGCCTGCGCGACGCGATGAAGGCATGGAAGCCGTCCGCGTATCGCTTCCGCGACTACAAGACCGGGGGCAAGGCATGAACACCACCGGTCTGAGCGCATGGGCCGCGATGCTGATCGCGCTGGCGGCTGGCTTCCCGACCGAGCTGAAAAGCGAGGACGCGCGCCTTGCGACCATGCGCCCCCAGCGTGCCGCGCTAGTCCAACGCTGCCGAACCTGCGCCGATGCCGCCAAACGTGCCGAGCTGCGTTCTGACCTGGAGGCCCTGGAGGCCCGTATGCGACGCCTGCGGACCGCATCCGTTGGCTGGGGGCCATACCGGACATGAGCATCGCCACAGGCGCGCGCAAAGCCGCACAACAGGCCGGGAGGCGGTTCTTCTACGGGGTGCCTTGTTATCGCGGCCACGCCGGCCAGCGGTACACCAGCGGAGGACAGTGCCGCCACTGCGCGCAAGAGCGCGCCGCCGTCAGGTACGCCACGGACCCAGCCGTCCGCGAATGCCTACGCACTTTGCGGGGTAGAACCTGAGTTTTCCACTGCTGCAACCCTAGCGGGCGCGAGCCCCAGTCACTACATTCCAGCCGCTGGTATAGGGGCGAGGGTGGTCAATGCCTGGGGTTATGCGCCTACGCGTTTGGGACGTGGAGCACGGCGCGTGCGCGATGATTCAGCACATCACGCCAACGCTCGGGGGCGATGTCGGCGGAAGGCTGGCGATGATCGACGCCGGCAACTCCGATAACTGGTCGCCCAGCGCCTACATCCGGTATAACCTCGGCCGGACCACGCTCGATTACCTGTTCATCACCAACGCTGACCAGGACCACATGAGCGACCTGCGCGGCCTGGGACAGATGGGCATCAGCGTGGACACGCTGATCCGAAACCCCTCCTACACAGGGGCGGCAATGCGCGCTATCAAGCTGGGCAGTGGCCCGCTGACGGGCGACGCCGAATGGTATGTGTCCGCCTGCGACAGCTTCAACGCGCCCGCGATACTGCCTTTCGACCAGGGCATGAACGGCATCACCTGCGAGCTGTTTCACAACCCTTTTCCACGCTTCATCGACACCAATAACTTGAGCTTGGTGGTATTCATCCGCTACGCCGGCACGGTGTTTCTGTTCCCCGGCGACCTGGAGCGCGACGGATGGCTGGCGCTGTTAGAAAGGTCAGATTTTCGCGCCCGTCTCAGCGGGGTTGATGTGTTGATGGCGTCGCACCACGGCCGAGAGAATGGCTTTTGCAAAGAGGCTTTCGAAATCTGCCGCCCGCAGGCAGTGGTCGTTTCTGACAAGTCCATCATCCACGACACCCAGCGCAGGGATTACAGGCCCGTGGTGTCGGATGCCGGCGTCCTGGTCAGAACAACCATGAAGCGCCGCCACGTCCTGACCACGCGGCGAGACGGCTGGATTCAGTTTGACGTGCAGGACAACGGCAATTTCGCCATCGACACCGAGTGGATGGGATGAAAAGCCGCTCCGACGCGCTGAAGGCTGCGAACATCAAATGGCTGGCCGCTCTGGCCGCGCTGGATGTGGCCGTCGTGCTGCTGTTCATTGCGCCCGAGCTGGTGGACGCGAGCATGACCACCATCCTGCGCGCGAGCGTGTCGCCGCTGCTGCCCGTCGTGGTGCTCTTGCTGACGGGGCCGCTGTCTCACGACGCAAAGGCTCGGCTTATCTTCTGGAGGATCAGGAACCCGCTGCCCGGAAGTCAGGCGTTCACGAAGCACGCGCCCGCTGATTCCCGCATCGACATGAAGGCCCTGGGCAAGAACGTCGGGACGCTGCCGACTGACCCCGGCGAGCAAAACGCGAAGTGGTACAAGCTCTACCGGCTGGTGGGAGACGATGCTGCGGTGGTCCAGGCGCACCGGCTGTACCTGATGTACCGCGACATGGCTGTGGTGTCGCTGCTGTTGATCCCGCTGGTGCCCGCCGCGCTTTGGTACGCTGGCGCGGCTCCGGCTGCTCGATGGATCGCGGGTGGCTTCTTCGTCCTTCAGTACGTGGTCTGCGCTATCAGCGCGCGTCACAGCGGCGCGCGCTTCGTGTGCAACGTGCTGGCCGTCCACTCCACAAGGAAGGTCAGGGCGACCGCTTCCACTTGACGGTATATGTGGCGGTATCGCGACAGCGAAACGTCTGGAAAGTCCCATTTTATGGGGGTTTTCTCGCTCCGTTGATGATCGAGTGGGAGTGAGGGGGCGGCCACCTCACTGCGGTCTGATGTTAGGACCATCTATGCCGGCAGAAGACCCGCGGCGCGATAGTTGTCGATCATCGAGTCGTAGAGCGAAATATCGGAGCGGCTTCTGGCGATGAGCTGCGCGCCGGCGATGGCGGCGAAAATGGCGCGGGCCCGCTGTTCGCTCTTTCTATGACTGACCAGGCCCGCGGCCACCAACAGCTTGCTCAGCCACGCCACGTTGACGTCGGCAAATGTCTGGACCTCCTTCTTCACTGCGCCCGGCAGGTCCTCGACTTCCGCGGACATGAAGCTGCAGAGGCACATGCGATTGTCGCTCTCCAGCGCTTTGCGAAACAGATCGGGATATCGACGCAGGCAGCGGACAGGATCGGCGGTTTCTGCCAGCATCGCCTCGAGTTGGGCGGCGGTGTCCTCCCAGTAGCGCCGTGCGACGGCTACGCCGAGATCGGCCTTGCTTGGGAAATGGTGGTAGATGCTGGCGGCCTTGATCCCGACTTCGTCCGCGAGATCGCGGAAATTCAAGCCGACATAGCCGTGCGCCTGCGCCGTCCGCTTTGCTGCCGCCAAGATGGCCTCCCGAGCGCTTGAACTCACTTCGTCGCCCTCACTGCTTCGTTATCTACCAAGTGACAGGTAGGGCTTGACCCCTCGGATTGGAAGTCTTCATATCGGGCCTACCAAGTGACAGGTAGACAAAATAGGAGTCGTGATGAAGATTTACGATTGGCCCACTGGTCCGTATCCGGCCCGCGTTCGCATCGCCTTGGCCGAAAAGAACCTGCCGTCGCACGTGCAGTTCGTATTGGTCGATCTCTACAAGGGCGAGCACAAGAAGCCCGAATTCCTCGCCAAGAACTACTCCGGCACCCTGCCGGTGCTCGAACTCGACGACGGGACCTTCATTGGCGAGTGCACGGCAATTACCGAGTACCTTGATGCGCTCGATGGCGCGCCGACGCTGACCGGCAGGACCCCGCGCGAAAAGGGTGTGATTCACATGATGAGCAAGCGCGCCGAACTGGAACTGCTCGATGCCATCAGTGTCTATTTCCACCACGCCACGCCGGGTCTTGGGCCTCATGTCGAGATCTATCAGAACCCCGAATGGGGATTCCGCCAGCGCGACAAGGCACTCAGGGGGATGCTCTACTTTGACGGCATTCTGAAAGAACAGCCGTTCGTCGCCGGCGAAGCGTTCACGATGGCCGATATCACCCTCATAGGCGGCTTGATCTTCGCGGGACTCGTGAGCGTGCCGGTGCCGGTGGAGTGCGAGGCTCTTTTGGCATGGTATGCAAGGATGCAGGAGCGTCCTAGTGTCAAGAACCGGATAACAATGTCTGAGCCGGCCAAGGCATCTTGATTGAGATCGTCTTGCGCACAATCCGCCTCCCTGTACTTGTCCGTCGTGACGATCGCAGAGGTCGAGGACGGAATAGCAAAGCTGCGGCGCGAGAGAGCCACGCGCAGGAGCAAGGACTTGGCGCATTGGCTAGAGGTCGTGCTGCATCTCTCCGGCGATCGAATTCTGGCGTTCGACACGCCTGCCGCGCGGCTTGCGGGGTAGTGTCGGACCGGGCTCGCGGCAAAGGCATGCGCCCGGATTCGCCGATATCGTCATTGCTGCCACGGCGCGCCAGTACGCGCTGACGATCCTGTCGCGCAACGTCAGGCATTTCGAGCCGCTCGGCGTGCAGGTGCTCGATCCTTTCGGCAAGTTGCCGCTGTCCTGATCGCCGCGCAGGTGCTCCGCGCTTGCGTCGGATGTGCGCTCTGCTCGCACGTGATACGAGATCAGAATCGCCCTTCCGGAGCCAGCCTTGATGTCCGTCGCGCCTACCGCCACTGCCACCGACCCCGAAGCCCTCGGCTGGATGCGTGGCTTCCCGCCATCCCCCGACCGCCTCATCACCTTCCAAAACGGCTCCTTCCGCAATTTCCCCGAACTCCGCTGGGCCTGGAGCAACATCCGCCAGCTGGTGCCGACGGTGAATGTCTGGCGCGGGGCGGGGCCGGCGTCGCCGCTGCCGCGCGCGGAACAGGACATCGGCGCGGTGGCCTCGACCACGATGGACGGGCGGCCCATGACCTTCGCAAAGATGCTGGAGGAGACCTACACCGACGGCATCGCGGTGCTGCATCGGGGCAGGCTGATCTATGAGCGCTATTTCGGCGCGTTGAAGCCGCACAAGCCGCATATCGCGATGTCGGTGACGAAATCGTTCACCGGCGTGCTCGCCGGGATCCTGGTCGCCGAGGGCAAGATCGATCCGCAGGCGCCGGTCACGGACTATGTCCCGGAGTTGAAGCCAAGCGCGTTTGGCGATGCGCGCGTGCACGAGGTCATGGATATGACCACGGGGCTGCTCTACACCGAGGTCTATGCCGACAAGAACTCGGACGTGTGGGGCCTTCGGCGCGCCAACGGCATGGCGCCGATCCCGCCCGGCTATGACGGGCCGACCACCATTTTCGATTTCCTGATCGCGCAAAAGAAGCTGGGCGAGCACGGCAAGGCCTTTGCCTACAAGACCGTCAACACCGACGTGCTCGCGTGGATCTGCCGGCGCGCCAGCGGCCTGACGTTGTCCGATCTTCTGTCGGAGCGAATCTGGCAGCCGATGGGCGCGGAGGAGGATGCGCACTATCACGTCGATCGCATCGGCACCGAGAGCGGCGGCGGCGGCCTCTCCACCACGTTGCGCGATCTCGCCCGCTTCGGCGAGACCATGCGCAATCACGGCCGCTTCAACGGCCGCCAGATCGTGCCGTCGCAAGTGGTCGAGGACATCGCGCGTGGCGGCGATCCCGAAAAGTTCAAGCCGGCCGGCTACACCACGCTGCCGGGCGCCTCCTACCGCAATCAATGGTGGGTCACGCACAACGACCACGGCGCCTACATGGCGCGCGGCGTTTACGGCCAGGGCATCTACATCGATCCCAAGGCCGAGATGGTGATCGCGCGCTACGCCTCGCATCCCATGGCGGGCAACGCCGCCAACGATCCCGTGACGCTGCCGGCCTACATGGCGCTGGCCGAGGCGCTGATGGCGGGCGGGTAGGGCGCGCGAGAGCCGGCCCTACCTCAATCCTCCGCTGTCACCGCCCGGCCAAGTCGAGCGACGACAGCGTGCCAGCATAGTCAGTCGAGTTCGTTGATAGGACCGGCGAAGCGGTTCGACGCGGATCGTAATATAAGAGTTGACTTATATTAGTAGGAATCGATATTCCTGCTTTGACGAGACCATCAGGAGGAATCAATGCAGATCGATGTCGCCACGGTCTTGGGGCTTGTGACACGCTCGGTGAGGAGCTTCGAGAAAGACGGGAAACCGGCGAGCGTCGTGACCCTCACGCGGCTCTACGACACCAGCGTCGACGATCTCTGGGACGCCGTGACCAGCAGGGAGCGGATCCCGCGCTGGTTTGCGCCGGTCGAGGGAGAGCTCCGGCTCGGCGGACGCTACCAGGTCAAGGGCAATGCGGGCGGCACCATCACGTCCTGTACGCCGCCGACCCATTTCGCCGCGACCTGGGAATTCGGCGGCGCCACGAGCTGGATCGACGTCAGCCTGACAGCCGAGCGAAGCCAGGCGCGCCTGACGCTCGAGCACACCGCGATCATCGAGGATCATTGGAATCAGTTCGGTCCGGGTGCGGTGGGTATCGGCTGGGACCTCGCGCTTGCCGGACTGGAGCGATACCTTGCGACCGGGGCATCGGTCGATCATGAAACGGCGGAGGCCTGGATGGTCTCGCCAGAGGGCAAGGAATTCATGACGACGAGCGGCGAGTCCTGGCGTGCGGCGCATGTCGCAAGCGGGGTCGATCCAGCCACGGCGAAGAAGCGCTCGGACCGCACCATCGCGTTCTATCGCGGCGAGACGCCGCCCGACATCGTTCATCCCGGCACCGGAAGCTGATGCACCCCTTTGAGGTCCTCGCCGATCCCGTGCGCCGTCGCATCCTCGAGCTGCTCGGCCTCAAGGAGATGGCATCCGGGGAGGTCGTCGACGTCATCGGGGCCGAGTTCGGCATCACCCAGGCGGCGGTCTCGCAGCATCTCAAGGTGCTGCGCGAGAGCGGCTTTGCGAGCGTTCGGGCCGAGGCGCAAAGGCGCCTCTATTCGGTCGACGCCGCCGGGCTGCAGACGGTCGATGCCTGGGTCGGCCAGTTCAGGACTTTCTGGGAGCCGAAGCTGGACGCGCTCGCCACCGAGATCGCGCGCGGCAGGCGCGAGCGTCGCAAGGCGCCAATCGTAAAGCGGAGCGGCAAGAGGGCGTGAGTGCGTTTCCGTAGCCCGGATGGAGCGAAGCGAAATCCGGGACTCACACAGGCAGTTGTGCGAAGCCGCTGGTCCGTCCGGATTACGCTGCGCTCCATCCGGGCTACAGATGCTCAAATTGGTGGATTACGCTTCGCTAATCCACCCTACGAACTCCGTGCCATCTTCTCATACTTCTTCACCAGCCGCTCCCGCTTCAGCCGCGACAGCCGCTGGATCCAGAACATGCCGTCGAGCTGGTCGATCTCGTGTTGATGGCACACCGCGCGCAAGGCATCCGATTCCTCGGTGTGCATGCTGCCGTCCAGGTCCTGATAGCTGATCCGCACCCGCTCATGGCGCTGCACCTCGTCATTGACCCCCGGCATCGAGACGCTGCCTTCGCGATGCATGATCATCTCCGGCGAGGCCCATGCGATCTCCGGATTGACGTAGGTCCGCGCGCCGTCCTTCGCGTCGAGCTCCAGCACCACAACACGCAAGGGCACGCCGATATGCGGTGCGGTGATGCCGATCCCGGGCGC
The DNA here is from genome assembly GCF_016031655.1 of Bradyrhizobium glycinis. Lineage (GTDB taxonomy): Bacteria > Pseudomonadota > Alphaproteobacteria > Rhizobiales > Xanthobacteraceae > Bradyrhizobium > Bradyrhizobium glycinis. Next base: position 736,075 of record NZ_JACCHQ010000001.1, read on the forward strand.
TGCGCGCATCGTGTCGAGCAGATCCTGCGCAAGCTCGCGCAAGAATTCGTCGAACGCGGTGACGGGGCGGGCCGGCAGCGCCAGCCGGCGGTCGGGATAGCGAATGATCGGGCGAATGGTCATGATGCGCCTCTTACTGCCCCGGATAAGGCGTGCCGTCCTTGTGCAGGAAGCGGCCGTCCGATGCCGGGCTCATCATGTCGATGTCGGAGCAGGTGATGAGGTCGGCTTGCGAGCGCGAGCCGATCTCGAGATAGACTGCCGTCACGCTCGACCTGTTGATCATGTGATGGCCGTTGCCGCTGGCCTTGGGGAAGGCGGCGCAGTCGCCCGCGCGCAGCACGGTTTCGCCGCCATCCTCGATCAGCGTCACTTCGCCTTCGAGGATGTAGACGAACTCGTCCTCGTGGGAATGCCAGTGCCGCTGGCTCGACCAGCCGCCCGGCGGCAGGCGCATCAGATTGACGCCGAAATCCGTCAGGCCTCCGGCATCGCCGAGCCGCTTGCGAACGCGCTCGGCGCAAGGCGCATTGAACGGCGCGGGATAGCCGGAGCCCTTGCGGGCGGGCACGGCGGCGACGTCGACCTTTGGCATGTGGAGCGTTCCATTCGAAATCCGAGCGTGAAAGCGCGCCGGATAGGCAGCCGGCGCCATGATCGGCGGGCGTCCATACAGCGGCGGTCAAGCTCGTGGGATGATGCCATTATGCCGGTGTTTTGCCCGACGGGTCAAACCCGTGGTGATGATGTCGGCAGTGGACGAGAGTAAGCGCCGAGTTGGCAGTTCCTGGCCTCTTAAGTCGTTGATCCTGCTGACGGCGGCTACTGTGCATGGGGTTGTTTTTCGAGTTTTGTTGCCGGGTCACGAAAGCGTGCGGCAAAAATGACGTCAGCCTGTCGGCCGGCCCAGTTCCCATTCGTCTTCCACGCGAGACAGACCTGACGGGAGACTGAAATGACTTCTTCCAACTATCGCTGGGTGATCGTCGCCGCCGGCGGCGCGCTTGGCTGCGTCGCGATCGGCGGCATGTTTTCGCTGCCGGTGTTCCTGCAGCCGATCACGAAGGACACCGGCTGGTCCGTGACCGGCATCTCCAGCGCGATGACGATCGGCTTCCTGGCGATGGCGTTCACCAGCATGGCTTGGGGCACGCTGTCGGACCGGTTCGGGCCGCTGCCGGTGGTGCTGACGGGATCGACCGTGCTGGCGCTCAGCCTGTTTGCGGCGAGCCACGCCACCTCGCTTCTCGTGTTCCAAATCGTGTTCGGCCTCCTGGTCGGCGCCGCCTGCGCGGCGATCTTCGCGCCGATGATGGCGACCGTCACCGGCTGGTTCGACACCAATCGCGGCCTTGCGGTGTCGCTGGTCTCCGCCGGCATGGGCATGGCGCCGATGACGATGTCGCCACTGGCGGCCTGGCTCGTCTCCGGCCACGACTGGCGTACCTCGATGCAGATCATCGCGCTCGTGGTCGGTGCCATCATGATCCCGGTCTCGTTCCTGGTGCGCCGTCCGCCGGCGCTCGCGCAAGGCCCGGCCGCGCCCGTCGCCGAAGCCGCCGGACCAAACGAGATGTCGATGGGCGAGGCGCTGCGCTCGCCGCAATTCCTGATCCTGCTCGCCACCAACTTCTTCTGCTGCGCGACGCATTCCGGCCCGATCATCCACACCGTCAGCTACGCCGTGAGCTGCGGCATCCCGCTGGTCGCGGCGGTGACGATCTACAGCATCGAGGGATTTGCCGGCCTCGGCGGGCGCATCGCCTTCGGCCTGATGGGCGATCGCTTCGGCGCCAAGCGCGTGCTGGTCTCGGGCCTGCTGCTGCAGGCATTCGGCGCGCTCGCCTACGTCTTCGCGCAACAGCTCACGACGTTCTATGCGGTCGGCGCCATCTTCGGCTTCATCTATGCCGGCACCATGCCGCTCTACGCCGTTCTGATCCGTGAGAACTTCCCGCTCAAGATGATGGGCACGGTGATCGGCGGCACGGCGATGGCCGGCAGCCTCGGCATGGCGACCGGCCCGCTCGCCGGCGGCCTGATCTACGATGCCTTCTCCAGCTATGCCTGGCTCTACATCGCCTCCTGGGCGATGGGCCTGGGGGCCTTCCTGATGGCGATGACGTTCCGCCCCTTCGCAAAGCCGCAGGGCGAGGTGGCGCCGGCGGCGGCGTGAATTCGAGATCGAGGCGCGGCTTCAGAGCTGCGCCTCGACCGCGGTCTTGTCGATCACCGACCAGACCTGCCGGATCTTGCCGTCGTGAAATTCGTAGAACACGTTTTCGCAGAAGGACACGCGCTTCCCATTGACCGCGAGACCGAGGAATGTCCCGACTGGTGCGCAGTCAAACTTCAATCGGGCGGCGATGCGGGGAGGATCGCAGATCAGCATCTGGATGTGGAACTGCAAATCGGGGATCTCCCGAACATCCTGTTCCAGCATCGCGCGATAACCCTCAAGCCCAAGGGGCCGCGCGTTGTGGGTGGCCTCCTCATGCACGAATTGTCCGAGCGCTGGCCAATCCCGCCGGTTCAGGCAGGCGATGTAGGCGCGGTAGATGTCGGCGAGGTCGTCTCTCGTCATATCGAAGCTCCCAAGGCCTCGACTAACACGGCTTCGACTAACACGGCTTCGACCTAACGCGCGAGGATCGCGAACCGGTCCAGCATCAGAGCCGCTTTTCGAAGAAGAGGTCCGGATACGGATCGTCGTTGAAGCGCGGGATCTCGCGCCAGCCCGTGCCGCGATAGAGCTGACCGGCTTCGGGCAGCGCGCTGTTGGTGTCGAGCCGCAGCAGTGTGATGCCGAGCTCGCGCGCGGCGCTCTCGGCCGCATCCATCAGGCGGCGGCCGAGCCGCAGCCCGCGCGCGGCGGGAGCGACCCACAGCCGCTTGATCTCGGCGTAGCCGTGATCGGTGCCCTTCAGGCCGACGCAGCCGATCGGCAGGGTGTCCGATATCGCAACGAGGAATGTGCCGCGCGGGCGGCGCATGTCCCTGGCGTCGGGGTCGCGTGACAGCGAGACGTCAAAGCCTTGGCTGAAGCGGCGGCCGAGCTCGGCATAGTACTCGCCGAGGCAGTAGCGCGCTTGCTCGCAGCGCGGATCCATCTCCTCCAGGATGACGCGCTCGCGCGCCAGCGCGGAGGCGATCAGGTCCATCGCCGCCAGCAACGCCTCGCGTTGCGAATGTTGCGCGAGAAGACCTTCGGCCTGCGCGTTGGACAGCGCCTCGTAGGCTGTGAACTCGCGCCGGCCTGCCCGTGTGAGCTTTGCCATGCGCCGCCGCGCATCGTCCTCGCGTGCGGCGGTCTCGATCAACCCCTCGTCCTCGAGGCTGCGGAGCAGCCGGCTCATCAGCCCGGAATCGAGACCGAGATAGTCCCGGATTTCGGCGACGTCCGAACGCCCGTGCCCGATCGCATTGAGCACGCGCGCGGCACCGAGCGGCCGGCCGCGCCCGAGAAACGAGGTATCGAGTGCTCCGACGGCAGAGGTGACGGCGCGGTTGAAGCGGCGAACGCGCGAGACGGGATCGAGCATGATGTCTGACTTTAGTCAGATATCTGGGGCTGTCAATCGCGACTGGCCGATCTGCTCGGCGCACTGGCCGCGACCTTGCGTGGTGGAATGGCTTGACGCTGCCAGGGCGCTGCAGGATGTCGTGGCGCTCGAGAGTGACGAGGTCGATTCAATTGCGCCTCTCTTTGTGAGTTGTGCCTGCGCCGCGGAGCGTTACCATTCGGCTGCTGCCGTGGAATACGGGAGCCGGCTTACTGGGAGGCGACATTGGGCGGGATGGAACGCAAAAAGGGGTCCGACCTGTTCGTCGCGGCCCTGGAGAATGAAAGTGTCGACCGCATCTTCGGCATTCCCGGCGAAGAGAATCTCGACCTGATCGAATCGCTGCGCGCGTCCAGGATCGAGCTGGTCCTCACCCGCCACGAGCAGGCTGCCGCCTTCATGGCCGCAACGCATGGGCGGCTGACCGGCAAGCCCGGCGTTTGTCTGTCGACGCTCGGCCCCGGCGCGCTCAACCTGTCGACAGGCGCCGCCTATGCGCATCTCGGTGCCATGCCGATGATCCTGATCACCGGTCAAAAGCCGATCATGAGCAGCCGGCAAGCCCGCTTCCAGATCGTGGACGTGGTGGCGACCATGAAGCCGTTGACCAAGCTGTCACGGCAGATTGTCAGCGCCTCCAGCATTCCGACTGTGGTGCGCGACTCCTTTCGCGTCGCGATGGAGGAGCGGCCCGGGCCCGTGCATCTCGAGCTGCCCGAGGACGTTGCCGGCGACGAAGTGCCCGGCGTTCCCATGGTCCCCGTTCATCCGATCGAAATCCCGGTCGCTCATCGCGCCGCGCTCGACCGCGCCGCCGAGATGATCACGGCCGCAAGGCGTCCACTGGTGATGATGGGCGCGGCGACCAGCCGGCCACGGTCGACCCACGGCATCGCAAGCTTCGTGCGGCGGACCGGCATTCCGTTCTTCACGACGCAGATGGGCAAGGGCACCGTGCCCGGCGGCACCAATCTCTACATGGGCACTGCCGCCTTATCCGAGCGCGACTATGTGCACGATGCCATTGACGCTGCCGACCTGATCGTCGCAATCGGCCACGATCCGATCGAGAAACCGCCATTCATCATGGGCCCTTCGGGTCCGAAGGTCATTCACGTCAGCTACACGCCGGCTAGCGTCGAGCAGGTCTATTTTCCCGACGCCGAGGTCGTCGGGGACGTCGGCCCAAGCCTGGAGTTGCTGGCGGACCGGCTCGAAGGCAAGCTGCCGCAGGCGGCGGCGCTGCTGCCGCTGCGCAACGAGATCCTGAATCACATTGCCGACCGGGCGACCGAGGCGCGCTGGCCGCCGACGCCGCAGCGCATCGTGCACGATATCCGCCAGGTGATCCCGGAGAACGGCATCGTCGCGCTCGACAACGGCATGTACAAGATCTGGTTCGCGCGCAACTACCGCACCCGCGTCGCCAACACGCTGCTGCTCGACAACGCGCTGGCGACCATGGGCGCCGGCCTGCCGTCGGCGATGATGGCCGCGATGCTCTATCCCGACCGCCGTGTGCTTGCGGTTGCCGGCGACGGCGGCTTCATGATGAACAGCCAGGAGATGGAGACGGCGGTCCGCCTCAAGCTCAACCTGGTCGTGCTGGTGCTGGAGGACAACGCCTACGGCATGATCCGCTGGAAGCAAGCCGTCGATCACTTCGCCGATTACGGCATGACGTTCGGCAATCCGGATTTTGCGCTGTACGCCAAGGCCTATGGCGCCAAGGGTCATCGCATCGAAAGCATCGACAGCTTCGGCCCGACGCTCGATGCCGCCTTCAGGGAGGGCGGCGTACATCTGGTCTCGATCCCGGTCGATTATTCGGAGAACGTCCGGGTGCTCGTGGACGAGCTGCGGGCGCATGAGAAGGCGAAGGCGTGAAAGCGATAGTCTCGTGCCCCGGACGCCGCGCAGCGCCCCTTGGCGGTGCGCTGCAGAGCCGGGGCCCATCCATCAGCGAATGCTGCGGCTTCCTGGGTCCCGGCTCTGCGCAGCAACGCCGAAAGCGTTGCAGCGCGTCCGGGACACGCGAGGGGCGATCGCACTTGTGCCGCACTCGCTGATCGCAGACACTTTCAATCACTCAACCAACCACAGGAATATGAAATGACCCGCGTTCGTTGTGTCACCGAGATGGGCATGGGGGTCGACGTCCATGGCAGGGACGCCACCAAGGCGGCCAAGCGCGCTGTCTCCGATGCCATCAGGCATTCGAGCCTCGGCTTCTTCCGGATGATCGGCAAGACCGCGAACGACATGTTCGTGGACGTCACGATCGGCGTGCCCAATCCCGAGGCGGTGGACAAGGAAGCCGTCGCCAAGGAGCTGCCTTACGGCACCGTGACCGTCACCGCGGTCAAGGGCGGGTTGGAGATCCCCTCGGCCACGGAAGTGGCCAACGATCCCATCCTGATTGCCAATGCCGCCGTCATCGTCAGCTTCGACAAGGACTAAGGCTGATGTCCGCGAGCGATGAGGCACTGCTGGATCATCCGATCTGGAGCGCGCTGACGACGAGCCAGAAGCATCTGGCCGAGGGCGGCCCGCGGGCTCTGCGCTATCCCGTGGACATGACGCCGTTTGCCGATATGGCGGACATGTCCGCGGCAAGTTTTGCGGCGCTCGGCGACCTCATGTCGGGCTCGCAAGTCTCGGTGCTGTTCACGCCCGAGCCGGTCGAAATTCCCGCCGGCTTCAAGGTGCTGCTCGCCGAGCCCGGCGAGCAGATGATCGGCTCGCCCGCCGACGCCTCGCTGCCCGATGCCGAGATCGTCCGCCTCGGCGCAGCCGATGTTCCCGCCATGATGGCGCTGACCGAGCTGACCAAACCCGGGCCATTCGCGGCCCGGACGCACGAGCTCGGCACCTTCCTCGGCATCCGCGCTCGCGGCGAGCTCGTCGCCATGGCCGGCGAGCGGATGAAGCCGGGCAATTTCACTGAGATGACGGCGGTCTGCGTGCATCCCGATCATCGCGGTCGCGGCTACGCGCAGGCTTTGCTCGCCGCCATCGCGCGCCAGATCGAGGCGCGCGGGGAAATTCCGTTCCTGCACGTGTTCTCGAACAATACGTCTGCCATTGCGCTGTACCAGCGGCAAGGCATGCGGATTCGGCGTCGCCTGCAGGTCACCGTGCTGATGAAGCAGGGATGAGCTGCGCGGTGGGCTTCTTATCCTGAGAAATCGCGCTATATCGATTCCAACCACAACTGGGGGGAGCACATGGACGCCAGAACGCCTGATTTTTCCGCCGTACGGACGGCGATGCAACGCTACGTCGATCGGGAGATCATTCCCGGCATATCGTGGGCCGTGCTGCGCGGCCGCGAGGTGGTCGATCAGCAATGCGTCGGCTTTGCCGACCGCGAGGCGAACACCGCGCTGCGGCCCGACCATATCTTCCGCGCGTTTTCCAACACCAAGATCTTCGTCACCTGCGCGATCATGCTGCTGGTCGAGCAAGGCCGCATCGGCCTCGATGATCCCATCGAAAAATTTCTGTCGCAGCTTGGCAATCGCAAGGTGCTGAAGCAGGGCGCTTCGAGCCTTGCCGATGTCGAGCCGGCGAACAGCCCGATCACGATCCGCCAGCTCCTGACCCACACCTCGGGTCTCAGCTACGGCATCTTCGATCCCGGCACGGTGCTGTTCAAGGGTTACAACGAGGCAGGCGTGCTCAATCCGTTGACCCCGCTCTCCGACATGATCGGCAAGCTCGCCGATCTGCCGCTGTCCTATCACCCTGGGACGGCCTGGGAATATTCCGTGGCGACCGACGTGCTCGGCCGTGTGGTCGAGGTGGTCTCCGGCCAGCCGCTCGATGTCTTCCTGAAGGCGCGCATCTTCGATTCCCTCGGGATGACCGATACCGGCTTCCATGTCCCCGAAGCACAGCAGGGCAGGCTGGTCGCGCTCTACAACGGCGCCGACGTGCTCGACCCGATGAAGCCCGGCCTCACGCGGGCCGACCATCTGCCTTACCCGCAAGCCTATCGGCGGCCGCTGCCGCGGCTCTCGGGCGGCGGCGGTCTGGTCTCGACCCTGCCGGACATGCTCGCGCTGGTGCGTGCGCTGCTGCCTGGGTCGGATACGCTGCTGAAGCCGGAGACGCTGCGGCAGATGATGACGAACCAGCTGCCCGCAGGCCAGACCATTCGGTTCGCCAATCTCGGGCCGATCCCCGGCAAGGGCTTTGGCCTCGGCGGCGCCGTCACCTTCACGCCAACACCGTTTGATCCGCCGAACTCGACCGGCGAATTCCAATGGGGCGGACTTGCCGGCACCCATTGGTGGATCTGTCCGGAAGCCAATACCGCGGGCGTCCTGATGGCCCAGCGCTACATGGGCTTCTGGAATCCGTTCTTCTTCGAGTTCAAGCGCCTGGCCTATCAGGCGGTCCAGGGGTTGACGAAAGCGCCGGTCTAGAAACGAAACGAGCAGGACGCACCCGCCTCCGCTCGTCATTCGCGTCAGTCCTTCCAAGGATCGAACTCGCCTTCGCCGGCCATGGCGACGGCGAACGGCCGCAGCGTGTGCAGCACCCGCACGGTGCCGGCGTGCTGGGCCAGCACGTCCGGCAGGCGGCGATAGGCCATCGGGCTTTCGTCGAGGTCGGCGCCGATCAAGGCGACGCCGCGCTCGTTCAGCCAGCGATCCATCTCGTCGCGCGAGAAGCGTCGCTTGGCCTCACGTCGTCCGAACAGGCGGCCGGCGCCATGCACGGTCGAGTAGAGCGAAGCCCTGGCTTCCGGACTGTCGACGCCTTCGAGAATCACGGCATCGTCGCCCATCGAGCCGCCGACGAATCCCTTCTGGCCGGGAAACGCCGGCGTCGCGCCCTTGCGCACCACCCACAAATCCTTGCCGTCGTGGGTCTCACGCCAGGCGTAATTGTGGTGGTTGTGCACGGTCTCGGTCACGCTGCCGCCGATGATCTGGCGGACGCGCTCCACCACCCACTCGCGGCCCGCATAGGCATAGCGCCCGGCGAGCTGCATCGCCGCGATGTAGCGGCGGCCGAGCTCGCTGTCCTCGTCGACCACGGCGGGCGGGACGTTCATGCCGTCCTTGCCGCCGGCGGCCTTGAGGTACCGCGTCGCGGAGGTGTGTCCGAGGCCGCGGCTGCCGAAGTGGACGCCGATCCAGACAAAGCCTTCCTCGTCGCGCATGAGGTCGACATAGTGATTGCCCGATCCGACCGTGCCGAGCTGCTTCACGGCCTTCTGACGGTAGTCCTCCATGTCGCTTTCGCGCCAGGCGTCGCCGTCGTCGAACAGGTCGTGCTCGGCCCGTTCCGCGTTGGCACGGCCGACGCCGAACGAGATCACCTTGGCGACGTCGCGGATGATCGTGGGTGCGATCTCCGCGATGTCCTCGAAGCGCGTGTCGAGCCGAGCCGCCATGTTGCCGCAGCCGATGTCGAAGCCGACCCCGGAGATGCTGATCTGCTTCTCATAGGCGATGACCCCGCCGACCGGCTGCGCGTAGCCGAGATGGCCGTCGGCGCAGATCACGCCGGAGACGACATTGCCGATTGCCATGCAATTGCGCATCTGTGCAATCGTCGCATCCTCGTGCGGGCCGAACACCTTCAGCGGCGCATTCTGGAAACGGGCATCCTGCGTCCGGAACGCGGCAATCGAGCTCGCGGTCGCATTGGCCTCGCGGGCAAGATGCTCCTTGCGCGCTGCGTCCTTGTACAGGCACCAGGCCGGCTGGCCGCGTCCTTCGCCGACGCGCGAGTCGGGATCGATACCGGCGGCGAGGCAGAGCTCGCGGGCGCGTTCCATGTAGGGATCGGGTCGTCGCATGGTCGCAGGTCCTTGTCATTCCGCGCGCACCATAACGGGGCGGGCGGATCATTTCAGAGATTTCGCTGGCCCCGGGCGCATCTCGCGTCCGGGGCCGTTGTCGTTGCGCATCAGTTCAACGCCGTCTCGGACGCTGCGATCCACGCGACCACGGCCTCGGAGAAGCCGTTGACGCGGGTCCAGGCGCCGTGACCGACACCGTGCTGATACGAGGCCACGTTGACCAGGGTGCCGCGCGCCCTCGGCTCGGGCACCTGGTCGTGGCTCTGCTCGTCGGTGAAGACGATCAGGCGATCGCCCTTGCGGTCGATCTCCGTCACCGCCTTGCCGAGATAGGTTCCGCCATGCGGCTGCGAGTTGATGATCGCATCTCGAAGCGCGAAGCCGCGGCGGGGCGGAACCTTCACGACCTCATTGGAGAAGGTGAAGATCTCGACCTCGTCGCAGATCTCGCGGGCGAGGATGGCAAGGCCACACGCCGCCTCCGCACGGGTCATTTCCGACTGCGCGGAGAGAGGCATGAACATCGAACCGGACACGTCGATCAGGAGCCGGGTGCGGCCCGGAAGCCGGACATGGTCCTTGATCGACTTGAGCATCGCAGCCTCGAGCTCGGGCTCGAAGTCCGGCGCATAGCGCGCCGCCGTGATGAAGCGGTAGGGAAGGATGCGATCCGTCCGCATCGCCTCGATCGCGCCTGCGATGGTCTCGCGCGGGGCCTGCGCATTCTGCATCAGGCGCAGATTGCGCAGCAGCGCCAGGCCGCCGAGCTTTCGCTCGGCGATCAGCCGCTCGAAGGTCTCGCGCTTGTTCTTGCCGGCCGACAGCGAAACCTCCCAGGTGTCGGGGGAGGCGAGCTCGCCATCGACGAGCTGCTTCCACACCTTCGCCTGCTCGGCGTCTTTCGGCTTGGCGTGCACCAGGAACAAAACGTCCCTGATCCGCACCGCGCCGTCGCGGTCCCACTTGGCGAGCTGATAGGCGTCGAACTTGGTCAGCGCGCGGGCAAGGCCCTTCTTGACCTGCGCCGAGACCGGCTGACGCTTGCGCTGCTGCATCGGCCCCAGCGCATCCGCCCAGTAGATCGCAAGCAGCTCCGTCATCTCGTCGGGGCGCTGGATCACCTGAGCGAGCGTGTCCGCGACGAGAGCGCGGTGCTTCTCGTTCCGCGCCATCTCGCGGATGACGAGCAGCGGTGCGTGCCGCAGCTTCATCACCTCGCGGGCCTCGATCGCAAGCTGCGCGACGCGCGCAGGCGCGACCTTGGGCACGAGGGCCTTGATGCGGTCGGCGATCGCAACGCCGTCCTCATAGAACTGGTCCTCCCAGAGAAGGCAGTTCATCAGCGCGCGCTTCAGCTCCATCTCGGGCGTGAAGCGCACGGCGCGTGCGCCCTCCCGCGTGAAGGCGCGAGCGATCTTGTTGAGCCTGACCATGACGGCCTCCTCTTGGGTTGATGGGGAAATGAAAGGGTGCCGGGGAACAAGCGAGGCTGTTCGTGCTCTACCCACTGAGCTACGGACTTGCGTCCGGGAGGGTTCGAACCTCCGACGCCGAAGTAGCAGCACTCTTCACCACCGGCGGTGGCTAAGGGGACACGATCCGGGAACAGGCGATTGCTGTGACCCGACGAGCCGAAGCTCGCCGGAAAGCGCTCTATCCTCTGAGCTACCGGTGCATGGGACACCGGGCGGGATTCGAACCCGCGACCTCTCGCGTTGCAGGCGAAGTAACAGAAATCTTCACCACGGATCGTGATGGGGTTGGCGGGGAACGAGCGATGCTGTTGCTGCCCTTGCGGGCGACCGGCCCTTGCTCTTGCAGGAGTCGAACCTGCGCGGTCCGAAGTAACAGGCATCTTCACCACCGCCAGGCCGATGCTTTCGCATCGGCCTTTGATGGATACGCTGGGGAACGGGCGATGTCGGCGTCAGTGACGACAACACAGGATGTTTCCTTGCGGACAGATCCTGCGCCGGGCCGCGTGCGAACCTTTTCCGAGGCCGCATCCCGGTGCGTGTGTCAAAGGCGGGAGGCTATCCCCGCTTGGCCGTGGAGGAAGTATCCGGCATCTTCACCACCAGCGTCGGTTGAGCCGCGACCACTCGCGGCAAACCGAGCTACAAAAAATTCGATCGCGGCGCTGTCGACGCGCCGCACATTGCGAACCCACTGGGCTCGCTCTGCCATCGGTGTCCGGCTCATCGCCTCGTTCCCTCCGGCAGGCCCCGCGCACTTGGGCACGCGCCTTCTCAGCGCGAGCCCCGGGATCCGGGTCTCCCGTTCCGGCCATTGCCGGGTTGTTCGGTTGGGCCGCGCGGCGGGCAACAAAAAACCCTCCGGAGCGGCAGGCTCGGGAGGGTCCGTGAGAAGCGGATTGTCGATCTTGCGGTCAGGCAAGATCGCTCCCATGAGCCAGGCATGCGCAATCGAATAGCTTGGAGCTATTCGGCGTGCAGACAATTCTTTCGTAGCGGTACGACATCGCTCGGTTCATGGTGTCTGTCGCAAACGGAAGTGCTTGCGAGGGCGCGGGACATACGCCCGCAACTTGCGGATGTCAAGCGAGACGCGCGCGGAAACTGAAATTGACGGACGCATGACTTGCCAAAACTATCTGGGGCTCGACGGATTTCGCTTCGGCTGGGTCGCAGCGTGGATCGATGAGCGCGGCGATCACGGCTTCGATTATTCGCCTAGCCTGTCGCGTCTGCTCGCAATGCCGCACGCCCGCGCGATGATCGACATGCCGATCGGACTGAACGCGAGCGGCTATCGCGCCTGCGATCTGCGGGCGCGCGAACTGATCGGTCCAGCCGTGTTTCTCGGCGCCCGCCGCAACCTCTGGACATTCCAGGACATGGCGGCGGCCAATCGCCATTACTGGAAGCACGAAGGCAAGGGCAGGGGCGTGTCGGCGCAACTGTGGAATATCAGGGACAAGATGAGGGAGGTTGATGAGGTCATGACGCCGGCGCGGCAGGCGACGATCGGCGAAGCGCATCCGGAATTGATCTTCTGGGATCTGGCGGGGCGCGTGCGGCTCGAACCGAAGACCTCGCCGCGTGGCCGCGAGCAGCGTATCGCGCTTTTGAGAGGCCGCGGCTTCACTGAGGTCGAGAGATGGCTCACGCTGCGCCGCGGCACCGGGATTGGTCGCGACGATCTCATCGACGCCTGTGCCTGCGCCCTCGCAGCGCGCGACAGCACGCAATCCGTTGGTGACGGCAGGACCGATCCGCGCGGACTACGGATGGAGATCAACTTCTGAAGGCGATCAGCCCTGCCGCTCGCCCTTGCCTTCCAGGTGGCAGCGACTATCGCGGCTTGCAGTCGAGCGGACGTCTTCGTCGTCCAGTCTTGTTGCTCTCGCTTCGTACTCGTCGGCCATTGCCCGCAACCGCTGCGCGGCTTTGCTGTGCGTGAGATCGTTCGCCACGCGGCGACAGCGTTCAGCGTGGTCGAGCAGGGCGCGTTTCTCGATGTTCATCGATCGACAACGCGCGAGGGGGCCATTGGTCCCTGTGAGAGCCGCAGGAACAGGGATGTCTTCGCAGCGAAATCAGGAAAAAATAGCAATATTTGGTTGCCGCCGAGGAACGTGGCGCTTGAGCCGACGTTCTACGGCAGAGGCTGTCGAGGGACACAATACCATGTACGACGAGTGCCAATTGGCGACCGCGATGCTCGCGATTGCCTTTACGGCCCTGCTGTTGATCACGGGTCAACGGTTCATCGAGTCTCGGCTGCAGCACGAAGCAATGCCCCCGATCGTGGCGATGGCGACGCTGCCGCCTTAAGCACAGCCGGAAGTGACTTGCGCGGTGCGGCATCTTGCCTAGATTGAGCACGCCTCAGTCCATGCACCCAAGGTCCCGATGTCCGATCTGTCCGTCTTCCGCATCACCAGGCGTTGGCCCGCCAAGCATCCCGAACTGCTCCAGCTCTATTCGTTGCCGACGCCGAATGGCGTCAAGGTCTCGATCATGCTGGAGGAGATCGGGCTGCCGTACGAGGTTCACCTCGTTGATTTCGGCAAGGATGATCAGAAGACGCCGGAATTCCTCTCGCTCAATCCGAACGGCAAGATCCCGGCGATCCTCGATCCGAACGGCCCCGGAGGCAGGCCGCTGCCCCTGTTCGAGTCCGGGGCGATCCTGCAATATCTCGCGGAGAAAACGCGCAAGCTGCTGCCGCAGGATGCCGCGCGGCGCTATCAGACGCTGCAGTGGCTGCACTTCCAGATGGGCGGCGTCGGGCCGATGTTCGGCCAGGTCGGCTTCTTCCACAAATTCGCCGGCAAGGACTACGAGGACAAGCGGCCCCGAGACCGCTACGTGGCCGAAGCCAAGCGCCTGCTCGGCGTGATGGATGCGCATCTCGCCGGCCGGCAATGGTTCATGGATGACGACTACACCATCGCCGACATCTCCATGCTCGGCTGGGTGCGCAATCTCATCGGCTTTTATGGCGCCGGCGATGTCGTCGAGTTCAGTCAGTTCAGCGCGGTCGGCGCCTGGCTCGAGCGCGGGCTTGCGCGTCCGGCGGTGCAGCGTGGATTGAACATTCCGCAGCGGCCATGACACGGCCTGAGGCTAGAACAGCCGTCCGCCGTTCGGCACCGGCTTGCTCGGCTGCACCAGCACGACCTTGCCGTTCGCATCGGGGAAGCCGAGCGTCAGCACCTCGGAGACGACGGGGCCGATCTGGCGCGGCGGGAAATTGACGACGGCCGCGACCTGTTGGCCCACGAGGCTTTCGAGCGGGTGGTTTTCGGTGATCTGGGCCGAGCTCTTGCGCACGCCGATGGCGGGGCCGAAATCGATCCACAGCCGCCAGGCCGGTTTGCGCGCTTCCGGAAACGGTTTGGCGTCGACGATGGTGCCGACACGGACGTCGACCGCGAGGAAAGCGTCGAAGTCGATGGTTGGTGCGGCGGCCGCCGCGGGATCGTGGGTAACGTGCATGGGATGTCCGTTCGGAGGGTTGGCGCGTGTCGCAACATTGTCGCGCGAGGCGGAGTTTCGTACAACGCCACGCATATCACCGATACGCCATGCACGAGGACCGTCTTGCCCACCATCATCTACGGCATCAAGAACTGCGACACCATGAAGAAGGCCCGCGCCTGGCTCGATGCCCATGGCGTGGCTTACGCGTTTCACGACTACAAAGCGGCGGGTGTCGAGAAGGACAGGCTGAAGCAGTGGAGCGACAAGGTCGGTTGGGAGACCCTGCTCAATCGCGCCGGGACGACCTTCAAGAAGCTCCCCGATTCCGACAAGGAAGGCCTCACCGAGAAGAAGGCGCTCGCCCTCATGCTAGCGCAACCATCGATGATCAAGCGGCCGGTGCTCGAAATCGGCGGCAAGCTGTTGGTCGGCTTCAAGCCGGATATCTATGCCAAGGAGGTCGGCGGCAAGGCGCGCTGACGGCTATTTCAGCTCGATGATCTCGTTGGAGATGGCGGGGCCCGGCTGTTCCGAGAACTCGACCGGATCGGCGGGCGCGATGCGGCCGGGGGCGCGATGAAACAGCTCGCGATCGATCACGGCCCGCAGCTTCGGGCGCGGCAGCGCGTCATTTCCGCGCATCAGATTCCTGATCTCGAAGCCGCCGTCCTCGCAGAAGGTCTTTACTGACGCGATGACGTGGCTGACCCTGCCGTCGGTCAGGAACGGCAGCAGCAGCCGCTCATAGGCGACGATGCGGCCATAGATGTCGTCGACGTCGGCAACGCTGTAGACCGGAAGGCCGCGCGCGACGCATTCATGATAGATCGGCAGCACGTACGGCGCGAGCCGCGGTCCGACGAAATCGTCGAGCGAAACGCCCTTGCCGGTATGCCCATAGGCGCGCGAGATGCGCGTGCCTTCGCTCTCGATGACGAGACGCGGCGTCGGCGTCGAAAGCTTCACCGTATAATAGACGAGATCCGGCAGCTCCTCCTGGAGCCGTGCGGGCTGATACTCCCAGATCGCCGGAGCGGTCTGCTGGCGCGCATAAAGTCGCAGCCACGTGTTGAGGAGATCACGCTGGCGGATCGACTTGACGATGGAGGGAGCCGCGCTTGCAAAATCCAAGACATACTCTCCGACGTGAAAACCCTGGGATGATCGGGCTTGCGGGAAAATTTTCGATGAAGACTGGCGCGGGAGACGAAAGACCGTTAACGACGGCTTGATGGCCGGTGCCTTGCGAACCGGAAAGGCCGGGCAGGCACGACCTCGACATCTGCGACTAAGGGAGCATTTGTATCCCAGCCGAAGGCCTGACCTGCTCAGCTTTCCGCCTTGCCTAACCCCCGTCACCTCCGGCATATTCCGCGCCCGGAGGCGGCGCCCCGGTGGGCTGCAAGTCCTCCGGACAGCCGAAGCAACAAGGACAGCCACGCGCCGCGCGCGGGCAGGGGGAAAACTGTTTGGCCGATGAGTTCATTCTCGAAACGGAAGGCTTGACCAAGGAGTTCGCGGGCTTCTTCGCCGTCCGCGACGTTGCGCTCAAGGTTCGCCGTGGGAGCATTCACGCGTTGATCGGCCCGAACGGGGCCGGCAAGACGACCTGCTTCAATCTCTTGACCAAGTTCCTCAAGCCGTCGGCCGGGAAAATCCTGTACAAGGGGCAGGACATCACCGCGATGGCGCCGGCGGATGTGGCCCGCATGGGGCTGGTCCGTTCGTTCCAGATTTCGGCGGTGTTTCCCCATCTCACCGCGCTCGAGAACGTCCGTGTCGCGCTGCAGCGCCAGCATGGCTCCTCGTTCGACTTCTGGCGCTCCAAGTCCGTGCTCAACCGCTTCAACGATCGCGCCCGCGAGCTTTTGAACGACGTCGGCCTCAGCGAGTTTGCCAACACGCCCGCGGTCGAGATGCCCTATGGGCGCAAGCGCGCGCTCGAGATCGCGACCACGCTGGCACTCGACCCCGAGATGATGCTGCTCGACGAGCCGATGGCCGGCATGGGCCACGAGGACATCGACAAGATCGCGGCGCTGATCAAGCGCATCTCCGCGAAATACACCATCCTGATGGTCGAGCATAATCTGAGCGTCGTGGCCAACCTGTCCGACATCATCACGGTGCTGACGCGCGGGCAGGTGCTCGCGCAGGGCCATTACTCCGAGCTCACCAAGGACGAGCGCGTCAAGGAAGCTTATCTGGGAGCCGGTCATGCCTGACACTGCGATCGCCGAGGCTCCGGCCAGGGCTGCGACCGGCGGGAACATCCTGCAAGTCCGCAACCTGGAAGCCTGGTACGGCGAGTCTCACATCCTGCACGGGATCGACTTCGACGTGAACGCGGGCGAGGTCGTCACCCTGCTCGGGCGCAACGGCGCCGGCAAGACGACGACGCTGAAGTCGATCATGGGCATCATCGGCAAGCGCACCGGCTCGGTGAAGTTCAACAATCAGGAGATCATCCGCGCGACCTCCGACAGAATCGCGCGCATGGGCGTCGCCTTCTGCCCGGAAGAGCGGGGCATATTCTCCAGCCTCGACGTCCGCGAGAATTTGATGCTCCCGCCGGTGGTCCGTGCGGGCGGATTACCGCTCGACCAGATCTTCGAGCTGTTCCCGAACTTGAAGGAGCGGCTGAGCAGCCAGGGCACCAAGCTGTCGGGCGGCGAGCAGCAGATGCTCGCGATCGCGCGCATCCTGCGCACCGGCGCGAGCTTCCTGATGCTGGACGAGCCGACCGAGGGCCTTGCACCCGTCATCATCCAGCAGATCGGCCACACCATTGCGCGGCTCAAGAAGGAGGGCTTCACCATCCTCCTGGTCGAGCAGAACTTCCGCTTCGCCTCCACCGTGGCCGACCGCTACTACGTGGTCGAGCACGGCAAGATCATTGACGGGTTTTCCAATTCGGAGCTTGCCGCCAACATGGACAAGCTCCACACCTATCTCGGCGTCTGAGCGCCGGGCGGGTTGAATTTTTCTGATGAGCATTGAGAGAGGATATTGGGAGCGACCATGAGACGGATCATTTCGACGATGTTGCTCGGCACCGCCATCGCACTCGCGGGAGCGAGCGCGGCGATGGCGCAGGACAAGACCATCAAGATCGGCGTGCTCACCGACAATTCCGGCCTCTATGCCGATCTCGGCGGGCCGGGCTCGACCTTGGCGGCGCAGATGGCCATCGAGGATGCCGGCCTGACCGCGAAGGGCTGGAAGATCGACCTGATTTCGGCCGACCACCAGAACAAGCCGGACATCGGGACTGCGATTGCGCGGCAATGGATCGATGTCGAGAAGGTCGACGTCTTCATGGACGTGCTGAACTCGGGCGTGGCGCTCGCGGTCAACAATGTCGTCAAGGAGAAGAATTCGATTCTGATCGACACGGGTGCGGCGACGTCCGACCTGACCAATGCGCAGTGTTCGCCGAACACGATCCACTGGGTCTACGACACCTACATGCTGGCCAACAGCACGGGGCAGGCGCTGGTGAAGGCCGGCGGCGACACCTGGTACTTCCTGACCGCGGACTACGCTTTTGGCCACGCGCTCGAGCGTGACACCACCGCCGTGGTCCTGAAATCGGGCGGCAAGGTGATCGGCACGGTCAAGCATCCGCTCAACACGGCGGATTTCTCCTCCTTCCTGCTCCAGGCGCAAGCGTCCAAGGCCAAGATCGTGGGCATGGCGAATGCCGGCGGCGACACCACCAACACGATCAAGCAGGCGGCGGAGTTCGGCATCGTCTCGGGCGGCCAGAAGCTCGCGGGTCTCCTGCTGTTCATCACCGACGTCCATGCGCTCGGATTGAAGGTCGCCCAGGGACTGAACTTCACCGAGACCTTCTACTGGGACCTGAATGACGGCACGCGCGCCTTCTCCAAGCGCTTTTCCGAGCGCATGAAGAACAAGGCGATGCCTTCGATGGTACAGGCCGGCGTCTATTCGGGTCTGCTGCACTATTTCAAGGCGCTGGAGGCGATGGGCGGCAACCCGCATGACGGGGCCAAGGTGGTCGCCAAGATGAAGGAGATGCCGACGGACGATCAGCTGTTCGGCAAGGGCTCGATCCGCGCCGACGGCCGCAAGCTGCATCCGGCCTATCTCTTTGAGGTCAAGAAGCCCGATGAATCCAAGGGGCCCTGGGACTATTACAAGCTGATCGGTACGACGGCCGCGGATCAGGCGTTCCGGCCGCTGTCCGAGAGCGTCTGCCCGCTCGTGAAGAAGTAAGTGTGACGATGCGGGCCGGCGCGCGAACAGCGCCGGCTTGCCTTTGGGGAACGACGAGAAGGGACCGGGTGCGGGATCGATGCAGGCTCTTTACGCTCAGCTATTGGTGGGACTGATCAACGGCTCGTTCTACGCGCTGCTCAGTCTCGGGCTTGCCGTCATCTTCGGCATGCTCAACATCATCAATTTCGCCCATGGCGCGCTCTACATGATGGGCGCGTTCGTCGCCTATTTCCTGTTGAACCTCGGCGGCATCAACTATTGGTGGGCGCTGCTGCTGGCGCCGATCATCGTCGGCATTTTCGGCATGATCCTGGAACGGACCATGCTGCAATGGCTGACCGGACTCGATCATCTCTACGGCCTGCTCCTGACCTTCGGCATCGCGCTGATCGTGCAGGGCGTGTTCCAGAACTATTTCGGCTCCTCGGGCCTGCCTTACGCCATTCCCGACCAGCTCAGGGGCGGCATGAATCTCGGCTTCATGTTCCTGCCGATCTACCGCGGCTGGGTCGTCGTGTTCTCGCTGGCGGTGTGCCTTGCGACCTGGTTCCTGATCGAGAAGACGCAGCTCGGCGCCTACCTGCGCGCCGCCACCGAAAATCCGACGCTGGTGCGTGCCTTCGGCATCAACGTGCCGCGCATGATCACGCTCACTTACGGTCTCGGCGTCGGCCTTGCCGCGCTCGCCGGCGTGCTCTCGGCGCCGATCAACCAGGTGCGGCCGCTGATGGGGGCCGACCTCATCATCGTCGTGTTCGCGGTGGTGGTGATCGGCGGCATGGGTTCGATCATGGGCTCCATCATCACCGGCTTCGCGCTCGGCGTGATCGAGGGCCTGACCAAGTATTTCTACCCCGAGGCGTCCAACACCGTCGTGTTCGTGCTGATGGTGCTGGTGCTCCTTGTGAAGCCGACGGGATTGACGGGAAGGGCGGCCTGAGATGACAACCCTAACGGACGACACGCTCCCTGTGACCCCGCGCGCGATGCGCGACGAGATGATTGTGTTCGTGGTGATGGCGCTGTTGCTCGCAGCGGTGCCGTTCACGGGCGTCTACCCCTTCTTCGTGATGCAGGCGCTGTGCTTTGCGCTGCTCGCCTGCGCCTTCAATCTGCTGGTCGGCTATGGCGGCTTGCTGTCGTTCGGCCACGCGATGTTCTTAGGCACAGCTGGCTATTGCAGCGCGCATGCGCTGAAGGTCTGGGCGCTGCCGCCGGAGCTCGGCATTCTCGTCGGCGTCGCCGCGGCATTCGTGCTGTCGATCGTCACCGGCTACATCTCGATTCGCCGCCAGGGCATCTATTTCTCGATGATCACGCTGGCGCTGTCGCAGCTCCTGTACTTCATCTATCTCCAGGCCCCGTTCACCCATGGTGAGGACGGCATCCAGGGCATCCCGCAGGGCCGCATGTTCGGCGTGCTCGATCTCTCCAAGCCGACGGTGCTGTACTATGTCGTGCTGGTCGGCTTCCTCGCCGGCTTCCTCCTGATCTTCCGCATCATCAACTCGCCGTTCGGCGAGGTGCTGAAGTCGATCCGCGAGAACGAGCAGCGCGCGATCTCGCTCGGCTACCGCACCGACCAGTACAAGTTCCTGGCCTTCGTGCTGTCGGGGACGCTTGCCGGCTTTGCCGGTGCGCTGAAGGTGTTCGTGGCGCAGAACGCCTCGCTCACGGACGTGCACTGGACGATGTCGGGCGAAGTCGTGCTGATGACGCTGGTCGGCGGGCTCGGCACCATTTTCGGTCCCGTGGTCGGCGCTTTCGTGATCATCGCCATGCAGCAATATCTGGCGGGCTTCGGCCAGTGGGTGACGGTGATCCAGGGCGTGATCTTCGTGGTCTGCGTGCTCACCTTCCGCCGCGGCGTCATCGGCGAAATCGCGCATTACTTCCGGCGTTCGCTCTAAGTAGCTGATATTTCATCAATTTCATTGATGAATGAAAGCGGTGGATGACCGGGCTCCGCGGGCGCGAGACGACACGCGTGCGGATCGAAAATGGTCTATGACAGTTTTATGACAGCCCTCGCGGGCCTGACCATTTTCCAACCGGTAGCCTATCCCCATGATGCGATTGTTTCGTGCGTTCCTGCCCAGGGAAGAGCGGTTCTTCGACCTGTTCGATCGGCATGCCCAGACCGTGATTCAGGGCGCAGTCGCGCTGCAGGGCATGCTCAACGGTGGCGAGGAGACGCCGGTCTATTGCCAGCGCGTCAACCAATTCGAGAACGACGCCGACAACATCACCCGCGAGGTGCTGACGGCGGTGCGCCGCACCTTCATCACCCCGTTCGACCGCGGCGACATCAAGAACCTGATCACCTCGCTGGACGATGCCATCGACCAGATGCAGCAGACGGCCAAGGCCGTGATGCTGTTCGAGGTGCGCAGCTTCGAGCCGCCGATGCGCGAGATCGGCGGACTTTTGATCGAATGCGCCAATCTGGTCGGCCGTGCACTGCCGCTGATGCAGGAGATCGGCAAGAACGTCGCCATGCTGACCGCGATCACCGAGGAGCTCGGCAAGCTCGAAGGCCGGGTCGACGATCTCCACGACATCGGCCTGAAGGAGCTGTTCCTCAAGCATCGCGACGGCAATGCGATGGATTTCATCGTCGGGGTCGAGATCTACGACCATCTCGAGAAGGTGGCCGACCGTTTCGATGACGTTGCGAACGAAATCAACAGCATCGTCATCGAGCAGGTGTAGCGCATGATCCGGAAAAGTGTGCAGCGGTTTTCCTTCGCGACAAACGCGGAACGCGTTTGCGCGGAGATCATGCGCAAAGCTTAGAGTAGGGGCCTCGCCGTGGATGCCGCGTTGGGTCTTCCCGTCCTGGTCGGATTGATCGCCGTCGCGCTGCTGTTCGATTTCCTGAACGGGCTGCACGACGCCGCCAATTCGATTGCGACCATCGTCTCGACCCGCGTGCTGCGGCCGCAATTCGCGGTGTTCTGGGCCGCGTTCTTCAATTTCATCGCCTTCCTGGTGTTCGGGCTACACGTCGCCCAGACCATCGGCACCGGCATCATCGATCCCGCGGTCGTCGACGCCCAGGTGATCTTCGCAGCACTCGTCGGCGCCATCGTCTGGAATCTCGTGACCTGGGCGCTCGGCATCCCGTCGTCGTCGTCGCATGCGCTGATCGGCGGGCTCGTCGGCGGCGGCCTGGCCAAGGCGGGGATCTCGGCCGCGGTGTGGAGCGGCCTGTCCAAGACCGTGCTGGCGATCGTGCTGTCGCCGCTGGTCGGCTTCCTGCTCGCAATGGCGCTGGTTGCGATCGTGTCCTGGGCCTCGGTGCGCTCGACGCCGTTCGCGGTCGACCGCGCCTTCCGCATCATGCAATTCGCGTCCGCCTCGCTCTATTCGCTCGGCCATGGCGGCAACGACGCGCAGAAGACCATGGGCATCATCGCGGTGCTGCTCTATTCGCAGGGCCATCTCGGCAGCGACTTCTCGGTGCCGTTCTGGGTGGTGCTGTCGTGCCAGGCGGCGATGGCCCTGGGCACGCTGATGGGCGGCTGGCGCATCGTCCGCACCATGGGCCTGCGCATCACGAAATTGACCCCGATGCAGGGCTTCTGCGCCGAGACCGGGGGCGCGGCGACCCTGTTCATGGCGACCTATCTCGGGGTTCCCGTCTCGACCACCCACACCATCACCGGCGCCATCGTCGGCGTCGGCGCCGCGCGCCGCGTCTCGGCCGTGCGCTGGAACGTCGCCAGTTCGATCGTCTATGCCTGGGTGATCACGATCCCGGCCTCGGCCATCGTGGCCGCGCTGACCTGGTGGATGGTCCAGCTCGTCAAGTGACGAGCTTCAGTCCGATGATGCCGGCGACGATCAGGCCGATGCTGACGAGGCGGAAGGCCGCAGCCGGCTCGCCGAACAGGACGATGCCGAGCGTTGCGGTGCCGACCGCGCCGATGCCGGTCCAGACCGCATAGGCCGTTCCGACGGGAAGTGATTTGAGCGCAAGTCCGAGCAGGATGACGCTGCCGGCCATGGCCGCGAGCGTGACCGCGGACGGAACAAGCCTGCTAAAACCCTCGGTGTATTTCAGGCCGATCGCCCAGGTGATCTCAAGAAGACCGGCGACGAACAGGATGCTCCAGGCCATGACGACCCTCCATTCAAGGCAGGGTCGTCCCCGCGGCTGAGGTGCTGATGGGCAGGGGAGGCCGTCCTCCCCCAAGGCTGATAGATCCAGGTGCCGATATGGGGCTGGCCGGAAGTCTCCGCAATCACCAAATGAGGCTTGATCAGGCCCGTTTTCCCTGCCACACGCTCCCGCCATGTCCGACATCGCCACCACCACAGCCGAATCGCCGGCCCGTTCCCCGCTTGCCGCTGAGGTGGCGCGGCGGCGGACTTTTGCGATCATCTCCCATCCCGACGCCGGCAAGACCACGCTGACCGAAAAGCTGCTGCTGTTCGGCGGTGCCATCAACCTCGCCGGCCAGGTCAAGGCCAAGGGCGAGCGGCGCAACACGCGATCTGACTGGATGAAGATCGAGCGCGAGCGCGGCATCTCGGTCGTGACCTCGGTGATGACCTTCGAGTTCGAAGGCCTCGTCTTCAACCTGCTGGACACGCCGGGCCACGAGGACTTTTCGGAAGACACCTATCGCACACTGACGGCAGTCGATTCCGCCGTGATGGTGATCGACGCCGCCAAGGGCATCGAGGCGCGCACCCGAAAACTGTTCGAGGTGTGCCGCCTGCGCGACATCCCGATCATCACCTTCATCAACAAGATGGACCGCGAGAGCCGCGACGTGTTCGAGCTGCTCGACGAGATCGAGAAGACGCTGGCGCTCGACACCACGCCGATGACCTGGCCGGTCGGCCGCGGCCGCGATTTCCTCGGCACCTATGACGTCGTCAATGGCGGCGTGCGCCTCCTCGAAGGCGGCGGCGCCAAGACCGGCGCGGCGCTCGAGATCGAGATCGAAGAGCTCGCCAAGCTCAACGCCAATCTCGACGTGTCCGCCGTGAAGGACGAGCTCGAGCTCGTCACCGAGGCGTCCAAGCCGTTCGAGCTGGACGCGTTCCGCGAAGGCCATCTGACGCCGGTCTATTTCGGCAGCGCGCTGCGCAATTTCGGCGTCGGCGACCTCCTGGAGGGCCTCGGCAAGTTCGCGCCCGAGCCGCGCGCGCAGGACAGCGACCAGCGCAAGGTCGAGGCCACCGATCCGCGCATGAGCGCCTTCGTGTTCAAGATCCAGGCCAACATGGATCCCAACCACCGCGACCGCATCGCGTTTGCGCGCCTGTGCTCGGGCAAGCTCAGCCGCGGCATGAAGGCCAAGCTCGTGCGCACCGGCAAGAGCATGCCGCTGTCGAGCCCGCAATTCTTCTTCGCGCAGGACCGCTCGGTCGCGGACGAAGCCTTCGCCGGCGACGTCGTCGGCATTCCCAACCACGGCACGCTGCGCATCGGCGATACGCTGACCGAGGGCGAGGATTTCAACTTCGTCGGCGTGCCGAGCTTTGCCCCGGAAATCGTCCGCCGCGTTCGTCTCACCGACGCGATGAAGGCGAAGAAGCTGAAAGAAGCGCTGCAGCAGATGTCGGAAGAGGGCGTGGTGCAGGTGTTCCGCCCGCGCGACGGCGCCCCGGCGCTGGTTGGCGTGGTCGGCGCGCTGCAGCTCGACGTGCTCAAGGCGCGGCTCGAGGCGGAATATTCGCTGCCGGTCGAGTTCGAGGTCAGCGAGTTCCAGCTGGCGCGCTGGATCTCGTCGGACGACCGC
The DNA here is from genome assembly GCF_016031655.1 of Bradyrhizobium glycinis. Lineage (GTDB taxonomy): Bacteria > Pseudomonadota > Alphaproteobacteria > Rhizobiales > Xanthobacteraceae > Bradyrhizobium > Bradyrhizobium glycinis. Next base: position 760,406 of record NZ_JACCHQ010000001.1, read on the forward strand.
AAGAAGCTCGACAGCTTCATCGCTGCCAATAATTCGAGCATTGCCGACGACGTCGACGGCGATCCCGTCTACCTCGCCCGGAACGAGTTCTACCTCGGCTACACCAAGGAGCGCGCCGAGGGCATCGAGTTCAGCAACGTCAAGGACGTCAAGAAAAAGGGGTAATGTTTCCCGGACGTTCTCCGTGATGCAGGACGGCAACGCATAGCGAGGTCGACGGTCATGAGGCGGCGCGAATTCATCATGCTCGCTGCAGGGGCGGCGGCGTACCCGCTTGGCACATCCGCGCAAGGTCATGTGCGGCGAATCGGTGCGCTGGCGGGAGGGAAGGCCAGCGATCCGGAGAGCCAGGCCAGCTACCAGAAACTGATACAGCGTCTAGGTGAACTTGGCTGGGAACAGGGACGCAACATCCAGATCGAATATCGTTGGTGGGCCGGCGATCCAAATCTCGCCGATGCTCACGCGGCCGAGCTCGTGGAGTTGCGGCCGGATGTGCTTTTGGCAATCAGCACTCCGTCCGTGGACGCCTTGAGGCGACGCGCGCCGATCTTACCGATCATCTTCACGGTCGTTGCCGATCCGGTGGGTGCCGGTTTCGTTCAAAGTCTGGGCAAGCCGGGTGGAAATATTACAGGCTTCACGACCTTCGAGCCTGAAATGGCCGGCAAGTGGCTGCAACTGCTCAAGCAAGCGGCCCCTGCAATACGAAGGGTTGCCGCAGTCTTCAATCCGCGAACGGCGCCCATGATCTTGATGCCGTCCGTGGAGGTGGCTATTCCGGCAGTCCAGCTCCAGCTCGTTCCGGCGCCCGCGCACAACGCCGCCGAGCTCGAACAGGCGATCTCCCGCTTTGCAGAGCAGCCAGACGGCGGGCTGCTGATCTTTCCCGACGCATTTCCACTCGTTCATCGGCGATTGATTCTGGACCTGGCGGCCGCGCGCCGTCTGCCGGCGATGTATCCGTTCCCGTCCTTCGTTACGGACGGCGGGCTGATGTCGTACGGAGTCTCGATTTCGCATCTTGTCGGTCGCTCGGCGGACTATGTCGACCGCGTGTTGAGAGGAGCGCGTCCGGCAGATTTGCCAGTCCAGCAGCCGAATGAGTTCCAGTTCCTGCTCAATCTCAAGACCGCCAGCGCGCTGGGACTGAGTGTACCGCCCACGCTGGTGGCACAAGCGGATCAGATTATCGAGTGAAGCGGATTGCTGTCCCGGCTGAGCCGGCTTCGCCTCGGAGCGGCAGCTTTGCACGGGGGGTGAAATTTGGCGGAAAGGCGGTCGTCGCATCGCGGCCAGCCTTGAACCCTTCACAACCGTTGCCACCTCTGCAGATGCAAATGCGATCTCGGCACATGTGGCGCGGCATTCTTGCTCTTCTCTTGCTGGCAATGACCTCGATCGTCGCCGACGCGCAGCGACGCCAGATCAATCCAATTCCGTTCGCGCACGAGCCTTGCAGCGTGCTCGACGGCGAGCCCTGCACGCCGTCCTATTGCAGCCCGCTCGAGCCCGGCCCCTGCATTCCCGAGATCGACTACCCTTACGGCCAGAACCTCCAGCTCACGATCGAGAGCGTGCCCGCTGAGGCCGACCGCGCCAAATACCAGAAACCCGATCACGATCTCGACACGATCGGCGACCTCTTCGCCGCGCTGCGCAGCTGCTGGTCGCCGCCATCGGACCATGCGCGCACAGGCATGCAGATGTCGGTGCGTTTCAGTTTCAACAGGGACGGCGGCCTGATCGGTCCGCCGCGCCTGACATATGCGACTGCGGGTGTGCCGGCGGATATCCGCACCACCTATCTGAACGCGATCAATTCATCGCTAGAGGCCTGCCTGCCGCTGAAATTCACGGACGGTCTCGGCGGCGCGCTGGCCGGACGACCGATCGCGATCCGCTATGTCGACAATCGCGAGCTGGGCAAGTAGCGCAGTTGCGACCATCGGCCGATCGATGGTACCTCAGAGGCGGGGGCTGCTTTGCGGGGAGGATGTCGTGGGTCTGCTGGTGATGATCCTGGGGCTGGTGCTGTTCTTCGCCACCCACATTTTTACGACGAAACGAAAGGCACGCGCGCAGGCGATCGCGAGGCTGGGCGAGGGGACCTACAAGCTTCTCTACACGCTGGTCTCGCTTGCGGGGCTCGCGCTGATCATCTGGGGCTTTGCCCATTACCGCAGCTCCGGCTGGATCGACGTCTGGTATCCGCCGAAGGCGATGAAGCACATCGCGCTCGCGCTGATGCTGCCCGCGGTGGTCCTGGTGGTCGCCTCGTATTTGCGCGGCCGCATCTACGCGACGCTGAAGCATCCGATGCTGGCCGGCGTCAAGCTGTGGGCGGCAGCGCATCTGCTCGCCAATGGCGATCTCGGCTCCATCATCCTGTTCGGCTCGTTCCTCGCCTGGGCGGTCTATGACCGCATCTCGCTTAAAGCTCGCACCGACCCCGGCGGCCCGCCGATTCCGGTCGGCGGCGTCACCAACGATCTGATCGCGGTCGCGGTCGGCGTGGTCGCCTATCTGGCCCTGGCCTTCGCGTTCCATCCGGTCGTGATCGGTGTTCCCGTGCTCGGGGTCTAGCCGGTCAGCACAAGACGAAACCCGGATGTCCATGCGGGGAAGATAACAAGAGCAACAAGCCGAGGGCATTCCGATGGACTGGTCGCAATCTCAGATCCCGCCGATGCGGCTCGAAGCTCGGTTCGGCGATCGGGTGGTGCCGGCATTCTGTGATCGGCCAACGAGCCTCTGGGCGATGATCGCGGACGCCTGCGCCCGCAATGCCGATGGCGAAGCGTTGATCTGCGGCAATGTCCGCCTGAGCTGGGGCCACGCGGTGGAGCAGGCCGCGCGGATCGCTGCGGGATTGCGCAAGCTCGGCCTGCAGCGCGGCGATCGCGTCGCCATCCTGCTCGGCAACCGCATCGAATTTCCGCTGCTGCTGTTTGCCGCCGCGCATGAGGGGCTCGTCACCGTGCTGCTCAGTACGCGCCAGCAGACGCCGGAGATCGCCTATGTGCTCGCCGATTGCGGCGCGAAGATCCTGATTCACGAGGCCTCGCTCGCCGAGCGGCTGCCGGATGCGCATGATGTGCCCGATGTGATCCATCGCATTGCCATCGATGACGATCCCGCCCGATCGCGCTTCTCTTCGCTCGCCGAAAACGCGCCAGCATCGGCACCGATCGAGGTGAGCGAAGAGGACACCGCGATGATCCTCTACACCTCCGGCACAACAGGCAAGCCGAAGGGCGCGATGCTGGCCCATTGCAACATCGTCCATTCCTCGATGGTGTTCGTGTCCTGCCTGCAATTGACGCAAGCCGATCGCTCGATCGCCGCGGTGCCGCTCGGCCATGTCACGGGCGTCGTCGCCAACATCACCACGATGATCCGCTGTGGCGGCGCGCTGATCATCATGCCCGAGTTCAAGGCGGCCGATTACCTCAAGCTCGCCGCGCGCGAGCGCGTGACCTACACGGTGATGGTGCCGGCGATGTACAATCTCTGCCTGCTCCAGCCCGATTTCGACGCCTATGATCTCTCGAGCTGGCGCATTGGCGGCTTCGGCGGCGCGCCGATGCCGGTCGCCACCATCGAGAAGCTCAAGGCGAAGATTCCCGGCCTGAAGCTGATGAACTGCTACGGCGCGACCGAGACGACCTCGCCCTCGACCATCATGCCGGGCGAGCTGACCGAGCGCCATATCGACAGCGTCGGCCTGCCGTGTCCCGGCGCGCGCATCGTCGCGATGGGGAAGGACAGCCGCGAGCTGCCGCGCGGCGAGATCGGCGAGCTCTGGGTCCAGAGCGCCTCCGTCATCAAGGGCTACTGGAATAATCCGAAGGCGACCGCCGAAAGCTTCACGGGCGGATTCTGGCACTCCGGCGATCTCGGCTCGATCGATGCGCAAGGCTTCGTCCGCGTGTTCGACCGGCAGAAGGACATGATCAATCGCGGCGGCCTGAAGATCTATTCGGCCGAGGTCGAATCCGTGCTGGCCGGCCATCCCGCCGTGGTCGAGAGCGCGATCGTTGCCAAGGCCTGCCCGGTGCTGGGCGAGCGCGTCCATGCCGTGGTGGTGACGCGACAGCCTGTGACCGATGCGGACCTGCGCGCCTGGTGCGCCGAGCGGCTGTCCGACTACAAGGTCCCCGAGACCATGGCGATCACATCGGAGCCGCTGCCGCGCAATGCCAACGGCAAGGTGTTGAAGCGGCAGCTGCGGGAGCGCCTCGGAACCTGAGCCGGCGGGCCTTTCCCGGGCTTCTGCGGGGTGGTTAACGCCTTGATCGGGCTCGCTTTGCCTTGCCACCGCCATATCGTTAGGCTACCTCGCCGCCACACGGGGACGGGATTCCTGACGCGAACGCATTGGCGCGCGCACCCGGACGGGTATGGGATTAGCATAAGTGTCTGAATTATTTGACGAAGTCGACGAGGAAGTACGTCGCGAACAGTTCAAGAAGCTGTGGGACAAGTATTCGATCTACTTCATCGCGCTGATGGTGCTGATCGTCGCCGCCGTCGGTGGCTGGCGCGCCCATCAATATTTCGAGGCCCAGAAGGCCGCCGAGGCCGGCGCCGCCTTCGAGAAGGCCGTCGAGCTGTCCGAGCAGGGCAAGCACGAGGACGCTGAGAAGGCCTTCACCGAGCTCGCCGCCAAGGCGCCGTCCGGCTATCGCACCCTGGCGCGGCTGCGCGCTGCGGCCGAGGCCGCGAGCCGCGATCCCAAGGCCGCCGCGAAGATGTATGACGACATCGCCGCCGACCGCAGCATTGGCGGCGAGTGGCAGGATCTGGCCAAGATCCGGGCCGCGGGCCTCCTGCTCGACAGCGCCGGCTACGCCGAAATCCAGCAGCGGCTGGAAGCTTCCGCCGCGCCAAAATCGACCTTCCGCCACAGCGCCCGCGAGATGCTGGCGCTGTCGGCATGGCGTAACAACGACATGACCGCAGCCCGCAAATGGCTCGAGGCGATTGACGGAGACGGCGAAACGCCGCCCGGCCTGCGCTCTCGCGCCGAGGCGCTCCAGGCTTTGTTGCCACCCGTCGCCAAAAGCTGACGACGGTTCTCCGACGTAACGAGACACCAAGATGCGCCGCACGCCACGCTTGATCGCAGCCGCCGTCCTGATCGCCTTCACCGGCGTCCTGGGCGGCTGCTCCAGCTTCGATCCGAGCGACCTGCTCGACTTCCTCGATACCAAGAAGAAGCTGCCGGGCGACCGCAAGCCGGTCTTCCCCGAGGGCGTGCCGGGCCTCGAGCAGGGTGTGCCGAGGGACCTGTACAAAGGCGCTCAGCAACAGCAGCCCGATCCGAACGCACCTGCGGTGGCGGCCCTGCCTGCGGAGCCGGAGCCGGCCAAGCCGGCGAAGGGAGCCAAGGCAAAGCATAGCAAGCAGCCCGCCACGGCGGCCGCGCCGGCCGAAGCACCCGCCGGCGAGGTCGACGGCGAGGCGCAGCCGGAGGCCGCGCCGGCGACGTCCGCTCCACCGCCCAAGCACAAGATCGTCCGCAAGCGCACCACCGCGCCGCCGCCGGATCAGCCGGCCCAGCAGGCGCAACCGACCCAGGCCCCGCAGCAGCAATCGCAGACCGCCTTCCCGGCGCCGCTGCCGAGCGGCAGCTTCTCGCGCTGATATTTTCCCGTTGCATTGACAGGCGCAGCTCCGGCAGCGCACGAATGACCGATGTCCTTCACGATCGCCATTATCGGCCGGCCCAATGTCGGCAAGTCGACGCTGTTCAACCGCCTGGTTGGGCAGAAGCTCGCGCTGGTCGATGACCTGCCCGGTGTCACCCGCGACCGCCGTGAAGGCGAGGCCAGGCTCGGTGATCTCCGCTTTACCATCATCGATACCGCCGGCCTCGACGAGGGCGCCAGGGGCTCGCTCACCGCGCGCATGCAGGAGCAGACCGAGACCGCGATCGCGCAGGCCGACGCGCTGTTCTTCGTCATCGACGCCCGCATTGGCCTGACGCCGACCGATCGCGCCTTCGCCGATTTCGCCCGCAAGGCCGACAAGCCGGTGCTGCTGGTCGCCAACAAGAGCGAAGGCAAGCACGGCGATGCCGGGGCGATGGAAGCGTTCGCGCTCGGCCTCGGCGATCCCATCCAGATCTCGGCCGAGCACGGTGAGGGCATGGGTGAGCTCTACGATGCCCTGGCCAAGCTGATGCCCGAGCCCGTCGAGGAAGACGACGATGAGGACGACGCGCCGATCTCGGAGGAAGAGGCAGCGATGCGCCCGATCCGGGTCGCCATCGTCGGCCGGCCCAATGCCGGCAAGTCGACGCTGATCAACCATCTGCTCGGCGAGGAGCGCCTGCTGACCAGCCCGGAGGCCGGCACGACGCGCGATTCCATCGCGGTCGAGATCAACTGGAAAGGCCGCGATTTCCGCGTGTTCGACACCGCGGGCCTGCGCCGGCGCTCGCGCATCGAGGAGAAGCTGGAGAAGCTCTCGGTCGCGGATGCACTGCGCGCGGTGCGCTTTGCCGAGGTGGTCGTGCTGATGATGGATTCGCAGAACCGCTTCGAGGAGCAGGACCTGCGCATTGCCGACCTGATCGAGCGCGAGGGACGGGCGGTCGTGCTCGCCGTCAACAAATGGGATCTGATGGAGACCAAGGGCGGCGGCGCGATCTCGGGCCTGCGCCGCGATGCCGACCATTGGCTGCCGCAGCTCAAGGGCGTGCCCATCGTCGCCGTGTCGGGTCTGATGGGCGAGGGCATCGATCGCCTGATGCAGGCGATCCAGGAGGCCTATGCGATCTGGAACCGGCGCGTGCCGACCTCGGCGCTCAATCGCTGGTTCGAGCAGGCGATCCAGGCCAACCCGCCGCCCGCGGTCTCCGGCCGCAGGCTGAAGCTGAACTATATCACCCAGACCAAGGCGCGGCCGCCGAGCTTTGTGCTGTTCTGCTCGCGCGCCGACGCGGTGCCGCAGTCTTACTTGCGCTACCTCACCAATTCCATGCGCGAGACCTTCGAGCTGCCGGGCACGCCGGTGCGCATTACACTGCGCGAGAAGGCCAATCCCTTCGCGCACAAGCGCAAGCGGCCGTCGTGAGCGACGGTGCCGGCGAGGCGGTGGTGCAGGGCGCAGCGCCGGCCCGCCGCGGCGCGGTCGCCTTCATCTTCGTCACCATCCTGCTCGACATGGTCGCGCTCGGCGTGATCATGCCGGTCCTGCCGAAGCTGATCGAAAGCTTCGTCGACAACGACACCGCGCATGCGGCGCGCATCTTCGGCCTGTTCGGCACCGCCTGGGCCTTGATGCAGTTCGTGTTCTCGCCGATGCTTGGTGCGCTGTCGGATCGTTTCGGACGGCGGCCGGTGGTGCTGCTGTCGAATTTCGGGCTCGCGGCCGATTACGTCTTGATGTCGCTGGCGCCGTCGCTTGCGTGGCTGTTCATCGGCCGCGTGATCTCCGGCATCACCTCGGCGAGCATCTCGACCGCCTTCGCCTATATCGCCGACATCACGCCGCCGGAGCGGCGTGCGGCGATCTTCGGCCGCATTGGCGCGGCCTTCGGTGCCGGCTTCATCTTAGGGCCGGCGCTCGGCGGCCTGCTCGGCGATATCGATCCGCGCCTGCCGTTCTGGGCCGCGGCCATCTTGAGCTTCGCCAACGCGCTTTATGGACTGTTCGTGCTGCCGGAGTCGCTCGCGCCCGACAAGCGCGCGCCGTTCCGCTGGCGCAGCGCCAATCCGCTCGGCGCGTTGCAGCTGCTGCGCTCCAACGCGGTGCTGGCCGCGTTGTCGATCGTCAACTTTATCGCGCAGGTCGCCCACGTCGTGCTGCCCTCGACCTTCGTGCTCTACGCGACCTATCGTTACGGCTGGGACTCCAAGACGGTGGGCCTGACGCTCGCCATGGTCGGCATCTGCGCCATGGTGGTGCAGGGCTTTGCGATCGGGCCGATCGTGCGCGCGCTCGGCGAGCGCAACGCGCTGCTGCTCGGCCTCTGCTGCGGCGCGGTCGGCTTCGTGGTCCTCGGCGCTGCGCCGACCGGGCCGCTATCGTGGCTCGGGATTCCCATTCTGGCGCTGTGGGGCATCTCCGGTGCCGCCTCGCAAGCGCTGATGACGCGGCTCGTCGCGCCGGATCAGCAGGGCCAGCTGCAGGGCGCAACCGCGAGCGTGCAGAGCGTGTCGCAGCTCGTCGGCCCGTTCCTGTTCACGCTGACATTTTCCTATTTCATCGGCGCCAGCGCGCCGCTGCATCTGCCCGGCGCGCCGTTCCTGCTCGCAGCGGTGCTGATGGTGGTGTGCGTGGCGATTGCCGTGCGGTCGCTGGGTGCGACGAAGAACGCCTGATTGTTCGTCATGGCCGGGCTTGTCCCGGCCATCCACGTTCTTTCTCGTTGGACCAAACGTGGATGCCCGGGCCTTCGCCTCGCCGAAGCGGCTTCGGCCGCGCAGGCGGGACAAGCCCGGGCATGACGTCGTCAACACTATTTGTACGACCGCTACGCGGTCACTTCTTCACCAGCGGGCAGTCGCTGTCCTTGAGCGGCTTGGCCGCATCTTCCGGCGCGATGGTGGCGACCAGCTTGTAATAGTCCCACGGCCCCTTCGACTCCTCGGGCTTCTTCACCTCGAACAGATAGGCGGGGATGAGGCGGCGTCCGTCCTGGCGCAGCGGGCCCTTGCCGAACAGCGGATCGTCGGTCGGCAGCTCCTTCATCTTGGCGACGACCTTGGCGCCGTCATGCGGATTGCTGCCGAGCGCGTCCATCGCCTTCAGGTAATGCAGGATCTCGGCATAGAGGCCCGCAACCGTCATCGAGGGCATCGAGCCCTTGGGCGAGACCTTCTGGAAGCGCTTCGACCATTCGCGGGTCTGGTCGTTGAGGTCCCAGTAGAAGGACTCGGTGAAGGTCAGGCCCTGCGCGGTCTTCAGGCCGAGCGAATGCACGTCGTTGATGAACAGCAGCAGCGCGGCGAGCTTCTGGCCGCCGGAGACGATGCCGAACTCGGCGGCCTGCTTGATCGCGTTGGTGGTGTCGCCGCCTGCATTGGCAAGGCCGATGATCTTGGCCTTGGAGGACTGCGCCTGCAACAGGAAGGAGGAGAAGTCGGCCGTGTTCAGCGGATGCTTGACGCCGCCGAGCACCTTGCCGCCGGTAGCGGTGACGACGGCGCTGGTGTCGCGCTCCAGCGCATGGCCGAACGCGTAATCCGCGGTGAGGAAGAACCAGCTGTCGCCGCCCGCCTTGGTCAGCGCCTTGCCGGTGCCGTTGGCGAGCATGTAGGTGTCGTAAGTGAAGGACACGGTGTTGGGCGTGCAGGCCTTGCCGGTGAGGTCGGCGGTGGCGGCACCCGAATTAAGCAGCACCGCATTCTTTTCCTTGACGAGGTTGCTCACCGCGAGCGCGACGCCGGAGCTCGGCGTGTCGGCGATGGCATCGACCTTGTCGGCGTCGATCCATTGCCGGGCGATGTTGACACCGATGTCGGGCTTGTTCTGGTGATCGCCGGAGAGCACCTCAATGGTCCAGCCCTTGGCCTTCAGGCCGGAATCCTCAACCGCCATCTTCACCGCCGCCACCGAGTTCGGGCCGCCGATGTCGGCATAGAGACTCGACATGTCGTTGAGCACGCCGATCTTGATGGTCTTGTCCTGCGCGAAGGCGGATGTGGCAAAGCCGAAAGCGGCACAGGCCAGAAGAGCCGCAGTGCGGCGTGCGGGCATCGTCATAAAAGGCTTCCTCCATTGTCAAATATGCGGACGGCCCTCTTCGGGAGCCTTGTTCCAAATTGACGCTCTACCGTGTCCCACGGCCGACGGCAATGCACCTAAAGCCGGATGACGCTGCGTCGTAGCGTCATCCATCGGTTAACTTTTGGAGAAAATGCGTTGAGACGCTATTTCAGCGCGTCCGATGCCCGCTTGAACTTCTGAATGCGCTGTCCGGTATCGAGCTCGGCGGTATGGTCGTTACCCCCGGCATGACGTCCGTGGCGCAGGAGGGCAATCACGCCGGCGCGCGGAAGCTCATCAAGGTGCGGCTCTTGTAGTCGTAGAATTTGCCGGTCTCGGTCCAGTCGGGCGCGCACAGCGGCACGATGAAATCTGCGACCTGCTCGGGCGTGTCGAGCGTCGCCGGATCCTCGCCGGGCATCAGGGTGGCGCGCATACGGGTGCGCACCGGGCCGGGATTGAACAGGTTGACGCGCAGCTTCGTGTTCGCGGTCTCGTGTGCCCAGGCTCGCGCGAGCGTCTCCAGCGCCGCCTTGGACGCCGCGTAGGGGCTGACGTAAGCGGTTGCCTTGTTCGCGGCACCCGAGGTGATGAACACGGCGCGGCCGGCATCGGACTGCTTCAGCAGCGGTTCCATGCAGCGGATCAGCTGGAAGTTCGCGGAGACGTTCACCGCCATCACGTCGTTGAAAGTCTTCAGCTCGATGTGGCCGATCGGCGAGGAGGGGCCGAGCACGCCGGCATTGCCGACCAGGATGTCGAGCTTGCGATAGCGCTCGTGCAGGCCGGCGCCGAGCCGCGCGATGCCGTCGGAATCGGTGAGGTTGAGCGGCACCAGGGTGGCGCTGCCGCCTTCTTTCCGGATCTCGTCGTCGAGCTCCTCGAGCCCGCCTTGGGTGCGCGCGGTGGCAACGATATGTGCGCCGGCCTTGGCGAGTGCGAGCGCGGTGGCAAAGCCGATGCCGCGCGAGGCGCCGGTGACGAGAGCGATACGGTTGGCGAGAGGTTTGGTCATGGCGGGGTTTTACAGCCGTGGACGGCCGGGACAAGCCCCGCATGGTCGTCATTCCGGGGCGATGCGAAGCATCGAACCCGGAATCTCGAGATTCTCAGGTGCGCAATTGCGCACCATAGTTCGCGCTGCGCGCGCCCCGGAATGACAGGAGGAGGTCAGCTCGCCTCCGCCAGCAGTGACAGCTGCCGCGGCTGCGGTTCGGTCTGGGTCTGGTCGGTGAGGTGGGTCGGGTAGGCGCCGGTAAAACAATGATCCGAGAACTTCGGATTGGCGGGATCGCGGCCGGGCTCGCCCATGGCGCGGTACATGCCGTCGATCGACAGGAAGGCGAGCGAGTCGGCGCCGATGATCTCGCGCATCTCCTCCAGCGAATGCGTTGCGGCCAGCAGGCCGCCGCGGTCGGGCAGGTCGATGCCGTAATAATCGGGATAGAGGATCGGGGGCGAGGCGAGGCGGAAATGCACTTCGGTCGCGCCGGCATCGCGCATCATGCGCACGATCTTCTTCGAGGTGGTGCCGCGCACCAGGGAATCGTCGATCAGGATGATGCGCTTGCCTTCGATCGCGGCACGGTTGGCCGAGTGCTTCATGCGCACGCCGGATTCGCGGATCGCCTGCGTCGGCTGGATGAAGGTGCGGCCGACATAATGGTTGCGGATGATGCCGAGCTCGAACGGCACGCCGGAATACTGGCTGTAGCCGACCGCGGCGGGCACGCCGGAATCCGGCACCGGCACCACGACGTCGACCGGAACGTGGCTCTCGCGCGCGAGCTGCGCACCGAAATTCTTGCGCACCTCGTAGACCGAGCGGCTGTGCACGATGGAGTCCGGCCGTGAGAAGTAGATGTATTCGAAGATGCAGGGACGCGGCGCCATCGGCGGGAACGGCTTGTGGATGTCCTGGCCGTTCTCGTCGAACACGATGACCTCGCCGGGCTCGATGTCGCGCACGAAGCGCGCGCCGATGATGTCGAGGGCGCAGGTCTCGGAGGTCAGGATCGGGCAGCCGTCGAGCTCGCCCAGCACCAGCGGCCGGATGCCGCGGGGATCGCGCGCGCCGACCAGCTTCTTATTGGTGAGCGAGACCAGCGCATAGGCGCCCTCGATCTCGCGCAGCGCGTCGATGTAGCGCTCGATGAACCGGGCGCGCTTGGAGCGCGCGACCAGGTGCAGGATCACCTCGGTGTCGGTGGTCGACTGCATCATCGCGCCGTGCTTCACGAGCTCGCGGCGCAGCGTCAGGCCGTTGGTGAGATTGCCGTTGTGAGCGACGGCGAGGCCGCCGGCATTGAGCTCGGCGAACAGCGGCTGGACGTTGCGCAGGATGGTGGCGCCGGTGGTGGAGTAGCGGACATGGCCGACTGCGACGCTGCCGGGCAGGCGGTCGATCACCTCGCGGCGGGAGAAGGTATCGCCGACGAGGCCGAGGCGGCGTTCGGAATGGAAGCGGCTGCCGTCGTAGGAGACGATGCCGGCGGCCTCCTGGCCGCGGTGCTGCAGGGCGTGAAGGCCAAGCGCGGTGATGGCGGCCGCATCAGGGTGGCCGTAGATGCCGAAGACGCCGCATTCCTCGCGCAGCGTATCGCCTTCCAGATCGTCCTGAAGCTCAAGAGCCGCCGGGCCTGGACCGGCATTTGGATCGAGATCAAGCAGGGCGTCCTGGTCAGGGTGTCGCATCTCGTTCTCGCCTCTCTTTTGGGCCCTATCAACGCGCCGCAGGTTTCTCGATCAGCTTTTTCATGCCGTCACGAGCCGATTTACTGTACCCGTCGCCACTGCCCGAAGGCTGCTGCTCGGATTCAGCTTGATCATCATCTGGTTTGTTTTTCTTGAATCTCTTCAAGATGGTGTTCTCGGGGTCGTCAGGCAAGAGGGCCATCAGCCAATCGCCGGTTCCCTGGAGCACGACGCGGGACTTGGCCCCGGTGACCCAGTCGGGGCGCTGCTTGTCCGGCACCAGCCAGGTGAAGAACAGGAATGCGACCACGACGATCAAAAGCCCGCGAGCCAGCCCAAACAGGAAGCCGAGGGTGCGATCCAGCGCTCCGATCCGCGAATCCAGGATCATGTCGGAGATCCGGACCGTGATGACGGAGACCACGACCAGGGTGCCGACGAACACGCCCGCGACCACGACCACGCTCGCGACCGTGTCGTTGTTGAAATAGGTTTTGGCGGTCGGCAGCAGCTTGGAGAACGAGTACAGCGTCACGATCGCCGCCGCACCCCAGGCCGCGATCGACAGGATTTCGCGCATGAAGCCGCGGACCATCGCGAGCAGGCCCGAGATCAGCATCACACCGAGCAGGATCAGGTCGAGGAGTGTCACTGGCATCGGCTGGTCTGGTCCGCTCGTACTTCAAAGGTGCTCTAGCGAATCGGTGTTTGGCCGCTGCCCTAAAAGAAGGGCAGACGGCGTTCCCGGCAAGGCCGCAACCACGCAATCCCATGCTGCTTTTGTGACGGCTGTATAGCGGCGAGGGCCCCCGGCGTCACCTCCACCTAACCCTCTCCACGGCGGAATCTTGCCGGTGTGGCATTTTTTCGGCCGGCGCGCCGGATTCGCCCCGACGGGAGCCCCGGGCTGCGATCTCGGCCACCAATGTCGTCAGGCTGTTCACCGCATTCAGGGACAGCCCGGCGTCGCCGCCCGCATCGCCCCGTGCCGATTCGGGCAGCACGGCGCGCTGGAAGCCGAGCTTTGCCGCTTCCTTCAGCCGGGCCGGGGTCTGCGCCACCGGGCGCACCACGCCCGACAGCGAGATTTCGCCGAAATAGACGGCATCGGTGGGTAACTGCGCATTAACCAGCGACGACACCAGGGCCGCCGCAGCGGCGAGATCGGCCGCCGGCTCGTTGATGCGCAGGCCGCCCGCGACGTTCAGGTAGACGTCATGGCCGGACAGCTTGACCCCGCAATGGGCCTCCAGCACCGCCAGCACCATCGACAGCCGGCTCGGATCCCAGCCGACCACGGCCCGGCGCGGGGTGCCGAGCGAGGTCGGGGCCACCAGCGCCTGTAATTCGACCAGCACGGGCCTCGTGCCCTCGATGCCGGCGAAGACCGCGGTGCCGGGCGTGCCGAGATCGCGCTCCGACAGGAACAGCTCGGACGGATTGCTGACCTCGCGCAAGCCGAGGCCCGTCATTTCGAATACGCCGATCTCGTCGGTCGGCCCGAAGCGGTTCTTCACCGCGCGCAGGATGCGGAATTGCTGCGAGCCTTCGCCCTCGAACGACATCACCGCATCGACCATATGCTCGACCACGCGGGGGCCGGCGATCTGGCCGTCCTTGGTGACGTGGCCGACCAGGATGATGGCGGCCCCGGTCTTCTTGGCGAAGCGGATCAGCGCCTGCGCCGAGGCGCGCACCTGCGTCACCGTGCCGGGCGCCGATTCCACCGTGTCGGTCCACATGGTTTGGATCGAGTCGATCACGATCAGCCGGGGCACCGCGCCCTCCGACAGGGTCGAGACGATGTCCTCGACCGAGGTCTCGGCAGCGAGCTGCACCGGCGCGTCCGACAGCCCGAGCCGCTCGGCGCGCAGGCGCACCTGGGCGACCGCCTCTTCGCCGGAGATGTAGACGACGCGGTGGCCGGCGCGCGCCAACAGGCTGGTCGCCTGCGTCAGCAGCGTCGACTTGCCGATACCGGGATCGCCGCCGACCAGCAGCACCGAGCCACGCACGAAGCCGCCGCCGGTGACGCGGTCGAGCTCGGTCATGCCTGAGGACAGGCGCGGCGCATCCGGGCTCTTGCCCGCAAGACTCTCCAGCGCGAACGTTCGGCCCTTGCGTTTGGAGCGGATCGAGACCGGCACGCTGCCGCTGGTGTCTTCTTCCGCGAGTGTATTCCACTCGCCGCAGGACTCGCACTTGCCCTGCCAGCGGTTATAGGCCGCGCCGCAGTTCTGGCAGACGAAAGAGAGCGTGGATTTGGCCATGGGGCGTGAGTCGCGAGTTTCAGATGTGCTGATAGCACGGAATGGCAGGCCGATCGCGGGCGCTTCGAATATCTCAGTTCGGCGCGGGAGATATACTTTTCGTTAGCCCTGCGCGGCTGTGCCCGGTGCGGTTTTGCCAATTCTTAGCGGACGTGGGTCCAATCTCGGAACCAATGGGGGCGGCGAAATTGACGAAATTCCTGCGAATATTGCTCGCGGCGGGCATGGTCTGCGGCGTTTTTGGGTCCCTTGGCCGAAGCATCGCCAAGCCCCTCGACATCGTCTTCGTCAATCCTGGCAAGACCGGCGAGGTCTATTGGGACATGGTCGCGCAGACCATGCAGGCCGCCGGCCGCAAGCTCGACGCGCATGTCGAGGTTCTGACCAGCGAGCGGAACTACCGCACCATGCAGGAGCTCGGTTTCGGCGTGGTGGCCCGTCCCGACAAGCCCGACTTCCTCATCCTGTCGAACGAGGAATCCGCCGCCGTTCCCATCCTGGAGGCGGCCGAAGCCGCGGGGGTCAAGACCCTGCTGCTTTCGAACACGCTGATCGGCGAGGACGCGGTGCGTCTTGGACCGCCGAGGCAAAAGCTCAAGACCTGGCTCGGCGACATCACGACCGATCTTCAGACCGCGGGCGCGCGCATGGCCAATGCGCTGATCACCGCGGCGCGCGCCGAGAAATGGCAGAGCGCAGACGGCAAGATCCACATTCTCGGCATCGGTGGCGACGAGACCACGCCCGCCTCGATCGCCCGTAACGCCGGTCTCAAGCTCGCGGTGGACGCTGCCTCCGACGTCGTGGTGGACCGCATGCTGTTCGCCAACTGGACGAAGTCCGAGGCCGAGCGGGTCACGGCAAACTACCTGAGCTGGGCCGCGCGCAAGCAGATCCGGCCTGCCGGGATCTGGGCCGGAAACGATCCGATGGCGCTCGGCGCGCTGCGCGCGGCGATCGCCGCCGGCCTCGTCCCCGGCGAGAACATCCAGGTGGTCGGCCTCAACTGGTCGGAGGATGCGCTGCGCGAGATCAAGGCGGGCCGTCTGCTCCTGACCGATGGCGGGCATTTCCTGCTCGGCGGCTGGTCCGTCGTTCTCCTGCGCGATTATGCCGACGGCTGCGATTTTGCAGCCGTTTCGCCGCGCGTGGAGGTCAAGACGTCCGCGATCACGCGCGACAATCTCGCTTCGGTCGGCGACCTCATCAAGACCCGTGCGTTCGACCGGATCGACTTCACGCGGTTCCGGGCGAAGGCCGGGCGCTGCGGCCAATATGACTTCTCCCTCGATGCGCTCATCTCGTCGCTGCCGGTTGCTGAAGGCGTTGCCGACTGATGCGCAAGGATGAGGTGATGACCGATCCGGATCGCAACGAGCAGGCGGCGCCACCGCGCTTGCGCTCGGTCGTCCACGCGATGATCTGGGCCACCGTGCCCGTTCTGCTGCTGGTGCAATTGCTCGCCTCCGCCGGCGTCGAGGCATCGAGCTTCTGGTCGCAGCTCAGGCAGCTCGACGCCCGCATGGCCCGCGTCGCCGAGAGCCGGGCCGAGCTGATCGCCGAGCCGCTCTGGAAGATGCGCTACGACCAGGTCACAAGCGTGCTCAAGGAGATCATGCACGACGAGACCATTGCGGCGGCGGCCGTCTATGACGATACCGGCGCTGCGATCGCCCGCGTGGTCGCGCGCCCCGAAGGCCAGTCGGCCGCCGAGGTCTCGCACCCGATCCGCTACAGCAACGGCAATATGGCCGTTCAGGCCGGCCGCATCGCCATCGCCTATTCGCGTGCGACGCTGTACGCGGATGCGGGCAGCCGCCTGATGCTGCTGCTCGTCGTCGGGCTGCTCGCAACGTTCGCGACCCTGATCGCCATGCGGATCTCCGCCAACATCTTCATCGGCAGGCCGCTCGCGGCCATGATGTCGGCGATCCAGCGCAGCAAGCAGGACGGCCGGGCCTATCCGGCCGACGTCACGTCCTCGAACGAATTCGGCCAGCTCGCGCGCGCTTTCAACGCCATGCAGCACACGACGTCGGGCGCGCTGGACCGGCTCGGGCACATGGCGACGCACGATCCGCTCACTGGGCTGCCGAACCGGCGCTCCCTGACCGAGCGCCTTGCCGTGACGAGCCAGACTGGAGGCGCGCCGGATACGCTGGTCGCGTTCTGCTTCATCGATCTCGACGACTTCAAGGGCATCAACGACACCTTCGGGCACGAGGCCGGCGATGCGTTCCTGGTCCAGATTTCGCAGCGTCTTCGTCGCGCCGTCGATGCCGAGGACTGGGTCGCCCGGCTCGGCGGCGACGAGTTCGTCGTCATTCGCCCCGAGGTGAGCGGCGAACAGGCCGCGCACGCATTCGCTCAACGCGTGCTCGATGCCATTTCCGAGCCGATCCGCCTCCACGACAAGCAGGTGGTGCCGCGCGCCAGCATCGGCCTTGCCGTGCGCCATTCCGACGATCCGGAGCTGTCGCATCTGCCGACGCTCGCCGACATCGCGCTCTATCATGCCAAGAGCAAGGCGCCCGGCACGGTCGCCGTCCTGGACGAAGCGCTGCAGCGCGACTATCGCCGGCGCAGGGATCTCGAGCTCGCCATTCCCACCGGCTTCGCCGAAGGACAGTTCGAGGTCTGGTACCAGAGTCAGGTCGACCTCGACAGCCATGAGGTCGTCGGTCTGGAAGCGCTGATCCGCTGGCGCCATCCCGAGCACGGCGTGATCGGCCCCGGCGAATTCCTGCCGCTGATCGAGCGCAGCGGCAACAATGCGCGACTGACCCGTTACGTGCTGACCGATGCCTGCCGGGCTTTGCAGCAACTGGCCGCCGCGGGCAGGCCGCAGATCCGGATCGCGATCAACCTGCCGCCGTCGGAGCTTGCCGACCATTCGCTCGCCGCCGAGCTGCGCGCGACCTGCGCGGGCTTCGGTGTCGCGGCATCGATGCTCGAGCTCGAGATCACGGAAGGGTCGCTGATCAACAACATCGCCAGCGCCTCCGAAACGCTGCATCGCCTGCGGCGCCTGGGTGCCACGATCGCCCTCGACGATTTCGGCACGGGCTACTCTTCGCTTGCTCATCTCAGGCGCTTCCCGCTCGACAAGGTGAAGATCGACAAGGCTTTCATCAGCGAAATCCCCAGCAGCGCGGAGGACAAGGCCATCGTCGGCGTCATCGCATCGCTCGCCGCCACGCTGGGGCTGACCCTGGTCGCCGAGGGCATCGAACGCGCCGAGCAGGCCGAGGCCATGCGTGAGATGGGCGTGCGGCTCGGGCAGGGTTTCCTCTATCAGCGGCCGCAGCCGCTCGAGGCCGTGCTGCAATGGCTTGACCGGCAGCCGGCCGTGGCGAGCCGCGTCATCGCTGACAGCCCCTCGATCACCCCGGAATTCGCCGCCTGAGCCGCGGCCGGCTCACGGCTGTGCTGCATTCCAGAGCATCGAGAGCCCGGCCGCGATCATGATCGCGTCCATCAAGAGGCGGAAAACATCAGGCCTCAGATGCAGCACGAAGCGTTTGGCGATGAAGGCGCCCGACATCAGCGAGGCGCCCGCGATCAGTCCCTTGATGAAGACCTCCCCGGTCAGCGCGCCGAAACGCTCGGAGGTCACCGATTTCGCAAAATAGAGGCCGAGCGAGGAGGCCGCTTCGGTTGCGAGGAAGGCTCCCTTGGACAGGCCGTAGAACAGGAACAGCGGCACGCTGAGCGGCCCGGTCGAGACCACGATGCCGGTGAGATAGCCGATCACCGCGCCGCCGATCGCAAGATGCCAGAGATTGGCCTTGAGATCGTGCCGCGCCAGAAAGTGCCGCACCGGCACCATCGCGATCAGGAACAGGCCGATGGCGAGATCGACGGCATGCGCGGGCAGCGCCAGCAGCGTCCGCGCGCCGAGCGCCGCCGCGGGAATGCCAGTGACCGAATAGGCCGCGCAGGCTCGCCAATCGACCTCGCGCCACCACGCCAGGATCCGCGAAAAATTCGCCATCACCGAGACCACCGCCATGATCGGCACGGCCTCCTTCGGTCCATAGGCATAGACCAGCACCGGCATCAGCATGATCGACGAGCCGGTGCCGACGATGCCTGAGATGGTGCCAGCGAGGAGGCCGACGGTGAGGACGAACAGGAAGGCCAAGGAGGGAGCGCTCCGGGAATCGGGGCAGTGTAGCCGCCGCGTGGTGTGAGGGCGATGCGCGCCAGGCGAGGGCAGCTATTCGGTGGTGCGTTAAGTCATTGAGAACACAGGGCTCGGCTACTGTGCATGGGGTTGTTTTTCATGTTCTGGTTTTGGGACGTCCCGCTGCTGACAGCATGTTGGCAGCAGGAGCCGGCTACGACCATCTCCTGACAAATGGGGAGATGCGGATCATGCCGATCGAAGGAAGCTGTCATTGCGGTGAGACGGTGTTCGAGGTGACGGAGGCGCCTTCGAGCCTGACGCGATGCACCTGCACGCTCTGCAGCAAGCGCGGTGCGCTGTGGGCCTATTACAAGCCGGAGCAGTTCCGGTTGCTGTCGCCGCCGGAAAACGTCGCGACCTATCTCTGGGGCAGCCGCACCGTCAAACACCATTTTTGCGCGGCTTGCGGCTGTGGCACATATTCGGAGTCGCCGGACTGGTCGACCGGCAAGCCCGATTTCGACAATCCCAAGGTCGCCCTCAATGCGCGCCTGTTCGACGATTTCGATCTGGAGGCCGTGCCGGTGAACGTGATCGACGGCAGGAATTTGTGGTGAGGGTCACCGCAACACCACCCACGCCGGCGCGTGGTCGCTCGCGCCGTCCTCGCCGCGCGTCTTCTTGTCGACGCCGGCATTGACGAGGCGCGGGGCGAGGGCAGGGCTGAGCAGGAGATGGTCGAGCCGCAGGCCCGCATCGCGCGGCCAGCGGTTCCGCTTGTAGTCCCAGAACGTGTAGATGCGCTTGTCCGGATTGAGCTCGCGGATCGCGTCGCACCAGCCTTGCTCGACCAGCGCGGCAAAGGCCACGCGGCTCTTCGGCTGGATCAGCGCATCCTTGTCCCACGAGCGCGTCGGATAGATGTCGATCTCGCCTGGCGCAACATTGTAGTCGCCTGCGAGCACCACCGGCAGGTCCTGCTTGATGAAGGTGTTGGCGTGGCGCCGCAGCCGCGCGAACCAGTCGAGCTTGTAGTCGAATTTCGGTCCCGGCTGCGGATTGCCGTTGGGCAGATAGATGCTCGTGACGATGACGCCGCGCACGGCGGCCTCGATATAGCGCGCTTCGAGATCGGCGGGCTTTCCGGGCAAGCGGTCGCGCGTCAGCACCGGCTCGGCGTTGCGGGCGAGGATGGCGACGCCGTTCCATGTCTTTTGTCCACGCCACACCGCGCCATAGCCGGCCCTTTCGATGGCGGCTGCCGGAAATTCGCCATCACTTGCCTTCAACTCCTGAAGCGCGACGACATCGGGCTTCGCCATTCGCAGCCATGCCAACAGATTGGGCAGGCGGCGGTTGATGTTGTTGATGTTGAATGTCGCGATCTTCATGTAGAGCTACCGGCTCCTGCCTTCCGTCCTCGGAGATACAATGTCCAAGTTGAGCTTTGCCGCTATCGCCTTCGTCACTGCGTTCTCCGGGGCCACGGCACAGTCAGCCGAAACGCGCGGCGCATGCAAGGCGGACTACGACAAGTTCTGCGCCGGCATCGCGCCGGGCAGCGGTATCGTCGCCTGTCTCAACGCCAAGCGCGACCAACTCACCGCCACCTGCAAGACGGCGCTGGACAGCAGAAAGAAGAAGTAGGTCTCGTGTCCCGGACGCGCGCAGCGCGAGCCGGGACCCAGAGGCGACACAGTGCACTGTTGAGATGTGGGCCCCGGCTCTGCAGCGCACTACGCCGCGAAGTGCGGCGCATTGCGTTGCGTCCGGGGCACGAGAGATTGACTAAGACGGCAGCGGCGGCGACGCCGGCGGCTGCCCGGCGTTCGAGGCGGGCTCCGGCTTGACCAGCGGCTCCTCGACATGGCCGCCCTTGTAGAGGCGGGCATAGCGGTGGCCGAGGCTGGTCAGCACCTCATAGCCGATCGTGCCGAAATGGTGCGCGAGCTCGTCGACGGTGATGCCGTCTCCGAGCAGCGTCACCATGTGGCCGCGCCGCGCCGCGTTCGGCGGCAGATCGGTGATGTCGATCGCGATCAGGTCCATGGAGATGCGGCCTGCGACAGGGCAGCGCTTGCCGGCCACGATGACCTCGGCGCCGCGGGTGCCGTCATTGGAGCTGGCGGCGCGGAAATAGCCGTCGGCATAGCCGACCGCGATGATCGCCAGTTTCGTCGGCCGCCGCGCGGTCCAGGTGCCGCCATAGCCGACGGTCTCACCGCGCTCGATGGTGCGGATCTGCACGATGCGCGCCTTGAGGTCGACCACCTGCTGCATCGGATTGTCGGCCTCCGGCGTCGGGTTGACGCCGTACAGCGCAGCTCCCGGCCGCACCAGGTCGAACTGGAAGGGCGCGCCGAGGAAGATACCGGAGGAGTTGGCGAGCGCCGCCGGCACGCCTGTGAACTCGCTGGCGATGCTGCGGAAGGCCGCGAGCTGTCTGGCATTGATCGGGCTGTTGAGCTGCTCGGCCGAGACCAGATGGCTCATCACCAGCGTGATGCCGTGATCGCCGGCATTGATGCGGGGGATGATGGCCTGCGCTTCCGACAGCGTCAGCCCGAGCCGGTTCATGCCGGTGTCGATGTGAACAGCTGCGCCCCCGTTCCAGCCGGTGCGGCGGCAGAACACGTCCCATTCGGCGAGCTCGTTGAGATCGCCGATGACAGGACGGCAATTGATCTTGGCGTAGTGCTCGCCGGTGTTCTGGAAATAGCCGCCGAGCACGTAGATCGTGGGCTCCGGAACGGCGGCGCGCACCTTGCGCGCTTCCTCGATGGTGGCGACGAAGAACGTTTTGCAACCGGCTTTGCTCAGGGCCCTCGACACCTGCTCGGCGCCGCAGCCATAGGCGTCGGCCTTGATCACCGCCGAGCATTCGGCCGGCACCGCAGTCTTCTCGAGCTTGCGCCAATTGGCGATGATCGCGTCGAGATCGACGGTCAAGACGCCGCCATAGGCCGCGAGCGCGGCAGCCTGGTTGGCCTCGGCGGAGAGTGGGCCGGATTGCGGGATCGATTTCGGGGCGGACGCCATTGTCATGGCGCCGTTTTACGCAAGAGGCCGGCGCCGTTCAACCCGGGGAACAATCTAGTAGTCGCTGCGGTCCGGCAACTGGCCGTCATGCGCGAGGTCGCCGAAGCGCGTGACCGAGGAATCGAAGTGCAGCTCGACCGTGCCGGTCGGACCGTGGCGCTGCTTGCCGATGATGACTTCGGCGCGGCCCACCGTACGTTCCATGTCGGCCTGCCATTTGGCGTGCTCTTCGGTGCCGGGGCGCGGCTCCTTCATGGCGAGGTAATATTCCTCGCGGAACACGAACAGCACGACGTCGGCGTCCTGCTCGATCGAGCCGGATTCGCGCAGGTCCGACAGCTGTGGCCGCTTGTCGTCGCGCGATTCCACCTGGCGCGAGAGCTGCGAGAGTGCGATCACGGGAACGTTGAGCTCCTTGGCCAGCGCCTTCAGGCTGGTCGTGATCTCCGTGATTTCCTGCACGCGACTGTCGCTGGCGCGCTTGCCCGAGCCCGAGAGCAGCTGGATGTAGTCGATCACCAGGAGATCGAGACCCTTCTGGCGCTTGAGCCGGCGCGCGCGCGCCATCAGCTGCGCGATCGACAGGCCACCGGTGGCGTCGACGTAGAACGGCAGCGATTGCAGCTCGATCGAGACCTGCCGGATCTTCTCGAAATCGGCCTCCGTGATGCCGCCGCGGCGGATGTGGGAGGAGGGGATGCCGGTGCGCTCGGCCACGATACGCGTGGCGAGCTGGTCGGCCGACATTTCGCAGGAGAAGAAGCCGATCACGCCGCCGTTGGCGGCCTTCATGGTGCCGTCGGCCTGAAGCTCCGGCACATAGGCTTGCGCGACGTTGTAGGCGATGTTGGTCGCCAGCGACGTCTTGCCCATACCGGGGCGTCCCGCGACGATGATGAGGTCGGAGGGCTGCAGGCCGCCCATCTTGGTGTCGAGGTCGCGCAGGCCCGTCGAGATGCCCGACAGCTTGCCGTCGCGCTGGAACGCCTTGGCCGCGAGATCGACCGCGACGGTCAGAGCCTGCGAGAATTTCTGGAAGCCGCCGTCGTAGCGGCCGGACTCGGCGAGCTCGTAGAGGCGGCGCTCGGCGTCCTCGATCTGCGCCCGCGGCGCGAAGTCGACCGGTGCGTCATAGGCGACGTTGACCATGTCCTCGCCGATGCCGATCAGGTCGCGGCGCAACGACAGATCGTAGATGGTCCGGCCATAGTCCTGGGCGTTGATGATGGTGGTCGCTTCGGCTGCAAGCCGCGCCAGATATTGTCCAATGGTCATGCCGCCGACATCGGTATCGGCCGGCAGGAACGTCTTCAGCGTGACCGGGGTGGCAATCTTGCCCATCCGGATCAGGCTGCCCGCGGTCTCGAAGATGGTCTGGTGCAGCGGCTCGAAGAAGTGCTTGGCCTCCAGGAAATCGGAGACGCGGTAGAAGGCGTCGTTGTTGACCAGGATCGCGCCCAGAAGGCTCTGTTCCGCCTCGATATTGTGCGGCGCGCTCCGATAGGCGGGAGTTCCGGCATCGGGTGCGAGTTTGAGAACGTTCGAATCAGTCGGTGCCATGGTCGGACGTGCTTAGCAATTTTCTTGGGCGGATGCGGGGCCGGGATAAAGCGCCGCCGAAGGTCAAAGCGGAAGCAAAAGCTGACCGCTATCAACCGCTCAGTTAAAATGGTGGATGATTTGCAGCCGCAGCACGCGCCGCGCTTGACTGGATTTTGGCGGAACTGGCTCGGCGCAGAGGGCTATGGTCGCGCCGCGGAAAAATCCTGAAACCCGTGAACCCCGAGGGCTGACGCGCAGACCTATCGAGAGGCGCGCGAAATGACGCCCGCTGGCCGTATTCGGCTCGGCTTCAGACCAGCAGGAGGTAGACCAGCGCAACCAGGGCCGCCCCAACGCCGGTGACGATCAGGGCGTAATCGGTGCGGAGGTCGTCCTGCACGTCGAATGAGGTTTGGGTCTCTTTGCTCATTGCGACGGTCTAAGCCAGGCCCGACCAGACTTATGTGAAGCAGATCACATCTCCCCGGATTCTTTCGGGGGCATGCCGGAACAGGCGCAAGGGCAGGGGATTATCGCATTCCCCGCCGACAGGGATACGAGGCGAGCGATGCAGCCAGAACGGCAGCACCAGAATTGGCGAAGCGAGGCAGGCAGCCGGCTTTGGCTGTCGGGGCTCATCGCGGCCATGAAGCACGCGGAGCGGCCTGAGGTGCGTCGCCAGCCGGTCGCCCCCGAAATCCTGCTGGAATTGCGGGCGCAATTGGCGTTAACGGCTTCTTTCCGGACGTTCGGGATTTCGACGCTTCGTCACTAGAGCATTCGGGAAAAGTGTGCAGCGGTTTTCCGAAAGATCATGCTTAAACAATAACCTAAAGCGCGATGACGATTCATCTCAATCGCATCGCGCTTTACGATCCCGGATCTATTCACCAGCCAGCTTGAGCCTTGGCAAGGCCGCGCCCTCCCGGGCCCGCAGCCGGGCTTCCTCCCGCGGGATATAGTCGCGGGTCATCGGCACCACGCCCTGGCGACGGGTGATCTGGATCTGGAAGTTCATCATGGCTTGCTTGCGGAACGTCATCTCGCAGGCCGCCAGGTAGAATTCCCACATCAAGGCGAAGCGCTCGTCGTAGAGCTGCACGGCATCCTCGCGCCGCGCCATGAACCGCTCGCGCCAGGCCTTCAGCGTCTCGGCATAGTGCAGGCGCAGAATCTCGATGTCGCAGACCAGCAGGCCCGCGCGTTCGATCGCCGGCAGCACCTCCGAGAGGGCGGGGATGTAGCCGCCGGGGAAGATGTATTTGGCGATCCAGGGATTGGTCGAATCCGGGCCCTGCGAACGGCCGATCGCATGCAGCAGCATGACGCCGTCTTCCTTCAGCAGCTCGGCGCAGCGCTGGAAATAGGTGTCGTAGAATCTTGCCCCGACATGTTCGAACATGCCGACGGAGACGATGCGGTCGAACGTACCTTCGACGTCGCGATAATCCTGGAGCTGGAATCTGGCCGAGCCCGTCAGGCCCTTTTCGGCTGCGCGCGCATTGGCGACCTGCAGCTGTTCGGTCGACAGCGTCACGCCGGTGACGTCGGCGCCCGCGATCTCGGCGAGATAGAGCCCGAGGCCACCCCAGCCGGAGCCGATGTCGAGCACGCGCTGGCCATTCGCGACGAGAAGCTTCGCCGCGATGTGCCGCTTCTTGGCAAGCTGCGCGTCGTCCAGCGACATCTCGGGCGTTTCGAAATAGGCGCAGCTATATTGCTTGTCGGCATCGAGAAACAGCGAATAGAGGCGGCCGTCGAGATCGTAGTGATGAGCGACGTTTTGACGGGAGCGCGGGCGGGGATTGAACTGTTTGAGGTGCCGCGTCAGGTAGCGCAGGTGCCACCACGGCTTTGCCCACTGCGGCAACAGGTCGGGTTGATCGAGCAGGATCGCGAGGGCATCAGCTATGGTGCCGCGCTCCACCACGAACTCGCCGTTCATGTAGGCCTCGCCCAGCCCCAGCTCGGGATTGACGAGGACCCTGCGCTCGGCGTCCGCGGTGACGAAGCGGACCGCGACCCCTTCGCCGGAGCCGTCGCCCACGGTGAACTTAGCCCCGCTCGCGCTGGTCACCGTCAGCGATCCGCGGCGGATGAATTGGGACAGGAATCGACGCAACAAACGGTCCATTGGCAATCCTCTCGAGCGAACCCGAAAGATGCGACTACCCGGCCTTCATACCTGACGCCCAAGCGCCGCAGCGGTTCCTATGCGTTTGCATTCAAATCTAGCGAGCCGGTTCCGGCTGCGCTATTGCACTGTATTCAAAGTAGATATTCGAAAACCGCTTAATCACATCCTTGCGCGCGGACCTGCTTCCATTCGCGGCTCAATCGGTTAAAAGGTCACCGCCGCCGCGCCGGACGCCGGCTGCATTTGCGTAAATTCAACGGAGATGATGGGAATGTCGAGCCGAGCGCTCAGCCTCGCGACGGTGTTGCTTCTGATTGGCTTCGGTGCGGCCGATTCCGTTCTTGCGCAGGCGACGAACCTCGAGGCCGGCAAGACTCCGTCCCAGCTGTTCTCGCAGACCTGCAATGCCTGCCACAAGAGCCCGCGCGGGCTGCTGAAGTCCGTCCCGCCCGGCTCGCTACCGGGATTCCTGCGCCAGCACTACACGACGAGCTCGGATATGGCGGGCGTCCTCTCCGCCTATCTGATCTCGAACGGGGCCACCGACACCCGCTACCAGGCCAAGGACGGCAAGAAGGATGGCGCTTCGCCGGAGCAGCAGGGCCGACGCCCGCGCGCGCAGGAGGCGGCCCGGCCCGAGGGCGAGGGCGCCCCTCCGGCCGCCGAGGGTACGCGCCAGAAGCGTGCCGCACGGCCGGCCGAGGACGGCGCGAAGCCTGAGGGACAGGCTGCGCCCGAGGCACGCAAAGGCAAGCGGCGCGCCAAGCCCGGGACGGAGGAGGCCCCGAAGGACGATGCCGCGGCGCCGCGGACCGACGACAAGAAGACCGAGCCGAAGCCAGAGGCCGTCAAGCCTGACAGCGCCAAGGTGGAGCCGCGCAGCAGCGAGACGCCGGCGCTGCGGCCAGATCCGGTGCCGCAGGTGACGCCAGCAGCCCCAGCCGCCGCCAATCCCCCTGAGCCGGCCGCGCCCAAGCCGGTGGAAGAGGCTGCTCCGAAATCCGCCGAGCCGGCGCCCGCAGCCAAGCCGCAGGAACAGGCGCCGCCCGCGACCGCTGCAGCCCCGCCGCTAGCGCCGCCTGCGTCCTCCGGTCCGCCGGCGCCGCCGATCTCGCGCTAGGTCAGCCGGATCTTTCGATCGACGATGCGAAGGCTGCGCCATCCGCGGCCTTCGCATCGTCTTGACCGTGATTAGAGTGGTGCTCTAGAGTGCTACTCTAGGAGGCGCCCCATGACGGCGAGCATGCGAGACGATTTGTTGGCGGCCGGCCTTGCCGTGTTCGACCGCGTCGGCTTCGAAGCCGCGACGGTGGCCGCGATCCGCACGCGCGCGCGCGCCTCCAACGGCAGCTTCTTCCACGTCTTCGGTTCGAAGAAAGAACTTGCCGGTGCGTTGTTTCTCGAGGTCCTGCGGCACTATCACGCCGCGATCCTGGCCGCGCTCGATCCCCTCCCCGACGTCGAGCAGGGCATCGATCGCCTGATCCGGGCGCATCTCGACTGGGTCGTCACCAGCCGGCGCGAGGCGCGGTACCTGTTCGAGATCTCGCGCAGCGAGTGGGGCGAGGACGTGCGCAACGCCCAGCGGGCGCAGAATGCGCGGCTTGCCGAAGGCATTGAGCGCTGGCGCGCGCCGCTGGTCGCAAGCGGCGAACTTCTGCCGATGACGCCGGTGATGTTCGTCAGCCAGCTGATCGGTCCGGCGCAGATCTTCTGCCGCGCCTTCCTGTCGGGTCGCGAGCGCACCGATCCGCGCATCGAGGCGGATACGCTGATCGCCTGCGCCAATCGTGCGCTGAGGCCGTTCGATCGCATCAACAAGCAATAAGGGGAGACCGCATGCGGACCGAAGCTGATCCGGACTTTGCGCCGATTGCCGAGCGCATCCACGCCAATATTGGCCGACAGGGTTTCATGAATCTGGTCGGCGCAAAACTCTCCGAATTGTCGCGCGGCACCTGCACCATCGCCGTGGAGCGCCGGCCCGAACTCTTACAGCAGCACGGCTTCTTCCACGGCGGCGTCACCGCTTTCCTGGTCGACAACGCCACGACGATCGCAGCCGCCACCTCGCGTGGTCAGCCGGCGTTGACGGCGGAATACAAGCTCAATCTGTTGTCGCCTGCGGTGGGTGAAAAGCTGATCTGCCGCGCCCGGGTGATCAAGCCGGGCCGCCAGGTCGCGGTGGTCGCGGCCGACGTGTTCTGCGTCAGCGACGGCTTCGAGAAGCATACGGCCACCGCACTGGCATCGATCGCGATGCTGAGCGAGGACGTCGCTGCGAAAACGAAAAGCCCGGCCGCGTGAGGCAGCCGGGCTTCGTTGTTTCTTCGTCATTGCCGGGCTTGACCTGGCAATCCATCAAGAAGATTCTTTGACGATGGATGCGCGGGTCAAGCCCGCGCATGACGAGTAGTGTCTTACTTCTCTTCCGCAGCCGGCGCCGGCGCGACGTCGTCGTGCTGGGCCTCCGGATCGAAGAACTCGCCGGCGGCGGCGATCGCCTCGGCGGCCGCGTCGCGATCCTCGTTGCGGGTCGAGATGTCCTCGCCGCGGTTGATGCGCTCGGCCTCATCCTGGCTGCGCGCGACCGTCACGGTGATCTCGACCTCGACCTCGGGGTGAACGGCAACGGTGACCGTGTGCTTGCCGATGGTTTTGATCGGCGCATCGAGCTGCACCTGCGGGCGGTCGAGATGGACGCCGTCGGCTTCGAATGCCATGACGATATCGCGCACCGTGACCGAGCCGAACAGCTGGCCGGCTTCGGAGGCCTGGCGGATCACGATGATGTTCTTGCCCTCGATCTTCTCGGCGACCTTGGACGCTTCGCCCTTGGCCTTGAGGTTGCGCGCTTCGAGCTCGGCCTTCATGCCGTCATACTTGGCCCGGTTGTCGGCGGTGGCGCGCAGCGCCTTGCCGCGCTTGAGCAGGAAATTGCGAGCGTAGCCGTCGCGAACCTTCACGACTTCGCCCATCTGGCCGAGCTTGTTGACGCGTTCCAGCAAAATGACTTCCATATTCGTTCTCCTTTTGAAGTGCTCTCTGTAGGTTTCAGTTTCGGGGTTGAACTCAGGGGGTAGGCAGTGGTGGCGGCTGCCGGCTGCGCAGGTAGCGTTCGCGCAAGCCGAACACCGCATCCGCAAGCCCGAGGATCACCATCGCGACCACGGGCCATCCGAACACGACGACGGCGGCATAGGTCGACCCGAGCCAGAACGTGCGGCCGTTCAGCGCGAGCGTCAGCGTATGCAGCACGGCGAAACCGGCCAGCGCATAGCTCATCATCAGCGCGGCGGTGGCGATCTGCGCCACGATGCCAAGCAGCCCGCCGGTGAAGCAGAAGGCGAGGGAGATGCACAGCACCACCAGCGTCATCTGCGGCAGCTCGGTGGTCTTGAGGTCCGGCCACGGACGGCGCAGCCGGCCCGACGTCGCGGTCACCTTGGCGCTGAGCCAGAGGTTGAGGGTCAGCGTCATCGTCGCAGCGATCGTGGCGGCGGCCGGTGCGATGCGCACCATCGCGTCGACGAACTGACTGGCTTCGCCCGAAGTTTGCGGGTCGGTGGCGCGCAGGAGGCGCATCAGGCCGCGCCGCAACGTGCCGGTGATGGTCTCCGCGTCGGTCCCAAGCGTGAGCAGAGCGGCCATCGTGGTCAGGGTGGCGAAGCCTGCAATCCAGAGCAGGATGCGGCCGACCGGGTACCACTCGATGTCGGGCGCCGCGGAGGTGCCGGTGGCAGGCGCGGCGCTTTCCACCTGACGTCCGAGCAGGACGAGATGGCCGAGCCACCACGCCGGCAGCGCGACGGTGACGGCGAAAGCGATGCAGTAGGGCAGGCCGAACAGGGCGCCAAGACCGATCGCGGCGGCGATGCCGCCGAGGCTGGCGCAAAGCGGGCCCCAGCCGATCGCGGCGACCATCAGAGGGAGCGGAGCGAGATAGAACAGGACGAGCGAGATCAGCGCGCCCGAAATGATCGAAGCGAACATCAGGGCCGACGCAGCGCCGGCGATCAGGGCGATCAGTCCAAAGGCCATCATCAGCTGTCCCGCTCCCTTCGAGCGGTTAGAGGCATCGTTTGCCCCAACCATCGGCGACCGGACGACCCGGAAGCCTTATGAGTTCAGAAAAGTCGCGACCGGCGGCGCAAGCGTCCGCCGGTCGAATTGGTCGTATCAGCGAATGACGTAGGGCAACAGGCCCAGGAAGCGCGCGCGCTTGATGGCGCGGGCGAGCTCACGCTGCTTCTTCGCGGACACCGCGGTGATGCGGCTCGGCACGATCTTGCCGCGCTCGGAGACGTAACGCATCAGCAACTTGGAGTCCTTGTAGTCGATCTTCGGAGCATTGGCGCCCGTGAACGGGCAGCTCTTGCGACGACGGAAAAACGGACGACGTGCACCAGCTTCAGCCATTGGTCTTACTCCCCATCCGTGGTTTCAGCTTCATCGCGCGGACGGCGCGGACCGCGATCGCCGCGGAAACCGCCCTCGCGGTCGCCACGGAAGCCGCCTTCACGCTCGCCGCGGAAGCCACCGCCGCGATCGTCACGCTCGCGGTCGCGGTCGGCCTTGCGCATCATCGCGGACGGGCCTTCCTCGAGCTCCTCGACGCGGACGCTGAGATAGCGGATCACGTCCTCGCTGATGCGCTCCTGGCGCTCGATCTCGGCGATCGCCGCGGACGGCGCGTCGATGTTGAGCAGCACGAAGTGCGCCTTGCGGTTCTTGTTCATGCGGTAGGTGAGGGAGCGCACGCCCCAATTCTCGGTCTTGGTGACCTTGCCGCCGAGACCCTCGACGATACCGGTCATCTGCGCAGTCAGCTCTTCGACTTGCTGCGGGCTCGCGTCCTGACGCGCGAGAAAAACATGCTCGTAAAGAGGCATGGTCGTCCTTTCCTCATGTTGGCGCATCGCCCGGCGTCAAACCCTTAAGAGGCCTTCGGAAAGGACTCTGGGATCAAGCTCAGAAGGCGGAAACACGGGACGACGGGCCGACTGGCCCTGCCACACCAAAATCACGAATGATTTGCTGAGACCGTCCGTTCAGCTCCCGGCCGGGGTCTGCGGATGGGCGCCTTATACGGATTTTGGCCGGCTTTGCAAGGTTGGAGGGGCATTTTCAAGCCGAGCCGGGTCCGCCCCTCCGACGGGAGCCAGACCCCATCCTCAAATACCAAGATTTGGCTTGATCTATTTGTTTGTATGACATACAAATAAATCAGCGAAGAGGTTCCCATGGCGGAAACGTCGGCCGATGCGCCGCTCGAGGCGGCAGGCGACCCCAAGCACGCCGCGCGCGCGACGCGCTCGGCCGGCCGCAAGATGCGGTCGCTGCTCCTGGATGCCGCGAGCCCGCTGTTTCGGGAGCGGGGTCTGTCCGGCACGGCAATCACCGACATCGCGGCCGCCGCGGACGCATTCCCGAGCCAGATCACCTATTACTTCCGCACGAAGGAGGCGCTGTTCGTCGAATGCGCCTGCCGCGATCTGTTGTACCTGGCGCGCGCCACCGAGCAGGCGGCGCTCAAGGCGCGGACGCCCGGGGAATACACCCACGCGCTGGCCGAGACCGTGACGGCGAGCGATTCGGTCGCCTTCTTCGCCGAGGCGCTGACGCTGACGCGGCGTCGCCAGGATCTCGCGCCACTGGTGGAGCGCACCATCGAGCGCCTGCACAGCGAGGGTGCGCGCGCTTATGCGGGGCAGGTCGAGCGGCACGGCTGGCGCTCGCTGCGGGCGCCCGACGAAAGCTCGCGGCGCTTCTGGGCGGTCGCGATCGGCGTCATTCTCGAAGGCTATGCGATGGGCCGCTCACCCGAGGCGCTTTGCGCCGAGATGCTGCGCGTCCTGGGCGAGCAGGCAAAATCCACTGAAGCCACCGGGCGCCTGCGTCTCGTCGAGGCGCGCGAGGCATCCGACCATTCGAATGGAGAGGGTTAGCCATGACCGCGCTTCGCATGCGTGCCCGCGATTTCCTCACCGATGATCAATTGGCCGAGGTACGCCAGCGCGCGACGTGGAAAGGCGCCGCGCTGATCGCGCACGCCTGGGCGCTGATCATTGCAGCCGTCGCGCTGGTCGCGTGGTGGCCCAATCCGCTCACCTATGTCTTCGCCGTCGCCATCATCGGCTCGCGCCAGCTCGGCCTTGCGATCCTGATGCATGACGGTGCCCATGGCTGCCTGTCCCCCGACGAGAAAACCAATCTGGCGCTGAGCCAGTGGTTCTGCGCCTATCCGCTGTTTGCGGAAACGCGCAGCTACCGCCGCTATCACCTTCAGCACCATGCGCGCACCCAGCAGGAGGACGACCCCGATCTCGTGCTGTCGGCGCCGTTTCCAATCACCAGGCTGAGCTACCGCCGCAAGTTCATCCGCGACATCACCGGGCAGACGGGCTATCAGCAGCGCAAGGCGCAGCTGCTCAACGCGCTCGGACCCGCGGACTGGCCGTGGCGGCAGCGTGCGGCGCATTTCTGGGAGAAGCTCGGCCCGCAATGTGTGGTCAACGGGATCATGTTTGCCGCGTGTGCGGCGGCCCGCGTGTGGTGGGCCTATCCGCTGCTCTGGCTGGTGCCGCTATTGACCTGGATGATGGTCATCACCCGCATCCGCAATATCGCCGAGCACGCCGTCGTCCCCGATAGCAGCGACCCCTTGCGCAACACGCGCACGACGCATGCCAATTTTCTCGAGCGCCTGTTCATCGCGCCGTATTACGTGAACTATCACCTCGAGCATCATCTGTTGTTCTACGTGCCCTGCTACAATCTGCCCAAGGTGCATCGGCTGCTGAGTGCGAGCCGGTACGCCGATCGCATGGAAGTGCAGCCGAACTATGCTTCGGTGCTGCGGCTGGCCACGGCAAAGCCGAACCGCGAGGATCGGCCGGGGCAACTCGTCAGCAGTGCGCGCCGCGCGCGAGCAGGTGCCGACGTCGATGCCAACCAGACCGCGGGCGGGTTTTGAGGGGGCGCATTCCCCGTTGAATGCTGCTCCAAGTTCCCGTCTCGGCTTGACAGTGCGGCCTCGGACGGTGTCTACGGCCCCCTTTGGAGCATGATCCGGAACCATGGCCCAAGGCTGGGCGTAATCGGCTGCCGGTTCAGAATAGGGATCATGCCTGACAGCAGGGAGCGCCGATGACGGCTGCATTCACATTTCCTGGGCAGGGTTCCCAGGCGGTCGGCATGGGCAAGGCCCTGGCCGACGCTTTTCCGGTGGCGCGCGCCGTATTCGATGAGGTCGATGCCGCACTCGGCGAGAAGCTGACGGCCATCATCTGGGAAGGTCCGGCCGAAACCCTCCAGCTCACCGAGAACGCCCAGCCGGCGCTGATGGCGGTGTCCATCGCGACCTTGCGCGTGCTCGAGGCCGAGGCTGGTTTTTCCGTGGGGCGAGACGCTGCCTTCGTCGCCGGCCACTCGCTTGGTGAATATTCGGCGCTGGCGGCGGCCGGCAGCCTGACGGTTTCGGATACCGCGCGTCTGCTTCGCACCCGCGGTCTCGCAATGCAAAAGGCCGTCCCGGTCGGCGCCGGCGCGATGGCCGCGCTGCTCGGTCTCGACTACGAGGCCGCCATGGAGGTCGCGGGCGAGGCGGCGCAGGGGCAGGTCTGCCAGGCCGCCAACGACAATGGCGGCGGCCAGGTCGTCGTCTCCGGCGACAAGGCTGCGGTCGATCGCGCCGTCGAGATCGCCAAGGCCAAGGGCGCCAAGCGCGCGATGCTGCTGCCGGTGTCCGCCCCGTTCCATTGCAAGCTGATGCAGCCGGCTGCGGATGCCATGGCGGAGGCGCTGTCGAAGGTCACGATCAAGGCGCCGGCCGCGCCGCTGGTGTCGAACGTGCTGGCCAGCGCCATCACCGATCCCGACGAGATCCGCCGCCGCCTGGTCGAGCAGGTCACCGGCACGGTGCGCTGGCGCGAGTCGGTAGCTTACATGGCCGGGCAGGGCGTCACCCGCTTCTTCGAGATCGGCGCCGGCAAGGTGCTGACGGGTCTCGTCAAGCGCATCGCGGACGGCGCCGTCGGCATTGCGGTCGGCGGCCCGAACGATATTGCCGCCGCCAAGGATGCATTGGCCGCTGCCAAGCAGGCTTAAAGGAGTCCATCAATGTTCGATCTGACTGGCCGAAAGGCGCTCGTCACCGGCGCGACCGGCGGCATTGGCGGTGCGATCGCGCTGGCGCTGCACGCGCAGGGCGCCACTGTCGCCATATCGGGGACGCGCAAGGAAGTGCTGGACGAGCTTGCCGGCAAGCTCGGCGAGCGCGCCCACGTGCTGCCCTGCAATCTCTCTAAGGCCGATGAGGTCGAAGCGCTGGTGCCCGCTGCGGAAGCAGCGATGGGCCAGGTTGACATTCTCATCGCCAATGCCGGCATCACGCGCGACAATCTCTTCGTGCAGCTTCGCGACGAGGACTGGGACGAGGTCATCAACGTCAATCTGACCGCGACCTTCCGCCTGGCGCGCGCCGCGACCAAGCTGATGATGCGCAAGCGCTTCGGCCGCATCGTCGCCATCACCTCGGTGGTCGGCGTCACCGGCAATCCCGGGCAGGGCAATTATACTGCGTCGAAGGCCGGCTTGATCGGCATGATCAAGACGTTAGGGGCCGAATACGCCAAGCGCGGCGTGACCGCGAACTGCATCGCGCCCGGCTTTATCAAGACGCCGATGACCGATGCGCTCAACGACAAGCAGCGCGAAACGATTCTGACCAAGGTTCCCGCCGCCCGCCTGGGGACGCCCGAGGACATCGCGGCGGCGGCCGTCTATCTGAGCTCGAACGAAGCAGCTTACGTCACCGGGCAGACCATCCACGTCAACGGCGGCATGGCCATGATCTGATGTCTCGTGCCGCGCCGCCTGTCAGGGCGGTGCGGCATGCGGCAAACGGCCGTTTCCGGAGCGAAATGAGGCTTGTAGTCAAGGCAATTGAAGTATGATAACCGGACCTTCAACGGATGGGCAAAGAACGCCATTGCAGGTTTTTGAAACCCTGTATATTGGCGATGCGGAGCCTTTGGCCGTCGTTCGCCGGGGCCTCCATCGGTTAGGATGGGCCAAATCAAAGTTCGTAAGCGAAGGCAGTCAAACGACCACGACGGCTCGTATCGTCCCGGGGGGTCGGGTCTACAGGGAACAACACGAGGTTAAGCAATGAGTGACATTGGCGAGCGGGTTAAGAAGATCGTGGTCGAACACCTTGGTGTTGAACCCGAGAAGGTTGTCGACAACGCGAGCTTCATCGACGACCTCGGCGCCGACAGTCTGGATACCGTCGAGCTGGTGATGGCGTTCGAAGAGGAATTCGGTTGCGAGATTCCGGACGACGCTGCGGAAACGATTCTCACCGTCGGCGACGCCACGAAGTTTCTCGAGAAGAACGCGAAGAGCTAAGGCTCTTCAATTTCGCGGGGACAACATTGAAACCGGACGGGCCGCTTCGCAGCGGTCAGCCGGTTTCTTGTTATTGGCCGTGAATCTTTCGATGCGGAGTTTTCGGATATGAGGCGGGTTGTCGTCACGGGTCTCGGCATGGTCTCGCCACTCGGCTGTGGCGTCGAGCCGACCTGGAAACGCATCCTCAACGGCGAAAGCGGTGCGCGCAGGATCGAGAGCTTCGATGTCTCCGATCTGCAGACCAAGATCGCCTGCACGGTCGTGCGCGGCGACGGGTCGAACGACAGCTTCAATCCCGACAAGTGGATGGAGCCGAAGGACCAGCGCAAGGTCGACGACTTCATCATCTTCGGCATGGCCGCGGCCGGCCAGGCGCTCGACGACGCCAACTGGCATCCCGAGACCGAAGAGGACAAGTGCGCGACCGGCACCATGATCGGCTCCGGCATCGGCGGCCTCAACGGCATCGCCGATACCGCGATCCTGCTGAAGGAGCGCGGGCCGCGCCGGGTGTCGCCGTTCTTCATTCCGGGCCGCCTGATCAATCTCGCCTCCGGCTACGTCTCAATCGCGCATGGGCTGAAGGGACCGAACCATTCCGTGGTCACGGCCTGCTCGACCGGCGCGCATGCGGTCGGCGATGCGGCCCGCCTGATCGCGCTGGGCGATGCCGACGTCATGGTCGCAGGCGGCGCCGAGTCGCCGATCAGCCGCATCGGCATTGCCGGCTTCAACGCCGCGCGCGCGCTCTCGACTGGTTTCAACGAGACGCCCGAAAAGGCCTCGCGTCCCTACGACAAGGACCGCGACGGCTTCGTGATGGGCGAGGGCGCCGGCGTCCTCGTGCTGGAGGAGCTGGAGCACGCCAGGCGCCGCGGCGCGAAGATCTATGCCGAGGTGATCGGTTATGGTCTGTCGGGCGATGCCTATCACATCACGTCGCCGTCACCCGATGGCGATGGCGGCTTCCGCAGCATGTCGGCCGCGCTCAAGCGCGCCGGGCTGACGCCGTCCGATCTCGACTACATCAACGCGCACGGCACCTCGACGCCGCTCGGCGACGAGATCGAGCTCGGCGCGGTCGAACGTCTGCTCGGCAACGCCGCCTCCAAGGTGGCAATGTCATCGACCAAATCGTCGACCGGCCATCTGCTCGGGGCGGCCGGTGCGATCGAAGCGATCTTCGCGATTCTGGCGATTCGCGATAATGTCGTGCCGCCGACGATCAATCTCGACAATCCGTCGGTGGAGACTGCGATCGATCTCGTGCCGCACAAGGCGAAGCAGCGTGAGGTCAACGTCGCGTTGTCGAACTCCTTTGGTTTTGGCGGTACCAATGCGTCGGTGATCGTCCGGCGCCTAGTCAGTTAGTTTGTGTTTGAGACGAATCCACCGTTTTGCCGTATTCGGCGATAGTCATGGACGTGGGCGCGTGCGTTTTTGGCAGGGCAAGCGATTGTCGGGCCGCGATTGAACCGGCAGGATTCAGGTTGTTTCGATGAGTGAAAGGCCGCCCATTTCACCCAGGAGTCCGCGGGCCGCGCTCGAGCCCGAGCAACTCCCGCCGCCGCCCAAGCGGTCGGACCGTGCGCGCAATCCGCTCGTCATCGTCGGCAACGCCATCATCACCCTTCTGCTGATCGCCATGCTTGGCGCCGGCGGCGTCTATTATTACGGCCGCCAGGTGCTCGAGGCGCCCGGACCGCTGAAAGAAGACAAGATCGTCAACATCCCGCAGCGTGCGGGCAAGCGCGACATCGCCGAGACGCTGAACCGGGAAGGCGTGACCGACGTCAATCCCTGGGTGTTCATCGCCAGCGTCGCCGCGTTGAAGGCGAGCTCGGACCTCAAGCCGGGTGAGTATTCGTTCCAGAAGAACGCCTCGCTGCGCGACGTCATCGCCACCATCGTCGAGGGCAAGGTGGTGCAGCATGCGGTCACGATTCCGGAAGGCCTGACCTCCGAGCAGATCGTGGCGCGGCTGTCCGACAACGACATCTTCACCGGCAGCGTGCGCGAGCTGCCGCGCGAAGGCACGCTGCTCCCGGAGACCTACAAATTCCCGCGCGGCACCCCGCGCGAGCAGGTGATCCAGCGCATGCAGCAGGCGCACAAGCGCGTGCTCACCGAGATTTGGGAGCGCCGCAACCCGGACATTCCGGTCAAGACGCCGGAGCAGCTGGTCACGCTGGCCTCCATCATCGAGAAGGAAACCGGCAAGGCGGACGAGCGCAGCCGCGTCGCCGCGGTGTTCGTCAACCGGCTGAAGCAGCGGATCAAGCTGCAGTCCGATCCGACCATCATCTACGGCCTCGTTGGCGGCAAGGGCACGTTGGGCCGGCCGATCAAGCGCAGCGAGATCACGCAGCCCTCGCCCTACAACACCTATGTGATCGATGGGCTGCCGCCGGGCCCGATCTCCAATCCGGGCCGCGCCTCGCTGGAGGCCGCCGCCAACCCGGCCCGCACCCGCGATCTCTATTTCGTCGCCGACGGCACCGGCGGGCACGCCTTCACCGAGACCTACGACGCGCACCAGAAGAACGTCGCCAAGCTCCGCGCGATGGAGAAGCAGATCCAGAACGACACGGTCGAGCCGGCCGAGGACGCGCAGCCGCCGGCGGCTGCCGCGCCTGGCGCCGCGGACGCGCCGACCGCGACCACGCCGGCACGGCCCAATCAGCAGAAGAGGCCGCCGGCGGCACGCCCGGCTGGTCCAGCCAATCCCGCACCGGCCCGACAGGGCGCGGTGCAGGGCTCGCCGCCGGTGGTCCAGCGCTGAGCCTTGGTGCAGACCTTCTTGGCGCAGACCAGCTTGCGGGCATTGCGGATTCCACTTTCCGGCAAAATAGTCTTAAGATTCGCGTGGCTTGATGGCCTCGCGAATCCCCTGTTCCTGGAGACTCTGAACTGATGGCGCTGTCGTCCATGACCGGCTTTGCGAGAAGCCACGGCGCGAGCGGGCCGTACACGTTCGAATGGGAATTGAAGTCGGTCAATGCCAAGGGCTTCGACTTGCGGGTGCGGCTGCCGCAGGGGTTTGACGAGCTCGAGGCCCATGCCAAGAAGCGCGCGGGCGAGCTGCTCTCGCGTGGCACCGTCTATGCCAATCTCAACGTCAAGCGCACCAACGCCGCCGCCACGGTGCGCGTCAACGAGGATGTGCTCAACGCGGTGCTGAAGGCCGCGGCGCTGATCTCGGGGAAGGTCGACGCAGTGGCGCCGAGCATCGACGGCCTGCTCGCCATCAAGGGCGTCGTCGAGGTCGCCGAGCCCGAGGGCAACGAGGAGGAGGATAAGGCGGCGCGCGCCGCGGCCGCCGAGGCCTTCGACAAGGCGCTCGACGAGCTCGTCGCGATGCGCAAGCGCGAGGGCACTTCGCTCGGGCAGATCCTGACCCAGCGCGTCGACGAGATCGAGCAGCTTGCCAAGAAGGCGGAGGCCGCGCCCGGCCGCAAGCCGGAGGCGATCAAGGCGAAGCTCGCTGAGCAGATCGCAGCGCTGCTCGACACCTCCGACCGTTTCGACTCCGACCGCCTGATGCAGGAGGCGATCCTGATCGCGACCAAGGCCGACATCCGCGAGGAGCTCGACCGCATCGCCTCCCACCTCGCGCAGGCGCGCGAGCTGATCGGCAAGGGCGGCCCGATCGGGCGCAAGCTGGACTTTCTGGCGCAGGAGTTTCACCGCGAGGTCAACACCTGCTGCTCGAAGTCGAACGACATTGAGCTGACCAACACGGGCCTCGCCATGAAGAACGTGGTCGAGCAGTTCCGCGAGCAGGTGCAGAATCTGGAGTGATCGATGACGACGGGCGGTCACGGAACTGACGGTGTCGAGCGCCGTGGATTGATGTTCGTGCTGTCCTCGCCGTCAGGCGCGGGCAAGACGACGCTGTCCCGTCTTTTGATCGAGCGGATGCCCGGCCTGAAAATGTCGGTCTCGGCGACCACGCGGCCGATGCGCCCGGGTGAGGTCAACGGCAAGGATTACACGTTCGTCGACAAGGCGACGTTCGATGCGATGGTCAAGGCCGACGAGCTCCTGGAATGGGCCACGGTGTTCGACAACAGCTACGGCACGCCGCGCGGCCCCGTCGAGGCGGCGCTGTCGGCAGGCCAGGACGTGCTGTTCGACATCGACTGGCAGGGGACCCAGCAATTGAAGCAGAAGGCGCGCGCCGATGTCGTCAGCGTCTTCATCCTGCCGCCCTCGGCGGCCGACCTCGAGAAGCGCCTGCACTCGCGCGCGCAGGATTCCGATGAGGTGATCCGCAAGCGGATGAGCCGCGCCAGCGACGAGATGAGTCACTGGGCCGAGTACGACTACATCGTGATCAACCACGCGGTCGACGAGGCCTTCGCCGAGGTGCAGTCGATCCTGAAGGCCGAACGCCTCAAGCGCGAGCGGCGGATTGGCCTCGTAGGCTTCGTGCGAAGTTTGCAAGGTCAGCTTCAAGGTTAGGCCGCGACAGCCGCGGCCCTTGCTTGGCCAGCTGTTCCAGCATCGTCGTGATGACGTCGACGTCGACCGCATCGGCGTCCCGACCCGCCGGCGCGTCATCGCGATCCTGGCCGATCTCGCTGGCGGCGAGCTGGAGCGCTGCGGCGACGAGCTCGGCTTTCTCGTCGGCCATTTCGATCTCGACCTTGTTGCTTCTGGTCTCGACAGGTTCTGCGGCCGGAGCGGCGGCACGCTGCCTGCGCGCGTCGATCAGCTCGATCTCGCGGCCGATCGCGGCGAGTTTCGTCGCTTGTCTTGTCGGTCGCGGACGTACCGCATCGAAGTCGATCGGGCGTGGCGGCTGGGCGGCGGCCGGCGGTGAATCCCGCCAGGGCGCACGGCTTGCATCCTGGTTGTGCGCCTGCCAATCGTCCCAATGCCCGTGACGGTCCGCCGACCGGAGGCGGACGCGCGAGCCGGCGAAGCGGTAGATGAGGCTGGCAAGGATTCCAGCGAGCGCCAGGGCGCCGCCGATCACGAGCAGCAGCATCTGCAACGAGCCGGTCGGCTTGTCAGTCGTGCTGTTGTCTGCCGCAGCGAGCGCCACGGGCGAGGAGGATTTCGACGGCTTTGCGCTCGGCTGCGCGGCTGCTGCGACAACGGTCGGTGCCGGGGGCGGCGCGGATGCCGTGGAGACATCGGGCCAGGGCGCGGCGCCAGCGGGTTGCTGCGCGTTGCCGTCAGCGGACTGGTCCGTGGATTGTTGCACCGGTGCCGCAGCGGCGGCTTGCATCGGAACGTTCGCCGTCTTGGCAGCAGCAGTTCCGCGCGGCGTCAGATATTCGGCGCGCGCGTCCTGTACCGGGTTCTGCTGCGGCGCCCGTGCATCCGCGGTCGGTGGATCGCTCTCGGTCGGGACGGCCTGCGCGGTCTTCGCGCTCTCCTTCTCACCGGCGGCGCGCAGATACCAGCACTTGCGCTTCGTCGTGCGATCGAGGCGATAGTACCAATGCTGCCCCTGCGGCGCGGCATCCTTTGGCGAAGCCAGGCAGTCGGGCGCCGCATTGGCCGTGCTCGATGGCGTCGGCGCGTTCT
Organism: Bradyrhizobium glycinis; assembly: GCF_016031655.1. Classification (GTDB taxonomy): domain Bacteria; phylum Pseudomonadota; class Alphaproteobacteria; order Rhizobiales; family Xanthobacteraceae; genus Bradyrhizobium; species Bradyrhizobium glycinis. The sequence continues at coordinate 800,889 of NZ_JACCHQ010000001.1, forward strand.
GCGATACCGCGGCCAATGGCGCGCCCGCAAGGATGCTGGCGACGAGGGTCGAAATGAACTTTGCGGCGCGGTTGCCCATCCTGGTCTCCCGGTTACGCATGACGCAACTCTTGACCACCCCTTTGTCATCAAAGACTTGGGTGGCAATGAGCCGCAAATCCGGAGAGGATGTGGCCTGAATCGGGCCTGCGCGGCGTTCGTTCCGCCGCCGGACGAGACTCTTCAACACCAAAATTAGAGTTTCACGCCGCGACCTCAGCCGGTTGACACGATAATTAGTTTCCACTAATCATTAGCAATCACTTATAATGGTTCGAGCAGGCATGGCATCCGGCGGTGAGTGGCTATGGCTAAAGACAGCGCACAACTGGCCGCACTCGGCGATCCCACCCGCAGGCGGATCTTCGAGCTTGTCGGTGCACGGCCACGCACCGTCGCTGAGATCACGCGACAGCTGCCCGTGTCCCAGTCGGCCGTCTCACAGCATCTCAAGGTGCTGCGCGAATCTCGTTTGGTTCGTGCAGAGCCGAAGGGCGCCAGCAACGTCTATCACATCGATCCAGCGGGGCTCGGCCAGATGCGCGCGTGGCTCGACCGGTTCTGGAGCGACACGCTGGCCGCTTACAAATTAGCCGTCGAAAAACCACCGGAGGGATCCAAATGAACACACGTGTGGCGGTTGCGCCCGTAAAACATTCCGTTGTCGTCGAGGCGCCGATCGAGCGCGCGTTCAAGATCTTCACCGAAGACTTCGGCAGCTTCAAGCCGCGCGAGCACAATCTGCTCGCTGTCCCCATCGCAGAGACCGTATTCGAACCTCGGGTGGGCGGAAGCATCTATGATCGGGGGATCGATGGCAGCGAATGCCGCTGGGCGCGCGTGTTGGCGTTCGACCCGCCCACTCGAGTCCTCTTGAGCTGGGACATCAGCCCGCGCTGGCAAATCGAGACCGATCCCGCCAAGACGAGTGAATGGGAGGTCCGCTTCATTGCGGAGACACCAAGCCGGACCCGCTTGGAGCTGGAGCACCGTCACCTCGATCGCCACGGCGAGGGCTGGGAAGGCGTCCGCAGCGGCGTTGACAGTGATCAGGGTTGGCCGCTCTATCTGCGGCGGTTTGCCGAGCTGATTGCCGGCAAGGGTTGACGCGCTCCTTTCCAACGCCGCGTCATGATGAGCTGGAGAGGCCCTGTCGAGCCTTGCTCCGACAGGGCCCGGAAACTTCTCGCCTCCGCAGCCGTTAGTTCGCGGCTGAGGAGACGTCATGCCGGTCAAGGACCAGATCAAGAACTTCGCCAAGAAGCTGGTGGAGGACCAGCCCGATGCAGCGATGCTGCGGGAGCTGGTGCGGGCCCGCAAGCCCACCGCCATGCACTTTCGCGACGATGGCATCGTGCCGAACAATCCGCGCTTTCCGGCGCTGCTCTATCGCGGGGTGGTGAAGCTGAACGGTCGGCGCTTTCCGCCCGAGGTGGTCATCGATACGCTGTTCGACACGAACGGCTGGGGCCGGTCGTGGCGCGATACCGTCTACGACTTCGTCCACTATCATTCGCAGATCCATGAAGTGATGGGCGTGGCGCGCGGCATGGCGAGGATCGAGTGCGGCGGGATCAAGGGCCGCATCCTGAAACTGAAAGCCGGCGACGTGCTGGTCCTGCCCGCGGGCACCGGCCACCGGCTGATCGGATCCAGCCGGGACTTTCTGGTCGTCGGCGCCTATCCGCAGGACGGCACGTATGACGAGTGCACCGACACGCGCCAGCGTCCCGACGCGGTCAAGCGCATTGCCAAGGTCCGCAAGCCGAAGACGGATCCCGTGCTGGGGAGCGGCGGGCCGCTGCTCGACGCCTGGCGGACCGCTCAGCTCAGATAATCCGGCGTGAAATCCGCAAGCTGGCGCAGCTCGTCGGGCTGGAGCAGCTCGATCTCGGCGCCGTCCCAGGCGATCAATCCGCGATGCCTCAGCTCCTGAACGGTGCGGTTGACGTGGACGATCGACAATCCGCAGGCGTCCGCGACGTGACGCTGCGTCATCGGCATCTGGAAACAGTTGCTCTTGAGGAGCCCGACGACCTCCAGCCTCGCGGCGAGCTCGCAGATGAGGTGCGCGACCTTGGGCAGCGCCGCCTGCGCGCCGAGGCGGGCGATCCATTGCCGCGAGACCGCCGCGTCGATCAGCGTCTCGCGCCAGAAGGCACGGGTCAGGTGGATCGAGCCGTCGAGCAGCTGGCGCAGCTGGCTGTGGGCGACGGTGCCGACGATGGTCGGGCCGAGCCCGACGAGGTCCGCGTCCATCGGCGAGACCAGCAGCGTGTGCAGGCACGGCATGTCGCCGGGAACATGGAAGGCGAGGGTCTGGCTGCGATCGCCGACGATGCGCGACTGGTAGAGGAAGCCGCTGACGATGAAGACGCAGCGGGTCGCAGCCTCTCCCTGGCGCAGCACGATCTCGCCATCCGCGACCTGGCGCAGCGTGGACGGCAAGCCCGCGATCTGCCGGCGCTCGTCCTCGGACAGGCCTTCGATCGCCTGCAGGCGGGCGATGAACTTCGGATGCGGCATGAGCATCGCGTGCTGTTTTCAGCCGTCCCGCGGCACGGAGGCCTCGGCGAGACGACGCGACAGTTTCGCAAGCGTCCAGTCGGAAACCGGCGCGGATCGGAACTCGCGGATGGCGCGAGCGAGCTCCTGATCCGACATCGGCCGGACCGGCTCCCTCAGCGTTCCCTTCAGCAAGGCATCGCTGATGCTGTCCAGATGCTCGCCGGCATCGGACGCGAACAGGCGGCGGATGCGCTCCAGGAGAGTGGTACTTTTCATGAGAAGGCTGGCTGGTCCGAAATCGGGGGATGGCGCGGCTGCGATCGGTGCGTCGCAAGCCAATTAGCAACCTGTGCTTCCGATCAGCGTTCTAGTCCGCTGAACGCAAGCCGCACGTATCATTTGATAGAACCGGCGCGATTTTTGGCGGACCCGATGGAAAAAGCTCACGACGTGCTGATACGGAACCTTAGCGAGCACACCGCGCTCGCAGAGGAGGATGCGGGCGAGATTCGCGCGCTGACCTTCATGCTGCGCGATTTCGCGTCCAATGAGGATTTCATTCGTCAAGGCGACGAACCCGAGCATTCCGCTTTGGTCGTCTCCGGCATGGTTGCCCGCTATCACCTGCTCGGCAGCGGGCGGCGGCAATATCTGGCGTTCCATCTCACCGGCGATCTTCCGGACGCGCAGGGGCTGTTCATCGACCAGATGGATCACGGGCTCAGTGCGCTCGGGCCGGCGTCGGTCGCGTTCATCCCGCACCGCGAATTGTTCATCGCATTCCGGCGGCGGCCGACCTTCGGGCTCGCGGTCTGGCGCGAGACGCTGCGCGATGCTGCGATCTTTCGCGAGGCCATCACCAACAACAGCGCCCGGCCGATGCAGACGCGCATGGCGCACTTGTTTTGCGAGCTGTTCTACCGCGCCCGCGCGGCGCAGCTGGTCCGCGGCAATCGCTGCCGCATGCCGATCAGCCTCGCACAGCTCGGCGAGACGCTCGGCATGGCGATCGCGACGGTGAACCGGACGCTCGCCGATCTCAGGCGCAGCGGCGCGATGGATCTTCGTGACGGCGAGCTGGTCGTGCTGAAATGGCGCGAGCTGCAGCGGCTCGGCGATTTCAGTCCGGCCTATCTGCATCTGAAGCGGCAGTCGCAGCCGCGTGGGTGAGACGGAGGCGTCAGCCTTCCACGGTCGCCGCTCCACCGCGCACCTCGTCGAAATGCTTCTTCACCCAATCGTTGCAGCAGCAGGCTCTCGCTTCGAGCGCTGCAGCGTCGAGGATCAGAATGGCGCCGCGGCGGGTCGCGAGGATGCGCCGCGCCTTGAACATCTGGATGACGCGGCTGGCATAGCTGCGGGAGACGCCCAGCATGCCGGCGAGCTGCTCGTGGGTGAGAGGAATCTCGGCTCCGCCGATATGTTCCTGCGCTGAGATGATCCACTTGGCGGCCCGCTGCTCGATCGAATGCGCAGCGTTGCAGGCAGCGGCCTGCAAGAGCTGCGCGAACTGGCAGTCGGCATAGCGCGCGAAAGCCTCCTGGAGCGTCGCCGACCTCTGCTGCGCCTGCTCGAGCGCGCGCAGCGGCAGCCGCACCAGGGTGCCGCCGAACTTCACGATCATGCGTGAATAGGCGAGCGAAGGGCTGCGGCCGGCGGCGATGCCGACCGCGCCCTCGCGTCCCACCAGCAGGCTTTCGACCTCGCGATCATCCTCGACCGGCACGGCGAACGACACCAGCGCCGGACCACATGGAAAATGGACCGCGGCGACGTCGTCGCCGGCGTGATGCAGCACGTGGCTCGCTTCGACTTCGACCAGCTGGAGGTGAGGCGCGAGCAGTTCGAAATCCTGATGATTGAGCTGCCGGAGCAGATCGTTCTGGGGCCGACCGGTCACATCGTGTTCTCTTGGCGGGCCGGGAATCGGCGCCAGCGGCAAACCTACGTTTCCGCGGCGGAACCGACGGTTCCAAAGTGCACACAACGGACGTTCGGGCGTTGAAAACTAGACCACGACGTCGCGGGCTTCAGCGGGCTGGACGGCAGCGAGGATCGTCAGCCGCAGCGGACTTCACGATCCCCCGTCAGTCGGCCTTGTGCCGCAGCGGCGCGGTACGCGTCGATCGCCCTGTTGGCGAGCATCAATGGCCGGCGCTCACCGGTTCGAAGCTGGGCCTCTATGGCGTCGAGCAGGAAGTTCGCGCTCGCGTCCGGGGAGCCGAGCTCGCCGCTCTTCTCCAGGCAGCTCCAGGCGATGAAGAATGCGCTTTCGACGGTGCAACGGATCGACATGCGCAGCCAACGCGGCGCGGCCGCAGGCGTTCCGTACGGTGGGCGGGACTTGGCCTCGGACCCGCCGCGCAGCCGTCAGTTCTTCAAGACGATGCGACCGACGACCTTGCCGGCGCGCAATTCGTCGATCCACTTCTGCACGTCGCCCATCGGCTCCTCGCGCATCGGCGTCGGCTTGATCTTGCCGGCGCGGGCGAGCGCCATCAGCTCGTGGGCCTCGGAGAGCGTGCCGACCATGAAACCTTCGATGGTCATGCGCTTGTAGACCCATTGCACCATCGGCAGCGTGAACTGGCCGCCCATCAGGCCGGAGACCACGATCTTGCCGCCGCGCGCGGCAACCGCCACGGCAAAGGCCATCGACTTCTCGTTGCCGGCGAAATCGACGACCTCGTCGAAGCCGCCCTCGGTCTCCTTCAGGATGCGGCGGATCACTTCCGGCTCGGCCGGATCGTAGGCCACCGCCGCACCGTTCTTGAGCGCCGTCTCGCGCGCGGCCGGCGAGAGGTCGGCCACCGTGATCGGCTGGTTGAACATCGCCTGCGCGAACGACAGGCCCATCATGCCGACGCCGCCGAGGCCGATCAGCAACAAATTGCGCTGGCGCGGACGGTCGACCAGGCGCTTGAGCGCGCCATAGGCGGTGACGCCGGAGCACATCAAGGTGGCGGCCTGGTTGACGGGCAGGGGATCGTAGTCGAGCAGGTACTTTGCGTCGGGGACCAGAACGTGGGTGGCGAAGCCGCCGTCGATGGAGACGCCGAGGAAGCGCTGCTTGACGCAGAGGTTCTCGTCGCCATTGGCGCAGTCGCGGCACTGGCCGCAGCCGATCCACGGAAACACCGCCTTCTTGGCGCCGACGAGGCTTGCCGGAACGTCGGGGCCGACCTCATCGACGACGCCGGCGATCTCGTGGCCGAGCGTGAAAGGCAGCGTCATGCCGCGCGTGGTGTCGAGCTTCTTGCCGCCGCCGAGATCGGCATAGCCGTCCTGGATGTGGAGATCGGAATGGCAGAGGCCGCAGCGCTCGATGCGGACGAGGACCTCACGGCCTTGCGGCTTGGGCGTCTCGACGATGGTCTCGCACAGCGGCGCATCGAACTTGACCAGGGACTGCCGACGCATCAACGCCATTTTCTTTCCTCCGGAATTCTTGGTTACTCAGTTTCGCTGCGTATATCTGCCAATTCACGCGCCATGGCAACAAAGCCGGAGATGGGAATGGTCTCGGCGCGCCGCGTCGCGTCGACGCCGGCGGCTCGTGCAAGCCGCGCCGGATCGACATTCAGCGATTTCAGACTTTGCCGCAGCATTTTCCGGCGCTGGCCGAACGCGGCGGCGGCGACCTGCTCGAGCAGCCTGCGATCACACGGCAACGGCTCTGGGCGCGGCTTGAGGCGCACGACGCAGGAGGTGACTTTCGGCGGCGGCACGAAGGCGGACGGCGCAATATCGAACAGGATCTTGGTCTCGCAGCGCCAATTGGCGAGCACGCCGAGCCGGCCATAGGCCTCCTCGTCCTCGCGCGCGACGATGCGCTCGCCGACCTCGCGCTGGAACATCAGCACCATCATCTCGTACCAGGGTGGCCAGGGTTCGGCGGTGAGCCAGTTGATGAGAAGCTGGGTCGCGATGTTGTAGGGCAGGTTGGCGACGATCTTGGCGCGCTCGCCCGAGAGCAGCGGGCGCGGATCGAAGGTCATGGCATCGCCATGCACGATCTCGAGCCTATCGGGGTAGCGCGCGGAAATATCCTGCAAGGCCGGGATTGCGCGCTCGTCGTGCTCGATGGCGATGACGCGGCGAGCGCCGAGCGCCAGCAGCGCCCGCGTCAGCCCGCCCGGGCCGGGGCCGATCTCGACGATGGTGGAATCCTCGAGCGGCGCCGCCGCACGCGCGATGCGCGCGGTGAGATTGAGGTCCAGCAGGAAGTTCTGGCCGAGCGATTTCCTGGCCGACAGCGCATGCTGGCGAATGACCTCGCGCAGCGGCGGGAGGTCGTCGATAGCGCTCATCAGCTTGTCGCAGCCGCCATGCGACGGGCAAGCTGAAGCGCCGCGATCAGACTCGCTGGATTGGCCTTGCCCGTGCCGGCGATGTCGAAGGCGGTGCCGTGATCCGGCGAGGTGCGGACGAAGGGCAGTCCGAGCGTGACGTTGACGGCGTCGTCGAAGGCGACGGTCTTGATCGGGATCAGCGCCTGGTCGTGATACATGCAGACCGCGCAATCATAGGTCCGTCGCGCCGCCTCGTGGAACATGGTGTCGGCGGGCAACGGCCCCCTGGCCTCGATGCCGTCGTTGCGCAGCGCTTTGAGCGCCGGGGCGATGACGGTCTGCTCCTCGTGGCCGAGCGAGCCATCCTCGCCGGCATGGGGATTGAGACCGGAGACCGCGATGCGCGGCCTGGCGATGCCGAAGCGGGACTTCAGCTCGGCGGCGACGATGCGAACGGTCGAGACGATCAGCTCGCTGGTGAGCTCTCCCAGCGCATCGCGCAGCGAGACGTGGATGGTCACGGGCACGACGGCGAGCTGGGGCGACCACAGCATCATCACCGGCTGCGGCACGCGGCCGTTCTCCGCGGCGAGCTCGGCGAGGAATTCGGTGTGGCCGGGATGACGGAAGCCGGCGCGGTAGAGCACGCTCTTGGCGATCGGGTTGGTGACGACGGCGCCGGCACGGCCTGCGCGCACGTCAATGACCGCCTGCCGGATCGAGGCGAGCGCGGCCGGCGCGCTGGATGAATCGGGCTTGCCGGGCTCGGCGGTGGCGCGCTCGCCGGTCGCGACCACGGGCAGGGCGTCCGTGAAGGCGGAAGCCGCTTCACCGGGGCTCACCGTGGCGATCCTGATATCGGCGCCGAGCGCCTTGGCGCGGCGCGCGATCAGGGCCTCGTCGCCGAGCAGATAGAAGGCGGGCAGGTTCAGCTCGCCCCGCCTGAGCCAGGCTGCGATCGTGATGTCGGGGCCGATGCCGGCGGGCTCTCCCAGGGTGAGGGCAAGGGGCTTGGCTGCGGACTCGGTGGAGGGCTCTGGAGAGGGCTTGGCCATCAGCGGTTGCGATATTCGATCATCGCCGCCTTGCGCAGCTCGTCGAGATAGGCCTTCTGCGTCTTCTCGTACTTCTCCTGATACATCTTCTCGCGGACCTCACGCTTCTTCGGCGTGTCGATCATGGTCGGCTTGCGCGAGCACAGCACCACCATCTCGATGCCGTTCTTGGTCATCTCGGGCGCGGTCATGCGGCCGATCGGGGTGTCGTCGAGCACCTTGCGCAGCGGCTCGGGCAGCTCCGCGGTGGTCTTGGTGACGGTGTCGCGGATGGTCGCGTTCGGGGTCGAGCGGAACAGCGAATTGGCCTCCTCGCAGCTCCCGACGCGGGCGCGATAAGACTCGGCTTCTTTCTTCCGGGTTTCCAGGAACGCCGCCGATGAGCCGCGCGGCACGATCAGCACGATCGGCTGCATCTTGTACTCGGTGCCCTCGACCTGGAGCTTGTCGCCGGTCTGCGCCTGCACGGCCTGCGCGACGTCGCGCTCGCCGACCAGCAGCTTCTCCTTGAAGCGGCCGCGCACGAGGCTGCCCCAGACCATCTCGGCCTTCATGCGGCTCTTCAGCGTCTCCGGACGGATGCCCTTGGATTCGAGCGACTTTGTAAGCTGATCGGGCGTGATGCGCATGCGCTGCGCCGTGCTGTCATAGGACTGATTGATATCTGAGACGCCGGGATCGACGCCGTATTTCTTGCCTTCCTTGAGCTTGACCTTGTCGTCGATCAGCTCGTTGATGACGTCCTGCCGGCTCGGCGTCTTCTGCGTCGACAGCTGGTCGAGCTTGGTGCGCTGCTCGATGTCGAAATCGGTGATGGGATCGCCGTTGACCATCACGACGATGTTTTGCGCGCGCGACGGCGAGGGCAGGGCGGCCAACATCAGCCCGGCACCGATGGCGAGAAGGAGGCGGAAGACAGGCAATGGCGTCGTCATGATGTCGCTCGCATGTCGGCCGCGTTGAGATAGGGCGAACGCGGCCGGCACTTCAAACCATTCACTGGAGGCCGGCGGAACTGCTGGATGTGGACGTGTTCGCCAGCGTGCGCAGGCCGATTTGGAACATGAACGCGTGGCTCAGCGTGGGCGGTGCGGTGCCCGCCGAATAGCTATACGAAGTTACGTAATTCGCCGCCAGCACGAAGCAATCGTCGACATAGCCGGCACCGAGCACATATTGGTTGATCTTGTTGGCCTCGAGGTCCCAGCGCGCCGAGCCCGATACGACCCAGTTGCTCGCGACCTTCAGCGAGCCCGTCGTCAGGATGCCCTCGCGGCGGGTCAGATAGCCCAGCTCCGGCTGGGCTGCGTAATTGCCGTACACCACGCTGACCGACCAACGATTGAAGTTGGCGCGGCCTTCCGCCTCGAAGCGCTGCACGTTCCAGGTCTGCTCGTCCATGCGGGAGCGGACGCTGAACGTGTAGGTGCTGTTCGGCGAGTAGTTGGCGCTCGCAACGTAATCCGACCGCGGCTTGTCGAGGCCGGAATCGCGGCCAGTATTGATGGCATCCTGGACCGTGAAGGAGTTCAGGCCGAACAGGTGGTAGGACTGGCCGAACAGCACCTTGACGGCGCCGCCCCTGTCGAACTGCGTGGTGGACTGCACGCCGACATTGGCGCGGCCGCCGCCCTCGACGCGGTCGTAGCCGGAGAACTTGTCGACGCTGAACAGGTTCGAGGCGTCGAACACCAGGCTCTGGGCGTCCTCGTTCGGCAGCCTGCCCGCATAGGTCTCGTTCGGCCGGATGATGATCTGCGCGATCGGCTCGAGGGTGGTCGAGCCCCAGGGCTGAACGTTGATGAAGGGATAGCGGTACTCCAGGCCCACGGTCGGCATCAGGCGGAACGCCTGGGTGTCGCCGACGGGCAGGTAGTTCGATACACCGGGCTGGTTGGAGATCGAGGACCTGATCGCGTCGGCGCGCAGGCTCGCGAACGGCGTCCAGATCTGGCCGAACGGGTCGGTGAAGGACTTGCGCCACTGCGCTTCGGCGGTGAGGCGGGTGTAGCTGCCGGGGAAGCCGCGCAGCAGGCACTGCGAGGGCATGCGCGCCAGCGGATCGGCCGATGCCGTGGTGCACAGGCTGTTGGTGTTGGCGAGCGTCGTGATCGGGTCGAACACCGCATCGTCGCGCGACAGGTTCACGAAATTGGTCTTGTAGCTGAACTCGCCGCCGAAGACGGGATAGTTCAGCACGTTGGAATAGTCGATCACCGGGTAGACGATCGGCACCTGGCTCTGGTTGCCCGAATAGCTCAGCCAGTACATCGTGCGCGCATCGAAGAAGCTGCGGTTGCCGACGCCGGTCAGATAGAGCTGCGACAGCGCTTCTGTCGGCAGCAGCAGGAACGAGCCGAGCGGATCGCGGTACTGATAGAGCCGGTAGTCCGAGAAGAAATAATAGTCGGACATCAGCACGCCGTCCCAGCCCCAGACCCATTTGTCGTTCAGCGCGAACTGACCCTTGGTGTCGATGGCGCCGCGGAAGTCGCGGTCGCCCGGCTGCCCGGCGAATGCTCCGGGATCGAGCTGGTTGATGCCGTAGGCACGGATCTGGTAGGCGCCGTCGATCAGGCGCTGGCGGAATTCGCCCTGCAGCAGCACGCCTTGCCGCGACAGGAAGCGCGGGGTGATGGTTGCGTCCATGTCGGGGGCGATCGCCCAGTAATAGGGAACCTCGACGCCATAGCCCGTCCTGTCCGTGCCGGAAATATAACCCGGCATCAGGAAGCCGGATTTACGCTTCACGGTCGGGTCGGGCGTCGAGAAATAGGGCATGTAGGCGAGCGGCACGCCGAAGAACTCGATCTGCGCCGTCTCGAAATACAGCATCTTCTCCTGCTGGTCGTGGATGATGCGGGCACCCTTGACCTGCCATAGCGGCGGCTTCTTCGGATCGTCCTTACACGGCGCGCAGGCCGTGTAGACGCCGTTCTCGAACACCGTGTAATTGCCGCTGGAGCGGTCGGCGCGGCGCGCGGCCATGCGGGTCTGATCGGCCGTGTCCACGCGCAGCGAATCGACAAAACCGTCGCGATAATCGTCGGAGAGATCCAGGATCTCGGCATAGGTGATCTTGCCGTCGGCATCCGTCATGCGGATGTTGCCTTCGGCATGCAGCCGCTTGGTCTTCTGGTCGTAGATGACCCGGTCGGCCTCGACGCTGGTGCCGTTGTAGAACAGCTGCACGTTACCGACCGCGGAGACGCGCGAATTGTTGTAGTCGTAGTCCACCTCGGTGGCCTGAACCAGCATCTGGTTGTCGTTGGGGGCCCTCGGCGGCTTCGGACGCGGCGGCAGCGGATTATAGGTGTACTGGGCGGAGGCGGGCGCGACTGCGGCAATGTCGATCAGCCCGCCGAGCGAGGCGGCAGCGGCGACAGCGAGCAGAAGCCTGCGGACGGACCAGCCGTACCCGTTCGCGCGCACCAACATGCGCCGCGTCAAACGAGACACGAGCCCTCGGCGGACGGCAGTCACTATCCGTCCTCCTGATAGAGCAAGGCCAAAAAGCCGGTGAGGCCGCCCACCACAACGGGCAACCACGCCGCAGCGATCGGATGCATCAACTCAGCCTTGCTCAAATCCTCAGTTACTTTCGACAGAACGTAGAGCAGAAAGCCTGCGCCCACGCCACTCAAAACCATCTTCTGCACGCCGCCCATCCGAAAGAAGCGCAACGACACGGAGGCCGCGAGCATCACCATGGCTGCGAGCAAAAACGGCTGTGCCAGAAGCTTCTGATACTGGAGTCGGTATCCGGCTGTCGCGAAGCCCGAGCTTTCGGAGGAGCGGATGTAGCTCGGTAGTTGCCAAAAGGACACAGTCTCGGGGGTGGAAAAGCTGTTGCGGACCTGCGCCTCGGTCAGCGTGGTCGGAATCTCCAGAGTGGCCTGGTCGATCGGCGGTCCGTCCAGCGTGAAGCGGCGGACGCCCTTGAACAGCCAGCGGCCGGCATCCAGCGTCGCCTCGCGTGCCTCGACCCGCTCCTTGAAGTGCTGGTCCTGGTCGAACCGGAACAGCGTCAGCCCGGTGAGCCGGATGCCCTGCTGCTCGCTGCGCGCCGCATTGATGATGGTCTGCCCGTCGCTGGTCACCTGGTTGAGCCAGAAGCCGGAGGCGTCCTGGATGCCGCCGCCGGGCGCCGAGCCGAACAGCTCGGCTTCCATGCGCTTGGACAGCTCGCGCAAGTTCGCTGACATCGGATTGTAGGCGATGGTGGCGATCACCCCGATCAGCAGCGCGCTGCCAAGCGCGGGCGCGATGAACTGCCAGGCGGAGATGCCCGCGGCGCGCGCCACCACGAGCTCAAGCCGGCGCGAGAGGGCGAGATAGCAGGTCATGGCGCCGATCAGCATGCAGAACGGCGTCAGCTTCTCCAGCAGCTGCGGCACCCGGAACAGCGAGGTCTCGGCCACCATGATCGCGGAGGCGGATGCGAGCCCTGAGGTCTTGCGCACCATCTCGATGTAGTCGACCAGCACCAGCAGCAGGAAAATCCCGCCGAAGACGCCGAGCGCCGCGACCACGAAGCGGCCGGCGAAATAGCGCCCGAGTGTGTTCGTGAGCATGCTCATGCGGTGGCCGGACGTCCGAACAGCCGCGCGATCCGTGCGTTCGACCTGTTGATGGCCTCCATCAGGCCGGGAGGCGGCTCGACCACGACACCGCGGATGATCATCCACAGTCCGACGCCGATCGCGCCGAGAACCATCGCATATTGGGCCAGCACCGGGCCCGGCGACTTCACGGCCATCACCGAGCAGGCGAAACCGGCCATGCGCAGGCCGAACACCGCCACGATCGAGGAGGCGATCGAGAAGTTGCGGCTCTGGCGGGTGGTGCGCGGCGCTCCAAGGAAGGCAAAGGTCAGCACGGCAAAGGCGAACGGATAGATCGGCGCGAGCAGGCTGTCATGCAGGGCCGCGCGGAACTGCCCTGGAATCTGCTTGTAGACGGGATCGTTCTCGGAGGGCGAGAACAGCTCCCAGAGATAGCGCTCGCGGATGCCGAGGGTGACGTCGCGGCCCTTGGCGAATTTCGACATGTCGAAGCCGTAGCGGCCGAAGGCCACAAGCGCCGGATCGCGCTTGCCCGCTTCGAAGCGCTGGAGATTGCCGGTCTCCAGCACCAGGAACGAGCCGGTCTCGTTCTTCACGACCTCGCCGTGCTCGGCGACGATCGAGACGCGCTCGTTCGGATCCCGACGGTCGTCGATGAAGATGCCGGCAAGGATGCCGCCCGGCAGGCGTTCGCGAATCCGGATCGTGAGACTCTCGTCGAGCCGGGCGAAGCGGCCGGGCTGCAGGATGTTGGTGAGCACGTCGGCGGTGATCTCGGCATCCCATTGCTTGATGCGCCGCATCCCGTCCGGGGCGAGGTAGGCCGCAATGAACGCGACCAGCAGCGCCACCACGCAGGTGGCGTAGAAGAACGGAAAGAACAGCCGGAACGGCGAGAAGCCGGCGGCATTCATCACGATGATCTCGGAATCGGTCGCGAGCTTGTTCAGCGTGTGCGAGATCGCGATCATCAGCGCGATCGGCGAGATGATCAGGACCAGGGCCGGGATCACGAGGCTGGTGATGCCGAGGAAGGTGAGAATGGTCTGACCCTGGCTCGTCATCAGGTCGATGCCGCGCAACGCCTGCGTAATCCAGATCACGCCGGTGAGGCTGACCAGGACCAGCGCAAACGACGCCAGCGTCGTGCGGAAGATATACCTATCGATCGACCCCATGCGCTACCGCACGAACCCACCAAGTCCCCAATGTCGGCCGGAATTCCGGCTGCCCAACCAATCCCCCGATTCAAGGGATCCCCAAGGTCGGCCAACAGCTCTTCCGCCAGCTCATTCTCTCACTACCATCCCTTTGATCCGTCAACAAAATGGCTGCCCCATGGCACCCTCATTATACGGTTAATATTTCGCCCGTTGTGGCCAGGCCGCCACGGCGGTGCTTGGCATCTGCCGGGCGGCTGGCCCATAGTGGGGAAGCCCTCAGTGAATCGCCGTTCAGCTCCGGTTGTGGCTGGAGCCCCCGAACGACGAAAAGCCCCATGTTTTGGAGGAGTTAATCCATGTCCGATGCCATCAAGGTCGGCTTTGTCCCGTTGTCTGCCGCCCCTCGTGGCATCCTGGTCGTGTTCTGCGACGACGGCCTGAAGCTCGGCCCGGCGACGGCCAAGGCACTGGGCGGCGCTGCCGAGATCGTGAAGCGCGCGGCGGCTGCGGCCGCCTTCAAGGGCAAGAGTGGTGCGGCGCTGGACATTCTGGCGCCGGAGGGGGTGAAGGCGACCCGGCTGATCGTGATCGGGGCCGGCAAGGCGACCGGCCTCAAGGCCAACGATTTCCTCAAATTCGGCGGGGTGGCGGCCAGCAAGCTGCCCGCCGGCACCAGCGCCATGACCATCCTGGCGGAGCTTCCCGGTGGCGCCATGACGAGCGAGCAGGCGGTTGCGATCGCCTCGGGCCTGCGCTTACGCGCTTACAAGTTCGATCGCTACAAGACCAAGAAGAAGGACGGCGAGGAGGGCGGCGCGCGCGCCGATGTGTCGCTTGCGGTCGGCGATGCCGGTGCGGCGAAGAAGGCGTTCGCCGCGGCCGGCCATGTCGTCGACGGCGTGATCATCGCACGCGACCTCGTCAACGAGCCGCCGAACGTGCTTTTCCCGGAGGAGTTCGCCCGCAGAGCGGGTCAGCTCCGCAAGCTCGGGGTCAAGGTCGAGGTGCTTGACGTCAAGGCGATGCAGAAGCTCGGCATGGGCGCGCTGCTCGGCGTCGGCCAGGGCTCGGCGCGGCCGAGCCGCACGGTGATCATGCGCTGGGATGGGGGCAAGAAGGACGAGGCGCCGGTCGCCTTCGTCGGCAAGGGCGTCTGCTTCGACACCGGCGGCATCTCGATCAAGCCGGCCGGCAGCATGGAGGACATGAAGGGCGACATGGGGGGCGCGGCCTGCGTCGTCGGCCTGATGCATGCGCTCGCCGCGCGCAAGGCGAAGGTCAACGCGGTCGGCGCCATCGGCCTCGTCGAGAACATGCCCGACGGCAACGCGCAGCGGCCGGGCGACATCGTCACCTCGATGTCCGGCCAGACCATCGAGATCATCAACACCGACGCCGAGGGCCGCCTCGTGCTCGCCGACGTGCTCTGGTACGTCGCCAAGAAGGTGAAGCCGAAATTCATGGTGGATCTTGCGACGCTGACCGGCGCCATCATGGTGGCGCTCGGCACCGAGCATGCCGGCATGTTCTCCAACAACGACGAACTGGCCGACCGGCTGCTCACGGCCGGCATCGAGAGCGGGGAGAAGGTCTGGCGCATGCCGCTCGGCCCGGAATACGACAAGCTGATCGATTCCCAGTTCGCCGACATGAAGAACACCGGCGGCCGCCATGGTGGCTCGATCACCGCCGCGCAGTTCCTGCAGCGCTTCGTCGACAATGTGCCCTGGGCCCATCTCGACATCGCCGGCACCGCGATGGGTGCGCCGAAGACCGACATCAACCAGAGCTGGGGCAGCGGCTACGGCGTCCGCCTGCTCGACCGCCTGGTCGCCGACCATTACGAGCGCAAATGACCCGACATGACTGAAGTGCTGTTCTACCATCTGCAAAACATGACGGTGGAGAATGTCTTGCCGCCGCTTCTCGAGAAATCGTTCGAGCGCGGCTGGCGCGTCGTGGTGCAGTCGACCTCGGAGGAGCGCGCCGACGCGCTCGATTCGCATTTGTGGACCTATCGCGATGATTCATTCCTGCCGCACGCGACATGGCGGGTGAACGATGTTGCCGACCAGCCGATCGTGCTGGCGATCGAGGGCGGCAATCCCAATGGGGCCAATGTCCGCTTCCTGGTCGACAACGCCGCGCTGCCGGAGGACGCACAGGGCTATGAGCGCATGGTGCTGCTGTTCAACGGCGACGATCCCGACGCGCTTGCGCTCGCCCGCACCGCCTGGACGGATTGCAAGGCGCGGGGATTTGATGTCACTTATTGGCAGGCCGACGACCGCGGCCGGTGGCAGAAGCGCAATTAGCTGCAATTAATCATAATTTGGACTTTTCGGGCGATGCTGGCGTCTGTCACCTTCGTGCCGCAAAGGGATGTTGGGACAATCGCTTAGGGCTGGTCCTTCACGCGGGGAATTCGTTATCGTGCGACATCAAAAGCTTCCCGGATCGCTCTTGATTACGTTGGCTGCCGTGGCACCGCTGGTCGCGGGCTGTTCGGGCGCGAGCGATTTGCTGTCGAAGGATGCGGAATGGTTCCAGAAACCCGGCCGTCTCTTCATCAAGAACATCTCGATCGAATCGCCGCCGCTGACCCCGGACAAGCCGGTCGGAGCTGAGGATCTCGTCAGCGCCGACGGCGCCTGTCCCGGCATGGCGCCGCCGCCCGGACCGGCCGATGCCAATGCCTCGACGACGCCCGCGCCGATGGGCGGCACGGTCGCGCTCGGCCACACCGAATGCGACGTGGTGCGCGGCATCGGCGCGCCCTCGAGCGTCAACCTCTCCAACGACGCCATCGGCCGCCGCGTCGCCGTCGTCACCTGGACCACCGGTCCGCGCGCCGGCATCTACACGTTCACGGCCGGACGCCTGTCCTCGATCGAAGGCAATCCGGACCCGCAGCCGGTGCCGAGGGCGGCCAAGCCGAAGAAGAAGCACGCTTAAGCGCTCGCCTGCGCCGCAGTGAAACGGGAGACTCTTCGATCCAGAGTTTGAGCGGGCGGACCCGATGCAAACCGGGTTCGCGTCTCAGAGGATCGGCTTGGTGCTCAAGCGATCAGGCTGGCGAACGCGGAAACGGCCCTTCATCTTGAAGCCGTCACGCATATTGAGACCGAGCAGAACGATGTTCGTTAATCCGGCGACCAGTTCGAGCATCTGCACGGCGTAGAACGTGGTGTCGAACTCCGCGGCCTTCGCCTTGGAGGCAAGGAACAGCGCGGCGGGAATCAGAACCAGGATGCCGTTGCTGGCAATGAACGGCATGCGTTTGATCTTCGCACCGATCAAGCCGGCGCGCCGCTCCTTTGCCAGGAAGAATCCCGAGCCTCCCGTCGCCGCAAGCATCGGAACAAGCAACAGGAAGCCCCACGGTATGGCGATCTTCACCAGGGCTATAGTCTCGTGCGGCGCAAACAGCTCGGTGAGAGCCGTGGAAAGCCAGAAGGTCGCAATGGTCATCAGTGCGGCCGCTCCTGCGACTGCGTGGATGATCTTGGTCACGGGTCTGCCGTTTTCGAAGCGGGCTACGCGACGCAGATGCCGGGCACCGCGACTTTCTGGAACAGGTGGGGGGAGGCGACCACGGAAGCGGGGTAAGCCGAGATCTTCGACCTGAACTCGGGGTGTGTGAACGCGGCCCGGAAGTCGGCAACGGTCTGCCAAACCGCATAGTTCAGATACGTGGGGCTTTCGCCAATCGCGCGGTGAAGCTGGGTAGAGATGAAACCCGGCTGTCGCTTCATGAAGGCGGCATCGTCTTGCCAGATCTGGAGAAAGCTTTGTTCGTCGGCGTTGTCGAGCGTGAACAGATTCACCAGCACCACGGGGCCGGTGTCGATGCCGAGCTGACGCTCGAGGGGAAAGTCCGGGTCCAGTGGGCGTAGGCGCGCCATGACGAACTCCGTCGAGATGGTTTCATGATGCCAATATGGTACTATGTTAATCTAGTAGTTTGACATCATGATGTCAATAACTGTCCATGGTGACGGATGCGGAAAGCCCAACGAACGCCGGCCGGCGATGCTCTGACGAACCTCATGCTTGACTTGTTCCGGCTGAACAGCCTGCTCTTGACCGCCGGTGACCGCTTGGTGGCCCGGCTCGGGCTCACTAGCGCCCGCTGGCAAATTCTCGGCGCCATCGTGCAGGCGGAGCGGCCCCAGCCGGTGGCCTGGCTTGCCCGCGATCTCGGCGGCAATCGCCAGAACGTGCAGCGGATTGTCAACGACCTCCATGCGGAAGGCCTCGTTGCTTTCGAGGCCAATCCGCATCACCGCCGCGCGCAGCTCGTCGTCCTGACCGATAAGGGGCGCCGCGCTTTCGATGCCGCCATGGCTTTGCAGATGCCGTGGGTCAACAGCCTTTCCGAAGGGCTTGCGGTCAAGGATCTGCAAACGGTTCATCGTATCGTCTCGGCCCTACGGACGAAGCTCGAGAGCGAAGCCGAGGCGCAGACCTAAGCTTGGGCGAGTGGCAAGGTCGTGCGCGGGTCACACCGAATGCGATGTGGTGCGCGGCATCGGCGCGCCCTCATAAGCGCGCTTGGCTGGCTCACCACGCCCATGCCGTGCAGGTCATCAACCAGCTTTGCGGCCCTTGATCGCAGTCGCCGAGGCATGAATGGTGATCGCACCGCTCGCGCTTACCGGCAATCGTGCCTCGAGCCGGCGCTTGAGCTCCGCGCCCTCGGCTTGCGATAGCTTTCCCACGATTCCGCTCGGGCTGCTCACGACCATCGACAGCCAGTAGTCGTCGAAGTCAGCGAATGTCCGCTCGACCACCAGCTCGCGGGTTTCGATATCGCGGAGACCGAGCTCCGTCCAGAGTGACTTAAGCGCCTCGAAACGCGAGATCTCTGCGCTCGGAGGGCGCGCTGCCGGAATGCCAAGCGCATCCAACTCCTCCCACACCGGCTGCGTGGGAGTGCCGCCGCGCATAATGTCCCAGGTGTAGGACGCGACCAGGCCGCCGGGCTTGGTGACGCGGACCATTTCCGCGGCGCCTTTGCGCGGGTCGGGGACGAAGAACAGCACCAGCGCCATCACGGCGATATCGAAGCGGTTGGGCTCGTAGGGCAAGGCCATCGCATCGCCGATCGAGAACTCGACCTGCTTTGCCGACAACTTTTCGCGTGCCGTCGCAATCTGCGCGTCGGAGGGATCGATCGCGCAAACCGACGAGGGGGCCGATCTTGCAAGCAGGAGTTCGGTGAACGCGCCATTTCCGGCACCGATGTCCACCCAGGCCAGTCCCGGACGGGGCGCCAGCCAGTCGAGGAACAGGCTGCCGGCCGATCTGCTCCAGGGCGCCATGAAGCGTTCGTAAGCCGCGCCGTCGGTGAATCTGATCGGTTCGGGTGACGACATCCGGGATCTCCTTCGAAATTTGCTATTTGAAATACCCTTGGCCGAAAAGTCAGCACCTAGATCGTAGCATTAAGCGACATGATCGACATCAACACCGAGCCGGTGCCGCAGGACAAGGCGACGCCGGAGGCGTTAACCGGACCGCGCGCTGGCTGCGAGCTGACTTCAGCTCCGGATTGGATGTCTGCTCAATGTCTCGGATGGATTTTCGCCGAACAAGGCGCGGTAGTAAGCCGAGAACCGGCTGAAATCGGAGAAGCCTTGCTTGAAGGCAACCTCCGCCACGGTGAGGTCGGTCGTAGCTCCTTGCTGCAAAAACAGCCGCGCCTCGCACAACCGCTTTTGCCGAAGGTACCTCATCGGTGGGATGCCGAGGACCTCGTCGAAGGCCCGATGCAGCGCGCGCCGGGACACGCGCAAACTCGAAAGTAGCTGCGAGATGTGGATGGGAGCATCACCGGAGGCATCGAGATATTCCTGCGCTCTCCTCACCAACCGTTGTGGTGAAGAGACAAAGACATCCGAGCGTTCCGAGTTTGCGATCGCGTAGCACGCGCTTTCGAGAATGGCCCGCTTCCAATACTCCGCCTCGGGAGGTCCCAATTTGCCGGCGTATCGGTCGAAGCCGGCCATGATGCTTCTGAGCACGCTGGCCGAAGCGTCGCCCGTTTCCGGATTGGTGCGGAAGGTGCTCTTTCCCAGCCACACGGTCGGCTCGCTAAACCGGCTGTCGGGCCCGAAGAAGCGCGCCATGTCCCCGGTCGAGACCGAGAGCGCGCCGAAGGATACGCCCGCGACGTAGCGGCTTTGATGTTCCACGCCGGGAGACCAGATTCGTATGCCGCCGATGCCCCGCTGGCGCGTCCTTTGCCTGCTGGTCTGTGTGAGGAACCCGATGGTGATGCGCTCGTCGCTGTAGACGCCGCGGGAAATAACCCCGTGCGAGAACGTGCCGAAGCCAAGCGACAGCCCCGCGACACTCGCATGCTTCAAGCGACCTTGCATGCGACCGGGCTGGAGCTGGATGATCTCGGCGCTGCTCGTCGGCGTGGCGGCGCGCAGCTGTTCGAACCCGTTGAGCGTGATCTCGCCGCAGCTGATGCTGCTGCCGCCATGACCCCGCTCGATGATCCCGACGACGCCCGACATCTCTAACCCACTGGCTTCTGTATCTCAGCGTCCGCCGTCATTGCGACGAAAAAGCGGCGCGGCCAATTTGTGTTGAATTGCGCGCGCTTCATCCTGTTGAAAGGCAATGGTTTTTCGATCGCAAGCGGCAAGGCGTCGCAATGGCACAAACCGCGCATCACAAGAGGCGCGAGGTGAGTTATCATTGATATGCAATCACTACGCGATCACCTCGCCGGAGCAGCACATCAACAGGAGACCCCCGAACCCCATCACCGATGAGGCTGACATAGGCGCCCGCATCGTTCGCGCGCGAAACAAGAAAAAGTCTGGAGCCTGACAATGCCTGATCGCATCAATTCTGGTCGCCTGCCTGGAACGACCTTCCGTATTGCGCCCTCGATCCTGCTCGCCGTAGCAGCTTGCCTGGCGATCCCAGGCACACTTGAGGCTGCGCCCCTCGCGCCCCACGCGGCAAGCTTTCAATTCGAAGACGATGTCACACCGGTCCGCGCCATCGCACATCGCGGAGGCGCAGTGGTTGGCCCGCGCGGAGGCGCCGTGGTCCGCCGCGGCACTGCGGTCGTCGGGCCACGCGGCAACGTCGCCGTGCGACGAACGACAGTCGTTCGACCCGGCTATCACGGCGGTGGCGTGCGCTGGGCGCGTCCCGGCTGGTATCGGTGGCCCGTAGGCGGCGCCATCGCTGCCGGCGCCGCGATCGGCTTCGTGACCGCAGCAAGCGCGGCCGCCTGGGCAGGCGCGGCCCCGGCGCCCGGCATGTGCTGGTACTACACCGATCCGTCCAAGACTCAGGGTTTCTGGGACTACTGCCCACGGTAGATGTCGGCCGGCAGCATGTCACCGTTCCGCAACCAATTACCCCTCGAAACGGCAGAGTTCACGCAGCGCGCGTCCGGCCGTGCGCGAACGGCTGTCGTTTTGACGAAGCCATGAGGCTCAGCTCTATCACGGGAGTGAATCATGAGTGAAGAAATCAGCCGAGGCGAGGTATCTCAGGGCCGCATGCAGGGCATTGATCGCCGCTCCGCGCTGCTGGCGAGTTCAGCGATAGCCGCCGTCTCCCTCGTGGGTACTGCGGTCCGGGCGCAGACCGGACGCAATCAATCGGCGACCGCAAAACCGCCGACCGAGTTCACCAAAGCTGCGAACCGTCGGGTGCTGGAAACCCTTCCCTTCAATGACCGCACCGACTTCGAAAATGCGCAGCGAGGCTTTATTGCAGGTGTACCTGGCAATGCTCTGAGAGATCCGCAGGGAAAGGCGACGTTCGACCTCTCGTCGGTTCAAGTGCCGACGGATGCGGCGGCTCCGGACACAATGAATCCTTCCCTCTGGCGCATCTCGCAGCTCAACAGCTTTGCCGGCCTGTTCAGGGTCGCCGATCGCATCTACCAGGCCCGCAACCTGGATATCGCCAACGTGACTTTCATCGAAGGTGACACCGGCGTGATCGTGATGGATCCGGCCATAGCGACATCCGCAGCGCGCAACGCGGTCGAGCTGTACTTTTCGCACCGCCCAAAGAAGCCGATCAGAGCGGTGATCTACACCCACAGCCACATCGACCATTTCGCCGGCGTCGCGGCGGTCATCTCAAAGGAGGACGTCGCGGCGGGGAAGGTGAGGGTTATTGCGCCTGCGGGGTTCACGGAGGAGGCGGTCAGCGAGAACGTCTACGCCGGGAACGCCATGCTGCGCAGAGCGATGTACATGGGCGGGGGCGAGATGCCGCGCGGTCCGGGACCGGGGCAGACTCTCGGCTCGGCGCTGGGGATATCGGGAGCAAACGATCCGTTGACCCTCATCACGCCCACGGATTTCGTCACCCAAACGGGCCAAAAGATGACGATCGACGGACTCGAGTTCGAGTTCTTGATGGCGCCCGGCAGCGAGGCTCCGAGCGAGATGCACTTTTACATCCCAGCTCTGAAGGCGCTGTGCACGGCCGAGAACGCCTGCCACACCTTGCACAATTTCTACACGCTGCGCGGCGCAAAGACGCGCGACTCCTCAAAATGGGTGAGCTACCTCAACCAGACGCTGGAGATGTGGGGGGATCAGGCCGAGGTACTTTTTGCGCCGCATCACTGGCCTTTGTGGGGCAATGCCAACATCCGCAAGCACATCGAAGATTATCGGGACGCGTTCAAGTTCATTCACGACCGCTCGTTGCACTTGGCGAATGCCGGTTACACGATGCCGGAGATCGGCGAGATGGTGAAGCTGCCTCCTGAGCTCGACCGCAACTGGGCGACCCGTGGCTACTACGGCACCGTTAGCCATAATGCGCGGGCTGTCTATAACTTCTATCTCGGCTACTTCAGCGAAAATCCGGCCGAGCTTGAGCCCCTGCCGCCGGTACAGGCCGCTCCCCGCTACGTGGAGCTGATGGGCGGCGCCGACGCGCTGCTGGAGAAGGCGCAGAAGGCCTACGACGCCGGCGACTACCGCTGGGCCGCACAGATCCTGCAGCACCTCGTTTTGGCCCAACCGGACAATCGCGACGCCCGATATCTCCAGGCGGATGCCTTCGAGCAGCTCGGCTATCAGGCGGAAGCTGCGACGTGGCGCAACATCTATTTCGCCGGCGCGCAGGAGCTGCGGCGCGGCCTGCCGCAGACGGAGCCGGGTCTGGCCGCATCTCCCGACATGATCAAAGCGCTGCCGATCGAGATGGCCTTCGATTTTCTAGGAATCCAAATCGATAGTGAGAAGGCAGCCGGCAAACGATAACCATCAACTTCGAGGTGGACGGCAAGGAGAAGCGCTCTCTCGTGCTGCGCAATCGCGTATTGAACCACTTCAACAGACTCTCCGCGTCGCCGGACATGACCATCAAAGGGACGAGCTCGGAGATCGTCGCCTCGCTAATGGGGGGCAAGCCTGGCGAGACTGTCGGACTAAGCGTGGACGGCAGCAGGACCGCCCTGGCGGAGCTTCTGAGTTTGACAGCGGCTCCGCCGTTCTGGTTCCCGATCGTGACCAGGCCCGCGTGGAAATGGTGATTTCCGCAATGAGGACGGGAGATTGATCAGACTGGCGTGAGCATGAGTGGATACGACGTCTTCGCTTGGATGGGCGCGCCGATCTGGTCCGGGGTGCCGTTTGTCTCCGCGAGCGGGGTTCGTCCAACAGAGCGAACGGGGATGACCAGCATTTGCAGCATCATGCATCGCCGCCAGGCACTACGGCTTGCCGCAGGTGCTGCGTTGGGTTGGCAGTCCATCGCGCGTGCGGACGACGCAGCCCCTGTCATCGGATTTCTCGATCCGAGAGGGTCGGCCGACGACTTCGCCGCGCAGTTCGCCAGTTTCCACCGCGGCTTGCGCGAGCGCGGCTTCATCGACGGCGAGAACTTGACCATCGCCTACGAATGGGGCGGCAACTCCTTCGACCGTCTCCCGGCGCTCGCCAAGAAGCTGGTTCAACGGCCGCTCTCTCTCATCGTGGCGTCCGGAGGATCGAGGGTTGCGCTCATCGCAAGAGCGGAAACAAGCGAGGTTCCGATCGTCTTCCTCGCTGCCGATGATCCAGTGAAGCTCGGTCTCGCGGCGAGTCTGGCGCGACCGGGCGGCAACATGACCGGCATCAACTATTTCAACGTCCAGCTCTACGCCAAACGTCTCGACCTGTTGTGCAAGCTTGCGCCAGGGCTGTCCCGTGTCGCGGTATTAGTCAATCCGGCCGACACGGCAGCTATGGCACCAGCGGTAGGAGAGGTGGAAGCTGCCGCTCCTGCGATGAGGTTGAAGGTTGTCGTGGTGAAGGCAGAAAACGACCGAGAGATCGAAGCTTGCTTCAAGGACCTGCGGCAGCGCGCGGACGCCCTCTACGTCGGAGGCGACGCTTTCCTGCACAGCCGGCGCGCGAAGATTTCAGCGCTCGCTACTGCGAACGGATTGCCGGCCGCCTATCCGCAGCGTGAATGGGCGGAAGCCGGCGGGCTGATGAGCTACGGGACTAATTTCTCGGAGATATACAAGGAGCTGGGAAATTACGTGGGTCGGATCCTCAACGGGGACAAGGCCGGTGAGCTGCCGATCCAACAACCATCGCGCTTCGAGCTTGTGTTCAACCTTAAAGCCGCAAAGGCGCTGGATCTTGCGATTCCGCCCATGCTGCTGGCGCTCGCCGACGATGTTGTCGGTGAATGACCTTGGGGGTAGCTGAATGAGCGCTCTCGATATTCTCGCTTGGATCGCATTGGGCATGCTGGTTGCAGTGATCGCCCTTGTGGTCTGGTTGATGGGTTCGACGCCGGGCCACGTGGCTAGGCGCCGCGGCCATCGCCGGGCTCAAGCGGTCCGTGATGCCCAGGACGATCACGACCGTCCCCTTCGTCGCCCGCGTCGTGCTGGACGACGCAGAATTTGCGCAGCGGCTGCCCGCCGACGCAACCGGCACGGCCGCAATATTCACCGACCTCGTCAAGCCCAGCCATGTCATTCGCCGGGTACTGCTGAGGCAGGTCGCAATTCTCGACTACGTAAATCCGTTATGAGCCGATGAGGGACGCGAATGAGAAGAGCAATCATCGCCGTACTTGCGCTGTTATACCTCACCGGCGTTTCCACGGCGGAAACATCGTCGCTGCAAGATCGTCTCGTCAGAAGCCGCGCCGTCGAAGCCGTCATCTGGGGCATGCCGGTCGTGAACTACGAGCTCATGCGGCAGGAGATGCTGACTAAGACGAGGACCAAGGTAGGTGAGGTCGTCTACTGGGGTCGTGCGCTCGACTGGATGAACCAGACGCTGACCCCGAATCCCGACACGATCTACTTCATGGCCTTCTTCGATACGCATTCCGGTCCGATCGTCATAGACGTTCCGCCCGCGGACCAGAGCGGTTCGCTCAACGTCAATATGGTGACCATCTGGCAGATGCCGCTCGAGGATGCAGGGCTGCTCGGAATCGACAAGGGAGCAGGGGGGAAGTTCGCCATTCTGCCGCCTGGCTTCGCAAATCAGCCGCCTCCCGGTTACACGCCGCTTCAGTCGGACACCTATGAGGGATACGCTCTCATCCGCTCGAACCTGAAGAGCCATAGCGACGCCGACGTGGCGGCGTCGATCGCTTACGGCAAGAAGGTCAAGGTCTACCCTCTCTCCGCCGCGGCCAACCCGCTCCCTACTGTTTTCAACGACGCACAGAATGTTCTGTTCGACTCCACGATCCGCTTCGACTCCACCTTCTTCGAAAGCCTGAACCGCGTCCTTCAGCGCGATACGTGGCTTGAACGCGATCGCGCGATGATTGATACGCTGCGCACCCTCGGCATCGAAAAGGGGAAGCCGTACAAGCCTGACGCCCGGATGCGCGTCATCCTCGACGAGGCCGCCGTGGACGCAAAGGCGTGGCTGGATGCGCGCTACGAAGCCGGGTGGGAGTCCTTTTATCCCGGAACGTATTGGCGTCCAGGCGGCGTCCCTGAACTCGCGAAGGCCATGTCGGCACGCTACGCTGAGCTCGATTCATATCCGCTCGATTGGCGCGGCATGATCTACACGCTGGGCTATATCGGCATCAAACGCCTCGGCGTCGGTCAGTTCTACCTACTGACACCCAAGTCCAAGGACGGTCAAGCCCTCGACGGCGCCAACTCCTACAAGCTGACCGTGCCGCCGCATGTCCCGATCGATCAATACTGGTCGGCCACCGTCTATGACCGACAGACCCATGCGCTCGTTCGAAACATGAGTCGCGCCAGCCGAGCTTCAAACAGCACCGACGTGAAGAAGAATCCGGACGGCTCGATCGACATTTATTTTGGACCCAAAGCGCCGGCCGGGAAGGAATCGAACTGGGTGCCGACCGACCCCGAGCGCGAGTTTGAGGTGATGTTTCGCGCTTACGGGCCACAGAAGGAGTTCTTCGAAAAGAAATGGTCGCTGCCGGACGTCGAGAAACTCGCTGCGCAATAGGTGACGGCCATGGCTACTTCATCTTCAGTCTGTTCCCGACCTTGCGCATCTATTGGCCTAAGCTCAAGGCCGTAAACCGCCGATGGAAGCGGCCTCAAGTGCAGGACGTGAATTGAAGGACGTCGCTATGCCGATGAGTGTTCTTAAGCTGCTTTGGACGGCCGGACTTGTGGTGGGACTCCTTCCGATTGATCACGCGAAGGCGCAGTCCGCCGGCAAAATGACCGTGACGCCGGACAATTTCGTACGGGCCGAGTCGGACACCTACTTTGCCGGTATCGTGAAGGCCGCAGGCGGCTTGGCGCGCTTTGATCACAACCGAAAGCCGATGGCGATCGACGATCAAAAGGTGATCCGGGCCAACCGCGATACGCTTTATTCCGCAGCCGTGTTCGACCTCGATGCGGGGCCGGTGACCATCACCATGCCGGACGCCGGGTCACGCTTCATGTCGATGATCATCATCAACGAAGACGAATATATCCCCTTCGTTCATTATGGCGCCGGCAGCAGGACGCTCACCAAATCCGAAGTCGGCACCCGCTACGTCCTCGTCGGGATCCGGACCTTCGTGGATCCGAACGATCCGGACGATCTTGCGAAGGTCCATGCTCTCCAGGACGCCGTCCGTATCGAACAAAAGCAGGGTTCAGGCAACTTCGAGATTCCCTCATGGGACCCGGTCAGTCAAAAGAAGGTCCGTGACGCTCTGCTGCTGCTCGCCGCCACGCTCCCGGATGCGAAGGGGATGTTCGGATCGAAGGACCAGACGGACTCCGTTCGTCACCTGATCGGCGCTGCCACGGGCTGGGGCGGCAACCCGGATCGGGACGCCATGTATCTCACAGTCACCCCCGAGAAGAACGATGGCTCGACGGTCTACCAGCTCCAGGTGAAGGACGTGCCGGTAGACGGGTTCTGGTCAGTCACGATGTACAACGCGAGCGGCTACATCGAGCCGAACCCGTACGGTGCCTACTCCCTCAACAACGTCAGCGCTAAAAAGCAGGCGGACGGTTCAGTGCGCATCCAGTTCGGAGGCTGTGATGGAAAGGTCCCGAATTGTCTGCCGACCACGAGCGGCTGGAATTACTGGGTGCGCTTGTACCGGCCGCGTGAAGAGATCCTGAACGGCACGTGGAAGTTTCCCGAGCCACAGCAGGTAAAATGATAAAAGCGGAATGCAGGAGGGACCGATGTCTGTGGTGAAAAGAGTATCTTCCATCGCCGGTGCCTGTGCGCTTGTGCTGTCGATCCACGCGCAGGACGCCCGCGCCGATGCCGGCGGCGTCGGCTTCTGGCTGCCAGGCATCTTCGGCAGCCTTGCCGCTGCGCCAACTGTGCCGGGCTGGGCTTACGCGTCGATCTATCTGCACCTGCAGGCCGATGCGGGAGCCACCAAAAATTTCGTGACGAGCGGCGGAGGCAGCGGGTCCGTAGTCACCGGGCTGAATGCGCACGCCGATGCACTCGCCCTCGGCATCACCTACGTCTCACCGACCCCCGTGCTTGGCGGGCAAGCCGCGATCTCGTTGATCACCGCGCCGGGCAATGTCGGTCTCGGCATCGACGCCACGCTGACCGGCCCCGCCGGAAATGTCATTTCGGGAGGCAGAACCGACAATCGGACCACGGTCTCGGATGTGTTCTATCAAGGCACGCTCAAATGGAATCAAGGCGTCCACAACGAGATGGTCTACATCACCGGCAACATCCCTAGCGGCACCTACGATCCAACGCGTCTTGCGAACCTCAATCTCGGCTTCGTCGCCTGGGATGCAGGTGTCGGCTACACCTACTTCGACCCGAAGACCGGTCATGAATTCTCGGTCGTCGGCGGGCTGACTTACAGCTTGCCCAATCCGTATCTGCAGTACCAGAACGGCATCGACTTCCATGTGGACTGGGCGGCGTCACAATTCCTGAGCAAGAATTTGCAGATCGGGCTGGTCGGCTACTTCTACCAGCAGATCACCGATGATTCCGGTCCGGGCGCGAAGCTCGGAGGTTTCCGGGGACGTGCAATTGGCATTGGACCGCAGATCGGTTTCATCATCCCGTTGTCCGATGGATACCAAGGCTACCTCAATCTGAAGGGCTACAAGGATCTGGAGGTGGAGAACCGCGCGAGCACTTGGAGCACGTGGGTGACGTTCGCGGTTTCGATGGCGCCGCCGGAACATGCATCAGCAAAGCCGGCGGTTCGGAAGCATTGATTGTAAACTCTTTGCCGCGCGCTCCGGAATGCGCTTTGATGGCGCCAACCACAATCCGGAGGAAACCATGCGGTTCATTGCCCTCGTGTCGGCGCTGCTCTTGTCGTCTGGCGCGGCACTCGCGCAGGACTATCCGACCCGGCCCATCACCATGCTGGTTCCATTCGCCGCGGGCGGGCCGACCGACACCATCGCGCGTCTGACCGCGGCGGGCATGGCGAAATCCCTTGGGCAGCAGGTCATCGTCGAGAACGCGACCGGCGCCGGCGGCACCATCGGCACGACCCGCGCCGCGCGCGCCCAGCCGGACGGCTACACGCTGTTGATCCATCATGTCGGCATCTCGACCGCGGCGACGCTGTATCGCAATCTCAGCTACGACACCAAGACCGCCTTTGCGCCGATCGGGCTCGTCACCAACGCGCCGATGACCATCATCGCGCGTCCGGATTTTCCGGCCGACTCGCTCAAGGAACTGGTCGCCTACGCCCAGCAGCAGGGCGACAAGCTGACCTACGCCAATGCCGGCCTGGGTGCGGCCTCGCATCTGTGCGGGATGCTGTTCATGACGGCGATCCAGAAGCAGCTCACCACGGTGCCTTACAAGGGCAACGGCCCGATCATGAACGATCTGCTCGGCAAGCAGATCGATCTCACCTGCGATCAGGCGACCAACACCACCGGTCCGATCACGGCCAAGCAGGTCAAGGCCTACGCGATCACCACCAAGGAGCGGCTGAAGAGCCTGCCCGATCTGCCGACGGCCGACGAGGCCGGCCTCAAGGGTTTCGAGCTCGGTGTCTGGCACGGCATCTATGCGCCCAAGGGCACGCCGCCGGCGGTCGTTCAGAAGCTGACCGCGGCGCTGCAGACCGCGCTCAGGGATCCCGCGCTGATCGCCCGGTTCAACGACATCAACACCGAGCCGGTCCCGCAGGACAAGGCGACGCCGGAGGCGCTAGGCGCGATGCTGACGAGTGAGATCGACCGCTGGGCGCCGATCATCAAGGCGGCCGGGCAATACGCGGATTGAGCTGGTGCGGTCCGCGGGGACTGCCGACACCGAGCGGACAAAACGCAGCTAATTCAATAGTTAGCTCACCGGTGCCATAATGCCGGTACTGTGCATGGGGTTGTTTTGCACGTTTTTTGTTGGCGCGGCTTCTTTGGTGGAGGCGCTAACCGGCCGCCTCATCGAACTGCGTGCTCGCCTCGAGCCATTGCTCTTCCGCGCGCGCCAGCGCGTCGGCGGCATTGGCGCGCGCCTTCGACAGTTGCGCCGCCTGCTTGGGATCGCGCGTGAAAATGTCGGGCAAAGCGAGCGCCGTGTCGATCTTGGCGATGATCTCGCTGACGCGGGCGATCTCGGCCTCGGCTTCCGCGATGCGCTTCCTCAGCGAGCCGCGATTGTCCGCTCTTGGGCGCTGCGGCTTCTCGGCCGGCGCACTGCGCTCGCGCGGGGCTTCCGCGTTGCGCGTCGACAGCACCAGGCGGCGATATTCGTCGAGATCGCCGTCGTAATTGGTGACCGTGCGATCGGCGACGATCCAGAGCCGATCGGCGCAGGCCTCGATCAGATAGCGGTCGTGCGAGACCATGATCACTGCGCCGGGAAACTCGTTGATGGCTTCGGCCAAAGCGCCGCGGCTGTCGATGTCGAGATGGTTGGTCGGCTCGTCCAGGATGATCATGTTGGGGCCGAAGAAGGTCGCAAGGCCCAGCAGCAGCCGCGCCTTCTCGCCGCCTGACAATTTGCCGGCCTTGGTGTCGGCGGCCTTGCCGGAGAAGCCGATCGCGCCGGCGCGGGCGCGCACCTTGGCTTCGGGCGCATCGCCCATCAGCTTGCGGACGTGGTCGTAGGCGGAGGCGTCCTCGTTGAGCTCGTCGAGCTGGTGCTGCGCGAAATAGGCGATCGACAGCTTGTCCGCGCGCGTCACCTTGCCCGAGAACGGCGCAAGACGCCCGGCGAGCAGCTTCACCAGCGTCGACTTGCCGTTGCCGTTGGCGCCCAGCAGCGCGATGCGGTCGTCGTTGTCGATGCGCAAGGTGACGCGGCCCAGCACCGGGCTCGCCGGATCGTAGCCGACCGAGGCGTTGTCGACGGCGATGATCGGCGGCGACAAGATCTTCTCCGGCGCCGGGAAGCTGATCTCGCGCACGTCCTCGGTGACCAGCGCCGTGATCGGCTTCAGCCGCTCCAGCATTTTGACGCGCGACTGTGCCTGACGGGCTTTCGATGCCTTGGCCTTGAAGCGATCGACGAAGGCCTGCAGGCGGGCGCGTTCGGTCTCCTGGCGCTTGACCGCCTTGGCGTCGAGCAGCTCGCGCGCGGCGCGCTGCTCCTCGAACGAGGAATACGAACCCTTGTAGAGCGTGAGCTTGCCGCGCTCCAGGTGCAGGATCTGGTCCACCGAGCTTTCCAGGAGGTCGCGGTCGTGGCTGATCACGATCACCGTGCGCGGATAATGCGCGAGGTGATCCTCCAGCCACAGCGTGCCTTCGAGGTCGAGATAATTGGTGGGCTCATCGAGCAGCAGAAGGTCGGGGGCCGCGAACAGCGTTGCGGCGAGCGCAACGCGCATGCGCCAGCCGCCGGAGAACTCGGCGCAGGGGCGGAGCTGATCGGCGGCGGAGAAGCCGAGGCCGGAGAGAATCGCAGCCGCGCGGCTCGGCGCCGAGTGGGCGTCGATGTCGACGAGGCGGGTCTGGATCTCGGCGATGCGGTGCGGATCGGTCGCGTGCTCCGCCTCGCTCAGCAGTGCGTCGCGTTCGAGGTCCGCCTTGAGCACGACCGAGATCAGGCTTTCCGGTCCGTTCGGCGCTTCCTGCGCGAGGCTGCCGATGCGCCAGCGTGGCGGCAGGGTCACCGAGCCGTGCTCGGCCGCAAGCTCGCCGCGGATCACCTTGAACAGCGTCGACTTGCCGGTGCCGTTGCGTCCGACCAGCCCGACGCGCGATCCGGGCGTGATCTGCAGGGAACTCTGGTCGATCAAAAGGCGTCCGGCGAGGCGGATGGAAAGGTCGGTGATGGCGAGCATGCGGCCTTGTCACCGCAAGGCGCGTCGAACGCAACTCGTTTTTCCGTCAGTGCCTCTCGCGCTCGCGCCGCTGCAGCTCCTTCAGGAGCTTCTCGAGTTGGGTTGGAAGGCGCGGCTCGGGCCGGAGGCTCTGCTGCAGCCGTTCGCCCACGGCATCGCAAATCGAGCGGCTGGTGCGCCGGTCGATCTGTTCGCTGTCATTGGCAAAAAGCCCAGCCATCGCAAGGTTCCGTGTTCTCAAAGTCAGGACACGGTACCAAGTCATTGCCGGCCAAATGGTTTCGCGGATTGTCGGGAGCGCCGGGCATTCTCGTAAAAATTGTATGAGCGGCGCCTTGTACGCTCAAGGCAAAGCCCCGGCGAGGGGGGCGCCGGGGCTTCTCTTGGAAGGTACCTTGGGGGGCTTAGGTAGCCTTCGGAAGGTGCTGACGGGTTCAGTAGCAGCGGTTGATCAGCCGCCAGCGGGGTCCCCAGGGGGTCGGGACCAGCCGGCGCACATAGCAGCCGCCATAACCGTAGGAGACCGGGGCATAGAAGCGCGGGCCGCCCCAGCCGTAGCCGTGGTGCCAGCCGCCGCCGTGCCAGCCCCAGCCGCCGCCGCGCCAGTGAGCGGAGGCCGAGGTCGGGGCCAACGCGGCACCGAGCGCAACCGCAGCGACAGCGGCAAGCGAAAGTTTCCTCAACATGGTGATCTCCTCAAAACTGCCGGCGCGGGGGATCCGCGTCGATGGAAAGGCCGCCGAAACGGTCCGCCTGATCATCAGGCTTCGGTTTCGATAGGGCCGACCTTACGCCGGCGAAGCTGAACCGAACCCTGACGGCGGTTTCAGATTGGGTTCATCTGGGTGAAATTGTTGTCATCCAAGCCGAAATCGGACGCCGGCCGCCTGCGGCGAAGCGCCCGTGATGCCGTTTCGGCGGTCGCTTGCCGTCCGGCAAAGGCGCCGATATAAGCCCCGCAACCCGCCAACCACCTGCTTTCTTCCCAAGGACGACATTATGGCCATCGAACGCACTTTCTCGATCATCAAGCCCGACGCGACTGAGCGTAACCTGACCGGCGCGGTCAACGCCGTGATCGAGAAGGCGGGTCTGCGCATCGTCGCGCAGAAGCGCATCCGCATGACCAGGGAACAGGCCGAGACCTTCTATGCCGTCCACAAGGCGCGCCCCTTCTTCGGCGAGCTCGTCGAGTTCATGACCTCCGGCCCGGTCGTGGTTCAGGTCCTGGAAGGCGAGGGCGCGATCGCCAAGTACCGCGAGGTGATGGGCGCGACCGATCCGTCCAAGGCCGCCGAGGGCACCGTGCGCAAGCTCTACGCCAAGTCGATCGGCGAGAACTCGGTGCACGGTTCGGATGCACCGGAGACCGCGGCGATCGAGATCGCGCAGTTCTTCTCGGGTAACGAGATCGTCGGCTGATCCGGGCGGCAGGTTAGAGGCGACGGGCGAAAGGACTCATTGTGGACTGGCTCTGGCAGATCTTCGATCCCGCTACGATCGGGACCTTCTTCACCCAGTTCCGCAACGAAATGGCCGCACCGACTTTCTGGATCGCGGTCGGCAAGATCATCTGGATCAACATCCTGCTCTCCGGCGACAACGCGCTGGTGATCGCACTGGCGTGCCGCGGTCTGTCGCCGCGGCATCGGCTCTGGGGCATGATCTTCGGTGCCGGCGCAGCGGTGACGCTCCGGATCATCTTCACCGGCATCGTCGCCACCCTGATGGAGCTGCCATACCTCAAGCTGGTCGGCGGCCTTGCACTGATCGTGATCGCGGCAAAGCTCCTGGTGCCGGAGAACGAGGACGAGGACGATGTAGACGCTGCCGCGCATCTGTGGCACGCCATACAGATCGTCGTGGTCGCCGACATCGTCATGAGTCTCGACAACGTCATTGCGGTCGCTGCCGCGGCCAATGGCAGCGTGCCGCTCTTGATCCTCGGCCTTGCCATCAGCGTGCCGTTGATCGTCGCCGGCGCCGCGCTGATCATGGCACTGCTCACAAAGCTGCCGGTGCTGGTCTGGGCCGGTGCGGCGCTGCTCGGCTGGATCGCGGGCGAGGTGATGGCGACTGATCCCGGGGTCACGCCGCGGCTGCACGCGCTGTTCGAGGGCCCGTTCGGCGCCTCGCTCGACGCCATGCTCGGGGTATTGCGCATCCCGCCGCAATTCGGCCATGGCGGGGCTGGCGGCGAGTATTTCTGCGCCGCGCTCGGCGTCATCGTCGTGCTGGTGGTCGGCACCATCTGGCGCCGGCGCAGCCTGACCCAGGCCGCGCTGGAATCCTCGGAGCGCCACGCCAAGGTGTCGGCGGAATAGAGTTTTCCGGGGATTGCGTACTTCAGCTCTCCCGCAGGGAGAGGTGAGCACTCACACCGCCGATATCAGCGTCGCACGATCGATCCCGAGCGGCCGATCAGGCGGGCGAGCTGACGGAAGCGGCTGCCGACGCGGTCGGCGACGAGGTCGCCGAGCCGGTGCTCGAACACCAGCATCAATTTGCGGCCCTGGCTGCGGAAATGCGTGGCGGGCAGGACGCCCGGACGTGCGGCCGAGATCAGATGCGCGACGCGGAATGCAGCACCCAGAAGGCGCGTGCGTTCGAGCTGGGCCGGCGTCAGCAGCTCCTGCATGGTGACCGGCGGCTGGTTTTCCTCGCTGAGGCCGGCATAACGATAGAACACCGAGAGGCCGACGAAGGCGCGTTCGGTATGGGTGATCGCGCCGAAATTGCCGTTGACGACGAGGCTGAGCGTCTGCTCGCCGCGATGATCGGGATGCACGCGCCAGCCGATATCGGAGAGCAGGCAAGCGGTGTGGCGGAGGCGCCGGTCCTCTTCCGTCTCGCGCAGCTTGACGACGCGCACCAGGCGGTCGGTCCAGGCGATCAGCTCGCGTGCGTGCCTGGCTGAACGTGACAGCAGCTGGTTCAGTTCCTCGGCCGCACAGATCAGCCCGTCCTTGTTGCGTTCGGTCTCGGACAGCTTCTCGTGCAGCAGGCCCTCGCGCACGCCGAAGGTGGAGAACACGATGTTCTTTGGCTTCGCGACGCGGATGATGTGCTCGAGCACCAGCGCCGCATAGGTGAGCAGAGGCCGCCGCGCATCGGCCACGATCTCGATGTCGGCCAGCATGTTCGCGGCGGCGAGGCGCCGCAGGCGGCGCGAGAAGTCGAGCGCTTCCGCAGCTGGGATGGAATAGCCGTGCATCACCTGGAGCGAATAGCCGCTCTGGATGATGTGGATGCGCGCAAGCGCGCGCCAGGTGCCGCCGACGGCGTAGAAGGTGCGGCCGCGACCTGCGGTCAGCTGCGGCACCCCGTCGATCTCCTCGCGCACGATGCGGTCGGCGCGCTTGAGCGATTTGTGGGCGAGGTCCTGTAGCGCGAGGCCGCCGAGCGGCAGCGTCACGCCGCTGCGCACCGCGTTCCTGCGCACGTCGATCAGCTCGAGCGAGCCGCCGCCGAGATCGCCCACGATGCCGTCCGGATGGTGGACGCCGGAGATCACGCCGAGCGCCGACAATCGTGCTTCGCGCGGGCCCGACAGGATCTCGATCTTCACCGCGCAGATCCGCTCGGCCTTGGCAATGAAGTCGGGACCGTTGGAGGCGTCGCGGCACGCGGCGGTCGCGATCGCAAACACGCGTCCGACCTGCATCACCCGGCACAATGCACGGAAGCGCTTCAGCGAGGTCAGCGCCTTGTCGACGGCGTCGGGCGCGAGCAGGCGCGTGCTCTGCACCTCGCGCCCGAGGCCGCACAGCGTCTTCTCGTTGAAGATCGGGATGAGGCTGCGCGCCAGCGCCTCGTAGACGACGAGGCGGACCGAGTTGGAGCCTATGTCGATAACCGCGACGCTCGAGCCGCGCTTGCGCGGCCGCTTCACGTCGCAAATCCCCGATCAGGATGGATGACGTTCGTTCCGGCGCGTGAGACGACGCGGCGAGGATTCCTTGAGCGACTTTCCACGGCCAGACAGACTCGGATTCGTCATGAAGTAGTTGTGGACGTTGAAAGGCTCCTCGCCCTTCGCGGTCTTCATACGCGTTGAAGACCCGTCCGGCAACAACTGCCAGCTCTGCTCATTGTCCTTCAGGTTCGCGACCATGATCTGTTCGAGAACCTGCTGATGCACCGTCGGATTTTGCAGCGGACACAGCACCTCGACGCGGCGGTCGAGGTTGCGCGGCATCATGTCGGCGGACGAGATATACACAGCCGCTTTCGCGCTCGGCAGTCCCTGGCCCATGCCGAAGCAGTAGATTCGGCCATGTTCCAGGAAGCGGCCGATGATCGACTTGACGCGGATGTTCTCCGACAGACCGGGAATGCCCGGCCTGAGGCAACAGATGCCGCGCACCACGAGCTCGACCTGGACACCGGCCTGGGAGGCCTCATAGAGCGCATCGATGATGTCGGGATCGACCAGCGCGTTCATCTTCATCCAGACCGCGCCGGGACGGCCATGCCGCGCATGCGCAGTCTCGCCCTGAATGTGCTCGATGATGCGCTTGCGCAAGGTCAGCGGCGACACCGCCATCTTTTCCAGATCGCTCGGCGCGGCATAGCCGGTGATGAAATTGAACACGCGAGCGGCATCGCGGCCGATCGTCGGGTCCGAGGTGAAGTAGGAGAGGTCGGTGTAGATGCGTGCGGTGACCGGGTGATAATTGCCGGTGCCGGTATGGACGTAGGTCGTCAGGCTGCCGCCCTCGCGGCGCACCACCATCGAGAGTTTTGCGTGCGTCTTCAATTCGAGGAAGCCGTAGACGACCTGCACGCCGGCGCGTTCGAGATCGCGCGCCCAGCGGATATTGGCTTCTTCGTCGAACCGCGCTTTCAGCTCGATCAGTGCGGTGACTGATTTGCCGGCTTCGGCCGCTTCGGCCAGCGCGCGGACGATCGGTGAGTTGTTGGAGGTGCGGTAGAGCGTCTGCTTGATCGCAACGACATCGGGGTCGCGCGTGGCCTGCTGCAGGAATTGCACGACGACGTCGAACGACTCGTAGGGATGGTGGACGATCAGGTCCTTCTGCCGGATCGCGGCGAAGATGTCGCCGCCATGCTCGCGCACGCGTTCGGGGTGGCGCGGCACGTAAGGGGTGAATTCGAGATCGGGCCGGTCGAGGCGGGTGAGCTGCGAGAGCTCGTTCATCGCCTGCACGCCGTCGACCAGGAACACCTCGTCGTCGGCGGCCGAGAGCGCGTGCTGCACGAAGCTGCGCAGCTCCTCCGGCATCTTGGCGTCGATCTCGAGCCGGATCACCGATCCGCGGCGGCGGCGCTTCAGCGCGGTCTCGAACAGGCGGACGAGATCTTCGGCCTCTTCCTCGATTTCGAGCTCGGAGTCGCGGATGATCCGGAAGGCGCCCTGGCCGTGCAGATTGTAGCCCGGGAACAGGCGGTTGATGAACAGGGCGGTGGCCTGCTCCAGCGAGATCAGGCGCACCGTGCCATCCGCCGGCAGGCGGATGAAGCGATCGATCTTGCCGGGCATGCGGATCAGCGCGTTCATCTGCTTGCCGTCGGCGGCGCGCGTGAGCTGCAGCGCGATGGTGAAGCCGAGGCTCGGAATGAACGGGAAGGGGTGGGCCGGATCGATCGCGAGCGGGGTCAGGAGAGGGAACACGTTATTGAGGAAGTAGTCCTCGATCCAGGTTCGTTCCGCCTTGGTGACGTCCTTGCCGTCCACCAGCACGATGCCGACCTCGGCCAGCGTGAGGCGGAGGTCGCGCCAGATCGCCTGCTGGTCGGAGGCGAGCTGGGAGACGGTGCGGTTGATCAGCGCGAGCTGCTCCGACGGCGTCAGGCCGTCGGGGCTGCGCTCGGCGATGCCCTCGCGCACCTGGGCCTTGATGCCGGCGACGCGGACCATGAAGAACTCGTCGAGGTTATTCGCCGAAATCGACAGGAATCGCACCCGCTCCAGGACGGGATGGCTGGGGTTGACCGATTCCTCCAGGACGCGGCGGTTGAAATGCAGCCAGGACAGCTCGCGGTTGATGAACCGCTCGGGGCTGGACGCGATCGCCGGAAGGCTCTCGGTTTCCGGGGCTTTCTCTTTGATTTCAACAGCTTGCGCAGAGTCCATCAGAAGTCGGTCCATCCAGTTCACCCCAATTGCGACTTAAACGCAAAATCGGCGGGAGCATGTGTTAGAGCGATGACGTTTCGATGACATTGATGTTCCGCCGCCGCGCCGCGTCAAGCGGGCTTCAGGGCGGCCTGCGAGCCAGTCAAGCGTCCCGAAGCAGCTCGGCGGCGAGCGCCCGAGTGACCGGGCGGCCGAGCCGCAGGGCTTCGCTGTCGAGCAGCTCTACGGCACGCCGGGCGGCGGCCGAGGATCGTTCCAGGCGCGTCGCGAGGTAACCGACCACGCTCTCGTCCACATTGAGCTGGCGGTCGGCGCAGAACTTGACGATGAGACCGCGGAACAGCTGGTCATCGGGCGGCAGCAGCATGACCACCGGAACGGCCCGCAGGCGTGAGCGCAGGTCGCGAAGCTCGATCTGAAGCGCGGCCGGCGCCTCGCGCCCGGTGAACAGGACGTAGGCGCCGTCCTCGCGGGCGAGGTTCATCAGGTGAAACAGGGCGCGCTCGTCAAATTCTCCAGCCTTGAGATCCTCGACCACCAGCGCGCCGGTGGTGAGCGCGCCGGGCACGCTGGCCGCGGCCAGCGCATTGGCGGTGGTCGAGCGGGCGCCAGCCTCCTGGGTCCAGATCGCGGCGAGATGGCTCTTGCCGCTTCCTTCCGGGCCCGCCAGCCACATGATCCGGTTCGGCCATTCCGGCCAGCTGTCGATCAGGCCGAGACCGGCCGCATTGGCGGGGCCTTCAAGGAAGTTGTCCCGGCTAAGGCTCTCCGCATGCGGAAGCGCAAACGCCAATTGTCGGGGATGAACGCGGCCTGCCACGCTTGCTTTGCTCCATGCCGGCGCGCCGGCCCGTTCGAAGAGAAGATTTGATGATGTGGGACTTGGCCTTTTGCTTGGCCGCATCCCCACGTCATTTTGCCTCGATCGTGCTCATGTGCCGCAGCCACTCGACGAGATAGAGCGACACGGAGGAGAGCGTGAAGACCGTGACGAGACCCATCAGGATGATATCATAAGGCGCGGGCTTGAAGCCGAAGGCAAGCGCCGCCAGCACCAAAGCTGCGAACGCCACTTGTGCAACCGTGTTGAGCTTGGACACTTTCGACGGCTTCATCTCGACCGGCCGGTCGAACAGCCAGGACACGATCACGGCAGCGACGATCATGATGTCGCGCGAGACCACCAGGATCACGATCCAGCGCGGGATCGCGCCCCAGATGCCGAGCGCCATGTAGATCGAGACCAGCAGCGCCTTGTCGGCGAGCGGGTCGAGCAGGGCGCCGAGCTCGCTCGTCATGTTGAAGCGCTTGGCCAAGAACCCGTCCACGGCATCGCTGATGCCGGCGATCAGGAAGACGGCGAACGCTACCTCCATTTGGCTCGACACGATGGCCCAGACGATGATCGGGACCAGCATGATGCGGCCCAAGGTAATGATGTTCGGAATACTCACGAAAGCGCTTCCCGGCACCGGTTCTGACCTCAAATCCGGCCCGTTGCAGGCTGAACCGGTTGATATGTCTACATAGTATAGCGGGGAGCGCCATGCGAGCCATTGCGCGTCCCCGGAATTCGACGTAACCAGCCGCAAACCCACTGGAAATCGGGCATGACCGACCGCAAAAACGGCCTCACTTACGCCGATTCAGGCGTCGATATCGACGCGGGCAACCGCCTGGTCGACCTGATCAAGCCGATGGTGCGCGCCACCGCACGGCCGGGCGCGGATGCCGAGATCGGCGGCTTCGGCGGCCTGTTCGACCTCAAGGCGGCCGGCTTCAAGGACCCGGTCCTCGTGGCCGCAACTGACGGCGTCGGCACCAAGGTCAAGATCGCGATCGAGACAGGCCTGCATGGCGGCATCGGCATCGACCTTGTCGCCATGAGCGTCAACGACCTCGTGGTGCAGGGCGCCGAGCCGCTGTTTTTCCTGGACTATTTCGCCTGCGGCAAGCTCGATTCCGAGGCCACGGCCGCCATCGTCGCAGGCGTTGCCGAGGGGTGCCGCGAATCCGGCTGCGCGTTGATCGGCGGGGAGACTGCCGAGATGCCCGGCCTTTACAAGGACGGCGATTACGATCTCGGCGGCTTTGCCGTCGGCGCCGCCGAGCGCGGTACGTTGTTGCCGCGCAAGGACATCGCCGCGGGCGATGCCGTGATCGGCCTCGCTTCGTCCGGCGTGCATTCCAACGGGTTTTCGCTGGTCCGCAAGATCGTCGAGCAGTCGGGCCTCAGCTTCGAGGCGCAGGCGCCGTTCGCGCCGGTGATGACGCTCGGCGGCGCGCTGCTGACGCCGACCAGGCTCTACGTCAAATCCTGCCTGCGCGCGATCCGGGAGACCCGCGCGGTGAAGGGGCTCGCCCACATCACCGGCGGCGGCTTCACCGACAACATCCCGCGCGTCCTGCCGAAGCACCTCGGTGTCGGCATTGACCTTGTGCGCGTGCCGGTGCTGCCGGTGTTCAAATGGCTGGCGGCGCAAGCCGGTATCGCCGAGCTGGAGATGCTGCGCACCTTCAATTGCGGCATCGGCATGATCGCGATCGTCGAGCCCGACAAGGTCGACAAGGTGATCGAGGTCTTCACCGACGCCGGCGAGACCGTGGCGCAGCTCGGCACCGTCATTCCCGCCGAGGGCGAGCACCGCGTCGTCTATAACGGCCACCTCGATCTGGCGCTGTGATGAAGCGCCGCGTCGCCATCCTGATCTCCGGGCGCGGCTCCAACATGGCCGCGCTGATCAGGGCAGCCGCCGCTCCGGATTTCCCGGCGGAGATATCGCTCGTCATCTCGAACAAGGCGGATGCGCCCGGCCTCGAACGCGCCCGGGCGGGCGGCGTGACCACCGAGGTGATCGAGAGCAAGCCGTTCGGCAAGGACCGCGCCGGTTTCGAGAAGGTGCTGCAGGCCGCGCTCGACCAGCACGGCATCGAGCTGATCTGTCTGGGCGGCTTCATGCGCCTGTTCACGGCCGAGTTCACCAAGGCCTGGTACGGGCGGATGCTCAACATCCATCCTTCGCTGCTGCCGTCGTTCCCCGGCCTCGACCCGCATGGCCAGGCCCTGCGCGCCGGCGTCAAACTGTCCGGCGCGACGGTGCACTTCGTCATCCCCGAGACCGATGCCGGTCCGATCGTGATGCAGGGCGCGGTTCCCGTCGGCGATCACGACACCGCGGAGACGCTGTCCGAGCGCATCCTCGAAATCGAGCATCGCATCTATCCCGAGGCGCTGCGGCTGCTCGCGACCGGCAAGGTCCGCATCGAGGGCGATATCTGCAGGACGGAGGGGAGCGCGGCGTCGGAGAATTTTTTGGTATCGCCATTGGTGCGCTGAAGCGCCGCCCCGTCATTGCGAGGAGCTCTTGCGACGAAGCAATCCAGAATCGCTCCGCGGAGAGATTCTGGATTGCTTCGCTTCGCTCGCAATGACGGAATATGTGGCGCGCGCGCCGAACCATGAACCTACGCGTAACGGGCGAGCCCTCGTTCCGCGCCCCACAAACAAAATCCCCCGGCAGAGCCGGGGGCAACGTCATGATCGCTCGCATGCCGCGAGAGAGATCAGGAGACCTTGAGGTTCTCCGCGGATGATTTGCCGCGGTTCTCCACGAGGTCGAATTCAACCACCTGGTTTTCATTGAGGGTGGAGAGTCCGGCACGCTCGACGGCGGAGATGTGGACGAACACGTCCTTGTCGCCGCCGTTCGGCTTGATGAACCCATAGCCCTTGGTCGGATTGAACCATTTGACGGTGCCCTTTTGCGGCATCGCTCGTCTCCTCCACTAGATATAAAAAAGACGCGGCCGCTTTTTCGCGTGCCACGCCACAAACGGGCTTCCGGAAGTCTGTTCGAGTCTTGAGGCGCAATGTCGCGAAACGCACAGGCCAGCGGCCAATTCCGATTGTGACCGATATTGCAACATGAAAATCGCCGGCTAGCAAGCCGCGCGCGGATTTCAAGACCATGCCAGGTGCCTTCAAGCGCAATTTGCCACCTGTGGCAGCAGAACCACAATCGATGCAATAGCCTCGGCCGTCATGTGCCGAACGGTTGACCCCTCGTGGCAGTTCGGCACAAATCGCCGCAAGCGTCGCCGACCGTGTTGCATTTTTGCGCGCCGCCACTTCGCTACGGGATTCATCGTCATGCGCTGCGCCGCGCAGCTCTCCGGGATACGGCGGACAATCGGGCTGGATCGCGTCCGCCGGTTCGTGGGTGCGCTTGCGATAGCGTTTGCACTGGTCGTGACGATGGCGGCCGCAACGCCCGGCTTCGCGCAAAGCCCGACGCCCACGCCGACCCCGACGCCGACACCCACGCCGTCACCGACCCCGATTCCGTCGCCGACCTCGACCAATCAAAATCAGTCAGCCGGCAACAGCATGCTCAGTTTCGGCTCGGGCTTTCTGGAGCGGCTCGGCAATCAAGCCTCCGGCGGCGTCAACCGGGCGTTCCGCACCAATCCGGGCGGCGGCGGCGCCTCGGCGGCTGCGGAAGATCCGCGCTACCGCACCTGGTTCGAGGGCTACGGCCTCTCGGTCCGCACCGATGCGCAAGGCGACTTCGTGGGCGACAAGCGCAAGACCTTTGGCGGCGTCGCCGGCTTTGGCGCGCGGCTCGCACCCGGCGTCAACATCGGATTCTCCGTCGACCACAGCCACACCGATGTCGACGTGCCGCTGGCGCTGCAATCCGCAACCCTCGACCTGACCCAGCTCGGCTTCAGTGGCTCCGTCGACAAGGGCCCGTGGACCTGGGCCTTTGCCGTGGTGCACGGCTTCGGCAAGGTTCATTCCAGCCGCGACACCGGCCTTGGCCTTGCGACCGCGGGCTACCGCGCCGCCGTCGACGGCGCGCTGACCGAGATCAGCTATTACTGGACCAAGGACGAGATGCGTATCGTGCCCAAGGGCGCGCTGGAATATGTGCGCGCCACCAGCGCCGCGTTCCAGGAGACCGGTGGGCTCGATCCGCTCAACGTCGGCTCGTCGGCGCTCTCGCGCGCGCGCATCATGATCGGGGCCGAGATCGGCCGCTACTTCATCATCGACCAGAAGATCCTGGACCTTTCGGCCTACGGCAAGTTCGTCGACAATTTCCACCAGGACCTGGGAACCATCCAGGTCAGCCTGGGCGCCCAGAACATCATCGTCCCCGGGATCGGCGAGAGCCGTTACGGCGCGGATGCCGGTGCCTCGGCTTCGCTCAGCCTGACCAACGTGGCGCGGCTCTACGTCAATTACGACGGCAAGTTCCGCAACGAGCTCACCTCGCATCAGGGCACGCTCGGCTTCGAATACAAATGGTGAGCATTTAGGTCGGCGCCGTCGCCACGTATCCCGCCAGGCCAAAGCCCTCGCGCGCCGCCGTCATCATCGGCACCAGCGCGTTCGGATGGATGAACTCGTCGCGGAAGCAGGGATAGGTCCGGGCATCGAAGATCTTCTTTAGCCAGTCGACCACGATCTTGTGCCGCTCGGAGGTGCGGAACTCCTTGTGATAGGTGAGCCAGAGATCGGCGTGGTGGCTGACGCCGAGATCGACCGCAACGAGCGGCGCACCGAGCGCGATCGA
This sequence comes from Bradyrhizobium glycinis, assembly GCF_016031655.1. GTDB lineage: Bacteria > Pseudomonadota > Alphaproteobacteria > Rhizobiales > Xanthobacteraceae > Bradyrhizobium > Bradyrhizobium glycinis. The sequence continues at coordinate 843,896 of NZ_JACCHQ010000001.1, forward strand.
CACCGTCGGCAGGAAGCCGATGCCGGCGCCGCGCTCCACCGCGTAGAGCACGCCGACCGACGAATTGGTCTTGATCCCGACGATGCCCTCGAGCGATTTCAGCCCGAGCACGCGGGCATAGGCGCCGTCGTCGACCTGCGGTGCGCTCTGCTTGATGATGCGGTGATTGCTCAATTCGGCGAGCGTTGCCGGCACGCCATAGAGGCTTTCATACTCCTTGGAGACGAAGGGATAGATGTGAAGGCGGCCGAGCTTGGCGACGATCAGATCGGGATTGGTCGGCGGCTCGAGCTGGATCGCGATATCGGATTCGAGCCGCGCGACGTCGGCCTGCTCCATCGCGCAGCGCAGATCGACCGTGATCTTGCGGTACGTCTTCTGGAAGTCGATCAGCCGCGGCAGGATCCAGAAATTGCCGGGCCCCTCCGTCACCGCGACGCGCACGGTGCCCGAGGTGTCGTTCGATGACCGCGCAGCGCGGCGGAAGACGTTGAAGGCGTGACGCTCCATATGCGTGACGTCGGCGATCATCGCGGTGCCTTCATCACTGAGCGTGAGCCCGCTCTGGTCGCGCAGGAACAGCTTGCAGCCGATGCTCTCCTCGAGCCGGTCGATGCGGCGCATCAGCGTGGTGGAGGTGAGGCCGAGCTCTTCGGCGGCATTCCGAAAACTTTTATATTTTGCGCAGGCTAAAAACAGCTTCAAATCATCCCAGGACGCGCCCAGGGCTTCTTCACGGTGCTGCATCATCGCAGCACCCCGGTGCAATAACTGCTGCATACTCCTGATCCCCAACCGCTAAGCTCATCGTCATAGCGGGGCATGAAAACCTTGAACGATAGAGGCGTGATATGAGTATGGAAAGGGGCTCGTTTGCCGCAAGACACGATTTCGATGCCCTGCCGCTGAGCCCGGATGTCGACGTCCGCTGCGCTCAATTTTCCGAAATTGGGGCGCTTTCGGAGATGGCGCTCCGGCTGGTACCGGGCGTGCAGATCGGGACGGCAGAGCTTGCGAAATATTACACCTTCGATCCTCAGAGCATCCTGGCATTCAGCCGGAAAGGCAAGCTCGTCGGCGGCATGGCCTTCCTGTTCCTCAATGACCGCGGACACGATGCGCTGCTGCTCGACGAGATTTGCCTCACCGCGCCCGAGGCGCACTATCTCGCATCGGCGAACGAAGACGTTGCAGCCATCTACATCTGGGCGATCGCGGCGACGGGACGCGGCATCGCCGGTCTCGGCAAGGCCGCGGCTCATCTGCGGCAGATAAGGTTTCGCGGCGCGGATTGCTATGCGCAGCCGTCAACGGTGGCCGGACGCGACATCATGAAGGCGACAGGCTTTGCGCCTGTCCCGAGCTTCCAACCCGACCTTTGGTGCTACGAGCGGCCCTGGCATCGGCGGCCGATGCGCATGCCGGCGGCGATCATCCAATCAAGGAGCTTTGCAGATGCACGGTACTAGGATTCCAGTCGCCAAGCCCTGTTCCCGCGCCATCACCATTCGCCTCGCGCGCGACCCAAGCGATCTCATGCTGGTGACCGCGATCCGCTCGGCGGTCTACCTCGCCGAGCAGGATTGTCCGTTCGAGGAGGAGTTCGACGGCAATGACATGGTCGCGGCGCATTTCATCGGCTTCGTCGGCAACGAGCCTGCGGGCTGCCTGCGGGTACGCTTCTTCGGCGATTTCGCCAAGGTGGAGCGGCTTGCGGTGCGTCACCAATATCGGCGCTCGCGCGTCTCGTTCAAGCTGGTGCAGGCCAGCGTCGATTATGTGAAGCGCAAGGGCTTTCGCAAGATCTACGGCCAGGCGCAGGACCGGCTGGTCGATTTCTGGGCCCATTTCGGCGCCAAGCCGCTCGGTCACAACCGCAAGATCACCTTCTCGGATTTTTCCTACACGGAGATGCTGCTGGAGATCGAGCCGGGCCCGGACGCCATCACGCTGGACAGCGATCCCTATGTGATCATTCGTCCCGAGGGCGATTGGGACCGGCCTGGCGTGCTCGATGCGTCGGCCGGGCGGGCGGTGACCTCACCGCTGCGGGACCTCGCGCTCGCCGACCGCTGAAATAGGTGCAGCTGCGCGCAACACGATGCTGGTTTCCATGAACGATGATCCGCCGATCCTGATATGTGCGGATCTTCAGGTCGAGTACCTGACTCCCGGCCGCCGCCACGTCATCCGCGACGGCGATAAGACGACGGCGCGCTGTCTGGAACTCCTGACGCTGTGGCGCGGCAATCTGTGGCCGGTGATGCATCTGAAGCGCATCGCGCAGGCGGCCTGGTTCAATCCGTCATCCAGGCTGACCGATTGGATCGCGGAGATCAGGCCACAGCCGAGCGAGATGACGTTCGAGCACCCGCTGCCGTCGGCCTACAGCTCGTCGCGGTTTGTCGGCCACATGTCCTCTATCCGCACGACACGCTGCATCCTGGTCGGCTTTTCCCTGGAGGAGACCATCCTGGCCACGGTCGTCGACGGGTTTCACCGCAGTCATCGCTACCATGTGATCACCGACGCGGTGGCGTGCCGGCAGCCGGGCACGGACGATGCCGTTGCCTACCGGCATGCGGTAGTGAATGTCATCGCGAATTTTGCTACAATCCAGTCCAGCGCCGAACTGATCAGAACCAGCGGCGCCGTTGCGGTGTAGGCGGCCGCGACCGGTCGATGGGGTTGAGAATTGTCGCGGGGAGACGAACTCAAGGAGCTGGCGAGCGATCTGTCGCATGCCGCCGAAAAGGCGCGCAGGCTGGGGCTGCCCACGACGGTCTACCTGCTCTCGATGGCGCTGGTGGAGGTGAGGGAAGCCGTTTCCGCCACCGACGAAGGGGACGACGACGGCGCGGCGTGAGAGCTGCCCAGCCGGATTCTGCGATTCCCGTGCTGTCATGTGCGGCTTTGTGCATCGCTGCTGAGCGCTTGCCGCCGACGAATTGGCATTGCAAGTTTTGCGTCGTGGCAATAGCCAAGTACGTGAGACAAGTACGTGCCATCGAGTGATGACGCCGGCCGCTCCCGCGCCGTGACGCTTTCAAGGATCTCCGCAAATGTCCATGCTGCCCAATTCGCAAGAGGCCCGGGATGTGGCCTATCAGCTCCATCCCTACACCAATGCGCGCACGCATCAGCAGGCCGGTCCCCTGGTGATCGAGCGCGGCGAGGGGCCTTACGTCTTTGACGCGACGGGCAAGCGCTATTTCGAAGCGATGGCGGGCCTGTGGAGCGTCGGGCTCGGCTTCAACGAGAAGCGGCTGGTCGAGGCGGCGTACAAGCAGATGCAGGCTCTGCCCTTCTATCACACGTTCTCCGCCAAATCGCACGGTCCCTCGATCGACCTCGCCGAGAAACTGGTCGCGCTCGCGCCTGTTACCATGAGCAAGGTGTTCTTCACCAATTCCGGCTCGGAAGCGAACGACACCGTGCTGAAGCTGATCGCCTATCGCTCCAACGCGCTCGGTCAGCCGCAGCGCAAGAAGGTGATCAGCCGCCTACGTGCCTATCACGGCGTCACCATCGCATCCGCCAGCCTCACGGGCCTGCCGAACAACCACCGCTCGTTCGACCTGCCGCTGCCGAACATCCTGCATACGGGCTCGCCGCACTTCTACAAGGACGGTGTTCCCGGCGAGAGCGAGGAAGCCTTCGCCACTCGCCGGGCCGAGGAGCTCGACGCGCTGATCCAGAAGGAGGGGCCGGACACGATCGCGGCCTTCTTCGGCGAGCCGGTGATGGGGGCGGGCGGCGTCGTGGTTCCGCCCGCGACCTACTGGGACAAGATCCAGAAGGTCCTGAAGAAGTACGACATTCTCCTGGTCGCCGATGAGGTGATCTGCGGTTTCGGCCGCACTGGCAAGATGTTCGGCTGCGAGACCTACGGCATCAAGCCTGATGCGATGGTGGTCTCCAAGCAGATCACCTCGAGCTATTTCCCGCTCTCGGCCGTCATCCTGAACGACCGCATGTTCGAGCCGATCGCGGACGAGAGCAACAAGATCGGCGTGCTCGGCCATGGCTTCACCGCGGGCGGCCATCCGGTCGGCTCGGCGATTGCGCTGGAGAACCTTAAGATCATCGAGGAGCGCGGCCTCGTCGCACACGCGGCCGAGCTCGGTGGCTACATGCAGGGCCGCCTACGTGAACTCGCCAGCCACCCGCTGGTCGGCGAGGTCCGCGGCGTCGGCATGATCGCCGCGCTCGAGCTCGTGCTCGACAAGGGGCGCAAGACCGCCGCCACGACGCCCGGCGCCGTCGGCGGCATCGCCAGCCGCCTGCTCCAGGAGCGCGGCGTGATCTCGCGCAACATGCTCGATGCCATCGCCATCTGCCCGCCGCTGATCACGACCAAGGCCCAGATCGACGAGCTGGTGGACGCGATCTCCGGCGTGCTGAACGACATGAAAGGCGAAGTCGCGAAGCTGACGCCGGCATAGAGCACCGCTCTCTCCGCGTCATTGCGAGCCAACGGGTCCGCGCGAAGTGCGGCCCGATGACAGGCTCCGCGAAGCAATCCAGAATCCCTCCTTGGAAACCGTCTGGATTGCTTCGTCGCAAGAGCTTCTCGCAATGACGATGGTATGAGCGGAGTGAGCCCTACGCCCGCTGCACCCCGATCACGCGGCCTTTCTCGATGGCCAGCGCCAGCTCGCCGCGCTTGAGCTTCAAGGCGGCGTCGCCGAACAGCTCGCGGCGCCAGCCGCGCAAGGCGGGCACGTCGGCCTCATCGTCCGCCGCGATCTCTTCGAGGTCGTCGACCGTCGCGATCACCTTGCTGGCGACCGCATGGCGCTCGGCGGTCATCCGCAGGAGCACCTTCAGCAGCTCGACGATGGCGGCGCCGTTGGAATTGTTGCGCGGCTTCTCCAGCTTGGGCAGCTTCGAGAAATCCCGCGCCAGCCCGCGCTCGACTGCGGCGATGATGTCTGCACCCCATTTGGATTTCTCGAACCCCTTCGGCACCGAGCGCAGATGCGCGAGCTTCTCCAGCGTGGTCGGCGCATGGGTCGCGATGTCGGTGATGGCTTCGTCGCGCAGCACGCGGCCGCGCGGCACGTCGCGGCTCTGCGCCTCTTGCTCGCGCCAGGCTGCGACCTCCATCAGCACCGCGAGGTCCTTGGGCTTGCGGACCCGCGTCTTGAGCCGCTCCCAGGCGCGCTCGGGATGGAAGTCGTAGGTGCGGGGCGAGGTCAGGACTTCCATCTCGATGGAAACCCATTCGCTGCGGCGGCGCTTCTTCAGGTCGGCGTCAAGCGCGGCGAACACGTCGCGCAAATGGGTGACGTCGGAGACCGCGTAATGCATCTGCTCCTTGGTCAACGGCCGGCGCGACCAGTCGGTGAAGCGGTGGGTCTTGTCCGGGCGGTGGCCGGTGACCTTCTCGACCAGCGCGTCGTAGGCGATGCTGTCGCCGTAGCCGAGCACCATCGCGGCCACCTGGGTGTCGAACACGGGATGCGGGATGATGCCCGCCTGGTGCCAGATGATCTCGATGTCCTGGCGGGCGGCGTGAAATACCTTCAGCACGCCCTCGTTAGCCATCAGCTCGAAGAACGGCTTGAGGTCGATCCCCTCGGCCAGGGTGTCGATGACCACGGCTTCCTCGGCGCTGGCCATCTGCACCACGCACAACAGCGGGTAATAAGTGGTCTCGCGCAGGAACTCGGTATCGACTGTTATGACGGGGTGCTTGGCCAGCCGGCTGCAGGCAGCCGCGAGGTCAGCGGTGGTAGTAATTAAATCCATGAACGGCCCATGACACTTGATATCAGCCGTTCCGCCGAAAGTGCTGTGATGTCAAGGGGCTCTAAGCGAATTCGAGCCTTGCATCGGGCCGGAATCGTCGCTTTCCGACCAAATTCCTATTCGTAGCGGACCCGCTGCGATGGTTTTCGCGCGCAGGGCAGCGCCACCACGATCACGCACATGGCGACCAGAGCCAGTCCCAGGAACTCGAAAACCAACAGATCCACGGCGAAATCTCCAGAAACATGGCTAGATTTGTCGGGGCTGCGTTGAGGGTCTGTTAATTGCAATGGTTACCGGCGGCAGGCACGGCCGCATGGTGGACGAGGGGTTAATCGTGCGCTGCCGCCGGCGTGTCGACGGCAGGGGCAAGTCTCAGAGTTGGATCTACGAATAGGGGCCTCCTCAAATACCTTGTATCCCGTTCACAGGTGTCGGCGCAGGCGCTCTCTTTGGTCATTGAGGGTTTCAATCTCCTTGTTGAGTGCTTCCTTGAGTTGGGCATAAGATTTGCCCAGCTCGGTGCAGAGTTTTGTCACCGTTCGCGGTCTATTCTGGTCGAGCCATTCCGCTCGCTGCTCACTCGCGTAAGCCGCCATTCCTCGGTGGCAGTACAGCACCGCCTCAAAGTGTTCCATTGCATCTCGAGGCATGCTCTCAACAACCTTCCACGCTTCGTCCAACTCGGATGCGGAGGGCCACGCTTTCAGTACCTGGTAGAGTTTTGTTGGGTCAGGTTCGCCTTGGGCAAGCCAGTCTTTGATACTCTTCGCTACATCGTCGAGATGCCCGGCTCGTGATCTAAGCCGCAGACATATCCCAAACTGACTGCTGATGCGTTGGAACGCGGCGACCCTACGGTCAAAGTTTATTTTTGACATTCCAACGACGTAGGCAACGCCTGCGGCGCAGAGAGCGATAGCTGCGGAGAGTGCCGGCTGGAAGTCTTTTGCCAAATCGTACAGGCCATGGTTGCAAAGCATATTCTGATGCTCCTCAATCATAAATAGACTATGCTCTAGTATGCGCGTGAGAAGATTCGCTGTCGAGAGGAGTGGCAACGCCTGTCCAATATACTCACCTGCGACTGCGGATAGGACGGACCTCGATCGCATCCTGTTGATCGCATGCCGAAATGGAGCGGATCGAGATCACTCTGGCGCGCTGATCGCGAGATGCCTACTCAAGTCGGTGAATATCGGTCAGATGCGTCGTCGCGAATACTTCCCGGCATGGTCAGCCAATCGAGGTCAGGTCTAGCGATCAGTTGATGTGTGATCGGCTGAAGGCGACGTTGCGAACGAGCGGATCCACCGGTAGGTGCCGCCTAGAATTCCCTATGATGAAGCCGCGCTCAGATCATCCGCGATTCCGCGCCTCGCGAAGGTACGCACGTTCACGATCGGCAGACTCATGCGATTCGCTGAAGCCGGTTATTGCCCGAACGCTCCCGTTCGAGAAGTCTCCTGAAGTCAAATCCTCAATCGGCAAGATCGTCGTGCCAATCTGAGTTGCTCTGTCCAAAACGCATTCGGCGCCCCGCATGACGGAGCGCCGAAGCTCGTTCGTGCCATGAGCTACCGAGTTTACGGCAGCTTCAGCGACGTCTCCGCGTTGTACGGCTTCAGCGTCTCGTCGGCGGCTTTCTGGGCGGCGGCGAGAGCTTCCTTCGGCTGCTTCTTGCCGTTGAGGACCAGCATCACCTCGTCCTCGAGGTTCTTGCGGACCGGGACGGTCTTGTAGGTCGCAAACCACGGCTTTGCGACGTCGAGCTGTTCCACGGCGGTCTTGGCGTCCGGGTTCTTGCCCAGGAATTCGACCATTTCCGGCGTCTTGTAGGCGGCCATGTTCGGCGCGAAATAGCCGGTGGCGCGGCTCCACCAGCCGCTCTTCTCCGGCGAGGTCATCCACTTGATCAGCGTCCAGGCGGCCTTCTGCTTGTCGGCTTCGAGCCCAGCCGGCATGATCAGGGAGGCGCCGCCGATCGGCACCGCGTTGCGGACGTTACGCGGGATGAAGGCGACCTTGTAGGCGAACTTGGCGTTGTCGCGCACATAGGTGAGCGAGCCCGTCGACAGCATCATCATCGCGGCGTTGCCCGAGATGAAGGAGGTGCTGACGGCGGGGCCAGGCGTGGCGCCGGGCGTGTGGACCTTGTGCTTGTAGATCAGGTCGTTCCACCAGGTCAGCGCACCCAGCATCGAGGGCGTGTCGTAATAGACCTCGCCGCCGAACTCCTCGTTGTAGTAGCGCCCGCCATTGCTCATGGTGAGCGTTTCCATCATCCAGCCGCAATAATCGTAGGCGCAGGGGATCGCGATGCCCCATTGGGTCACCTTGTCGCCCTCGCGCTTGGTCAGCTTCTTGGCCCAGTCGGTGAGCTCGGCCCAGGTCTGCGGCGGCTTGCTCGGATCGAGGCCCGCTTCCTTGGCCTTGTCGGCGTTGATGTAGAGCAGCGGCGTCGAATTGTGGAACGGCACGCCGTAGACCGAGCGGTTGATCACGGCATTGCCGTGCAGCGCCGGGAAGAATTGGCCGAGGAACTGCTCCTTGGTGGTGCCGTCAGCCTTGATCAGCGCATCGAGGTTGGTGAGCTCGTTCTCGATCTGCATGTCCAGCAGGAAGTTCGCCGACATGATCACGGCCGCCGGCGGCTTGCCGGCCTTGATCGCGGCGCGCGTCTTGATCAGCGTGTCGTCGTAGGAGCCGGTGTAGACCGCGGTCGCCTTGACGTCGGGATGGGTCTCGTTGAACTCCTTGATCAAGGTGCCCATGTCGCGGGCGAGCTTGCCGTCGACGGGAACGGGGAAGAACAGGTCGACCTCGGTCGGACCTTCGCCGGCGAGAGCCGGGAAGGCGAGGGCGCCTGCTATTGAGCCGGCCATGGCAAGGCCGAGCACGATCCTGCGGGAGAACAGCATCGGAAAATCTCCTATTTGATGCCTGAGGTGACGAAAGAGCTGATGAAGCGTTTCTGGAAGATCAGGAAGGCGACGAGCAGCGGCGCGATCACCATCAGCGTCCCCGCGGCGATGGTGCCCCAGGCCTGCGTGCCTTCGGCGGTCTTGGTGAAGACGGAGAGGCCGACCGTGAGCGGGCGCTTGTCCGGCGAATTGATCACCATCAGCGGCCACAGGAAGTCGTTCCAGTGGCTGGTGACGGAGATGATGGCGAAGGCCGAGAAGCTCGGCATCGACAGCGGCACGTAGATGTGGCGGATGCGCTGGATGAGGCCCGCGCCGTCGATCAGGGCGGCGTCTTCCAGCTCGGTCGGAATGGCTTCGAACGCCTGGCGCATCAGGAAGGTGCCGAAGGCCGAGGCGAAGAACGGCATCATCACGCCCGTGAGCGTGTCATAGAGGCCGAGCTGCGCCACCAGCGACAGGTTCGGCACGATCAGCAGCACCGGCACCAGCATCAGCTGCATCAGGAACAGGTAGAAGATCGGCGTCTTGCCGGCGAAGTCGAGGCGCGCGAAGGCAAAGCCGGCCAGCGTGATCGTGACGAACTGCACCAGCAGGATGCCGGTGCAGATGATCGTGGTGTTGAGCGTGTAGCGCGGGAAATCGCCGATCTCCCAGGCATCCCTGACGTTGTCGAGCGTCGGCTTCAGGCTCGGCATCAGCTCGGCCATGGCGTTGATGCCGTCCGAGGCCGGGCGCAGCGTCGCAACGCCCATCCACAGGAACGGGATCAGCCAGACCATCGCGAGCAGCACGGTCAGCGCGAAGCCGAGCTTGGGCGTGATCTCGCCGCGGGTGGCGAGCGGGGCGTCCTTCCACAGCGTATCGATCAGCTTCATGGCCCGCCCTCGCGGTTCGCCAGGGTGCGGAACGACAGCGCGGTGAGGGTCATCAGCGCGGCCAGCGTCAGCAGCGTCGCCGCCGAAGCCTTGCCGATGTCGTAGTGCTCGACCGCCTGCTGGTAGATGTAGAACAGCACGAGGTTGGTCGCGTTGGACGGACCGCCCTGGGTCATGACGAAGACGTGGTCGACCTGCGTCACCGCGTTGAGCGTGGCGATGACGGTGACGAACAGGAAGGTGGGCTTGAGCTCCGGCAGGATGATGTGGCGCAGCCGCCGATACGGCCCGGCGCCGTCGAGATGCGCGGCCTCCATGACATCCTCAGGCACGGCCTGGAGGCCGGCGAGGAAGAACAGCATGTAATAGCCGGCGTTCTTCCAGATCGTGATGATCATGATCGCAGTGAGCGCGATGTCGGGGTCGCCGAGCCAGTTCGGCAGCACCGGAAGCAGCCGGCCGATGTAATAGTCGAGCAGGCCGACATTCGGCAGGAAGATGAACAGGAACAGCGCGGAGGCCGCGACCATCGGGATCAGCACCGGCAGGAACAGCGCGGCGCGCAGCGCACTGGTCACCGCGTTGGTGCGCGACAGCGCCAGCGCGAACAGCAGCGCCAGCGCGATGCTCGGCACCGCCGTGCCGACGGCGTAGATCAAATTGTTGACGATGGCGCCGGTGAAGGCGGGGTCGGCAAGCACGGCGCTGATGTTCTCAAAGCCGACGAAACGCACCGGCGCCTTCGGGCTCGCGCGCTGATAGAGCGCATCCACGAGCACGCGGCCCATCGCGCCATAGGTGAACAGCGCGAGGAAGATCAGCGACGGCAGCAGCAGCAAATAGGCCGGCAGCGAGGCCTTGAAGCGGCCCAGGACCCGCTTCAGGACGCGTAGACGCGGTGCCGCCGACGTCGCGACCGGGAGAGCCGCGGGTTCAGCGAGGCTCATCTCATCGCGCCGGGAAATTGAGTGCATAGTCGCGGCCGTCCACTCCGGCCGGTGGCTCGAAGGGGAAGCGCAGACTCTGGTCGAGGAAATCGTGGCTGTGCACGACCAGGTTCTCCTGGTCGATCAGCACGACGCCATAGGCCGGCGGCTCGTGGCTGGCGAGATGCTGGCTGGCCGCAACGTCGAGCTCGAACCAGACCTGGTGGTTGGTGCCGCGCAGCGTCGAGAATGGGATCTTGCCGTAGCTGCCGAAGATCGGCCGGTGCACATGGCCGAAGAAGAGATGGCGGATCCGCGCGCGATACGGCGCGATGACTTCCGCGAATTCGGCGCTCTGCTTCAGCGCGATCTCGTCCATGGCGTGCACGCCGACCGGGAACGGCGGATGATGCATGAACACGACGAACTCTTGGTCGTCGGGCGCGCCGGCGAGCGTGCTCGCCAGCCAGCCGAGGCGCTTTGCGCACATCTCGCCGGCATGGCTGGTCTCGTCCAGCGTGTCGAGGAAGACGAACAGGCCGTGCTCGGTGGTGCGCGTGCCCTGCACGAAGCCGTTGGAATCGCGCGGAGCGGCCTTTAGTGCGTCGAGGCAGGTGACGCGCTTGTCGTGATTGCCGACCATCGCGATGTAGGGAATTTTCAGCGCCGCCATCGCCTCGGCGAAATTGGCGTAGGATTCAGCCTCGCCCCAATGGGTGAGATCGCCGGTCACGACCGCGAACGCAGCGTCGGACTGGTGCTTGTTGATGTCGGCGATCGCCGCGTCCAGCCGGGCGCGCGGATCGAGCCCGTAGAGCTTCAAGCCGGGGTTCGCGAGATGCGTGTCGGTGAGGTGGATGAATTTGAAGGGCATGGGCGCGCTGTATCGGGACGGTTGGAGGATCGGCGCCTCCGGCAAGACGGCGCTGTCAGCCCGTTAGAGCGCGTGTGTTTCAGTTTGATGACAGCGGTTCCGCGGTCTCCGAATTCCACTGGATGCGACGCGAAATCTCCAAAACAACCCCATGCACAGTAGCCAATGGTTGTCGGGACAATGGCTTACGCGTTTTCCGACGCAAGTTGACACGTCGGGCAAAACAGGGGGCATGTTGCCTGTATCGGAAATCCGCGTGGCGCGGTGTCAGCTGGCTCCCGAATGGCTTCGCCAGCACCGAAGGCGCAATCCTCCACTCGGAAGCAATTCCGGCAGAGCCAAGTGGTCTTGCTCGTGTTGCAGCTCAGGACGCTGGCTGCTCCCGCGCGAGGCGCCGCCGTGCCGGGGGGCGCTGCCCCAGCATGGCTGCGAGCTGCCGCGCGCAGGTTCTCAGCGGCTCTGCGTTCTGCTGCGCTTTGGCGATCGCAATGGCGCCGGAGTAGGACGCGACGACAAACGTCGCCAGCTCCTCCGCTTGCCGGGCCTGCTGCGCATCCGATCTCTCGCTCCGCAGCTTGTCAGCAACGGCATCCCGCCAGACTGCAAAGATGTGACGCATCGCCTCCTGGAATTCGGGATCTGCCAACGACAGCTCGATTGCAAGATTGTTGAGCGGGCAGCCCAGCACGGTGCCGCGGTTGTCGATCGACTCGGCGATATCGTCGAAGGCGCGCAGGATTCCGTCCAGCGCCGTGCGGGCATGGCGGACAGTATCAATCCAACTTTCCTGAACGGCCGGACCGACTCTTTCCTTGATCACGGCAAGCCCGAGCGATTTCTTGGTCGGAAAATGATGGTGGAGGGCGCCGCCGGTGACGCCGGCTTCTCGCATGATGTCGTGCGTGCTGGTCGAATGATAGCCCCGGGCCTGAAACGCCGCTGCTGCAACATCGAGAATGCGCGCGCGCAACGCTAGCGGATCATACGTACGTTTTTTTTCGCCAATCATGTCCTGGTCACCTCCGTCACAATCTAGCAGCTTGACAAAACCGGGCAACCGGTTTGTATTTGAAACAGGACGACCGGTCTTTTCTGGAGCCGACTGCACCATGATCTCCTTTGAAGTTGCCCCATCCGCCGCCACGTTAGAGCACTGCAGCCCGATCATCGATCTGCGGCAGTACACGCTGCATCCGGGCACGCGAGATCAATTCATCGAGCTCTTCGATGGCGAGTTCGTCGAAACGCAGGAAAGCGTGGGAATGCGGATCATCGGCCAGTTTCGGGATCTGGGCGATCCCAATCGCTTCGTGTGGATGAGAGGCTTTCCCGACATGCCGTCACGCAAGGAGGCGCTGACGGCGTTCTATGAGCAGGGTGAAGCATGGCGGCGCTTCAGCGCGCTGGCCCGTTCTCAGATGATCGACAGCAGCGACGCGCTGCTGCTCCACCCGATCCGTCCGGATGCCGCCTTTGCCCTCGCGCGTGCGGCGGATCGGCCGTCCGTCAATTCACCGCTCTCGCCGGGATTGATCGTCGCCACCGTCCATCCACTGCCACAGCCGGTCGATGCCGACTTCCTTGAATTCTTCCAGGAGAATGTCGTGCCGATTCTCACCGCTGCGGGCGGGCGCCTCGTTGGCCTATTCGCTACTGAACACAGCCCCAACAATTTCCCCGCGCTGCCGCTTCGGGAAGGCGAGAATGTTTTCATTTGCTTTGTCGCATTCGACAGTCTGGCGGCCTATCACAAGTCCATGACCGTCCTCGGTCATAACTCCGAATGGCGGCGCGAAATCCATCCCGCTCTGCTTAGGCGTCTTCAGGGGCGTCCACACATCTTGAGACTCGCGCCGACGTCGCGCTCACAGCTGCGCCCGTGACGACCTGTTTGCATCAAGACCGCAAGCCATTCGTCTCGGGCGCCGGCCTGGCGAACCTAAACATATCCGGGAGGCAGCAATGGACACTGTCAACGCGCCGCTCCGACTGTTCTCGGGCCCGCTCAGCATGTTCGGTGCCAAGGCGCAAATCGCGGCACTCGAAAAGGGGCTGGACTTCGAGCTTGTGATGGTTCCGTTCGAAACGAGTTACGAGCCGAAGCACCCGGACGTGCTGCGCGTCAATCCGAAGCGGCAGGTCCCGATCCTCATTCACGGCGACCTTGAGATCTTCGATTCCACCCAGATCTTCGAATATTTCGAGGATCTGCAACCTGAGCCGGCGCTTTGGCCGACGGACGTCAAGGAGCGAGCGCAGGCGCGTTTGCTCGAGCTCAAATCCGACGAAGTCTATTTTCTCCACATCGTTCGCTTGATGGGCCTTCCCTGGGGCAGTGAGGATTCGGCAGCCGTGTCGGCCCGCGCAGGGGCCGCCCGATACTACGAAGACATGGAGGCACTTCTCTTACAGCGAGATTACCTGGCGGGCCGCTACTCCTTTGCCGACATTGCATTCTACATGGCACACGTGTTCGGCGCTCGCATGGGGGCCCCGGCGACCGACGCAACGCCGGCTGTGCTGCGCTGGCGCGACCGCATCAGCGCCAGACCGGCTGTGCACGCCGTCCTCGGACCGATGGTGACGTTTCTCAGATCACGAGGACGGTCGGTGCCGGATTTCCTGAGTTCTCTCGGCTCTACTGTGACCGCACCGTCTGGCAGCACGCCGGGCGCGTCACGCTGACGAAGGACGATACGATGTTGTCGGAACTTACGGAGCACGCGATCCAATCCGCCCTGACGCGATACGAGGAGCTGTTTTCGCGAGGAGACGTCGAAGCCATTGTTGAGGATTTTACGGAGGACGTGCGAGTCCGCTATGGCGCCCATCCGCCGTTCGCCGGCAAATCCCAGCTTCGAGATCTGCTCCGGCAGCGATTTGCTCGGATGCGTGACTACCGGCTGTCCAAGCGTCTGGAGTTCATCTCGGCCCCGAGATTCGCGTCCTCGTGGACGGGTTCCTGGGTCGACGCCGAGTCCCAGATGCGTATGAACGTCTACGGCGTCGAGCTTCTCACGGTGCGAGCCGGTAGGTTTTGCGAGTGGTCCGCCGCGGTCACGACTTGGCAGGCTGTTGAGCACTAAGCCGCGCTTGCTCGCTCAGTCCGTTGTTGGCGAGGCGCTTAGGTCCCGCAGAACGTCTGCAACACCCGCTGATCCGGCAGCGGCGGATCGGCGTAGGCGGCGTAGTCTGGCTGGTCGTCGAACGGCCTCGCCAGCACCTTCACCAATTCCTCGAACGGCGCGTAATCGTCGTCGTTCACCGCGGCCTGGATCACGGCCTCGACGCGGTGGTTGCGCGGGATGAACAGCGGATTGACGGCGTGCATGGCCGCCTGCCGCTCGGTCGCGGTCTGCGGCTCCAGCGCGACGCGCGCGCGCCAGCGGCCGGCCCATTCGTCGAAGGCTGCAGGGTCCATGAACTGCGCGCGCACCTCAGTGCCGTCATCGGCGGCGGCATCACCGAGCTTGCGGAAGGTGAGGGTGAAATCGGCCTGGTTCTTGGCCATGGCATCGAGCAGGTCCTGGATCAGCGCATCGTCGCCGTCGCGCTCCGTGAACAGGCCGACCTTCCTGCGCAGGCCGGCCTGATAGGCGGCGCTGAACTGGTCGGAGAACGCGCCGAGAATGTCCTGGGCTTCGGCGACTGCCTTCTCCTGCTCGTCCGAAAATACCGGCAGCAGGCATTCGGCGAGGCGCGTCAGATTCCACAAGCCGATGCGCGGCTGGTTGGCATAGGCGTAGCGGCCCATCTCGTCGATCGAGGAAAAGACCTGCGCCGGATTGTAGGAATCCATGAAGGCGCAGGGGCCGTAATCGATGGTCTCGCCTGAAATCGACGTGTTGTCGGTGTTCATCACGCCATGGATGAAGCCGACCAGCAGCCAACGCGCGATCAGCTCGGCCTGGCGCGCGACGACCGCCGCGAGCAGGGCGTGATAGGGCCGCTCGGCCTGCAGCAACTCCGGATAGTGGCGCGCGATGACGTGATCGGCGAGCCGGCGGATCGCCTCGGTGTCGCGGCGGACGGCGAAGAACTGGAAGGTGCCGACGCGGATGTGGCTGGAGGCGACGCGGGTCAGCACCGCGCCGGGCAGTGCGGTCTCGCGGATGACATGCTCGCCGGTGACGACCGCCGCGAGCGAGCGCGTGGTCGGAATGCCGAGCGCATACATGGCCTCGCTGACGATGTATTCGCGCAGCACCGGGCCGAGCGCGGCGCGGCCATCGCCGCGGCGGGAGAACGGGGTGGGGCCCGATCCCTTGAGCTGGATGTCGCGGCGGACGCCGTCCTTGTCGATGACCTCGCCGAGCAGGATGGCGCGGCCGTCGCCGAGCTGCGGCACGAAATGCCCGAACTGGTGCCCGGCATAGGCCATGGCGATGGGATCCGCGCCGGCGGGAACCGTCTTGCCGGCCAGGATCTCGGCCCCTTCCGCCGTCTCTAGCATGTCGGGATCAAGCCCGAGCTGGACCGCCAGCGGCCGGTTCAGCTTGATCAGCCGGGGGGCGGCCACAGGGGTCGGCGCGACGCGGGCGAAGAAGCTGTCCGGCAGCGCCGAATAGGAGTTCTGGAAGGGGAAATGGACCGTCATGGGCTCAAGATAGGTCTGGAACGCCTGATGGCAAAGGCTCGGTCTCTGATAAGCCAAAAATGGGCCCTTCGGGTCCAAAACAGGCCGTTCCCTTGGTTGCCGCCTTGGTCCTCGTCGGGTAAACCCTGCCGCAACTTCGGACCGGTCGTTTCAGGCCGTTCGATTCGCCTCCTTTCGACATCGATTTTAGGACGACCATGCATCGCTACCGGTCACATACATGCGGCGCGCTCCGCGAGAGCAATATCGGCGAGACCATCCGCCTCTCCGGCTGGGTCCATCGCGTCCGCGACCATGGCGGCGTGCTGTTCATCGACCTGCGCGACCATTACGGCCTGGCCCAGTGCGTGGTCGATCCGGACTCGGCGGCGTTCTCGCTCGCCGAAAAGCTGCGTTCGGAATTCGTGGTCAAGATGGACGGCAAGGTCCGCCGCCGCCCCGAAGGCACCGACAATGATGACCTGCCTACCGGCAAGGTCGAGGTCTATGTCAACGAGATCGAGGTGCTGGGCCCGGCCGGCGACCTGCCGCTGCCGGTGTTCGGCGACCAGGAATATCCCGAAGACATCCGCCTGAAGTATCGCTTCCTGGACCTCCGCCGCGAGAAGCTGCACCAGAACATCATGACGCGCGTCGAGATCATCAAGTCGATGCGCCGGCGCATGGAGGGGCAGGGCTTCTTCGAGTTCAACACACCGATCCTGACCGCGTCCTCGCCGGAAGGCGCACGCGACTTCCTCGTCCCGTCGCGCATCCATCCCGGCAAGTTCTACGCGCTGCCGCAGGCGCCACAGCAGTACAAGCAGCTGCTCATGATGAGCGGCTTCGATCGCTATTTCCAGATCGCGCCCTGTTTCCGCGACGAGGACCCGCGCGCCGACCGTCTGCCCGGCGAGTTCTACCAGCTCGACGTCGAAATGAGCTTCGTCACGCAGGAAGACGTGTTCGCGGCGATGGAGCCGGTGATCACGGGCGTCTTTGAAGAGTTTGCCAAGGGCAAGCCGGTCACCAAGGGCTGGCGCCGGATTCCGTTCGCGGAAGCGCTGCGCAAGTATGGCAGCGACAAGCCGGACCTGCGCAACCCCATCGAGATGCAGGACGTCTCCGAGCACTTCCGCGGCTCCGGCTTCAAGGTGTTCGCGCGCATGTTAGAGGATCCCAAGAACCAGGTCTGGGCGATTCCCGCAGCGGGCGGCGGCAGCCGCGCCTTCTGCGACCGCATGAACTCGTGGGCGCAAGGCGAGGGACAGCCCGGCCTCGGCTACATCATGTGGCGCGAGGGCGGCGAGGGCGCCGGTCCCCTCGCCAACAACATCGGGCCCGAGCGCACCGCCGCGATCCGCGCACAGCTCGGCGTCAAGGAAGGCGATGCCGCCTTCTTCGTCGCCGGCGATCCCGACAAGTTCTGGAAGTTCTCAGGGCTTGCCCGCAACAAGGTCGGCGAGGAATTGAACCTCACCGACAAGGAGCGGTTCGAGCTCGCCTGGATCGTCGACTTCCCGATGTACGAGTACAACGAGGACGACAAGAAGGTCGACTTCTCGCACAACCCGTTCTCGATGCCGCAAGGCGGGCTGGAGGCGCTGAAGAGCCAGGATCCACTGACCATCAAGGCGTTCCAGTACGACATTACCTGCAACGGCTACGAGATCGCCTCGGGCGGCATCCGCAACCACGTGCCGGAAGCCATGGTGAAGGCGTTCGAGATCGCAGGTTACGGCGAGCAGGAAGTGGTCGAGCGGTTCGGCGGCATGTACCGCGCCTTCCAGTACGGCGCCCCGCCGCACGGCGGCATGGCCGCAGGCGTCGACCGCATCGTGATGCTGCTCTGCGGCACCACGAATTTGCGCGAGATCTCGCTGTTCCCGATGAACCAGCAGGCCATGGACCTCCTGATGGGCGCCCCGTCGGAAGCCACCACGAAACAGCTCCGCGAGCTGCACATCCGGGTGAACCTGCCGCAGAAGTGACGCTGTTCTTACCCCGTCATTGGGAGCGCAGCGAAGCAATCCAGAATCTTTCCGCGGAGGGACTCTGGATTGCTTCGCTGTGCTCGCAATGACGGGGTGGGATTTTCGCCAGGCCAGTTGCCGGCGCTTTCGCAGCAATAAGCCTCACAACCCCGTCGAGGCCTCGATCCTGAACTGCGCCAGCGCGATGGTTGGTTCCTGGTCGAGGACATCCATCAGCTGAAGCACCGGCAGCTTGCCGAGCGGTGTCAGCCTGATGCTCAGCGTTTGCCCTGAGGTCTCGACGAAGCCGGCGAGTGCATCGACCGCGACCTTGGCATCGAGATTGGAGGCGGCGATCTTCTCGCCCTGGGCCCGGATCATCGCGACGATGGCGCTGCGCGCCCCATCGCGGCTGACATTCTGCATGCGCGCGAACTGGGCCACGACCAGATCGACCACGCCGCGGTCGCGCAAGGAGAGCTCGATCGCGCCGGTCTCGACCTGCGCCAACTGACCCATCACCTCGGACGGGTCCGTCGTGGTGAAGAGATCGCGCGGCACCTTGGCAAGGGCCACGCTCACCTGCGCCCTGGCGAGATTGCCGAGATCGAGCGTGGCGGGTGCGAGCGCGAATGCGCCCGACGATTCCGTCCAGGCCGCGCCGAGATCGAGGTCGATCGCGAGCTTGTCCACGCCTGCCACGATCAGCGGCTGCAGCGCCGGATTGGCGGGATCGGTCGGCGTGACCATCTTCACGACCAGATTTGCCTTGCTCGGGATCGATCCCACCAGCTGGCCCCAGTTCAGGCTGATGGTGTCGATGGTGATGGGCTGCCGCGCGGCGTTGTGGGGCGCAACCACGCCCTTGACCTCGGCGCCTTCGAGCACGCGGAACAGGCCCAGCATCTCTTCGGGCGGGGGCGGCTGGCCCTGCCTGCTGATGCCGGCCGCCCAGCGCATCAGGTTTGCCGCGCTGAACGATTTCAGCGCGAAGCGCTCCATCTTGAACGGCCCTTGCGGAGACGGCGTGTCGACGCCTTCGATCGCGAATTCGCCGTCGTGGTATCTGACCGCCTTGATCGTGGCCGTTCCTTGCGGAAGGCCCATCGACGTCTTGCCGATCTCGATCCGACCAATGCGAAGACCCTCATAGTATCCGGCGAGCTTCTCCATCACCTCGCGCGATTGCGCGGCGGTTGCGACCACCGACCGGTCCGTCGGCATGAGTGCAACGATCTCGGCCGGCCGGAATTTGGAGGGCTGCACCGCGATGTCCTCGAACCTGATCCCGTCGATCTCCATCCGCATGCCCTGACTGGATTTCAGCACATAGGGGCCCGCCGAGATCTGCCTGTAGATGCGGTGATAGCTGTCGTCGGCGGCCTTCTGCGGGTCGAGCGCCGCGGCAATTGCGGTCGTGTCGAAATCGTTGACGATGATGTTGGAGAGGTCGCCGGTGAGCTTGTCCGGTTTGCCCGGCTGCGGCACGTCGATGGTGAAGACGGCGCGATCGACCTTCATGGCCTCCAGCTTGCCGCGCTTGAGATTCTGGATCGCCAGCCCGGAATAGGTGATTTCGCCGCTTCCAGCGGCGGTGCCGCTCGCGTCGAAGGTCATGGTCAGCGTCGGAGCCGCGACTGATGATGCCGTGATTCTTGCGTATTGTTCGAGCACGTGACGATAAATGTCGAACAAGGAGCCGCCCGCCGGCGGATTGCCGCCGCGAATGGGGCCGGCATAGGCCCGGAGAGTGAGCTGCGGGATCTTGTAGGATGCCTTCAGCTTCGCGGCGCCAACCTGGTCCAGGGCGACGTCGAAGCCACTGATGTCGATGCTGTCGGCCGAGAAGCTGGCATCGTCGATCAGGCGAACGCCGGTGCCCTTGATGCCGGCGATCTTGACCTGCGCTTGCGGCTGGCCGGCTGGCGTGATTGCGATGTCGTCGACCGTGAGCGTCCGGGTCGCGAGCTCGAAGGTGATCTTGCCATGGCTCGCTTTGCCACCGCCCGAGCGGATTTGCGCGAACGCCGCCTCGACCTCGCTGGTCGCCCGGTGCTGGACATAGAGGTTGAAGCCGAACCATCCTCCCGCAGCGAGCACGGCAGCCACGACCAGGCCGATCAGGATTCGCTTCATTCCCAGCTCCAGTTGCTCGTTTCGCACCGCGCAACCTGCCATATTCGCGAAACGCCGCGCGGTCCAGAGAAAGCTTTGGTTTCAAATATTTGACGGCGCGCCCTGTTGACGGGGACGCAATCGGATGTTGCCACCGGGCCTTCGGCCGTGCTTCATCCCGTTTCCATGACCCGGAAATGCGGTCCGCTTCGGCCGTCGCTCCGGATCCTGCATTTTTGAGGCCGGTAACGCGAGGCGAGACACCGCATGTCGTCCTATTCTGATGATCTCCACCAGGCGGCGCTCGCCTACCACCGTCTGCCGCGCCCTGGAAAGCTCGAGATCCAGGCAAGCAAGCCGCTTGCCAACCAGCGCGACCTCGCGCTGGCCTATTCGCCGGGGGTCGCCGCGGCCTGCACCGAGATCGCCAAGAACCCGGCCGAGGCGGCCACGCTCACCACGCGCGCCAATCTGGTTGCCGTGGTCTCCAACGGCACCGCGGTGCTCGGCCTCGGCAATATCGGCCCGCTGGCCTCCAAGCCGGTGATGGAAGGCAAGGCGGTCCTGTTCAAGAAATTCGCCGGCATCGACGTGTTCGACATCGAGATCGCCGCCGACACCATCGACCGCGTGGTCGAGACCGTGGCCGCGCTGGAGCCGACCTTCGGCGGCATCAATCTGGAGGACATCCGCGGACCGGAATGCTTCGAGATCGAAGCGCGCCTGAAGGAGCGCATGAAGATCCCGGTCTTCCACGACGACCAGCACGGCACTGCGATCATCGTCGCCGCCGCCATCGTCAATGGCCTCAGGCTGAACGGCAAGAAGCTGTCCGACGTCAAGATCGTGGCGTCGGGAGCAGGGGCCGCCGCGATCGCGACACTCAATCTCCTGGTCTCGATGGGCGCGCAGCGCAAGAACATCTGGGTCTGCGACATCGACGGCCTCGTGCACGAGGGCCGCAACACCTCGATGGACCGCTGGAAGGCGGTGTATGCGCAGAAGACCGACAAGCGCACGCTTGCCGAGGTCATCGGCGGCGCCGACATCTTCATCGGGCTCTCGGCGCCGGGCGTGCTCAAGCCTGATATGGCCAAGGCGATGGGCGACAAGCCTTTGATCATGGCGCTCGCCAATCCGGTGCCGGAAATCATGCCGGAAGAGGCGCGCAAGGCGCGCCCCGACGCCATGATCTGCACCGGCCGTTCCGACTACCCGAACCAGGTCAACAACGTCCTCTGCTTTCCCTTCATCTTCCGCGGCGCGCTCGATGTCGGCGCCACCGCGATCAACGAGGAGATGAAGCACGCCGCCGTCGAAGCCATCGCTCAGCTCGCGCGCGAGGCGCCGTCGGATGCGGTTGCGCAAGGTTTCGACACCGGCGAGACGCAGGGCTTCGGTCCGGGCTCGCTGATCCCGAGCCCCTTTGATCCCAGGTTGATTCTCCGCATCGCGCCGGCCGTGGCGAAGGCGGCGATGGAATCGGGCGTCGCAACGCGTCCCATCACCAATTTCGACGAATACAGGGCGCTGCTCGAGCGCTTCGCCTTCCGCTCCGGCCTCGTCATGAAGCCGATGTTCGCCAAGGCCAAGACCCAGCCGGTGCGCGTGATCTATGCCGAAGGCGAGGATGAGCGCGTGCTGCGCGCCACGCAAGTCGTGCTGGAGGAAAAGCTGGCACGGCCGATCCTGGTCGGCCGTCCGTCGGTCGTGGAGGCGCGCATCAAGCGCTTCGGCCTCTCGATCCGCGCCGGCAAGGATTTCGACCTGGTCAACCCCGAGGACGATCCGCGCTACCGTTCCTACGTGCAGTCCTATGTCGAGGTCGCCGGTCGCCGCGGCGTGACGCCGGATGCGGCGCGCACCGTGGTGCGCACCAACAACACGGTGATCGCGGCGCTTGCGGTGACGCGCGGTGAGGCGGACGCGATGCTCTGCGGCGTCGAGGGCCGCTACATGAGCCATCTGCGCCATGTCCGCGAGATCGTCGGCTTCTCGCCGGGGATCAGCGACTACGCGGCGCTGGCGCTATTGATCACCAGCAAGGGCGCCTTCTTCATCGCCGACACACAGGTGCGGCCCAATCCGAGCGCGGAAGAGCTCGCCGAGATCGCATCGCTCGCCGCGGTCCACGTCCAGCGCTTCACCATCAAGCCGAAAATCGCCTTTGTCTCGCATTCGGATTTCGGCAGCTACGACACCGATTCCTCGCGCAAGATGCGGCTGGCGACCCAGCTTCTGAAAGACAAGCATCCGGAGATCGAGGCCGACGGCGAAATGCAGGGCGACACCGCACTCTCCGCAGCTGCGCGAAGGATGGTGCTGCCGCATTCCAAGCTAGAGGGCGAGGCCAACATCCTCATCATGCCGACCCTGGATACCGCCAACGTCGCCTATCAGATGATCAAGTCGCTGGCGGACGCGCTGCCCGTCGGCCCCATCCTGGTCGGCCCGGCGCGGCCCGCTCATATCCTCACCCCCTCGGTGACGGCACGCGGCATCCTCAACATGACCGCGGTCGCTGTGGTGGAAGCGCAGGAACGCGCCTCGCGCCAGCAGCCGACGTTGTTCACGTAAGGCGGTTTGCGACGCTGCCTTCGCCTCTCCCCGCGTGCGGGGGGAGGCCGGAATTTGCGAGAGCAAATTCCGGGTGAGGGGGACTCTCCGCGAGTCCGACTCTCACCGTGATTGCGGAAGCAGCCCCTCACCCCAACCCTCTCCCCGCAAGAACGGGGCCAGGGGCGCACCATCCGAGCCTTTTGATCTCAAGCTTTTCAAAGCAGTTCGCCATTTCCCCGTTTGTAAACCGGCGCACGACTCTCCATAATCCCTTCAAGCGTTCCGCGCTCTGAGCTTGCCAAGAGGCCGATCATGCCAGCGTTCGTGACTTTCGGGCGAATCCTGTTCGCCGTGCTGTTCATCTACACGGGCGCGACCAAGCTTTTTGCCATCCAGGCCACCGCCGACTTCATCGCCACCAAGCTCGTGGTGCCCGACGTCATCGCGCCTTACGCCAAGCAGGTCGAGACGGCGACCGCCATGACCATGCCGCAGCTCTTGGCGATCGCGATCGGCGGGCTCGAGATCATCGCAGGCCTGATGATCGCGCTGAATTTCGGCGCGCGTTTCTTCGCGATGCTGCTGATCGTCTACGTCGCGGTCGCCACCGTCCTGTTCTACGATTTCTGGAATCAGCCGGCCCCCGACAACGCCAAGATGCTGGTCGACGCGCTCAAGAACCTCTCGATCATCGGCGCGCTCTGCATGATCATCGGCTACGGCCGCACCACCCGCCCGGCCGAGGCGGCCTACGGCGACGTCTAGGGCAGGGTATGACCGCCGCTTCTAACGCGCGCCGAGGATGCGCTGCCAGAGCGTGCCACCCAGCACCTTCCAGCCAAGATAGAAGTACAGGGTGATCAGGGCAAACAGCACAAGAGCGGACGCGCCGTGCAGGCTGAAACCGTCCTTCGTTGTCTCGCCGGTAGCGGCGCCGACGGAATAGCCGCCGACGAAGAACACCGTCAGGAAGTCGAGAAAGCCGGCGAGGCCACGGCGCCAAAAAGGTTTTGGCGTCGATCGAGTATTGCTTGTCGACATCGAAGCAACCTCCTCTTGGCAGCCGCGCCGGACCGCCGGCTCAGGATTTCCCGTCTCGGCGTCTCGTCAGAGTTTCTTGGCATCGACGTCGATGCCGATGACCTTCCAGGCATTGTCGCTTTGCGCAAAACGCAGCTTGTACTTGACCCGGACATCGTCGTTCTTGAACTCGCCGGCGAGAACAAGCGCACCTTCCGAATCGAGCTTGGCCTTCTGCTGTGATTCGTAGTCGTCGGTGACGATCCCCTCGAAGAACAACTTCTTGCTGCGGAAGGATTCGAACGCGGCCGCCAGCTTCTCGGCCGTCATTTGTTCTTGGAACTGCTTCGAGCCCTTGGCAAGCAGGACCGAGTAGTTCCCGGTCATGTTGGCGTCGTTGAAGGTCATCAGCGTCGTGCGAACCAGCACGTCCTGCTCGTCGTCGGTCGGCAGGTCGATGGCGTACGCCGATGACGGCGACATCGCTGACAGGAAGGTCAGTGACACCAGGACGGCGATGGCGCCGAGAAACTTGCGGCAGGAGAGGGAGGCAAAAATCGAACGCATGGTCTCTTTGTCCTTAATGAGAGGCCGGGCTATCGCCAGAGAGCGGAATGAAGTCGCATATGCGATCTGCATAACAGAGAAGTTCTAATTTTTTGCTCGTGTGGGAAGGAGCTTTGGCTTCGCCGGTTCACGGCGCCTTAAACAGGCTCGGGATGAGAACGTCTTGACTCCGCCGCACCCTCGCCATTCGGTACGGCTCTCTCTGTCTGCAACCGGGGATGCAGGAGCGTGCGCGACGACGGGCGCGGGCCGCGGCGATTCCCTGAAAGCGGGCGGCTGGCTTCGGCGGCTCACAGCGGACTGGCGGCGATTTGCACCATGATCGTGAGCTATTTTCGCCGCCACGGTGTCACGGTCACCTCATGCGCGGCGTCGAGAAGGTACGGCGCACCCGGCTTCATCCCGTGCGCAGCCAGCACCTCGTGAGGCGTTCGCTGGGGCACACCGACGAAGCAGCCCTCGCCGCCGGGCAGCCGCACATGCGGAGCCTCCGAGAGCCAGAACGTGTCGTAGCGATCCATGAACAGGTCGAACACGACCGGGCCGCCGATGACCGCGACCATGCCGGAGGCGACGTCGGCGAAGGCGCAGGCCTCCTCGAAGCTGGCATGGGCCGGATTCCACAGCGTCGCGTTCGGCATCTCCGGATCGACGGTGAGGTCCCTGATCTTGCGGGTCAGGATCAGCCGCTTGCGCTTGGCCGAATTCGGCTGCTGCTCGTGCGAGTTGCGGCCGTGCACGATCAGCGCGGCGCGATCGAGCGCCTGCTCGAAGAACCGTTTGTCGCCTTCGAACTTCAGGCTGCCGGGCATGACGCGGCCCGCGTCGGCCAGCATGCCGTCCGCCGAGACGATGACGTAGCCTTCGAAGCGGAAAGACAATGGCCTGCTATTCGGAGACGGTGGTCACCACCGAATTGACCGGGCGCTGGCTCACCGTCGGCAGCTTGATGTCCTTGAGCAGCTGCTGGTCGTGTTCCGGCAGGGTCGAGGCCGGGAACTTGGCACGCATCGCCACCACCTTGTAGCCGCCGGCCTTCAGCCGCTTGAGCAGCTCGGGTAGGGCCTCCGCGGTGTGCTTCTGGAAGTCGTGCATCAGGACGATGCCCTTGCCCTTGGTGTCGAGCTTCTTCATCACGGTCTCGACCACCTTCTCGGGCTTGGAGGCCTTGAAGTCGAACGAGTCGATGTCGCAGGAGAAGATCCCGACATTGCGGTTGCCGAGATAGGTGACCATCTCCGGCGGATGCTGCAGCGCCGGGAAGCGGAAGAACGGCGCGGGCGAGATGCCGCCCAGCGCCCACTTCACCGCCGCAAAGCCCTTCTCGATCTCTTCCTTGCGCTGCGCTTCGTTGAGCTTCTTGTTGTTGAGGTTGGCGTGCGACCAGGTGTGGGCGCCGACGGTGTGGCCAGCGGCGTAGACCTGCTTCAGGATCTCCGGCTCATAGGTCGCATGCTTGCCGATGATGAAGAAGATTCCGGTGGTGCATTCGTCCGCGAGGGCCTTGAGCACCGCGGGCGTGTTGCGCGGCCAGGGGCCGTCGTCGAAGGTCAGCACCACCTCGTGGTCGCGCAGGAAGTCGAGTTCCTTGAAATGCTCGAAGCCGAAGCCGGGACCGCCCGTGGTGTCGATCTCGACGGTGCGGGCGACGCCGAGGGCGCCCGGCGTGTTGCAGGCCGCGCGGGCCGGCTGCGGCGCCTGTTTCGGCGGGGGCGGATTGACGAAGCCCGCTGGCGCCGCGGCCGCTGCTGCGGGCGCTGGAGCTGCAGGGGACGTCGCAGCCGCCGGTGTTGCCGCCGGCGCGGCTTGCGGTGCGGCCGCGGGCTTCGCGGCCGGCGTCTGCGACCATGCGGCGCCGGTCATCGCAACCGACATCGCCGCTGCTAGAATCAGTCCTGCCGCCACGCGCATGGTGTTGTCCTCGAGATTGATCCCGTTGTTCCGCCGTGGCTTTTCGCCTGCGGCAAAAACCGTCCTGCCCAAAACAATCCTAGCCTAGATGGTGGGCCATCGCCATTGCAACGGCTGTTTGACCGCACGTCGCAATTGTGCCCAGCCGCATGGCGTGCACCTGCGTCACGTGTCGGCCAGGGCCCTGGCAATGGCGGTCTTGATCCGCGTGTCGGCCGGCTCCACGGCGGAGGGAAACACCTCGGCAATATAGCCGTCGCGGCCGATCAGGTACTTGTGGAAGTTCCAGCGCGGAACTTCCTTCGGTCGGGCCTCGGCGGCCCACTTGTAGAAGGGATGCGCCCTCGCACCGAGCACCGCCGCCTTGGCCGTGATCGGGAAGGTAACACCATATTGGTGATGTGCGGTCTGCGTGATCTCGCTGCTGCCGCCGGGCTCCTGGCTGCCGAAATCGTTGGAGGGCACGCCGATCACGGTGAGTCCGCGCCCGCGAAACTCGCTCCAGATTTCCTGCAGGCCGGCATATTGCGGCGTGTAGCCACAGAGCGAGGCCGTATTCACCACCAGCAACGGTTTGCCGGTGAACGCTGCGAGGCGGATGTCGTCGCCTGACAATGCGGGGAAGGAGAAGGCGTAGGCCGAGATCCGGCTCATGGCGCCATCAGCGAGGGCGCGCGTGACAGGCGCAAACGCGCCCGCAAGAGTGACGCTCAGCGCGGTTCTGCGATTCATCATGACGGCGCCCCCCGAGATGATCCGAGGACAGATTACTCCGCAACTGCGACCTCGCGCGTCAACACAGCGTTATCGGTCCTGCGAGCGAGCTAGTACAGGCGGACGATGAAGTCGGTGCCTTCGCCGGTCTCGCCCTGGTTGATGCCCTGGTCGGAGACGATGATCGAGCCGCCTGACGTCAGCATCTCGTTGATCTTCGCCAGGGTGTCGGCAGGGACCGAGATGCGATCGAGGGCTTCAGCCGGGCTATCCGGCGTCACCACCGGTTTTGCGGCGATGGGGATCAAAGCTGCGCCGCGTTGGCGACGCGCTACGCGGCTGTCGTCCTCGCGCGCCGCGGAACGGGCGGACACGGGCAGCGACACCACCGACCAGCGCAGCGTGTTGGCATTGGCCTTGTCGAGTTCGGCAGTGAAGACATGCGTGCCTAGCGGCCGGTCGCTCGCCGCGATCGTGACGGGCACCTCGAACAGCGGCGCAAAATTCTGCCGCACATAGAGCTTGGAATCCTTGCGGCTGATGAAGACGGCAACCTGGCCGACCCGCTTGGGCACGTCCGGCTTTGCCGCCGGCGCAGGATCGGTGACGAGGCCCTCGTCCTTCCTTGCATCGGGTGCGGTGGCGAGCGCCGGCGCATCGGGTGCCTTCGCGGCTTCCGTTTTGACCGGCTCGATCTTGTCGGCGGGCTTGTTCTCGTTCGCCGGCTTGGCGGTGTCTTCGGCCGCAGGCTTGACTGCGTCGGCCGTCTTGACCTCGTCGGCCGTCGCCGCGGCCTCCTCGCGCGCCGCCGCATGGCCGGTGGTCACGTCCGACAACACGGCATGGCCGACCGAGGTGCGCAGCTCGAGCACGCTGTCGGCGCTGGCCGTCTTGGTCTCGACCGGCTTGGCTTCGGCCGCGCCCGTGTCGGCCTTGTCAGCGACATTGGTCTGCGGCGCGAGGCTCGCGGCGGGCTGCGGCGGCACGCGCATGGAGGCGAGCATGGGATGGGAGAAGCTCTGCGGCGACACTTGGCCGGGTGCCACGATCACGCGTGCGCCCATCTTGGTCCAGTTCCACATCTTCGTCGCGAACGCCATGGGCATGCGGATGCAGCCATGCGAGGCCGGATAGCCCGGCAGCACGCCGGCATGCATCGCGACGCCGGACCAGGTGATCCGCTGCATGTACGGCATCGGCGCGCCGCTATAGATGTTGGAATGGTGGAATTTGTGCTTCTGGATGATGCTGAACACGCCCATCGGCGTCGAGTGGCCCTTCATGCCAGTCGACACCGGTGATTCGGCGAACACGCCGGTTTTGTCGTAGACCGTCACCTTCTGCCGCTCGATCGAGACGACGATGACAAGCGGCCCTTGCGGCTTGGTGCCCGCTTCCTTCTCGACGATGACGTCCTTCTTGCTCGCGGCGCCGCGCTTTTGCGGCTTCTGGCGCGGTATTTCGGGAAAC
Source organism: Bradyrhizobium glycinis (assembly GCF_016031655.1). Lineage (GTDB taxonomy): Bacteria > Pseudomonadota > Alphaproteobacteria > Rhizobiales > Xanthobacteraceae > Bradyrhizobium > Bradyrhizobium glycinis. Next base: position 872,157 of record NZ_JACCHQ010000001.1, read on the forward strand.
CGATCCTGCCGGGCGTAGTAGGACCCGTCGGAATAGTCCGTCCAGTAATAAAATGCTGCGTTTGCCTCGCTGGTCGCGCCGATCGCACCCGCCGCCGTCAAAATGGCGACCTGCCACAGCCGTGCCGGCCTGGCAGAAGAACCCCACCCGTTCATGCTGTTCATCTTCGAATCCATAATCCAAATCAGACGTTAGTCTCGCAAAGGGGATACGCGTTCACCGGCAGCGCGGTTCTGCCATCAGCTACTTTTGTTCAGGGCGTAGCAAAAAAGCCTCACGGAGCGGTAAACGACGGCCGCGTCCGCTCCGTCGCCGCCTTCCTGACCGCCGCTTGCGTTCCTACATTGCGGGGACTTGTTACCGGAGAACTTCATGTCATCTCGTTTCCCCGGTCTTTCCAGCATCCGTCTGAAAGGCCTCGCTTTAATCCTCTTGGCTCTAACCGCGCCTATGGCATCGGCATCCGCGGCCGACGAGCCCGATCTGATCTTCCGCCGCTCCACCGTGTTCAAATGGATGAGCCCGAACGATAAGCTCGCGACCTATGGTCTCGACGATCCCGAGGTCGAGGGCGTCGCCTGTCATTTCACGGTGCCGGAGAAGGGCGGCTTCAAGGGCTGGCTCGGCCTTGCCGAGGAGGTCTCAGATATCTCGCTGGCCTGCCGCCAGGTCGGTCCGATCAAGTTCAAGCACAAGATGGAGCAGGGCGACGACATGTTCCGCCAGCGCCGGTCGCTGTTCTTCAAGAAGATGCAGATCGTGCGCGGCTGCGATGCCAAGCGCAACGTGCTGGTCTACATGGTCTATTCGGACAAGCTGATCGAAGGCTCGCCCAAGAACTCAACCTCGACCGTGCCGATCATGCCGTGGGGAGCGGCAGACGCAAGCGTCCAGAAGTGCGGCGAGTTCTTCACGCAGTGAGGCGCTCCGCGTTCACTCCTGCGACGCGCTCGTGTTCACCAGGTGGCGATCGCGCGGCGTCGCAAGGCGCGATCCGGTCAGTCGCACGAACGTCTGCGGCGCCGCCTCGAGGCCGCGCCTCGATTGCAGCGCCATTGCGCCGGCGCTGCCCCGAATGACTGGTTGATCTCCGCGGTCCGTCGGTGGATTTTCATCGCGCGGCGTTGCGCGATTTCCCGCCATCATGGCCATCCCTCACGTGAATGCGCCCGGTGATCCGGGCGTCTCGGTTTCGATGGCTTGGGTCGTTGTTGAACCAATTCCGGTTCGACAGGATCCAGCCTTCTTTTGCCGTCCTTTCAACAGAAAAACGTAAAATGCATGTGAAGCGCGCGCGGCGGCCACATGACGACGCCAGCGCAGGGCGGATGTCCGGGCCGGCGCCGGAACTTGGCAGGCGACTTCGGCTGCCGCGAGACCTGTCTGAAATAACTGGCATTTTCCGAGAATTGTTTCGTCGCCATGCTGGGACGAAACAATTCTCACGAAGACGAAACCATTTTCAGCTTTTCGCGCATCACGCGCGAAACCGCCCATGGTTATCAGGCTCATAACGACGACGGCGCACCGCCGGCCACCGAATTGGGACTCAGATCATGCGCGCGCTCAGCTTCATCCTTGCTTTCGGTTTCGTGCTTGCCGGCTCCTCATTGGCGGGCGCGCCTGACGGCAATCTCCCTGGTGTCGGCACCTTCCAGTACAGCGGCTCGCCCGTCGCGGTTCCGGCCGCTCAGCCGATCATGGTCGCCGCGCGCTTCTGACCGCACACAATAAAACAGCCGGCAAAGCCATCATGTTGCTTCGTCTCTGCGCCGCAGCGTTCGTGTCCCTTCTGACGATCAGCTCCGTTCAGGCGCAGGTCCGCTCACCGTCCAGGCTACCCGATCCCCGTGGCGAATTCGTGCGCCAGTGTGCGCCGCGCATGCTCGGGCGCTGGGAGCATCCGGAGGAGGTCTGCGGCTGCCTGCACGATCACGCCGCCGCAGCCGTCGAGGATCGCGATCTGCGCGAAGCGCTGCTGCGCGGCATCAGCGAGACCGGCGTGCCCACCATCGAAACCGATTGGGTGCCGGCCTCCAAGCACAGCGAGATCGGCCCGACCTTCACCAAGATCGCCAAACCGACCTTGCAGTGCATGTTCGATCCGACGAAATAGCTTCCCAGATCCTCACTTCGTTTTCGGTCCGTGCCGCGGCACGCAGGAACTCGTGCGCGAGACTCCCTTGTCGGTCATCTTCGCACCGCGCACTTCCCTGACCTGGCCGGCGGGGCAGGTTCCGTCATCCACGAGCACGCGCTGGCCGAGCTTGAGATCGCCGATGTCCTGCTCGCGTCCGATGGTGGCGGCGCGTGCCGTCGAGGCAAGTGCGATGGAGATCAGCAGCGAGAGGCAGGTCGCATGGCGCAGGAGCATGATGTGAGGTCTCGGATCGATGCCGCAATCTAGGGAGCGGCGGGCGATTCTGATAGTGAAGCTTCGTCACGCCCGGCGGGCCGGTTTCCCCCGGCGCCCAAGGCTGCGCGCGCTTCCCTTGCCAGACGTTCGGCAGAGGCCACGAGCTGTGGCATCGGATGCCCGGAAAATCCCAGTACGTAGCCGGGCAGGGGACGCCCGCGCGAATAAGTGTCCGCCAATAGCCAGCCTTCGGCGCCGGCCGCTTGCTTAGCATGCGCCGCCACCGCCGGATCGACGGCAGGATCGAACCGGGCGACAAGATGCAGGCCTTGTGATGGCACCGGCACCGAAAGCGCGCCACCGGATGCGACTTCCAGCGTCTCGGCGAGCACGTCGCGGGCTTCGCGATAGAGTTTCCGCACGCGCTTCAGGTTCGCGGCGAAGGCGCCGGAATTGAGCATGTCCGCCACCGCGCCCTCCATCAGCGTGCCGGGAAAGCGGTCGAGCGCCGCGCGCGCCGCCGTCACGTCCGCGATCAGACGTTCGGGCAGGGCGCAATACCCGATGCGCAGGCCCGGAAACAGCGTCTTGGCAAAGGTGCCGAGGTAGATCACGCGCTGGAGGCGATCGATGCCGGCGAGCGACATCAGCGGCGCGCCGTCATAGCGGAACTCGCTGTCGTAGTCGTCCTCGAGCACGAATGCGCCGGCCTGTTTCGCCCAGTCCAGAAGCTCGAGCCGTCGCGGCATCGACATCTGTACGCCAAGCGGAAACTGGTGCGACGGTGTGACGTAGGCCGCGCGCGCGGACGGCGCTGCGATGCGGCCTTTGGCGACGCGCATCCCGTGTTCGTCCACCGGGACAGGCACGGTGCGATAACCGCAATGGGCGATGGTCTTTTGCACGGCGGGATAGCCCGGGTCCTCGCACCAGACCTGGTCGCTGGATCTCAGGATCGCGCTCAGCACGATGCGCAGCGCGTGCAGAGTGCCCGAGGTCAGCATGATCTGGTCGGGGTCGCAACGCAGGCCCCGCGCCGACAACAGATGGTCGGCGATCGCCACACGCAGCTCGCGGCTGCCCCGAGGGTCGCCATAATGCAGGTGCTCGGATCCGAATGCGCGCATGCGGCGGCCGACGAAAGCGCGAAAGCGCTGCACGGCGCGTTCGTCGATATGGGTGCAGCCAAGGGCAAACGCGCCTTGCCTTGGAGCTTCGAGAACGACTTTCGGCTTGTTCGGCTCGGCGGCGCGTTTGGGGATACGCGCCGCGACGAACGTCCCGGAGCCGACCGTTGCGTCGGCAAAGCCGTCGGCGATCAGGCGCTCATAGGCGGTGACGACCGCATTGCGGCGGAAGCCGGTCTGCCTGGCCAGCATCCGCGTCGGCGGCAGCGGCTCGCCCGGCCTGACCAGACCGGAGACGATCATCTCGCACAGCGCCTGATAGAGCCGGTGCGCGGCGGAAGCGCCGGCCGTGACGTGAGGGCCGGTGAGGTCGAGCGGAAGCTCGGGCTTGGCTCTGGAGGGCGAATTGGTCGGAATTTTTTGCATGGAATTGGAACTATCGCAGACCAAATGCGCCGCTACAACTGCTTCCGGATTTCTTCCATCCGAGCAGGAGCGGCCGTGAGCCAGACCGAGACCTCGAATTCCTATCCGACATCGGCACGCAACCAGGTGAAGCGCCGGCACGACCGCGGCTTCTATGATCACGACACGGTTCATCGCATCCTGGATTCCTCGATGCTGTGCCACGTCTCCTACGTGATCGACGGCCAGCCCTATTGCACGCCGACCTTCTTCTGGCGCGAGGGCACCAGGCTCTACTGGCACGGATCGAGCGCCAGCCGCATGCTGCGCAACCAGAGCAAGGGCGAGCGCGTCTGCCTGACCGTCGCCCATCTCGACAGCCTCGTGCTGGCGCGCTGCGGCTTCAACCATTCCGCCGACTACCGCGCCGTGATGGCGTTCGGCACGGCCTATCTCGTCACCGACCCTGATGAGAAGGAGCGGGCGGTGATCGCGATGGTCGATCGCTTCTTCCCGGATCGCACCGCCGGCCTGCGACAGAGCACGACGCAGGAAATCAAGGCGACGTCCTTCATCGCAATGGAAATCGAGGAAGCCTCGGCCAAGATCCGCGCCAAGGGTGTCGCCGACGACGACGAGGACTACGCGTTGCCGATCTATGCGGAACGCATTCCGGTCCGCACCGTGCTCGGCGCCCCCGAACCTTGCCCGCGCCTGCTCCAGGGTGTGAGCCGGCCTGCGACGCTGAACGGCTATTCCGAAGGCCGGCTGCTCGAAGATGCATTGCGGGATGCATATTTTCTAGAGTACCCGAACGGCTGAAATCGGCTAGTTTGCGCGCTCCATGGGACCATTGGAATGTCTGGAGTCGCCCGAATGAATGCCGAAACGCAGCAGAGGATTCTTGACGCCGTCGACAGCGGCTTCGAGGCTCAGCTTGCAACCACCTGCGATTTCGTCGCGATCCCTTCGACCCGCGGGGCGGAGGGACCGTGCCAGGACATGATCGGCGATCTCCTGCGCGAACGCAGCTACGAGGTCGACGACTGGCACATCGATGTCGATGATTTGAAGGATCTGCGCGGCTTCGGTCCGATCGAGCACGACTTTTCGAAGGCGCGATCCGTGGTGGGAACTTACCGTCCGCGAACCAATGGCGGCAAGTCGCTGATCCTGCAGGGACACTGCGATGTGGTGCCGGCCGGTCCGCTGGAATTGTGGGATACGCCGCCATACGCGGCGGTCATCAAGGACGGCAAGATGTTCGGCCGCGGTGCCTGCGACATGAAGTCCGGAACGATCGGTGCGCTCTATGCGCTGGACGCGATCAAGGCTGCGGGCTTCAGGCCGACGGCGCGGATCCATTTCCAATCGGTGATCGAGGAGGAGAGCACCGGTGTCGGCGCACTCTCGACGCTGCAACGCGGCTATCGCGCGGACGCCTGCTTCATTCCGGAGCCGACCGGCGGCAAGATGGTGCGCTCCCAGGTCGGCGTGATCTGGTTCCGCCTCCGCGTGAAGGGGCACCCGACCCACGTTGCCTTCGCAGGCTCCGGCGCGAACGCGATCATGGCGGCGTATCATTTGATCGAGGCGCTGCAAAAGCTCGAGATCGAATGGAACGAGCGGGCCAAGACCGACCGTCACTTCAAGACGCTCGATCATCCCGTCAACTTCAACGCCGGCGTAATCAAGGGCGGCGACTGGGCCTCGAGCGTGCCGGCCTGGTGCGACGTCGACTGCCGGATTGCAGTGTTGCCGGGCTGGTCGATCGCCGATCACCAGAAGGAGATCATGGCTTGCGTCGCCGCCGCTTCGCGCAACCACCGCTTCCTCGCCAACAATCCGCCGCAGGTCGAGTGGTCCGGCTTCCTCTCGGAAGGCTATGAGCTGACCAATGCCGCGGAGCCCGAGGCGGCGTTCGGGAAGGCCTTCAACAGAGTCTATGGCGGCACGCCAGAGGATCTCGTCTTCACGGCACTGACCGATACGCGCTTCTACGGCCTCAACCACGGCATCCCGAGTCTCTGTTTTGGTGCCAGCGGAGGCGAGATGCACGGCTTCAACGAGTTCGTCGACCTGGAGTCATTGAAGAAGGCGACCAAGACGATGGCGCTGTTCATCGCGGAATGGTGCGGCGTGGAGAAGGCGTAGGCCTCTCCCCCGTCATTGCGAGATATCGGAGGGTGGGCAAAGGCGCTCTTGCGCCATGCCCACGTTATCCTCACTCGAATGAATTGGTAGGCACGCTCCGCTTTGCCCACCCTACGGCGTCTCGTTCGGAGCGGCCAGCGCCCAATCCACCGGCTTCCTAATTCCTTTAAGCTTAAAAGAAAGACTAGGATGCCGTCCCGACCGGTGGCAGACTGGCGTTCGGTTCGTCGGACGAGTCCTCGGGAGCAACGATGCGCGATTGGGATGACGCTTACGCCAATTCGGCCCACATCCCGGGCTCGGACAAGATGCCGGCGCTGTGGGCGGAGCGGGCGGCGGCCTACCGCGCCGGGCTGAAGGAGTTTCGCCCCGACATCGCCTACGGCGGCGGCGAGCGCCAGAAGCTCGATCTGATCCTGCCTGACGGCGACAGCAAGGGTCTCGTCGTTTTCGTCCATGGCGGCTACTGGATGCGTTTCGACAAGTCGACCTGGACCGATCTCGCCGAAGGTGCGCGGCATCATGGCTGGACGGTGGCGCTGCCGAGCTACACGCTGGCACCGGCAGCCCGCATCTCCGATATCACTGCGGAAATCACCGCCGCGATCGCCAAAGCGGCATCGCTCGTCTCGGGACCGATCCGGCTCGCAGGCCATTCTGCCGGCGGCCATCTCGTCACGCGCATGCTGTGCAACGACAGCCGGCTCGAGTCCGCCGTTTACACCCGCGTTGCCGGTACGCTCTCGATCAGCGGCCTGCACGACTTACGTCCGCTTCTGAAGACTGGGATGAACGAGACGCTGCGCATGACGATGGAGGAGGCGACGCTGGAAAGCGCCGCACTGCATCTGCCACGGGGGCATTCGCCCGTAACGGCCTGGGTCGGCGGCAGCGAGCGGCCCGAATTCATCCGCCAGTCCGATCTGATGGCCAATATCTGGACCGGCTTCGACGTGCCGACGCACCTCGTCGTCGAGCCCGGCCTCAACCATTTCACAGTGATCGACGGGCTCAAGGATCCGTCGTCACAGATCACCGCGCGCCTGATCGGCCTCGATGAATGAGGCCAGGGAACGATCGATCGAGAGGGCCAGCCATGACGTCCAGCGATTACGATCCCACAAGCGAAGGTGCCGAGACCGATTTCGCCCGGCGCATGTCCTACGGTGATTATCTCGCGCTGGACGCGATCCTCGGTGCGCAACATCCGCTGTCGGAGGCGCATGACGAGATGCTGTTCATCATCCAGCATCAGACCACGGAACTGTGGATGCGGCTCGCCATCCACGAGCTCAGCGCCGCGCGCCGTGCGATCTCACGGGATGAGGTGCAGCCCGCGATGAAGATGCTGGCGCGGATGTCGCGCATCTTCGAGCAGCTCAACGGCGCCTGGGACGTGCTGCGCACCATGACGCCTAGCGAGTATACCCGCTTCCGCTCGCAGCTCGGACAATCCTCGGGCTTTCAGTCGCGGCAATATCGGCTGATCGAATTTCTGCTCGGCAACCGCAATCACGCCATGCTGAAGCCGCACGCGCACGATGCAGAGACAATCAGGCTGCTCGAAGCCGAGCTCGCGACGCCAAGCCTCTATGACGAGGTGCTGCGGCTCGCCGACCGCAACGGGCTCAAGATGCCTGCGGCGGTGCTGGCGCGCGACGTTCGCGAGACCCACAGCTTCAACGAAGGCGTGCTGCAGGCCTGGCGTATCGTCTACGAGGCGCCGGAGACGCACTGGATGCTCTACGAACTCGCCGAGAAGCTGGTCGATTTCGAGGACTATTTTCGGCGCTGGCGCTTCAACCATGTCACCACGGTCGAGCGCGTCATCGGCTTCAAGCGTGGTACGGGCGGCACTGGCGGCGTCAGTTATCTGAAGCGCATGCTCGAGGTCGAACTGTTTCCCGAGCTCTGGCGCGTGCGTACGATTTTGTAGGGATGTCCATGGCCCGGCTTCGCGTCTACGACGATACCAGAGCGTTGTTCCATTTGCCTGACGGCGTGATCTATCTCGACGGCAATTCGCTTGGGGCGCTGCCGCTGGGCGTTGCCGAGCGTGTTAACCGCGTGATCACCGCGGAGTGGGGCAACGAGCTGATCCGCGCCTGGAATACCGCCGGCTGGTATGTCCAACCGCGCCATGTCGGCGATCGCATCGCGCGGTTGATCGGTGCGGAGGCCGGCTCGGTGATGGTCGGAGACACGCTGTCCCTGAAGGTGTATCAGGCGCTCGCCGCCGCGCTCGACATGACCCCGTCCCGCAGGATCGTCCTGTCGGATACCGGCAACTTCCCGACCGACCTCTACATGGCCGAAGGTTTGATCGCGACGCTCGGACGCGGCCATCAATTGCGCCTGGTGGCACCGGAGGAGATCGAGGGCGCATTATCCGAGGAGATCGCCGTCCTCTACCTTACCGAGGTCGACTACCGCACCGGCCGCCGCCACGACATGGCAAGGCTCACCGCGAAAGCGCATGCGCTCGGCATCGTCACGGTCTGGGATCTCGCCCATTCCGCCGGCGCGCTGCCGGTCGATCTCGCCGGGAGCGGTGCCGATTTCGCCGCGGGGTGCACCTACAAATATCTCAACGCCGGCCCCGGCGCGCCGGCCTTCCTCTATGTCGCGCCGCGCCATGCCGACGGCGCGCGCGCCGCTCTGTCGGGATGGATGGGCCACGCAAAACCGTTTGCGTTCGAGCTTGGCTATGCGGCCGCGGGTGGGGTCGAACGCATGCGCGTCGGCACGCCGCCGGTGCTCGCCATGGCGGCGTTGGAGGCCTCGCTCGATATCTGGGACCAGGTCGACATCGCGGAGGTTCGCGCGCGTTCGCTGGCGCTGGGTGATCTCCTGATCAGTGAAGTCGAGCGCCGTTGTCCGCAACTCGAGCTGGTGACCCCGCGCGAGCATGAGCGGCGCGGGTCGCAAGTCTCCTTCGCGTTCGCCGACGGCTATGCCGCGATGCAGGCCCTGATCGCCCGCGGCGTCATCGGCGATTTCCGCGCGCCCGACATCATGCGGTTCGGCCTCACGCCGCTTTATGTCGGAGAGGACGAGATCATCCGTGCGGCCGAGATCATCGAAGAGGTGATTGCTGATGAGATTTGGCGCCGGCCGGAGTACCAGGTCGTGAATGCGGTGACGTGAGGAAGGACGATTCTCAGATATCCGGGATGATTACCTGGGACGTCATTGCTTCGCCCCGCGCGGCAATTCACGCTGAGACAACAACCAATTGGGAGCAGTTCCGATGACGCCGCTCGAGAAACTTAAAGCGATGAAGATGCCGTTCGCCGAGCTCAAGGGCGTCGAGTTTGTCGAGGCGGAGAAGGACCGCGTGGTGGCGCGGATGACGGTCCGGCCGGACCTCTGCACGCTTCACCACACCATCCACGGCGGGGCTGTGATGGCGCTGGCCGATTCCGTCGGCGCGGCGGCGACCGTGATCAATCTGCCCGAGGACGCCAAGGGTACGACGACGCTGGAGAGTAAGACCAATTTCATCGGCGGGGCGAAGGAGGGGGCCAGGCTCATCGCCACCGCCACCCCGGTGCACAGGGGCCGGCGGACCCAGGTCTGGACCACCAGACTGGAAACCGAGGACGGCAAATTGGTCGCGGTGGTGACCCAGACCCAGCTGGTCCTGTGAAACTACCGGACTTTGATTTTATTCACGAATTAGTCGCGCCGGTGCCCGAAACTTGGGCAGGTCTCCGTCTTGAAAATCATGGTGCGATGCACAATATAGGGGGCCTAGGGATTCGAACGCCTCCTCGAGGGAACACCAAGAGGAGTTCTGACGTGGTACTTGAAGACACCGTCCGTACCATTCCCGGCTATGTACGGACCTTGATCCAGCAGGAAGAATTGCCGCTCCTGCGCGATCACCTGCTAAGGCTTGATGCCGGCAGCCGGCATGACCGTTTCAACGGCTTTCTCGACGACAGCTTCATCGAGCGCTACGCCGCCCGCTGCGCCGAGGACGGCACCGTGATCGTTGCCTATATCGTCGATGGCGTGGTGCGCGGCGCGGCCGAGCTGCACCCGCCGGAGGACGGTTCCTTGCCGGAGGTCGCCTTCAGCGTGGAAGCCTCCGCGCGCCGCCAGGGCGTCGGCACCGTGCTGTTCCGCCGCCTGATCGCAGAGGCGCGCTGGAAGGGCTACAAGCAGCTGCGCATCACGACGGGCGCGGACAATCATGCGATGCGGGCGCTCGCCAGGAAGTTCGGGGCCCATCTGGCTTTCCGCCACGGTGAATCGACCGGCACGATCGACCTCGCCAAGAAGACGCCCGAGGCCGAGCTTGCCGATCTCGCGGCCTCGCCGTTCACGGCCGGGCGCGCGCTCCTCAGCTTCAACAGCACGTGTTGGAAGCTGATCTCGAGCATGTACGGCAATCGCGCCGCATAGCCCGGAAATTGCGGTCAGGAATCACAAAGCGGACCGGCAAGGCCGGTCCGCTTTCGTGTTCGATGCGATGAAACGAATGCTCAGCTGCGCGTGGCGGCGCCGAAGCGGCGGACGACGCGGCGTTCGACCACGACGGAGCGCTGCGCGCCCTGTTCGCCGGCGATCACGCGCGTGGCCGTGATGCGGCTGTTGGTGCGGGCTTGCTTTTTCACCTCGGCCTGGACGACGTCGAGCGGCATCCCCATCAAGGCTGCGGCGATCTCAGCCTGCTGCGCCTGGTCGTCAGTGATGCCGACAGCGGCGAAGATCGCCTCGTCCAGGGTCGGGGGATCGTGGCGGACGCGCCGCGTGCCATATTTGGTATTCCAGTCTGCGCTCATAACGGCCTCATTTTGATGCCGGGATACCTAGTGCCGCCAATGTTGCATTGCAATATGAAATCGGTGTGGCATCTCAGCTATGCACCGCTCTGGTGTCACAGCGGTGACGCAGCACCTGCGCCGACCTCCACCCGTTGCTGGGGCCAGCGCTTCAGGGCCGCGTGTCCGGCTTCGGTCAGCCGGTAGATTCCCCGCTCAGTGCGTTCGAACCAGCCATACACATTGTTAAGCAAGATCTTGCCGGCATCGGGGCAGTGAGCGCGCAGCTCGCGCACCGGCTTCGACCCATCGGCAAGCGCCGCCGCGCAGGACAACGCCTGCTGGCGATAGGCCGTCATGATCGGGGCGCGGGTGCTCCCGCCGAGCACGGGATCGCCCTGGCGGCGCTGATGCTCGGCGACGAGACGCGAGCGCACCTTCGGCTCGCGGCGCGGCGCCGCGGTCGGCGGCTTCACCAGCACTTCGACCTGGCCGCGATCGGTCACGCCAAGCATGCCGAAGCCGAGCCGACGGCAGAGATTGCGATAGCGCGCGTCGCACTCGCGCCCCTTGCCGCGCGCGGACATCTTCGCTGCGATCCAGACCTCGTCGCCGGCCGGCGCGCGATCGACTGCCTGCAGGATCAGCTCGAGATTAAAGGCAAGCTTGAGCTCGCCGATCACCACGACGGGTGGATCGCCGGCGCTGAGGCCGACAAGATCGCAGCCGCCGATCTCGCCCTTGACCGTGAAGCCGAGCTCTTCGAGGAAGCGTTTGACGGGCAGGTAAAGCGCGGTTTCCAAGGGACGTCCGATCGGAGAATCAGTTGCAGACAGTCTAGAGCGTTCTCGGCCCCGATTGAATCGGAGCCGATGCCTCTAACGTTTCGATCGGAACGCGATCACACCCGTCCACCGACCGGAATCAGGGCGCCCGTGACGCCGCTCGCGGCATCGCTGGCGAGGAACAGGATGACTTCGGCGAGTTCGTGTGGCGTCACCCATTTGGAGAAGTCGGCTTTCGGCATGTCGGCGCGGTTGGCCTTGGTGTCGATGATCGAGGGCAGCACCGCATTGACGGTGACCTTGCCCTTCCACTCACTTGCGAGGGCCTCGGTCAGGCGATGCACGCCGGCTTTCGATGCCGCATAGGGGCCCATCCCGTTGCCGGCCTGAAGCGCGCCCATGGCGCCGATATTGACGATGCGACCGGCCGTGGACTCGGCGAGGTGCGGCAGCGCCGCGCGCGAGGCGTTGAGCGCGGTCAGCACGTTCAGCGCATGCATGCGCTGCCACGTCGCGATGTCGCCGTCTCCGACGGTCTCGAAGGCGAAGCCGCCGGCGATGTTGATCAGTGCGTCGAGCCGGCCGAAATGTTTCGCGGCCGCATCGACAGCCGCTTTCGCTTGCGCTGGGTCGGACAGATCGACACCGCCGATCTCGATGCGTTCGGGAGTCGCGGACACTTGTGAAGGCGCGTGATCGATACAGGCCACGCGCGCGCCGCGGGACCGTGCCATCTCCGCGACGACCCTGCCGAGCGCGCCGAACGCGCCGGTCACGACAACCACTTTCCCCTGCACGATTGCTCTCCATCGTTATACTTCACTGACTATTGCGCGGGGTGGATTGCGCTTGCAATGGCGGCAACATCAAGACTGGGCTACAAATGCAACTTTAGATCGTTGAGGAGGTCATTTCATGTCTGACAATTTGCCAATCGTCGAATTTCCCGCTGCGATCGTCGACCTGACATATCCGCTGATGCGGCTCCGACAGGCGCTGGATGATAAGGGACCCGTGCGCATCGTCGCCATCGGCTCGTCGTCAACCGCCGGACGAGCCGATGTCGTCCCGTATCCCTATCGGCTGGAGATGTATTTGCGGCAGTATTTCAAGGATGTGGTGCCGCGGCCGCACATCCGGATTGACGTCCTGAACCGGGGCAAGGGCGGCGAAGAAGCAAACGAAGAGCTCGGACGCTTCGAGGACGATGTTTTTCGTGATGATCCGGCATTGGTCATTTGGCAGGTCGGAACCAACGCGGTCTTTCATAACGATAAGTATGACGTGGAGATCGTTGCCGGGATCATCAGGAAGGGCCTAGCGCAATTACGCGCTCGCGGCTTCGAGGTTCTGGTGATCGATCCGCAATATGTGACGAAGATGCTTTGGGATGACCGCGCCGAGCTCGCTGGCAAGATGGTCCGGCTTATCCGCGAAGCTGCCAATGAGGCAGGTGTGAATTTGTTTCGGCGTTGGTCGCTGATGCGGCACTGGCACGTGCATAACAATGTCTCGTTCGAGCAATTGATCGACCCGAGCGATCCCGACAAGCTGCACCAGAATGATTGGAGCACCCAACAAGTTTCCTTGGCGCTCAAGAACGCCATCATCAAAGCCCTCGGGCCGATGGCCTGACGCTACCGCCGCGGGTCACACCTGCAGATAGCGCGCCTTCAGTGCGTCTCGTTCTGCCCTGCCGAGCTTGAGCCCGTCGCGCAAATAGGCTTCGAGATCGCCATATTCGCTGTCGACCGCTTCGAATGCGGCCGCAAGGTACGAGGCCTCGACGCTGCCAATCGCGTCGAGAACATCGGCGGGTAGATCGGAGGCGTTCGACGGGTCGTGCTTGTAGTGCCGGTTGGTCAAGAGATAATCCTCGGCGATGACCTCGTCCGGCACGCCGAGTGCATGCAGGATCAGCGCGCTGGCGAAGCCGGTGCGGTCCTTGCCGGCGGTGCAGTGGATCACGAGCGGCGCGTGATCTTCCAGCAGATGGCCGAACAGCGCGCGGAAGCTGTGCGTGTTGTGGCGCACATAATTGCGATAGGACTCTCGCATGAGCTCGAGCGCCACGGCCGCGGTCAGCGTACCCTTCGCGAGCTCGGCGCGCAGCGCGGCTACGACGGTCGGTTCGATCGGCAGCGAATGCACCGTGATCTCGTCCACGACGCAGATGCCGGCCGCGCGCTCCTCCAGGCCACGGAAATCGAACGCGCTGCGCACGCCCAGCGCGCGGACGACCTCGATGTCGGCCGCGGTGAGCTGGCCGAGATGGTTGGAGCGGAAAATGTGCCGCCAGCGTGTGGTGCGGCCATCAATTGTCGGGTAGCCGCCGAGGTCGCGGAAATTGCTCGCACCCTGCAGGGCGAGATGGCGGGCGGGGGAGTCCTTCGGGGAGGAGTCTTGCATGGGATCAGCTTGGGTTATGGTTCCACCGGATGCACGTTTGGCGTCCTTGCGGTCTATTACAGGGGGCGATCATGGGCCGGCACAAGGCCATTGTTTTGACGGTCAGTATGCTGGCGGGCGCAATGCTCGGTGCGCGGCAGGTCGATGCGCAGACCTTCCAGACTTACCGCTGCGCCGATGGTACGCAGTTCATCCTGGGCTTTTATGACTACGACAAGCGGGCTTTCGTCCAGATCGATGGCCAGCCGGTCACGCTCGCCAAGCGGTTGGCGGTTTCGGGGGCGCGCTATTCGGGGGCGGGAGTCACGCTGAGGATTCCCAAGACCGGGCCCGCCACGGTCAAGCACCTGAAGCGGCCGGTTACGGCCTGCGCGGTGGTCGAAAAGCCCGGGATCTAGGCGGGGGCGCACCTCGAATCAAAAAGGGCCGAAACGCCGTTGTTTCGACCCTTTTGCAAACTGCCGCCGGCCGCTTGCGAAAGCCCGGCACTGTCAGACCAGCAGCTGGCATCAGCGTTCCCATTTGGGCTTGGCTTCGTCGACCGCATCCTGATGATACCAGCTGTCGCTGCAGATCGAGACGTTCGCGGGCAGCGAAGCCTGATCGGCGGGAAGGCGGGTCTCGCCATAGCGGCGTCCGGCGAGGGCCGCACGGCCGCCGACGGGGAATTGGTAGATCTTTGCAGATCCGTGACTCAGACCATTGTTCATCATTGCGATTCTCCTTGGTCGAAGCGCCTTGGCCTCCATGGTGCGCCCGACTCGTTCGATTGTGGTTACTGGAATCCCCATATCGGCCGCTCATCCCGGATTGGAAAGTGCTGAAAAGGAAATCAGTTTCCGCCCAATTTGTAGGCAGATAGCCTTCTGCATCCTCCAAGGCACGCTGCTGCTGACCAACGCGTGTGCTATTCCGAAGGTTGCTGCGGAGGGGTGGCGGAGTTTGCGAAAGTTACCGGACGTTGATGCGCGTTTCATCGGCAACGCGCCGAGTGGCGTCCGCTGCTTCTGAATCGGGCGTTTTCCGCGGGATTTTTGCAGCGCAGCTTCGCGTCAAGGTGCGCGGCTATGACGCATGGCACCGTGGAGGGCTTGTCCGCGGTGAGGAGGAGCCGGAAGCGGTGGAAAACCGCCCGTACTGCGGCCTTTTGGCACGCGAAATGCTTGGGAAGGGCCGGCCGATGATGGCCGGGTACAAACGTGCGGGGGCCCTCCCGGGCCCCCAACCTTTCGCATCATCTACAGAGAGGCTCAATGACCAAGTACAAGCTCGAGTACATCTGGCTCGACGGATATACGCCGACTCCGAATTTGCGCGGCAAAACTCAGATCAAGGAATTCGCGTCGTTCCCGACGCTCGAGCAGCTTCCGCTCTGGGGCTTCGACGGCTCCTCCACCCAGCAGGCCGAAGGCCACAGCTCCGATTGCGTGCTGAAGCCGGTCGCCGTGTTCCCGGACGGTGCGCGCACCAACGGCGTGCTGGTGATGTGCGAAGTCATGATGCCCGACGGCAAGACCCCGCATCCGTCCAACAAGCGCGCCACCATCCTGGACGACCCCGGCGCCTGGTTCGGCTTCGAGCAGGAATACTTCTTCTACAAGGACGGCCGTCCGCTCGGCTTCCCCGAGGCCGGCTATCCGGCACCGCAGGGCCCGTACTACACCGGCGTCGGCTATAAGAACGTCGGCGACGTCGCCCGCAAGATCGTCGAAGAGCATCTCGACCTCTGCCTCGCCGCCGGCATCAACCATGAAGGCATCAACGCGGAAGTCGCCAAGGGCCAGTGGGAATTCCAGATCTTCGGCAAAGGCTCCAAGACCGCTGCCGACCAGATGTGGATGGCCCGCTACCTGATGCTGCGCCTGACCGAGAAGTACGGCATCGACATCGAATTCCACTGCAAGCCGCTCGGCGACACCGACTGGAACGGCTCGGGCATGCACGCCAACTTCTCGACCGCCTATATGCGTGAGGTCGGCGGCAAGGAGTATTTCGAGGCCCTGATGGCCGCCTTCGAGAAGAACCTGATGGATCACATCGCCGTCTACGGCCCGGACAACGACAAGCGTCTGACCGGCAAGCACGAGACCGCGCCGTGGAACAAGTTCAGCTACGGCGTTGCCGATCGCGGCGCCTCGATCCGCGTTCCGCACTCCTTCGTCAACAACGGCTACAAGGGCTATCTGGAAGACCGCCGTCCGAACTCGCAAGGCGACCCCTACCAGATCGCTTCGCAGATCCTGAAGACGATCTCGTCCGTGCCGACCGACAAGAAGGCCGCGGCCTAAGATCCTCCCGGCCCGGGCTGGGGGGCTGGCCCGGGTTGGCTTGCAATCCGCCGGAGCGCAGGCTCCGGCGGATTTTTGCATTTTGATGACAACTGTCCGTGTGCCTGCCGACTTCGGCGCCGCGAAACTTGTCCATCGCCGGCGAAAGCGGGATAGAGTGCATCCGGATGCGAGCGAGGGCCGGGGACACGGCTGGTGTTTGAAGGCTTCTACAAGGTGAGATTTCAGCTCGGCGATGCCGTCGGCCGCAGCGTGATGCATGTCGGCAACGGCAAGATGCTCGGCGGTAATTCGGCCTTCGCCCATATCGGCAGCTACGAGAAGACGGGCAGCGGCGTCGACATCGTGATCAAGACCGTCCGCCATAATCCCGATCCGAGCTACCGCGCCATGGCGGGCACGGACGATGCAACCCTGATCGCGAAGGGCTGGGCCGACGGCGATCTCTATCGCTTCAAGGGCGAGCTCAAGGAGCTGCCGGGCGTGCCGTTTCAGTCGCTGATGACGCCGATCACGGACGAGGAGGTGCCGATCGCCGGCGGCATCGGCGAAGCCGGTATCAGCGACGGTCTCTACTCCATCCACCTGCGCATGCTCGATGGCCTCGACGGCGGGCTCACCGGGGTGATGCTGCTCAACCAGGGCCGCATCCTCGGCGGCGATGCATCGTTCTATTATCTCGGCAGCTACACCGCCGCGAAGGGCCGCTGGAAGGGCCAGATCCTCAACCAGGAGCACACGCCGGCCAAGGACGATCCGATCTTCGGCGGGCACGAGGTCGGCATCGGCTTCTCCGGCAGCTACGACGCGGAGCAGGCGGTGCTGGAGGCAACCGCGCTGGCCGGCAAGCGATCTTTGCGCCTGACCGCAGCGCTCAAGCTGATGCATCGCGCCTGAGCCACCATCGCAGACGTGAGCCGACTCGAGCCTTGAATTTGCCGAGCCACAGACGCAACGTGACGATCATGCGGACTTTCCTTCTTGCCATGCTCTTTGCGCTCGCCGCACCTCTGACGGCGCAGGCGCAATCGGCCGACCTCGTGTTGTGCGACCGTCTCGCCGCCGATCCCAGCGATCCCGACAAGCCGGCCGATGTGAAGGGCGTCGCGGAGATCGCTTCCGCCGACATCGCCACCGCGATCAAGTTCTGCAAGCAGGCGGCAAACTCTTCGCGCCGCGCGATGTTCGAGCTCGGGCGCGCTTACGCGGCCAACCGGCAGACGGCAGAGGCGATCGCGGCCTGGCGCAAGGCCGTCGACAAGGGATCGAGTGCGGCGATGGTCGAGCTCGGTGTTACCTACGCCACCGGCTCGGGCGTCGCGAAGGACGAAGTGCAAGCGCGAAAGCTGTTCGAGAAGGCGGCGCAGGCCGGCAATCCCCGCGGGGTCAGTAACCTTGCCGCGCTCGGCGCTGCAGGCGGCGCGGCGCCGGCCGACCCCGCCCAGGCGCGCGCGCTGCTCGGCAAGGCCGCCGAGACCAACGCGGAGGCGCAGTACCAGCTCGGCCTGATGCTGTCCGAAGGCTCAGGGAGCGACAAGGACGATGTTGCGGCGCGCGCCTTGTTCGAGAAGGCGGCGGCCCAAAACCATCCCGGCGCGCTGGAGCGGATGGGCGCCTTCGCGGAAGGCGGCCGCGGCGGTGCAAAGGACAAGGACGCGGCGAAAGCCTATTACGAGCGCGCCGCCGCGCTCGGTGACGAGGACGCCAAGAAGGCGCTGGAGCGCATTCGCTGTCCCTATGCGATCAAGGACAAGCAGGGCAGGCTGGTGACCACGCTGTGCTTCTGAACGCCATCGGGTCGCGCAGTGCTTCACGAACAGAGCCACGATTCGACGGAACCCGGCTCGCGCGTACGCCGTTGACATCCAGACGAAACGGAGCGCGATGATGATCCGCAAACTGGCATCGGGCGAATACCGCCTCTATTCACGCAAGGTGAATCCGAAGACCGGCAAGCGCCGTAACCTCGGCAGTTTCAAGAGCCGTGCGGCCGCCGAGAAGCACGAGCGCGAGGTGCAGTATTTCAAGCGCCACTGAGGCGTGAAGGCCCTTTCCACAGGACCGGACATAAAAAGTCGAAAAACAACCCCATGCACAGTAGCCAAGTCCCTGAAATCATTGACTGCGGATTTTGCGAAGTGGAGTTTGACCCGTCGGGCAAAACAGGGGCATAATGGCATCATGGCGGGCGGAGGTCCCCGGGGCGGTAATGCGCAGAAAAGCCGGTGGTCTCGCTGGGGCGACGATGCTGGGTCGCCCGCAATTCATTTCTGATTTTGCAGGTTCAGGACGTTGTTGGACGGGCTCTACAAGGTTGAATACGGCGTCAACGATGCGTTCGGCTGCAGCATCATGTGCCTGCATGACGGCAGGATGCTGGGCGGCAATTCGGGCTTTGCGCATCTCGGCAGCTACGTCGAGCGCGACGGCGAGATCATCGCCCAGGTCATCACCGAGCGGCACAACCTCGACCCCAGCTACAAGCCGATGATGGGCGCCGACGTCGCCTCGATCGGGGCGCGCGGCCGGCTTTACGGCAACCAGATCCGTCTCGAGGGCGGCGCGGACAC
>NZ_JACCHQ010000002.1 GCF_016031655.1 Bradyrhizobium glycinis
ATCGTGGCTGGGAATGCCGTGTTTGAGCTCCAGAAACTCCCGCAACAGTTCCTCTCGGCCCCTCCCGAAGAATTCGAACTCGGTACAGCTCTTGGCGCCAGCCAGCGTTGCCGCCAAAGCGATGATGACGATATCAGCCAGCGCGTGCCGCGAGTTATCGGCGCGTGGATCCTTGAGAGGTCGGAGCAGGCGCCTGAGTTTGCGCATTTGGGTCTCCCTCGACAATCGAGAGAAACCCAAAGAATCCAGTTCAAATCGCTTTGCAATACACTACCAACGCCATATGCGATTCCCCTACTCGAGCTCGGGATGGAGAATGTTGCCGCCGACGTCGGCATCGCGCGTCCCGATTACGCCGCCCGGTTTCAGCACCCGTCGTGCTTCTGCCAGCGCTCTCGTCAGCGCCGCGCGGCGCTGGTGGTAGAGCACCGCGTGAGAGAACACCGCATCGAACGCTTCATTCTCGAAAGGAAGCGCGGCCATGTCGGCTTCGATAAATGCGAGATTGGTAAGGCCCGAATACGACGCGAGCCGATAAGCCATCGCGATCGCATTGGGCTCAATGTCGACGCCGACCGCCGTCCCGACGATCGCTGCGAGCGCAGCTGCGATGGTCCCGGGTCCGCAGCCGGCATCGAGCAGCACCATGTCCGATGTCAGGAACGGGACGAAAAAGGCGGCTGAATCACCGCCTCGCTTCTGCTGAAACGCCACGATGGAGCCGTCGTGCTGCATGACTCCTCCCGGCCGGAACTCCGGCGCAGTCATTCAGACTGCGCCGATTCCATGTCCGGTGGATGAAGCCTCTCAGATTGCCGGCTTGTCCGTGCCTTGCAGCCTGTCGTGCAGGTTGATCAGCCACATCGCCGTCGGCCGGAGGATGAAAAGGTCGGCGACCAGTGCCATGACCATCGAGAAGGCGCTGAGCCAGCCGAACAGCCGCAGCGACGGCAGGTCGGAGAACACGGTGACGACGAGGCCGCAGGCCAGCACCACCGTGGTCAGGATCAGCGCAGGTCCCACCAGCACGGTCGCCCGCTCCACCGCCAGCGCCGAGCCGACGCCCGGCTTGTTCTCCAGCCGCAGGCGGTTGAGGAAGTGGATGGTGGCGGAAAGGCCGAGGCCGAACGAGACCGTGAGCGCGACGACGCTGGCGAATTGCAGTCCCTCGCCCATCGCCCACAGCACCGTGCCCGACATCACCACCGGGAAGATGCCCGGCAGGATGCAGGCGAGCATCACCACCCAGGAGCGGAAAGCGAGGCCGATGAAGATCGCGACCAGCGCGAATTCGACGGTGAGCCCGCGGTTCAGCTTCTCGATCATGTTGGCCGAATTGCGCGCCGCAATTGCAGCGAGACCCGTCACCGCGACCTCGTAACCGGGATGCTTCTTGCGGACGGCGTCGAGCTCGGCATCGAGCTTGTCGACGATCGGCAGGAGCTGGCTGGAATCCTTGTCCGGCACGCGGCCGGCGACGACGACGGCGTCCTGCTCGGCGTCAATGAAGCGCCGCACCAGGTGCTCGGGGATGACGCTGACATATTCCTTCAGCGTCGCGACGTCGGCACTGCCGGCCTTTTCCGCCAGCCAGCGGCGCAGCGTCTCCAGCGACCAAACGTTGCCGACGCCCGCGGCCTTCTCGACCGTTGCGTGGACCTCGGCGATGGTCTGGAGCGTCTGCGGCGAATAGAGCGATTCACCCTTGGGGAACACGATCAGCACGTTGACCGGATTGGCGCCGGTGAGCTTGGCATCGAGCCGATCGCTGGCAGCGACCGCCTGGCGCTTGTCCGGCACCTGGTCGGCGAGCCGGTAGCGCGGCTCCAGATTGGCATAGATGACGCCGAGGCCGCCGACGAACAGCACCGCGATCAGGCTGAACAGGCCGGGTCGGCCGACCATGCGCACCGCGATCCAGTAGCAGAAATTACGCAGCGCCTGGACGCCGGCGTCCGCACCCTGGAACTTGACTGCGAAGACCTTCTCGTTGCGCACGAACAGGACGCCGAACACCGGCACCAGCGACAGCACCGCGACCAGCGCGATGATGGTGGCGGCAAGGCCCGCTTCGCCGAACTTGCGGATCAGGTCGGAGTCGGAGAATTGCAGCGCGATGAAGGAGATGCCGGCGGTGCCGTGCGTCAGCACGCAGGCCGGCCCCACCACCAGCACCGCGTTCTTGAACGCGGTGAACTTGTCCTGGCCGGCGATCAGCCGGTCGCGCGCGGCGAAGGTCAGCTGCATCGAATCTGAGAAGCTGATGACCATGATGAGCGGCGTCATCACGTTCAGGAACATGTTGAGGTTGAAATTGGCCCAGCCGAGCGCGCCGAGCGCCAGCAGAATCGCGATCATCGGCGGGAATGCCGCCGCGATCATGAACGAGATCTTGCGGAAGAAGATGATGGCGATGATACAGCCGGCGAGGATGCCGAGAATGTTGTAGGTCAGCCCGTCACGCTCGACCGCATTGCGGATCTCGAGCTGCATCACCGGCACGCCCGAGAGCTGCACGTTGAGCCCGGTGTCGCCGAGATCCTCCTTCATCAGCGCGCGGATGTCGCCGACGGTCTTGGTCAGCTTGTTGGAGCCGACCACTTCAGGATCGAGCGACAGTACGATCAGCGCCAGCGTGCCGTCCTCCGACAGCAGCTTGCCGCGGATGATCTCGTTGTTCTTGACGGTCTCGATGAACTTGTCATAGGCCGCGCCCTCAGGCAGCTCGGCCGGGAACAGCGCCGCCGGCAGCTTGCCGGGGGCCGGCGCCTGGCGCGCCGAGAACAGCGAGACGAGGCCGCGCGTGCCTTCGACCAGCTGCAGGTCGGTGACGAAGTCGCGCAGCTTCTCCAGGTTGTTCCGCTCCAGCAGAGTCTTGCCCTCGACCACGACGAGGACATCGAACTCCTCCGCCGGGAACTTCTTGGTGACCTCTTCGTACTGGCGGAACTCGCGACTGTCGGAGCGGAACAGCTGCGACAGCGAATCGTCGATCTTGATCCGGTAGATCCCGAACACCGCGCCGACGATCAGCGCGAGCAGGACGATGCAGGAGACGATCGGGGCCCGAACGGCGATCAGCCCGAGACGCTCCAGCCCGAAGGCGATGGAGGACGTAGGTCCCTGCTCGACCTTGTCGACATGAACCTCACTCTCACTGTGCTTTTCGAGCATGCCTTATCCAGTTCCTAAATCGGCTCGGCCTGTGAGCTTATCGCGCCGCGCGAACGGCTTGAAAACGCCATACCAATGGGAGGCTTGCCCTTTGAAAATGCGCGGAAAATCGCCGGCAGCGGTTTAGCAGGTCAACAGGTCTTTTCGCAAGCAGGCCAAGCCCTGCCGAATCGATGGAAAAGCGGCGATCCGGGCCTGGAATGACCGTCATCCCGGCGAGAATGTGCCAATCTGGCGCGGCGCGCGGTCCGCGCTCTCGTCCTTCAGCGCCACGCCGGTGACCTCCCGGGCCAGCCCCTCGCGAACCAGCCAGGCGATCTTGAACGCCGCCTCGTCGTGGCTCAACCCGGCGTGGTGGATGTTGGAGACGCAATTGCGCTCGGCATCGGTGCGGCCGGGCCTCGGCGCGAAGGTCAGATAGGCGCCGAGGCTGTCGGGCGCGGAGAGGCCCGGCCGCTCGCCGATAAGCATCACGACCATGCGCGCGCCGAGAATGGCGCCGATCTCGTCGCCGAGCGCCACCCGCGCGCCCGATACGACGACGACATGGCGAACCGCGACAGCATCCCCCTCCGCAAGCGATTGCAACAGGCGCTTCACCACGGCGATCGCATGGGCGTGGACCGCCGCCGCGGACAGGCCGTCTCCGATCACGACAGCGAGCTGGCTCGGCGCCAAGACGCTTCGTGCTAGAAGCTGGGCCGAGGCGGGGTCGAGCTGCCGTCCCAGATCCGGACGCCGCAGATAGTCGCTGCGATCGACCGCCCGGCTCCTCACCTCGGTCACCGCAACACCGAGTGCATCGAGATCGGCGAGCAGACGCGGCGTATCGAAGGCCGCATGCACAGCATCGCGGGCGCGGGCATGGTCCAGCGTGAAATCGAGCAGCGCCTTCGTCGGCAGGCTCGCGCCGCTGCGTCCCAGCGCGACGCGCGCGGGCGTGAACGACCTGAGGTCGATGGTCGGACGAACCGGAACGGATCTGTCGCTCATTCGGCGGGAACGGCGGCCTCGCGCAGCCGGATCGAATAGTTCGAGGCGTTCTGCTCGCCGCTGGAGGCCGCGCGCGCAAAGGTGATGAGGTGATGGGCGATCGTGGCACAGCCGATCAAGCCTTCGAGATCACCGCGCCTGATGCGGCCCAGCGCGAACTTCCAGAACACGCGCCTGTAGTCGCCGAGCACGCCGATCTTCCAGAAGAGGTTGCGCAGCATGACGAGAGCGCGTCTGATATTGGGCCACGTCTTCATCTCGTCCGACACCGGCACCTTGAGCCGATTCACATAGACGTGGTCGCATTGGTGCTGATAGCGCGCGTAGACCTTCTCGGGCGCGTAGGCGACCGCCATGGCGTGCTTCCATGACGCGACGACCTCGTCGTAGGGCAGCAGGAAATCGACGTTAGAATCGCGGCCGTCGTCGTGGATGAGGCGCCCGTCGCGCTCCAGACGGTCCCACAGGGGCGTCTTCGGCAGCGCCTGGAGCAGGTTGATGGTGAGCAGCGGAATCCGGGACTCCTCGACGAAGGCGAGCAGCGCTTCCGAGGTGTTCGGCTTGTCGGTGTCGAGCCCCATGATGATGCCCGAGACCACCTCCATGCCGTAGGAGTTGATGGTGCGCACGCCCTCCAGGATCGGGACCATCATATTATGGTCCTTGTGCATCGCATGCAATGCATCCGGATCGGGCGTCTCGATGCCGCAGAAGATGGTGATGAAATAGGCCTCGCGCATCTTCTCGAGGATCTCGGGGCGCTTGGCGATGTTGAGCGTCGCCTCGCAGGCGAGCCGCACCACATAGCCGGTCCGCTTCTGCCACTCGATCAGGTGCGGCAGCAGGTCCATGGCCGCCTTTCGGTTGCCGATGAAATTGTCGTCGACGAAATAGACCGTGTCGGTCATGCCGCATTCGCGCAGGCGGTCGAGCTCGGCGATGATCTGCTGCGGCGTCTTGATGCGCGGATTGCGGCCATAGAGACCGGGGATGTCACAGAACTCGCACTGATAGGGACAGCCGCTGGAATATTGGATGCTGCCGAGGAAGTACTTCTTCACATCGGCGAGCTCATAGGCCGGGATCGGAAACTCCGTCATCGGCACGCGGTCCTTGGTCGTGAGCACGACTTGGCTCTCCGGACGCGAGGTGTCGCGCGACAGGATCTCGATCAGCTGGTTGGTGGCGTCGCCGAGCTCGCCGACATGCAGATAATCGAACGACGGATAATAGTCGGGGCAGGCGCTGACGGAGGGCCCGCCGAGCGCGACCGGTAGATCGAACTCATGGGCGCGGCGGCAGATGTCGTTCATCTGCTGACGCTGGATGTGCATGCCGCTGACGAAGACGGCCTCCGCCCACTCGAACTCCTCCCTCGTCGTGCGGCGCAGATTCTCGTCGACGAATTTGACCTGCCACTCTTTCGGAAGGTAGGCGGAGATCAGCAAGAGCCCCTGCGGCGGCATGAAGGCGCGGACGCCATCGGTCAGGGGATAGGAATACTCGAACGTGCCGAAGGACGAGGTGTAGCGCGGAAACACGCAGAGAATCCGCCGGGACGTTCCGTTACTTTCAGCTCGCATCTAAGCTCCCCCGCCACGACCTGGTTGCGGAAATCGCCAGCCCGACACATAGCGTAATGCTGCGGCTGGAATTTCTCAATATTGTGGCGAGAGCATAATCCTGGGACGCACCGATGGTTTCCTGAGCGACTTGCCCCCTCCGCGTCATGCGATCAGCCGCGCGGCAAAATCCGGCAGCAGGCCTGGATCGCCGGCAAGACGGAAATCTGCGCCTGTAATGCCCGCGCGCGCCAGCCAGTCGTCGAATTCCGGCGCGCGGCGCAGCGCGAAGACGTCGCGGACATAGAGCGCGTCGTGGAAGGACGTCGACTGATAGTTCAACATGACGTCGTCGGCACCAGGAACGCCCATGATGAAGGTGACGCCAGCGGCGGCGAGCAGCGTCAGGAGATTGTCCATGTCGTCCTGATCCGCCTCGGCGTGGTTGGTGTAGCAGATGTCGACCCCGAGCGGCAGGCCGAGCAGCTTGCCGCAGAAATGATCCTCCAGCCCGGCACGGATGATTTCCTTGCCGTCGTAGAGATATTCGGGGCCGATGAAGCCGACCACGCTGTTGACCAGCAGCGGGGCAAAGGCACGGGCGACCGCATAGGCGCGCGCCTCGCAGGTCTGCTGGTCGACGCCGTGATGGGCACCCGCCGACAGCGCCGAGCCCTGGCCGGTCTCGAAATACATCAGGTTCCGCCCCACGGTGCCGCGCGACTGCGACAGCCCAGCCTCTTGCGCCTCCCGGAGCAGCGCGAGGTCGATGCCGAAGCTGCGGTTAGCGGCCTCGGTACCCGCGACCGACTGGAAGACGAGGTCGACCGGCACGCCCTGCCCGATCAGCGACAGCGTCGTCGTGACATGGGTCAGGACGCAGCCTTGCGTCGGGATCTGCAGCCGCGCGATGATTTCGTCGAGCAGCCGCAGCAATTGCGCAATGACGGCGGGATCGTCGCTCGCGGGATTGATGCCGATGCAGGCATCGCCCGCCCCCAGCAGGATGCCGTCGAGGATCGAGGCGGTGATGCCCCTGGCGTCGTCGAACGGGTGGTTCGGCTGCAACCGTGTGCTCATCCGCCCCTTCAGGCCGATCGTGTTGCGAAAGGCGGTGGTGACCTCGCATTTCCGTGCCGCCAGGATCAGATCCTGGTTGCGCATCAGCTTCGACACCGCGGCCGCCATCTCCGGCGTGATGCCGCCGGCCAGCTTGCGCAGGACCTCGGGCGTTGCGGCGTCCGACAGCAGCCAGTCGCGGAAGGCACCGACCGTCAGCGATGCCACCGGCGCGAACGCCTCGGCGTCATGGCTGTCGATGACGAGGCGGGTGACCTCGTCGGCCTCGTAGGGAACGACGGCTTCCTGCAGGAACTGGCCGAGCGGCACATCGGCGAGCGCCATCCGCGCGGCGATCATCTGCTCGGAGCTGGTAGCGGCAATTCCGGCCAGCCGGTCGCCGGAGCGCGGGGGTGTCGCCTTCGCGAGCAGGTCGCGCAGGTCAGGGAAGCTGTAGGTCGTGGCGTCGATGCTGTGGCGGTAGACCAAGGGTCTCTCCGGGGTTGCTCGGCCAGCGGCCGACTCCAGAACTATCCTGAAACTAAACCTTCGGATCAAGACGCTGAAATGACTTGCCTTTCCTCCGCCCAAGGGCGGAGGCGGCCAAGCCGCGCGTTAACGCAGCGTCCATCTTCGTTCTGCATAGTTTTGCATCGATTTTGCCTGACCCCGTTCACCGGCCGGTCAGGCCAATCCGGGCTCCTTGAACACCATGACATTCGACCGATCTGGGAATGCCGCCAAGCCGGCAGGCCGCTTCACGGTTACTAGCAAGCTCTATGCGATCTTCTCGCTGTTCGCGCTGCTCACGGCAGCGATCGCGATATTGTCCGACTACAACAGCCGCCGCAGCGCGGACCTCGCAAATGCGATCGAGACGGCCAATGCCGCCGCGCTCAACGTCGAGCGGGTCAACTCGCTGGTCTATGCGGTGGTGATGGAATCGCGCGGCGTCTACATGTCGACCGAACCGGCCGTGGTGAAGAAATACGGCGACGGCCTGCTCAAGTTCAACGCCCAGATCCTCGACGTCGTGAAACGCTGGGAGACCATCGTCAAGGCCGACGATGCCGAGCAGTTCGCCACCTTCAAGAAGCGCATCGAGCAGTTCGTCGAGTTCCGCAAGGAGCTGGTGCGGCGCGGCGTCGAGATCAACGCGGCGGCAGGCCGTGAATGGGGCGACAACGACGCCAACCGCAGCGTGCGCTCGGCGCTGAACAAGGACCTCGAGGCGCTGTCCAAGGTGTATGCCGAGCGCGCCAGGCAGATCGCGCAGCAGACCGAGACCAACCGCACATTTTCGTTCATCCTCACCTGCCTCGGCGGTGTGGCGCTGGCCCTCGTCGTCGTCGGCATCGTCATCATTGCCCGCTCGATCGCCCGGCCACTCGCGGCGATCACCGCCACCATCAAGCAGGTCGCCGACGGCGCCGAAAATGTCGTGGTGCCGCACGCGGGCCGCGCCGACGAGATCGGCGCGCTGGCCCGCGCCATCCAGGTGTTCCAGGACTCGATGGGGCGCAACCGCAACCTCGCCTCGCAAGTGTCGCAGGACGCCGCCGCGCGCGAGGAGCGCGCTCGTCACATCGAGCGGTCGGTCGAGCAATTTCGCGAGGCGATCGGCGCGATCATGCGCGGCCTCAGCGACAACGCCTCCGTCATGCGCGAGACGGCGCAGACCATCACGCGTGTCACCGCGGATGCGAGCAGCCGCGCCGGCACCGCGGCGAACGCCACCGAGCAGGCCTCGCACAACGTCACCGCGGTCGCGGGCGCGGCTGAGGAGCTTTCGGCCTCGGTGGTGGAGATCGGCCGCCAGGTGCGGCAGAGCGCGGGCGCGGTCGAGCAGACCGGCCAGCGCACCGAGAAGTCGATCTCCGAGATCGAGAGCCTCGCTGCAGCCACGCAACGCATCGACGGCGTGCTCAGCCTGATCCAGGCGATCGCCGAGCAGACCAACCTGCTCGCGCTGAACGCCACTATCGAGGCGGCGCGCGCCGGCGATGCCGGCCGCGGTTTTGCGGTCGTCGCCCACGAGGTGAAGGCGCTCGCGGGCCAGACCGCCAAGGCCACGGCCGAGATCAGCGAAAACGTCGCGATGATCCAGGCCTCGACGCGGAATGCGGTGGACGCCGTCCGCGAGATCGGCGGGGCGGTGCGCGAGATCAACGAGGTCACGTCTGCGATCGCCGGCGCGATCGGCCAGCAGGACCAGGCCACGCGCGAGATCTCCTCCAACGCGCAAAGCGCCGCGCAAGGCAACGAGACGCTGGTGGCGAACATCACCTCGCTGCGCGATGCCATCGGCGAGACCGATACGGCCGCGGCTTCGGTGCTCACCGCCGCCAGCAGCCTGACCGAGACGGCGCAGACGCTGTCGCGGGAGGTGGAGACGTTCTTCCAGAACCTGCGCGCGGGGTCGGCGGGCAGTCGCATCGCCAAGGCGGGGTAGCGCCTCGCCGCGAAGGCGGTCGCTCCGACATAAAACTGAAAAACAACCCCATGCACAGTAGCCGGGGCCAGGTTTTTCAATGGCTTGGCGGCCGGCGCGAAGCCCTGCTGTTTTTACGAATCGACTTTGACTCGTCGGGCAAAACACTGGCATGATGTCACCATGGCGAGCATGGCGCCGGTGCCGCGGCCGGCGCACGACCGAACGAAGTGACGGCTCTGAGCCCCATCGAGCGACCGATAAGCGTGCCTCCATGCGGTCGACGATCGTGAGACGATCACTCGATCACCTCGTCGGCAAACGCCAGCAAAGCCGGCGGGATGTCGAGGCCCATTGCCTTTGCCGTTTTGAGGTTGATCACGAACTCGAACCTGGTGGGTTGCCAGATAGGCAAACTGGCCGGCTTGTCACCTCTGAGGATGCGGCCAACATACAGCCCGCCCTGCCGAAATGCGTCCGTGAGACTGTTACCATAGCTCATCAAGCCGCCAGCATCGGCAAAGTCGCGCCAAGGGTAGATGGTCGGAATGCCGGCTCGCGCCGCGAAATCCACCAGCTGACGACGCTCCAGATTGAACAGGCGATCGGAGGTCACCAGCAGCGCATTCGCTCCGCGTTGAATCAGTTGCGCGAATGCGCTTTCCACCTCGGCAAGAGTGCGAGCCTCGAGAACGAGCAGCCGCAGCCCCGAGGCAGATGCGGCCAGGCGCACGGCACTTGGATCTGCGTTCGGATTGTCCGGGTTGACTAGCACTCCGACCAGGGAAGCCGCGGGCAATAGCGCACGCAGCAATTCGAACCGCTTCGGCTCCAATGCACTCACCTGGAACGATACGCCCGTGGCGTTGCCGCCTGGCCGGTTGATGGTGGCAACGAGACCCATGGCAACGGGATCAAGACCCACGACAAACACGATCGGAATTTGCGAGGTCGCCGCCTTGGCGGCCAGCGCTCCGCCATTGTCGGCCGTAAAGATTACGGCAACCTGCTTCCGCACGAGCTCGGCCGCGGCCTCTCGCAAATCTTCGTTTGGGTTGGGCCAACGCCCTTCAACCAGAAGATTCTCGCCTTCGACAAATCCCATTTGCTTGAGACCGCGACGGAACGCGGTGCCGAACGCCTCCGTCCCCGGGCTCGGGCGATTCAGAGAGCCGACCACCGGTATCGCGGATTTTTGCGCCTGAGCCGGAAGCGGGAACGCGAGCGCCGCGCTGCCGAAGGCCTTGATGAACTCGCGCCGTCTCATACCATCGTGACCTCGCAAATCCTCGCGGTCGCCAGACTAGCATATGGGCACCGTTCCGGGGAGTTTGCCGTCAGCGGCTGACCGAGAAGAATCGGATGGCTGCTTCAACTTATGACGAAGCCGCCATTGAGGAAGAGGGACTGGCGGTTACACAGCTCGCAGTCTCGTAGGTGGGCAAAGCGAAGCGTGCCCACGCGCTCTCTCAAACCATTGATAGATGGTGGGCACGGCGCAAGTGCGCCTTTGCCCACCCTACGATTCCGAGTTCGCCGAAAGAGCGCCGTCTCACGTCCCGCGCAACAGCTCGCTCGCCACGACCCAGTCGTTGCCGTCGAACTGCAGCATGTAGCCGTCCTTGATCGGGCGGAAATCCTGCGGCGTGGTGTTGAGGGTGATGCCGGGCATCAGGAGCGACAGCGGCACGCTCTTCAGGTTTGCCGCCTGCGCCATGATGTTCTCGCGCGTCAAATTGTCCTTGCACTGCTTCAGCAGCACCACCAGCGCCTCGGCGACGGTGTAGCCGTAGAGGCCGGCGACGTTGTTGATGTCGGCATTGGGCAGGCGCTTCTTCATGAAGTCGATATAGGCCGTCATCGCCGGATCGTCCTTCGGCGCCTCGACGAAGGGCTTGAGAGCGCCAAGCGACAGCACACCCTTGCCGGCCTCCAGGCCAGCCGGCGCCATCACGGTAGCCTTATTGGCGCAGCCGGAGGCGAGAAAGCGCGTCGGCTGCCAGCCGACCTCGTGCGCCTTGCGGATCGCCTGCGCGCAGGCCCGCGGCGTCACCGAATAGATCATGAAGACGTCGGCCTTGGTATTGGCGAGCGTCAGGACCTGGGAATCGACGGTGGGGTCGGCGACCTCGAAGCTCGAGGCCATCGCGATCGCCTTGTCGGCGTCGGCACCGAGCGCCTCCTTGACGCCGCGAAGATATTCCTTGCCGGCGTCGTCGTTCTGGTAGAGCACCGCAAAGCGTGCATTCGGGTTCTTGGCGCGGGCATAAGCGACGTCGATCGCGGCCTCGCTGGTGTAGTTCGGCGCCCAGGGCAGCGCGATCGACCAGGGCATGTTGGCGGGATCGTTCCACTTCGAGGCCGAGCTGATCAGGAAGATCTGCGGCACCTTGTTGCTGTTGAGATATTTTGCGATTGCCGAGCTCGGCGCCGTGCCCATGGTGGCGAAGATGAAGGCGACGCCGTCGCCTTCGACAAGGCGCCGCGCGGCTTCCATGGTCTTGGGCGGCGAGAACGCATCGTCGAGCGAGATCAGGTTGAGCTTGCGGCCGCCAACGCCGCCCTTCTCGTTGATCTCGTCGAAGTAGGCGGAGATCACCCGTCCCGTGATGCTGAGCGGCGAGGCCGGGCCGCTATAGGGCATGGTGTTGCCGATCTTGATCTCGGTGTCGCTGACACCAGGGCCGTAGGACTTTTGCGCGGAGACAGGGGCGGACACGCAGGCGGCAGCCAGCGCTGCGGCCAGGGCCAAAGCGGCTTTCATGGTTTCTCCCCGATGATCATCGCCGTGCGAGACGGTCACTCGGCGTGCTGCTTCTTGTCAGCACGTCAGCTCAGCGGAGTTCCGCAAAAGGGTCTTGCGTCGAGTTGCTGATGGCGTTGCGCTAGCCGCGCCGCTTCAAGGCGAAGCCCAAGCTGATCCAGCCGGCGCCGGCCATGATGAGGTCGATACCGAGGAACAGGCCGAGGATATAGACGCTGTTCACCGGCCAGCGCGCCACGATCAACAAGCCGAGCAGCAGCGTGACGGCGCCCGAGAGCGCGACCCACACCCACGGACTCTCGCGCTTCATGCTGAAGGCGAGAAACAGCCGCACCGCGCCCGAGGCGATCAGCGACGCGCCCAGGAACAACGTCAGCAGGACTGCCGCGAATAGCGGGTTCGCGAAGGTCAGGAAACCGGCGACGACATAGAGCACGCCGAGGAGGGCCCAGATCAGAAACTTGCCCCAGCTCTTCAGCTGGAATGCGCCGATGATCTCAGTCACGCCGGCGACGATCATCATGGCGCCGACCACGATCACGCTCGCCACCGTCGCCATCACCATGCTGCCGAGCGCAACGAAGCCGGCGATCAGATAGACGACGCCGAGTGCGACGATCCAGCCCCATTTGGCATGCAGCGAAGCGATGCCGGAGCCGAGGCTCGCATGGGGAGACGTATCGGAGGCACTGGTCATGGCGGCCACTCCTGCAAGCGACGCCCGCGGGCACATGCCAAACTAACACGCACCGCACCGGGACGACAGCCAGCAAAGCACCCCTCCCGGCAGCAACATTGACGCAAATCAAGGTGAAATGCGACGCAATCAGCCGCGCGAACGCTCCATCTCCAGTTCGGCCTTGAGATTGTCGAGATCGCGATAAATCGACGCGACCGCAAGCACGCGGCCGCCCTTGCGATATGTCAGGAAACAGTCCTTTCCGGCAATGCTTCCGTCGATCGCGATGTCATCGAAGTCTTCTGCGTGGCCGACATAGTTGATCGGCACGTCATAGTGCTGGCTCCAGAATAACGGCACCGCATCGAAGCGCTCGCGCCTGCCGAGCATATTGCGCGCCGCGGTCTGCCCCTGCCGCTCCGCCACCACCCAATGCTCGACGCGGATGATTTGCCGCGAATGCGGATCGGGCCAGCGCGCGATATCGCCGGCCGCGAAGATGCCGGTGACGCTGGTCTCCAGATATTCGCTGACGCTGACGCCACGATCGTCGGCCAGGCCAGCCTGCTCGGCGAGCGCGAGGCGCGGCTTGACGCCGATGCCGACGACGACGAGATCAGCTTCGATGACTGCGCCGCTCTTCAGCGTCGCGCGCATGCCATCGAGCTTGTCCACGGCGTCCTTCAGGTGAAAGACGACGCCGTTCTCCTCGTGCAGGGACCGCACGAAATCGCCCATCTCGGCCCCGAGCACCTTCTGCATCGGCCGCTCGTCCGGCGCGACCACGTGCACCTCGATCTTGCGCGCCCGCAAGGACGCCGCGACCTCGAGGCCGATGAAGCTGGCACCGACCACCAGCGCGCGCCTGGCACTCCCCGCCGCCTTGATGATGGCACGGCTATCGGCGACGGAGCGCAGGGTGTGAACATGCGGCTGATCCGCGCCGGGGATCCGGAGCTTCACCGGCTCGGCGCCGGTCGCGAGCAGCAGCCGGTCGAACGGCAGCTTATCGCCATTGCCGAGCGTGACACTGCGCGTCTTCACATCGATCGCGCAGACGTCGGTGTTGAGCCTGAGATCGATGCCCGCGTCCCGATAATAATCCTCACCGCGCAACGGCAACCAGTCCTCCGGCGCGTTCCCAGCGAGGTAATCCTTGGAGAGGTTCGGCCGGTCGACCGGCATCGCGCCGTCATTGCTGAGCATGGTGACGGCGCCGGCAAAGCCCTCGCGTCGGAGTGCCTCGGCGGCGGCGAAGCCGGCAGCACCGCCGCCGACAATGACGAATTTGTCCGGCGTCGTCGCACTGCGATGGGCGGCCCGCGGCGTCAGTGCCTCGCGCTTGCGCCGGACGATGATGTTGTCCTGATCGCGCTCGACCTCCCACACCGCCAGCGCATTCAATGCCGGCGGGCGCGTGGCTTCGCCTGATCGCAACGAGAAGCAGGCATGATGCCAGGGACAGCGGATGGTGTCGCCCACCACCAGGCCTTCGGCGAGCGGGCCGTGATAATGGCTGCAGGCCGGCTCGATGGCAAAGATCTCGCCGCCGGCCTGCACCAGCAGGACGTCTTCCTCGCCGACCTGACCAAGCAATTTGCCGTCCTTGAACGCGGTCAGCGACACGCCTTTGCTCAGATCGGGTCCGCTCGGCTTCTTGTTCTCGGCCATGGCAACGCCTCCTTCTTGCGCACGCGGATCAATCATCCGAATTGGCGAGCCCCAGCAGCTCCTGGCGCGTCAGCGCATTGTCGCGGAACACCCCCAACATGCGGCTGGTGACGAGATCGGTCCCGGGCTTGTGCGCGCCGCGGGTGGTCATGCAGTGATGCGTCGCCTTGATGATGACTCCGACGCCTTCCGGATTGAGCACATCGTTGATGGTATTGGCGATCTGAGCCGTCATCTTCTCCTGGATCTGGAGCCGTTTCGCGTAGACGTCCACCACGCGCGCAAGCTTGCTGATGCCGACGACGCGCCCCTGCGGAATATAGGCGACCCAGGCGCGACCGACGATCGGCGCCATGTGGTGCTCGCAATGGCTCTCGAAGCGAACGCCGCGCAGCACGATCATCTCGTCATAGCCTTCGATCTCCTCGAAGGTCTTTTGCAGGATTTCGGTGGGGTCCTGCGCGTATCCGGAAAAATACTCCTCGAAAGCGCGTGCAACGCGATTAGGTGTCTCGCGCAGACTGTCGCGCGAGGGATCATCGCCGGCCCAACGGATCATGGTCCGGATCGCCTGTTCGACCTCCGCCCTATCAGGCCGATCGGACGGCGTCTGCGCCACCGCGACACGTTCCAGCTTGCGCACTGGTGACTTCATCAAGATCCTCCCTGCAACGAGCCCGCATATGGAAGCGGGCCCACAGCTTGGACGACTGCAATCGGAAAAGGTTCCCGGAAGTCAGGGAAATTTGGAGAACCGGGACGGCCGAGCGCCAGCGCGCCAATACCTTGGTGAGGAGCCCCCGAACGCGCGTCGGCACTCCCTATGACGCAGCCGCCTTGCGCACGTCGATCACGGCCTGCGCCCATTCGGCCGGCCGCTCCTGCGGCAGATTATGACCGGCATCGGTGAAGACGCGCCGCTCGAAAAACCCCTCGAACTTGCGCGCGTGGTGGGCGGTGCCCGGATTGACGCCGTCGCTGTCGCCGTCGATCGCAATCGTTGGGACACGGATCGGCGGCTGCGCGGCGAGCCTTGCCTCGATCGCCGCATAGGCGGGATCGCCGGCCACCAGCGCGTAGCGATGGCGATAGGAGTGGATCACGACATCGACGAAATCGGGATTGTCGAAGGACGCGGCGCTCCGCTCGAACGTTGCGTCGTCGAAGGCCCATTTCGGCGACCACATCGTCCAGAGCTGACGGGCAAAGCCGCGGCGGTTGCGCTCCAGCGCGCGGCGGCCGCGCTCGTTGTGGAAGAGATATTGATACCAGAACGCCGCCTCCTCCGGCGGCGAAGCCGGCTCCATGGCGAGGGCGATGTTCTGGATGTTGTAGGAATTGCCGGAGACGAGACCAATCACGCGCTCCGGATAGAGCGCCGAGACCACGCAGGCGGCGCGCCCGCCCCAATCATAGCCGCCGACGATTGCGCGCTTGATTCCGAGCGCATCCATGAAGGCCAAGAGATCGGCGCCGAGCGCCGCCTGCTCCCCGGAGCGCAGCGTCTCGGGGGAACGAAACCGCGTCGGCCCGTAGCCGCGCAGCCAGGGCACCAGCACGCGCGCGCCGGCCTCGGCGATGACAGGCGCGGTCTCGGCATAGGCGTTCACGTCATAGGGAAAGCCGTGGCCCATGATGCAGGGCCAGCCGTCCGGTGCACCGTATTCGCGATAAGCGATGTCGAGGACGTCGGTGGCGATGGTTTTTTGTTGCATGATTTGCTCACGGCGTGGGGATGTCGTAGCCCGGATGGAGCGGAGCGTAATCCGGGGAAGCCAGCATCCGCGAATCCCGGATTGCGCTTCGCTCCATCCGGGCTACAAGATCGCAGCCTATTTCTGCGGACCGGACAGCGAGATGTCGCGTTCGGCGCGGAACACGTTGCTGTAGAGGTTGGCGATCCATTGCCGGCCGATCTCAGTCTTGTTGAGATAGCCGATCTCGGTCTGGATGTGCGGTGCGACGCTGTTCCAATAGAATTGCGGGTAGCGGTTCACGATGTCGGCGGGCGAGTCGTAGCCGAGCTGGCGATTGATGCCGACCTCCTCGAACTCGTAATAGAGCGCGTTGGCCTTGCGCAGATAGTTGGGATCGCCGAGCTGTCCGATGAAGTCGGCCGCACGCAGGATCGAGGCTTCGTCGTCGTATTCCTGTCCTTCACGGGCGGGAAAGCGCGTCCCCTCAATGGCGCGGGCGATCCGCTCGGAGTCGATACCGCGGATCGGGGGCAATCGCCGCCGCACAAAGAGTTTCGACCGATCGACGTGATACAGCATCAAACTGGCATCCGATGCACCGCGCGGTAGCGACACTTTGGTCCCGGCCTCGTCGATGATGAAACCGTCTTCGTCATCCTCCGGAAACAGGCCGCGGACATAGCCAATGTCGTGCGCAAGGCAGGCGATCAGGATGTGAAGGTAGTCCTCCGCCGCAAGATGCGCATGGAGATTACGCCCCGTGAGGATCGCCTGAGCGGCCAGCGTCACGAGCATGGTATGCTCGATGTTGTGGTAGAGCGCGTCGCTGTTGCCGATACACTCCATCGCCGTGCGCGTCGAGCCCTCCAGAACCCGGGCGGAAGCTTCGTCGTACCGGCGGCGCATGAACGTACCCAGCATCTTCTCCAGGGTTTCCGCCGCCAGTCTCGGTAAGGTTATCATGGATGCAGCCCCGTCCGCCGCTGGTATCCCATGCCGTCTCCCGACGTCTCATTCTTGTCTTCGACGCAGCCGGGAGCATAGCCCATCTTGGGCCGGGTGACCAAACTTCGGGACGGAAAATACGTAAATACCTTGGCGTCCCGCTGCGCAGCATCACGGTTGCCGTCACAATTCAGCACAACCCAAAGCGGCGGGGACGCGGCCGCCGCTCAGGGCGCGGCCAGAATATCGGCCCCGTCGGACGCGCGCGAAAGGCTTCGGGCGAGATAGAACAGCTCGACCAGCTTGCCGCGCTTGCCGGCCAGCGAGAAAATGTATTCGGGCGACTCCGCCTCGATTTCCGCGATCGCCACCTTCGCGATGCGATCGATGCGGCTCGAGCCGTGCTCCCAGACGAAGCCGACGCCAAGCCGGTTGGCGACCGCCTCCAGCATCCCCTCGCGCGTATTGACGATGATCGCCGGACTGGCGCGCAGGTTGACGGCGCGAAACGCCCTGTCCACGGCGCGCTGCGTCGCGGAATCCCGGGTGCGGAACACCAGCGGATATTGCATGAGGCCGGCGATAGACACGCGCGACTGGCGGCTGAGATCGTGAACGGGATGGCAGATCGCAACGACGCGCTGCTGCACGCAGGCCTCGCGCCGGAAGCGGTTGTCCTGCGGCACCTCCGGCAATACGGCGACGTCGACGCGCTGGTCCACCACGGCGGCCATGATCGCCGACCAGCTGCCGATCTCGATGTTGATTTGGATTTTCGGATACAGGTTGCGGAACGCCGCAATCAACGCCATGCCGGGCATGGCGTTGCCGAGCCCGATGCGAAGCTCGCCCCCCGTGAGCTCGTCGCGCTGCTGCAGAATGGCGAGCGCATCCGCCTCGACGGCTTGCATGCGGCTCGTTGCGGCATAGAGCCGCCGGCACAGTGACGTCGCGATCAGGGTCTGGCCGTGCCGGTCGAACAGCGCCACCCCGAACTCGGCCTCGAGATCGCGCACCAGCTGCGCAACGGCCGGCTGCGATACCCCGAGCCGCCTCGCCGCGGCGGCAAAGCTGCCGGTCTCGAACACCGCATTGACCGCTCGGACACGAGACGACGTCAACGCCACGACAACAACCCCAGATCGATATTCCCCGCGGACCCGGCGAAAGCAAAACCTGGGATGACCATAAGGAAGGCCATTGACCGTTATGTGAATGTCAGACGCGCTTCCTACTCCTGATGCGCCGCAAACGGACCAGCAGGGGATCAGCGCGCATGGCGCAAATCGAACTATCCGCAATCAGCAAGTCCTTTGACGGCGCCGACGTCCTGAAAGGCATCGATTTCCGCATCGGGGACGGCGAGTTCATCTCGCTGGTCGGCCCGTCCGGCTGCGGCAAGTCGACCCTGCTTCGCATCATTGCCGGGCTCGAGCCGCAAGATTCCGGTGAGGTCCACATCGACGGCCGCCCCGTGGACGGCATTCGCCCGAGCGCGCGCAACCTCGCGATGGTCTTCCAATCCTATGCGCTTTATCCGCATTTGAGCACCTTCGACAATATCGCGGTGCCGCTGCGGATGCGGCGCCTGTCCGCGATCGAGCGGCTGCCGCTGCTGGGTGCGCTGCTGCCGAGCCGGCGCGCCAAGGAACGGCACATTCGCGCCGACATCGAAGGCATCGCCGAGCAGCTCGACATCACCCCATTGCTGCGGCGCAAGCCCGGACAATTGTCCGGCGGACAGCGGCAACGCGTCGC
Organism: Bradyrhizobium glycinis; assembly: GCF_016031655.1. Classification (GTDB taxonomy): domain Bacteria; phylum Pseudomonadota; class Alphaproteobacteria; order Rhizobiales; family Xanthobacteraceae; genus Bradyrhizobium; species Bradyrhizobium glycinis. The sequence continues at coordinate 18,734 of NZ_JACCHQ010000002.1, forward strand.
GGTCGGACGCGCCATGGTGCGCGAGCCGCGGGCCTTCCTGTTCGACGAACCGCTCTCCAATCTCGACGCAAAGCTGCGCGTGCACATGCGCGCCGAGCTCGCCGAGCTGCATCGCCGCCTCAAGGCAACGTTCGTCTACGTCACGCACGACCAGGCCGAGGCGATGACGATGTCGAGCCGGATCGCCGTCATGATGGGCGGTGAGCTGATCCAGGCCGGCACGCCGGCTGAGATCTACAACGAGCCGGGCGACATCCGCGTTGCCGAATTCATCGGCAGCCCCAAGATCAACATCCTGCCCGGCCGGATCCGAAAGGACGGCGGCGTCGACGTCCTGGGCACCACGCTGAAGCTGACGTGCAATGCGGCGGCTGGCGATTGTCGCATCGGGATCCGTCCAGAGCGGATCGAGCTCGGCACGGGGCCGTTCTCCGGGACCGTCGTCCACCTGGAAAATCTCGGCGCCGAGGCCTTCGTGCATCTGGCGGTCGAAGGCACCGGGTCGCGCCTGATCGCGCGGCTCGCGGACGTCAGGCATTTGCCGGCGATGGCAAGCCTAGTGGCCTTCGGCTTCGCCCCAGATGCGGTGCGGCTTTTCGATCCGGCCGGGAAACGGATCGAGCTCAGAGCGGAGCAGGCCGAGCGCATCCGTGAGCCCGCCCATGTCTGACGGCTCCATGACGATCGGGGCGGCTGTCGCTCCCACGGGCACGATGAGGCGCACGCTGCCGGCCCATGGCAGCCGGCGGACCCATGCCGCCTACGCGCTGGTGACGCCGGCCGCAGCGCTCATGCTTGTCATGCTGCTCGGTCCGCTCGCCGGCGTGATCGCCCTCTCCTTCACCGATTATCAGCTCGGCGCGCCGCATATCTCCTGGATCGGGCTCGCCAATTATCAGGACCTGTTCGCCGACAAGGTGTTCTGGACCGCGCTGCGCAACACGTTGACTTACGTCGTGATCGTGGTGCCCGGCGCAGTGATCGCCGGCCTTGCGATTGCGCTTTTGATCCAGAGCGGCACCAGCCTGCGCAGCCTTTACCGGACGATCTATTTCTTGCCGGTGATGGCGACCCTGATCGCCATGGCCGTGGTGTGGGAATTCATGCTGCATCCGCAATTCGGCCTGGTGAACGGGCTGTTGCGGAGCGCCGGCCTGCCGGCCTTCGCCTGGCTGCAGGACCGCAGCACGGCGCTCTATGCGCTGTGTGCGATCGGCATCTGGCAGGCCGTCGGCTTCAACATGGTGCTGTTTCTCGCCGGCCTCGTCTCCATTCCCAAGCAGCTCTACGAGGCGGCCGAGATCGACGGTGCCTCGAGCGGCTGGGCGCGCTTTCGCCTGGTGACCTGGCCGATGCTCGGGCCGGTCACGACCTTCGTCGTCGTGATCTCGGGCATCCGCTCGTTCCAGGTGTTCGACACCGTGCACGTCTTGACCAAGGGCGGCCCGTCGAAATCCACCGAGGTCCTGATCCACACCATGTACACCGAAGGCTTCGAGTTTTTCCGCTCGGGCTACGCCGCAGCGATCACCGTGGTCTTCCTGGTCTTCGTCCTCGCTCTCACGCTGATCAAATCGAGGCTCGCCGATCGCGGCGTGCACTACACATGAGCAACGCGCATCCCGTCCCGTTCCGGGCGATCCTCCGCCACGTGCTCCTGATCGCGGGCGCCGCGCTCATGCTGGCCCCCTTCATCTGGATGATCTCGACCGCGTCCAAGCCGCAGACCGAGATCTTCTCCAGCGAGCTGCACCTGATCCCGCACCGGTTCGCACTGGCGGAGAACCTGCGCGAGGCCTTCGCCAAGGCCAATCTGCTGCGCTTTCTCCTTAACGGCGTCATCGTCACGGTCTCGATTTTCGTGCTGCAGGTCATGGTGGCGCTGCCGGCAGCCTACGCGCTCGCCAAGCTCCGCTTCCTCGGCCGCGAGACGCTGTTCGCCCTGGTGCTGTTCGGAATACTGATCCCGCCGCAGGCGACCGCGATCCCCGTCTTCCTGCTGCTGCACAAGATCGGCCTGCTCGACAGCTATGCCGCGCTCGTGCTGCCCTTCACGATCTCGGTGTTCGGCATTTTCCTGATGCGCCAGTTCTTCAAGACCGTGCCCGACGACCTCGTCGATGCCGCGCGCATGGACGGCATCTCCGAATTCGGCATCGTCTGGCGGGTGATGCTGCCGGCCGCGATCCCGGCCGTGACCGCCTTCGGCATCTTCTCCGTGGTCGCGCATTGGAACGATTATTTCTGGCCGCTGATCGTGCTCAACAGCGAGCACTTGCGCACGCCGCCGCTCGCGGTGGCGCATTTCCGCAACAACGAGGCCGGCACCAGCTACGGCCCGCTGATGGCGGCGGCGATGGTGATCATCGCGCCGCTCGTGATCGCTTTCCTCTTTGCCCAGCGCCGTTTCATCGAGGGCATCACCCTCACCGGGATCAAGTAACCACGTCACCTCAAACAGGGAGTCTATCCATGCTGAAGTCCATCATCGCCGCGGCGGCTCTGTCGCTCGTGGCCGGATCTGCGCTCGCGCAGGCCCAGACCGAGATCGTGATGCAATATCCCTATCCAGAGCTGTTCACCGAGACCCACAAGCGCATCGCCGAAGAGTTCGCCAAGGTGCACCCGGAGATCAAGGTCACCATGCGGGCGCCTTACGAATCCTACGAGGACGGCACCCAGAAGGTGCTGCGCGAGGCCGTGACCAATCAGATGCCTGACGTCTCATTCCAGGGCTTGAACCGCATCCGCGTTCTGGTCGACAAGAACATCCCGGCCGAGCTCGACGGCTACATCGCCGCGGAGAAGGATTTCGACAAGCAGGGCTTCCACCAGGCGATGTTCGACATCGGCACCGCCAGCGGCAAGGTCTATGCCCTGCCCTTCGCGATCTCGCTGCCGATCGTCTACGTCAACCTCGACCTCGTGAAGCAGGCCGGCGGCGACGTGAACAATCTGCCGAAGAGCTGGGACGAGCTGATCACGCTCGCCAAGAAGATCAAGGCGCTCGGCAACGACACCAACGGCGTCACCTATGCCTGGGACATCACCGGCAACTGGCTGTGGCAGGCGCCGGTCTTCGCGCGCGGCGGCACCATGCTCAATGCCGACGAGACCAAGGTCGCGTTCGACGGCGCGGAAGGCAAGTTCGCCATCAACATGATCGCGCGGCTCGTCAACGAGGCCGGCATGCCCAATCTCGACCAGCCGTCGATGCGCGCGGCGTTCGCGGCCGGCAAGACCGGCTTTCACGTCACCTCGACCTCGGACCTCAACAAGGTCACGCAGATGACCGGCGGCAAGTTCGCGCTGAAGACGATTCCGTTCCCGGACGTCGCCTCCCCGAAAGGCAGGCTGCCGGCCGGCGGCAACGTCGTGCTGATCCTCGCCAAGGACAAGGCCAAGCGCGACGCCGCCTGGGAAGCGGTGAAGTTCTGGACCGGTCCCAAGGGCGCCGCGATCATGGCGGAAACGACCGGCTACATGCCGCCGAACAAGGTCGCCAACGAGGTCTATCTGAAGGACTTCTACGTCAAGAACCCCAACAACTACACCGCGGTCAGCCAGCTCGCGCTGCTCACCAAGTGGTACGCCTTCCCCGGCGACAACGGCCTCAAGATCACCGACGTGATCAAGGATCACCTCAACTCGATCGTCTCCGGCGCCCGCGCCAAGGAGCCGGAAGCCGTCCTCGCCGACATGACCGCCGACGTGCAGAAGCTGCTGCCGAAGACCACAGGCGCGGCGCGCTGAGCATTCCTCGCGTCACCGGCACGGGACGCCGACGGCGCCCCGTGCCGCTCCAATGACCGGAGACAGCGATGAAACTGCTGCATCTGAGCGACATTCACCTGACGGCACCTGGCTCCACCATCGGGGGCCGCGACCCGCGCGCCAATTTCGAACGGGCGCTGGCGCACGCGCTGAACGATCATCACGACGCCGAATTGATGGTGATCACCGGCGACCTCTCGGATTGGGGCGATCTCGCCGATTATCAATGGCTCAAGCAGCGCCTCGACGAATATCCGCTGCCGGTGCGGCTGTGCATCGGCAACCACGACCGGCGCGCCGCGTTCCTGAGCGTGTTCCCCGATCTCGCCGATGACAACGGCTTCCTCCAGGGCATCCACGACACCGCAGCGGGCCGCTGCCTGTTTCTCGACACCGCCCATCCGGAAACGCACGCCGGCCGTTATTGCGACGATCGTCTCGGCTGGCTCGAGGCCCGGCTTTCCGAGCATGACGGGCCGTTCCTGCTCTTCATGCACCATAATCCCATGCCGGTGCATCTCGTCCCGTTCGACCAGATCGGCCTGCTCGACGAGGCTCCCTTCCGGCATCTCGTCAATCGCCACCGGGCGAAGATCCGCCACGTCTTCTTCGGGCATTGTCACCTGCCTCTCGCAGGCTCGATTGCAGGCGTCCCGGTCTCGTCGCTGCGCGGCACCAACCATGCGAGCTTTCCGCTCTTCTCCGAGACCAAGCTGCTGAGCGCCTGCGACCTGCCGCAATCCTACGGGGTCGCTTTTTTCGGGGACGACTATGTGACAGTGCACATGGTGGAATACGGCTACGACGGTCCTATTCGCACCCAGGGTTCGCCCGACTACAAGGCGTGGGATCGCGAGACCATGGTGCGATGACCGGCGAGCGCCGAACCATTTTCAGGACGTGTACTCATAAACCCGCGCTGCACTTCTTGGAGAGTCCGCTTCACCTTGATAGCGGCGCGTTCGCGTCCCTCACCCTACAGGGCTATCGCATCTGAGAGTTTTTCCCTGCGGCTATCCTTCGAGACGCCCGCTTCAGGCGGGCTCCTCAGGATGAGGGCGCAGTGCGGCAGCAGTTTCAACGGGCACTGACGCTGATGAGTCTCATCCTGAGGAGGCGCGTCAGCGCCGTCTCGAAGGACGAGCCGTGCGCGCAGGCCGCCGCCACAAGTCGAATGCGATTCCCCTGCCTCACCCTAAGTCGGAGGTCGGCCAGAAGGCGACATTTCGCGGCAGTTATGCGGCAAACCTTTCGAGAAGTGTGTAGACCGTGAGCGCTACTATTGGAAGCACCACTATCGAGGCGAGAAATCGTTGCTTCAAATACTCTCTTTGCTGATCATCCCTCGGAAAAACTTGCCAAGACATATGTTCCCACAAACTCGTTCGAGAGGATGGTCTGATTCCTCTTATCCAAAGAAAGCCGTGAACAATTATTGCGCTCACAGCTAGCGTCAATATCATGAACAAAGCGTCCTTGGGCATGCGGCAATCTTCTCTTCGATGTTCCAACAAGATAGCGCGGCCGACGTCCGTGCGATACGCAAGCTCCGCTTCGCGTTGGCAAGCCGACGCTTACGAGACACGCCCTACTCCACCAGCAGCACATCGACGGCGACGCCCAGCTTCTGCTTGGGCGAGCCGACGATGATGCCGTCGACCGGCGAGACGTCGGAAAAATCGCGCCCCATTGCCAGCACGATGTGATCGTTGCCGATCAGGAGATCGTTGGTCGGATCGAAATCGACCCAGCCGAGCTCCGCCCCGCACCACAGCGACACCCAGGCATGGGTGGCGTCCGCGCCTTGCAGGCGCGGCTGGCCGGGCGGTGGAATGGTGCGCAAATAGCCGCTGACATAGGCCGCGGGCAGGCCGAGCCCGCGCAGCCCGGCAATCATGACATGGGCAAAGTCCTGGCAGACGCCGTGACGCTTGTCGAACACCTCGTCGAGCGGCGTCGAGATCACGGTCGCCTTCGGATCGTAGCGGAATTCGCCGCGAATGCGTCGCATCAGGTCGATGGCGCCGGTGAGGATCCCGGCGCCGGGCGGAAAGCTCATCCCCGCATAGGCGCTGACCGGGCGCAGCACCGGCACTAGGGGGCTGGCAAAGACGTAGCCGACGGGCGAGGACGGTCCGAGGCTGGTGGCTTCGAACGCGATGTCGCGGATGCTCTCCCAGGGCGGGCTGACCGCATCGCGCGCCGGCGGTTTGCGCGACACCGAAACCCGTGAGCGCGAGTCGATGCGCAGATTGCGATGCGCGGCTTCGATCGTCACGCTCTCGGTCAGCGTGCCGAAGAAGTCGCGCCGCACATTGCGCTCGGCCGGGCGCGGATGGATCTCGACCTCGTGCGAGATCAGCTCCTGGCCGACGCCGCTTCTGGGCTCCAGCCGCAGCGTGCAGCGGGCGAAGCTGACGGGATTCTCATACTCGTAGGTGGTGACGTGACGGATGTCGTAGATCACGCCAGCCCCGTCAGCTTTTCCGGCCGGCTGGCATTGGGACCGTGCGGGAAGTAGTGCTGCCCGATCGCCTCGCCGAGGCTGAGCAGATCCTGCTCCAGGGCGAACAGCGTCTTGACCTCGAGCTTCTCGGCCTCCGCGGTCGCGAGCATCGCCTGCATCGCGACCGCCAGACGCTGCGGTTTCTCGATCAGGCCATACTCCTTCAGGCTCGGCAGCGCGGCAATGTGCTCGTTCAGCGTCGTCACCTGAAACGCCACCGACCGCGGATTGTAGCCGTCGAGCACCGCGAGGTCGCGCACCGGGGCCAGGATCGGCGCCAGCAGATAGCGCGAGCGGTAGGTGATCTGGCAATCCACCAACGTCAGCAGGATGTCGAGATCCTCGTCGCCGGCCTCGTCATAGGCGAACTGGCGGGTGAAGCGCGTGGTGTTGATGGCGCGCTCGATGCGGCGGCCGATATCGAGGAAGCGCCAGCCGGCGGCGCGGTTCATGTTCTCCTGCGCAAGGCCGGCAAAGCTCGCAAGCTCCTGCAAGGTCAGCTCGGCGGCGCTCAGCACGCTGTCGTCGTCCTCCACCTCGATGGCGAGGCGCTCGGCCATCTCGGTGATCACCTGCCAGGCATCGGGCGACAGCCGCTCGCGCAAGGAGGTCGCCGTGCGCAGGGCCGCGCGCACCAGCGACAGGGCCGAGCCGAAACGCTCCTCGCTCTGCAGCGCTTCGGCGACGATGCGCCCCGCGGCCGTGCGCGAGGATTGCGAGACCGCGCCCCAGGCCACCAATAGGCGCTGGATGCGCTCGGCCGATTGCACCGAGGCCGCGGTGCCCTTGTTCGGTCCGCTCGGCGAGCCCAAGGCGCGCACCAGCCGCAGCGTCGCCTCGGCGCGCTCGAGATAGCGGCCGAGCCAGAACAGATTGTCGGCGGCGCGGCTCGGCAGCACGCCGGCGATGCGGCGGATGCGCACCTTGTCGGTCGCAGGCAAGAGCGTCGCGGTTGCGACCTGCTTCTCCGACACGACCCAGACGTCGGCGGCGCGCGCGCCGTCGCCCATCGACACCGCGCGCGCGTCAGGCTGCTCGGCGATCCGGCAGAAGCCGCCGGGCATGATGGCCCAACCGTCGGGCGTGGCGGCCGCGAACACGCGCAGCACGAAGGGGCGCGGCGTGAGCTGCCCGTGCTCCCACACCGGCATGGTCGAGAGCCGCACCACCTCCTGGCCGACATAATCCATGCCGCGCGCGCCGATGGCATCGATCAGGCGCTGCCGGGCGCTGGCATCGAGCTCGCTCGCGAGCACCGGACCGATCGAGTCGAAGCCGGGAACGCCGCGGCGATAGGCGCCTTCGATCGCGACCTCGTCGAGCCGCGCCAGCACCTCCTCGCGCGCCACGCGCTGGCCGCACCACCAGGTCGCGATGTGCGGCATCTTCAGGTCTTCGCCGAGCAGGCGGCGGCTCAGCGCCGGCAGGAAGCCGAGCAGCGCCCGCGCCTCCAGAACGCCCGAGCCCGGCATATTGGCGACGACAACGCCGTCCTTGCGCAGCACGTCGATCAGGCCGGGCACCCCGAGCCGGGAAGAGGCATCGAGCTCGAGCGGGTCGAGCGAGTTGGAATCGACCCGGCGCAAGAGCACATCCAGCCGCTTCAGGCCGGCGACGGTGCGGATGTGGACTCGGTTGTCGCTGACCGCGAGGTCGTCGCCCTCGACCAGGAGGAAGCCGAGATAGCGCGCCAGCGTCGCATGCTCGAAATAGGTCTCGCTGAAGCTGCCGGGGGTGAGCACGCCGATCCTGGGCTCGTCGCGATCGGCGCGCGCGCGCAAGCTGTCGCGGAACGCCTCGAAGAACGGCGCGACGCGCGGCACGTTCATCGATTTGTAGAGATCGGAGAAGGCGCGCGAGAGCACGAGGCGGTTCTCCAGCGCGTAGCCTGCGCCCGATGGCGCCTGGGTGCGGTCGCCGAGCACCCACCAGCGGCCGTCGGGCCCGCGGCCGACATCGGCGGCATAGATCGAGAGATAGCGTCCGCCGGGCGGCGGCACGCCGCAGACGGGACGGAGATATTCGGGACTGCCGGCGATCGCCGCGGCCGGGAGCGCGCCTTCTGCCACGAGGCGCCCCTCGCCATAGATGTCGCGCAGCACGCGCTCGAGCAGCTCGGCGCGCTGGGTGATGCCGGCGCAGAGCTGCTGCCAGTCGGCTTCATCGATCAAAAACGGCAGGTGGCTGAGCGACCAGGGCCGGTCGGCGCTGTCGCCGGGCGCGCGGTAGGTGACGCCGGCCTCGCGCAGGTGACGGTCGGCCATGCCGAAGCGCCGCTCGATCTCGTCGGGCGCCAGCCCCCCGAAGGCGTCGAAGAAGCGGCTCCAGACCGGGCGCGGGGTGCCGTCCGGGCCTAAGAACTCGTCGGGGATGCCCGGCAGCCGGCTATAGTCGCGGACCCATTGCGCGAGGCGGCGCTGGCCTTCACGCAGGCCTTGCGCCTTTCCCGCCTTGTCGTCCTGCTCGGCTGCGCCCTCGGCCATGCGCCTCTCCCTGCCCCACCATCATACTCATTGCAGGAGCGGGGTCCGCAAGTCGAGGGTCAGCGGAAACTCACTTGTGCGTTCCTCGGGCGGCGGCTGCATCGGGCCGGGGGTGTGGCCGTGGTCCTGGAAGCGCGCCAGCCGCCGGGCCTCGGCCTCGTAGGTGTTGACCGGCTTGGTGTCGTAGTTGCGTCCGCCGGGATGGGCGACGTGGTAGACGCAGCCGCCGAGCGAGCGGCCGTTCCAGGTATCAATCAGGTCAAAGGTCAGCGGTGCGTGGACGGGGATGGTCGGGTGCAGGCCGGAGGCCGGCTGCCAGGCCTTGAAGCGGACGGCGGCCACGGCCTCGCCGGAGCGGCCGGTCGGGGTCATCGGCAGGCGGCGGCCGTTGCAGGTGACGACGTGGCGGCCCTCCACGAAGCCTTCGGCCTTGACCTGGAGCCGCTCGACCGATGAGTCGACATAGCGCACGGTGCCGCTGGCCGAGCCCTCCTCGCCAAGCACGTGCCAGGGCTCCAGCGCCTGGCGCAGCTCCAGCGTCACGCCGCCATGGTGGACCCGGCCGAAAGCAGGGAAGCGGAATTCGAGCTGGGCCAGATACCATTCCGGCTCGAACGGATAGCCGGATTGCTTGAGCTCGCCGAGCACGTCGAGAAAATCGTCCCAGATGAAATGCGGCAGCATGAAGCGGTCGTGCAGCGCGGTACCCCAGCGCACGAACTTGCCGCTCAGCGGCTCGCGCCAGAACTTTGCGATCAACGCGCGGATCAGGAGCTGCTGCGCCAGCGACATGCGCGGATCCGGCGGCATTTCGAGCGCGCGGAATTCGACGAGGCCGAGCCGGCCCGTCGGTCCTTCCGGCGAATAGAGCTTGTCGATGCAGATCTCGGCGCGGTGGGTGTTGCCGGTGATGTCGACCAAGAGATGCCGGAACAGCCGGTCCACCAGCCAGAGCGGCGCCTGATGGCCGGGCGGCGGCACGTGCGAGAGCGCGATCTCGAGCTCGTAGATGCTGTCGTGGCGCGCCTCGTCGATGCGCGGCGCCTGGCTGGTCGGCCCGATGAAGAGGCCTGAGAAGAAATAGGACAGCGCCGGATGGCGCTGCCAATACAAGACCAAGCTCTTCAACAGGTCCGGCCGGCGCAGGAACGGCGAGTCCTGCGGTGAGGAGCCGCCGACCACGACGTGATTGCCGCCGCCGGTGCCGGTGTGACGGCCGTCGACCAGGAAACGGTTGGCGCCGAGGCGGACCTTGGCCGCATCCTCATAAAGGCCGGTGGTGATCTCGACGGCGTCGCGCCAGCTCTTGGCGGGCTGGATGTTGATCTCGATGACTCCGGGGTCGGGCGTCACCTTGATCACCTCGATGCGCGGATCGAACGGCGGCGGATAACCCTCGACGTGGACGGGAAGCTGCATCTCTTCGGCGGTATCCTCCAGCGCCGAGATCAGCTCGAGATAATCCTCGATGCGTTCGACCGGCGGCATGAAGGCGCAGATCACGCCGTCGCGGATCTCCACCGCCATCGCGGTGCGCACGGGAATTGCCGTGTTGAGATGCTCGGGGGCCGTGCGCGGCGGCGATGGCGGGCGCGCCATGCGGGTGAACACCGGCAGCTTGCCCCGCGGCTCCATCGGATCCTGCTCGACGATGTAGGGATATTGGTTGGGCGGGACGTAACCGAGCGAGCCGATCGGCAGGCGCAGGCCGAGCGGTGAATCGCCAGGGGTCAGGAACAGATGATTGCGCCGCAGCGGCCAGCGCTCGCTGCGCCAGCGCGGCGGCGCATTCCAGCGCTGGATCGGCAGCACGAAGCCGCGGGGCGTATTCAGGCCCTGGTCGAACACCCGCGCCATGCGCGCGCGGGCTTCGGGATCGGACAGCTTTGAATCGGTGGGATCGACGTTGACCGGAAGCTCGGCTTCCTTCTGCAGCCAATAGGCGGGATCCTCATAAGCCGGCATGATGTAGCCGAGGTCGACGCCAAGCCGCGCCGCCGTGCCTTCCATGAAAGCCTCGGCGTCCTTGACCTCCGGTCTCCTGGGATTCTCGATCCTGGCGATGAGGTCGGCGTTCTTCCAGATCGGTACGCCGTCCTTGCGCCAATAGAGGCCGAAGGCCCACCGCGGCAGGCTCTCGCCCGGATACCATTTGCCCTGGCCGTAATGCAGCAGCCCGCCGGGCGCAAAGCGCGTGCGCAGGCGGCGGATCAGATCGTCGCCGAGCGTGCGCTTGGTCGGCCCGACGGCTTCCGTATTCCACTCGCCCGCTTCGAGATCGTCGACCGAGACGAAGGTCGGCTCGCCGCCCATGGTGAGCCGCACGTCCTGGGCGGCGAGATCGCCATCGACCTGCTCGCCGAGATCGTTGAGCCGCGCCCAGGCTTCGTCGGAGAACGGCTTTGTGATGCGCGGCGCCTCGCGGATGCGCCTCACGCTCATGTCGAAAGAGAACTCGACCTCGGCAAAGCCGGCCCCGCCGGAAATCGGCGCCGCCGAACGGTAGTGCGGCGTGGCTGCGACCGGGATGTGCCCTTCGCCCGCGAGCATGCCCGAGGTCGCATCGAATCCGATCCACCCCGCGCCCGGCAGATAGACTTCGGCCCAGGCGTGCAGATCCGTAAAATCGTTCTCGACTTCCGGCGGTCCCTCGATCGGATCGATGTCGGGACGGATCTGGATCAGATAGCCGGAGACGAAGCGGGCGGCGAGCCCGAGATGGCGCAAGGTCTGGATCAAGAGCCAGGCGGAGTCGCGGCATGAGCCTGCGCCGGAGGCAAGCGTCTCCTCCGGCGTCTGCACGCCCGGCTCCATGCGGATGATGTAGCGGACCTTCTTCTGGATCTCGCGATTGAGCTCGACCAGGAAGTTGACGGTGTTCGGGGCCTCGTGCGGAATCGAATCGAGGAATTTGGCGAACAGGCGGTCGGGCTTGATGGTCTCGAGATAAGGCGCGAGCTCGGTCTTGAGGTCCTTGGGATATTCGAACGGAAAGCTGTCGGCATAGGGCTCGACGAAGAAGTCGAACGGGTTGACCACGGTCATCTGCGCCGTGAAGTCGACCTCGAATTTCAGCTCGGTGGTCTTCTCCGGAAAGACGTAGCGCGCCAGCCAGTTGCCTTGCGGATCCTGCTGCCAGTTCACGAAATGATTGGAGGGCGTGACCTTGAGCGAATAGCTCAGGATCGGCGTGCGCGTATGCGGCGCCGGCCGCAGCCGGATGGTCTGCGGGCCAAGGTCGATCGGGCGGTCGTATTTGTAGTGCGTGACGTGGTGTAGCGCGACGTAGATCGACACGGGTTGCGGTGCTCCAGCAGCTTTTTTGAGCAGAACACCTGAGGTCAACGCGATCAAGCACTAACAACGGGCACAGGGTGCCTAGGAAGTATCCCTTGTAGCCCGGATGGAGCGAAGCGCAATCCGGAGTTCGTCAACGCGGACGGAGCCGTCCCGGATTTCGCTTCGCTCCATCCGAGCTACGCCGTCACCTACATCGTCGCGCCCAGCACCCATGGCGCGAACTCGGCGCCGCCGAAATCGAATTTCTCGCTCTTGGTCGGTTGGCCCGATGCCGTCTTGAGGATGAGATCGAAGATGCGCTGGCCGCATTGTTCGACGCTCTCCTCGCCTTCGAGGATGGTGCCGCAATTGACGTCCATGTCCTCTTCCATGCGCTTGTACATCGGCGTGTTGGTGGCGAGCTTGATCGACGGCGCCGGCTTGCAGCCGAACACGCTGCCGCGGCCCGTGGTGAAGCAGACCAGATTGGCGCCGCCGGCGACCTGCCCGGTCGCAGCCACCGGGTCGTAGCCGGGCGTGTCCATGAACACGAACCCCTTCTTGGTGACGGGCTCGGCGTAGCGCAGCACCTCGACGAGATTGGTGGTGCCGGCCTTCGCCATGGCGCCGAGCGACTTCTCCAGAATGGTGGTGAGGCCGCCGGCCTTGTTGCCGGGGCTGGGATTTGCGTTCATCTCGGCGCCCTCGCGCGCGGTGTACTCGTCCCACCAGCGCATCAGGTCGACCAGCTTCTCGCCGACCTCGCGGCTGACGGCGCGGCGTGTGAGCAGGTGCTCGGCGCCGTAGGTTTCCGGCGTTTCCGACAGGATCACCGTGCCGCCGTGGCGCACGATGAGGTCACTGGCCGCTCCCAGCGCGGGATTGGCAGAGACGCCGGAATAGCCGTCCGAGCCGCCGCATTGCAGGGCCACCGTGAGCTCGCTCGCCGGCACCGTCTCGCGCTTGACCTTGTCGGCGTCAGTCAGCGCCTCGCGCACGAAAGCGATGCCGGCTTCGACCGTCTTGCGGGTGCCGCCGACCTCCTGGATGTCCATCGCGCGCAGGCGTCCGGCGAGCTTCTGCTCTTCCATCAGGCCGCCGATCTGGTTCACCTCGCAGCCGAGGCCAAGCACGATGACGTGGGAGAAGTTGACGTGCCGCGCATAGCCGCCGAGCGTGCGACGGAGCAGCGCCAAGGGCTCGTTCTGCGTCATGCCGCAGCCGGTCTTGTGGGTCAGCGCGACCACGCCATCGACGTTGGGGAAATCGGCGAGCGGATTGTCGCCGGTGAAGGGATTCTTCTTGAAGACGTCGGCGACGAGGCTCGCGACATGCGCGCTGCAATTCACCGAGGTGAGAATGCCGATATAATTGCGCGTGGCGACGCGGCCGTCCGGGCGGCGGATGCCTTCGAACGTCGCCGGCAGATCGAAATTCGGCGTCGGCTTGACGTCGGCGCAATAGGCATAGTCCTTGGCGAAATCACCCATGCCGCAGTTCTGCACGTGCACGTGCTGGCCCGGCGCGATGGCTTGCGTGGCAAACCCGATGATCTGGCCGTAGCGCCTGATCGGCTCGCCTACCGCGATCGGCTTGATCGCGACCTTGTGGCCGGAGGGAATGCGATCGACCGTGGTCACGCCGTCGGCGACCACCGTCCCCGGCGGCAGGCTCGCGCGCGCGATCACCACGCCATCATCGGGATGCAGGCGGATGACGGGGCTGATGGTCATGGCGGGTCTCCTTGGGTCTTACTTCACCTCTCCCCGTTCTTACGGGGAGAGGTCGGATCGCAGAGCGATCCGGGTGGGGCAAGCGGCGCGCTCGATCGCTAGATTGGTCGTGTTGAGAGAGACCCCTCACCCTGACCCTCTCCCCGTAAGAACGGGGAGAGGGAAAGAGCTCAGGCCTTGCCGGCAGAATCCTTGCGGGTCGCGTTCACCTGCATCTTGGCGTAGGTCGTCATCAGGCCGACTTCGTTGGACAGCGTCACCAGCTTGAAGCCCATGTTGATGGCGCGCGCTGCGCCTTCGGCGCCGCTGCAATGGATGCCCGGGTTTAAGCCGCGCTTGCCGCATTCCTTGATGATCTTGTCGTAGATCGCGAGGATCTCGGGCTCGCTGCGGTCGAGCTTGGGCTCGAGGCCGTAGGAGAAGCCGAGATCGGACGGGCCGATATAGACGCCGTCGATGCCTTCGACATCGAGGATCGCTTCCATGTTCTCCACCGCGGTCCGCGTCTCCATCATCGGCAGCAGCACGATCTCGTCGTTGGCCGTCTTCTGATAAGAGCCCGCGGTGCCGTACATGCCGGCGCGAATCGGACCGTTGGAGCGCACGCCCTTGGGCGGATATTTCGAATAGGAGACCAGGTTCCGGGCTTCCTGCGGGGTGTTGACCATCGGGCAGATCACGCCATAGGCGCCGCCGTCGAGGACCTTGCCGATGATGCCGGGCTCGTTCCAGGGCACGCGGACCATCGGGGTGACCGGATGCTTGTCCATGGCCTGAAAGCACTGCACCATCGACAGATAGTCCTGCACACCATGCTGCATGTCGACCGTGACGCTGTCGAAGCCGCATTGCGCGATCATCTCGGCCGAGAAGCCGGAGGGGATGGCAAGCCATGCGTTGACGACCGCCTTGCCCGACTTCCAGATCTCTTTGACTTTATTCGCCACGTTGCCTTTCCTTCCCTGTTGCTCTCACTCGCCGCGGATCGGGTTGGGCCGCACTTTGAGCGAAAAAAAGCGTGAATGTCCATGGCTCTCGCCGCGCACGCACGCATATCTGGTTTCACTCCCCGGCTATTGTCTCGTCCGCGGCTCCGAGCCCGGCAAGGCTCTGTTCGAGCTCGCCGAGCATCTCCTGCAATTCGGCCAGCTTGCGGGCGCCAAAGCGCCGCGTGATCTCGGCATAGATCGCTTCCGAAGTCGGCGCGACCGAAGCCATCAGCTTCAGCCCCTCCTTCGAGATCGAGACCATGCTGCGGCGCTGATCCGCTTTCGCCGTCTTGCGCTCGATCAGATTGCGCGCCTCGAGATCGCGCAGGATGCGCGACAAGCTCGGCCCGAGCAGGAACGCGGTGCGCGCGAGTTCCGTGACCTCGACCGCCTCGATGGCCGCCAGCGCTCGCAGGATGCGCCATTGCTGCTCGGTCAGGCCGTGCTCGCGCAGCGAGGGACGAAACTGCCGCATCACCGCCTCCCGGGCCCGCAGCAGCGACATCGGCAGCGAGCGCGAGAAATCGCGCATCGGCACCTGGCGCGCGGCAGGCGGGTGACCGTTGGCGGGATCGGCGGATTTCTTGGTCATGACGCCCTTTCAAGCCGCAAAACGTTTGCAGTGCAGCAAGCCGAATTTGTGTTTGACGCATTCACTTAACATGTTAAGTATCTCGCGGCACCTCGATTTGTAAGATCACAAATGGCGCTTTCCAACGACGATATCCAAGCTTGCGCAATGCGTCTGCACCGGGCGGAGAAGACCCGCACGCAGATCCGGCAGCTCTCGCAGGACTTCCCGGACATCAGCATCGCGGATGCCTACGCGATTCAGAAGGCCTGGGTCGACGTCAAGATCGCCGAGGGGCGCGCGGTGAAAGGCCACAAGATCGGCCTGACCTCGAAGGCGATGCAAAGCGCGCTTGGCATCGACGAGCCGGATTCCGGCGTGCTGCTCGACGACATGTTCTTCGCCGACGGCGGAATCGTTCCGACCGAGCGCTTCATCGCGACGCGCGTCGAGGCCGAGCTCGCCTTCGTCATGAGCAAGCGCCTTTCAGGACCCACTTGCACGATGTTCGACGTGCTCAACGCCACCGACTTCGTGGTGCCGGCGCTGGAGATTTTGGATACGCGGGTCGAGCGCGTCGATCCCAAGACCAAGGCGACGCGAAAGATCTTCGACACCATCGCCGACAATGCGGCGAATGCCGGCATCGTGCTCGGAGGGCGGCCGATCCGC
This sequence comes from Bradyrhizobium glycinis, assembly GCF_016031655.1. GTDB lineage: Bacteria > Pseudomonadota > Alphaproteobacteria > Rhizobiales > Xanthobacteraceae > Bradyrhizobium > Bradyrhizobium glycinis. The sequence continues at coordinate 34,741 of NZ_JACCHQ010000002.1, forward strand.
CCGCTGGATGCTGACCTGCGCTGGATCGGAGCGCTCTGCTTCAAGAACGGCCAGCTGGAAGAGACGGGCCTTGCCGCCGGCGTGCTCAACCATCCCGCCACCGCCGTCGCCTGGCTCGCCAACAAGATCGCTCCGCTTGGGCTGGCGCTCGAGCCGGGCCAGGTCGTGCTCGCCGGCTCCTTCATCCGTCCGATCGAGACCCGCAAGGGCGACACAATCCAGGCCGATTATGGCGCCTACGGCTCGGTGAGCTGCTACTTCGCTTAAGGCGAACAAGAAGACAGGGAGCGAAACGCGCGATGCCGCATTTCACCATCGAATATTCGGCCAATCTCGACGGCTGTCTCGACATCGCCGCGGTGTGCGAGGTCGTGCGCAAGGCAGCTAGCGAGACCGGTATCTTCCCGCTCGGCGGCATCCGCGTTCGTGCCATCCGCTGCGAGCACTATGCGATTGCGGATGCGCGGCAGGATTACGGCTTCCTCGACATGGTGCTGCGCATCGGCGAGGGCCGCGACCTTCCTACCCGAAAGAAGGCCGGCGAGCACGTCTTCCAGGCGCTCTCAAGACATCTCGATCCCGTCTTCGCCACCAGCAAGTTCGCCCTGTCGTTCGACATGCAGATCAACGACAAGGACACCAGCTGGAAGCGCAACAACATTCACGACGCCCTGAAAGCGGAGGCCGCTCATGGATAAGCCCGCGCCGAAAGCCGATCTGTTCCAGGCCAATCGCGACCGCGTCGCGCCGCTGCTGAAGCAACTGCGCGCGGACGGCATCGGCCACATGATCGACGGCAAGACCGTCGCCTCGATCTCCGGCGAGACGTTCGAGACCAGGTCGCCGGTCGATGGTGCCGTGCTCGCCAGCGTTGCCCGCGGTAATGCCGAGGATATCGACGCGGCGGCGACTGCGGCTGCCCTCGCCTTCAAATCGTGGCGCGACATGGGGCCGGCGATGCGGAAGAAGCTGCTGCATCGGGTGGCCGACGCGATCGAGGACAATGCCGACGACATCGCGGTGCTCGAATGCATCGACACCGGCCAGGCCTATCGCTTCATGGCCAAGGCCGCGATCCGCGCCGCCGAGAATTTCCGCTTCTTCGCCGACAAATGCGCCGAGGCGCGCGACGGCCTCAACACGCCGAGCGACGAGCATTGGAACGTCTCCACGCGCGTGCCGATCGGCCCCGTCGGCGTGATCACGCCGTGGAATACGCCGTTCATGCTCTCGACCTGGAAGATCGCGCCAGCGCTAGCGGCCGGCTGCACCGTCGTGCACAAGCCGGCCGAATGGTCGCCGGTGACGGCCTCCCTTCTCGCCAAGCTCGTCAAGGACGCCGGCGTTCCCGACGGCGTGCTCAACACCGTGCACGGTTTTGGCGAGGAAGCGGGCAAGGCGCTGACCGAGCATCCCGCCATCAAGGCGATCGGCTTCGTCGGCGAGAGCGCGACCGGGTCGGCCATCATGATGCAGGGCGCGCCGACGCTAAAGCGCGTGCATTTCGAGCTCGGCGGCAAGAACCCGGTGATCGTGTTCGACGACGCCGACCTCGACCGTGCGCTCGACGCCGTCGTGTTCATGATCTACTCGCTCAACGGCGAGCGCTGCACCTCATCGAGCCGCCTGCTGATCCAGCAGAGCATCGCGGAAAAATTCGTGGAGAAGCTGACCGCGCGGGTGAAGGCGCTGAAGGTCGGCCATCCCCTCGATCCCGCCACCGAGATCGGGCCGCTGATCCATGAGCGGCATCTAGCAAAGGTCTGCTCCTATTTCGACGTGGCGCGCCAGGACGGCGCGACCATTGCGGTCGGGGGCAAGACTTACGACGGCCCCGGCGGCGGACATTATGTCGAGCCGACGCTGGTGACCGGTGCGCACGGCAAGATGCGCATTGCGCAGGAGGAGGTATTCGGGCCGTTCCTCACGGTGCTGCCGTTCAAGGACGAGGCGGACGCCATCGAAATCGCCAACGACATCCGCTACGGTCTGACCGGCTATGTCTGGACCAATGACATGGGACGCGCACTGCGCGTTGCCGATGCGCTGGAGGCCGGCATGATCTGGCTGAACTCGGAGAACGTCCGCCATCTGCCGACGCCGTTCGGCGGCATGAAAGCGAGCGGTATCGGCCGCGACGGCGGCGATTACTCGTTCGACTTCTACATGGAAACCAAGCATGTCTCGCTGGCGCGGGGCACGCACAAGATTCAGAAGCTGGGAATTTAGCGGCAGCGTCATTCCCGGGCGGCTCGAAGAGCCGAACCCGGAATCCATCGTGCAGCAGAGTTCGTGGAAGAATGGATTCCGGGTTCGTGCTTCGCACGCCCCGGAATGACCAAAGCCGAGAGAGGGGAAACGCCAATGCCCATACCGCAACACGTCTTCGAGCCGCCGTTCAACATCATCCGCTCCAGCCATGTCGTGCTCGACGTCACCGATTTGAAGCTGAGCCGGGAGTTCTACGAGACCATTGTCGGCCTGCATGTCGAGGACGCCCATGACAAGGCCGTGTACCTGCGCGCGGCCGAGGAGCACCAGCATCACTCGCTGGTGCTGCGGAAGGCCACGGTGCCGGCTTGCGCCCGCCTCGGCTTCAAGGTCGGCAACGACAAAGATCTCGACAAGGCCGCCACGTTCCTCTCCGAGAACGGCCTTTCCTACGCCTTCGTCGATCAGCCGTTCCAGAGCCGCACGCTGCAATTCACCGACCCCTTCGGCTTCCAGATCGAGCTCTATGCGGCCATGGAGCGGCGGCCGCATCTCTTGCGCCGCTACGACCTCTATCGGGGCTGCCATCCGCAGCGGCTGGATCACTTCAACGTCTTCGCCGCCGAAGTGCAGGACACGATGGACTTCTACGCCCGGCTCGGCTTTCGCCTCACCGAATATGCCGAGGAGGACGGGCCGAACGGGCGCATTGCGGCAGCCTGGATGCACCGCAAGGGCAACGTCCACGATTTTGCGATCACCAATGGCAAGGGCCCGCGTCTGCACCATTTCGCCTACTGGACGCCGACGGCGATGAACATCATTCATCTCTGCGATGTCATGGCTTCGCAGGGCTTCGTGAAGAACATCGAACGCGGCCCGGGGCGCCATGGCATCTCGAACGCGTTCTTCCTCTATGTCCGCGATCCCGACGGACACCGCCTCGAGCTCTACACCAGCGACTATTTCACCGGGGATCACGACCACGAGCCGCTGCGCTGGTCACTGCGCGATCCGCGCCGTCAGACGCTGTGGGGCGCCCCTGCTCCGCGTTCCTGGTTCGAACAGGGCTCGCCGTTCACGGGGCAGGCCGTGCGCGAGCCGAAATTCGTGGCCGATGTGCTGGTGGCGGACTGATGAAGCTGCCTCGTCTCGCCACCTATTCCGTCAAGAGTGAAACCAAGTACGGCGCCGTTCTGGAAGGCGGCATCGTCGATCTCTCCGCGCGCTATGCCCAGACCTATCCGACGCTGCGCGAGGTGATCGCGGCCGGAAAGCTCGTGAACCTTGCAGAGGAAGCCGCGGGCCGCACGCCGGTTCACGCACTCAGCGAGATCACCTGGCTGCCGCCGATCCCCGCGCCGGAGAAGATCATCTGCATCGGCGTCAACTATCCCGATCGCAATGCCGAGTACAAGGACGGCCAGGAGGCGCCGAAATATCCGAGCATGTTCATGCGCTCGCCCCGCTCCTTCGTCGGCCACGACACGCCGCTGGTGCGCCCGCGTGCCTCGGCGCAGCTCGACTATGAGGGCGAGATCGTGCTGGTGATCGGCAAGCAGGGTCGGCATATCCCCGAAATCAGCGCCCTCGATCACATCGCCGCGCTCACGCTCTGCAACGAGGGCTCGGTGCGCGACTGGCTGCGCCACGCCAAGTTCAACGTGACGCAGGGCAAGAACTTCGATTCCAGCGGCAGCCTCGGCCCGTGGCTGGTGCCCTACACCAAGGAGTCGCAGATCGCCGACATCCGCCTCACCACGCATGTCAACGGCGAACTCAGGCAGGACGATCGCACCAGCCGGCTGATGTTTTCGTTCCGCTATCTCTTGAACTATATCTCGACCTTCGCAACCCTGGTTCCCGGCGATATCATCGTCACGGGCACGCCGACCGGCGCGGGTGCGCGGTTCGATCCGCCGCGATATTTGAAGCCGGGCGACGTCGTCGAGATCGAGGCCGAGGGGATCGGGCGCTTGCGCAACGGCGTGATCGACGAAGCCTGAACAACAAGCGAAGTGGAATGATGCAATGACCAGCCTCACCGGCGGCGAAGCGATCGTAAGCGGGCTTGTCGCCCACGGCGTCGATACCGTGTTCGGCCTGCCTGGCGCGCAGGTCTACGGCCTGTTCGACGCCTTCCACCAGGCGCAGCTCAAGGTGATCGGCGCGCGGCACGAGCAGGCCTGCGGCTACATGGCATTCGGCTATGCGCGCTCCAGCGGCCGGCCCGGCGTGTTCAGTGTCGTGCCCGGCCCGGGCGTGCTCAATGCGAGCGCCGCGCTGCTCACCGCGTTCGGCTGCAACGAGCCGGTGCTGTGCGTCACCGGCCAGGTGCCGACCTCGTTCCTGGGCAAGGGTCGCGGCCATCTGCATGAGATGCCGGACCAGCTCGCGACCTTGCGCACCTATGTGAAATGGGCCGAGCGCATCGAATATCCCGGCAACGCGCCGACAATCGTGGCGCGCGCATTCCAGGAGATGATGTCGGGCCGGCGCGGCCCCGCCTCGGTCGAGATGCCCTGGGACGTCTTCACCCAGCGCGCGGCAACAGTGCCGGCGCAGGTGCTGGAGCCGATGCCGCCGCCGCAACCCGATCCTGATATGATCAAGCAGGCGGCGGCGCTGATCAAAGGCAGCAAGACGCCGATGATCTTCGTCGGCAGCGGCGCGATCGAAGCCGCTGAGGAGATCCTCGAGCTCGCCGAGATGATCGATGCGCCTGTGGTCGCCTTCCGCAGCGGCCGCGGCATCGTCTCCAATGCGCATGAGCTCGGTCTCACCATGGCGGCGGCCTACAAATTGTGGCCGACCACCGATTTGATGATCGCCATCGGCACCCGCGCCGAGCTGCCGGCATCCGGCTTCCGCTGGCCGTATCAACCGAGCGGCCTGAAATCCATTCGCATCGACATCGATCCGGCCGAGATGCGCCGGCTCGCCGCCGATGTCGCGATGGTCGCCGATGCGAAGGCTGGAACGGCCGAGCTCGTCGCGGCCGTGAAGAAGGTCGGCTATGCCAAGGGCCGCGGCCGGCGCGGAGAGATCCGGGAGGCCACGGCGAGCGCACAGGCCGAGATCCAGCGCATCCAACCGCAGATGGCCTATCTCAAGATCCTGCGCGAGGTGCTGCCGGCCAATGCGATCGTCACCGATGAACTGTCGCAGGTCGGCTTCGCCTCCTGGTACGGCTTCCCGGTGTATCAGCCGCGCACCTTCATCACCTCTGGCTATCAGGGCACGCTCGGCTCGGGCTTTCCGACCGCGCTCGGCGCCAAGGTCGCCAATCCCGACAAGCCGGTGGTCGCCATCACCGGCGACGGCGGCTTCATGTTCGGCGTGCAGGAGCTCGCCACCGCCGTGCAGTTCAACATTGGCGTGGTGACGCTGGTGTTCAACAACAACGCCTATGGCAATGTCCGCCGCGACCAGCGCGAACGCTTCGACGGCCGCGTGGTGGCCTCCGACCTCGTCAATCCGGATTTCGTCCAGCTCGCGGAGTCCTTCGGCGTGGCCGCGGCGCGTGTCACCGCGCCGGAGCAGTTCAAGGCGGCGCTGGAGAAGGCGCTTGGCCACGGCGGGCCGGTTCTGATTTCCGTCGAGGTGCCCAGGGATTCCGAGGTCAGTCCGTGGGCTTTCATTCACCCGCCGAAGCCTTGAGGCCGGACGCGCCCTGCAGCCGCGCGGCTGCAATCGCCAGCAGACCGGCGCCTGCGACCGACCAGCAGGCGACCGGCGCCCAATGCAGCAGCGGCGCGTATTCCGGCATCTTCTGCAGGCCGCCGGCAACCGCCGCCATCCGCGCGAAGGTGCCGAGGGCGAGCGCGGAGAAGACGAGGCCCGTGACCTTGCCTTCCGCGCCGGTCGAGCCGATCGCGAGCGCTGCCGAGACCGCGCTCATCAGCATGCAGCCCCACGCGGCTCCGGCGAGAAATTGCGCGGCGATCAGCGTGTTGAGATTGCCGGCGAACTCGGCCGCCGCAATCGCCACCGCACCGAACAGGCCGGCGGCGCCCATCACGACGAGGCCGCCGCGACGCTTGACGACGAGGCTTGCCGGAAACATCGCGATGTTGAAGCCGATCCAGAACACCGGCATCAGCCATTGCAGGTCGGTAGGAGCTGCAAAGCGCAAATAGAACGGCGCGCTGTTCATGGCAAAGTGCAGCTGGTAGCCGAGTGCGAGCGCGATCATCGCGACGATGAAGGCGATCGGGACGAGACCGAGTGGCTCTGCCGCTTCGTCCGGTGTGGGCGGCGCGGTGTCGCGCACCACGTCATGCTCGATCCGTGACAGCCCGAGCGCGGTCAGGAGCAGCACCGCGCTGGAGATCACGAAGGGCAACCGCGCATCGTGCTCGCGCAGCACCACGCCGAGATAGGGCGAGACCGCGCCGGCGACGCCGTAGCCGAGCATGGTCAGCGCGGCGAGGAACGGCACCTGCGGCTTGGCGCGGTACTTGCCGAGCAAGGTCAGCGGCGGCGCCCGCAGCGCAGAGGACGTGATCGACCAGATCACGATCAGCGCGATGAACCAGCCCTGCGCCGCTGCGCCGGCTCCGGCAACGAAGGGGAGCGCGACGAAGGCGCCGCAGGAGATCGCGGTCACGAGCCCGACGAACAGGCCGAGCCTGCCGACATGGGGCGCGAGCTTGTCGGCGGCGATTCCCATCGCGGTGTCGGCAATGGTGAAGATCGCTTGATCCAGCATCAGGATGAGGATCACGGCGGACGGCGCGATGCCGACCTCGGCGGCGAGCTTTGGCAGGTAGATGACGTAGGTCGTCCAGCCCAGCGTGAACACCAATTGCAGCGCCGCGAGGTAAAGCCCCGTGCGGTTCGCCGTGCCGGCGCCGGCCGAGTTCTGTGTGGTCGTCATGTCGCCGCCTCCCCGCCCCAAGCTTAGACGAGCGAAGGCTGCGAGGAAACGCGTCAGCGCGTCCTGCGGAAGGTCAGATTGATCCGCTTCCGCCCCAGCAGCGGATGCTCGCCCTCGGCGAGCGGTGCCACGCCGTGATAGGCGAGCCTGCTGGCCCCGCCCCAGACCACCACGTCGCCATGGACGAGGCGGAAGCGGCGCGGCTTATCGCTGCGCGCGAAGCCGCCGAACAGGAAGGTCGCGGGCAGGCCGAGCGAGACCGAGACGATCGGCGCGGAATAGTCCAGCTCGTCCTTATCCTGATGCAGCGACAGCCGCGTGCCCGGCTCGTAGCAGTTGACGAGGCAGGCATCGGGGGCAAAGCCTTCAAAGCCGCCCTGCTCCGCGGCGCGGCGGGCGAGATCGGCGAGCAGCGGCGGCATCGCCGGCCATGGGGCGCCGGTGCGCGGATCGATTGCGTCGTAGCGATAGCCGGTGTGATCGGTGATCCAGCCGCGCTCGCCGCAATTGGTCATCGCCACCGACATCAGATGGCCGCCCGGCGTCGTCATCCGCCGGAACGGCGACTGCGCCACGATGGCGCGCACCGCGTCGATCAGCCCGTTCTCGATCGGCTTGACGAAGCCGCGCAGCAGCACGGCCCCGTCGGCGATATTTTCGCGCGATGGCTGTGCCTCGGCAACGGTGTCGAACAAATCACCCGTCAATCGCAGCGCTCATTTGGCATCGTGGAAGATCACACCCAGCGTGTGGCGCCGGCCGGACCTGATCCGGCTGACGCCGTGGCGAAGATTAACGCGGTACGTGCCGCGTGTCCCCTGCACCGGGCGGTGATGCACAGCGAAGGCGACCGCATCGCCTTGCGTCAGCGGCACGACCTCGGCGCGAGACTGCATGCGCGGGCGCTGCTCGGTCAGCACGAACTCGCCGCCCGTGAAATCGTGCCCGGGCTCGGAGAGCAGGATCGCGACCTGGAGCGGGAACACATGCTCGCCATAGAGGTCCTGATGCAGGCAATTATAGTCGCCGGCCTCGTATTGCAGCAGCAGCGGCGTCGGCCGGCTTTGGCCTGCCTCATGGCAACGCTTCAGGAACGCCGCGTGGTTTTGCGGATAGCGAACCTCGATCCCCATCGCCTCGTTCCAGCGATTGGCGACGGCTTGAAGATGCGAGTAGAGCGCCGGGCGGAGCTGCGCGATCAGATCGGGCAGCGCATAGGTGAAGTACTTGTACTCGCCGCGGCCAAAGCCGTGGCGGCCCATGACGATGCGGCTGCGGAAGTGCGCATCGGCCGGGTAGAGCGCGGCGATAGCGCGGCATTGGTCGGGCGTCAGCAGGTTCTCCAGGACGGCGCAGCCCTGTGAGTCGAGCTCAGCGGTGATCTGCGGCCAGTCGAGGGCGTCGACGTGGGCGGCGAGGTCAGCGGATGGTGTTTGGGGCGATTTGCGTGCGGTCATTGTCATAACAATCACCTTTGCAGCTCGACGTTCACCCCGCCACCCGATTCCCGATGACTCTCTCCCCGTCATTGCGAGGAGCCCTTGCGACGAAGCAATCCAGGAATCCCTCCGCGGAACCAGTCTGAATTGCTTCGCTCGCAATGACGGTGGAGAGAGCTCAGCCCCTCACCGGCAGCGTCACGACGTCGTAGCCATGCCTGATCGTGCGCTTCAGCATGGGATCTTCAAGCTCGAAATCGAAGCGGTCGGCCGGGCGGATGCCGCCCTTGGCGGCGAACGTGCCGCCAAACATGGCGCAGCCGTCCGGGAACTTGCCGCCGCCAAAGCCGCGCTTGAGGAGATCGGCGACTGGCAGCATCGCGTCCAGCGTGCCCTCCTGGTAGAGCACGCGCTCGCCCTTGATGGTGGCGTAGGAGCGCAGGATCATCTTGTCCCAATGGCCGATGACGTCATCGAGCTCCCAGAGAGTCGAGGCGATCGGCTTGTCGCACATCTGCTTGGAGACCGTGACGTTGTAGGCCTCGACCTTGCGGTCGGTGTGATCGGAGCCGCAGCCGACGAAGATGCGGCCCTGCCAGCCGATCAGCACGAATTCGACCTCGCCGGAGGAATCCTCGCCGCAGCATTCGATGCTGTCCTCCTGGGTCAGCCGCCGCGCCGAGGCGCGATAATAGATCGGCGTCGAGGCCGGGCGGGCGATGCCCATCTCCTCCAGCTCGGCGATGTGCTCGTCGCGCGCGACCGTGTCGCGGCCGGTCCAGCCGGCGATGACCAGCTGGTCGATCGCCAGCGTCAGCGGCGTGGTGGTGTCCTTGGCATCGACGGTGAAAGTGAGATCAAACACGGATGACGGCCTCCATGCCGGCAGCAAGCTCGAAGATACGGCGGTCCGAGCCGCCTGCGCCCGCCAGCATCAGGCCGACGGGAACGTCACCCACGCGATGACAGGGCAGCGAGATGGCGCAACCGTCGATCAGGTTGATCAAGCTGCAATTGCGCAAGGCGCGGATGTTCTCGCGGGTGAATGCCTGATCGTCGGCGAGGTCAGCGATCTTCGGCGGCGTGTTGGGCGTGGTCGGCAGCACCAGGGCGTCATAGGGCGCGATGCGCGCATTGACACGCGCGATCAGCGAGCGGCGTTCGTTGAGCAGGTCGATGTAGTCGGCCGCGCTCTGCGCCTCGCCGCGCATGATGCGGACAAAGACGCGGGGATCGTAGATGTCGCCCTTCGCCGCGATGAGATAGCGGTGCCAGGCATAGCTCTCGGACGCCGCAAAGCCGCCCTTGGCGTTCATCGGGCCGATGTCGTGGAATTCCACCGTCTCGATCCGCTCGATGATGGCGCCGTGATCCGCGAGCGTCTTCAGTGCGCGTTCGAAGGTCTCGGAGACCCCCGCGTCGAGATCGTCGAGCGCGATCGTGGTCGGCACCGCGAGCCGCATGCCCCTCACGGGCCGCGGCTTCAGCGCGACGATGGGCTCGCCCGCGAGCACGGCATCGAGTATGGCACAGCAGCTGACTGATCGCGCCAGCGGCCCGATGCTGTCGAGCGAGAAGGACAGCGGCACCGCGCCGTCGAGCGGGACGCGGCGCTGCGTCGGCTTGTAGCCGACGATGCCGTTATAGGCCGCCGGAATCCGGCAGGAGCCGCCGGTGTCGGTGCCCAGCGCGCCATGCGCCATGCGGTCGAGCACGGACACCGCGGCGCCCGAGGAGGAGCCGCCGGGCACATGGCCCACAGCCCGGTTCCAGGCGCCTTTCGGCGTGCCGTAATGCGGATTGATGCCGATGCCGGAATAGGCGAACTCGGTCATGTTCGTGCGCCCGATCAGCACGAAGCCGGCCTTGCGCAGCCGCGCGACCGCCGCCGCATCGTGCTCCGCCGGATCGGAATCGTCGAGCGCACGGGAGCCGGCGCGCGTGGTCTGCCCCTTGATGTCGAAGAGATCCTTGATCGAAATGGGAATCCCGGCGTAGGGCGACGGCGCCGCCTTGACCTTGCGCAGGGCATCCATGGCGTCGGCGGTCGTCAGCGCGGCATCCTTGTCGACATGGATGAAGGCGCGCTGCCCCTCGCCGGCGGGATCGGCGATCCTGGCGAGGCAGGCCTCGACCAACTTGCGGGAGGTGGTGCGGCCGCTTTCGAGGTCTTCGGCGAGCTGCGCCAGTGTCGGAAAATCGGGCATGTCTGTCTCACGGAATATTTCGCGCGCAATCTATAGCGCTGGCTCAGCTCGACACAAGCATTGTGCGCATGATGGCATGCATGCGCATTGCTGGACCGTTGACGCGCCATGGTCGATTGTCGCATCAAGTTCGAAACCGGCGGGCACGAGGCCTGTCTCTTGGGAGGAGCAGCCAACATGGTCGAACCGCAGCGCGCGCGACCGAAACCGACGCCGGAGACCCAGCATTTCTGGGACGGCACCAAGGCCGGCGAATTGCGCCTGCAGCGCTGCGATGCCTGCGCCCATGTCTACTTCCCGCCGCGCCCGTTCTGCCCCTCCTGCGCCTCGCGCAAGGTCAGCATCTTCAAGGCGAGCGGCAAGGGCTTTCTCTACAGCTACGTGATCAACCATCGCCCCGCCGCGCCCGGCTTCACGCCGCCTTACGCCATCGCGGTGGTCGAGCTCGACGAGGGCCCGCGGATGATGAGCAACATCATCGATTGCCCGCAGACGCCGGAGGCACTCGCGCTCGACATGAAGCTCGAGGTCGCGTTCCAGGAGCTCGACGACAAGATCACCCTCCCCGTCTTCCGTCCGGCGAAGGGGTAAGACCATGCGCAAGAACCAGGTTGCCGTCGTCGGCGCGGCCGAGACCACCGAGCTCGGTGTCATCCCCAATGCCTCGCAGCTCCAGCTGCACGCGGATGCCGCGCTCAACGCCATTGCCGACGCCGGGCTGAAGCTGTCCGACATCGACGGCTTTGCCACCGCGGTCGAAACGCCACAGCAGGTCTGCCACTATCTCGGCATCAAGCCGACCTGGGTGGACGGCACCTCGGTCGGCGGCTGCTCCTTCATGCTCCATGTCCGCCATGCGGCGGCGGCGATCGAGGCCAGCTTGTGCAAGACGGTGCTGATCACCCATGCCGAGAGCGGCAAGTCGATGATCGGCAAGTTGCCGCGCTCGACGCCGGCCGACAGCCTCAACGGCCAGTTCGAGGCGCCTTTCGGCGTCTACGGCCCGCCCAGCATGTTTCCGATTCCCGTGCTGCGCTTCATGAAGACCTACGGCATCACCCACGAGCAGCTTGCTTCGGTTGCGGTGGTGCAGCGGGAATGGGCGGCGAAGAATCCGCGCGCCATGATGAAGGAGCCGATCACGGTTGCAGACGTCCTCAACTCGCGCATGATCGCCTATCCGTTCCACCTCTTGCAGTGCTGCCTCGTCACCGACGGCGGCGGCGCGCTGATCCTGACCTCGGCCGACCGCGCCAGGGATTTTCCGCGGAAGCCGGTCTACATCATGGGCACCGGCGAGAGCGTGGAGACGCCGATGGTCAGCCAGATGGAGACGTTCAACTCCTCGCGTGCGTTCAAGACCGCCGGGCCGCTGGCCTTCAGGGAAGCCGGCATCGCGCACGGGGACGTCGACCATCTCATGATTTACGACGCGTTCGCGCATCTGCCGCTGTTCGGCCTCGGCGATCTCGGCTTCATGCCCTATGAGGAGACCGGCCAATTCATCGCCGACGGCAACACGCGGCCTGGCGCCAAGCTTCCGCTCAACACCAATGGCGGCGGATTGAGCTACATGCATTCCGGCATGTACGGCATGTACGCGCTGCAGGAGAGCGTGCGCCAGATGCGCGGCATCGCGCCGGCACAGGTGCCGAACGCGAAGATTTCGGTGTGCCACGGCGTCGGCGGCATGTTCGCCGCGAGTGGCACGATCGTGTTTACGAACGAGACGTAGTTGCTGTCATTCCGGGGCGGCGCGAAGCGACGAGCTATGGTGCGCAATTGCGCACCCGAGAATCCATAACCACGATCGGGAGTATGGATTCCGGGCCTGCGCCTTCGGCGCATCCCGGAATGACGGCAGAATTTGGAACGGCTAGCGGAGAACCCACATGACAAAATCACTGCAGGACAAGGTCATCATCGTCACCGGCGCAGGGCGCGGTATCGGGCGCGAGATCGCGCTGCTCTGTGCCGCGGAAGGCGCCAAGGTCGTCGTCAACGATCCCGGCGTGGCCGCCGACGGCGCCGGGACGAGCGCCGCTCCGGCCGAGGAGGTGGTCGAGGAGATCAAGAAGCGCGGCGGCACCGCGGTCGCCAATTTCGAGAGCGTCGCGGAAGCTATTCCCGCCAGCAAGATCGTGAAGACCGCGACCGATCACTTCGGTCGGCTCGACGGAGTCGTCAACAATGCCGGCATCCTGCGCGACATGATCTTCCACAAGATGAGCGTGGAAGCCTTCGAGGCCGTCATCAAGGTGCATCTGATGGGCTCGTTCTACGTCAGTCACGCCGCGGCGCGCATCTTCCGCGAGCAGGAGTCGGGCTCGTTCGTGCACTTCACCTCGACCTCCGGCCTGATCGGCAACTTCGGCCAAGCCAATTACGCGGCAGCCAAGCTCGGCATCGTCGGTCTGTCGAAGTCGATCGCGCTCGACATGGGCCGCTTCAACGTCCGCTCCAACTGCGTCTCGCCGTTCGCCTGGACCCGCATGATCGGCACCATCCCGACCGAGACCGACGCGGAGAAGGCGCGCGTCGAGAAGATCAAGCAGATGGGCCCGGAAAAGATCGCCCCGCTCTGCGGCTATCTGCTCGGCGATTCCGCGAAGGACGTCACCGGCCAGATCTTTGGCGTGCGCATGAACGAGATCTTCCTGTTCAGCCAGAATCGTCCGATCCGCTCGGTGCAGCGGAGCGAAGGCTGGACGCCGCAGTCGATTGCAGAACACGGCATGCCGGCGCTGAAGGGCTCGTTCTACAAGCTCGACCGCTCCGCCGACATCTTCACCTGGGATCCGGTGTAAGATCCCGCCTTTGCTGCATTGCGGTCTCCGGTTGTTCAGCCGGAGACCGCCCGCTTTACGCCCGATTGCGGGCGAATGGTTTGCTCCCAACGAAAAAACGGGAGGCAACCATGACAAAACCACTGACCATTCCCGCAAGGAGCAGCGAGCCCTCTCTCGCGCGCCGCACCCTGTTGAAGGGCGCGGCGGCCGCGGTCGCGGCTACGGGCGTCACCATGAACGGAGCATTGGCGGCCTCCGTCGCCCCACTCGGCCAGACCGGCGCACCCACGAGGTCGACGGCGCCGCTGCCGCTCGGACCATTGCCGGGCAGCCGCTACCCGGACTCTCATTTGGAATCGGCGAAAAAGGGACCGCCGTCCTTCGGCCCTTCCGGCTTTCCGGCCTTCGCCGGCACCATGGCGGTGGAGCGCGTCGCAACCGGCTTCCGCTGGGCGGAGGGGCCCGTGTATTTCGCAGCCGGGCGATACGTGCTGTTCAGCGACATTCCGAACAACCGCATCATGCGCTTCTCCGAGGACGACGGCCACCTCAGCGTCTATCGCCAGCCGTCGATGAACTCGAACGGCAACACTATCGACCGCGAGGGACGGCTGATCACCTGCGAGCACAGCGGCCGGCGTGTGACGAGGACCGAGCTCGACGGCTCGATCACTGTTATCGCCGACAAATACAACGGCAAGCGGCTGAACTCCCCGAACGATGCGGTCGTAACCGCCGACGGCGCAATCTGGTTCACCGATCCCGCCTACGGCATCGGCGGCTTCTACGAGGGGATCAAGGCCGAACCCGAGCAGGACAAGAAGAACGTCTACCGGGTCGATCCGAAGTCCGGAGAGGTCAAGGTCGTCGTCGACGATTTTGTCGAGCCCAATGGGCTCGCCATCTCACCCGACGAGAAGAAGCTCTACATCTGCGACACCGGGTTCACCGACGGGCCAGACAACCCTTCGCATATCCGCGTGTTCGACCTCGACGTCGCGGCAGGCAAGGTCTCAAACAGCAAGGTCTTTGCAGACATGCCGAAGCCCGGCATCACCGACGGTGTCCGCTGTGACACCGAGGGGCGGGTCTGGTGCTCGGTCGGCTGGGGCGATCCGAACGAGGACGGCGTGCGCTGCTATACGGCATCGGGCGAATTGCTCGGCAAGATCCACATTCCCGAGACCGTGGCAAACCTGTGCTTCGGCGGCCAGCAGCGCAACAGGCTCTATATTTGCGGATCGACATCGCTCTATGCGGTCTACACCAGTGTGCAGGGCGCGATGAAGCCATGAGTTAGGCGCCGTCATTCCGGGGCGCTCGCACGAGCGAGCGAGCCCGGAAGCTCGGGGTTCCGGGTTCGCCCTTTGGGCGCCCCGGAACGACGAGCTGCAAGCTACCCGGTATTCCGCAACCCCGCCGAGATCCCGTTGATCGTCAGCTGGATCCCGCGCAGCACCTGCTCGTCGGGGTTCTGCGCGCGGTGCTCTCTCAAGAGTTCGACCTGCACGTGGTTGAGCGGATCGAGATAGGGGAAGCGGTGGCGCACGGAGCGCTCCAGCAGCGGATTGCCCTGGAGCAGCCGGTCCTGGCCCATGATATCGAGCAGCGTTTCGATGCAGGAATGCCATTCGCGGCGGATGCGGCCGAAGATCTTTTCGCGCAAGGCTTCGTCCGGCACGAGCTCGGCGTAGCGCGAGGCGATCGCGATCGAGCTTTTCGCCAGCACCATGTCCATGTTCGACAGCAGCATGCGGAAGAACGGCCATTCCTTGTAGAGCTCTTTCAGGAACGGCATGCCCTGCTCCGGATGCTCCGCGATCCACTGCTCCACCGCGCTGCCGAAGCCGTACCAGCCGGGCAGCATCAGGCGGCATTGCGCCCAGGAGAACACCCAGGGAATCGCGCGGAGGTCCTCGATCGCGCGGGTCTTCTTGCGCGAGGCCGGACGGCTGCCGATGTTGAGCGTCGCGATCTCGTTGATGACGGTGGACGCCCAAAAGTAATCGACGAAGCCTTCGGTCTCGTAGACGAGACCGCGATAGGCCTTGAAGGCGAGGTTCGACAATTCGTCCATCGCGGTCAGATATTCGCGGCGCGGCGCGCTCTGGCGTGGATGCAAGAGGCTCGCCTCCAGCGTTGCCGCTGCGAGGATCTCCAGATTGTTGCGGCCGACCTCGGCGTTGGAATATTTCGACGAGATGATCTCACCCTGCTCGGTGATGCGGATCTGGCCGTTCACGGCACCGCCGGGCTGGGCGATGATGGCGTCATAGCTCGGCCCGCCACCGCGCCCCACAGAGCCACCGCGGCCGTGGAACAGGCGTAAGCGCACGTGGTGGCGCTCGAACACCTCGACGAGGCCGATCTCGGCCTTGTAGAGCTCCCAGCCCGAGGTGACGAAGCCGCCGTCCTTGTTCGAGTCGGAATAGCCGAGCATGACCTCCTGCACGCTGCCGCGGCTGTCGACGAGGCGGCGGTAATCGTGCAGCGAGAGCATGCGGTCCATGATGCTGCTCGAGGCCTGAAGATCCTCGATGGTCTCGAACAGCGGCACGATGTTAATGGCGCTGCGGCCGGAGGGATGGACGAGGCCGACCTCCTTCAGGAGCACGGCGACCTCGAGCATGTCGGACATGCCCTTGCACATCGAGATGATGCATTGGGGAATGGCGTCCGAGCCGAATTTCGCATGCGCTTCCGCGGCGGCATGGAACACGTTGAGCTCGCCCATGGTCTCGTCGCTGTATTTGACGAAAGGCGAGACCAGCGCGCGCGTCGAGCGCAATTCGTTGGTCAGCAGCGAGATGCGGGCGTCCTCGCCGAGCGCGAGATAGGACATGCCGGGGTTGGCGGCGTCGATCAGCTCGGCAATGGTGCGCTCGTGCACGGCCGAGTTCTGGCGGATGTCGAGCCGGGCGAGGTGGAAGCCGAAGCAGTCCACCGCGCGGCGCAAGTGCCGCAGCCGGCCGCGGGCGATAACGCGGGCGTTGTTGGAGATTAGCGAGCGGTGCAGCACGTCGAGATCGACCTGCAGCTCCCTGACGCTCTCGTAAGGCGCGGCTTTGCCGACCGGCCGGCGCGTGATCTCGACTTCGAGCTTTTCGGCCGTCGCGGTGAGACGGGCATAGATGCCTGAGACTGCAAGGCGATAGGGCTCGCCGCTCCGGTGCGGCGAGGTGTCCGGCGAGCGCTCCGCCAGGTTGCGCAGCTCCTCCGAGACGTCGGCGAGATGGGCCGCGATCGACAGCTCCGCGCCGAGCACGTGCAGCTCGTTGAGATAGAACTGCATCACCCGGCTCGATTGCAGCCGCAGCGTGCCGCGCATCACGTCGGCGGTGACGAAGGGGTTGCCGTCGCGGTCGCCGCCAATCCAGCTGCCCATGCGCAGGAACGAGGCGAGTTCGCTTGCGGCCTGCTCGCCGCCCTCCTCCAGCCGGTCCTCCAGCGCGTTGATGAGCCGCGGCACCTCGCGCAGGAAGGTGTAATCGTAGAACGACAGGCCGTTGGCGACCTCATCCAGCACGGTGAGCTTGGTCCGGCGCAAGAGATTGGTCTGCCACAGCGTCAGCACCTCGCGGCGGAGCTGCTCGTCGCCGGCAGCCGCCTCCTCCGCGGTCAACGCGACCCGCTCGCGGCGGTCGAGCAGCGCTGCAATCTCCATCTCGCGGTCCATGGTGCTCTTGCGGCGGACCTCGGTCGGGTGCGCGGTCAGGACCGGGCTGACCAGCGCGGTCTTGAAGAAGGTGCGGAGCTGGTCGGGGCCGATGCCGGCCGCCTTGGCATGCGCCAGCGTCTCCGCCAGCACGCCGGAGCCGCCATTCATGGTCGCCGCGCGCGCGCGCATCTGTCGAATGTTGTTCTGGTCCTCGGCGATGTTGGCGAGGTGCGAGAAATAGCTGAAGGCGCGGACGATGCGCACGGTCTCGGAGGTCGACATGCTGTCGAGGATCTGCTCGAGCTCGCGGCGGGCGAGCCGGTCCTCGTCGCGGTGGAACCGGATCGAGGTCTGCCTGATGCGCTCGACCAGGTCGAACACATCGGCCCCCTCCTGGTCGCGCACGGTGTCGCCGAGGATGCGCCCGAGCAGGCGGATGTCGTCCCGCAGCCGGGCGTCGGCCTCCATCGCCTGGACATCCTCAGGGCGGTTGGGGCGTTGCTCACTGGCGTCGGATGGTACGGTCTGGAGGGACATGGCTCGCTCCCCTGCTCGCGCCCTTGGCGGCCCGGTCCGGCGGAGTGTGCGATATTTTTCTGCCGCAGTGCAAGATGAAGTTGGCGGCGATGCGGCAGGGCGAAGATTTCGTGGCTCTGCAGCGCATCGCTAAGGAGCGAGGCGCTGCGTCCGGCGCACGAGAATAGACATGCCTTCGCGGTCTCGCGGCGCAGGCGCCCGAAGCTTTGCTGTCCGTTTCGCCCTCATCGAGAAGCAAGGGCGCAGGGAAGGTCAGGCGGTGGCTGGCACGGCCCGACCGGGTGCGCACATCGATCATCCGCAAGGCGACGGGGCAATAGTGCATCGCTCCCCAGGGGGAGCGCGCCAAAACGTCCCTTTGACGAGCCGGGGTATAATGCGGTTTAGCCAAAATCCGAAATTCGGTCAATCAGAATAATTCGGAACAGGAGCCGCAGCCAAAGGCTGCCCCCGGCGTCTGGTTTGCCACCGACTGCCAGCGTAACTAACGAATGGAGATTTCGTCGCCTAAGGCCCAAGAGCTCAACGTCTCAACCACGTCCAATTCCAGCGCTTGCTGCGGCCAGAAACCAAGATGACAACTTACGGCAATGGTGGCAGAATGGTGGCAGACGTGGTTTGAAGAGTTGGCGACCAAGAACAACGAAGAAAATAGTTCGCCGCGGTCACGTTGTCCAAGGGAGGAGATGGCTCATGAAACGCTTGTTTCTGGGGTTAGTCGCCGTTGCCCTGATCGCTTCGGCGTTTGTCGTATCCACCACAACAGTCATGGCGCAGACGAAGGTGTTGAAGATGCAGGCCACATGGCCGGCGTCGCTCACGCTCTATGACAACTTCACCTATTTCGTCGACCGGGTGAACAAGCTGTCAGCCGGCGCGCTGAAGATCGAGGCTATGCCCGCCGGCCAGGTCGTGCCGGCGTTCGAGGTGCTGGACGCAACCCACAAGAAGGTGCTCGACGGAGCGCATGCGTGGGCCGGCTACTGGACCGGCAAGAACAAGACCGCGATCCTGTTCACCGGCGGTCCCGGCGGCACCTTCGGCATGGACTTCATGGACGTGATGGGTTGGCTCTATCACGGCGGCGGCCTCGAGCTTTACAACGAGTTTTATCAGAAGGAGCTCAAGCTCAACCTCGTCGTGTTTCCAATCCTGCCTGCGGGGCCGCAGGCATTCGGCTGGTTCAAGAAGCCGATTCAGACGGTCGAGGACATGAAGGGCATGAAATGCCGCCAGACCGGAATGGCCGGCGAAGTGTGGCAGGCGCTCGGCTTCACGGTGGTCAACATGCCGGGCGGAGAAATCATTCCCTCCGCGCAACGCGGCGTGATCGATTGCGCAGAATGGGTCGGCGGCATCGAGGACCTGCAGCTCGGCTTCCACAACGTCTGGAAGTACCACTATTCGCCAGGCGTGCATGAGAACGTGACGATCGGCGAGATCGTGATCAACGGCGATGTGTGGAAGGAGCTCAGCCCGCAACATCAGGAGATCATCAAGTCGGCGGCCAACGAGACATTCCTCGTCTGGTGGACCAAGTGGCAGCGCCAGAACGCCGATGCGCTGATCGAGATGCAGCAGAAGCACGGCGTACAGATCCTGCGCACGCCGACCGAAATCCTGCTGGCCTTCATCAAGAAGTGGGACGAGATCGCGGCAGCCGAGGGCGCGAGGAATCCGTTCTTCAAGAAGGTGCACGACTCGCAGAAGGCGTATGCCAGCGCTGTGGTGCCGTACAAGCGGTTCTATTTCCCGCCATACTCTTTTATGGCGAACTATTACTTCCCGGTCGAGAAATAGGGCTTCCTCCGAGGGCGGCCGATTTGACCGCCCTCAATTCGCACGCAGGCGGCCTGCTTGCGCCGCACGAATGATCGGCGAAAGGGGCGAGGCATGGCTGAGATAACAGGCAGGCAGCCGCCGGCGCTACTGGCCATCATCAGGATGATCGACGGCTTCACGGACCGGACCGGCACGATCATCTCGTGGCTCTCGGTGCCGCTGGTTCTCGCCGTCGCCTACGAGGTTGGAGCGCGTTACCTGTTCAACGCGCCGACCATATGGGCCTACGACGCAACCTACATGCTGTATGGCTCGCTCTTCATGCTTGGCGCCGCTTACGCGCTGCACAAGGGTGCTCATATCCGCACCGACTTCTTCTGGGAGAAGTTCTCGATCCGCAGGAAGGGCTGGATCGATACGATCTCCTATGTCGTCTTCTTCTTCCCGAGCCTGATCATGCTGTCCCTGATCGGCTGGAACGAATTTTACTACGCCTGGCTGATCAACGAGACTTCGGACCAGACACCATGGCGGCCCGTGCTGTGGCCGTTCAAGTTCGTCGTGCCGCTCGCCTGCCTCCTGCTGCTGGTCCAGGGCGTGTCCGAGTTGATCAAGAGCATCTACATGGCGCGCACCGGCGTCGAGCTCGAGCACAAGGAGAAGGTCGAGATATGACCGCAGAAGCGCTCATCGGCGTCGTCATGCTGCTGGTGCTGCTCGGCGCGATCTTCATCGGTGTGCCGATCTCGTTCACGTTGCTGTTTCTCGCCTTTACGTTCGGCTACTGGGGCATGGGCGCGACGGTCTTCGAGCTTGGTTACTTCCAGACCATCGGCATGATGAAGGAAGAACTCCTCGCCGCCGTGCCGCTGTTCATCTTCATGGGCTTCATCACCGAGCAGGCGGGATTGATGGAGCGCCTTTTTACGGCGTTCCGCATGCTGCTTGCGCCCGTGCGCGGCGCACTCTTCCTCGTGGTCATCCTGACCTCGACCGTGTTCGCGATGGCGACAGGAATCGTCGGCGCAGCCGTCACCGTTCTTGGCATCATGGCCTCGCCTATCATGACGAAGGCGGGTTATGACGCCAAGCTTTCAGCGGGCACCATCACGGCGGGCGGTACGCTCGGTATTCTCATTCCCCCGTCGGTCATGCTGATCGTGATGGGACCGGTACTCGGGGTATCGGTGGCCGATCTCTATGCTGCAGCCTTCGGACCGGGCTTTCTGCTTGCTGGCATCTACATCGCCTATCTGATGGGCCGCTCCTTCATCAACCCCAAGCTCGGGCCTCCGGTACCAAAGGATGAGCGGATCTACTCCGCTGGACACATTGCGCGCGAGGTGGTCGTCGGCACGCTGCCGCTGCTAGGGCTCATCACGGCGACGCTCGGCTCGATCATCGGGGGGCTTGCGACGCCGACGGAGGCCGCCGGAATCGGCAGCGTGGGCGCACTGATCCTTGCCATCGCATATGGCAGGTTCTCGTTCCGCGGACTGCAGCGCGCTATGACCTCGACGATGGCGACGTCGAGCATGGTCCTGCTGCTGGCGGTCACGTCGAACATTTTCGGTGCGGTGTTCGCCCGCCTTGGCTCGGCGAACTGGATCACCGAGTCCATGCTCGGCCTACAGTTGCCGCCGAGCCTCATGCTGATTGTCGTGCTCTTTCTCATTTTCCTGCTGGGGTGGCCGTTTGAGTGGCCAGCCATCATCCTGGTGTTTCTGCCGATCTTCTATCCCGTCGTGAAAGGCATGGGCATCGACCTCATATGGTTCGGAGCGTTGGTTGCGGTGGTGCTGCAGACCGCCTTCCTATCGCCGCCCGTCGCCATGTCAGCGTACTATCTCAAGCAGGTGGTCAAGGGCTGGAGTCTCGGGACGATCTACGCTGGCATGTTCCAGTTCATGGTGCTGCAGGTGATCTGCGTTGGCCTGATGATTGCCTTCCCCGGCATTGCGACCTGGTTCCCACACACGCTGCAAGAGGCATCTCGCAGCCAGGTGATCCCCGAGGAGTACAGAAAAATCCTGGAACAGCAGAAACAAGCACCGTCCCTGGAAGACGAGGACTGGTTGACACCAAAAAAGAAGTAGCGCGTAGCAACCATTAAAACGGTAGCTGCCTTCTACCGATTGAGACCTGCGTTGTTGTGTTCGGGGAGAACCAGATCAAGCCACCGCCGTACCTTGCGGTTGTGTCACGAGCGCTGTAGCTATTTCTGAAATGGAAATCCGCGACGCCAGGATTGAGGACGCAGAAGCCGCCTGCCTCGTTATGAGGCGGTCGATTGCGGAACTGTGCGAGGCCGATCACAAGAACGATACCACCATCTTGGAGCGGTGGTTAGGAAACAAGACCCCTGAGATCTTCGCGTCTTGGATTAGTCAGCCGGGAAATTCGTTGCTGGTGGCAGTTGAGGACAACAAGATTCTTGCCGTGGGTTCGGTTACTGACGCAGGCCAAATCACTCTGAACTACGTTTCTCCCGACGTCAGATTCCGCGGTATCAGTCGTGCATTGCTTCGGGCGCTCGAAGCACGAGCGCTGGAGCGAGGCAACACGCGATGCAGCCTGAATAGCACCGAAACCGCCCTTCGATTTTATGGCTCCAACGGCTACGAGGCGGACGGTCAGCCTGTCGGCAAGTTCGGTACCAGCTCCGGCTATCCAATGTCGAAGACGCTCGTTACGCCTACACGTTGACGGCCAACGACTTCGGGGTCAAGGTTACATGAGCTCGTCGCAGCCGATGGATTGATGGGTTTCGCTGGCGCTCTACCCATGCTACGAGCTCCCGCCTATCGGCAAGCGGAGTAGGCAACAATGTTTGCGGCGGTCGCGGTCGTTTTTCTGCTGGTCGTCTTGTTGGCCCCTTCATGGGGCGTGCTTTATTTTCGTCGGACGACCTTTGGGCAAGCGATAGAAGCCGCGTGGCGCGTCTGGATGGCGCAAGTGATTGTATCTGTCGCCCTCACCGTCCTTGCCGATTATCTGGGTTTCCTGAATCCAGCCGGCTATACGCTTGCAATATGCCTCTTGGTTGGATTTGCAGGCGCTCTTTTCCTGCGATCAAGAATGAATAGGCCGCATCGCACGAGCTAAGGTCCCGAGGACGATCGACGTCGGCGGACGAGCGGCCAGATCGCGAACGACATTACAATCCACCAGAAGCCAAGGAGGCAGAGCCCGAACCAAAGGTGATGTGCGCCTTGACTGACCGAACCCAGGACGCATCTCACGCCCATTGGTGGACATAGCACATTCGACAGACGAACCAGCCAGGTTGCTGGCGTCCAAACGGCTGTGAAAACGGACTCTACCGCTCCGCGACTAACAACACTTAGTGCAATCACGCCCAACGCGCAGATCAATCCGCCGAGCAGGTGCAAAATCAAACGCATCGTGTTCGTAAACCTTAGTGAGCAGCGGACGAACTGATGAGTTTCATTAAAGCTCTACCCATCCTGGGCTGACGGGTTTCGCTTGCGCTCTACCCATCCTACCCGTTCATCCTATGCCGGCACGATCACCTTGCCGATCGGCCAGAGCGCGATGCCGGCGAGCTTCAGGTGGGCCCAGGCGAAGGGGATGCCGATGATGGTGACGGCGAGCACCAGCGCGGTCACGAGGTGACCGAGCGCCAGCCACCAGCCGGCGAGCACGAACCAGATGATGTTGCCGATCACCCCGAGCGGGCCGGTGCCGATATCCTCGACGCCGGTCACTTCGTAGCGGTTGACCGCGCGCGAGCCGAACGGCAGCAGCGTGTACACCGCGATGTTGAACGCCGCCCGCGCCCAGGGCAGGCCGATGATGGTGATCGCCATGACAACCGCGGCGATCAGCCAGCCGAACGCCATCCAGGCGCCGCCGATGAGGATCCAGAGGATATTGAGGAGAATGGATACGGGCGCCATGGCATGATCCGGAGGTGGATTGATCCCATCTATATAGGCTCCGAATCAGTCCCTGCTAAGACGCTTCCAGGACCGTGCGGCGTAGCTCGGGCTAGATCTTCCTCCCCGCCTGCTCCCAATATGGATCGCGCAGGCGGCGCTTGAAGATCTTGCCGGAATCTTCGCGCGGCAGGCCTGAGCGGATCTCGATGTGCTTGGGCACCTTGTAGTCGGCCAGATGCGCCTTCAGCGCGGCGCGGACGGCGGCGGCATCGAGCGTCACACCCGGCTGCGGCTCGACCACGGCCATCAGCGCTTCGCCGAATTCGGTGTCGGGGATGCCGAACACCGCGCAATCGTGCACGCCGGGGACGGCATGCAGCACGGATTCGATCTCAGCAGGGTAGATGTTCACGCCCCCGGAGATCACCATGTCGCGCTTGCGGTCGCAGATGAAGACGTAGCCGTCTTCATCTATATAGCCGACGTCGCCCGAGGTGATGAAGCCGTCGCGGTCGATCTCGGCGCGCTTCTCCGGCTTGTTGTGATAGGTGAAGTCGGCCATATCAGGCATGCGGGAATAGATCTCGCCGATCTCGCCCGTGCCGAGCACGCGGCCGTCCTCGCCGATGAAGCGCAGCTCGGCGCCGGGCGAGATCCTGCCGACGGTGCCGGGCTTCTTCAGCGCATCCTCGGAGGTTGCGAAGGTCACGGCGCTGGATTCGGTCGAGCCGTAGAACTCGTAGATCACCGGCCCCCACCATTCGATCATGGCGCGCTTGACATCGGCCGGGCACGGCGCGGCCGCATGGATGACATGGCGGAGCGAGGAGACATCGTACTTCCTGCGCACCTCCTCAGGCAGCTTCATCAGGCGGATGAACATGGTCGGCACCATGAAGATGGTGTCGATTTTGTAGCGCTCGATCGCTTGCAGAAACTCCTCCGCCTCGAAGCGCGGCATCAGCACCAGCACTCCGCCGAGCTTGCCGGCGCGGATGCCGAACGAGTTCGGCGCGGAATGATAGAGCGGGCCCGGCAGCAATGCGCGAGCGCCGGGCTCGAGCCCGTAGATCATCGCGCGCATGCGTTCGCCCGCGGCCTGCTGCTCCGGCGTCGGCGCATTGCGGCGGACCCCCTTGGGATGGCCGGTGGTGCCCGAGGTGTAGATCATGTTCATGGGCTGCGGCACGACCGGGCCGTCATAGGGCGGATGCTGCGCGAGCCACGATTCGAAATCGATCGCAAAGCCAGGCGTCGTCAGATGATCCGCATCGATCTTGTAATTGGACAGGATCTCCGGCGGCGTCGGCACGCTGAGCACGGTGACGCCCTCAGGGATCGCGTCACGCAAGCCGTGCAGCATGTCGGCATGGCCGATCAGGACCGCGGTGCCGGAATCCTTCAGGATGTAGGTGATCTCCTCCGGCTTGAAGTGCCAGTTGATCGGCACGCCATAGGCCCCGAGCCGCATCGCGGCATAGGCGGCTTCGAGGAAGGCGATGTCGTTGCGCATCAGCATGCAGACGCTGTCGCCTTGGCGCACGCCGATCTGGGCGAGGCCGGAGGCGATACGGTCGGCGCGGTCGGCGACCTCGGCGTGGGAACGGCGGCGGTTGCCCGAGACGATGCCGAGGAAGGGGGACGTTTGGCTCATTGTTGGTTTCCGATCTTTCGTCGGGTTGAAGGGCATGGACACAACCACGGTCGTCATTCCGGGGCGCGCCTCTTGGCGCGAGCCCGGAATCCATACTCCCGATCGTGGTTATGGATTCCGGGCTCGATGCTTCGCATCGCCCCGGAATGACGGGAGTTGCTAATCCGCAAAATTCGGCGCGCGCTTCTCCAGGTTGGCGCGCACGGCCTCGGTCTGGTTGGGGCTGCCGATCAGCTTCTGCTGTTCGACGGATTCGGCGAGCAGTGCCGGGCCCGGATCGACCGAGAGATTGCTCAGCATCCGCTTGGCCGCGCGGATCGCATCGGGGCTCTTCCCAGCGATCTCGCGTGCGACGTCCAGCGCGGCCGTGCGCGGGTCGTCGCAGATGCGCGTGGCGAGACCGTAAGTCATCGCCTCCTGGGCGGAGAAGATGCGCCCGGTATAGGTGAGATCGCGCAAAATATCGTCGCGCACCAGCGAGGCCAAGATCGGCGTGCCCGCCATATCTGGCACGAGGCCCCATTTGATCTCCATGATCGACATGCGCGCATCCGGGCTGAGAAAGCGCATGTCGGCACCGAGCGAGAGCTGAAAACCGCCGCCGAAGGCAACGCCGTGCACGGCCGCGATCACGGGCATCGGAAGCTGGCGCCAGCCCCACACCGCCTGTTGCGCGAAGTTGGCCTTGCCATACGTGCGCACCGTGAGATCGCGATTTTCGCCACCCGGAATTCCGTTGCCGCCCTTCTCCTTCATGGCGGCAAAACGTCCCATGTCCAGCCCGGCGCAGAAGGCGCGGCCCTCGCCCGAGAGCACGACGGCGCGCACGCCTTTCTCCCTCGAAAGCCGGTCCGTTGCGGCGACGAGGGCCTCGAACATGGGCTGATCCAGCGCGTTCATCTTGTCGGCGCGCACCAGGCGCACGTCGGCGACGCCTTCCGAGATCGAGATCGAGACGCGATCGTCCATGGACGAATTCTCCCCTGTTCTTGTTCAGTGCCGCTTTACAGGACGCTGGCGGCCGGATTTAGTCAATCGACCAATTAACTGACAATCCCTACGGGGGAAACAGCCATGTTCAAGGAAAATCTTCTGGCCGGCCGGCGTATTCTTGTGACCGGCGGCGGCACCGGTCTCGGCAAGTCGATGGCGGCGCGCTTTCTCCAGCTCGGCGCCGAGGTGCACATTTGCGGCCGGCGCAAGATCGTCTGCGACGAGACCGCGACCGAGCTGATGGATCTCTACGGCGGCCGCGTCACCAGCCACGGCGTCGACATCCGCAACGCGCTCGCGGTCGAGGAGATGGTGGAGAACATCTTCCGCGACGGCCCCCTCACCGATCTCATCAACAACGCCGCCGGCAACTTCATCTCGCGCACCGAGGAGCTGTCGCCGCGCGGCTTCGATGCGGTCGCCAACATCGTCATGCACGGCACGTTCTACGTGACGCATGCGATCGGCAAGCGCTGGATCGCGTTGAAGCAGCCCGGCAACGTCGTCTCCATCACCGTGACCTGGGTGCGCAACGGCTCGCCTTACGTGGTGCCGTCGGCGATGAGCAAGTCGGCGATCCACGCCATGACGATGTCGCTCGCGACCGAATGGGGCCGCTACGGCATCCGTCTCAACACCATTGCGCCCGGTGAGATCCCGACCGAGGGCATGAGCAAGCGCATCAAGCCGGGCGACGAAGCCGGCGCGCGCACCAGGGCGATGAACCCGATGGGCCGCGTCGGCACCATGGAGGAGCTGCAGAACCTTGCGGTGTTCCTGATCTCCGGCGGCTGCGACTGGATCAACGGCGAGACCATCGCCATGGACGGCGCCCAGGCGCTTGCCATGGGCGGCAACTTCTATCAGCTGCGCGACTGGAGCGACGACGACTGGAAGACGGCACGCGAGAGCATCATGGCGCAGAACGAGAAGGACCGCGCGAAGCGGGGGTGAGGCCCCCCGCCGTCGTCCCGGGGCGCGCGTAGCGCGAGCCCGGGACCCATAACCACAGGGAGAAGTCGTAGCGCGAGACTGGTAACTCCGAGTCTTCGCAAATCCTTTCCCTGTGGTTATGGGTCCCGGATCTGCGCGCGCTTGAGGCGCGCTTGTCCGGGACGACAGCGGGGCTCGCACCTTGTCTTCACCCGCCGATGACGCCACACTCCCCCGCATAAAAACAAGAGCCACGGGAGAAACATGTCCACACAGCCATTGGCGAACCTCGCCGATATGGTGCGCGAGCGTGCGAAGAGCCGCGGCAGCGCCATCGCCTATGAATTCGAGGGCCGCACCACCAGCTTTGCCGAGTTCGACATCAAGACCAACAAGGTCGCGAATGCGCTCCTCGCGATGGGCGTGAAGAAGGGCGACCGCATCGCCTATCTCGGCAAGAACAGCGACATCTATTTCGAGCTCCTGATGGGTGCGATGAAGGCAGGCGTCGTGATGGCGCCGGTGAACTGGCGGCTCGCCGGGCCCGAGGTCGCCTTCATCGTGTCGGATTGCAAGGCGCCCGTGCTGTTCGTCGGGCCGGAATTCATCGCGCAGGTGCGCCAGATCAGGGACCAGATAGCAGGCGTGCGCACCATCATCACCACCGAGGGCGGCGCGCCGGAGTGGCAGGACTTCGCGGCGTGGCGCGATGCGCAGAGCGGCGACGATCCCAAGGTGCCGATCGACACAAGCGACATCGCGATCCAGCTCTACACGTCGGGCACGACGGGCAAGCCGAAGGGCGCGATGCTGAGTCACGCGAACTTCCTGAACCTCGTGCAGACCGGCAATGCCGAGGACAAGCCTGAGTGGAACCGGTGGTCGACCGACGACGTCTCGCTGGTGGCGATGCCGATCTTTCACATCGGCGGCTCCGGATGGGGCGTGATGGGGCTCTATCACGGCGCCCGCGGC
Organism: Bradyrhizobium glycinis; assembly: GCF_016031655.1. GTDB lineage: Bacteria > Pseudomonadota > Alphaproteobacteria > Rhizobiales > Xanthobacteraceae > Bradyrhizobium > Bradyrhizobium glycinis. Next base: position 62,700 of record NZ_JACCHQ010000002.1, read on the forward strand.
GTGATTGCGCGCGAGTTCGATCCGACCAAGGTTCTGGATTTCTTCGAGCAGTCGGGCATCACGAAGCTGTTCATGGTGCCCGCGGCGATGCAGTTCGTGGTGCGGCAGCCGCGCGCCAGGACGGTCGACTTCTCGCGGCTGAAATACATGCTGTACGGCGCCTCGCCGATTCCCGCAGCACTGCTGAAGGAATGCATCGAGGTCTTCAAATGCGGCTTCGTGCAGATGTACGGCATGACCGAGACGACGGGCACCATCGTCGCGCTGCCGCCGGAGGATCACGTCGAGGGGCTGGAGCGGATGCGATCGGCCGGCAAGCCGCTGCCGGGCGTCGAGATCGCGATCCTGGATCCGGACGGCAAGCCGCTGCCGCCGCGCCAGGTCGGCGAGATCGCGACGCGCTCGGGCTCCAACATGGTGGGCTACTGGAACCTGCCGGAGGCGACCGCCGCGACGCTGCGCGGCGACGGCTGGCTGCGCACGGGCGATGCCGGCTACATGGACGAGGACGGCTATCTCTACATCCACGACCGCATCAAGGACATGATCATCTCCGGCGGCGAGAACATCTATCCGGCCGAGGTCGAGAGCGCGCTGTGCGACCACCCTGATGTGGCGGAAGCCGCCGTGATCGGCGTGCCGGACGACAAATGGGGCGAGGCAGTGAAGGCGGTTGTGGTGATGAAGCCCGGCAAAGAGGCGACCGCGACCGACATCATCAACTTCACCCGGACGCGCATCGCCGGCTACAAGACGCCGAAGAGCGTGGAGTTCCTGCCAGCGCTGCCGCGGAATCCGAGTGGCAAGATCCTGCGACGGCAGCTGCGCGAGCCGTATTGGGCGGGGAAGGATCGACGAGTGAATTGATCCGCGAATGGCGAAGCAATCCACAGCACCACCGCGGTGACATTTCTGGATTGCTTCGCTTCGCTCGCAATGACGGTGTGGAGACAGCGCGCGCCTTTCTCCCCGTCATTGCGAGGAGCTCGCGACAAAATTGCGTAGCAATTTTGCGCTGATGCGACGAAGCAATCCAGGCTGCCGCCACAAGAAGCGGTGTGGGCAAAGGCGCAAAGCGCCGTGCCCACGATTCTTCGTCTGCAAAAAGAGCGGTGGGCACGCTCCGCTTTGCCCACCCTACGATAGCGGTGCAAGCCTCAATGCTTCCCCGGCCCCATATAGCCGAACAAGAATCCCGCCACTTTGCGCATCTGGATTTCCTCGCTGCCTTCGGTGATCCGATACCGCCGGTGGTGGCGGTAGATGTGCTCGAACGGCTTGTGGCGTGAATAGCCCATGCCGCCGTGGACCTGCATCGCGCGGTCGGCGGACTCGCAGCAGAGGCGGTTTGCCCAGTAATTGCACATCGAGACGCGGTCGGAGAGCGTGCGCTCGATCTGCTCCTCATCGAGCTGGTCCATCTCCCAGGCGGTCTTGCGGATCAACAGGCGCAGCATCTCGGCTTGGGTGGCGAGCTCGACTAGCGGGAACTGGATCGCCTGATTCTCGGCAAGCGCCTTGCCGAAGGGCTTTCGCTCCCGTGCATATTTCACGCTCTCGTTGATGCAGTAGACCGCAGCGCCCAGCGAGCTTGCGGCCTGACGGATGCGGTTCTGGTGGACGAAGCATTGCGCCAGCGACAGGCCGCGGCCGACCTCGCCGAACAGCGCATCCTCCGGCACGAAGACGTCGGTGAAGCTGACGCGCGGATGGTCGGTCGGCATGTTGAAGGTCCACATGTACTCCTCGATCCTCACGCCTGGACTATTGGCCGGGATCAGGAAGCAGGTGATGCCGCGGGCGTCGCCGTCATTGCCGCTGGTGCGCGCGAACAGCGCGCAGTGCGTGGCCACATGCATGCCTGTGGTCCACATCTTCTCGCCGTTGATGATCCAGCCCCTGACGTTGTCGCGGGTCGCGGGCACCGCACGCGTTTCCATGTGGGTGGCATCCGAGCCGTGATGCGGCTCGGTCAGGCCAAAGGTGATGCGATACTTGCCCCTGATCGAGCCGTCGATCATCGCCTTCTGGTCGTCGCGCCCGTAGCGGTCGAGCATGGTGACGACGGGGAAGTTGCCGACGATGGAATGTTCGTTCTGCAGATCGTTGTGCAGCCCGAGGCCTTTGGCGGCAAAATGCTCGCGGATCACGGCCATCCAGAGGTTGGAGCCGTCATTGCCGCCGTATCGCTTCGGCACCGGAAAACGCAGATGGCCGGCAGCGTCGGCGAGATCCTTGGCCTTGCGCAGCAGCGCTTCCCATTCGTGGCGCGGCAGGCCGCCATTCTCGAAATCGGTGCGCGCCCATTCGCGGCGATGATCGAAGAAACGGATATTGTCGTCCGCTTCTTCCAGCGGCTTGATCTCGCGTTCGATGAAACGGTCAAGCTCTCCGAGATAGGCGACGAGATCGGCAGGCAATGAGAAGTCCACAGGTTCTCTCCCGGATTGATTTTATCGTTTTGCGTTAAGGCGCTAGGCCGCATTCTTGCTTGGCTCGATTAAGGTGAGAAGAGCGCGTGCAAGTCAAGCAAGGCGAGACGTGCCGGCTGCGCAAAGCGCACCAGCGCAATTCGATGGTGTTCGAACGGACCCGCGCGGTAGTATGCCGCCAACATTCCTTCACGAGAAAGACTGGGAGCGCGCGATGGAGCTGAAATTTTCCAAGGTGGAACGCAAGGGGCCGATCACGATCGTGACGCTGTCGCGGCCCGAGGTCTACAACGCGCTGCACACGGATGCGCATTTCGAATTGCAGAAGGTGTTCGACGATTTCTCCGGAGATCCCGAGCAGTGGATCGCAATCGTCACAGGCGCCGGCGACAAGGCGTTCTGCGCTGGCAACGATCTGAAGTGGCAGGCGGCCGGGGGAAAACGCGGCTGGGACAAGGGCGGCTTTGCCGGCCTCACCTCGCGCTTCGACTGCGACAAGCCGATCATCGCCGCCGTGAACGGCGTCGCCATGGGCGGCGGCTTCGAGATCGCGCTCGCCTGCGACCTCATCATCGCCGCGGAGAACGCGACCTTCGCACTGCCCGAGCCGCGCGTTGGCCTGGCCGCGCTCGCCGGCGGCCTGCACCGCCTGCCGCGCCAGATCGGGCTGAAGCGCGCCATGGGCATGATCCTCACCGCGCGCCATGTCAGCGCCAAGGAAGGTTTCGAGCTCGGCTTCGTCAACGAGGTGGTGCCGCAGGGCGAGGCGCTCGCCGCCGCGCTGCGCTGGGCCGAGATGATCGCCAAGAATTCGCCGATGTCGATCCGGGCTTCGAAGCAGGCGATCCAGAAGGGGCTCGGCGTGCCGCTGGAGCAGGCGATCGCGGAGCAGCGCGACTATCCGGCCGTGCAGGCGATGGTCGCCTCGCAGGACTACATCGAGGGCCCGAAGGCGTTTTCCGAGAAGCGGCCGCCGAAATGGGTGGGGAAATAACAAGTCTCTTCGCTCGTCATTGCGAGGAGCACTTGCGACGAAGCAATCCAGACTGCCTCCGTGGATAGATTCTGGATTGCTTCGCTGCGCTCGCAATGACGGTGGATGGAGCGTCGGCTACCCGCCTCTCCCCAGTTCCCGCCTGTACGACGCATAGTTCGGCTGATCGACCGCGAGCTTGTCCATCGTGGTCGCCCAGAGATGCTCGGCGAGGCCGGACGTTGCCAGATCGACCTCGCCGCTCGCGATGCGCTCGGCGAGCACGCGGTTCAGCTCCATGACTGAGCCGTCGATGCCGAGGAGCGCACGCAGGCGCTCGACCTCTCTCGCATCGCTCCCCGCCTCTCGCGTCAGCTGCCGCGTGACGAGGTCGAGGATGTTAATGGCGACGCGTAGCTTGAAGGCCTGGTGGCCGGAGATCAGCGGCGTGATGTCGTTGCGGAGGAAATCGGCGACTGCCTTGGTCAGCTCGATCGGGGTCGGCTCGTCCTGCATGTGTCAGCTCCCGCGCGGCGCAAGAAGCCGCAACAGATCGATCTCGGTCTCGCTGGCGCGGCGGCCGATCATGGCGCGCTCCATGGAATGGTCGGGCCCCTCGCGAAAACGCTGCATCATGCCGCCGCACATGATGCCCCAGCGCAGCGTGCCCATCACTTCCCAGAATTTGACGCGCGCGGGATCGACCTTGCGGCCTGCCGCCTCGTAGCCCGCGAATAGCTCCTCGCGAGAGCCAAAGCCACCGACGGGCTTATCGATCTCGCCGAAGCGCCAGGAATTCACGCAGACCCAGCCGAGGTCCTCCATGGGATCGCCGAGATGGGCGAGCTCCCAGTCCAGCACCGCGCGAACGCCATCGGCGCCGATGATGAGATTGCCGTTGCGGAAATCGCCGTGAACCAGCGTGGTTTCGGCCGAAGGACCGGGATCGTGGTCGCGCAGCCAGCGCAGCGCCAGCTCGAACACCGGCTTGGGCCAGTTCAGGCTGCGATAATCGCGCTCGAACTCGGCGATCTCCTGGGTCGCATCCCTGCTGCGCAGCTGAGGCAATTTGTGCTGCGGCAGCCGATGGAGACCTGCGAGAATTCCGCCGATCTGCCGCGCCAGATGCGGCCGCGCCGCCGCGTACTCCTCATCGCGAAGAATCTTGCGCGCAATGGTCTCTCCCTCGATCCGCTGCATGATAAAGCCGGTGCCGAGATCGTCCTCGGGCGCCAGCACATGCAGTACGCGCGGCGACGGCACGCCGGCTTCATAAGCGAGCTGCATCAGCTGCGCTTCCGCGGCAAGACCGGCCGCGCGGGTCGGCGCTGCGCCATAGCCTTTTGGCGAGCGGCGCAGGATCGCGCCGATCGCGCCTTCCGGATGCACGATGTCGAAGCGCCAGGTTTCCTGGCTGGCGCCGCCGGAAAGCTTTGCCGCAGAGGTCGCGCCGGTCGCCCCTTCGCACCAGCGCCGGACGCTGCGTGAAAGCGCCGCCTCGATCATTTGCCCTTGAACTGCGCGGGCCGCTTCTCGAGGAACGCGCCGACGCCCTCGCGGAAATCCTCGGTGTCGCCGGCACGAAGCTGGCACTGGAATTCGAGATTGAGCTGATCCTCGAAGGAATTCTCCGGGCTGTCCCAATAGAGCTTGCGGATCAACGACAGCGCCACGGTCGGGCCGCTGGCGAGATCGCGCGCCAGCTTCATCGTTTCCTCCATCAAGACGCCGTCATCGTAGACGCGGTTGACGAGGCCCCATTCCAGCGCCTTCTCGGCCGGCAGCCGCTCGCCCATCAGCGACAATTCGATCGAGCGCGCGCGCCCGACGAGCCGTGGCAACAGCCAGGTCGAGCCACAATCCGGCACGAGCCCGATGCGGCGGAAGGCCTGCAGGAAATAGGACGAGCGCGCGCACAAAATCATGTCGCCGAGCAGCGCGAAGCTCATGCCGGCACCGGCGGCCGGGCCATTGACCGCGGTGACGATCGGGCAGTGCAAATTGCGGATGCGGCGCAGGAAGGGATGAAAGCCCGTCTCCAGCGTCAGGCCGGCCTTGGTCTTCTTCGCCTGGTTGTTGCGACCTTGCAGATTGGCGCCGGTGCAGAACGCCCGCCCCGCACCGGTCAGCACCACGCAGCGCACCTCGTCCTTCTTCTCCTCGATCGCATCGAGCGCCTCGGAAAGACCGCCCAGCATGTCGACGGAGACCGCGTTCATCACCTCCTGATGGTCGAGCTTGAGGATCGCGACGGAGCCATCGAAGTCGAGCGTGACGTGTTTGAACTGCATGGTTTCCTCGTCAGTTGCGGCCTGCGTCAGTTTCGCAGGCCGGAATTCGTTTTGCCGGGGCGCATATTTGATTTTTGGCGCGGTCTTGTCCATGGTGATCGGAGCATAGCAAGCAATCTTGTGCGCAGCGGCTGATAAGCGCCAGACGAAGAACAGGAAACGCGCCATGAACCTCTTCGACCTCTCCGGCCGCGTGGCCGTGATCACCGGTGGCAATGGCGGCATCGGGCTCGGCATCGCGCAGGCGCTCGCGGGCCAGGGCTGCAACGTCTCGATCTGGGGCCGCAATGCTGACAAGAACAAGGCCGCTGCCGCGAGCATGGCGGGCCTCACCGGCAAGGTCGACAGCCGCGTCTGCGACGTCAGCGACCCGGCCTCGGTCGATGCCGCGATGAAGGCGACGCTCGACACTTTCGGCCGCGTCGATGGCTGTTTCGCCAATGCCGGCATCGGCGGCGGCGGCCGGCGCGCCTTCATCGAGCGCACCGAGGAGGAATGGCGCACGATGTTTTCGACCAATCTCGACGGCGTGTTCCACGCGTTCCAGGCCGCAGCCAGGCACATGACGGATCGCGCCAATGCCGGCGATCCCTTCGGCCGGCTGGTTGCGACCTCGAGCCTCGCCTCGATCTTCGGCACCGCGCGCAACGAGCATTATGCCGCGACCAAGGCCGCCATCAACGCGCTGGTGCGCGCCCTGGGCGTCGAGCTGGCGCGTCACGGCGTCACCGCGAATGCGATCCTGCCCGGCTGGATCAAGAGCGACATGACCGCAGGACTCATGGCCAACGACAAGTTCGTCGCCAACGTGATGCCGCGGATTCCCATGCGACGGTTCGGCGAGGCGTCCGATTTCGGCGGCATCGCGGTGTATCTGATGAGCAAGGCGTCGTCGTATCACACCGCGGATACGTTCGTGATCGACGGCGGCTATACCGCGTTTTGAGATTTCGTAGGTGGGCAAAGCGCTGTTGCGCCGTGCCCACCATAAGCATTTTCGAATGTCGTGGTGGGCACGCTGCGCTTTGCCCACCCTACGGTTTCTGGTTTGTTAGCGCAGAGGGAACGGGCAAATGTTTTCACACGTCATGATCGGCACCAACGACCTGGACAAGGCCAAGGCGTTCTACGACAAGCTGCTCGGCACGCTCGAGGTGCGGCCGGCCAGGGTCGACGGCCATCGCATCTTCTATATCACCAAGACCGGCGTGTTCTCGGTGTCGAAGCCGATCAACGGCGAGCCGGCGACGTGCGCGAATGGCGGCACGATCGGCTTTGCCGCCAATTCCCCGGAGCAGGTCGATGCGTGGCACGCGGCGGGCGTCGCGGCCGGCGGTAAGTCGATCGAAGATCCGCCCGGCGTGCGTCAGGGCCCCGGCGGCAAGCTCTATCTCGCCTATCTGCGCGACCTCGACGGCAACAAGATCTGCGCGATGCACCGGATGCCGGCTTGAGGCCGACCGATCTCTCCTCGTCATTGCGAGGAGCTCTTGCGACGAAGCAATCCAGACGACCGCCGCGGCAAGATTCTGGATTGCTTCGCTCCGCTCGCAATGACGGAGTCCTGGGGGATAGGACGACGCTTCAGCCCACTTGCGCGCCGTCCCATTCAAACAACATTTCAAACGCCTCGCGATATTCCATCGCATGGCATGGCTTCGCGCGCGAAAATGCGCGCTCGCACTTTGCCGGCGCTGCGACTATTCTCGCCGCCAGCACGATCTCAGCACTCCGGGAGGACCAATGACAAAACACACCTACATTCCCCGTACCACCAACTACACGCTCAATCCCGGCGACGAACTCAACGACTTGCGGATGTCGGACCAGGTCCGGCCGCTTTACGATCACGTCAAGAAGTTCATTCGCGACACCGTCGAGCCGATGTCGATCGAGTTCGCCAAGGCCGGCGAAGGCAAGGAAGATCGCTGGAGCTTTACGCCGAAGCAGCTCGAAGTGCTGGAGAAAGCGAAGAACAAGGCCAAGCAGGAAGGCCTCTGGAACTTCTTCCTGCCCGATGACGAGACCGGCCAAGGCCTGAAGAACCTCGACTACGCCTATATCGCGGCCGAGCTCGGCAAGAGTCCGCTGGCCTCGGAGACCATGAACTGCTCGGCGCCCGACACCGGCAACATGGAGGTGCTGGAACGCGTCGGCACCAAGGAGCAGAAGGAGAAGTGGCTGAAGCCGCTGCTCAACGGCGAGATCCGCTCGGCCTACGTCATGACCGAGCCGAACGTCGCCTCCTCCGACGCCAAGAACATCTCGACCACCGCAAAGCTGGTCGGCGATGAATGGGTGATCAACGGCGAGAAGTACTACATCTCGGGTCTCGGTGATCCCCGCTGCAAGATCCTCATCGTGATGGTGAAGACCAATCCGAACGCGCCGCCGAGCAAGCAGCAGTCGCAGATCCTGGTGCCGCGCGACACGCCTGGCGTCGAGGTGCTCGGGCCGATGTACGTATTCGGCCAGGACCACGCCCCGCGCGGCCACATGCACATGCGCTTCAACAATGTGCGGGTGCCGAAGGAGAACATCCTGCTCGGCGAAGGCCGCGGCTTCGAGATCTCGCAGCTCCGCCTCGGCCCGGGCCGCATCCATCACTGCATGCGCACCATCGGCAAGGCCGAGAAGGCGCTCGACCTGATGGTGCAGCGTGGCCTCACCCGCGAGGCCTTCGGCAAGAAGATCGCCCATCTCGGCGGCAACATGCAGATCATCGCGCAGGCGCGCTGCGAGATCGAGGCGATGCGGCTGATGGTCCTGAAAGCCGCCAAGGCGATGGACGTGCTCGGCAACAAGGAGGCCCGCGTCTGGGTCTCCATGGTCAAGGCCATGGTGCCCGAGCGCGCCTGCAAGATCATCGATCAGGCCATCCAGATGCACGGCGCCACCGGCATCTCGCATTGGACCCCGCTCGCCGAGATGTACCAGGATGTGCGGCACCTGCGCTTCGCCGACGGTCCGGACGAGGTGCACTGGATGGTGGTGGGCCGCCACGAGCTGAGCATGGCGTGAGGCCGTAGGGCGGATTAGCGAAGCGTAATCCGCCGAGCGTATGCGGGACGAAGAAGGGCGGATTACGCCTTTCGGCTAATCCGCCCTACGAAACCTCACGTCACCGGTGCTAGCTTGTCCTGCGTCTTGGTTTCGAAATCGGATGCGTCGTGGCGCTCGTGGAGCTGGCTGGCAGGATCGCCGGAGACGCGGTTGACCATGCGGCCGCGCTTCACGGCCGGGCGCTTGGCGATCTGGTCGGTCCAGCGCTGCACGTTCTTGTAATCCTGCACCGACAAGAATTCGCCGGCGCCATAGACCAGCCCCTTGGCGAGCGCGCCATACCAGGGCCACACCGCGATGTCGGCGATCGTGTAGTCCTTGCCGGCGAGATATTCGTTGTCGGCGAGACGCCGGTCGAGCACGTCGAGTTGGCGCTTGGTCTCCATCGCGAAACGGTCGATCGCGTATTCGATCTTGGTTGGCGCATAGGCGTAGAAGTGGCCGAAGCCGCCACCAAGATAGGGCGCACTGCCCATTTGCCAGAACAGCCAGGACATCGCCTCCGTGCGGGCCTTGATGTCCTTCGGCAGGAAGGCGCCGAACTTCTCGGCGAGGTAGAACAGGATCGAGCCTGACTCGAACACCCGGATCGGCTCGGGGCCGGAGCGATCCATCAGTGCCGGGATCTTGGAATTCGGATTGATCTCGACGAAGCCGCTGCCGAACTGCTCGCCGTTGCCGATCCTGATCAGCCAGGCGTCGTATTCGGCGCCCTTATGGCCGAGCGCCAGGAGCTCCTCCAGCATCACGGTGACCTTGACCCCGTTCGGCGTCGCCAGCGAGTAGAGCTGAAGCGGATGCTTGCCGACCGGCAGCTCCTTGTCGTGGGTGGGGCCGGCGATCGGGCGGTTGATGTTGGCGAACTGCCCGCCGTTCTCCTTGTTCCAGGTCCAGACTTTGGGCGGCACGTAAGGGGTATCGGTCATGCGGAGCTCCGGGAAAAAGGATGCGTCTGCATTAATTAGCCCGCAAACGGCCGATGGCAAGGGCGCCGCAATGCATTGCCGGACGGGACAACTCTGCGTTTTGTCATGGCAGCCCCTCCCCGCCGTCATTCCGGGGCCGGGTTCTCGCTTGCGCGAGCCCCGGAACGAGGGCGCCACTTGGGGCGCCGCCGCCTTTGGCCCGTCGGATAGAGCGCAACGTCTACGCACAAGATGCCTCGCCGAATCCGGCATGTCATCGATCGGCTAGCGTCACGTTGCTTTGGCAGCGAAAGCAGCGAGAATGCGAAGCCTGCCGCCGGGAGAGAGCCATGAAATCGCCGATCTGCGACATGCTGGGGATCGAATTCCCGCTGCTCGCCTTCAGTCATTGCCGCGACGTCGTTGCCGCCGTCAGCCGGGCCGGCGGGTTTGGCGTGTTGGGCGCGACGGTGCATATGCCGGATACGCTCGAGCGTGAGCTGAGGTGGATCGACGATCAGGTCGACGGCAAGCCCTACGGCATCGACGTTCTGATCCCGGAAAACATCTCGACCGCGGGCGAGAAGGACGTCACCTGGAAGAGCCTGGAAGCGCGCGTGCCGCAACAGCACCGCAACTACACGCGCGATCTCCTGAAGAAGTACGACATCGAGCTGACCACCACCGACGTCGCGGACAACCAGCCGCAGCCGTTCGACGGCAAGACCGCGCTCCAGCTGCTCGAGGTCTCCTTCAATCATCCGATCCGCCTCATCGCCAATGCGCTGGGCGTGCCGCCAAAGGCGATGATCGAGATGGGCAAGAAGCATGGCGTGCCGGTCGCAGCGCTGGTCGGCGCCAAGGAGCACGCGCTGCGGCAGGTCGCGGCCGGCGTCGACATCCTCGTGGTGCAGGGCACCGAGGCCGGCGGCCATTGCGGCGAGGTCTCGACCATGGTGCTGGTGCCGGAGGTGATCAAGGCGATCAAGCCGATCCGCGACGTGCCGGTGCTGGCGGCCGGCGGCATCATGACGGGACGGCAGATGGCGGCCTGCATGGCGATGGGCGCGGCCGGTGCCTGGACCGGCTCGGTGTGGCTCGCAACAATGGAGGCAGAGACCACGGAGATTTTTCGCGAGAAGATGATCGCGGCCTCCTCGCGCGATGCGGTGCGCTCGAAGGGCCGCACCGGCAAACCGGCGCGGCAGCTCCGCTCGGTCTGGACCGATGCCTGGGACCGCGCGCCGGACAGCCCGGGCGCGCTGCCGATGCCGCTGCAAAGCATCATCAGCCGCGACGCCTTCCATTCGATCGACCGGGCCGCCGCAAGCGGCAACGCCAAGGCGCGCGATCTCGTCAGCTATTTCGTCGGCCAGGGCGTCGGCCTGATCGACAGCGTGAAATCGGCGGGCGCCGTGGTGCAGGAGTTCAAGCAGGATTTCGCCGAAGCGGTCGAGCACATGAATGCGCTGGTGGCGGAGTAGTCACCCCGTCTTCATTGCGAGCGCAGCGAAGCAATCCAGGCTGCCGCCGCGGAAAGATTCTGGATTGCTTCGCTGCGCTCGCAATGACGAACAACTGATATCGTGAATTGAAGCAAGAAGAGATGACCAATATCCCCGAAGACCGCATCCCCGTCATCGTCGGCATCGGCGAGATCGTCGACCGCCCGAACGAGATCACCGAGGGTCTCGAACCTCTCGACCTGCTCGAACAGGCGCTGCGGCGCACCGAACAAGACGCCGGTGCGAAACTGCTCGGCGAGGTACAATCGCTCGACGTCGTCAATTTCCTGAGCTGGCGCTATCGCGATCCGGAGCAGCTTTTGGCGCAGCGCCTCGGCATCTCACCCCCGCATTGCCATTACGGTCCGGTCGGCGGCGAGAGCCCGATCCGCTATATCCACGAGGCGGCCCAGCGCATCGCGCGCGGCGAGTGCAGCGTGGCGGCGATCTGCGGCGCGGAGGCGCAATCGACCGCGACCAAGGCGGAGCGCGCCGGTGTCAAGCTGCCGTGGACGCCATTCGCCCATGACGTCGAGGAGCCCAAGCGCGGCGCGGCATTCCAGAAGCCGTTAGCGGTGAAGCTCGGCGTGTTTCGGCCTGTGACCGTCTATCCATTCTATGAAGCGGCCTCCTCTGCGCATTGGGGGCAGACGCCGCGCGAAGCCATGGCGGAATCAGGCACGCTGTGGTCGCGCTATTCGGACGCCGCCGCGCAGAATCCAAATGCTTGGCTGAAGCGGCGTTATGCGCCGGAGGAGATCACGACGCCGACCGCGGACAACCGGCTGATCGCCTGGCCCTACAACAAGCTGATGGTGGCCAACCCCAGCGTCAACATGGGCGGTGCGCTGCTGCTCGCCAGTCTCGCCAAGGCGCGGGCGGCCGGGGTCGCCGAAGAAAAACTGGTCTACCCGCTCGGCGGTGCCTCGGCGGAAGAGCCGCGCGACTATCTGTTGCGCGACCAGTTTTACGAAAGCCACCCGCAGAACGCCGTGCTGAAAGCGGTGACGGATCTCGCCGGGCGCGACGGCAGACAATTCGACGCGATCGAGCTCTACAGCTGCTTCCCCTGCGTGCCCAAGATGGCGCGGCGGACGCTGGGCTTAGGTGCCGACGTGCAGCCGACCGTGACCGGCGGCCTCACCTTCTTCGGCGCGCCGCTCAACACCTACATGACGCACGCGGCCTGCGCGATGGTGCGCCGTCTGCGCGACGGCGCCAGGCTCGGCCTGCTCTATGGCCAGGGCGGCTTCGTCACCAAGCACCACGCGCTGGTGGTGTCGAAGACGCCGCCGCGCGAGGCGCTGGCGCAGGAAACGAGCGTGCAGGCCGAGGCCGACCGCAACAAGCGCGCGGTGCCGGAGTTCGTCGCTGAGGCCACTGGCAAGGGCAAGGTCGAGAGCTTCACCGTGCTCTACGGCCGTGGCGGCGATGTCGAGCATGGCGTCGTGATGCTGCGAACGCACGACGATCGCCGCACGCTGGCGAGGATCCCGGCGAGCGACGGCGCGACGCTGGCGCATCTGCTCGACATGGATCGCACCCCGGTCGGCTCGCTCGGCGAGATCGCTATGGCAGCCGATGGTGTGCCGGAGTGGCGGGTGGCATAGCGATTGCGCGCCTCACGCAGCGCGAACGCTCGTCAGGAACCTGCTGACCTCGGTCTTCAGCCGGCTCGAATCGTTGGACAGCATCTGCGCCGCGGACAGCACCTGCGAGGAGGCCGTGCCGGTCTCGGTCGCGCCTCGCTGCACGTCGGTGATGTTGGACGATACCTGCTGGGTGCCGTGAGCGGCCTGCTGCACGTTGCGGGCGATCTCCTGCGTCGCGGCGCCCTGCTCTTCCACCGCAGCCGCAATGGCCGAGGAGATCTCCGACAAGCGCTCGATGGTCGAGGAGATTTCCTTGATGGCCCCGACCGAGTCGTTGGTCGCCGCCTGGATGCCGGAAATCTGCTGGCCGATCTCGCCGGTCGCCTTCGCGGTCTGCTCCGCGAGCGCCTTCACCTCGGAGGCGACGACGGCAAAGCCGCGGCCGGCTTCGCCCGCGCGCGCCGCCTCGATGGTGGCGTTCAGCGCCAGCAGGTTGGTCTGGCCGGCGATGGTGTTGATCAGCTCGACCACGTCGCCGATGCGCGCGGCGGCCTTGGACAATTCGCTGACGCGCTCGGTGGTGGCGCGGGCCTGACCGACGGCATCGCCCGCCATCCGCGCCGATTCCTGCACCTGACGGCTGATCTCGCCGACCGACGAGGCCATCTCCTCGGTCGCCGAAGCCACCGATTGCACGTTGGTGGAGGCTTCCTCCGAGGCGCCCGCCACCGTAGTCGCCAGCCGCTGCGAGCGGTCAGCGGTCGCAGTCAGGGTCGAGGCGGAAGCCTCTAACTGGCTCGAGGCTGACGACACGGTCTGCACGATCTCGCCGATCATCGTTTCGAATTCGCGGGTGATGTTGTCGACGCGGCGGCCACGCTCGATCTTGGCTTCGGCATCGGCCGCGGCGGCTTCGTCGGCGGCCTTCTTGGCGATCAGCGCCTCCTTGAAGATCTGGAGCACGTCGGCCATGACGCCGATCTCGGTCTTCTCGCCGCGATGCGGGACTTCGGCGGAGAGGTCGCCCCGGCCCAGCGCCTGCATCGGCAGGGTGATCGAGTTGATGCCGCTGGAGACGTCGCGGACGAGATAGAAGCTGACGGCGATGCCGATGACGATGGCAGCGCCGAGAATGGCCGAGACTAGCATGAAGGTATAGGCGTAGCTGTCGGCGGCATCGGTGGCTGCCTGGTTGCCACCCTTGGTGTTGAGATCGATGTCCTTCTGCAGGACCTCGTCGGACTTCAGGCCGATCTTGTTGACCGTCTTGGTGTTGAGCTCATGCGACGCATGCGGAACCTTGCCCGCCTCCATGCGCGACAGTTCCATGACATCCTCAGCGCCCTTCTGGTACTCGGCCCACAGCTTCGACCACTCCGCATAGAGCGCCCGCTCTTCCGGCGAGGTGATCATCGGCTCGTAGTTCTTTCGAGCCTTGGCCAACATCTCCGTGACAGTCGCCGCAGTCTGTTCCGCCGCCAGCTTTTCATCGAGCGTCTCGGACAACATGTGCTCGCGGACTACGTTGCGATAGGTGATGACGGCGGCCCGGATCTCGCCCAGCACCCGCACGCTCGGCATCCAGTTCGTCGTGATGTCGACCGTATTGGCGTTCATCGACCGCATCTTCATGATGGCGAGCAGGCCCATGCCGGCCATCGCGACGAGCAGGAACGCCACGACACTGATGATCTTGGCGCGGATGGAAATGTTGGCGAACATAATCGGATCTCGTTGTGCTGGCGCGGATGCGCGTCGAAGCTCTAAGAATCAACCAAAGAGGAGCTGCGGCGACATCTGAGCGCAGAGCACCTGCGCAAATGTTAACTGCGGCTCCGTACGAGTACCGAAGCCGAAAGAAATGAACGATGGGCTAAGGAGGCTCTGCGCTCAGCGCATGAGCCTAAGCGCATCGGAGAAGAAGTCCGGACCGCCAAAATTTCCAGATTTCAAAGCGAGCAACATCTCGCCGGAGCTTGCACCTACCGCGCGTAGCACCGGGACTCCCGCCGCAATCTCCACTCCTACGAGAAATCCGGGAATCTTCAACCGATCGACCACGGCGCCGGATGTCTCGCCACCGGCGACGATCAAGCGACGGACCCCGGCCTGCACCAGCCCCTCCGCGATCCCGGCCATGGCCTGCTCGATGGCGTGGCCTGCGGCATCGCGGCCATGGCGTGCCTGCACGGCCGCGACGGCGTCCGGCGTCGCGCTCGAAGCGATCAGCACCGGACCTTCCGCAAGCCGCGGCCTTGCCCAGTCCAGCGCACGCTGCGCTTCAGCGGCGCCCGCGACGATCCGTTCCGGATCGAGATGAAGCACCGGCATGATGCGTTCGGCGCTGGCGATCTGCTGAAGCGTCGCCTGCGAGCAGCTGCCGGCAAGGCATGCCGCCAGGCCGCCGACGGCTGCGCCGGTTTCGCCGCTCGGCGCCGGCTTCACCTTGCCCGTCGACACCAGCGCGCGCGCAAGCCCCAGGCCCATGCCGGACGCGCCGACCGACAGAAGGTGTTCGGCGGCCACGAGCCCGATGGTCTCGAGGTCGCGGTCGAACACGGCGTCGACGATCGCAGCACCGATGCCCTTGGCGGCGAGCTCGGCCAGCCGTGCCCGCACGGCGTTCGCGCCGCGCGTGACGGTGGCGAGATCGACGAGGCCGACCTGCGTCCTGCTCTGGCGCGCCAGCACGCGCACCAGGTTGGAATCATGCATCGGGTTGAGCGGATGAACCTTGAGCGGGCTCTCGTTGAGCGGCACGGCGCCGACGAACAGATTGCCCTGATAGACGGTGCGCCCGGTCTCCGGAAAGGCCGGCGTCACGAGCACGTTCGCCTCGCCGCAATCGGTGCGCAGCGCGTCCATGACTGGTCCGATATTGCCGGCATCAGTGGAATCGAAGGTCGAGCAGATCTTGAACAGCACGTGGCCCGCACCGCGGCCGCGCAGCCATTTGTCCGCCGCGCGCGAGCGCGATACGGCAAGGCCGGCCTCGATCGAGCGGCTCTTCAGCGACACCACGACGGCATCGACCTCGGGCAGCGCCAGATCGTCGGCAGGTATGCCGATGGTCTGGACGGTGCGCAGGCCCGCGCGCGTCAGCGTGTTGGCGAGATCGGAGGCGCCCGTGTAGTCGTCGGCGATGCAGCCCAAGGCAAGGGTCACGGCTTCACTCCCGCATAGGGTGTGAACCAGGCAAGGCCATCGGTGGTCTTGCCGCGCGGATTGTATTCGCAGCCGACGAAGCCGGCATAGCCGAGCCGGTCGAGCTCATCGAATAGGAATGGATAGTTCAGCTCCTCGCCGTCGGGCTCGTTGCGCGAGGGAATGCTGGCGATCTGGATATGGCCGATGATCGGCATCATCTCGCGCAGCCGCATGGTGACGTCGCCATGGATGATCTGGCAGTGATAGATGTCGAACTGGAGTTTCAGGTTCGCAAGCCTCAGCTCCTGGATGAGATCCCGCGCGAAGCCGAAATCGTTGAGGAAGTAGCCGGGCACGTTGCGCGCATTGATCGGCTCGATCACGACGTCGATGCCGTGGGGCGCGAAGAACTCGGCAGTCCACGCCACCGACTTGTAAAACGCCTCGATCGCGACGCGCTCGCTGCGGTTGGCGATGCCGGCCATCAGGTGCAGGCGCTTGACGCCGGTCGCCTTGGCATAAGGCAGCGCCGTCTCCAGGCTCGCCTTGAGATCGGAGAAGCGCGCCGGCAGCGCGGCAAAGCCCTTCTCGCCAGCGTTCCAGTCGCCCGGCGGGAGGTTGAACAGCGCCTGGGTCAGGCCGTTGCGCTTGAGCCGTTCGCCGACGGCCTCGGCGGGATGCTCGTAGGGAAACAGGAACTCGACCGCGGTGAAGCCCGCTTGCGCAGCGGCGTCGAAGCGGTCGAGGAACGGCACCTCGGTGAACATCATCGAGAGATTGGCGGCGAAACGGGGCATCGGAGATCCTCTGTTACTTGTCGCCGGGCAGCTTGACGCCAGTGACCTGCGCATACATGCGCGCGACCGATGCGTCGTCATCGCGGCCCATGCCGGCGGCCGATGTCATCAGGAACATCTGGAGCGCGGCGGCGGAGACCGGCACGGGGAATCGGGCGCTACGCGCCATATCCTGGATGATGCCGAGATCCTTGACGAAGATCTCTACCGCGCTTCGCGGCGTGTAGTCGCCATCGAGCACGTGCGGCATGCGGTTCTCGAACATCCAGGAATTGCCGGCCGAGGCCGTGATCACCTCGTAGACCTTGCGGATGTCGAGGCCCTGCTTGGCTGCGAACGCCATGGCTTCGCTGGCGGCGGCGATGTGCACGCCGGCGAGCAGCTGATTGATCATCTTGAACGCAGCGCCCTGCCCGGCGGCATCGCCGAGCTCGTAGAGCTTTGCCGCCATGGCATCGAGCGCGGGCCGCGCTTTGGCAAAGGCGGCCGAGCTGCCGGAGGCAAGAATCGTCAATTCGCCTTGCGCGGCGCGCTGCGCCCCGCCGGAGATCGGCGCATCCAGATAGTGCCGGCCGGTCGCCTCCAGCTGCTTGGCCAGGCGACGCGCCACGTCGGGATCCATCGTCGCCGAGGAGACGAACACGCTGTCCTTCGGCATGGTCTCGGCGGCGCCATCCTTGCCGAACAGGATGGTTTCGGTCTGCGCGGCATTGACGACGACGCTGACGACGATGTCTGCGTCCTTGGCCGCTTCGGCCGGCGTCTTGGCCCCCGCGCCGCCGTCCTTCACGAAACGCGCGACGGCATCCGCCGAGACGTCGCAGCCGGTCACGGCATGGCCGGCGTGCTTGAGCGAGGTCGCCATGCCAAATCCCATCGAGCCAAGCCCGACGACGGCGATACGCTGATTTTGTGAGGTGGAGGCCGACATGCAACTGACCCTTGCGAACGTTTCCCAAATAGCCGCCCTTTGCGGCAGCTTGGCAACCGAATAACACGGCTTGGCCGCGCTGCCAAAGCGTGAGACAAGCAGGCATGACGGTCATGAGCGACGAAACAAGGCTGCGCGAGGACATCTGCCGCTTCGGACGGTCCCTGTTCGAGCGCGGGCTGACGCCGGGCTCCTCCGGCAATATCAGCGTCAAGCTGGACGACGGCGGCTGGCTGGTGACGCCGACCAACGCTTCGCTCGGCTTCCTCGATCCCGCCAAGCTGTCACGGCTGGACCAGCAGGGGCGGCTGGTGTCGGGCGATGCGCCGACCAAGGAAATTCCGCTGCACAATGCGCTCTACGACACGCGCGGCAGCGCGCGGGCTATCGTGCATCTGCACTCCACCCATTCGGTGGCGCTGTCGATGCTGCCCGAGATCGATCCGCGCGCCGCGCTGCCGCCGATGACGGCCTATTACCTGATGAAATGCGGCGCTACCGCGCTCGTGCCCTATTACCGCCCCGGCGATCCCGCGGTCGCGGATGCGATCAAGGGCCTGGCGGGGAAGTATTCATCCGTCCTGCTCGCCAATCACGGCCCGGTCGTCGCCGGCGACACGCTGGAAGCCGCGGTGTTCGCCACGGAAGAGCTGGAGGAGACGGCGAAGCTGTACCTGCTGTTGCGCGGGATGAACCCGCGGTACTTGTCGCAAGAGCAGGTGACCGATCTGGTGAAGGTGTTCGGCGTGACGCTGCCAGATTATGGGCATGGGGACTGAGCCGCGCTCTAACCGCGTCATTGCGAGCGCAGCGAAGCAATCCAGAATCCCTCCGCGGAAAGACTCTGGATTGCTTCGCTGTGCTCGCAATGACGGTGGATTTGGCAACGGCGTGCGTGTGCCTACAACCCAAGATACGCCTTGCGCACGTCGGGATTGCCCTTGATCTCCGCGGACGGGCCCTGCATCAGCACGCGGCCGGTCTGCAGGATGTAGGCGCGGTCGGCGATCTCGAGACACTCGGCCATGCGCTGCTCGACGATCAGCACGGTCATGCCGGCGTCGCGGATGCGCTTCACCGCCTGGAAGATCTCGTCCACCAGTTTCGGCATGATGCCCTGCGACGGCTCGTCCAGCATCAACAGCCGCGGACGCGTCATCAGCGCGCGGCCGATCGCGAGCATCTGCTGCTCGCCGCCAGAGAGCGTCTCGGCGCGCTGCTCCAGGCGCTCCTGAAGGCGCGGAAACAGGGTGAAGACGAGATCGAGCGGCCCTTCGCGGTCGGCCTCGCCGCGGTAGAGATAGCTGCCGAGGCGCAGATTGTCGCGCACCGACAGGCGCGGAAACAGGCGGCGGTTCTCCGGCACGTAGGCGATGCCTGTCGCCGTGATGTGATGCTGCGCCATGCCGTCGAGGCGCTTGCCGTCGAACGTCACCGTGCCCGAACGCGGACGTTCGGCCCCGGCGATGGACTTGAGCAGCGTAGACTTCCCCGCGCCATTGGCGCCGGCGACGCAGACGATCTCGCCCTTCTCCACCTCGATCGAGACCGCGGAAATCGCGACCAGGCCCTGATAGGCGGTTGTGACTTCACGCACCGACAGCATGACGATCTCCCAGATATGCCTTGATCACCTTGGGATCGCGGACGACGTCGGCGGGCTTGCCCTCGACCAGGACCTTGCCCAGATCGAGCACGATGGCGCGGTCCACCAGCGGCATCACGATCTCCATGACGTGCTCGACCATCAGCACGGTGATGCCGGCATCGCGAACCTTGCGCACCAACGCGACGCCGGTCTGCGCCTCGGTCGGCGTCAGGCCGGTGAGGACCTCGTCGAGCAGCAGCAGTTTCGGCTCGGTCGCAAGCGCCCGCGCGACTTCGAGGCGGCGCTTCTCGGCCGGCACGAGGTCGCTCGCGAGCACGTGGGCGCGCGCGGCAAGGCCGGTGAACTCCAGCACTTCATGCGCCTTGCGGCGCGCCTCGCGCATCACAGTGGTGCGCACCAGCGCACCGACGATGACGTTGTCGATGACCGTCATGGTCTCGAAGCTCTTCACGACCTGAAAGGTGCGACCGATGCCCCGCCGGCAGCGTTCGGCCGCCGGCAGTTTGGTGACGGCCTCGCCGTCGAATAGAATCGAGCCTTGCGTCGGCGGTAGCACGCCGGCGATGAGATTGAACAGCGTCGACTTGCCGGCGCCGTTGGGGCCGATCAGGCCGACGATCTCGCCGCGGCCGACCGAGATGGAGACGTCGCTGTTGGCGACGAGGCCGCCGAAGCGCTGCCAGACGCCGCGGGTTTCAAGCAGCGCGCTCATCGGGCAGCTCCCGTCTTCTTCGGGCGGGAAAACAGGCTCAGCAGGCCGCGCGGCAGGGCCAGCGAGATCAAAACGATCAGCGTGCCGTAGACAATGAGGTCAACACCCCGCCCCGAGCCGCCGAACTTGAATCGCGTCAGCTCAGTCAGCGGGATCAGGATGGCCGCCCCTAGCACCGGCCCCCACAGGGTGCCGATGCCGCCGAGCACGGCCGGCAGCGCCATCAGCAGCGAAAACTGAAAGCCCATGACGCTTTCCGGATCGATGTAGGAGACGAACTGTGCGTAAAAGCTGCCGCCGACGGCGACAAGGAAGGCGGAGACCGCGGCCGCACCCATCTTGGAATTGAACACGTCGACACCGAGGCTCTCGGCCGCCTCCGGGTTGTCCTTGACCGCGCGCCACCAAAATCCCCATTTGGAGTTTTCCAGCCACCACGTCACAAACCAGGCGAGGCAGCACAGCGCCAGCGCGAAATAGAAGTACGGCAGCTTGGTGCGCAGGAACTGGAATTTCAGCCAGCTGTCGCCGCGGATCGGAATGGTGATACCCATCGCGGCGCCTGCCCATTCCCAGTTATGGAACAGAAGCAAGCCGATTTCGGCGATGACGATGGTGGCGATCACGAAGTAGTGGCCGCGCAGGCGAAAGAAGGGATAGCCGAGCCCCATCGCGATCAGCGCCGAGACCACACCGCCTGCCAGCATGCCGAACCAAGGCAGCACGCCGAACTTCGTGAACAGCAGCTCAGTGGTGTAGGCACCCAGGCCGAAATACAGCGCGTGGCCGAGCGAGATCTGCCCGCAATAGCCGGACAGGATATTCCAGCTCTGCGACAGTCCCGCATACATCAGCGTCAGGATCAGGATGTTTTGGACGACGACGTCCTTCACGAACAATGGCGTCAGCGCGGCAATGGCGGCGAGCGCTGCGGCGATGATGAGGTCGCGGCGGCGCCGCACTGCAAAATCCTTGTCCATCACATCGATCCGAACAGGCCGCGTGGCCGGATGAACACAACAAGCAGATAGACCGAGTAGATGCCGACCGATTTCAGCGACGGCGGCAGCACCAGCGCGGTGACCGCTTCGACGAGACCGACGATGATGCCGCCGGCGAAGGCGCCGAACACGCTGCCGAAGCCGCCGAGCGCCACCGTGACATAGGCGATCAGCGCGAAGGAGGCGCCGACGTCGGGATAAATATAGAAGAACACCGCCATGATTGCGCCGGCGAGGCCGACCAGCGCGGCGCCGAGCCCCCAGCCGAACGCGAACACGCGATTCTTGTCGATGCCGACGAGCGCGACTGCACCGGGATCCTCGCGGGTCGCTTCGATCGCGCGGCCGAAATCAGTGCGGTGGATGAAGAAGTAGAGACCCGCAAAAGCCGCGATCGAGACCAGCGCGCCGACCAGTTGTGGCTCCGGCAGGAAGATGCCGCCGACCGAGATGGTTTTGCCGCCGAGCCAGGACTGCGGGATGCTGCGATAGTCCGGCGTGAAGAAGTACTGCGCGAGGCCGCGCATCACGATGGCAAGGCCAAAGGTGGTGAAGATCTGCACCATGCCAGCATTGGCCTTGGCCCGCATGGCGAAGCGTACAAGGAGCAGGTAGACGACCGCTCCGAATATGAAGAGTGCCGCGGCGACCAGCGGTGCCGACAGCAACGGATCGATGGCGAAGAACGCGAACAGGAAGAAGGACAGGTACATCGCGATCATCAGGAACTCACCATGGGCAAAGTTCGTGACGTCCATCAGGCCGAAGATCAGCGCGAGGCCGACCGCGATCAATCCGTAGAGCAGGCCCATCAGAAGGCCGCTCGCGAGACTCTGGATAATGGCTTGGGCTGTCAAAAGTCCGTCCCCCACAATGCGCTCTGGATAAGCGCGGGAGCTGCCTCCTCCGTCATTGCGAGGAGCTCGCGGCAAAATTGCGTAGCAATTTTGCGCTGATGCGACGAAGCAATCCAGACTTTCTCCGTGGATGCATTTCTGGATTGCTTCGCTTCGCTCGCAATGACGTCGCGGAGAGGCAGCTCGGCTAGCTACGCTGTCAAAGTGCTGGTCCCTGGAGATTTACTTCATCGGCCATATCGCCTCGGCGATCGCGGCCTGGGGCGGGAAGATGGTGACGAACTTGCCGCCGACATATTGCAGCAGCACCGGATCGGCGTCGTTGTTCTGGCCCATCTCGTCGAACTTGACGCGCTTCCAGGGCATGATGGTCTTCTCGCCCGGAATATCGGTCGCGGCGAGCGCGTCTCGGATCTTCTCGCCGTCGGTCGACTTGGCGCGGCTGATGGCGTCGGCGAGGATGATCAGGCCCATAAACTGGCGCGAGGTGAGGTCGTTGAAATCCTTGCCGGACCTGGCCTTGAACATCTCATTGATCTTGCCGACCATCGGCCGCTTCTGCGCGAGGTCGAGCGAGAAGGTGCCGCGCGAGATCACGCCTTCGAGCTTGTCGCCGACGGCGTCGTACAGCGCCTTCTCGGAGAAGCCGGCGTCCTGCGCCACGATCGCATTCGGCTTGTAGCCGAGCTCGGCCATGGTCTTGACCAGGAGGATGCCGTCGGTGGTGTAGCTCGACGGCATCAGCACGTCGGCATTGGCGGTCTTGAGCTGCTGCACCTCGGCCGAGAGCGAGGGTGAGTTGGCGCGGTACTTGATGTCGGTGACGATCTTGTAGCCGCGCTCGCCGGCGATCTTGGTCTGGGCATTGCCGGAATCGGTGCCGAAGATGGTGTCCTCGTGGAACAGCGACAAGGTTTCGATCTTGGTGCCCTTCTTCTTCATGGCGTCGAAGAAGTCGAACATCGCGGCCGAGTACATCTCGTCATGCGGCGAGGCGCGGAAGTAATATTTAAGGCCGCGGCGGTGCAGGCTCGGCGAGGAATTGTCGGCGGAAACAAACGGGACCTGATAGCGCTCGCAGATCTGGCTGACGGTGACAGCCACGGCGCTCTGATAAGTGCCGATGACGGCGCAGACCTTCTCCTGCGTGATCAGGCGCTCGGCCTCGGCGCGGCCCTTCTGCGGATCGGCCTGATGGTCGGCGAATACGAGGCGGATCTTGGCGCCGCCGAGGCCCGGCAGGCCTTCGCCCTTCGCCAGCGGCAGGTCGAAATCGCTGTCCTTGTTGATGACTTCGAGCGCGGTCTCATAGGCCTTCTGCGCGTCGACGCCCTGCTGCGCGCTGCCGCCGGAGAACGGATAGATCACGCCGATCACGACTTCCGTCGTTTGTGCGCGCGCTGCCAACGGCACGAGAGCGGCAGTGGCGGTGGCTCCCAACAACACGTCGCGGCGAGTGATCGTCATGGCAAAGTCCCCTGTTACTGAATTTCGGCTGATCGAATGAAGCGATTGATGGACGCGGTAAAGCCCGAAGAAGCAGCAGAAGCTGCCCACTAAATCACGGCCATGTTTCTGTTCTTGAGATCGGTCACCAGCATCAGGCCGGGCGAATGCGTGATCGCGAACGGCAGCTTCGCGGCGTTAATGACCGATTGCGGCGTCACCCCGCAGGCCCAGAACACCGGAATCTCATCGTCGGCGACCGGCACCGGATCGCCGTAGTCGGGCTTGGCAATGTCCTTGATGCCGATCAGATGCGGATGGCCGAGATGCACGGGCGCGCCGTGCACGGCGGGATAGCGCGAGGTGATCTGCACCGCGCGGATCGCATCGGCCGGCTTGAACGGACGCATCGACACCACCATGGGGCCGGCGAACGGACCGGCTTCGCCGCAAGGAATGTTGGTGCGATACATCGGCACGCGCACGTTTTTCTCGATGTGCCTGATCGGCATGCCCTCCTCGAGCAGCGCCTCCTCGAACGAGAACGAGCAGCCGAGCACGAAGGTGACGAGATCGTCGCGCCAGTAGCTCTTCACGTCGGTCGGCTCGTCCACCACTTCGCCGTCACGCCAGACGCGGTAGCGCGGCACGTCGGTGCGGATGTCGAGGTCGGCACCGAGCGACGGGATGTAAGGGCTGCCGACGTCGGACATGCCGATGATCGGACACGGTTTTGGATTCAGCTGGCAGAAGCGATGAAAGGCACCGGCATATTGCGCCGGCAGGATCGCCAGATTGCCCTGGACGTATCCGGGAGCGACGCCGGCGGTGGAGGCGACCAGCCCCTCGCGGTAGGCGAGCCGGGCCTTGCGGCTCGGGAGGGCATCGGGTGTTTCAGTTTGCTGCGCTGCCACCAAAACAGTCATGTGATCGACCTGCCTATAAACTCGACAAAGACAAGCCAACACCAAGCGTGCTATAAAGTCTAATCTTCGTTTCTAATCAATCTCGATAAATCTGATTTATCGATCGGGAAAATCCTTCCAATGCTGGACTTCAGGTCGATCGAGACGTTCCTATGGGTCGTGAAGCTCGGCAGCTTCCGTGGCGCGGCGCAACGGCTCAACACCACCCAGCCGGCAATCTCCCAGCGCATCGCCCAGCTCGAGCGCGAGATGGGCGTGAAGCTCCTGAATCGCGATCATCGCATCGCCTCCCCGACCCCCAGCGGTCGGCAGATGATGGTCTATGCGGAGAAGCTGATCGGCCTGCGCGCTCAGATGATGGCGGAGATCGGCGATGCTTCCGCGATGCGCGGCGTGATGCGGCTCGGAGTCGCCGAGACCATCGTGCACACCTGGCTGCCGCGGCTCGTCAAGAGCGTCAACGAGGTCTATCCCAACCTGTCGCTGGAGATCGAGGTCGACATCACGCCGAACCTCACCGCGCGCCTGCTCGCGCAGGAGATCGAGCTCGCCTTCGTCGTCGGGCCGCTCTCCGCCTCCGGCGTGCACAACCGCGTGCTCGCCGATTATCCGATCGGCTTCCTCGCGAGTCCCTCGCTCGGGCTCGGCAGGGGCCCGGTGACGCCGGCGGAGCTGGCGCGCTTTCCGATCATCACCTTCCCGCGCAAGACCAAGCCCTACGAGGTCGTGCGCGAGGTGTTCGACCGGCCGGAGCTGCCGCCGATCCGCCTGCATGCATCCGCCTCGCTGGCGACCGTCATCCATATGGCGGTCGAGGGCCTCGGCATCGCCGTGATCCCCGACGCCATCGTCGAGAACGAGCTTGCCGACGGGCGGCTGCAGCTGCTCGACACCGATCTCGCCATCGCGCCGCTGACCTTCACCGCAAGCTGGCTCGCCTCGCCCGATGTCGTCGCCGTGGAGCGCGTCGCCGAGCTTGCACGGCAAATTGCGCAGAGCAGCCTCGCGGTTGACGCGCCCGCGCAGGCGCGTCATTGAAAAAGGCGCCGGACAACCTTCAACGTCATTCCGGGATGGTGCGCAGCACCAGACCCGGAATCTCGAGATTCCGGGTTCGGCTCTTCGAGCCGCCCCGGAATGACAGCGACAAATGGAAACGACCGCATGAGCCGAGCCGCCACCAACCTGCAAGTCGATTCCGCCCGCCTGTGGGGCTCCATCCACGAGACCGCGCAGTTCGGCGCGACGGCCAAAGGCGGCGTGCGGCGGCTGACGCTGAGCAGCGAAGACAAGCAGGTGCGCGATTGGTTCCGCAAGGCCTGCGAGGATGCCGGACTGGAAGTCCACGTCGACGCGCTGGGATCGATGTTCGGCCTGCGCAAGGGGCGCGACATGTCGAAGCTGCCCGTCGGCATCGGCTCGCACCTCGACACCCAGCCGACCGGCGGCAAATATGACGGTATCCTGGGGACGCTCGGCGCACTGGAGGTAATCCGCACGCTGAACGATGCCGGCATCGAGACCGAGGCGCCGATCTGCATCGTGAACTGGACCAACGAGGAAGGCTCGCGCTTCGCACCTGCAATGATGGCCTCCGCCGCCTATGTCGGCGACTTCACCACCGACGACATTTTGTCGCGCAAGGACGCCGAGGGCACCACCGTCGGCCAGGCGCTCGACGGCATCGGCTATCGCGGCGACAAGCCGGTCGGTTTCCAAAAGCTCGGCTGCTTCGTCGAGCTGCACATCGAGCAGGGACCGATCCTCGAAGCCGAAGGCAAGACCATCGGCGTGGTCGATTCCGGCCAGGGCGTGCTCTGGTACGACGGCAAGATCTCCGGGTTCGAGAGCCATGCGGGCTCGACGCCGATGCCGCTGCGGCGCGATGCGCTGGCGACCTTGTCCGAAATCGTGCTGGCGATGGAGTCGATTGCGAGGAAGCACGGACCGAACGCGGTCGGCACCATCGGCGAGGCCGTGATCGCCAATCCATCGCGCAACGTCATTCCCGGCGAGATCGCCTTCACCATGGACTGCCGCAGTGCCGACGGCGCCATCATGGACGCGCTCGATCGCGATCTGCGTGCGGCAATCGCCGAGATCGCCGCGCGCCGCAAGGTCGAGGTCAAGATCGATCTCGTCTGGCGCAAGCCGCCGACCCACTTCGATCCGAAGCTGATTGCTGCCGTCGAGAACGCCGCAAAGACGCTCGGCTATTCCTCGCGCCGCATCACCTCCGGCGCCGGCCACGACGCCTGCAACCTCAACACGATCATGCCGGCCACGATGGTCTTCGTGCCCTGCAAGGACGGCATCAGCCACAACGAGCTGGAGGATGCGACGCAGCCCGACTGCGCCGCGGGCACCAACGTCCTCATGCATACCGTGCTGGCGATCGCCGGCGTCGCATCCTGACCGGAGAGAGCCATGCGTGGAGTTTTCGTCGACGCCAATGAATCGCTGGCCGTGATCATGGAGCGGTTGGAGAAGCCTGGTGATCCCAAGGTGCGGATCAACAGGAATCCCGACATCACGCCCGATCAATATCCTGATATTCTCGACGGCGCCGAGATCGCGATCGTCGACCACACCGCACTGCCGACCGAGGTCGCGAAGAAATGCACCGGGCTGAAGCACGTCGTATTCCTCGGCACCGGCGCGCGAAGCTACATGAATCCGGAAGAGCTTAGCCAGCTCGGCATCTCCGTGCATCTGATCAAGGGCTACGGCGATACGGCGGTTGCAGAATCGGCGATCGCGCTGATGTGGGCCTCGGCCCGCGTCATCGCGATGATGGACCGCGAGATGCGGGCCGGCAACTGGCTGCGTGAGGACGGCATGCAGCTCACCGGCAAGACGCTCGGCCTGATCGGCTTCGGCGGCATCGCCGCGGAGGTCGCGCGCATCGCGTCCGGCAGCGGCATGAAAGTGATTGCCTGGAACCGCTCGCCGAAGAGCCACGCGAGCGTCGAATTCACCGACCTCGACAGCGTGCTGGCCAGAAGCGACGTGGTGTCGTTGCACCTGCTGCTCAATGACGAGACGCGCGGCATGATCACGTGCGAGAAGATCCTTGCGATGAAACGCGGCGTCATCCTCATCAACACCGCCCGCGCCGCCATCGTCGACGAAACCGCCATGATCGAGGCGCTGAAGTCGGGCCATATCCGCCACGCCGGCCTCGATGTGTTCAACATCGAGCCGCTGCCCGGCGATCATCCGCTGACCAAGCTGCCGAACGTGACGCTGTCGGCGCATTCGGCCTTCCGCACGCCGGAAGCCAGCGAGAACCTGATTGAAGCGGCGTGGGTGCATTGCCGCCGGATCGTGAAGGGATAAGAGCAACAACAATGGCCGACTATCGCATCATCAAGGCTGAGCCGCTCACCAAGGCCATCCATGCCATCGTCAAGGCCGGCGGCTCCTCGGAACGCGAGGCCGAGCTCGTGGCCACCAATCTCGTCGAAGCCAATCTGAAGGGACACGATTCGCACGGCGTCGGCATGATCCCGCGCTACGTCCAGAGCGTCACCAATGGCGGCCTCGCCGTGAACTCGCACGTCAAGATCGTGCTCGACACCGGTCCGCTTCTCACGCTCGACGGTCTCACCGGCTACGGCCAGGTGATAGGCCATGAAGCGATGGAGCTCGCGGCCGAACGCGCAAAGACAAACGGCGTCTGCCTTGTCGGCCTCTCCAATTCGCATCACATCGGCCGCATCGGCCACTGGGCCGAGCAGTGCATCGACCACGGGCTGGTGTCGATCCACTTCGTCAACGTGATCTCGCGTCCGATCGTGGCGCCCTGGGGCGGCAGCGACGCGCGCCACGGCACCAACCCGTTCTGCGTCGGCATCCCACGCGCCGGCAAGGACCCCATCGTGCTCGACTTCGCTACCAGCAGGATCGCGCAAGGTAAGACCCGTGTTGCCCATAACAAGGGCGTCGAACTGGAGCCCGGCACGATCATTGATCACGAGGGCAAGCCCACGGTCAATCCGCGCTACACCGTGATCCCGCCGTACGGCGCCATCCTGCCGTTCGGCGAGCACAAGGGTTCGGGGCTCGCGCTCGTGTGCGAGATCCTCGGCGGCGCGCTCTCCGGCGGACAGGTGGTGAAGGGACCTTCCGACGGCAAGTACAACGTCCTCAACGGCATGCTGTCGATCGTCATCGACCCGACCAAGCTCGGGACCGCCGAAAACCTCGCGCGCGAGGTCGAGAGTTTCGTCGCCTGGCACACCGGCTCGCCGCCCGCCCCCGGCGTCGACAAGGTCAGGATCGCGGGTGATCCCGAGCGCGAGACCAAGAAGAAACGTCTCGCCCAGGGCATCCCGGTCGACCCGACCACCTGGCAGGAGATTCTGGATGCCGGGAAGAAGTTCGGGCTGGAAGAGGCGGCGATCGAGAAGATCGCGGGCTGAGCCATCACAACAGGTGTCGTCCCGGACAAGCGCAGCGAAGCGGAGCGCTGATCCGGGAGCCATAGCCACAGGGAGCGTTTTGGCGAAGACTCGGACTTACCCGCGAACGCTACGATTACTGCCTGTGGTTATGGGTCCCGGATCTGCGCGCGCTTTTGGCGCTTGTCCGCGACGACCACAGAGTTTGCCGTGATGGCGGAGCCTAGCTCTCGCAAGTCCGCCTTAGTCTACCATATCCGCAACCGCCTTGCCGCAGGCCGTCGTGTCGGCATTGCCGCCGAGATCCTTGGTACGCAGCGTGCGTTCGGCGAGCGTGCGCTCGATCGCCTCGACGATCGATTTGCCGGCTTCCTTCTCGCCGAGATGCTCGAACATCATCGCGCCGGACCAGATCATGCCGATCGGGTTGGCGATGCCCTGGCCTGCGATGTCGGGCGCCGAGCCGTGCACCGGCTCGAACACGGATGGGAAATCACCCTCGGGGTTGATGTTGCCGGACGGAGCGATGCCGATCGTGCCGGTGCAGGCCGGGCCGAGGTCGGAGAGGATGTCGCCGAACAGGTTGGAGCCGACCACGACGTCGAACCAGTCCGGATGCAGCACGAAGTTCGCCGTGAGAATGTCGATGTGGTACTTGTCCCACTTCACGCCCGGATACTTCTTGGCCATCGCCTCCACGCGCTCGTCCCAGTAGGGCATGGTGATCGAAATGCCGTTGGACTTGGTCGCCGAGGTCAGGTGCTTCTTCGGCCGCGACTGCGCAAGCTCGAACGCGAACTTCAAGATGCGGTCGACGCCCGTGCGGGTCATCACCGTCTGCTGCGTCACGAATTCGCGGTCGGTGTCCGGGAACATGCGGCCGCCCACGGACGAATATTCGCCTTCGGTGTTTTCGCGCACCACCCAGAAATCGATGTCGCCGGGCTTGCGACCCGCCAGCGGCGACGGCACGCCGGGCATCAACCGCACCGGGCGCAGGTTCACGTATTGGTCGAACTCGCGGCGGAACTTGATCAGCGAGCCCCACAGCGAGACGTGGTCCGGGATCTTGGCCGGCCAGCCGACCGCACCGAAATAGATCGCATCGTGCTTGCCGATCTTCTCCTTCCAGTCGTCCGGCATCATCTGGCCGTGCTTCTCGTAATAGTCGTAAGACGAGAAGTCGAAATGGTCGAAATGCAGCGATACGTTGTGCTTCTTCGCCGCCGCCTCCAAAACGCGCATGCCCTCCGGCATCACCTCCTTGCCGATGCCGTCGCCGGGAATGACCGCAATCCGGTATTGTTTCTTGCTCATCGAGAACGTCCTTGGTTGGTCCGGCAGTCGCCGCCTTCTGACGCCACTGCAATGGACCAAACGCGGCGGCAGTGCAACGCTGCACTGCAATGTTGACCATGGCGCGGGTGAGCGCCTACTGATTTGATCCTGTTCCGACGAACGAGTACCCCCATGGACCTGCATCTGCGCGGCAAGCGCGTCCTGATCACCGGCGCGTCCAAGGGCATTGGCGCAGCCGCCGCCGAGGCGTTCGCCGAGGAAGGCGCGCATCTCCTCCTCGCGGCGCGCAGCGGCGATCAGCTCAAGGCGCTGGCCGACCGCCTGCGCACCGCGCACCAGATCGACGCCGCAACTAGCATCGTCGATCTGCGCAAGGAGGACGACGTGGCCCGGTTGGCGAAGGAAGCCGCCGACATCGACGTCCTCGTCAACAACGCCGGCGACATTCCCGGCGGCCCGATCGACAAGATCGACGAGGCAACCTGGCGGCACGCCTGGGAATTGAAGGTGTTCGGCTACATCAACCTGACGCGGTACATCTACGCGCAGATGAAGGCCAGGGGTGGCGGCGTCATCGTCAACGACATCGGCGCGGCCGGCGAGAAGTTCGACGCCAACTACATCTGCGGCAGCGCCGGCAATGCCGCGCTGATGGCGTTCACACGTGCGCTCGGCGGCAAGAGCCTCGCCGACAACATCCGCGTGGTCGGCATCAATCCCGGCCCCGTCGGCACCGACCGCCACGTCACCCTGCTGAAGACGCGGGCCAGGCATCAGTTCGGCGACGAGAGCCGCTACAAGGAATTCCAGAAGAGCCTGCCGCTCGGGCGCCCTGCGCATGCGCGCGAGATCGGCGACCTCATGGCGTTCCTGGCGTCGGATCGCGCCGGCTATACGTCGGGCGTGATCTATACGGTCGACGGCGGCATCAGCGCGGGCTGGGGTTGATTCTATCCTCGTCATTGCGAGCGCAGCGAAGCAATCCAGGAATGTATCCGCAGTTGGCGGTCTGGATTGCTTCGCTGCGCTCGCAATGACGACACAATAAGCACAGGAGTAAAACAGTTGTCCCAAGACCTGATCCGCGAAACCGCCTGCACCGTCGTCGACAAGCTGCGCTCCGGCGATGTCTCGCCGCTCGAGCTCCTGGACGTGCTGGAGAAGCGCATCACGGAGGTCGACGGCAAGGTCAACGCGCTGCCGATTCTGTGCTTCGATCGCGCGCGGGAGAGCGCGAAGACCCTGATGCAGAAGCCGGCCGGTGCGCGCGGACTGCTCGCCGGACTGCCGGTGCCGATCAAGGATCTGACCGACGTTGCGGGGGTGTTGAACACGCAGGGCTCACCGATCTTCAAGGACAACATCCCCGCGAAATCCGACCTCATGGTCGAGAATCTCGAGGCCAACGGCGCGGTCGTCTACGCCAAGTCGAACACGCCGGAATTCGGCGCAGGTGCCAACACCTTCAACGAGGTGTTCGGCGCGACGCTCAATCCCTGGGATACGAGGAAATCGGCCGCGGGCTCCTCCGGCGGCGCGGCGGTGGCGCTTGCGACCGGCATGGCCTGGCTCGCCCAGGGCTCCGACATGGGCGGGTCGTTGCGCAGCCCCGCGGCCTTCTGCGGCGTCGTCGGCATGCGGCCGAGCATCGGCCGCGTCGCGCATACCCCCAAGTCCGGCATCGATCGCAATCTCGGCGTGGTCGGCCCGATGGCGCGCAACGTCGAGGATCTCACGCTGCTGCTGGACGCCATGAGCGGCGACTATGCCGACGATCCGCTGTCGCTGCCAGCTCCCGCAACCTCGTTCCTGTCGGCGGCCCAGGCGGGCAAGAGGCCGAAGCGCATCGCCTATTCGCCCGATCTCGGCATCACCCCGGTCGACCCCGAAGTGAAGGCGATCACCCGCAACGCCGCCGAACGTTTCGCCGAAGCCGGCGCCATCGTCGAGGAGGCGCATCCGGATTGGCGCGAGGCGCATGACTGCTTCCACGTGCTGCGCGCCTTCGATTTCGCGATCACCAAGGCCAATCTGCTGCGCACCAAGCGCGATTTGCTCAAGCCCGAGGTGATCTGGAACATCGAGGAAGGCCTCAAGCTCACGGTCGAGCAGCTCGCGCGCGCCGAGGCGCAGCGCGTGGGCATGACGGCGCGGGCGGTCGAGTTCTTCAAGAGCTACGATCTGTTGCTGACGCCGACCACGATCGTTCCACCGTTCCCGATCGAGCATCGCTATGTCGCCGAATGCTCCGGCAAGCGGTTCGACAATTACGTCGAGTGGCTCGGCATCGTCTACGCCATCACGCTGGCCTGCTGCCCGTCTCTCTCCCTGCCCTGCGGCTTCACGGCGTCGGGCCTGCCGGTTGGCGTGCAGGTCGTCGGCGCCCCGCGCGCCGACGCGCAGGTGATCGCCGGCGCCAAGGTGCTGGAGGATATTCTCGGCCTGCGCAGCACGACGCCGATCGATCCGAAGGTGAAGGACTAGCCTCACTCTCGTGCCCCGGACGCAGCGCAGCGCTATCCCGGCGATGCGAAGCATCGTCCGGTCAGCGTTGCGCTGCAGTGCCCGGGTCCCGTCGCACCCTGCCAGTCATCGCGCGGCAGGCAGAACGGTTGCTCGGTTCGCTATTTGACGATCGGGCAGGAGCCGGGATCATCGCAGCGAGGAGGCGTCGGTCGCGTGGTGCCGGTCGCCTCGTCGGAGCTCGGGCCTACTTCCCCGTTCAGAATGACCGAGATACGCCATCGATATGTTGTTTGCGGCGTCAGACCGGAATCCCCAAAGCTCGCTCCTGTCACGTCGCCAATCGCCTGGAACGCACCATCTGGCCCCGCCCGCGAAACCCGGTAGGTTGTTCCGTCGCCTCCTGGAGACCAGGCCAGGTCAGCGCCGGTATCCGACGTATCGATCACGGTGAGCGACTGCGGTGCCGATAGCGAGGGCCCGGTCGCGACGGCGGGCGCCGCGACAGCGGCCGTGAGCGCATCCAGCATCGCTTTGATCGCCTTGATTTGCGATCCGGACTTCGTCACGTAGCTATCCTGATGGTTGACGTAGCTCCACCAATCCCAACAGGCCTGCGGATTGCTTGGCCAGTATGGGCTGGTCTTGGTCTGCGGATAGAGAATGATCAGGTGGTTTGTGTCCGCCCACTCATTGTAGCCGGCCTCATCCACGAATCTGCGTCCGATATCAGCGACGTCCTGCTTGCATCCGTGGAGCGCGATATGGACGCGACACGGACTGCCCTGCTCGCAATCCCGAGGTACGAACACATAGCCGGTATCGCCCATGCTCAGCGCGTCGGGCAGATGCGGCGTGGTATAGATCGATTGATCAAAGCTCTTCACCGAACCCGCAAGTTGCGCGGGACTGGGCGGATTCAGGCGGCCGTAAATATGCTGCAGGATGACGCCGGCCTGGTCATAGCCGCATTGGTCGATATAGGGCGCCGTGTTGGCCTTGCAGTCGTTGAGCCCGGGTGCGCCCTGTTTCGCCACGACGAACGAGTGGCCCGCGCCGAGCGTGGCCTGATAGAACAAGTTGGCGCGATTGGCATCCCCCAGATAATGGCGATAGAAATCGGCGGCCGCATCGGTCGCCGCCTTGTCGACGACAGCGTCATTGTAGCCGTGAAAGAGATAGATCTTCTGCCTGCCGACATTGCTGAGCGGGTCGATCTCGCCCGCTGCGGCCTTCGCGTCGGCCTTTGCCGTAAAATCCTTCGGATTCAGATCCGACGCCGGCCCTTTCATGCATGCACCCGTGGCTCGCCAGATCGGCCCCCAATACCAGGTGGCGGCGTCGAACGCGTCCGCCTTCGCGCACCAGTAAGGGCCGCCTGCGACCACGCCGACGCCCTTGATCACCGACGACCACGCCGTGCCGAACTGAACGGCCATGAACGCGCCCGACGAAATTCCCGAAATCGAACTCTCACCGATCGGTGCGCGATAGCGCCGTAACCCCTCGGCCGCACACGATGACACGCCGAGAGTGGTTGTGAAGATCAGGACGCAGATCTGGGCGGCGGTGAATTGCCGCAAAACGGCCACGCGCATGACAGCCTCGCCAAATCGACCGCAGGAGCAACCTCTGGTATTAGAGATCAAGATCGGCAATCGATGCAAGCGCAAACAAGCGGCGCCAAACGAGGGACCGTCACTTCGGCGTTGTCGGCGCCTCCAAGCTGCGACTGTAGCGCGACATCGCGAAACAGAAGAGAAAGTAGATCGCGGCAACGAAGATGTAGACCTCGACGGAAAATTGCTGCCAAGCTGGATCGATGATCGCGGTCTTAGCCGTCGTCAGCAGGTCGAAGATGCCGATGATCAGCACCAGGCTGGTGTCCTTGAAGAAGGCGATGAAGGTGTTGACCAGCGGCGGGATGACGTGGCGGATCGCCTGCGGCAGGACGATCAGCCGGTGCT
Organism: Bradyrhizobium glycinis; assembly: GCF_016031655.1. GTDB lineage: Bacteria > Pseudomonadota > Alphaproteobacteria > Rhizobiales > Xanthobacteraceae > Bradyrhizobium > Bradyrhizobium glycinis. The sequence goes on from NZ_JACCHQ010000002.1 coordinate 97,019, forward strand.
TGCGCCAGTAGGACAGGCCGAGCGCGTCGGCGGCTTCATATTGCCCGCGCGGCACGGCCTGAAGCCCGCCGCGGATCACCTCGGCGAGGTAGGCACCGGCGAACAGGATGATCGCGATCTGTGCGCGCAGCAGCTTGTCGATGTTGAATCCGGCCGGCATGAACAGCGGAAACATCACGCTGGCCATGAACAGCAGGCTCACCAGCGGCACGCCACGGATCAGCTCGACATAGAGCACGCTGAGCGAGCGGATCGCCGGCAGCTTCGAGCGCCGGCCGAGCGCGACCAGGATGCCGAGTGGAAAGCCGAAGGCGAGACCGAACGTCGCCAGGATCAGCGTCACCGGCAAGCCGCCCCAGCGATCCTGCGAGACGAAGGACAGGCCGAGCACGCCGCCCCACATCAGCGCGCTGATCAGCGCCAGTGCACCGATCCAGAGATAGACCAGCTCGCGCCGCCATAGCGCGCGGCGGGTCGAGAGGTAATACAGCGCGATGAACAGCACGACCGACAGCGCCGGCCGCCACTGCTCGTCGAACGGATAGGTGCCGAACAGGATGAAGCGGTACTTCTCGGGGATGACAGCCCAGCAGGCGCCGAGGCCGCGCGCGGCGCGACAGGCGCTGGAATCGCTCGTGGGCGTCAGCCAGACCGCATTGGCGATGCCCCATTGCACGAAGCTGAAGATGCCCTTGGCAAGCAGCACCAGCAACAGGACCGTGATAATCCCATTCGCGATCGAGGAGAACAGGTTCTTGCGCAGCCAGTGCAGCACCGGATTGCCCATCTGCGGTCGGCGAGCGGCGCGGGGTGCATCGGGGATGTCCGTGATTGCGGTCATGATCAGCGCTCCACCAGCGCGATGCGCGCATTGTACCAGTTCATGAAGAAGCTGATGGAGAGGCTGATGGTCAGGAACACCGCCATGATCAGCGCGATCGCCTCGATGGCCTGCCCGGTCTGATTCAGCGTGGTGTTGGCGACCGAGACCACGTCCTGGTAGCCGATCGCGACCGCGAGCGAGGAGTTCTTGGTGAGGTTGAGATACTGGCTCGTCATCGGCGGCACGATCACGCGCAGCGCCTGCGGCAGGATGATCTGCCGCAGCATGAAGCTACGGCGCAGGCCGAGTGCGTTGGCGGCATCCCATTGCCCGCGCGGCACCGACTGGATGCCGCTGCGCACGATCTCGGCGATGAAGGCCGAGGTGTAGGTCACCAGTGCGATCAGCAGCGCGAAATATTCCGGCGCGAGCGTCAGCCCGCCGACGAAGTTGAAGCCGCGCAGCTGCGGCCGCTCGATGGTCCAGGACACGCCGAGCGCCAGCGAGACCGCCACCGGCACCACGATGATAAGGCCGAGCGCAAACGGCCAGGCCGGCCGGGGCTTGCCGTCGCGCATCTGCTGCGCGACCAGCCATCGCCGGACGAGGTAGAACAGCGCGCAGCCCAACACCGCGGTGCCGAGCACCGCGAGCTGCGGCGGGCCGAACGGGATCGCCGGCAGGATCAGGCCGCGATTGGACAGGAACACACCCTCGACGGGCCGCCACGCGGCGCGCGCGGCCGGCAGCGCCTGCATCAGCACGTACCAGAACAGCAGCTGGAGCAGCAGCGGGATGTCGCGGAGCGTTTCGACATAGACCGCGGCAAGCCGCGACAGCAACCAATTGGCCGACAGGCGCGAGATGCCGACCAGCGTGCCCAGGATCGTCGCGAGCACGATGCCGATCACGGCGACGCGCAGGGTGTTGGCGACGCCGACGACGAAGGCCCAAAGATAACTATCCCTCGGATTGTAGGCGAGCAGACTGTCGGCGATCGGCATGCCGGCCTCGCGGCCGAGAAAGGCGAAGCCGGTGGTGATGCGGCGGGCCGAGAGATTGGTGACGGTGTTGGACCAGAGGAAGGCGATCACTGCGACCGCGATTCCGACCACCAGGACCTGCCAGAACAGGCCCTTCAATTCGTTGCGCCCGAGCGCGAAGATGCGGCGACGCGGCGGCGGTCTGGGATGATCGGCGGTCACAGCACAAAAATCCTTCTTCGATGCAGCGATTTCCGGCGGCGCACGTCAACTGTTGCACCAAACCCAGATTTATGCAACAAATGTTTCATGGTCGTATCAGCGAAATCCTCGCCCCTGAGCGAACTGCGCATCGCATTGCCATCGCTCCCCCTGCGCTTGCAGGAGGTCGGCCGTTTCGTCGCCGCCAACGACTACGACGCCACCACGCGCTCGATGCGCGATCTCGCGGCGGAAGCCGGCGCTGATCCCGCCGCGTTCACGCGGCTTGCGAAAGCGATCGGCTATTCCGGATGGGACGAGCTGCGTGCGGCGCTGACCGAGGCGCGGCGGCCGTCGCAGACCGCGCCCTTCTCCGGCCGGACAAGAGGTCGCCGTCACGGGCCGAACGCCGATGTTACGCTCGTCATCGACAAGCTCGAGGCCGAGGCCGCCGGCCTTCCGCGCATCCCGGCACAGCCGATCGCGGAAGCGGCGCGCGCGCTGCACGAGGCCAAGCGGATCTGGATCGCGGGCTATCGCAGCTGCCGCAGCGTCGCGGAGCTCCTGAATTACGAGCTGCGCTTGTTCCGGCCCGAACAGGTGCAACTCGTCGGTACGTCCGGGCCCGACGACCTCGATCTCGGCGCGTTCCGGCCTGGCGAAGCCGTCATCGTCATCGGCTTCCTGCCTTACACCCATGCGAGCGTCCGCGTCGCCCAGGCCGCCCATCGCAGCGGCGCGACGCTGATCGCGATCGCCGACAGCCTCGCGGCACCGATGGCCGAGGGCGCCGACCATGTGCTGCTGTTCGAAGCAGCATCCTCGCCTGGCTTTTTCCCCAGCCTCACGGGCGCGATCGCGATCGCGCAGTCGCTCGCGGCGGTCACGTTCTCGCTCGGCGGCGCCGCCGCGAAGAAGCGTCTGGAAAATACCGAGGCGCGGCTCACTGCCGCCTCCACCTACGTCTCGGAGAAAGGTTGACCCATGAGCACTCGCACCAGCCGCGTGCTGCATCGCTCGGTGCGCGAAACGCCGCCCAAGGCGATCGGCGGCGAGGGAGTTTATCTCTTCGCCGAGGACGGGCGGCGGATCATCGATGCCTCCGGCGGCGCGGCGGTGTCCTGCCTCGGCCACCAGCATCCGCGCGTGATCGCGGCGATGGCCAAGCAGGCATCGACGCTGGCTTATGCCCACACCGCCTTTTTCTCTTCCGAGCCGGCCGAAGCGCTGGCCGAGCGGCTGGTCGGACATGAGCCGGGCGGGCTCGCCTACGCCTATTTCGTCAGCGGCGGATCGGAGGCGATCGAAGCCAGCATCAAGCTGGCGCGGCAATATTTCATCGAGCGCGGCGAGCCGCAGCGGCAACACTTCATCGCACGGCGGCAGAGCTATCACGGCAACACGCTCGGCGCGCTCGCCGCGGGCGGCAATGCCTGGCGTCGCGCGCCCTATGCGCCGCTGCTGTCGACCGCTTTCAGCCACGTCACGCCGGCGTTTGCCTATCACGAGAAGCGCGAGGGCGAGTCGGATGCGCAGTTCGTCGCGCGCCTCGCTGCCGAGCTTGACGCCGCGTTCCAACGGCTCGGCCCCGATACCGTCGCAGGCTTCCTCGCCGAGCCCGTCGTCGGTGCCACCGCCGGCGCGGTGACGGCACCGGACGGTTACTTCAAGGCGATGCGCGAGATCTGCGACCGGCACGGTGCGCTGCTCATTCTCGACGAGGTCATGTGCGGCATGGGCCGCACCGGCACGATGCATGCCTGGGAGCAGGAGGGTGTCGCCCCCGACATCCAGGCGGTCGCAAAGGGACTCGGCGGCGGCTATCAGCCGATCGGTGCGATGCTGGCAAGCGGCAAGATCATCGACACCATCCGCTCGGGCTCGGGCGCGTTCCAGCACGGCCACACCTATCTGGCACACCCCCTCGCCTGCGCCGCGGCGCTCGCGGTGCAGGATGTGATCCGCGACGACGGCCTGCTCGACCGCGTGAAAGAGCGCGGCAAGCAGCTCGAGCAGCGCCTGACGGAGCGTTTCGGCAATCACCGCCATGTCGGCGACATCAGGGGCCGCGGCTTGTTCTGGACGATCGAGCTCGTCGCCGATCGCGCTAGCCGCGCCTCGTTCGATCCGGCGCTCAAGCTTCACCAGAAGATCAAGGCGGAGGCCTTTGCCGGCGGCCTCGGTTGCTATCCGGGCGGCGGCACCGTCGATGGCGTGCGCGGCGACCATGTGCTGCTGGCACCGCCCTATATCGCCTCGGCGGACGAAATCGACCTGATCGTCGACAAGCTGGGCACGGCTGTCGACAACGTGTTGCGTAGTGTCAATCACTGAGGGGAGAGAAGTATGAGGAACGTGGTTTTCGCAGCGGGCCTGCTCGCGGCATCGACGGTGATCGCATCGGCGGCGACGCTCGATACGGTGAAGAGCCGCGGCACGCTGGTGTGCGGCGTCAGCGCCGGTTTTGCCGGCTTCTCGGCACCGGACTCGCAGGGCAATTACAAAGGTCTCGACGTCGATTATTGCCGCGCGCTGGCGGCCGGCGTGCTCGGCGATCCCACCAAGGTGCGCTACGTCTCGCTGACGGCCCAAAACCGCTTCACCGCGCTGCAATCGGGCGAGATCGACGTGCTCTACCGCAACTCGACGCAGACCTATTTGCGCGGCGTGACGCTGGGCCTGCGGCAGGGCCCGATCAACTTCTACGACGGCCAGGGTTTTGTCGTGAAGAAGGACCTCGGCGTGAAGGAGCTGAAGGACCTCAAGGGCGCCACCGTCTGCGTCGCGCAGGGTACCACGCACGAGGTCACGCTCGGCGATTACGGCCGCGCCAACGGCATCGACTGGAAGCCGCTGGTGTTCGACCGCATCGACACCATGTACCAGACCTTCTTCGGCGGCCGCTGCGATGCGATGACCCAGGATGCTTCCGCCCTCGCCGGCGCGGTGACCACGGCGGCGCCGAATGCGGCCGACTACGTCGTGCTGCCGCAGACCATCAGCAAGGAGCCGCTCGGACCCTTCACCCGCAACGGCGACGAGGTCTGGAGCGACATCATCACCTGGCTGCATTACGGCCTGATCGAGGCCGAGGAGCTCGGCGTCACGCAAGCCAATGTCGAGGAGATGACGAAGTCGCAGACGCCTGCGATCCAGCGGCTGCTGGGGGCCAGCGGCGACCTCGGCTCGCGGCTCGGGCTCGACAACAAATGGCTGGTTATGGCGATCAAGGCCGGCGGCAATTACGGCGAGATTTTCGAGCGCAATGTCGGCAAGGCGAGCCCGCTCAAGCTCGATCGCGGCATCAACGGTCTCTGGAGCAAGGGCGGCTTGATGTACGCCATTCCGTTCAAGTAAAGGTGCCCTGTGTCCCGGACGCGCTGCAACGTGCAACGCTGCTGCGCAGAGCCTGGACCCAACAGCGACAATGGGCCCCGGCTCTGCAGCGCAATACTGCGCATTGCGCTGCGTCCGGGGCACGAGACCTTCCAGGTAGTCATCAATGACGACGCCCCCTCGCATCGCCCTCATCCACGCCCTTAAGCATTCCATCGCCCCGATCGAGGCGGCGTTTGCGCAGGCGTGGCCCGAGGCGCGGCTGATGAACCTGCTTGACGACAGCCTCTCGGCGGATCTCGCCCGCGACGGGCAACTCAACGATGCCATGACCGAGCGGTTCCTCGCGCTCGGCGACTACGCGGCGGCGACGGGAGCAGATGGAATCCTGTTCACCTGCTCCGCCTTCGGCCCCTGCATCGAGGCGGTCGCGCGCGCGCATGCGCCGATGCCGGTGCTGAAGCCGAACGAGGCCATGATCGAGAGAGCGGTGACGATGGGCCAGCGCATCGGCCTGCTCTCGACCTTTCCGCCGACGCTGGCGTCGATGCCGCCCGAGTTTCCCGCTGCGATCGAGGTCGTGCCGAAGCTTGCCGAAGGCGCGCTGGCCGCGCTCGATTGCGGCGACTGCGCCACGCATGACCGGCTGATCGCCGAAGCCTCGCGGAGCTTGCGCGATTGCGACGTCATCGCGCTGGCCCAATTCAGCATCGCCGCCACGGCGCCGCTGGTCGCCGCGGCCACCGGCCGCCCGGTCGTGACCACGCCGGACAGCGCGGTCGAGAAGCTGATGGGACTGCTGAAGGCGAAGGCCTAAAGCGCGCTGCGATTAGGATGAATCGTCATCGCGCTTTAGGCTATTGTTCGAGCATGATCTGTTCGGAAAACCGCTACACACTTTTCCGGATCATGCTCTAGCGCCGGCCTTGGTCCGACGTCGCGCATCCTTGATCGCGACCGCAAGCGCAGCCTTCGTCTCGTTGACGAAATCCTCGACCAGCTCCTCGCGCGTAGCGTGCGCCGCCTCGCCGGTGAACAGGCCCTGCTCAGCCAGCATCACCACGCCGTGCAGCGCCGCCCAGATCTTGAGTGCCTGCCGTTCGCGCAAATAGCCCACGGCGGGCGCTTCCAAGGCTTCGATGACGAGCGCAAAAGTCTCCCGCGTCGCGGCGTGCAGCTCGCTGCCCTTGGCCGCGCAGGACACCGTGCGCGAGGCGAACATCAAGCGGTAGATGCCATTCTGGCGCAGACCGAAATCGAGCGTCGCCTGTGCGAGCCGCGAGAGCTTCGATTGCTTCGACGGCCTTGCCATCGCTTCGCGCAAGAGCGCCGAGAGCTGGCGGAATGCTGCCGCAGTGACGGCCGCGAGCAGCGCCTCGCGGTCGGCAAAATGCCGGTATGGCGCCGGCTGCGAAACGCCGAGCTTCTTGGCAAGCGCCTTGATGCTGATTGCCTCCGCGCCGCCCCGCTCTGCCTCGTGCAGCGCGGCCTCGATCAACGCATCGCGGAGATCGCCATGGTGGTAGGTCTTCTCGGGCTTGCGGGCTGGTCGTGAACGCATGTCGGGGCGAAGCCTATAAGTTTGCGCTTGACAGGGGAAGCCCGCCGCGAATGTAATAGCATATAACTTAAATAGAACCGAGATGAGGAAACGCGCCGCCTTCGGGCCCTCGTGCGCGCACGATCAAGGAAGCCGAATATGGCAGAGCGACTGAAGGTTCACGTCGATCCGGACAAATGCCAGGGCCATGCCCGCTGCAAGGCGCTCGCGCCGGAGCTTTTCGAGCTCGACGAATACGGCAACGCGCACGAAGCCGGCGACGGCACCGTCCCGCCGGGGCTCGAGGACAAGGCCTGGCTTGCGAAGTCCAACTGTCCGGAAATCGCAATCGATGTGATCGAGGAATAACGCGGCCGCGGCCGCCCCGCGTGCTTTCAGCGAACACGAGCCAAGGGATTCCATGCCATGTCCGATGTCGACCAGCCCGTCGCCCATCCGCCCGTGACCGACTGGGTCCATGATTTCGACCACACCGATCCGCAATGGACGGAGGACCCCTTCCCGATCTGGGACCAGCTGCGAGCCGCAAGTCCCGTGGTGCACACGAAACGCTTCCTCGGCTGCTACCTTCCGACGACCTATGAGGCCGTGCGCGAGATCGCCAACGACACCGAGCACTTCTCCTCACGCCGCATCATCGTCCGTGACGTGCGGCCGGAAATCACCAGCAGGAACGCGGCCCCGCCGATCACCTCCGATCCGCCCGAGCACAAGCCGGCCAAGCAATTGTTGCTGCCGCCCTTCACGCCGGACGCGATGAAGAAGCTCGAGCCGCGGGTCCGCGCCATCTGCAACGAGCTGATCGACGACTTCATCGCCGAGCGGAGGGTGGACGCTGCGGCGCGCTACACGAAGCACATTCCGGTTCGGGCGATCGCGCACATGCTCGGCATACCCGAGAGCGACAGCGATCTTTTCATCAATTGGATCCACATGATCCTCGAGCTCGGCATCAAGGACGAGAGCAAGCTGCTCCAGGCCGTGCAGGAGATGACGGCCTATTTCGGCGGCCACATCGAAGCGCGCAAGAACAACCCCACCGACGACCTGATCTCCTACCTGATGAACGCCAGGGACAAGAACGGCAATCCGCTCGAGGACACCCACGTGCTGGGCTCGCTGCGCCTGCTGCTGATCGCCGGCATCGACACGACCTGGAGCGCCATCGGCGCCTCGCTCTGGCATCTTGCGAAGATGCCGGCCGACCGCGAGCGGCTGATCGCCGAGCCCGGGCTGATCCCGACCGCCGTCGAGGAGCTGCTGCGCGCCTATTCGCCGGTGACGATGGCGCGCGAGGTGGTCAAGGAGACCACGGTGTCCGGCTGTCCGGTCAAGCCGGGCAACATGGTGCTGCTGTCGTTTCCGGCAGCCAACCGCGACCCCAAGATGTTTCCGGACGCTGACAAAGTCGTGATCGACCGGCGCGAGAATCGCCACGCGGCCTTCGGCCTCGGCATCCACCGCTGCGTCGGTTCCAACCTCGCGCGCATGGAAATGCAGGTGGCGCTTGAGGAATGGCTGAAGCGGATTCCCGACTTCCGGCTCGATCCGGCAGGCACGGTGACCTGGTCGCAAGGCACGGTGCGCGGCCCCCGCCAGTTGCCATTTTTGCTCGGAAAGGCGATGTAGGCCTTCCCAAAGGAAGCGGACAGGCTTTCATGGCGTGCGCGACACCAAGCACGCTTCCGCCATGCATCGCCACGAGCAGGCCATGACCGACGAGACGCCATCCGACAGCAAGCTGACGCGCACCAAGGAGAAGTGGGCGCGCGAGGGCCGCTTTCTCACCGGCAAGATGACGCGCCCGGAGGATCAAAGGCTTCCACCCGGGCAGCACCTCACCAAGGACTGGCCGGTGCTCGATCTCGGGGTGACGCCGCCGGTCTCGCGCGAGCGCTGGCGGCTCGACGTCTATGGCGCGGTCGAGACCCCCGTGTTCTGGACCTTTGCCGAATTCGCCGCGCAGAAGCAGTCCCGGTTCACCTCGGACATCCATTGTGTCACGACCTGGTCGCGCTACGACAATGAATGGGAGGGGCTCGCCACGCGCGATCTGCTCGCGGTCTGCCAGCCGCGCGAGGACGCCCGCTTCGTCGTGCTGCATTCCTATGATGGTTACACCACTAACCTCGCGCTGGAGGATTTTGCCGCCGAGGACGCGCTGCTCGCCCACAGCTGGTCCGGCGAGCCGCTGACCGAGGAGCATGGCGGCCCGGTGCGGCTGGTCGTGCCGCACCTCTATTTCTGGAAAAGCGCGAAATGGCTCCAGGCCATCGAATTCCTGACCGAGGACGCGCCGGGCTTCTGGGAGGTCCGCGGCTATCATAACCGCGGCGATCCCTGGGCCGAGCAGCGCTATTCAGGCGATTAGGTTCGAGCAAGACGGGGGAAGCCCATGCCGACGGAACGCTTTCAATTCACCGGCGAAGGCGGCCATCAGCTCGCGGCCGCGCTGGAGCTGCCTGACGGCGAACCCGCGGCTTTCGCGCTGTTCGCGCATTGCTTCACTTGCGGCAAGGACACACTGGCGGCCAAGCGCATCTCGGTCGCGCTCGCCGCCAAGGGCATCGCGGTGCTGCGCTTCGACTTCACCGGGCTCGGCTCCAGCGGCGGGGATTTTGCCAATTCGACGTTTTCCTCCAACGTCGCCGATCTCGTCCGCGCCGCCGATCATTTGCGCCAGACCCGCAAGGCACCCTCGATCCTGATCGGTCACAGCCTCGGTGGCGCCGCGATCCTCGCCGCCGCCGGACAAATTCCGGAGGCAAGAGCGGTGGCTACCATCGCCGCGCCCTCGGATCCCGCCCACGTCACCGGCCTGTTCAGCGAGCATCTCGACAACATCCGCGCGCAGGGCGAGGTCGAAGTCTCGCTCGCAGGACGGCCGTTCCGGATCAAGCGCGAATTCCTCGACGACATCGCCGAGCACGAGCTGATGAAGGACGTCACCGGCCTGCACAAGGCGCTGCTGGTGATGCATTCGCCGGTCGACGACACCGTCGGCATCGACAACGCAACGAAGCTCTTCGTTGCTGCAAAACACCCCAAGAGCTTCGTTTCGCTCGACCATGCCGATCATCTTCTGACCAAGCCTGCCGACGCGCTCTATGCGGCCGACGTGATCGTGGCTTGGGCCAGCCGTTACGTCGATGCGGCGAAGCCGGCAAAGGCAATCGACCTGCCCGAGGAACCGCGCAAGGTCGTGGTGCAGGAGACGCGCAAGAGCAAGTTCAATCAGAGCATCATTGTCGGCCCGCATCACCTGGTGGCGGACGAGCCGGTCGCGGCCGGCGGCGCGGATGCCGGACCCGGCCCCTACGACTTCCTGCTCGCCGGCTTAGGTGCCTGCACCTCGATGACCATGCGCCTCTATGCCGACCGCAAGTCACTGCCGCTCGACCGCGTCACGGTCACGCTGAAGCATTCCAAGATCTACGCCAAGGATTGTGCGGAGTGCGAGACACGCGAGGGCATGCTCGACCAGATCGAGCGCGACATCGCCATCGACGGAGCCCTCGACGCCGAGCAGCGCAAGAAGCTGATGGAGATCGCCGACAAATGCCCGGTGCACCGCACGCTGACGTCGGAGATCCGCATCGTGACGAGAGCGGTGGTGTAGCTCAGGCGGCCCGCGAGCCGGCTTCGGCGGCCTGGAGTGGCTGAACCCGCAGCGCGCCGCGCAGGCCCGCCGTCGTGCCGAGCAGGATGCCGGCGACCGCGACGAACGAGCCCAGTGCGAGCGTAGACACGCCGGTGAGCCCCTGCCCGATCGAGCAGCCGAACGCCATCACGCCGCCGATCCCCATCAGCGCGGCACCCGTGCCTGAGCGCAGCATGTGGCGCGGCGAGGAATAGCCTTCGAGCTTGAAGCGGCCAGTTGCGAGTGCCGTCACCAGACTGCCGGCGAAGACGCCGGCCACCGTCGCGATGCCGAAGTTGAGCGTCAGTCCGGTCGAGAGCATGGCATATTGCAGGCTGTCAGCGATCGGCGCGACGAACGTCAGGGAGGTCACGGGGACCGGATTGAAATCGTCGGCACCGAAATAGCCGGTGACGAGCCAGCCGCCGGCGACGAGGAGGCCCACGATGATGCCCGCCAAGATCTGGCCGGGCGAGCGGCGGAACGCCGGATGCGCGAAAGCAAACAGGATCAACGCGACGATTGTCGCGGCCGCAGCAAGCGCGCGCGAAAGCGATTCCGTGAAACCGAGCGTCGCCAGCAAAGACGGCAGCGAATTGGCAGGAGCTGTGGTTTGCGTCGCCTGGACCAGCGCGATACGCGCCGGTGCGATCAGGCCCTTGAGATTCATCTGCGCGGCGATCGCCAGCACGATCACGACCACGAAGGAGCGGAGATTGCCGCGGCCGAGCAGCACCAGCGCTCGCGAGCCGCAGCCGTTCGACAGCACCATGCCGTAGCCGAACAGCAGGCCGCCGAGGAACAGCACCGCCAGCGAAAACGACGGCTGCAGATAGATCGACTTGCCGAGATCGACTGTGCCGCTGCCGGCGAGGAACTGGCTGGCGGCGATCGCAACGGCGATTGCGAGCGCGTAGGTTCGCACCAGCCGCCCATCGCCATCCGCTAGAAACCCGCGCATGCTGCTCATCAGGCAGAAACCGCTGAGCAGGCCAACGGCGCCGTAGACGAGGCCGATGACGAGGCCTGAGAGGATGACGAGTTGCGTGGATTCCATTGGTTGTTCTCAGAACTCTCGCTCTTCTCCGTCATTGCGAGCGCAGCGAAGCAATCCAGTCTGTCTCCGCGCATGCATTTCTGGATTGCTTCGCTGCTCGCACTGTCGATGGGTTACGGCTTCAGGATCACCCGGTCACGCGACGAGCCCGCGACCGCAACATACGCTTCCTTCGCGCGCTCCAGCGGATAGATCGCCTTCGCCCTGATCGGAAACGGCTTCAGATGGCCGCTCGCAAAACCCGGCCCGAGGTCGCGCAGCACCGCACCCGTCGCGACCGACGATAGACCCAGCGTGTCGATGCCGACATAGGTGTGCTGGCCCCGATAGAATTCGAGGATGTTGAACTGAACGATGCGGTCGATCGCAGCGATCAGGATCTGGCGGCCGCGAAGCGCAAGCGATTTGTGCGCGGCCTGGAAATAGGGATCGCCGACCGTGTTGAAGACCATGTCGACGCCCTTGCCGCCGGTCAGTTCGCGCACGCGCGCAGCAACGTCGGTGGCGGAGGCGTCGATCACCTCGATGGGCGCGTTGGCGTGGCCTTCATAGGCTTCCGCCCTGCGCACCACGCCGATCACGCGCGCGCCCTGCCAGGTCGCGATCTGCACCGCCGCCTGGCCGACCTTGCCGTTGACGCCGAACACCAGAACGGCCTCGCCACTCTGCGGCACGCCGGCGCGGCGAAAGCCTTCCATCGCGGTGACGAAGGGCACGCCGATGCCGGCAGCCTCCTCCCAGGACACCGTCCCGGGCTTCTCCACGACCGCATCGGCTTCGACCACGAGATGGCTCGCGTGGGTCCCGTCACGACGGATGCCGAGATCGCCGGACGAGCCGAACACTTCGCGCCCTATCGTGCCCGCAGGCCCGTCGATCACAACGCCGGCATAGTCGCGGCCGGGGGTTCGCGGGAACACGGCATAGGGCATCAGCCCGGTCGCCGCCTTGACGTCGGAGGGATTGACCGCGGCAGCCTTCACCTCGATCAGGAGATCGTTCGGCCCGCGTGCAAGCATCTGCCGCTCAATTGTCGGTGCAAGCGCAGCGGCATTTTCAGCTTTGGCGTTGAGGCGCACACAGCGTGCTTCGACCGTTTTGGCATCGGCTGGCGACATCGAAAGACCCGCGATTTCTCGCGGGCCTTGTCGCCTCTGGAGCCCATGGAGTCAATCCGCCCAGTCAGTCCTTGGGCCGCTTGTCATAGAGCCGCTTGGCCTTGCCGAGCGAGCGTTCCAGCGTCGCAGGCGCAACCACCTGCACCCTGGAGCTGACGCCGATCGTGTTCTTGATGTGGGTCGCAATCCGGTCGGCATGATCGACGAGCCCGCGGCCGTCCCAGCTCTCGGGGCGCGCCTCGGCGATGATGGTGAGCTCGTCCATGCGGCCCTCGCGGGTGAGTTCCAGGATGAAGTGGCCGCCGCACCAGTCGGTCGCGAGCAGGACCTCCTCGATCTGGGTCGGGAACAGGTTGACGCCGCGCAGGATGATCATGTCGTCCGAGCGGCCCGTCACCTTCTCCATTCGCCGCATGCCCGGCCGTGCCGTGCCCGGCAGCAGCCGCGTCAGGTCGCGGGTGCGATAGCGGATCACCGGAAAGGCTTCCTTTGTGAGCGAGGTGAAGACCAATTCGCCCTTCTCGCCGTCCGGCAGCACCGCGCCGGTCTCGGGATCGATCACTTCCGGATAAAAATGGTCCTCCCAGATGTGCAGACCATCCTTGGTCTCGATGCACTCCTGCGCGACGCCGGGGCCGATCACCTCGGACAGGCCATAGATGTCGGTCGCATCCATGTCGAAGGCATCCTCGATCTCGCCGCGCATCGCATTGGTCCAGGGCTCGGCACCGAAGATGCCGATCCTGAGCGAGCACTGGCGCGGATCGAGCTTCTGGCGCTTGAACTCGTCGAGGATCGCCAGCATGTAGCTGGGCGTCACCGTGATGATATCGGGCCGGAAATCGTTGATGAGCTGCACCTGCCGCTCGGTCATGCCGCCGGAGATCGGCACCACCGTGCAACCGAGCTTCTCGGCGCCGTAATGCACGCCGAGACCGCCAGTGAACAGGCCGTAGCCATACGCATTGTGGATGATCATGCCACTGCGGCCGCCGGCGGCGCGGATCGAGCGCGCCATCACCTCGGACCAGGTCTCGATGTCGCGCTGCGTATAGCCGACCACGATCGGCTTGCCGGTCGTACCGGATGAGGCATGCACCCGCACCAGCTTCTCGCGCGGCACGGCGAACATGTTGAAGGGATAATTGTCGCGCAGGTCCGTCTTCACGGTGAACGGAAACTTGGCCAGATCGGAAAGCTCGCGAAAATCGGACGGATGCACGCCCGCTTTGTCGAACGCCTTGCGGTAATGCGCGACGTTGCCGTAGGCATGCTGCAGCGACCAGGCCAGCCGCTGCTTCTGCAGCGCCATGATCTCGTCGCGCGAAGCGCGCTCATGCGCGTCCATCTCGGCGCTATAGGCGCTGCCACCTTCCTTGAGCCTCGTCAGAGCCATCCTCGTTTCCCCACATGGTTTGTTCTTTTTTATTTGGTCCTATTGATCTTGCGCCGGCAGCCATTTGCCGGGAATGACGCGCGAATGTCCGCGGAATTCCGCGATGACGACCTCGCCCGCCGTGACACGCACGTCGTAGATGCCGGAGCGGCCGCCGCGCGTGATCTCCCGCGCCTTGGCGATGAGACGATCGCCAAGCTTGCCCGGCTTGATGAAAGTGATCTGGCCCTGCGCCGCGACGACGCGCTCATTGTGCGAGTTGCAGGCGAACGCGAAGGCAGAATCGGCGAGCGTGAAGATGAAACCGCCATGGGCGATGCGCTGGCCGTTGACCATGTCCGGCCGCACCGTCATGGCGAGCGTCGCAAAGCCCGGGCCGATCTCGACGATCTCCATGCCGAGGCCCTTCGAGGCATCGTCCTCGGCCCACATCGCATCGGCGCAGGCGCAAGCGATATCCTCAGGTGACAGGGCGGCTTTGACGTTCACGCGCTTCTCCCGGCCAGACGTTTGCTCATGATGTTGTTCTGGTTGGCTCACACTGTCAAATAATGCGACGCATTTGCATTGCGGAGCCGCAGAACGCCTGATCAGACATGATCATAATCGACCACGACCCGCTCGGTGGACGGCTTGGCCTGGCAGGTGAGAACAAAACCGGCCTTGAGCTCCCACGGTTCCAGCGAATAGTTGATGTCCATCGGCGCCTCGCCCTCGACCAGTTTTGCGCGGCAGGTCGAGCACATGCCGCCCTTGCAGGCGAAGGGCAAATCGACGCCGGCGCGCAGGGCAGCATCAAGGATGGCCTCGTCCTCGGCGACCGGCACGTCGCGGCGCTTGCCGTCGATGATCAGCGAGGCGATCGCCTTCGGCGGCGCGTCGGGCGCAACCGTCTTTTTCGGCCGCGGTTTGCCGCCGAATTCGGAGACGAAGCGCTCGACGTGGATACGCTCGTCCGCGATGCCGAGATCGCGGCAGGTCCCCTCAATGTCCTCGCTCATGCCAAGAGGACCGCAGATGAAGACGTGATCGACGCTTGACGCCGGCACCAGCGCGCGCAGCAGCACCCTCACCTTCTCGCCGTCGAGCCGACCATGCAGGATCGGAATGTCCTGCTCCTCGCCGGAGAGCACGTAGAAGATCGAAAGGCGGTCGATGAAGCGGTCCTTCAGCTCCTCGAGCGCTTCGAGGAACATGATGCTGTCGGTTGTGCGGTTGCCGTAGAACAGAAAGAAGCGGCTGCCAGGCTCGCGCGCGAGCACGCCCTTGACGATCGACAGGATCGGCGTGATGCCGGAGCCGGCGGCGAAGCCGACATGAACGCGCGCACGATCTGCCGGCGGGACCAGACCGAAGCGGCCGGTCGGCGTCATCACGTCGAGCTCGTCGCCGCATTTGAGATCTTCGGCGGCCCAGCTCGAAAACGCCCCGCCATCGACCTTCTTGACGGCGATACGGATCTCGCCGTCGTCAGGGCCGGAGCAGATCGAATACGAGCGGCGCACTTCTTCGCCGTCAAGTGTAGTGCGCAGCGTCAGGTACTGGCCGGGCGTGAAGGCGTAATCGCTGGCGAGTTCGCCCGGGATTGCGAAGGTCATGGAGATGGCGTCGGACGCCTCGCGGCGGAGGTCGTTGACGGCGAGGCGGTGGAAGCGCGGCGCGGCTGCGGACATGGTCAATGACACTTGAAATAGTCGAAGGGTTCGCGGCAGGCCTTGCAGCGCCAGAGCGCCTTGCAGGAGGTCGAGCCGAATTCGGAAAGCAATTCGGTCTTGTCCGAGCCGCATTGCGGGCATGCGACCGCCTGCGCGCCGAACAGCGCGCGTCGCGAGCTCGCGGCTTGCGGCGGCGCGATGCCGTAGGCGCGCAGCTTCCTGCGTCCGTCCTCGGTCATCCAGTCCGTCGTCCAGGCCGGCGACAGCACGGTTCGTACCTTCGGATGATGGAAGCCGGCGCGCTCCAGCGCGACCTCGATTTCGAGCGCGATCATGTTCATGGCTGGGCAGCCCGAATAGGTCGGTGTGATCGCGACCTCGACATGATCGCCGTCGAGAACGACGTCGCGCAGGACGCCGAGATCGGCAATGCTCAGCACCGGAATTTCCGGATCGACCACGCTCGCGGCGACCTCCCAGGCGCGCTGACGCAGCGCAGCGTCGTCATCGGTCATCGTCACCATGTCAGCCCCGGAAAAGTCCGCTGCATCGATTGCAGCTCCGACAGGAGCTGGCCGAGATGCTCGCTGTGACGACCGGAGCGGCCGCCCTGCTGCATCCAGTCGTTCCGCGGCAGTGCGAGCGTTGCTTCACGCGTGACATCGGTGATCGTCGTCAGCCAGCGCCCGCGCAAGCTTCCGGGATCCACGGCAATGCCAGCATCGATCAGGGCGCATTCACTGTCGTCGGCGGCAAACATCTCGCCGGTAAAGGCCCAGAGATGGTCGATCGCTCCTTGCGCGCGCCGGTGGCTCTCCTCGGTGCCGTCGCCGAGCCGGATGATCCATTCGGAGGCATGGCGCAGATGGTAGGCGCTCTCCTTCTCCGACTTCGCAGCAATCGCCGCCAGCGTCGCATCGCGCGAATTCATCATCGCACGCCAATAGAGATCGGCGAAGGCGGAATAGAAGAATTGCCGCACCAGGGTCTGGGCAAAGTCGCCGTTGGGCTGCTCGACCAGCAGCAGGTTGCGGTACTGTCGCACGTCGCGCAAGTAAGCGAGCTTGTCCTCGTCGTTATCCCTGCCTTCGACCTTGGCGGCAAAGGTGTAGAGCTCCCGCGCCTGGCCGATCAGGTCGAGCGCGATGTTGGAGAGCGCCATGTCCTCTTCCAGCATCGGTGCGTGCCCGCACCATTCCGACAGCCTGTGGCCGAGAATCAGCGCATCGTCGGCGCGGCGCAGCGCGTAGAGCACCAGCGGGGTTTCGGAGACCTGGATGTTGGCGCAAGACATCACATCATCCCCATCACATGTGCCCCACTTCTTCCGGCACCTCGTAGAACGTCGGGTGCCGGTAGATCTTGGATTCCGCCGGCTCGAACATCATGCCTTTCTCGGCGGGATCGCTCGCGGTGATCGTGCTCGAGGGCACGACCCAGATCGACAGGCCCTCGCCGCGGCGCGTGTAGATGTCGCGGGCGGCCTGCAGCGCCATGGTGGCGTCGCTCGCATGGAGCGAGCCGACATGCTTGTGCGCGAGCCCGTTCCGGCTGCGAATGAAGACTTCCCAGAGCGGCGTGTTCGGCGTGGCCATATCGTTCTCCTATTCGGCAGCCTGGGCGGTCTGACGCTGGGCGCGCTTGGCGGCATAGCTAGCTGCCGCCTCGCGCACCCAGGCGCCCTCCTCGTGCGCCTTGCGGCGCGCGGCCATCCGGTCGCGATTGCAGGGGCCGTTGCCGGCGAGCACCTGCTTGAATTCGGTCCAGTCGATCTCGCTGTAGCGCCAATGGCCGTCGGCGTCCTGCGCCATGCCGGGATCGGGAATGGTGAGGCCGAGATATTGCGCCTGCGGCACTGTGGCATCGACGAACTTCTGGCGCAGCTCGTCATTGGAGAAGCGCTTGATCTTCCACTTCGTCGAGGTGTCGCTGTGCTGGCTCGTCGCGTCCGGCGGGCCGAACATCATCAGCACCGGCCACCACCAGCGGTTCAGCGCATCCTGCGCCATCGCCTTCTGCTCCTCCGAGCCGCGGCACAGCGTCACCATGATCTCGTAGCCCTGGCGCTGGTGGAAGGATTCCTCCTTGCAGACGCGGATCATCGCGCGCGCATAGGGCCCGTAGGAACAGCGGCACAGCGGGATCTGGTTCATGATCGCGGCGCCGTCGACCAGCCAGCCGATCGTGCCGATATCGGCCCAGGTCAGCGTCGGATAGTTGAAGATCGAAGAATATTTGGCCTTGCCGGCGAGCATGGCGTCGACCAGCTCCTCGCGCGAGGAGCCGAGCGTCTCGGCGGCGGCGTAGAGATAGAGGCCATGGCCGCATTCATCCTGCACCTTGGCGAGCAGCGCGGCCTTGCGGCGCAAGGTCGGCGCGCGCGTGATCCAGTTGCCTTCGGGCAGCATGCCGACAATTTCAGAATGCGCGTGCTGGGAGATCTGGCGGGTGAGCGTCTTGCGATAGGCCGCCGGCATCCAGTCGTTCGGCTCGATGCGCTCCTCGGCATCAATGCGGGCCTGGAATTGCGCAGCTTTGCCTGCGTCCTCCAGATCGCGATCAGCGGTCTCGGCCGTGTTCAGCGCCTGGGTGTACATGCGCGTCCTCCCGTTTATTGGGAGGGAATATATAACAATATTTACGCCATGCAAGATATTTCTGTAACATAATGGTCAGGCACCGAACCGCCGTTCCAGCAACTTTCGCGCGGGCGGCAACGGCCCTTTTTCATTGGTTCCATGGCTGTCGAGCCATTGTTCGGACGGAGCAAGCAGCGCGCGATAGATCTCGCCGCAGAGTTCGCGGGCGGCCCTGCCCGGCCAGTCCGGCGGCAGCAGGTTCTGGGGCAGCAGCGGATCGCGCAGCACGACGCGGCGGTAATGATGGATCAAGAGGATCCGCGCGGTGAATGCGTCGGCGTCGGACAAATCGGTACCGCGCGCGATCGCGGCGCGCAGCGGCTCGAAGGTCTTCATGAATTTCAGATAGGCGTCCGCGGTCCGATCGAGCGGCCAGCTCGCGCTGAGCAGACGGCGGCCGCTGTCGTCTTCCGCCGAGACTTCGAGCCGGATCGCGGCCGCCGCCTCATCCGGCACCGGCACGCCCGATGGCGCGACCCACACGCCCGGCAGCGGGGTGCCGAAGCCGGCATTGCGCAGCGCTTCGCGCGAAGCGTCGCGATCCCCGCCATTGCCGATCAGCAGCAGCTCGAAGCGCCCCGTCCAGTCGGAGGGCGGCGGATCGTAGATGTGGCGCGTCGCGGCCTCGAACGTCTGGCGGCCCTTGTCGGCCAGCCGATAGAAGCTGTTGCGGCCGACCTTCTCGCGCGTCAGCCAGCCATCTGCGGCAAGCCGCGACATCGCGGTGCGCACCACGCCACTATCGATATCTAGGCTTTGGAAGAATTCCAGCAGCGTGCCGAGCCACACCGAGCCACCGCGCGGCACGATGGCGTCGCCGAACACGGTGATAACGATGGAGCCGGTACGCGAGGGCTCGCGCTTGAGCTGGTCGATGATGCGGGAGAGCGGGTGCGCCATGCGCGAGCCATAGCGCGTTTGATGCGGGCGCGACAATGGACGGGCAGCGCTTTCGCGGAGAGCTCTTGAGTCTCCCTCTCCCCGTTCTTACGGGGGAGAGGGTCGGGGTGAGGGGCTGCATCCGCAAACTCGCTAGCAGATGGACTCGCGGAGAGTCCCCCTCACCCGGATTGCATCTCCGATGCAATCCGGCCTCTCCCCGCAGGCGGGGAGAGGCAAGACATCACCGATGCGGATCGGGATACACCACGCTCCGCCAGCCACTGCGGTCGAACGGGCGCCATTGGCCTTCCTTCTGCGCGAGGCGATCGGCCACGGCATAGACCGCGGCGGGATGATGGCCCATGCCGCAATGGCTGCTTTCGACCTCGATGCTCTCGGTCTGTGCGCCCGATTTCTCCATGCAGCCCTGCCAGGCGCAGACGCCGTCGGTGCGGCTGAAGATGGCGGTGGTCGGCACCGGCGGCGGCACGGCGAGCTCGCCGCCAAAACGCGGATCGACCTCGTCAGCCTTGCGCCCGCTCGCCCATTCGTAGACGCGCCAGGCATTGGTCGAGCGCGGATCGCCGGCGAATGGGCTGCCGAGCGTGATCACCTGGCGCACGCGCTCCGGCATCATCTTGGCGAGCTGGCGCGCATAGAGGCCGCCAAGGCTCCAGCCAACCAGGCTAATCTTGCGGCCGTGCGTGTCGCTGAGCTCATGGACCAGATCGACCATGGCGTCCTGAACGCCCTCGCGCAGGCCATAATTGCGTCCCTGGCGCCAGCCGCTGACCGGATAGCACTTGCTGGTCAGGAACGCGCGCAGCGCGCGTGTGGAGACATCGGAAGCCACGAGGCCCGGCAGCACCAGCACCGGATGCCCATCGCCGCGCGGCGCAAGGCTCAACAGCGGAAGCGCGCCGAGGAATGCGCCGAACTCGTGGATCGCGCGCCCCTCCAGAAACATCAAGGTGCGGGACGGCGGACGCAGCGTCTGGGCAGTAGCGGTCATCAATGTTTTCCCTGAAGAGGCGCCGGCGGGGATGCCGGGAAATGGGTATGAATTCCAACACGCCGGCTTCTTGATCGTTCCGCAGCGCAGCATGAATCAGCTAGGCGGCCGGTTCCCAACATTCAAGCGGCAGGGACGCGCGGCGACAATAGGCCCGCGCGTTAATGCTAACGGCCGTGACGCAAAAGTCACAACAATCGGAGCAGGGATTCTACGGTGTAGAGCGCGAGCCCGGCGAGCCCGCCGATCAATGAGCCATTGAAGCGGATGTATTGCAGGTCGCGGCCGATGTTGATCTCGATCAGCGAAATCAGCTGCGTCATATTCCACGCCTTGACCTGATCGGAGATGAAGGTCGAGACGCCGCTCTTCTGGTCTGCGACGAAGCTGCGCAGTACGGTCACGAGACCCTTGTTTATCTCGCCGCGCAGCTCGGCATCGCTGGCGAGCGCCTCGCCCGCCGAGACGAACATCCCGGCGAGATGATGTTGCAGCACCTGCGTCTCGCCGCTCGCGCTGCGCTCGATGAAGGAGCGGGTGTTGGCCCAGACGGTGCGCGCGAGATCGGCGAGCTCGGGCCGCGCCAGCAGGTCGCGCTTCAATCCGTCGATGCGGTCGATATAGGACTGGTCGGTGCCGAGCCGGTCGACGAAGCTCAGCACCATGCGGTCGAACTCGCCGCGAAACGGATGCTTGGGATCGCTGCGCACTTCGTTGAAGAAGGCGGTGGCGGAGGCCACGATCTTGTTCACCAGAAACTTGTCGGCGCGATAAAGCTTGAGCAGGGTCGGCAATTCCGCGCGCACCTTCTCGCGGATCATCGCCATCGTCTCTGCCTGGTTCAAGGTCTCGTGCATCACGCGCAGGAGATCGTCGAACAGGATCTGGTGCCGTCCCTCCGCGACGAAGCCGCGCAGCGTGCCGGCCGCGAGAGGGGCAAGGTCGATTGCCTGGAGCTGCGAGGACATGCGGCGGATGATGAATGTCATCAGGCCGGAGCTTTCGGTTGCGGACACGGCCTCCGGCAACAGACGCAGCGCAAAGCGCGCGAGGTCGTCGCTGCGCTTGCGGTCGCGCAGCCAGTCGGCGACGAAGGAGCCGAAATCGATCTCCTTCAGCTTGGCCTCGACGGGACCCGCCTCGAGAAAATGCACCTGGATGAATTCGCCGAGCTTGTCGGCGATGCGGGCCTGGTTGCTCTGGATGATCGCGGTGTGCGGGATCGGCAGGCCGAGCGGCCGTTTGAACAGCGCCACCACGGCATACCAATCGGCGAGCCCGCCGATGGTGGCGGCTTCCGCAAAGGCGGCAATGAAGCCGAACACCGGATGCACGGGCAGCAGCCACTTTGCGATGACGAACAGTGCCAGCGTCGAGGCCAGCACCAAAGTCGCGAGCGCCTTGACGCGGCGGAGCTCGGCCGCGCGTGCGGCATCGCCGGGGGTGTCGAAGGAGAAGGTGACAGACGAGTCCATGACTGCATCACAGTACTCGTCATTGCGAGCGAAGCGAAGCAATCCAGAATCTTTCAGAGGAAAGACTTTGGATTGCTTCGTCGCATCAGCGCAAAATTGCTGCGCAATTTTGTCGCGAGCTCCTCGCAATGACGGCGTCGCAGAAAAACAAAGGCCCGCCGAAGCGGGCCTGAAATTCAGTTTGTGCTCAGGCGCCGGATCAGGCGGTCTTGCTGTAGACCTTGGCGAAATTGTCCTGAGCGGACTTCGCACCGTTGGCGGCGAGCTTGCCGAGATAGTCGGCGGTCGCCTTGGCGCGGGAGACGAACACTTCGCCGCGGGAGCGGAGCAGGCTCGACTGGATCTCGACGGCTTCGCTGACCGACTTGGCGGACGCGAGCTTGTCGATGCCCGAGAAGAACGCCTCGGCGTCCTCGTAGATCGCCTGCTGGATGTTGCGGCTGATCTTGCCGGCCTCGGTGATGGACTCGGTCACCGCGTTCTCGACGGCGGCGGTCACGCGCTCGGAGCCAGCGAACACCTCGGCAGCACGATCCTTGGCGGTGTTGGCAGTCTTCTTGACGAATTCGCGGGCGGCCTCGGGAACTTCCAGGTTCTGGATGTTCTTGAAAGCGTCCTTGAAGCCCTCGAAAGCGGAGTTGGTTTCAGTGGTCATGGGGTTCTCTCCATCCTCAATGGTCTGAGCTATGGGCTCACCCCGTCCGCATTGGCCCGGGGCACTGCTTATATGGCACGGTTAATTGTGCGGCGCAATAATCGTATTGCACTGCGATATCACGAAATCGTGAATAGCTTGAATGAGAGGCACCGTGATGCCTCTCTGGCGATGGGAACTCGATGATCGGCTCGATCCGGCCCTAATGCCGGCTAGTGCTGGACTGCGCCTGGCAGCCCGTATGCCTCCATCTGAGCCTGGACCTGCGCGACGTTATGGCCGAGCACGACGATGTCGTGGGTCTTGCCGTCGACGTCACGGACATGGTCCCGCAGCAGGGCCTCGGCCTTGAAGCCGAGACTCTCGAACAGGGCGATCGCCGCCTGCTGATCCACCGTCATCTGGACCGAGAGCTTTTCCAGGCCCGCGCCGAGCGCGAGCGCAAACGTCTCCTGCGACAGCGCCTTGCCCACGCCCTTGCCGCGGACCTCGGGCGAAACCACCATCCGGATCTCACCGACATGGGGCGACCAGGAATGAGGATCGCGCACCAGCGTGCCGCAACCAACGACCCTGCCCTCTCTCACCGCTAGCAGGCTCTGAATCGCTCCGCGCTCAATCTCCTTGACCCAGGCCGAAAGCACCTTCGGCTCACTGATGTTGCGCGGCAGGAACAACAAATCGTGAGTCGGCAGGCCCTTGCCGAAGGCCAGCACCGCGGCCTCGTCGGCGGGCGACATCAGGCGGATCTCGATAGCGCCGGCATCGGTTGCGACGTGGCGTGGATAGGAACGCTGCTCGCTCATGTCGATCTCTTTCCCAGCCAGGAATCCAGTTTCGGCCACAGCCGCTTCACCGCGTTGGCGCCGGCGACGAGCGAGACGTGACCGCCCTTCAGGATCACCTCTTCCTTGTCAGTCGAGCCGATCTTGGCGATCAGGTGCTTGGCGGCCTCATAGGGCACGATGTGATCGTGCTCGGCGACCGCATGCAGGATCGGCACCGTGATGTTCTCGAGCTTGGCCGCGCGGCCGCCGACCGACATGGTGTCGTTGAACAGCTTGTTGTCCCACATCAGGTCCTTGGTGATGGTGCGGAAATATTCGCCGGCGAGCGGCAGCGTGTCCGTCGCCCAGCGGTCGAACATGCGGTACGACTTCACGAACTCGTCGTTCCAGATGTTTTCCCAGAGCTGGATCTGGCCCACCGTGCGCGAGGCCGGGCGCAGCATCTCGAACGAGGACAGGATCATCTCCGGCGGCACGTTGCCGACGCTGTCGACGAGGTGGTCGACGTCGAAATAGCGGCGGTCGGAGAAGTTCGAGAACAGCTTCATCTCGCGGAAATCGATCGGCGTCGTGAAGCAGATCAGATTCTTCATCGGCCCGTCCTGGTGGATCGAGCCGTAGAGCAGCGATAGCACGCCGCCAAAGCAATAGCCGATGACGGAAACGTCCTGCTCGCCGGAATCGGCTTGCACGCGGCGGACGCAATCGGGGATGAAGTCGAGGACATAGTCCTCCATGCGCAGGCTCTTCTCCTCCGGCCGCGGCGCGCTCCAGTCCAGCATGTAGACGTCGTAGCCGCGTTTCAGCAGGAACTCGATGAAGCTCTGGCCGGGTACGAGGTCGAGGATGTAGCCGCGGTTCGTGGTTGCCATCACGATCAGCACCGGCACGCGGTAAATCTCGTCCGTCATCGGCCGGTAGTGATAGAGGCTCATGGTGCCGCGCGAGTGCAGCACGTCCTTTGGCGTCGAGCCGAGCGAGGGGCCTGAGGTCGAGAAATATTCGACGCCCTTGATGCTGCGCTGAATCGCGCGCTGCACCTCGGACTGGATGCGCTCCGGGATTGAGGCAAGATCAAGTCCCGCCGGCGCGTTCATTTTTGGTCTCCGCCTTCGGACGGCGGACGTTTGGTGCGCGGCGGCCGCGGCGCCGCGCCGGGTTGCTGCGCGCCCGAATTGGCCGACATCTGGCTCAGCATCGACTTGATCTCGCCGAGTTGGCCTTCGATCGACTGGAGCCGTTCCGCAATGCCGGTCATCTGCTCGCGGCTCGGCAGGTTCATCGAGAGCAGGTATTTCTCCATGAGATCGCCGAACTGCTTCTGAGCACCTGCAGCTACGCCGCCGGCGCGGTTCATGGCCTGCGAGAATTCGGGCGTCTCCATCGCCTTGGTCGCGAAGGAGTTGAAACCCTTCTCCATTTCGCCGACCATCTTCTGCCACAAGGCGACCGGATCGGTGATCTTGTCGGTCATCAGCGTCCTCCCAATGCGGAGGGCTTTGCACCCTTCTTGTCCCGCCATACCACACCGTTGCGCGGTGCCGGTCAACCGGCAAGCAGCCGGCGCAGCGTCGGACATGCCGCTTCTTCGCGGAACGAAACCGTGCGATACAGCATCGGTCAGCAGGAGGGACCCGTGACCGCCCATCACCCGCCCCAGACCGTCCGCGCCAACGGCATCGACATCTGCTACGAGATCTTCGGCAACGAGAATGCCGAGCCGCTGCTGCTGATCATGGGTCTCGGCGCGCAGATGATCCATTGGGACGATGCGTTCTGCGAGCAGCTCGCCGCACGCGGCTTCCGCGTGATCCGCTTCGACAATCGCGACATCGGCAAGTCGAGCCATCTCACCGGCGGCAAGCGGCTGACGCCGTTCGAGCTCTTGAAGCTGCGCTTGTTGCGGATTCCCGTCGCCGCCACCTACAAGCTGATCGACATGGCCAGGGACACGGTCGGCCTGATGGATGCGCTCGGCATCAAATCGGCGCATCTCGTCGGGGCGTCCATGGGCGGCATGATCGCGCAGGAGGTGACGCTGTCGTTTCCGCATCGCGTGCGCTCGCTGACCTCGATCATGTCGACCACCGGCAATCCGCGTATACCGCCCCCGACCCGCGAGGCCGCCGCGATGCTGATGGCGCCGCCGCCGCGCAGCAAGGAGGAGTTCATCGTCCGCTACGGCCAGACCTGGAAGGTGCTGCGCGCCGGACATTTCCCGGAAGAGGAAGCGCTTGATCCCGGCCGCGCCGAGCGGGTGTTCGCGCGCGGGCTCAATCCGGCCGGCGTCGGCCGCCAGCTCCGCGCCGTGCTCGCCTCCGGCAGCCGCAAGGAGCGGCTGCACGCCGTGAAGGTTCCGACGCTCGTGATTCACGGCACCGTCGATCCCTTGGTCCGTCCCGAAGGCGGCAAGGACACGGCCGCGTCGATCCCTAACGCAAAGCTGCTGATGATCGAGGGCATGGGCCACGCACTGCCGATGCGCTTCTGGCCGGAGATCATCGGGGCGATCGACAAGCACGCGCATGGCGCGGCGGCGCAGGCCGCCTAAGCCGGCCGGTCTCCTCCCGGTGACCATGTGAGCTGCCGGTGCCTGTCTTAACGGGGGTTCCGATGAAGGCTATAGAAGCCGTCTCAGACGCCAATCAGAGGCTGCGGCCTCTCGGAGCTCACATGCATTTCATCATCCGATCCGCGGCAATGGCGGCTTCCATTCTCATGTTGTCTCTCGCTGGCGGCGCCGCGATGGCCGCCAGCGCGCAGGAAGAGGCCAACCGCCAAACTGTGCTGGCCTTCTATGAAAAGGGGCTCAACCAGAAGGACGCCGACGCCGCCCTCGCCTATGTCGGCAACCGTTACGTCCAGCACAATCCAACCGCTCCTGATGGTCCGGACGGCTTCCGGAAGTTCATCGGCTTCCTGCGCGAGAAGTTTCCGAACTCGCGCAGCGAGATCAAGCGCAGCTTCGCGGAAGGCGGCTTCGTCATCCTGCACGTTCATTCGGTTCGCGAGCCCGGCACCAGGGGCCGCGCGATCGTGGACATCTTCAAGCTGGAGAACGGCAAGATCGTCGAGCATTGGGACGTCGTTCAGGAGATTCCTGAAAACCCGGCGAACGGCAACACGATGTTCTGACATCGCAGCTGCGTAGGGTGGGCAAAGGCGCGCGCTCTTCGCGCGCCGTGCCCACCATCCATCCGCATCCTCGTTGGAGGCGGTGGGCACGCGCTTCGCTCTTCGAGCTACGGCCGCTTTGCCCACCCTACTGTTTCTTCGCGATCCAGATCACGTGGCGCGCGCCGCCGCCTCTGCCGGTGGCGCGAACATTGACTTCGTTGACGCCGAAGCCGGCGCGCTTGAGGCGCCCCGTGAACGCCGGATTGGGTCCCGACGACCAGACGGCCAGCACGCCTCCCGGCCGCAGCGCCGCCTTCGCCGACGAGAGCCCGCCGGCGTCGTAGAGCGCGTCGTTGCCCTTCCGGGTCAGCCCCTCGGGTCCGTTGTCGACGTCGAGCAGGATGGCGTCGAAGCCTGAACGGTTGGCCCGGATGACTTCGCCAACATCGATCTCGCGAATGCTCACCCTGGCATCATCAAGGCTGTCGCCAAAGACCTCCGCCATCGGGCCCCGCGCCCAGGCAACGACCGACGGGACCAACTCGGAGACCACGATTTTCGCCTGAGCTCCAAGCACGGCCAGCGCCGCGCGCAGCGTAAAACCCATGCCGAGGCCACCGATCAGGACGACCGGCTTGGCAACCTTCTCGATCTGCCTAGCGGCAAGCGTCGCCAGTGCCGCTTCGGAGCCCGACAGGCGGCTGTTCATCAGCTCGTTGCTGCCGAGCTTGATGGAGAACTCCTTGCCCCGCCGCATCAGGCGGAGCTCCTCGTCGGAACCAGGGATCTTGGCGGTGTCGATTTTTTCCCAGGGAATCATGGGCGAGGTTTAGCACGAACCGATCGGCAATCACCCTCCCGCCCAGACGTCCAGCACATACCTGTTGTTCGCGCCCATCGCCTCGATCCAGCGCGCGCCGGCAGCAGCATCACTGCCGCTCTTCTCGCGATGGATCGCGACCAGCGCGGCCTTCACGTCGGGCTCCATCTTGCCGCCGTCGCCGCAGACATAGATGATCGCGCCCTGCTCGATCAGCGGCCAGACCTTGTCCTTCTGCGCCGCGAGCACGTGCTGCACATAGGTCTTCGGCCCGTCCGCGCGCGAGAACGCGGTGAACAGCTCCGTGATGCCGCTCGCCGCCAGCGCCTTCAGTTCCTCCGCGTAAAGAAAATCCTGCTCCGGATGACGGCAGCCGAAGAACAGCATGGATGGACCGAGGATCGCCCCCTTCGCCTTGCGCGCGGCGCGCTCCTGGAGGAAGCCGCGGAACGGCGCGAGTCCCGTACCCGGACCGACCATAATGATCGGCACGGATGGATCATCCGGCAAGCGGAAGCCCGCCTTGGTCTCGCGCACGGTGGCATAGATCGTATCGCCCGCCCGCCGGTTGGCGAGATAGTTCGAGCAGATGCCCTTGTACGTACCACGGCCGGAGGCCGCCGGCCCTTCGACTACGCCGACGGTGACGCTGCAACGCGCCGGGTCGACCGACGGCGAGGACGAGATCGAGTAATAGCGCGGCGCCAGCAGCGAGAGCATTTCCAGATAGACGTGGAACGGCAATTCGCAGGCCGGATATTCGAGCAGCAGGTCGAACACCGATTTGCGTTTGGCTAGGATCTCGGAGCGATAGCGCTCGAGCGGCTCCGCCTCCTCGCCGACGAAGGCCAATAGCTTCGGCTTGGTGACCGGGCAGCGGGTGTGCTCGGCCATGATCTGGATCTGCTTGCGGGTCGCGACCTGCTGCAGCTCGACGAACTCGCTGAGCAGGCGGCCGACCGAGACGGCCTCGCCCACCGGCAATTGCGCGCGTCGGCCTTCGGCGACCTGGAGCCTGATCTGATCGGCCGGCAAAAAGCCGAAGCGGCGGGCCACCGAATCAACCAGCGTCGGATCGTTGCGCGGAACGACGCTGAGGTGATCGCCGACGCGGTAGCGGACATTGGCCGGCAGCTGCACCTCGATGTGGCGCGTCGAGCGCTCGGAAGGATTCGCGCCGGACTTGTTCTGGAGCTCGTCATTGACCAGCACCTTCATCGCCACCGCGCCGCCCTGTGCGACGATGGTGTTGACGGCGGTCACCGCGACCGGCTCGATCGCATAGAGCGGATCGTCCTCGGCGGTGCGGGTGAAATTCCAGTCGATGCCGAACTCCTTGGTCGCGACTTGCGCGGCCGCGGGGAACCATTTCTGGAACTGGCCGTCGAGATCGCTGCGCGCATCGCCCTCGCCGCGCGGATAGACCGCGCGCGCGCCGTGCGCCGACAATTGCTCGTCGATGAAGCGCGGCACCGATTGATAGGTCGCCGCCCAGTCGCTGTTGCCGCAGCCGAACACGGCGTAGCGCACGCCGGCGAAGGCATCCTTCGGCAGATCCTCGCCGAGCCATTTCACGAACTGCGTCGCATTGTCCGGCGGCGCCCCGTTATAGGAAGCGCAGATGATCAGCACGCCGCCCTGCTGCGGCAGCTTGCCGACATAATCGTCGAGCGGGCCGAGATGCACGGCAAAGCCGTTGATCTCGGCGAGGTCCGCCATGCGCGTTGCGAGCTCCTCGGCGGTGCCGAGATTGGAGCCGTACAGCACCAGCATCGGCGTGTTGTGGCCGGGCCGCGTGGTGGGCTGACGCTGCGCCTTTGGCGTCGAGGAAGCAGCCGCAACGGGCCCGCCATAGGCGCCGCGCTCGCGGTCGGCACGCGGCCGCACCTTGATCTTGAAGCCTTCCGGCTTGATGGTCAGCGTCTCCTTCAGGTGCATCTGGTAGCGCTGGTGGTCGATCAGCTTGAAGCGCTGCAGGATCATGCCGAGCGCGAGCGCTGCCTCATGCATGGCGAAGCCGCGGCCGATGCAGGCGCGCTGACCGTTGCCGAACGGCTTCCAGGCATTGATCGGCCGTTTTGCCTCCGCCTCGCGGCTGAAATTCTCGGGGTCGAACGCATCCGGGTTGGGACCCCACACGCTGGGATCGCGATGCAGCGCCGTCACCAGGATGGTGACGAACGTGCCCTTCCTCAGCTTGTACTTGCCGCCGCCGATGGTCTCGTCGTTCAGCGGCGTGATGCCGTAGGCCGGCGCCGGCGGCCACAACCGCAGCGACTCCTTGAGGATCTGCGTGATGTAGGTGAGCTGCGTCACCTGCTGATAGGTCGGCTTGGCGTTGACGTCGGGGCCGAAGACGCGGTCGACCTCGTCATAGGCCTTCTTGAGAATCTCCGGGTGCTTGAGCAGCGCATAGAGCGTGTAGGACAACAGGCCGCTGGTGGTCTCGTGCCCCGCGATCAGGAAGGTGTTGATCTGGTAGCGGATATTGACGTCGTCGAGCTGCTCGCCGGTCACGCGGTCGACGCCGGTCATCATCGCAGCGAGCATGTCCTTCTTGTCGTCGACGCCTTCCGCGCTCTTGCGCCGCTCGGCGATGATCTCGTCGACCATCTTGTTCATGAAAGCGACGTCTTCGGCCAGCGTCTTGCGCCGCTTCTGCATCCAGAGCTGCTCGAACGGCAGGCCACGCGTCATCATGATGGTTTCGAGCGAGCGCACCAGCGACTCGACGAAAGGATGATAGTCGCGCCGGTAGAACGAATTGAACCGGTAATCGAAACCGCACAGGCCGATCGTATCCAGCGTCAGCGCGGTCATGTCGTGCACGACGTCGATCTCGTCGTCGGCATTGAGCCGCTCCCATTTCTGGACGAGCTGCTCGGCGATGTCGACCATGCTTGGGTGATAGGACTGCATGGCGCGGTTTCCGAAGGGCTGCAGCAGGATGTTGTGCGCCTTGCTCCAGTTCGGCTCGCGGGTGTCGGCGGTGAACAGGCCGTCGCCGCCGACCGCACGCACGCGCCGCAGCGCGCCGCGCACCGTCTTGTCGAACCGCTTCTCATCCGAGAGCTCGTCGACAAGATCGTGGCCGGAGACGACGACGATCGGCGAGCCCATCATGTCGAGCCAGAAGATCGGACCAAGCTCCTTGGCGAGCCGCGTCAGGTGTTGCACGGGAGCGGCCGCATCCAGCGACAGCATGTTGCCAACCACCGGCTTGCTGGGCGGCTGCGGAATCGGGTCCAGACGGTTCTTGGATGACGACATTAAATGCGCTTCCCCCTGCTTTACGTCATTCCGGGGCGATGCGCAGCATCGAACCCGGAATCTCGAGATTCCGGGTCCGGTCCTTCGGACCATCCCGGAATGACGTCTCATCTACATCGACGACCGCGTCGTCACCCGAACCGCCTTCTACGCCATTCGATCAGCTTGGCGCTGACCTCTTCCGGCTTCTCCTGCTGCGTCCAATGGCCACTGTCCTTCACCAGATACTTTTCGAGATCGGGAATCAGCTTGTCCATGCCGTCGGCCGCCGAGGGCGGCAGCACGGCATCGTTCTCGGCCATGATCATCAACGAGGGCACGTGGATGTGGTGGTCCAGCCCCTTCGCGCGCTCCCAGTTGCGGGTGAAGTTGCGGTACCAGTTGATGCCGCCGGTGAAGCCGGTCTTCGTGAAGGTGTCGACGAACACCTTCTTCTCGTCAGCCGACAGGATCGGCGTGCGCGGATCGACCTTGGCATCGTACGCCGCAATCATCTGCGGAAAAGCCAGATTGGTCTTCGACGAGGCGCCGACACCCGCGATCGGCGGCTCGTCCGGTTTCGTCGCCGGCTTTGCCAGCGGTTTGCGCATGAAGGCGTCGAAGGTCTGCTCGACCCGGCTGCCGAAGATCTTGTCCGGCTCGCGCGCGGGATCCTGGAACTGGACGATGTACATCTGGTCGCCGTAACGCTGGCGGAATAGCACGATCGGGTCAATCGGCATGCGGTCCCAATGCGGCGTGTTGACGCCGATGACGCCGGCGACGCGCGTGGGATGCCGCAGCGGCATCTGCCAGACGACGAAGCCGCCCCAGTCGTGACCGACGAAGATCGCCTTCTCGATCCCGAGATGATCGAGCAGACCGACGAGATCGCCGGTCAAGTGCTCCATGTCATAGGCTTCGACCGGCTCGGGCCTGTCGGTCGCGCCGTAGCCGCGCTGGTCGGGCGCGATCACGCGGATGCCGGCCTCGCCCAGCGCCTTGATCTGATGGCGCCAGGAGAAGGCGAGCTCGGGCCAGCCGTGGCACAGCACGAGCGGCGGCTTGTCATCGGCCGGGCCCGCCTCGTAATAGCCCATGCGGATTCCGTTCGTCGTCGCGAACTTGAGCGGCGGCATTTCAATCATTGCAAATTCCTTACTCCGCAGCGCCCTTGATATCGGTGGCCGGCGGCGTGTACGCCGCCTCCAGCGCGGCGAACTCCTCGGGCAGCATGTCGCACATCACCTGCACATGCGGAATGATGTTGGCGCCGACGATGAAGCCGAAATCGAGCTGGTCGCGATAGCTTTGCACGGTGATGTTGAGTGCCTGCCCGTGGGTCGAGATCGACACCGGGAAGATGTGCAATAGCTCGGCGCCGGCGGCATAAAGAGTCTGCCGCGGCCCGGGCACGTTGGACACGGTGATGTTGGCCGCGGGCGGCAGCACGTCGGAAAGGTTCGAGCGGCTATAGAGCAGCGCCAGGATCTGCACCATGATCGGCGCGCCCAGCATCGAGATGTTGGAGACCTGCGGCATCAAGGCCCGCAAAGGATGCGACATCTCCTTGGACTTGGTCGATTGCGCGATGATCGCCTCGAGCCGCGCCTTGGGATCCGCGACGTTGGTCGCGATCGAGCAGATCATGCCGAACACCTGGTTGTTGGCCTCGGTGTTGCCCTCCTCGCGCAGCGAGATCGGCACCGCGGCGGTCAGGGATTTCGCCGGCAGCGTGCCATATTGCAGGAGATAACGGCGGACCACGCCGGAGGCGAGCGCCAGCACCACGTCGTTGAGCTTGCCGCCGGCCTGCTTGGCCAGCGCCTTGGCCCGTGACAGCGGGATCGACACGCCGGCAAAGCTCCGCTCCGACGAGATCGTCTTGTTGAGCATGGTCGGCGGCGACACCATGCTGGCAAGGCTCTCGCGCGACCTGGGATCGGCGATCTTGCCGAGCACGTCGGAGACGCTCTTGAGCACGGTCGGGATGTTGCCGGCAAAGCGCACCGCGCTCTCGATCTGGTACATCGCGTTATCGAACAGGATCGATCCGATATCGCTCTTGCCGGTGCGCGGCAGCTGCAGGTTCTTCGCCGCTTGCGAAGCCTCCAGCGGCTGGCTGAACAGCTGCTGGTAGGAATCGAGCAGGTTGGCGGCGATGTCGCGCGGCTCCTGCCCTGGCTTGCTGCCCGCGGTTGGCGGATCGACCTTCCGCGGGATCGGCGAGATGTCGTAGATCATGTTGGTCAGCGCCGCTCCGGCGCCGCCGTCGATCGCGGCATGGTGCATCTTGGAATAGAGCCCGACCTCGTTGTCCTTCATGCCCTCGAACACGTAGAACTCCCAGAGCGGGCGGGCGCGGTTCAACAGCTTGGCATGCATCCAGCCGACGATGCGCTCGAGCGTGGCGCGATCGCGCGGCTGCGGCAGGCTGGCCCGGAAGATATGGCGGTCGATGTCGAACTGGTCGTCCTCGACCCAGGAGGGATGATCGATGTCGAGCGGCGCCTTCTCCAGCCGCGCCTTGAGAATTGGCGCGATGTGCAGGCGCGAGACGATCATCGCCTTGAAGTCTTCGAAGAAATCGCCGTTGTAGTCGTCAGGTAGGCGGAAGATCGCCATGCTGCCGACATGCATCGGCATCTCCGGTGTTTCCAGATAGAGAAACGACGCGTCAAGCGACGACAGCTTCTTACCGTCAGCCATGGTTCCCTCCGAGAATGTTCGCCGGGCGCCTTGGTGGCGCTTCTCGTCAGGCCGATACTGCCCGGTCCGGCGGGGCATATGCAATGGCAAACGGCCCCGCCCGGTCAAATGGCCAGAAGTCTCCCTCCGGTTGCGCCAGGCGGTCGGCCACGGCCCACAGCACCGCCGGGTTCACGCCGAGACCGATATGGCTCGCCAGCAGCACCTCGATGTTCTCGGCACGGTCGGAGGGGCGCAGCAGACAGGTCCGCCAGTTCACGACGCCGTCGGCGCGCGAATAGATCGATGTTGCCGGCACCGGCAGATCGCCGGCAATCGCCTCGCGCGCTTGCGCAAAGTCCTCCACCTTCTCGCCGGACAACGTCTCGTAGAGCCGCGTGGCGTTGGTGGCCCGCACGTCGTTGGCAAAAGGGCTGCCGAGCGTGACGACGTAGCGGACCTTATCGGGCGCCCAAAGCGCGAGATCGCGGGCATAGACGCCCCCTAAGCTCCACCCGACCAGGCTGACCTTGTGTCTCGTGGCGGCATGGATTTCGGCCAAGCGCATGCGCAGCGAGTCCCGCATTCGCCCGAGCCCGCCGAGATTGCGGCCCATTCGCCAGGCATGCGCCTCATAGCCGAGCTCGCTGAGATAGCGCCGTATCGGCACCATCGAGAGGTCGCTGGCGAGAAAGCCCGGCAGCGCCAGCACCGGATGGCCGTCGCCCCGCGGCGCCCGCATCAGGAGCGGCGACAGCAACAGGCTCGCATTCAACTCGAATAGCCCACGGGCCTCAGCCAGCAGCAGGCCGAGACCCGGCGGACGGAGCCGGCCTTCTTGCAGCGCCCCGTCCGCTCCGGGCGACACTATTTCTTCTTATCGCCGCCGCGCGTGCCGCCGAGGCCGGCCATGGCGACGAACATGTCCTGAAACCGCTCGGCGATCTTGGGATCGAAGGTGAACCAGCTCTGGATCAGCGATTCCGGCGACACCTTCTCGATGTTGCTCAAGACCTGCTGCTGCAGCTTCTCCATCACGGCCGTCTGCATCGGCGCCACGTCGGGCAGACCGAAGAACTGGCGGGCTTCGAGGGGGGTGCAGTCGATTTCGATGTTAACCTTCATGTCCCCTCCAGATGAGATTCGAGCGACCTCTCGGAGTATCACCGCGAGAAGGTCTGCAACGCAAGCGACCTGAGGGGAAGCCGTACGGACTGGCTTCCCGATCGACTGGTATGGTCAATCAAAATTGGCCGGCCCGCGACCACACAGAAGCAAGCCTGGCCGCCCGCGGGGATTGCCGGGCAGCATTGCTGCACAGCGGTGCAACTTGGCGCGTTCCTTGCTGGAATGGCGCTTGCACGGGTCGAGAACTCTGGGCAACATGGATCAGTCAGCCCCGCCGAACAATCAAAAATCACCGGCGCGGCAGTGTGGAGAGGGTCAAGAATGTCAGTCGGTCAAAGTCTGTTTGCGGCGGCGCTCGCCGGTACGCTTGCGTTGGCGGTCTCGCCAGCATCGAGCCAGACGCTACGTTATGCCAACCAGGGTGACCTGAAGTCGCTCGATCCCTATACCCTGAACGAGAGCACCACCCACGCCCATCTCGGCCACGTCTATCAGGGCCTCACCGCGCGCGACAAGGACCTCAAAATCATTCCGGCACTGGCGGAAAGCTGGGAAACGCCGGAGCCGACCCGCTGGCGATTCCATTTGCGCAAAGGCGTGAAATTCCACAACGGCAATCCCTTCACGGCCGACGACGTGCTGTTCTCCGCCGATCGCGTTCGCAAGAAGGGGTCAAACATGCAGACCCGCCTTGCGCCCGACGTGAAGGTCGTGAAGGTCGACGACTACACCGTCGACTTCGTTCTGCCCTCGCCCAATCCCATCCTGCATAATGCGTGGGATGTCTGGTACATCATGAACAAGAAATGGGCCGAGGAGAACAACGTCGTCGATCCGACGCCGGTGGCGGCCACCACGCCGAGCTACGCCTCGCTCAACGAGAACGGCACCGGTCCCTTCATCATTGAAAGCCATCAGCCCGGCGTGAAGACGGTGTTCAAGGCCAATCCCAATTACTGGGGCAAGGTCGAAGGCAATCTCAAGGAGATCATCTTCACCCCGATCGCCTCCGATGCCACCCGCGTCGCGGCGCTGCTCTCGGGCGAAGTCGACGTGATCGAGCCGGTGCCGATCCAGGACATTTCCCGCGTCGATTCCAGCCCGAACGCTCAGGTGCTGAAGGGGCCGGAGCTGCGCACCATCTTCATCGGCTTCGACCAGATGCGCGATGAGCTGCTGTACTCCAACGTCAAAGGCAAGAACCCGTTCAAGGACACCCGCGTCCGCGAGGCCTTCTACAAGGCGATCGACATCGAGCTGATCAAGACGCGCGTGATGCGCGGCCTGTCGACGCCGTCGGCGCTGATGATCGCGCCGGAACTGTTCGTGCTGTCCAAGGAGTTCACGCGGCCGAAATTCGATCCTGACGGCGCCAAGAAGCTCCTGACCGAAGCCGGTTACCCCGACGGCTTCGAGGTCACCATGGACTGCCCGAACGACCGCTACGTCAACGATGCCGCGATCTGCCAGGCCGTGGTCGGCATGCTCGCCCGCATCGGCGTCAAGATCAATCTCCTGGCGCAGCCGAAGGCGCAGTACTTCGCCAAGGTGCTGAAACAGGGCGGCTACCAGACCTCGTTCTACCTGCTGGGCTGGACCCCGAGCACGATGGACTCGCACAACGTGCTCTACGACATCATGGGCTGCCGCGACGATGCGAAGTCCTCGCGCGGCGAGGCCAATCTCGGCGGCTATTGCAACAAGGAGTTCGACGCCATCACCGACAAGGTGCTGGTCGAAACCGACACCGCCAAGCGCAACCAGCTGATCAAGCAGGCCTACGAAATCGGCATGAAGGACTGGGCCTACATTCCGCTGCACCAGCAGGCGCTGGCCTGGGGCGTATCGAAGAAGGTCAACCTGCCGCAGCGCGCCGACAATCTCGTCATGTTCCACTGGGCGACCAAGAAGGAATAGCATCGGTTGAACACGAGGTCCCGGCGGCATCTGCCTTCCGGGATCTCTCCTTTTCCGGCCGCCAAGGACGTCGGCCGTACGCTCACCCAAGGAAAGTGGAAGGCATGCTCGCTTTCACGCTTCGCCGCGCCGTTCAGGCCATCGGCGTCATGTTCGCCGTCGGCATCATCGCGTTCTCGATGTTCCGTTTTGCCGGCGACCCCGTCAACCAGATCGTCTCGATCGACACATCGGCCGCCGAGCGGGCGATCGTGCGCAAGTCGCTCGGCCTCGACGACCCCGTACCGGTGCAGTTCGTGCGCTATTTCGCCGATGCGGCGCAGTTCAAGTTCGGCGTCTCCTACCAGTTCCGCCAACCGGTCGCGGCCCTGTTGATGGAGCGCATGCCGGCGACGCTGGAACTTGCGATCTGTGCGACCGTGTTTGCAATGGTGTTCGGCATCCTGATGGGCGTCTATTCAGCGCTCAAGCGCGATACCGTACTGGCCAAATTATTCCAGGCGGTCTCGCTGATCGGCATCTCGCTGCCGACCTTCCTGATCGGCATTCTCCTGATCTATCTGTTCGCAGTGACATTGGGCTGGTTGCCGTCGTTCGGCCGCGGTGAGGTAGTCAAGCTCGGCTGGTGGACGACGGGCCTGCTCACGGTGTCGGGACTGAAGGCACTGATCATGCCTGCGATCACGCTCGGCCTGTTCCAGATGACCTTGATCATGCGGCTGGTGCGCGCGGAGATGCTGGAAGTGTTGCGGACCGACTATATCCGCTTCGCCCGCGCGAGGGGGTTGACCACGCGTGCCATCCATTTCGGCCACGCGCTGAAGAACACGCTGATCCCGGTGATCACCGTAGCCGGGCTTCAGTTTGGCTCGGTTATTGCATTTTCGATCATCACCGAAACCGTGTTCCAATGGCCGGGCATGGGGCTTCTGTTCGTCCAGGCCGTGCAAAACGTCGACATTCCGATCATGGCCGCCTACCTGCTGATGGTTTCACTGATCTTCGTCACCATCAATCTGGTGGTCGACATCCTCTACACGGTGGTCGATCCGCGCCTGCGCTCGACCGTCGGTCGCGCCGCATAGGGCAGCCTGCATGTCCGACGCAGTCGTCTCCAATTCCGACAAGCAAAGCGCGCAGCCGGTGCAGGCCGCCCATGGCTGGTTCAGCCGCACGCTCGACAGCGACCTGTTCTATTCGTTCCGCCGCTCCAAGCTCACCATGGTGGCTGCGGCCATCACGGTCCTGTTCTTCCTGCTTGCGATCTTTGCGTCCGTGCTCGCGGTGCAGAACCCGTTCGACCCGGCACAATTGCAATTGATGAATTCGCGGATTTCACCGCTCTGGACCACGGACGGTCAGAGCCCGTTCCTGCTCGGCACCGACGAGCAGGGCCGCGACGTGTTCTCCGCCATACTCTATGGCATGCGCATCTCGCTCGCCGTGGGCGTCGCCGGCGTGATCTTCGCCGGCGCGCTCGGCATCGCGCTCGGCCTGATCGCCGGCTATTTCGGCGGCGCAGTCGACGGCGTGATCATGCGGATCGCCGACGTGCAGCTCACCTTCCCAGCCATCCTGATCGCGCTCCTGGTCAACGGCATCGCGAAGTCGATCCTCGGCAACCGGCTGGACGCCACCAGCATGCTGGCGGTGCTGGTGATCTCGATCGGCCTGAGCTTCTGGGTGGGCTATGCCCGGACTGTGCGCAGCTCCGTGATGGTGGAGAAGAACAAGGACTACGTGGCCGCCGCGCAGCTGATCGGCCTGCCGGCGCCGAAGATCATGTTGCGACACGTGCTGCCGAATACGATGGGCCCGATCCTGGTCATCGCCACCATCAACCTCGCGCTCGCCATCATCACCGAGGCGACACTGTCCTTCCTTGGCGTCGGCCTGCCGGACACCATGCCCTCGCTCGGCACGCTGATCCGCATCGGCAACAATTACCTGTTCGCCGGCGAATGGTGGATCGTTGCCTTCCCCGGACTCGCGCTCGCGGCGCTGATCCTGTCGATCAACCTGCTCGGCGACTGGTTGCGCGACGCGCTCAATCCGAAGCTTCGATGAATACGCCTCGTCCATGACCGAACCCGTCCTTTCCGTACGCGATCTTCACGTGGAGTTCGCCTCCCGCCGCGGCACGCTGCGCGCCATCGACGGCGTCTCGTTCGACATCGCCAAGGGCGAGGTGCTCGGCGTCGTCGGCGAGTCCGGAGCCGGCAAGTCCGTCACCGGCCTGTCGGTGATCGGTCTGATCGATCCGCCCGGCCGCATCGCCGGCGGCGAGATTCATCTCGCGGGCCTGCGCATCGACAATCTGCCGCCAGAGGAGATGCGCCGTATCAGGGGCAAGCGCATCGGCATGATCTTCCAGGATCCGCTGACATCGCTGAACCCGCTGTACAAGGTCGGCGACCAGATCGTGGAGACGATCCGCACCCATCTCAATCTGTCCGAGTCGGCCGCCCGCCGCCGCGCCATCGATCTGCTCGCCGAAGTCGGCATTCCCGCGCCGGAGAAGCGTATCGACGGCTATCCCCACGAGTTTTCTGGTGGCATGCGCCAGCGCGTCGTGATTGCGCTCGCGATCTGCGCCGAGCCCGAGCTGATCATCGCGGACGAGCCGACCACCGCGCTCGACGTCTCCGTACAGGCGCAGATCATCTCGCTGATCAAGCGACTCGGCCGCGACCACGGCACCGCGGTGATGCTGGTGACCCACGACATGGGCGTGATTGCCGAGACCTCGGACCGCGTCGCCGTGATGTATGCCGGCCGTGTCGCCGAGATCGGCCCGGTGCAGGACGTCGTGAAGAATCCGCTGCACCCTTACGCCAAGGGCCTGATGGGCGCGATCCCGACACTTGCCGGCGAGGACAAGCGCCTGGTGCAGATCCCGGGCTCGATGCCTCGCCTGTCGGCGATCCCACGCGGCTGCTCGTTCAATCCGCGCTGCGCCTTCGCCTTCGATCGTTGCCGTGTCGAGCGGCCGGAGCCGCTGCCGCGCGGCGCGCAATCCGTTGCCTGCCACCTCTATGACGATGTGCCGGCGGAGAGCGTGGCATGAGCGCTCCCTTCGTCCAGGCCACAAACCTGCGCCGCGTCTTCGACGTCTCGAAGCCCTGGCTCAACCGCGTGCTCGAAGGCGGGCATCTCGAATATCTCAAGGCGGTCGATCACGTCACCTTCGACATCAGGAAGGGCGAGACATTTGCCCTGGTCGGCGAGTCCGGCTCCGGCAAGACCACGGTGGCACGCATGGTGGTCGGCCTGCTGCCGCCAAGCGCCGGCGACGTACTGATCGACGGCATCTCCATGACCGACCCGCGGCAGGCCCTCGCACGGCGGAAGCTGCGCCGCCGTATCCAGATGATCTTCCAGGATCCTTATGCGAGCCTGAACCCGCGCTTCCGGGTCGATGCCATCATCTCCGAGCCGATCCGCGCCTTCGACCTGATCCAGGGCGAGCGCGACATCCAGGCCCGCGTCGGCGAGCTGCTCAGCCTCGTCGGCCTGCATCCGGACGACCGGTTGAAATACCCGCACGAATTCTCCGGCGGCCAGCGCCAGCGCATCGCGATCGCGCGGGCGCTCGCCTCCGATGCCGAATTCATCGTCTGCGACGAGCCGACCTCGGCGCTCGACGTCTCCGTGCAGGCGCAGATCCTCAACCTGATGCGCGACCTCCAGGACAAGTTCGGTCTGACCTACATGTTCATCAGCCACAACCTCGCCGTGGTGCGCCATATGGCGAGCCGCGTCGGCGTGATGTATCTCGGCCGCATCGTCGAGATCGCGGAAGGACGCGAGCTGTTCGCCAACCCGCGCATGCCCTACACCAAGATGCTGCTCGGCGCCGTGCCTGATCTTGCCATGAGCGGCCGCCAGCGCATTCCGGTCAAGGGCGAGATCCCGAACCCGATCAATCCGCCCTCCGGCTGCGCCTTCAATCCGCGTTGTCCGCTGGCGTTCGATCTCTGCCGCAAGGAGACGCCGGAATTGATCGATGGCGTCGCCTGCCACGCGGTCAACACCGCGCCGGTCCCAGCTTGACGCGCGCGTGCCATGCGGCCTGCGCATTTGGCATACCAGCATCGGCTGTGATCAATTGCGCGCGCCGGAAATAAGGTGGTGAAGTCCCATGGGCAGCAATATCAATCCCGATCCGTTCACGACGAGGCCCGAGATCGAGGGCACGTTCGGGGTCGTCGCCTCGACGCACTGGATTGCGACGGCCGTGGGCATGGCCATGCTGGAAAAAGGCGGCAATGCCTTCGATGCCGGCGTTGCGACCGCCTTCACGCTCCAGATAGTCGAGCCGCATCTGAACGGTCCCGGCGGCGACGTGCCCATCATCGTGCATGACGTCAAGCGCGCCCGCACCGAGGTGATTTGCGGTCAGGGCCCGGCACCGGCGCGCGCCACCATCGCGCATTACAGAAGCGAAGGCCTCGATATGGTGCCGGGCACGGGCCTGCTCGCCGCCTGCGTCCCGGGCACCTTCGAATCCTGGATGATGCTGCTGCGGGACTACGGCACGATGCGGGTGCGTGACGTGCTGGAGCCGGCGATCTCCTATGCCCGCGACGGCTATCCGCTGGTCGAGCGCGCCTGCGCCACGATCCAGACCGTGGAGCAGCTGTTCCGCAAGCACTGGCCGACCTCGGCCGCCGTCTACCTTCCGAACGGCGAAGTGCCGAAGCCGGGCAGGCTGTTCACCAACAAGACGCTGGCTGCGACCTACGCCCGCATTCTCAGCGAGGCCGAGAGCGGCGGCGGCGGCCGCGAAGCCGAGATCGAGCGCGCCCGCAAAGCCTGGTCGCAAGGCTTCGTCGCGGAGGCCATCGACAAGTTCTGCCGGACGCAGGAGGTGATGGACGTCAGCGGCTCGCCGCATCGCGGCGTGCTCTCCGCCGACGACATGGCGCGCTGGCAGCCGACGGTCGAGGCGCCGCTCACCTATGACTATGGCCGCTACACGGTCTGCAAGGCCGGCGTCTGGAGCCAGGGGCCGGTGACGCTGCAGCAGCTCGCGCTGCTGCAGGGCTTTGCGCTCGATGGCCTCGACCCGACCGGGCCCGAGTTCATCCATCTCCAGATCGAATGCGCCAAGCTCGCCTTCGCCGACCGCGAAAAATTCTACGGCGACCCCAAGTTCAACGAGATCCCGATCGAAACGCTGCTGTCGGATACCTACAACGACGAGCGCCGCAAGCTCGTCACCGACAAGGCCTCGCTCGATTTCATTCCGGGCTCGGTCGAGGGTTTCGGCGGCGAGGTCAAGCTGCGCCGGGCCGAGGGCCAGCGCGAGGCCGTCGGCGCGCTCGGCGCCGGCGAGCCCACCGTGGGCCGCTTCGGCGAGGTGCGCGGCGACACCGTGCATTTCGACATCATCGACAGGGACGGCAATATGG
Source organism: Bradyrhizobium glycinis (assembly GCF_016031655.1). Classification (GTDB taxonomy): domain Bacteria; phylum Pseudomonadota; class Alphaproteobacteria; order Rhizobiales; family Xanthobacteraceae; genus Bradyrhizobium; species Bradyrhizobium glycinis. Next base: position 138,573 of record NZ_JACCHQ010000002.1, read on the forward strand.
TGTCGTCGACGCCGTCGGGCGGCTGGCTGCAATCCTCGCCGATCATTCCCGAGCTCGGCTTTTGCCTCGGCAGCCGCGCCCAGATGTTCTGGCTGGAGGAAGATCATCCCGCCGCGCTCGCGCCAGGGAAGCGGCCGCGCACGACGCTCTCTCCGACCATGGCGCTGCGCGATGGCGAGCCTTACCTCGCCTGGGGCTCGCCCGGTGGCGATCAGCAGGACCAGTGGATCACGCAATTCTTCTTGCGCCACGTCCATTGCAACCTCAATCTCCAGGAAGCCATCGACGCGCCGGCCTGGCATTCCGAGCATTTCCCGATCTCGTTCTGGCCGCGCACCGCGCGTCCCGGCGTGCTCGTGGTCGAGAACCGCGTACCGAAGGCGACAATCGAGAACCTGCGCGAGCGCGGGCATATCGTCGAGGTCGGGCCGGACTGGTCGGAGGGCCGCCTCACCGCGGCCTCACGCGTAGGTCGCCGCCGCCGTGCTGCCGCCAATCCACGCGGCATGCAGGGCTACGCGGCGGGGCGCTGAAGGCAGCACATGACCTGGTCGATCATCGCGCGCGATCCTGCCACCGGCCAGTTCGGCATCGCGGTTGCAACCCGCTTCTTCGCCGTCGGCGCGCGCGTGCCTTATATTGCCGCCGGCCTCGGCGCCATCGCGACGCAGGCCTTCGTCAATCCCTATTACGGCATCGACGGCGTCAAGCTGTTGCGCGAGGGCCTCAACGCCCACGACGTGCTCGCCACGCTGCTGGCGACCGATGACGGCCGCGAGAGCCGACAGGTCCACGTTATGGATGCGAGCGGCGCCATCGCCGCGCATACCGGGCGCGACTGCATCGATTGGTGCGGTCACATTGCCGGCAGCGGCTTCTCGATCGCCGGCAACATGCTCACCGGGCCTGACGTGCTCGACGAGACAGCGAAGACCTACATCGCGAGCGACAGCCTGCCCTTCCCGCGCCGTCTGCTCGCGGCGATGCGCGCCGGCGAAGCCGCCGGCGGCGACAAGCGCGGCAAGCAATCGGCCGCGCTCGTGATCCACGGCGAAGAGGAATGGCCGGCGCTGGACATTCGCGCCGACGACCATCCCGATCCACTCGGTGAGCTCGAACGACTTGAGCAAGTCAGCCAGGAGCTCTGGGTACACTTCCGCCCATCCATGCCGACGCGGCAGAACCCGGCCGGCAACACCGATCGCAGCGTCATCGACGCCAGCATCGCTGCGGCGCGCGCGAGACGATCATGAGCGCAAGCCCCCTCATCGAGATCAAGGATCTGCGCATCCGCTTTCATGGCGACGATGGCCGCATCACCCACGCGGTCGACAGCGTCGATCTCAGCGTTGCCAATGGCGCGACGCTCGGTCTGGTCGGCGAATCCGGCTGCGGCAAGAGCGTGACGTCGCTGGCGATCATGGGCCTGCTGCCGAAGCAGAGCGCGGAAATATCCGGCGCGATCCGCTTCGACGGTTTCGACCTGCTGACGACGCCGGACCAGACGCTGCGCGATCTGCGCGGCAACCGGCTGGCGATGATCTTTCAGGAGCCGATGACCTCGCTCAATCCGAGCTTTACGATCGGCGACCAGATCATCGAGACGATCCTGCGTCACCGCGGCGGCTCGCGGAGGAGCGCGCGCGAGCGCGCGATCGAGCTGTTGCGCCGTGTCCACATCCCCTCGCCCGAGCGGCGCATCGACGACTATCCGCACAAGCTCTCCGGCGGCATGCGCCAGCGCGTGATGATCGCGATGGCACTCGCCTGCGACCCGCGCCTGCTGATCGCAGACGAGCCGACGACGGCGCTCGACGTGACCCTGCAGGCCCAGATCCTGGAGCTGATGCGCGAGCTGAAGGCCGCGAGCGGCGCCGCGATCATCCTGATCACCCACGATCTCGGCGTCGTCGCCGAGGTCTGCGACGAGGTCGCGGTGATGTATGCCGGCGAGATCGTCGAGCGCGCGCCGGTCGATGAATTGTTCTCCGCGCCGCAGCATCCCTACACGGTCGGCCTGCTCGGCTCGATCCCGCGGCTCGACCACCGCGCCGAGCAGCTCGCGACGATCGAAGGCATGGTGCCGAACATGGCACAGCCGCCCGCCGGTTGCCGCTTCGCCGCGCGTTGTCCCTTCGTACTCGACGCCTGCACCAGATTGCCGCCGCCGCTGGTCGAAGTCAGCGTCGGCCACCTCTCGCGCTGCATCCGCGCACCGCTCGAATTGCTGGTGTCGTGATGGCGCTCCTCGAAGTCAACGCCCTGGTTAAGCATTTCGTCGCCCGGCGCTCGCTGCTCGGCCGCGCGCTGGCGCACGTCAAGGCGGTCGATGGCGTGTCGTTCTCGCTCGAGGCCGGCAAGACGCTGGCGCTGGTCGGCGAATCCGGTTGCGGCAAGTCCACCGTCAGCCGCCTGGTGCTGCGGCTGATCGAGCCGGATGCCGGCACGATCCGCTTCGACGGCCGCGACCTGCTCGCGCTCGACGCCGGGGCCTTGCGCGCCTTCCGCCGCGAGGCGCAGATCATCTTCCAGGATCCCTACGCCTCGCTCAATCCACGCATGACGGTCGGCCAGATCCTGACCGAGCCGCTGGCGCTGCACGATCTGGTGCCGCCAGCGCGGCGAGCCGAGCGCGTCGCCGAGCTGCTGCGGCTGGTGGGGCTGGAGCCGCGCCTCGCCCGCCGCTATCCGCACGAATTCTCCGGCGGCCAGCGCCAGCGCATCGCCATCGCCCGTGCGCTCGCGGTCGAGCCGAAGCTCATCATCTGCGACGAGCCGGTCTCGGCGCTCGACGTCTCGATCCGCTCGCAGATCCTCAATCTGCTGCGCGAGCTCCAGGACCGGCTTGGCCTCGCCTACATCTTCGTCTCGCACGACCTCGCCGTGGTCAAGCATATCGCCGACCACGTCGCGGTGATGAATCTCGGCCAGATCGTCGAGACGGCGGAAGCCGACGCGCTGTTCGCCGCGCCGCGCCATCCCTACAGCCGCGCGCTGCTGTCCGCGATCCCACTGCCGCAGCCGAAGGCGAAACGAACGACGGTGCTCCTGGAGGGCGAAATCCCGAGCGCGCTCAATCCGCCCGCCGGTTGCCGCTTCCACACCCGCTGCCCGTTCGTAATCGAGCGCTGCCGCAGCGAGCCGCCTGCGCTGCTAGCCGACGGCACGGGCCACGCCACCGCCTGTCACCGCACCGCGGAGCTGCCGTCTGCTGCCGCCATCCTACCCACCGCCGGCGGGTTTTCGCCGGCGCTTGCAAAACTGGTCGCGGCCTTCAGCCAAAAGGCGGAAGGCACGAGCCTCGCCGGGGTTGGTATACAGTGCGCCGCGTCCGCAACGAAATAGCCGAAGCAATGGGGATTGACCGATGAAGATGTTTCGCCTGGCCGCAACGGCCGCCGCTGTACTGATGTCGATTGGAGCCGCGCAAGCCCAGACCACGCTGCGCATCGGCCTCGCCGAGGACCCCGATATTCTCGACCCCACGATGGCGCGCACCTATGTCGGCCGCATCGTGTTCTCCTCCTTCTGCGACAAGCTGTTCGACATCGACGAGAAGCTCAACATCGTGCCGCAGCTGGCGCTGGGAAGCGAGACCACCGACGACGGCAAGGCGCTGGTTATCAAGCTGCGGCCCGGCGTGAAATTCCACGACGGCGAGCCGTTCGATGCCGAGGCCGCAAAGTTCTCGCTGGAGCGGCATCTGACGTTCCCCGGCTCGTTCCGCAAACCGGAGCTCGCCTCGGTCGATCACGTCGAGGTCGTCGATCCCCTCACGATCAAGCTGGTGCTGAAGTCGCCGTTCTCGCCCCTGCTCGCTCAGCTCACTGACCGGGCCGGCATGATGATGTCGCCGAAGGCGGCCAAGGAGGCCGGCGACAAGTTCGGCCTGCGCCCGGTCTGCGCCGGCCCCTACAAGTTCGTCGAGCGCGTGCAGCAGGACCGCATCGTGGTCGAAAAATTCGCCGACTACTGGAACAAGGACAACGTCTTCATCGACAAGATCGTGTTCCAGCCGATCGTCGATGCCACCGTGCGGCTCGCCAACCTGAAATCCGGCGGCCTCGATCTGATCGAGCGCGTGCTCGCCACCGATCTTAAGGAGGTGCGCGCCGACCCGCGGCTGAAGGTCGCGACCGCCATCGAGCTCGGCTACCAGGGCATCACGCTCAACATCGGCAAGGACAAGGCCAAGGGCCCGCTCAGCCAATCCGCCAAGGTGCGGCAGGCACTCGACCTTGCCATCGACCGCGAGGCGATCAACCAGGTCGTGTTCAACGGCGAGTTCCAGGTCGGCAATCAATGGGTCAATCCCGATCACCCCTATTATCAGAAATCCCTTCCGGTCCGTCCCCGCAACGTCGAGAAGGCCAAGGCGCTGCTGAAGGAAGCCGGCGTGACGCCGCCGGTCAGCGTCGACTTCCTGGTGCCCAAGGGCGCGGAGACCGAAACACCGGCGCAGGTGATCCAGTCGATGGCGGCGGAAGCCGGGTTCGACATGAAGATCCGCGTCACCGAGTTCGCGACCGGGCTCAAGCAAGCGGAAGCCGGCGATTATCAGGCCTACATGCTCGCCTGGAGCGGCCGCGTCGATCCTGACGGCAACACCTTCGTGTTCCTGCACAACGGCGCGCCGCAGAACTACGGCGGGTGGAACAATCCGCAAGCCGACAAGGCTCTGGAGGAGGCGCGGCTCGTCACCGATCCCGCCAAGCGCAAGGCTAGCTACGAGGTCCTGGCCAAGCTGGTTCAGGAGGAAGAACCGCTGCTGTACCTCTACCACCGCCGCATCATCATCGCGCACACGACCAAGCTGGAAGGCTACAGGCAGATGCCGGACGGCCTCGTCCGCGTTGTCGGTCTCAAGCTGAAGTGACGCTGCGAGGATGCTGAACTTCCTCGCCCGCCGCCTTGTGCATATCGTGCCGACGCTGTTCTTCGTCTCGGTGCTGATCTTCTCGCTGCAGCAATTGCTGCCGGGTGATCCCGCGCTGGTGATGGCGGGCGAAGAGCGCGATCCCGCCGTGATCGAGCAGATCCGACGCCAGTACCGACTCGATCAGCCCGTTCCGGTGCAGTACGCCTACTGGATCAAGGGCGTGCTCTCGGGCGATTTCGGCGAGTCGCTGCGCAACAAGATGCCGGTGCGCGAGCTGATCGCGCAGAAGCTGCCAGTGACGCTGCAGCTCGGCTCGATGGCGATCCTGATCGCGGTGCTGATCGGCATTCCCGCCGGCATCGTCGCGGCCGTGAAGAAAGGCTCGGCCTGGGACTATGGCGCCAATCTCTTCGCGCTATGGGGCATCTCGACGCCGAACTTCTGGCTCGGGATCATGCTGATCTTCCTGTTCTCGATCGAGCTTGGATGGCTGCCGGCTTCAGGCTACGTGCCGCTCACCGAAAACTGGCGCGCGAGCCTCGCCGTCACCATCATGCCGGCCTTCGTGCTCGGCAATGCGATCGCCGCGATCCTCATGCGGCATACGCGCAGCGCCATGCTTCAGGTGCTGGAAAGCGACTACGTTCGCACCGCGCGCGCCAAAGGACTGTTGGAGCGCACGGTAATCCTCAAGCACGCCATGCGCAATGCGCTGACGCCCGTCATCACGCTCGGCGCGCTCGAGCTCGGCACGCTACTCTCCGGCGCGGTCCTGACCGAGCAGATCTTCTCCATTCCCGGCTTCGGCAAGCTGATCGTGGATGCCGTATTCAACCGCGATTATGCCGTGGTGCAGGGCGTGGTCTTGGTGACGGCCACGGTCTACATCACGCTGAATCTCGTGGCCGACATCGCCTATATCCTCGTCAATCCGCGGCTCCGGGGCTGATCGATGATGGACGCCGCGCTGCCGAGCCCTCTCACGCGAGCCGACGAGCTGGATAGCCCGGCCCGCCGCGCGCGTCGGCGGCTGTTCAAGCGCAAGGCGGCAGTGTTTGGGCTCGTCGTGCTCACGATGTTCATCGCCCTTGCCGTGCTCGCCCCGCTCATCGTGCCCTATGATCCCATTGCGACGAGCTGGGGCCTGGTGCGCAAGCCGCCGACCGCGGCCCACTGGTTCGGCACCGACGAGCTCGGCCGCGATATCCTCAGCCGGGTCCTCTACGGCGCGCGCGCCTCGTTGCTCGCCGGGCTGATCTCGGTTGCGATCGCGCTCGGCATCGGCGTGCCGCTCGGCCTCCTCGCCGGCTATCGCGGCGGCTTCACCGACGCGCTGATCAGCCGCATCACTGATGCGATGCTGGCCTGCCCGTTCCTGATCCTGGCGATCGCCCTCGCCGCGTTCCTCGGCCCGAGCCTCGGCAATGCCATGATCGCGATCGGCATCTCGGCGACGCCGATCTTCATCCGCCTGACCCGCGGCCAGGTGCTCGTCGTCAAAGCCGAAGACTATGTCGAAGCCGCGCGCGCACTCGGCAATCCGCCTTGGCGGATCGCGCTCTCGCACATCCTGCCGAACATCCTGCCGGCACTGCTGGTGCAGGCGACGCTCTCGATCGCTGCGGCCATCATCGCCGAGGCTGCCCTGTCCTTCCTCGGCCTCGGCCAGCAGCCGCCGGCGCCATCCTGGGGCAGCATGCTCAACGCGGCACAACGCTTCCTGACCCAGGCGCCCTGGATGGCCATCTGGCCGGGCCTTGCGATCTTCCTGGTCGTGCTGTCGCTGAACCTGCTCGGCGACGGCCTGCGCGACGCGCTCGACCCAAGGCAGCGCTGAAGCGACGCAAAGGGCTAACCGCGAGGTTCGTTCACCTCTCCCGAAGGGAGAGGTCGAATTGCGAAGCAATTCGGGTGAGGGGATCAGCTCTATCGAGGGAACAAAACCCCTCACCCGGCGCTACGCGCCGACCTCTCCCCTTGGGAGAGGTGAGGATCAGCCATCGACCGCTCAGATCACCACTTCCCGCAGCACGCGGCGGCAATCCATCTCGAATTCCAGATCGACCACCGGCGGACGGGCGAAATGCCAGGTCAGGCCGGAGCGGAGCGCGCCACGGCGAACCAGCTCGTCCACCAGCGCATGGTGGAAGTCGTGCACGGAATAGGCCTGCACGCCGGTCGTATCCTTCCAGCCGAAGCCGAAGGCCGCCATCCGGTTTTCCATCTGCGATGTGGTGGTGAAGCGCACCTTCTCACGCAGCCCCTCCGGGCTGAGGTCGCGGTAGCGCACGGTGCGCTCGACATAGGTGCCGCTGCCCTCACGCGCCTCGGCGCCGCCGGCGATGACGAAGCTCGGCAGACTCGACCGCGTCGGGCGCGTGAAGGAAAACGCATAGAACGACGGCTCGGTCGGCGGATCGATCTCGGGGCAGACATTGCTGCGCGCCACCGGATTGGTGGTGCCGTCGAAAATGCCCCATTCGGACAACGTCTTCACATAGTGCAGATTGAACGCGCGAAAGCCTTCCTCGCTGAAGGCCGCAGGCGAGCGCAGCTCGCAGGCGCAGAACGCCGTCAGCGGGCGCCCGGCCTCCTGGATGAACTTTGCGGCCAGCGCAAAGCCTTCCGCGAGCGGCACCAGGCGGTCGAACCGGACCCGCTCGATCTCATAGCCCTCATCCGCGGCAGCACCGGCGGAATATTGGAACACGGACGGAATGAAACGATAGTTGCCGGCCGAGAATTCGCGCGTCATGGCGGACTCCTATTCCAGTTGCATGCGAGTGCCCTTGGCGCCGTTGAGCAGGCGCTTCAGGTGAAATCCGGCCAGCGGATCGTCGGCGTGCATGCCGACCAGCGCGGCGAAGGCCGGCATGGCGGCGGCATCGCCGGCCTCCATCTTGGCAAAGGCTTCGGCATATTGCGCCGTCGCCGGCGCCTCGAACCGCGCCAGCGGCAGCGGTTCGAATGCGCGCAGCGGCTCACTGCGTCCGCGCAGCATCAGGTCGCCCACGGGACGGCCATGAAAATTCTCGGCCCCGTTCGCAACGCTGGCACTGACGCATATCCGCGTTCCCAGATGCTTGTTCGCCGCCTCCAGCCGAGCCGCCGTGTTGATGGTGTCGCCATAGGCCGTGTAGTCGAAGAAGCGGTTGCCGCCGAAATTGCCGACCAGCGCCGGACCGGCATGGGCGCCGATGCGGGTGGCTCCGAAACTCACGCCTCTTGCCTTCCAGCGCGCCGAAAAGTCCTCCGCCCAGGCGTCGAGGGCATGGGCACAGGCGACCGCACGGGTTGCATAGTCCGGCTGGTCGCCGGGGGCGTTGAACAGCACCTGGATCGCATCGCCGATGATCTTGGCCACCGTCCCCTCATGGGCGAAGACGATCTCGGTCATGCCGCCGACATATTCGTTGAGGAGCTCGCCCAGGGTCTGCGGAGGCGCGGTCTCGACCAGCGAGGTGAAGCCGGTAATATCGGTGAAGAGAGTGGCGACATCGCGCCACTGCACCTCGATGCCGTCGCCATCGGCATTCGCGGCCAGCCGCCTTGCGATCTCCGGCGAGAAGAAACGGGACAGCGAGGCATGGGCGCGCTCGGCTTCCATCTGGCGCCGCCGCACCTCGCGCAGCATCTCCACGTGGCGGATGGTCTTCTCGATCGTGGCTTCGAGGTCGGCGAAGTCGATCGGCTTGGTCAGGAAGTCGAACGCACCGCGGTTCATGGCGGTGCGGATGTTGCTCATGTCGCCATAGGCGGAGACGATGATGGTCGACTTCTTCTCCTCGGCCTCCTGGAGCTTCGCGAGCAGCGACAAGCCGTCCATGCGCGGCATGTTGATGTCTGAGACCACCATGTCGACATGCGGATTCTGCTCCAGCGATTCCAGCGCCTCCAGGCCGTCACGCGCGAAGATCAGCGCGAGCTGTCCATCGCGGATCTGCCGACGGAACTTCTGCAGGATCAGCGCCTCGAGGTCCGGCTCGTCGTCGACGAAGAGGATGGTCGCAGTCATGCGGCTTGCTCGAGCCTCGTATCGATCTCCTGGCGGAGCAGCGCAAAGTCGATCGGCTTGGTGAGGAGCCCTACGGCGCCCCGTTCGATCGCCTTGCGGCGCGTCTCGGCATCGCCATAGGCCGTAATCATGATGACGGGAACATCGGGATGCGCGGAACGCACGGTCGGCAGCATATCGAGCCCGCTCATGCCAGGCATGTTGATGTCCGACAGGATCAGGATCAGCGAGGGATCACGAATTTCAGCGGCGCGCTTGAGCGCCTCGGGGGCCGAGAGCGCAAACTCCATCTGAAAGCGTCCGGCGCGCAGGTCGCGTCGGAACTGCTGCCGAAACAGTGCCTCGACGTCGGGCTCGTCATCGACGACCAGGATGTAAACGTTCAAGACTTTCCTCCGGAAGTGTCGCGCGCCGCCATCGTCCGCGGCAGCGTGATGATGAATTCGGTGAATACACCTTGTGTGGTGTTCACGTCGATCGTGCCGCCGTGTTGTTTCACCACGATGTCGTGGCTCATGGAAAGACCGAGTCCCGTGCCCTCGCCGGCCGGCTTGGTGGTGAAGAAGGGATTGAACATCTTTTCCTTCACATCGGCTGGAATCCCGGTGCCGTTGTCGCGAATCCGGATCTCGACCCTGTCGCCGAGATTCTTCGTTGCCGCGCGCAAGGTGGGCTCGAACGCATCGCCCTCGCTCTCCTTGCGCTTGGCTGCGGCATAGAACCCGTTCGAGATCAGGTTCAGCAAGACGCGCGTGATCTCCTGGGGATAGATGTCGATCATGCCGGCAGCCGGGTCGACATCGCGCTGAAGCGTGACGTTGAAGGCAGGCCTTTCGGCGCGCGCGCCGTGATAGGCGAGATTGAGGCTCTCCTCGACCACCGCATTGATGTCGACGGCACGATGCTCTCCGGACCCCTGACGCGAATGCAGCAGCATGTTCCTGACGATGGAATCGGCGCGCTTGCCGTGCTGCACCACCTTCTCGAGATTGGCCCTGAGCATGCCGGTCAGCTCGTCAACCTCCTCCTTCGTCTTGCCGTCGAGCGCAGCCGATTGCAGGACCTCGTTGAGCTCGTCGATCAGCTCGGTCGAGACCGCGGAGAAATTGTTGACGAAGTTGAGCGGGTTCTTGATCTCGTGGGCGATGCCGGCGGTGAGCTGGCCAAGGGAAGCGAGCTTCTCGGTCTGAATCAGGCGGTCCTGCGCGGCGCGGAGATCCTCGAGCGACTGCGACAGCTCTGTGGTGCGCTCCTGGACTTCCTCAAACAGTCGGACATTCTCGATCGCGATCAAGGCCTGATCGGCAAAGGTGGTTGCGAGTTCGATTTGCTTCTCGCTGAAGGGACGCACCATGTGTCGCGTCAAGACGAATACTCCGATCGGGGCGCCCTCTCGGAGCAAAGGCACGCCAAGCATCGTCCGCACGTTGGAGCGCCTGCGGGCGGAAGAGGGTGCGAATTCCGGATCGGCCTGCACGTCCGGGACATGGACTGTCTTTCGATCGAGCAGCGTGCGTCCGACCACGCTTTCCCGCTCGGGTATGGAAGCGAACGTCCGGAGCTTGTTCTCCTGCTCCGGGTCGAGCCCGCAGCTTGCGGCCAAATAGAAGACCCCATCACGAGGGCGAAAGATCGTCCCTTCATCGGCGTCACACAAGCGCGCCGCCGACCCAACGAGCGTGTTCAGCACGGCTTGCAGGTCGAATGCCGAACGGCTGATGACTTTCAGCACGTCGGCGGTCGCAGTCTGCTGCTGCAGGGCCTCGCTCAATTCCGCTGTGCGCCGCTCGACCTTGTTCTCGAGGTCGGCATAGGATTCCTGCAGGCGCGCGCCCATCTCGTTGAACTGGTCGGCGAGGCCTTCGAGCTCGTCGCCGGTCTTGATCGAGATGCGCTGGGAGAAGTTGCCGCCGCCGATCCGCTCGGCGCCGCTGCGTAGCGCCTGGATCGGCCCGACCATGCGGCGCGCCAGGAAAACCCCGGCGAGCACCGCGAAAATGGATGCGGCGAGCAGTACGATGGCAAGCCGTTGCAACGAGGCATAGAGCGAAGCGTAGGCCTCTTCGACAGGAAGCTCCACGAACATGGTCCAGCCTAGCGGCGCGACCGGGGCTGAGGCCGTCAGAACCGTCTGCCCCTGGATGTTGGTCGCCTCCTGCAATGAGTCCGGCATCGTGCCGCCACCGGCTCGAGCACCCCGCACCTGCGCGAGGCCGGACATGTCGGTGTTGCGCAGAACGAGACTGATGTCGGGATGCGCGATCAGGCGGCCCTCCGGACCGACCACGTAGGCGTTGCCGTGCTCGCCGACCTTGATCTGGGACACGACGTCCCAGATCAGCTTGAGATTGACCTCGGCGATGCTGACGCCGGCATCCTTGCGTGCGCCCGCAAGCGCCAGCGTCATATAGGGTTCGGACTCCCGACGGAAATAGACCGGCCCGTAATAGACCTTGCGGGCGACCGCCTCGGTGAACTTCGGATCACTCGACAGGTCTATCCCGCTGTCGAGCGCGTCCATCGCCAGCCGCGAGACCCGCAGCCGCTCCTTGCCGGTCGAATCCACCTGGGCCAGCTCGGTGATCGCAGGCACCTGGCGCAACAGGCGCAGCGCGTCGAACCGGCGCTGCTCGATCGAGCCACCCGACCACGGCAGCTGCGTGGTCCAGCCGAGCTGGCTCTCGATCTCCTTGACGAACTGGCCGATCTTGGCCGCGGCCGCCTCGGCCTGCTCGTGCTGGACCCGGATCAGAGAGGCCTTGTGCTCGCGATAATAGAAGTAGGCCTCGAACAGGCCATTGGCGAGCAGCGCAATAGCGACGACGGCCACGAACAGCGCGACGTATTTGGCGAAGAGCCGGGTCCGGATTCCGCGCCCCGCCGTTTCAGCGGAGGCGGCCTTGCCCAGCGCCGCGCTCGGCAGCGTCCCGGCTTGGGGTGTGTCGGGGTGGACGGACAGGCTCATCCCACGGAACCTAGCAAGAAGACCAGACCTTGTCTCTCGCAAGCGCGGGAAGGGGCTCGCCAGATGCCGAACAAAAAGGGGCGGCAGCGGATCTCCGCTGCCGCCCTCTCCGGACTAGCCCGCCAGCGGCCTCAGGTCGGCCGCAGCACCTTTGAATCGAGGTCGAGCTCGTTGACCTGCTTGTTCCGCTCGGAATCCGCTGCCGCGCGATGGTCGGTCGCCAGCACCACATAGACCGCCGGCAGCACGAACAGCGTGAACAGCGTGCCGATCGACATGCCGGCGACGACCACAAGGCCGATCGAGAAGCGGCTGGCCGCGCCCGCGCCGGTCGCGGTCAGGAGCGGGATCAGGCCGGTGACCATCGCGGCCGTCGTCATCAAGATCGGCCGCAAGCGGATGCGGGCCGCCATCTCGATGGCCGAACGGCGGTCAAGCCGCTCGTTGACCTGGAGCTCGTTGGCGAACTCCACCATCAGGATGCCGTGCTTGGTGATCAGGCCGACCAGGGTGAGCAGACCGACCTGGGTGTAGATGTTCATGGTCGCCACGCCGAAGAACAGCGGGATCAGCGCACCGACGATCGCCATCGGCACCGAGATCATGATGACCAGCGGGTCGCGCAGGCTCTCGAACTGCGCCGCTAGTACAAGGAAGATGATGATCAGCGCGAAGCCGAAAGTGATCGCGAGCTGATTGCCCTCCTGAACATATTGCCGGCTATCCGCCAGATAGTCGTGGCTGAAGCCCTGCGGCAGCTTCTTGGCCTCGCTTTCGAGGAAATCCACCGCCGCGCCGACGGTCACGCCCGGCATCGGCACGGCCGAGAACGTCGCCGAATTGAGCTGGTTGAAGTGGGTCAGCGAATTCGGGTCGGTCTTGGTTTCGATGGACACCACGGTCGACAGCGGCAGCTGCTGGCCGGTATTGGTCGTCACATAGTAGCCGCCGAGCGATTCCGGCGACAGCCGCTTGGCGCGCGGCACCTGCGGGATCACCTGGTAGGACCGGCCCTCGAGATTGAAGCGGTTGATGTAATTGCCGCCGAGCAGCACCGCCAGCGTGGCGCCGAGGTTCTGCATGTTGACGCCGAGATCCTGGGCCTTGGTACGATCGATCGTCACCTTCACGTTCGGCTGGTTGAAGTTGAGATCGCTATCGGAGACGATGAACATGCCACTCTTGCGCGCGGCGGCCTTCAGCTTCTCCATCTGTTCATAGACGGTCTGGAATCCAGCGGTGGAGTTGATCACCATCTGGATCGGCAAGCCACCCGGCCCGCCCGGCAGCGGCGGCAGGTTGAACGCGAAGGCCTGCACGCCCTCAATCTTCGAGAGCTCGGCCTGCACCAGCGGCTTCAGCTGGATCGAGGAGCGCTTGCGCTCGTCCCAGGGTTTGAGCAGCATGCCGGCGATACCGCCTTGCGGGCCGTTGATGCCGTTCAGCACGAAGCGCAGATCAGTCTCGGGGAATTTCGCGAATTCCTTGTCGAGCTTCTCGCCGTAGAAATCGAGATAGTCGATGTTGGCGTATTTCGGCGCCTTGGTCACCGCGAACACGATGCCCTGGTCTTCCTCGGGCGCAAGCTCCTTCGAGGTGTGCATGTAGAGGAAGCCGACGAGGCCGAGGATCGTGAGCGCGAACAGGCCGGTGATGGCCTTGTAGTCCAGCGAGCGATCGAGCTTGCGGCCGTACCAACGTGTCATCGCGCCGAACACCCGGTTCACGAGCTTGGCGAACCGGCCTTCTTCGGCGTTCTTCAACAGCACCGAGCACATCATCGGCGACAGCGTCAGCGCGATCACGCCTGACACGATCACCGAGCCGGCAAGCGTGAAGGCGAACTCGCGGAACAGCGAACCGGTGAGGCCGCCGAGGAAACCGATCGGCGCGTACACCGCCGCGAGCGTGATCGTCATCGAGATGACAGGACCCACGATCTCGCGCGCACCTTGCAGCGAGGCCTGGACCGGCGTCTTGCCCTCCTCCAGATGGCGGTGGATGTTCTCCACCACGACGATGGCGTCGTCGACGACGAGGCCGATCGCGAGCACCATCGCGAGCAGGGTCAGGAGATTGAAGCTGAACCCCAGCGCCAGCATCAAGGTGCAGACGCCGATCATCGACAGCGGAATGGTGACGACGGGAATGATGACCGAACGCAGCGAAGCCAGGAACAGGAAGATCACCACGATCACGATGATCACGGCTTCGCCCAGCGTCTTCTCTACCTCCTCGATCGAGGACTGGATGAACTTGGTCGAGTCGTAGGCGACCTTCATCTTCATCGACGGCGGCAGATTGCGCTCGAGCTCCGGGAACAGCGCGCGCACGCCCTTCACCAGCGTCAGCGGGTTGCCCTGCGGCGTTGCCTGCACGCCGATGAAGATCGCGTGCTCACCGTTGAAGGCGACGCTTGCGTCCGTGCTCTGGGCGGCAAGCTCGACGGTGGCGATATCCTCCATCCGCACGAAGCCGCCGTCCTTGGCCTTGACGATCATCTTCTTGAACTGATCGACGTTGGTCAGACCCGTATTGGTCGAGACGTTCGAGACGATCAGATAGCCCTTGGTCTGGCCCGCCGCGGACTGGAAGTTGTTGGCCTGGATCGCCGCCGCAACGTCCGCCGGCGATACGTTGCGGCCCGCCATTTTCACCGGATCGAGCCACAGCCGCATCGCAAAGGTCTGGCCGCCCAAAATGTCGGCCGAGGCGACGCCGTCGACGGTCGACAGCACCGGCTGCACCACGCGCGTCAGATAGTCGGAGATTGCCGAGCCCGACAGCTCCTCCGAGGAGAAGCCGAGATACATTACGGCCGTGGTCTGGCCCGTGGTCTTGGTGACAATCGGGTCGTTGGATTCCTTCGGGATCAGGTACTTCACCGAATTGGTCTTCGCCAGCACTTCGGTGAGCGCCTGGTTCGGGTCGAAATTCAGCTTGATGTAGACCTGGATCGTCGAGGTGCCGAGCACTGAGGACGAAGTGATGTAGTCGACGCCCTCGGCGGAGGCGACCGCCTGCTCGATCGGCGTGGTGATGAAGCCCTGGATCAGATCTGCGGACGCGCCGGGATAGACGGTCGTGATGTTGATGACCGTGTTCGACAGCTTCGGATATTGCCGGATCGGCAGCACCATCGCCGCGCGCAGGCCGATCAGCAGGATCAGTAGGCTGACGACGACCGACAGGACCGGTCGTTTGATGAAAATGTCGGTAAAGGCCATCGCGGGCGATCTCGATTTCTTTGGTCTCAAGATGCGTGATCCGGCCGGCCCGGATCACGCGAGGATGTTGTCAGTAGCGCGGCGGCTGCGCCGGGATCTGCGGAGCCGGATCGGTCGAGATCGACACCGGCGAGCCCGATTGCAGCTTGAGCTGGCCGACAGCGACGACCTTGTCGCCTGGCTTCAGGCCCTTGACGATTTCGACGCGACCCTCGACCCGGTTGCCGGTCTGCACGAAGGTGCGCACCGCCGACAGGCTGGTCTTGCCGTCCTCTTCCTTCTTTTCGGTGATCACGAACACCGAGTCGCCGTACAACGTGTAATCGACTGCCGTTTCAGGCACCGTGATCACGGCCGGCTTTTCCGGCAGCACCACAGTCGTGGTCACGAACATGCCGGGCTTGAGGATCTTCTCCGGATTGGCGATCGTCGCCTGCACGCGGATGTTGCGGGTGTCGGTGGCGATCTGCGGCTCGATCGTAGTGATCTTGCCCTCGAAGGTGCGGCCCGGATAGGCATCGACCTTCAGCCGGACGGTCTGGCCGACCTTGAGGCTGCCGGAATCCTTTTCCGTCACCGTGAAGTTGGCCCACAGCTCCGACAGATCGGTCAGTGACACGATCGCCGTGCCGGCGGTGAGATACTGACCGACCTCGACCTTGCGCATGCCAAGATCGCCGGCGAACGGCGCACGCACCAGCTTCTGCGAGATCAACGCTTCGGTCTTGGCGATGCCCGCCTGCGCCTGGTCGTAGGCGGCCTGCGCGGTATCGACGGTCGCCTGCGGACCGAACTGGCGCGAGGCCAGCTGCTTGGCGCGATCAAGCGACAGCTGCGCGACGGTCGCCTGCGCCTTGTAATTGGCCAGGTCGCCCTGCTCCGGCGCGTCGAACAGCTGCACCAGCGGCGTGCCGGCCTCGACACGCGTGCCCGGCTCGAACTTGATCTCCGTGACGCGGCCGTTGACGTCGGCGCTGACGTCGACCTGGTGCACGGCGACGAGGCTGCCGACCGCGGTGAGCAGGTTCGGGATCACCTCGGACTTCGCCTCGGCCGCGCTGACCGGGGTCGGCGGCGGCTTATTGTTGGCGAAGAACTGCTTGATCATCTGGCCGCGGAAAGAATTGAACCAGACGAGCCCACCGACGAGCACGGCCAGAAGCATGCCGACGATGATGAACCAGCGCACCGGCCGGACCGGACGCTTGGGAGCCTTGTTGTCGATCGGTTGCCCCGAAATCTTGTTTTCGGCCACGATGTTCATGTCATGCACTTTCTGCAATCGCCGCCTGGTTCTCATCCGCGGCCTGATTGCGGCTCAGATGCGAAGCAATTGCGGCGTCGTTAAGTCCAATACCCCTCAGGAGAAACTCACAGAGCTGCCGCTCCAGGTCGGTCGCCCTGCCGTAAGCGAGACAGGGCGTGGCCGGCAGCCTGGTCAGCGCCGCGGTCATCACCGCATGATGCGCAAACCAGAACAGGTTGAGCGGCTCGCCAGCGCAGGGCCGCGCGTCACCGCTCGCAATCGCACGCTCGAGCGAGGCCACGAACACAGCGCCGATCAGCGTCTCGATCTTGGCATAGAGCAAGCGGGCGAATTCGCCGTCATCCAAATGGCTCGTGGCCATCAGCCGCAAGCGCTGGGCCTCTTCCTGATCGGGACCGTCGGCGATCTGGAGGAAGTGTTCGACCATGCCGCGGATCAATTCAACGAGAGTAGCGGTCGACGGCTCCCGCTCGAGCAGCTCCATCAGAGCGGGATCCGCCTCGCATTCGTCGCTGAGGATCTCGGCATAGAGCGCCGCCTTGGACGGGAAATGCTTGAACAGCAGCGCCTCGGAAATGGCAGCGGCGGCCGCCACGCTCTTCGTCGTGGTGCCGGTATAGCCGTGTCGGGCAAAGCAGCGCTTTGCGGCGCCGAGGATCAATTGACGCCTCAGGTCGCTCGTCATACGCAATGAGCTCATGCTGGGTGAGTAAGCACTCACCCACGCAGGAGTCAAGCACTATGTTGCATCGCAACCTGCGTGCGACGTAGGATCAATGGAAATTGATCGAGCCTGCACGGCCCGCGTGCAGGCGTTTCGCAAGGGATGGGCGGACCGCCTAGATCGGCTGGAAGCCGAGGTCAGCGCGGATCCGGTTGACGATGTAGGCCCCGTCCCGCGTCGGCAGGATCCGCTCCAGATTGGCGCTGTCGATCTTCACATTGGCAAAGCGCGGACCCGCGGAAATGTCGTGGACGGCTTTTGCGAAGGCTTCGACTTCGGCCATGGTCGTGACGGCCCGGCTGTCGTTAATGCCGCAAGCTCTGGCGATGCCGACGAGGTCGGCGGCGGAGGAGGTGTGGCTGGTCTGGCCGCCGGTCTCGCCATAGGCCTCGTTGTCGAGCACTGCGATCGAGAGGTTGGCCGGCTTCTGCAGGCCGATCGTGGCAAGGCTGCCCATGCCCATCAGCATCTCGCCGTCTCCGGTGATGACCAGCACCGGCAGCTGCGGCTGCGCCAGTGCCAGACCCAGCCCGATCATCGCGGCGCCGCCCATGCCGCCCCAGAGATAGAAGTTGCGGGCGTGGTCGCCGGCGGCGCACATGTCGTTGGTGGAAGCGCCGAGGCCGCCGATCGCGACGACGTCCTTGCGGTTCGCCAGCAACGTGGACACCACCTGCCGGCGGTCGAGGAGATTGGCCTTGTTCATTTGGTGAAAACCTTGGCGCCGATCAGGCGCTGCGACAAAAGGACGGCGGTGGGCGTCAGCGCGTTGTAGGCCTGGGCTGCGGCGGCCTCCAGCACGACCGGCACCTCGGCCGCGTGCGAGGCGCGCAGCACCTTGACGCCGGAGAGTTCGAACACGCCTTGCGTGGTCGAGCCCATCGGCACCTGCCACGGATTGAACTCGCCCCACTCACCGCGCATGGTCACGAGCGTCAGGAACGGAAAGCGCAGGATCGGGATCAGCGACAGCATGTTGATGCAATTGCCGACGCCGCTCGACTGCATCAGCAGCACACCGCGCTGTCCGCCGGCCCAGGCGCCGGCGAGCAGCGCCACGCCCTCCTCCTCCGTCGTCAGCGCGATGCCGCGCATGGTGAACGAGCTCAGTACGCGCTGGATCAGCCTGGAATGACCGGCGTCCGGCACGTAAGGCACCTGCCGGACGTCGAAGCGCTGCAAGGTCGCGAAAATATCGTCGGGCCAGTTCGGCGCCGTGTCGGCAGCGTCAGCGCGTGCGTGCATTTTCCTGTCCGGTCGGCTAGCAAGGTGCAAAGACTGTAGACGCATGCACGCGTCGACCAGAACAACAAAAACGGCATATCGGCTTTAACCGGCGAGTATAACGGGATGAACGCAGATGCGAAGGCGCTGGCGGCAAGCTTCGACCTCGAGAAGCTGACGCCGGAGTTCTACGACAACCCCTATCCAACCTATCGTGCACTGCGGGAGAACGAGCCGGTCAAGCGCTTGGCCAGCGGCACCGTGTTCCTGACCCGCTATGACGATCTCGTCACCACCTACAAGAACACGAAGTCGTTCAGCTCGGACAAGAAGCGCGAGTTCGCGCCGAAATACGGCGCCACGCCGCTCTACGAGCACCACACCACCAGCCTCGTCTTCAACGACCCGCCGTCCCATACCCGCGTCCGCCGCCTGATCATGGGCGCGCTGTCGCCGCGCGCGATCGCGAGCATGGAGCGGGGCCTGATCAAGCTCGTCGACGGCCTGCTCGATGCCATCGCGGCAAAAGGCCATTGCGAACTGATCGAGGACTTTGCCGCGTCGATCCCCATCGAGGTGATCGGCAATCTGCTCGACGTGCCCCACGACGAGCGCGGGCCGCTGCGCGACTGGTCGCTGGCGATTCTGGGCGCGCTCGAACCGGTGGTGTCGGCGGAGGTTGCTGCGCGCGGCAACAAGGCGGTGGCGGACTTCCTCGTCTATCTGCAGACGCTGGTGGCGCGCCGGCGCGCCAAGCCGGGCAACCCCGAGCGCGACGTGCTGACGCGCCTCATCCAAGGAGAAGGTAGCGGCGAGCGGCTGACCGAGAAGGAGCTGCTGCACAATTGCATCTTCCTGCTCAATGCCGGCCACGAGACCACCACGAACCTGATCGGCAACGGCCTGGTGGCGCTCGACCGTCATCCCGACCAGAAGCAGCTCCTGATCGAGAACCCGGACATGATCAAGACCGCGGTCGAGGAGATGCTGCGCTACGAGAGCTCCAACCAGCTCGGCAACCGCATGACCACCGAGAGGGTGGAGCTCGGCGGCGTCATGCTCGAGGCCGGCACGTCGGTGACGCTGTGCATCGGCGCGGCCAACCGCGACCCCGCGCAGTTTCCCGACCCCGAACGCTTCGACATCGCGCGCACGCCGAACCGGCACCTCGCCTTCGCCACCGGCGCGCATCAATGCGCCGGCATGGCGCTGGCGCGGCTGGAAGGGGCGATTGCGATCTCGCGCTTCCTGGCGCGCTTCCCGAACTATGGCGTCAGCGGCCAGCCGGTGCGCGGCGGACGGGTGCGGTTCCGCGGCTTTTTGAGCGTGCCTTGCTCGCTTGGCTGAGGGCGCGACGACAAACTGCGAAAACAACCCCATGCACAGTAGAGGCCGGGTCGCGGAACGGTGCCCTGTGGCCCGGTAGAACCACCTGACATTTCGGGACTATCAGGCCGCGCCGCGCCATCGGCGCATCAAGGCTTCCGAGCTGACAAACTGATACCCACATTCATTTACGCGCGACCGCCGATGCAGTCGGTGGACGCCGCGCAGCAATGGAGTGACGACAGATGAGCTCGTCGGTCATCGATTTCATCGCAACAGAGGCACGCTTCGGGGCCCGTAATTACGAACCGATCGGCGTCGTCCTGTCGCGCGGCGAAGGTGTCTGGGTCTGGGATACCGAAGGCAACCGCTATCTGGATTGCCTCTCGGCCTATTCGGCGGTCAGCCAGGGCCACTGCCACCCCAAGATCCTGGCCGCGATGGTCGAACAGGCGCACAGGCTGACGCTCACCTCGCGTGCCTTCCACAACGACCAGCTCGCCTTGTTCTACGAGGAGATCGCCGCACTCACCGGTTCCCACAAGGTGCTGCCGATGAACAGCGGCGCGGAGGCGGTCGAGAGCGCAATCAAGTCGGTGCGCAAATGGGGCTACGAGGTGAAGGGCGTGCCGGACGGCCAGGCCGAGATCATCGTCTGTGCCAACAATTTCCACGGACGCACGCTGGGCGTCGTCGGCTTTTCAACCGACCCCGAGACACGCGGACACTTCGGGCCGTTCGCCCCCGGATTCAAGATCATCCCGTTCGGCGACGCCGCGGCGCTTGAGGAAGCAATCACCCCAAATACGGTCGCCTTCCTGGTCGAGCCGATCCAGGGCGAAGCCGGTGTCATCATTCCTCCCGCCGGCTATTTCACTGTGGTCCGGGAGCTCTGCAGCGCCAACAATGTGATGCTGGTGCTCGACGAGATCCAGACCGGGCTCGGCCGCACCGGCAAGCTGCTCGCCGAACAGCACGAGGGTATAGAGGCGGACGTGACGCTGCTCGGCAAAGCCCTGTCCGGCGGCTTCTATCCGGTCTCGGCCGTGCTCTCGAACAACGACGTGCTCGGGACCTTGCGACCCGGGCAGCACGGTTCGACCTTCGGCGGCAACCCGCTTGCCTGCGCCGTGGCCCGCGCGGCGATGCGCGTACTGGTCGAGGAAGGCATGATCGAGAACGCGGCCACACAGGGCGCGCGCTTTCTGGAGGGCTTGAAGGACATCCGCGCCAATACGATCCGCGAGGTACGCGGGCGCGGCCTGATGCTGGCGGTCGAGCTTCATTCCGAGGCCGGGCGGGCACGCCGCTACTGCGAGGCGCTCCAGGCCAAGGGCATCCTCGCCAAGGATACCCATGAGCATACGATCCGGATCGCCCCGCCGCTGGTGATCACAAGCGACCAGGTTGACTGGGCACTGGAGCGGCTCGCCACCACCCTGACGCAGGATCTCTCGTGAGGCTGCCTGCGTCGGAAGATCGCAATGCCGACGGCGGCCAAGGACGAACGATTCCGCCAGCTGTGCGTTGAACATCGTGGGCGATTACGAGCTGGGAGCTACGATCATGCTTCCGCGTGGCGTTTGCCTAAGGGCCGTTTTGGTTGGTGTCTCGATGCTGGGAGCCAGCGTCGACACTTTCGCTCAGGGACCTCCGGGACATGGAAGGGGCGGACCACCGGGTCCCGCCGCAGCACCGGCAGCGCGGCCAGCAGCACCACCGGCCATGGCCCGCCCGGCTGCGCCGCCAGCCATGGCGCGTCCGGCAGCACCGCCAGCCATGGCGCGTCCCGCCGCGCCAGCCTTCCATCCCCCTTCCATGCCGCAGCGACCGGCCATGGCGCCACGTCCGGCGCCGCATATGGCCTCACCTCCACCGCGTCCGGCCCCGCACTTCGCTGCACCGCCGCCGCGGGCCGCGCCGCGCGTCGCCGCGCCGCGGCCCGAATTTCATCGCCCGCCGGCAGCACCGCAACGCCCGGCCATGGCACCGCGGCCGACGCCGCACATCGCCGCCCCTGCGCGCCCAAGTGCACCTCCGGCCGTGAGCGCGCGATCGGGACCGCCGCGCGAGGTGCTTTCGCGCCAATCCGCGGAACGCCAAGACCGCATCGACCGCTTGCAGCAGCGCGTGCAGCAATTGCAATCGCAGAAGCCGGAAGGCGCAAGGGCGCGACAGCAGCAGCAACGCTTGCTGCAGTCGCAGAGCCGGCTTCTTGAGCGCGAGCAACGCGTCCAACAGCGCACGCAGCACGTCGAGCAGCGGCAGCGCGACATGCTGTCGCGCCAGACGGCGGAGCGCCAGGCCCGCATCGAACGCCTGCAGCAGCGGGTGCAGCAATTGCAGTCGCAAAAGCCCGAAGGCGTGCAAGCGCAACGCGCGCAGCAGCGAATGCTCGAGGCGCAGAACCGCTTGCTTGGCCGAGAGCAGCGCGCGCAGCAAATTGACCTGGCGCGCCAGCAGCGGCTTGGATTGCAGGCTCCGGCGGAGCGCGCTCCGGCACTTGCGGCCGCAGCGCAGGCCGCCCAGCGCGGGCGGTTTGCCGAGCGCTTCCGCGAGCAGGCTCCTGCGCAACAAGCTCAGGCCGCGCTCACCACCCGCCAGAGCGGCTGGGCTCCCCGACAGGCCTGGCGACATCGCCATCCCGCGGTGTTCGTGGCTTGGCTTGGGCCCGTGTTCTGGCCTTACGCCTATTCCGACATCTTCAACTACACGTTCTGGTCCTATGCCTACGAGCCCGGCTATTGGGCGTACGCCTATGACGACTTCGTCGACACCGTATTCTGGGGCGGCGACGGCCCTTACTCCGCTTATGCCAGCACCAGTCCGTATGACTATCCGCAAGCCGGCGGCAGCTACCGCGCGCGACAGCGCGCCAGCGTGAGCCCGCAGACGCTTCAGCAATTGTGCGCCACACCCGACAAGGGTGTGACCGCCTGGCCGCTTGCCGATATCGCACAGGCGGTGCGGCCGACGCCCGAGCAACGCGCATTGTTGGACGAGCTCAAGACGGCGGCGGCCAACGCTGCCGGTGTGTTCAAGGACTCCTGCGCGGAGACTTATGCACTGACTCCCCCTGGCCGCTTGCGCGCGATGATGAACCGCATCAGCGCGACGCTTGAAGCCGTCAAGATCGTGCGGCCGGCATTGGAGAATTTCTACAACTCGCTCAGTGACGAGCAGCAGGCCCGCTTCAACGCGCTCGGTCCCAATGTCGGCGAGCGCTCGCCGCAGCAGCAAGCCAGCACCGAGGGCTGTGGCGATCCGAAATCCGGCCTGACCCAGCTGCCGATCGAAAGGATCGAGGCTGTGCTCCACCCGGCCGGCAGGCAGAAGGAGGCGCTCGACCGCCTCAGTGAAGCGACAGCCAAGGGCGTTGAAAGTCTGCAGGCAGCTTGCCCGAACGATGTGCCGCTCACGCCTGTTGGACGGCTTGAGACGATGCAGCACCGGCTCGAGGCCATGTTGACGGCCGCCAAGCTGGTCGAACCCGCCCTGGACGAATTCTATGCCACGCTGAGCAGCGAGCAGAAGGCGCGCTTCAACAGGCTGCAACAGGTCGCAGGCCAGTGAGGGCGTGAGGCGGGAGATCTACACCACAGTCTTATGCCGCGCGATGCAGGTGCGCAGCACCTCGTCCATCGGTTTGCCCCACCAATTGTCGGAGAAGATCTCGATCTCCGAATAGCCGGCGAAACCTTGCGCTTCGACCGCCGCACGCACCGATTTGATGTCGATGACGCCGTCGCCCATCATGCCGCGGTCATTGAGAATGTCTTTGGTCGGCACCAGCCAGTCGCAGACATGAAAGGCGAGCAGGCGATCCTGGCCGGCGCGCGCGATTTGGCCCATCAGCTCCGGGTCCCACCAGATGTGATAGACGTCGAGCGCAACGCCGAGCATGCCGGTGCGGCCGGGGTCGAGCCGGTCGCAGATGTCGAGCGCCTGCTTGGTCGTGTTCACGCAGGCGCGTTCAGCGGCATAGGCCGGATGCAAGGGCTCGATCGCCAGCGGCAGCTTTGCTTGCCGCGCGTAGTCGAGCATGTCGGCAAGCGCTTCCTCGACCTGTCCGCGCGCTGCCACGAGATCCTTCGACGCCTCGCTGCCCGGCCGCGAATATTGCGGCAGGCCGCCGACGACGAGAACGATGCAGGGCGCGCCCAGTGCCTTGGCTTCATCGACACAGCGCCTGTTATCGTCGCGTACCTCGCCCCGGCGCGCGGCATCCGAGGTGAACATGCCGCCGCGGCAATAGCCGGACAGTTCGAGACCGGCCTCGCGCACCGCGCGCGCGGCACGATCGAGCCCGACGGCGGCGACCTGGTCGCGCCAGGGATCGATGGCGCGGATGCCGTGCTTGGCGCAGGCATCAATGATCTCGACGAGGTTGCCCTGCTTGCGGACGGTCGCCGTGTTCAGCGACAGCCAGCGATGGTCTGACGAAAAATCGCGCATCAGGATTCGATACCGTGGGTAGCGAGCACGGTCTTCATCCGTTGCGTCGCGAGTTCAGGGTTGGCGAGCAGGCCGGCCTTGTCGGCGAGACGGAACAGCTCGGCGAGATGCAGCGTCGAGCGGGTGCTTTCCTGTCCGCCGACCATGGTGAAGTGATCCTGGTGGCCATTGAGATAGGCCATGAACACCACGCCAGTCTTGTAGAACCGCGTCGGCGCTTTGAAGATATGACGCGACAGCGGCACCGTCGGGCCTAGCACGTCGTGGAAGCCAGCCACGTCGCCTGCCGCGAGCCGTGACAGTGCATAGGACGCCGCCGGCGCGATGGCGTCGAAGATGCCGAGCAGCGCATGCGAAAAGCCCCGTTCGTCGCCGGCAATCAGCTCCGCGTAGTTGAAATCGTCGCCGGTGTACATCTTGATGCGCTTGTCGAGGCGCCGGCGCATGTCGATCTCGCGCCGCTTGTCCAGCAGCGAGACCTTGACGCCATCGACCTTGGCGGCATTGCCGTTGATGATGGCGACCGCAATGTCCATGGCCTTGTCGAGATCCCCGGTGCCCCAATAGCCCGTCAGCGCCGGATCGAACATGTCGCCGAGCCAGTGGATGATCACGGGCTCGCGGACCTGCGACAGCACGCGGTCGTAGACCTTGGCGTAGTCGTCGGCGTTGCGGCCGAGTTTGGCGAGCGCGCGCGAGGCCATCAGGATGATGCGGCCGCCGATCTTCTCCACCGCCGAGATCTGCTCCTCGTAGGCACGGATGACGTCGTCGAGGTTTTTGGCGCCCTCGACCGCGAGATGATCGGTGCCGGCACCGGAGAACACCAGCGCATTGCGGCGCTTGGCGGCGGCGACCGAGCGCGTGATCAGCTCCAGCGAGGTCGGCCAGTCCAAGCCCATGCCGCGCTGCGCGGTGTCCATGGCTTCGGCAACGCCCAGGCCGAGGTCCCAGATGTGCTCGCGGAAGGCGATGGTCTTGTCCCAGTCAACCGCGGCCGACAGCCAGGGATCGTTGTCGGCGAAGGGATCGGCGACGGTGTGCACGGCCGAGAAGGCGATGCGGTTCAGCGGGCCTTCGAGCTTTGCGGGAAACGTGCGCGAAGCCGCGAGCCGGTAGGTCTCGATCGAGCGATCGGCCTTCGGCAGCTTGAGCGACAGGGATGACATTGAAGGAGCAGACTTGGGCTGGACGGGCTTGTTCATGATTTCGAACCTTTCCCCGTCATTGCGAGCGAAGCGAAGCAATCCAGACTGCCTCCTCGGAAAGATCCTGGATTGCTTCGCTTCGCTCGCAATGACGGCTTGGCGGGCATCGGGGCTCTATCTATTCGACCTCACACCTTGATCGGGGCGACGTCGATCCATCGCCGCTCCTTCCAGCTCTTCAGCGCGCATTCGGCGAGCTGCACGCCCTTGGCGCCTTCGAGCAGCGTGAACTTGTAGGGCGCGTCCTCGTAGACGTGGCGGATGAACATCTCCCACTGCTCCTTAAAGCCGTTATCGTAGGTGACGTTGTCGGGCAGCTTCTGCCAGTCGCCGTAGAAATCGTGCAGCCGCTTCTCATCGGGATTCCACACCGGTCGCGGGGTCGCCTGCCGCGCCTGGATCATGCAGTCAGTGAGCCCTGCGACCGCCGAGCCGAGCGTGCCGTCGACCTGGAAGGTGACGAGGTCGTCGCGATAGACGCGCGTGACCCACGACATGTTGATGTGGGCGATGATGCCGCCTTCGAGCTGGAACGTGGCGTAGGCGGAATCGTCCGCGGTCGCCTTGTACTTCTGGCCCTGCTCGTCATAGCGCTCGGGGATATCGGTGCTGCCGATACAGCTCACGCTCTGGACGTTGCCGAAGAGGTTGTCGAGCACGTAGCGCCAATGGCAGACCATGTCGAGGATGATGCCGCCGCCGTCCTCGCTGCGGTAGTTCCAGGACGGTCGCTGCGCCTCCTGCCAGCCGCCTTCAAACACCCAATAGCCGAACTCGCCGCGCACCGAGAGGATACGGCCGAAGAACCCGGAGTCGCGCAGGAAGGCGATCTTCTTCAACCCCGGCAGGAACAGCTTGTCCTGCACCGTGCCGTGCTTGACGCCCTTGGCATTGGCGAGCTTCACGACCTCGACGGCTTCCTCGAAATTCGTCGCGATCGGCTTCTCGCAATAGACATGCTTGCCGGCGTTGATGGCCTGGGTCAGAAGACCGGGACGCGCCTGCGTCGTCGCGGCATCGAAGAACATGGTGTCGTTCTCATCGGCGAGCGCGGCATCTAGATCGGTGGTCCAGCGCGTGATGTTGTAGCGCTTCGCCAGCGCCTCGATCTTGTCGGCGCTGCGGCCGACCAGGATCGGATCGGGCATGACGCGGTCGCCGTTTGTCAGGCGGACGCCGCCCTGGTCGCGGATGGCGACGATCGAGCGGATCAAATGCTGGTTGAGCCCCATGCGGCCAGTGACGCCGTTCATGATGAGGCCGAGGCGTTGAGTGGTCATGCCAATTGCTCCTGAAGTGGCTGTTCGAGCGGGCGCAGCGCCGACCAGTCCGGATGGACCGCGGTGGCAAAGCCTGCTGTGTGAAGCGATCCCGTCAGGAGATCGCCGTCGTGAATGGAGAGCCGGATGCCCTGCCCGGCATCGGCGTAGAGATCGGGATGCGCGGCAGCGAAGGCCGCAGCTTCGGCGGCCGGCGTCTCGCCGAAGCCGTCGACATAGTGATGGCCATTGCGCTCGGCGTGAGTGACGCCAATGAAGGCGCCGAGCGCGAGGTCGTGCTGCACGGCGAGGCCGGCTTGGCAGGTCAGGTCCTCGGCCGTCACGAAGAAGGTCTCGCCTTCCGCACTCCATTTCGCCGCGCGTGTAGCATTGACGATGGACTTGTAGAGGCCCTTGCAGGATTTCGAGGAGATGCCGCGATAGCCGAGCGCCCGCGCTGCCGGAAATGCATCGTAGGAATCGTCGGCCTCGTCGATGATGAAGCCGCGCGCGGCGAGCGCGCCGAGCGGCGACTGCCGCGTGATGTCGCGCGGCATCGGCTGTTCGACATAGAGCAGGCGCGTGGCGATCGGGCGCAGGGTGGCGTCATGATCGAGCCGGTCCATCAGGGCCTGCAGCGCGGCGAGATTCGCGTATTGCTCGTTGGCATCGAGCGTCACCTTGTAGTCGCGTCCGAGCGTGGTGAGCTCCTTGCCGATCCGCGCGAGCCGCGCCGCATCGGCAGCCGGATCGCCTGATAGCTTGAGCTTGAAATAGCGGGCGCCGGCGTTCTCGCGCGGGTCGGCGACGCCGCCCTCGCCTTCAACGGTATCGTCAAGGCCGACGGTATGCCTGATCGCAACACGCTCCAGCGGCACCCGGCCGGAGAGAAACGCACCGATGTCCCTCTCGCTCAGGTCGGGAGAAAGCCGCGCATCGATCCCGGCGATGTTCGCGGCCATCCCGTCAAAGAAATTGGTCCCCATCGCGCGCAGCAGCGCATCGAGGATGGCCTTGTCGATCTCCGCGGGGCCGTAGCTTGCTACCAGCGCCGGAATATTCTTCTTTGCGCAGGTCGCGACCTGGGCACCGATGCAGGATGCATGCAGATCGAACGCCGTCTGGAAGCCGCTCCGTGCCAGATAGAGCCCACGTGCGATCTGAAGCGAACGGCGCAACCCGTCGACCGTCTGCGCCGGCGACAGCTCCGGCCGCTTGTCGAACCACTTTGGCACCAGCAGCTCGGCACTGGCACCGACCGCGGTTCCCCTGCCCTCGACCTCGATCTCGGCCCGGACGAACAGCTGCGGCGTCGCGTTGATGGTAACAGCGCCGAAGCGGAACGGCCGCGCGAACTGCACGGGGCGTTCGAAGAAGGCGATGTCTCGCAGCTTCAGGCGGGGGGACATGATCTAACAACAATACACGGTGGGCTTGGTACGGGCGGTATGGCCGCGGACGACGCGCCTCTCCCGCTTGCGGGAGAGGCCGTCGCGCGAAGCGCGGCGGGTGAGGGCTTCATCCTCTGGGGGAGTGTCCCGATGCGGAGACACCCTCTCCCCAACCCTCCCCCGCAGGCGGGGGAGGGAGCGCACCATCTTCGCGGTCGGAGCCTGGCTCAATCGCATTGCTCTCTAATCCAACGCGCCTTGCGAGAAGAAATGCTTGCGGATGCGCTGCACGAGATCCGTAAACACCGGGTCGGCCATCGCGTCGAGCGAGCGCGGGCGCGGCAGCGGGACATCGTAGATCGCGGCGATCGCGCCGGGGCGCTCGGTCATGACCAGCACGCGGTCGGCGAGGAATACGGCTTCCGGAATCGAATGCGTGATCAGCAGAACCGTCTTCTTCGTCTCGCGCTGGATCCGCATCAATTCGACATTCATGCGCTCGCGCGTCAGCGCGTCAAGCGCGCCGAACGGCTCGTCCATCAGCATGATCCTGGGATCATGCACCAGCGCGCGACAAATCGAGGCGCGCTGCTGCATGCCACCGGAAAGCTGCCAGGGCAGCTTCTTCTCGAAGCCTTCGAGGCCGACCAGCTTGAGGAGCGACTTGGCGCGGTCGAGATATTCCTGGCGCGGCAGGCGCTTCATGTCGATCGGAAGCATCACGTTGCCCAGGATGTTGCGCCAGGGCAAGAGCAACGCGTTCTGGAACACGATGCCGACATTGCCGTGCGGCGTCGTCACCTTCTGGCCCTCGACCAGGATCTCGCCTGTGGTCGGCGCCAGCAGGCCCGAGATCAATTTGAGCAGCGTGGACTTGCCGCAGCCGGAAGGGCCGACCACGACGAAGAACTCGCCGTCATTGATGTGGAAGTCGAGCGGCTGCAGCGACGGCACGTCGCCGTCGCGTGTCCGGTAGGTCTTGGATACGCCCGACAGCTTGATGCCCGATGCGTCGCCGGCAGCCCGGCCGCTCACCAGTCTCAAATGTGCGGCCGGCTGCGCGGTTTCATTTGGCCTTGTTGCTGGGTTCATCCAATTAAGCCCGTTCGACCATGAGAACCGTCATTCCGGGATGGTCCGAAGGACCAGACCCGGAATCTCGAGATTCCGGGTTCGCCCTTCGGGCGCCCCGGAATGACGGGGCGCTCACGACCCGCTCTTCGGCAGGTAGTCGTTGGTGTAGAAGGCCTTCGGGTTCTCCTTGGCCTTGGCGTCGAGCCCGCCATACTCGACCATCAGATTGACCGTATCAGTCATGTTCTGCTCCGTGACCTGGAACGGACGCTTGCCCTTGGTCTCCGCGGTCCGGTACAGCGGGATGGTCAGCTCAAAACCCTGCGTCAGCGTGTCGATCTTGCCGCCCTTCGGGTTGGCATCGAGGATCGCCTGCGCCGCAGCCTTCGGCTCCTTCTCGGCGGCTTCCACCGCCTTCGTGGTCGCCGACATGAAGCGGCGGACCAGATCGGCATTGGCCTTCACATAATCAGTATTGGCGATGATGCCGGAGGAGACCATGTTGATGCCGTAGTCGGCGAACTTGATCGGATAGACGTCCTTGCCGGTGGCGTCCTTGATCTTCATCGACTGATCCATGACGTAGCCGAGCAGAAGGTCGGCCTGGCCGTTGATGACGGCATTGAGCTTGGTCTGGCCATCGCCGGCGACCGTCTTGAAGTCGCTCTCCTTCAGGCCGGTCTTCTTCAGGAACAGCGGCCAGATCTGGGTCATGGAA
The DNA here is from genome assembly GCF_016031655.1 of Bradyrhizobium glycinis. Taxonomy (GTDB): domain Bacteria; phylum Pseudomonadota; class Alphaproteobacteria; order Rhizobiales; family Xanthobacteraceae; genus Bradyrhizobium; species Bradyrhizobium glycinis. The sequence continues at coordinate 168,305 of NZ_JACCHQ010000002.1, forward strand.
TCCGCCGGCGTGATCGCCACCGTCTTGCCCTTGATGTCTTCGGGCTTTTTGATGTTCTTGTCGGCGAAGCCCATCGCGGACATCGGTGAGGTCTGCAGCAGCACGCCGGTCGCCACCACGGGCGCGCCCTTGATCGCGGCGCGCATCATGGTGGGCACGTCGACATAGCCGAAGTCCGCGGTCTTGGCGGCAACCGCCTGCGTGGTCGCAGCGGAGCCGCGACCTTCCTGGATCTCGAGCTCGATGCCTTCGGCCGCGTAGATGCCCTTGGCCTTGCCGTAATAGAACGGCGCGTGCTCGCCATAGACGTACCAGTTCAGCATCAGCACGACCTTGTCGGCTGCCTGCGCCGGCATCGCCGCAAGACCCAGCAGCACCGCCGAGACAGCCCCAATCAACCGCTTCATCGTTTCTCTCCCTTGCCGTTCGTTGCGGCGGCCGTTGCTGGCCGCTCGTTGTTTGGTTACGAGGCGAAAATCACGTCTTCGCGCTGGCTGACGTGCCAGGGAATGACCAGCTTCTCGATCCGGTCGACGATCCAGAACAGGATCACGCCGAGCAGCGCGAGGATCACGAGCGCGGCGAACATCGTCGGCAGGTCGAACGTGCCGATCGAGCGCTGCATCACGTAGCCGATGCCGGAATTGGAGCCGACGAATTCACCGACCACCGCGCCGACCACGGCCAGCGTCACCGACACTTTGAGGCCGGAGAAGATCGCCGGCAGCGCATGCGGCAGGTTCACCGCGCGAAACACCTGCAGGCGGCTGCCCTGCATGGCGCGGGCGAGATCGACCATGTCGGGGTCGACCGACTTGAAGCCCTGCACCGCGGAGACCACCACCGGGAAGAAGCCGAGCAGGAACGCCGAGATCACCTTGGGAATGATGCCGAAGCCGAACCAGACAACGAACAGCGGCGCGATCGCAATCTTCGGCACGGATTGCGAGAACACCAGCAGCGGATAGACGTAACTCTCCACCGTCTTCGAGCCCGCGATCAGCATCGCGACGGGAATGCCGAACAATGCCGACAGCAGGAAGCCGCAGACGGTGGCATAGGTGGTCGGCCAGGACTGGCGCAGCAGCTCCGGCCACTCGGTGCGCAGCACGGCGACGACATCGAGCGGCGACGGGATCTGGTAGGCGGGAATCTTGAAGATCCGGATCGCGAGATCCCAGGCGACGACGATGAAGACCAGGAACAAGAACGGCCGAACCCAGGCTGCATTCAGCAGCTTGGAAACAGCGTTTTGCGGCTTCGGCTCGGCCAATTTTCGCTCCCGGCAGTTTTCTTCGTTATGGGCAGAAATTAACCCGTTGGATAAATACTGTCCAGAGCTTTCCCTGTGACGTTTTGCGCCGGGGTTCCCCGTGAGGCCAGGGCTTGTCCCGGGCATCCACGTCTCTCCTACGCGCGGATGCACGTGGATGGCCGGGTCAAGCCCGGCCATGACGGACATGGAAGCTTGAGGACTATACCGCCTGCACGACCGCGGCGCGCGACTTCGGCGCCTTCGCGATCTCGAACAGCGCGGCGGACTTGCCCGTCAGCGCGGCCAGCACGAGACCGACCATGTGGGCCAGCCGCTCGTCCTTGGCCTTCTTGTCCAGCAAATCGCGGCCGAAGATCACGCTGAGCGTTGCCGAGTTGGAGAGGTAGAAGAAGCTGAGCGCCGCGATCGAGATGTAGAGCTGCACCGGGTCGACCGCGACCTGGAAATCGCCGCTATCGACGCCGCGGCGCACCACGGCGCGGATCATCTCGACGAAGGGCGAGTGCATCGACTTGACCTTGGTCGATTTCTTCAGGTGCTTTGCGCGCGCGAGATTCTCGGTCTGCAGCAGCGACAGGAATTCGGGATTGCGCAGGAAGTAATTCCAGGTGAACTCGATCAGGCGGCGGATCGCCTCGGGGGGATCGAGATGTTCGAGGTCGAGCCCCCGCTCTTCGCTGCGGATCTTGTCATAGGCGCCTTCGAGCACGGCGAGATAGAGCTCGTCCTTGTTGCCGACGTGGTAGTAGAGCATGCGCTTGTTGGCGCCGGCCTTGGCCGCGATGCGGTCGACACGCGCGCCGGCAAGGCCATGGGCGGAAAACTCCTGCTTGGCGGCTTCGAGAATGCGCAGCCGCATCCCCTCGGGGTCGCGCTGCCATTTCAGAGTTCGCTTTGCCTTCGCCAAACTGGGTGCTCGCTGGTGATCGCCTGGCTCGCATTTATCATGCGCGCAGCCCGCCGCATAGGAGAGAGGGAGGCACCTGCTTCAACACCGTCATTGCGAGCGCAGCGAAGCAATCCAGACTGCCACCGCGGAAACGGGTCTGGATTGCTTCGTCGCAAGGGCTCCTCGCAATGACGGGGAGAGAGGGGGTCTCTAATCCACCGGCTTCGGCGAGCGCTCCAGCAACACGGTCTGGATCCCGCAGGTGCCATTGCGCACCGTCATAATGCGCGTGCCCGGCTTGCGGCCGGTGCGCACCTCGCTGACGTCGAGTCCGGCAGCGATCAGGCGGGCGCGGGTGGCGTCGATGTCGGCGACCCGCCAGCTCAGGCCCCAGAGCCGGTCATGCGCGGCGTCGCCGCCCGCGACCGGGCGGCGCACCACCTCGACGATGAGGTCGCCGCAGCGGAAGAACATCAGCTGGCCCCAGTCCTGGTGCGAGCGGTCGAGCGCGAGATCGAGGCCGAGCCGGGCGCCGTAGAGCGCAGCGGCGCGCTCGGAATCCTCGGTGGTGATGACGACGTGGTCGAGCCCCTCGATCGGCGCGATGTCGGTTGCGGCCGACTTCGGGCGCTCGTCGGCCAGCTCCAGGAAGAACATGCGCACCCCGCGCGTCAGCTCGGTGGCGGCCCGCGTGCGCTTCCAGTGCAGTACGGCGCCGGTGACCGCATCGCTGCTTTCGACCTCTGCGACCGGATCCGGCTTCAAGGCCACCCGCTCCAGCCGCCGGTGCATCTTGCCGATGTCGGCGACACGAAAGCACAGGCTGGCGAGCACGCCCTCGTGGTCGCCGAGCAGTGCGCGCATGCGGTCGGCGGTGATGCTGAAGCCGTGAGGGGCCATCAGCTCGATGCTCATGTTGTCGAGGGTGAACAGCACCCGGTCGGCGCCCTCGCCCGAGTTCTGCCAGGCCGGCGCGCGGGCGAGCAGCGTCTGATAGGCCGCCTTGGCCGCACCGATGTCGCCCACCAGAACGACGATATGATCGAGGCCGGTGATCATTCTGCACCCTTTTTGTGGACCGGGAACCCCGGGAGCGAAAGACGGCGTTTGTCCGGGCTTGGCATGGGCCAGTGATGGTCGTATTCCCGGACCATGCTGACCTCAAGCGCTTCGGGCGGCAGATTTGCGAATAATTTCAGCGTCCCTCCGGAGCGGAACCGGTGCTAGAGTAATTCCGCCGGCCGGGACCACAAGCGCATCACGGACAAGCAATGCAGGCTCTCTTCATCGGACAGACCTATATCGACGTCGTCTTCATCACCGACCACATGCCGACCGGCGACGAGAAGCACGTGGCGCGTGACTACGCGGTCTCCTTCGGCGGCAACGCGGTGACGGCGGCCTTCTGCTGCGCCAAGCTCGGCATCGTGCCGGACCTGATCGCGACCGCAGCCAATGACTGGCTCGGGCGCATGTTCCAGGACATGTGCGCGAAGTACGGCATCTCGCTGCATGGGCGCAAGGTCAAACAGTCCTCGCTCTCCTTCATCATGCCCAACGACGGCAAGCGTGCCATCGTCCGCTGCCGCGACGACGAGCACATCCACCCCTTTCCGATGCTCAATCTCGGCGGCTGCCGCGCGCTGCATGTCGACGGCCACCAGCCGGATGCCGCGATCCACTACGCCAAGGTATGCCGCGAGGCCGGCATCCTGACCTCGCTCGACGGCGGCGGCCTGCGCACCAACACCCATGAGCTGCTCGAATTCATCGACGTCGCCATCGTCGCCGAGCGCCTGTGCGAGCAGATGGACCTGACGCCGGAGAAGATGCTCGACTACCTCAAAAGCCGCGGCTGCAAGATCGGCGGCGTCACGATGGGCGAGAAGGGCCTGTTCTGGTACGATGAGACAGGGACAGTGCAGGTGATGCCCGCGATGCCGATCCCGCGCGAGCGCGTGATCGACACCAACGGCGCCGGCGACGTCTTCCACGGCGCCTATGTCTATTCCTACCTCGCCCATCCCGGCAAAAGCTGGCGCGAGCATTTCGATTTTGCCCGCGCCGCCTCGACATTCAAGATCCAGCGCCTCGGCAACGAGGCCGGCTTGCCGACGCTGGTCGACATCGCCAAGGTCAGGCACGAGTTCGAGATCAGGGTCTAGAAAAAGATGGGGCGCGTCTTCGTCGCCGGCAGCATCAACATGGATGTGGTGGCGATCGCCGAGCGCCATCCACGAATCGGCGAGACCGTCGCCGGCCGCCAGGTGCTGTATTTTCCGGGCGGCAAGGGCGCGAACCAGGCGGTCGCGGCCTCACGGTTAGGGGCGCGGACCACGCTGATCGGACGGCTGGGCAGGGATTCGTTCGGCGCCGAGCTGAAGGCCTTTCTCGGCGAGCAGGGCATCGATCTCGGCTACGTCGTGGAGACGGCCGAGACGCACACCGGGACGGCCATCATCACGGTGGCCGAGGCCGACAACACCATCGTCGTCGTTCCCGGAGCGAACGGGCTGGTCGGCGCCGATGACGTCAGCGTCGTGCCGCTCCTGAAGGGTGACGTCGCCGTCAGCCAGTTCGAGATTCCGCTGCCTGCCATCGCTGCTTTCTTCCATCGCGCCCGCGCGGCGGGGGCGGTGACCGTGCTGAACCCGGCGCCGGCGCAGAAGATGCCGGGCGAGCTGCTGGCGCTGGTCGACATCCTCGTCCTGAACGAGACCGAGCTCGGCTTCCTCGCAGGCGTGGAGCTCTCCGAGAGCGACGCGGCCGCCCGCATCATCGATGTCGCGCGACAGCTTCAGGCGCACGAGGACCAGACCATCTGCGTCACGCTCGGCAAGCGCGGCGTGCTCGCACTGGCGGGGCGCGAGGAAATTGAGGTACCAGGCCGTGTGGTGAAGGCTGTCGACACCACAGGCGCCGGCGACTGCTTCGTCGGCGCCCTGGCCGAGCAACTCGCTGACGGCGCAGCCCTGCGCGATGCGCTGACCTTCGCCAACGCGGCCGCCTCGATCAGCGTGCAGCGCATGGGCGCCGGACCGTCGATGCCGACGGCGGACGAAGTGGCGGCGGTGCTGTAGAGGCCTACGCCAGCGCGCTCTTCAGGTCGAAGCTCTCATCCGCGGCCTGCTCCGGCGTGATGGTGCGGTCCATGGCCTGCAAGCGGCGGCCAAACATGTGATCGCCGGCGCGGTTGATGGATTCGATGCCGAGCAGCTTGTCGCCGTGATAGCAGAACGCCGAGAACGCCTTCTTGGCAGGATCGCCGCGCAGCACGACGCGGTCGTAGCCGGTCGTCAGCCCCGCGATCTGGAGCTTGTCCTCGCCCTGGTCGCTCCAGAACCAGGGATGGCTGTCGTACGGCTTCTTGTCGCCGGTCAGTTTTGCGGCGAGGCAGCGGGCCTGATCGGTGGCGTTCTGCACCGATTCCAGCCGCAGCGAGCCGCCGAAGCGCGGGCTTGCGAACAGCGCGCAATCGCCGATGGCGGAAATGTTGCGATCAGCCGTCGACAGATATTCATCGACGATGATGCCGGCGGCGACCGGCAGCCCCGCCTCGGCCGCGAGCTCGATATTCGGCAGCACGCCGACGCCAACCACGACGAGATCGGCGGGCAGATGCCGCCCGTCGCTCAACGACACGCCGGTGACCTTGCCGCCCTCCGCTTCGATCGAGGTCGCCTGCACGCCGAGATGAATGCGGATGCCGGCTTCGCGGTGGCGGTCCTGAAAATACTCCGAGACCTCCGCCGTCACCGCACGCGCCATCACGCGCGGGGCGAGCTCGAGCACGTCGACCTCGAGGCCCTTGATGCGGGCGGTCGCGGCGAACTCGAGGCCGATGAAGCCGGCGCCGATGATCACGGCGCGCGTCTTCGACGGCATGATCGCGCGCAGCGCCTCGCTGTCGTCGAGGATGCGCAGATATTTCACGTCGGGCAGATTGGCATTCGGCAGATCGAGCAGCCGGTTGCGCGCGCCGGTCGCGAGCACGAGATGGCCGTAATCCAGCGTCGCGCCGGATGCCAGGTGCACCTTGCGCGCGGCGCGGTCGATCGAGGCGGCGCGGCCGGCGATCAGCTCGATGCTTTGATCCTGATAAAACTTCTCGGGCCGGAACATCAGGCTCTCCGGACCCGCGGAGCCCTTGATGTAGGCCTTGGAGAGCGGCGGCCGCTGATAGGGCAGATGCGCCTCGTCGTTGATCAGGCAGATGCGCTCGGCAAAGCCGGCTTGGCGCAGCGATGCCGCGACCTGGTAGCCGCCATGGCCGGCACCGACGATGATCACCGGGCCAGTCATCGGACAGTCCATTTCCAGAAGACACGAGCGTGACCCATGCCGCCTCCTCTCTCGCTGATTTTGCTTGCTGGCCTTGCGAGGAGCCGGCGCTCGTGTCCGTCCCTTGGCGAAAGCGGCTCCATTTGAGCCTATCGTTCCGCCCGGCGCAAGAGCGCGCGCCGGGGATTGTCACCCCTGCCCTTCTGCGATTTAGTTCGAGCCTCGACCTCCTGCCGGAGAATTTTAAGATGACCGCTCCCGTCTCAAAGCCCGACGATCCCGCCCTGCTGCGGATCGACGGCCCGATTGCGACCATCACGCTGAACCGCCCTGCCGCGTTCAACGCGATCGACCTTGCGATTGCGCAGAAGCTCGAGCAGCTCGCGGCCTATCTCGAAGGCGCGAACGACATCCGCGTCGTCGTGCTCGAAGGTGAAGGCCGCGCGTTCTGCGCCGGCGGCGATCTGCAGACGATCGGGGCCGCCGCCGAAGCCGGCACGGTGACGCCCGTGGTCGGCGAGCTCCTGAAGCACTATCACGCCTTCATCGAGATCGTCAGGCGCATGCCGAAGATCTCGCTGTCGAGCGTGCACGGCTCGGCCGCCGGCGCCGGCATGGGCCTCGCCTTCGTCACCGATCTCTGCATCGCCGCTGACGACGCCAAGTTCACGCCGGCCTATGCCAAAATCGGGGTGTCGCCGGACGGCGGCTCGACGGTCGGCATCGTCGGCACGGTGGGCTCGCGCCGCGCGCTGCAGATCTTTCTCGCCGAGGACAATTTTACCGCGCAGCAGGCCTATGAATGGGGTCTGGTTGCGAAGGTCGCTCCTGCCGCCGAGCTGAAGACAGCGACGCGACAACTTGCCGAGCGTCTCGCGCAGAACCCGCCGGCTTCGATCGCCGGCACCAAGCAGCTGGTCTATCAAGCGGCGACCACGCCGGTGAAGCAGCAGCTCGATGCCGAGGAGCACAAGATCATCATGGCGATGAACACGGAGGCGTTCCGCAGCGCCGTGAAGAAGTTCACGAGCAAGAGCAAGTAGCGAGGCGATGGCTCAGCCCTTCGCGGGGCCCGTCCTCTGCATGAAGTCGAAATCGCAGCCCTCGTCGGCCTGCAGGATGGTCTCGTTGAACAGCCAGGCGTAGCCGCGCCGTGCCTCCTCCGGCGCTGTGGCCGGCTTCAACGCGGCGCGGCGCCGCTCCAGCTCGGCGGCATCGACCAAGAGCTCGATGCTGCGCTTGGCCACGTCGAGGCGGATCATGTCTCCGTTCTCAACCAGCGCCAACGGCCCACCGACGGCGGATTCTGGGGTGATGTGCAGCACGATGGTGCCGAACGCGGTGCCGCTCATGCGCGCATCCGAGATGCGCACCATGTCCTTGGTGCCGCCGCGCGCGAGCTTCTTCGGGATCGGCAGATAACCGGCTTCCGGCATGCCCGGCGCGCCCTTCGGGCCGGCGTTGCGCAGCACCAGCACGTCGTCAGCGGTGACGTCGAGATCAGGATCGTCGACCCGCAAGGTCATGTCCTCGACGGATTCGAACACGACGGCACGCCCGGTGTGCTGCAGCAGCTTCGGGCTCGCGGCCGACTGCTTGATGACCGCACCGCGCGGCGCGAGATTGCCGTGCAGGATGGCGAGGCCGCCCTCCCTTTTGATCGGATTGTCGCGCGGGCGGATCGCGTCCTGGCCGGGCACGTCCTCGGCATTCGCCGCGATCTCGCGCAGCGTCTGGCCGCTGATGGTCCTGGCATCGAGATCGACGAGATCGCCGAGCTGCGCCAGCAGTTTCGGCACGCCGCCGGCGTGGTGGAAGTGCTCCATATAGTGCTCGCCGGACGGCTTGAGATCGACCAGCACCGGCACCTCGCGGCCGATCTGGTCGAACGCTGCGAGATCGAGCCGGTGCGGCGAGCGATGCGCCATCGCGGTCAGGTGGATCAAGCCGTTGGTCGAGCCGCCGATCGCCTGCAGCACGACCTGCGCGTTCCTAAACGAGGCCTGCGTCAACACTTCGCTCGGCTTCGGCCCCTTGGCCTTGGCCATCTCCGCGGCAACCTTGCCGCTGGCCTCGGCAAGACGGAACCGCTCGGCATGCGGCGCCGGGATGGTCGCGCTCATCGGCAGCGACAGGCCCATCGCTTCGATCATGCAGGCCATGGTCGAGGCCGTGCCCATCACCATGCAGGTGCCGACCGACGGCGCGAGGCGCCCGTTCACCGCTTCGATCTCGGCATCGTCCATGTCGCCGGCGCGATATTTGGCCCAGAGACGGCGGCAATCGGTGCAGGCCCCCAGCACCTCGCCCTTGTGATGGCCGACCACCATGGGACCGACCGGAATGACCACGGTCGGCAAATCGGCGCTGATCGCGGCCATCACCTGCGCCGGCAGCGTCTTGTCGCAGCCGCCGATCACGATCACCGCATCCATCGGCTGGGCGCGGATCATCTCCTCGGTGTCCATCGCCATCAGGTTGCGCAGGTACATCGAGGTCGGATGCGCAAAGCTCTCGGCGATCGAGATGGTCGGGAACACGAACGGCATCGCGCCTGACAGCATCACGCCGCGCTTGGCGGCCTCGATGATTTGCGGGACGTTGCCGTGGCAGGGATTGTAGTCGCTATAGGTGTTGGTGATGCCGACGATCGGGCGCTCCAGCGCATCGTCGGAATAGCCCATGGCCTTGATGAACGCCTTGCGCAGGAACAGCGAGAAGCCGGCATCGCCATAGCTCGTCAGACCCTTGCGCAAGCCACTCGTCATCACGGCGCTCCCTTCAGCTTTTGTCGTGGTGGTAAAGCCGGCCGCCTGATTGTCAATAAAGCGAGTTGCAGGCCTGGCGTTTGGTTTTGGGACACTTCTGAGCATGGGACGGCCTCGCCGCCCTCGATGGCGCCCGAACGCGCACCGAATCTCCGGCCTTCAGCCTCTCCGGCGTGGATCTGTATCCGACCCGCCTTCCGATGGAAGTGAATTCCATTGAACGCAACTGAGAAATGATTAGCAAGTAGTCGCACGCTCGGCCATTTCTGTGGAGTCGGTGTTGCGAATGACTTGCAATCGCAGGGACTTCGCGTGAACCAAGCTCCTTGCTTCGATCAGTGCCCTTGGTTCGCGCGTCGCCGATCGCCTTGCCGGCAACCTGCACCTGCCAGGTGCCGGAGATGCCGACCTCCTTCGAGATGTTGTAGGAGAAGGTTGGGCCGTTCGCAGCCTCAACCTCGATCAGTTCGAGCGGCTCACCGGGCGCTGCTGTGTCTCAACTTGCATTTCTGATGTGCGCGCCCGACGCAGTTACGTCCGCGGCCTCCGCGGCGCAACGTTTCCGGGCAGGTCGGCCAAGCGCGTCCTCAGGCGCGGCACTGCGAAATCGAGAAACGTTCGCAGCTTCGCCGGCATGAAGCGGTTGGGCGAATAGACGAAGCTGACCGGCTGCGGCGGCGGTTGGAAGTCCTGCAGGAGTGCAACGAGCTCTCCAGACCTGAGCGCATCCGACGTGAGGTAAGAGAACGCAACGGTGATCCCGATGCCTGCGCGTGCGGCATCGATGGCCGATTCCAGTGTGCTCGCAATGAAGCGCGACCGCACCGGCACTGCATACTCGGTCTGCCCTTGTTTGAATCTCCACGTGCCCGGCGATTGTAGCGGAGGATAGCTGATGCAGTCGTGGGCGGAGACATCATCGGGAGCCTTCGGCGTTCCCCGCAGCTTCAGATAGGCCGGGCTGGCGCAGGCAACGCGATGAATTTCTCCCACCCGTACGGCGATCAGGCCGCTGTCGGCGAGATCGCCGACGCGAAGCGCGACGTCAATGTGCTCGTCCAGAAGGTTGAGCGTCCGGTCCTGCAAGATGAGCTGAACGTCCACTTCCGGAAATGCCGCAAGAAACTCGGCCAGGATCGGCTGCAAGCATAGGCGCCCGAGCGCGACCAGGGTCGTGATGCTCAGATCACCACGCGGCGTCGTGTATTCGCCGGAGGCAACGCGCTCGGCTTCGGTGAGATCGGCGAGAATTCGCTTGGCCGCGGCGATGTAGGAGCGCCCGGCGTCCGTTGGGACGAGCGCGCGGCTCGAGCGATGAAACAGCTTGGTCTGGAGGTGCTCCTCGAGCTCCGACACCTTCCGGCTCACCGTTGCCAACGGCATTTTCTGGCGGCGCGCGGCGGCCGACAGGCTGCCCGCCTCCGCCACCGCCAAGACGACCGACATGCTTTCGAGACGATCCATGGGACACTTCCATATTCTGGAAGGGCAGATCCCGATTTTGCCAGATACCCATCATTTCCGGAAGTGCCTATTCCTCTCCGCACCAAAACCGAAGGAGAGACGAAATGACCCAGACCAGAAAAGGCACTGCCCTCATCACCGGAGCTTCGACCGGAATCGGCGCGATCTACGCCGACCGCCTGGCGAAACGCGGCCACGACCTCATCCTCGTTGCGCGCAACAGGCAGCGGCTTGCATCGCTCGCGCGCAGGCTCGGCAACGAAACCGGCCGCAAGGTGGAAACGGTGGAAGCCGATCTCACATCCGCTGCCGACCTGCGCCGCGTCGAGCAACTCATCAGAACCAACGGCGACATTTCGGTGCTGGTCAACAACGCCGGCGTCGGCGCGTCGGCCCCGCTGATCGATTCCGACATCGACAAGATGGAGGACATGATCCGCCTCAACGTCGGTGCACTGACGCGCCTGACCTACGCAGCGGTGCCCGGATTCATCGCTCGCGGCCATGGCACGATCATCAACATCGCCTCCATCGTCGCGATCGCGCCGGAGCTGCTCAACGGCGTCTACGGCGGCTCGAAAGCTTTCGTGCTCGCATTCACCCAGTCACTCGTTCACGAGCTCGCCGGAAAGGGCATCCGCATTCAGGCCGTGCTGCCGGGCGCCACTGCGACGGAGTTTTGGGATGTCGCGGGCACGCCGGTTCACCAGTTGCCGGCAGAGATCGTCATGTCGGCCGCCGACATGGTCGACGCGGCCCTCGCCGGTCTCGATCTCGGCGAAGTCGTGACGATCCCGGCGCTCGCCGACAAGTCGGAGTGGGATCGCCACGAGAGCGCGCGGCTTGCCATGACGAACAAGCTCTCGAGCGCCATTCCCGCCCCTCGCTACAACCTGCACACGCACGTGAATGCGTGAGCGAATATCCCAGCATCAAAAGGAGACAATCATGTCACGCATCATCATCCACTCGTCCACCTTCGCGCTGCGCCGCACGATCAGCTGGCGCGAACAGTCTGAACGCCTGCTCGCTTACGCCGAACCGATCAGCCGGATCGGTCTCTACGCGTCACTCGCAATCATCTACGCCTGGTTCGGCGGCATGAAATTCACCGATTACGAAGCGCAGGGACTGGTGCCCCTGGTCGAGAACAGCCCGCTGCTGCGATGGTTCTACACGCTGTTCTCGGTGCGCGGCTTCTCGACCTTCCTCGGTTTCGTCGAGCTCAGCATCGGGCTTCTGATCGCGCTCCGGCTGTCCAGCCCGATCTACTCCGCGGCCGGCGGCCTTTTGTCGGCCGGGCTGTTCGTCACCACGCTGAGCTTCATGATCTCGACGCCCGGCGTCGTCGTGCCGGAGCTCGGGGCACCTGCGATCACGGTCGCTCCGGGACAGTTCCTGCTGAAGGACATCGGCCTGCTCGCCGCTTCCTTCTGGGTGCTCACGGACTCGCTGAAGGCCGTCATCCGCAGGTGAGAGCTCACGCCACAGCGCAACCGAACTCGAAACAGGAGCCCCGCCATGAAAATACGGTTCATCCTCGGCGAGCTCGCGCTGCTCGCAATGTTCGTCGTCGACAGCAGCGAGAAGGATCTAACCACTGCCGTTCAACAGAATCACCGTCAAGGAGAGAAACATGAGTAAGCGCCTCGACTACAACCAGATCGCGCCGGCAGGCATCAAGGCGCTCGGCGGCGTCTACGGCTACGTCCTGCAGAGCCAGCTTTCCGCCACGCTGATCGAGCTGGTTTATCTGCGGATCTCTCAGATCAACAACTGCGCCTACTGCCTGGACATGCACACCCGCGACCTCCTCAAGAAGGGAGAAAAGGTCGAGAAGATCGCGCTGCTGCAGGCATGGCGCGAGGCCGGCAATCTCTTCGACGAACGCGAACGGGCTGCCCTGGCCTGGGCGGAGACGGTGACACGGGTTGCCGAGACCGGCGTGCCCGACGAGGCATACCAGGCCGCACGCGCCGTGTTCGAAGAGCGTGAGCTCGTGGACCTCACGATCGCGATCAGCCTGATGAACGCCTACAACCGCATCGCCATCAGCTTTCGCGCAACACCGGCGACTGCCGCCGGCTGATGCGCTCCCCACGACATCCTGCACAACGCGAAAGGTCATTCACATGACGAAACGTGGGATCGTGGTTGCGGCGGCGCTGATCGCCGCAACCAGCCTGGCTTCGCTCTCGGCACGATCCGAAGAGCCACGACTGGGAGACATCAAGCGCACACATCTCATGAAGGAAGCTCTGAGTGCGCCCGGGCGCGAGGTCGTCCAGGTTCGCGCCGATTTTCCTCCGGGCGTCGTCGCCGTCAGGCACAGTCACCCGGGCGAAGAGCTCGTCTATCTGATCGAAGGCGAGCTGGAATATCGGCTCGATGGCAGGCCGCCCGTGATCCTGAAGGCCGGCGACGTGCTGCTCATTCCTCACGGAGTGCATCATGCGGTGAAGAATGTCGGCAGCGGCAACGCCGCGGAGCTTGCGACCTACATTGTCGAGACGGGCAAGCCGCTGTTGACGCTCGGCCGGTGAACGATCTCTACCGCTTATTCCAGTCGATGATCCGGCTCGGATCGGCGTCGAACTCCTGCTGCAGAAGGTGCCGCCCTGGAAGTAATCGCCGACGGGATCCGGCTTCAGCTTGGCCTGCTCGGCCATGGCGTGCTCGCGGAAATTCTCGGCGCGGCCCGTGGGACGATAGCCGAATTCGTAGGCGCGGTGGTTGTCCCACCAGGCGCGCTCGTTGAAGGAGGCGCCGTAGAAGATCTCGAAATGAATGTCGGGATGCTCGAGCCCGATGCGGCAGAGCTGCACGAGATCGTGCTTCAGCCAGTCGAGAGCCGGGCGAGGCCGGCGCTAGCCCGCAATCTTCTGCTGCAGGCATCTATCACGGAACGCCGCTGCCCTGGCCGCGTTGGAAGACCAAGCACTAGCCTCGGTCCCGCTTCAGACGCGACAGGTAACAGTCTCTCGGAGCATGTCACGTCGCACGGGAGCGCTGGCCGAGCGGGTTGAACAATGAGGGTCTGCGGAGCGATGCGGGCCGGTTTGTTCATCGCATTGATTGCAGCGGCCTACTTCGGCGGGCAGGTCCAGGCTTCTTTCGCGCAAAAGGGACCGCCCGCCTCTCCGAGCGAATCCTCGAAGGTGTCTCCGAGAAAGGAAGGCACTCCCAAGAAGGAAACGGGGCGATCTGCGGACCCGTATACAGTGGGCTTCGTAACCGGTACGCCGCAATGCACTGAATTCGCGATCGCTCAGGACATTGCGACCACGCTGGCCGGCGGCCAAGAGACCGGCCCTCGTGGCCAAGTCGCATTGCGGGTCCTGCCCATGGTGGGGAACGGCGGTATCCGCAACGTCCTCGATGTGCTCACCCTCGCAGGCGCTGACGTGGCGATCGCACCCGTCGTTCTGGTCAACCGGCTTCGGGAGACAAGAACCTTCGGGGATATTTCAGACAGACTGACCTACATTGCGCCGCTCCATATCGAGGAGTTCCATCTTCTCGCGCGGCCGGAGATCGGAAGCCTGACGGAGCTTTCGGGAAAGAAGGTCAATCTCGGTGATGACGGCAGTGCCGGCGCTATCCTCGGCCGCGAAGTGTTGAACCGTCTGGGCATCAAGATCAGCGAGACGAACTTGGGACCCGAGGCCGCGCTGGATGGTCTGAGGAAGGGGGATCTCTCCGCCGCTCTGCTCGTCTCAGGAAAACCGGTCAGCTTCCTGACGCAGGTCTCGCAACTCGATGGTATTCACCTCCTGCCAATCCCCTACTTCAAGGAGCTTCTGCAGCAAGATTATCTGCCATCGACGTTCCGCCACAAGGACTACCCGAATATGATCGCCGCCGAAGCAAGCGTCGACACGATCGCGATCAAATCCGCTCTCTTCGCCTACAACTGGCCGAGCGGCAGCGAGCGGTTTCGGTTGCTGGAATTCTTCGTCCAGACATTGTTCACGCGCTTTCCTGAATTTCTAGCGGGCGCACATCACCCCAAATGGCACGAGGTGAACCTGGCCGCGCAGCTGCCAGGATGGCGACGATTCCGACCGGCAGAGCGCTGGCTCCAGCAGCAATCCGGCGGCGAGGCCGCGCTTCGCAAGGCGTTCGGCCGGTTCCTCGAGGGAAAGCCGAGCGCCAATTCGGCGGACCGGGAAGATTTATTCCGGGACTTCCTGCGCTGGCGAGAACGCAACCCGGATAACTGAGCAAGAATTGGCAGGCAAATGTGGGAGGTGTCGATGCGCAACGCGCTTGTGAGCGCAGCCTTGGCTGCATTGCTCGCCTTGATCGCCGACGTGAGGCATTCTGCCGCCCAATTTGCTCCCCTCTTTCCTCCAACGCCGCAGACACTCGCACCGGCGGCCGCGCCACCGGCCGAGAAGACCGAGCGAACCAGGACGGTCCCTCACCGAAGCACCAAGGCGCACAGGAAGCGCGAAATCGTTCGCCCCCCGGCCAATCAGCGGAAGATCGCTGAAAAAAACGGATACAAGCGGGTCAGCGATCTCGTGAACTTCCCAAAGTTCTTTCCGGGCCTCGGCTTCATTTTCGTGAAGCCCGACACGTTGCCGTTGGGGCCGTTCCTGTGCTTCGATCGCAGGGATCGTCTGGTGGCGACCGTGTACATGGTCCCGATCAAGGACATCGACGATCACAAGTCGTCGGAGGGGACTGGGTCAGCGCGGCCAGTCGACCACATCAGCATCTACTTCAACCTGGGTCACCCCGGTGTGGATGAGCCGCATTACCATGTGGTGCTCTGGCATGTGACCAGGAAGCAGGAAGCGCGCGTTGCGAAATGACGACGTGCATTGCAAGCCGGGCGCTTGGCCCGGCGGCCGCAATTGCGAGCTGACGACCGCCGCCTACCGCTTGTTCCAGTCGATGATCCGGCTCGGGTCAGCATCGAACTCCATGCTGCAGAACGTGCCGCCCTGGAAGTAATCGCCGACCGGATCCGGCTTCAGCTTGGCCTGCTCGGCCATGGCGTGCTCGCGGAAATCCTCGGCGCGGCCCGTGGGACGATAGCCGAATTCGTAGGCGCGATGGTTGTCCCACCAGGCGCGCTCGTTGAAAGAGGCGCCGTAGAAGATCTCGAAATGAATGTCGGGATGCTCGAGCCCGATGCGGCAGAGCTGCACGAGATCGTCCGGCTTGAGCCAGATCGAGAGCCGGCGATGGTCGAGCGGCATGTCGCCGAAATTCCCAATGCGAAGGCAAGTCACCTTCAGCCCATGCTTGTCGGCGTAGAGCGCGCCGACGGCCTCGCCGAACACCTTGCTGACGCCATAGCGGCCGTCGGGACGCGGGGTGACGTCGGTGCCGATCTTGTGGTGGCGCGGATAGAAGCCGACGGCGTGGTTCGACGAGGCGAACACCACGCGCTTGACGCCCTTGCGGTAGGCCGCCTCGAACAGATTGTAGCCGCCGATGATGTTGGCCTGGAGAATCTGATCCCAGGTGCCTTCGACCGAATAGCCGCCGAAATGCAGGATGCCATCGATGCCCTCGCAGATCGCCTCGCATTGCGCGAGATCGGCCAGGTCCGCGGCCTTGAATTTTTCATTGGGACCGAGATCGGCCGGCGGCTTGATGTCGGAGAGGAGGAGATCCGGGTAGATCGGTGGCAGCAGTTTCCGCAGACTCGTGCCGATTCCGCCCGAAGCTCCCGTCATCAAGATACGCGGCATGTTATCCCTCGCCGTTAGTGACCGAATTTGCGGTCACGTGTCTCTAATGATAGCAGGATTGTCCAGAGGGAACGAAACGAGAGAACCGGCATGAATGAGGCATCGTCCCGCACCGAGGAGCGGCCAGGCTGGCGCCCGGCGACCTATTACCCCGATCCCGCGATTAGGGCATTCGATCCCCGCTTCGAAAAATACTGGCTGAAACTTTCGGCGGTGGAGCGGCTGGCGACCGGCCTGCGCTGGGCCGAGGGGCCGGTGTGGTTCGGCGACGGGCGTTATCTCCTGTGCAGCGACATCCCGAACCAGCGCATCGTCAAATGGGAGGAAGAGACCGGTGCCGTCAGCGTGTTCCGCAAGCCCTCGAATTTTGCCAACGGCAACACGCGTGACCGGCAGGGCCGGCTGATCACCTGCGAGCACGGCGGCCGGCGCGTGGTGCGCACCGAATATGACGGCAGCATCACCGTGCTGATGGATCAATTCAACGGCAAGCGGTTGAACTCGCCGAACGATGTCGTTGTTAAATCGGACGGCTCGATCTGGTTCACCGATCCGACCTTCGGCCTGCTCGGCAATTACGAGGGCTACAAGGCCGAACCCGAGATCGAGCCCAACGTCTATCGGCTCGATCCCGCGACCGGCAAGGCGACCATCGTTGCCGAGGGCGTGCTCGGGCCGAACGGGCTCGCCTTCTCGCCGGACGAGAAGATCCTCTATGTCGTGGAATCGCGGGGCGTTCCGAACCGCAAGATCCTCGCCTATGACGTCTCGCCCGAGGGCACCACGATCTCGAACAAGCGCGTCCATATCGATGCCGGACCGGGCACGCCCGACGGCATGCGCTGCGACATCGATGGCAATCTCTGGTGCGGCTGGGGCATGGGCGATCCCGAGCTCGACGGCGTCGTGGTGTTCGCGCCCGACGGCGTCATGATCGGCCGCATCGCGCTGCCCGAGCGCTGCGCCAACGTCTGCTTCGGCGGCGTCAAGCGCAACCGCCTGTTCATGGCGGCGAGCCAGTCGATCTACGCGCTGTATGTGAACACGCAAGGCGCGCTCGGCGGCTAACGCTGTACTCGTAGGGTGAGCAAAGCGAAGCGTGCCCACCAATGTCTTGCTCGTCGCGAGATGGTGGGCACGTCACGCGAAGAGCGCGCCTTTGCCTATCCTACGAGGTCTGTCCTCCGTCATTGCGAGGAGCACTTGCGACGAAGCAATCCAGACTGTCTCCGCGGAGGGAATCTGGATTGCTTCGCTTCGCTCGCAATGACGAAAAAACGCCGGAGCGGTTGCCCGCTCCGGCGTCAATTCCTTCAAGCGATAAACTTACGCCGCGTTGAAGCCGGCGACGGCTTTCACTTCGAGGAAGTCCTCGAGCCCGAACTTGCCCCACTCGCGGCCGTTGCCGGACTGCTTGTAGCCGCCGAACGGCGCGGTGCGGTCGTTGGGCACGCCCTGCAGGTTGACGTTGCCGGCGCGGATCTGGCGGCCGACGCGCTTGGCGTCCTCGACCGTCGGACCCGTGACGTAACCGGCGAGGCCGTACGGCGTATCGTTGGCGATCTTGACCGCGTCGGCTTCGTCCTTGGCGCCGATGATGGTCAGCACCGGCCCGAAGATCTCTTCGCGCGCGATCGTCATGTCAGGGGTGACATCGGCGAAGATGGTCGGGCGGACATAGAAGCCCTTGTTGACGCCTTCGGGCAGGCCCGGGCCGCCGGCAACGAGCGTTGCGCCCTCGTCGATGCCCTTCTTGATCAGGCCCTGGATCTTGTCCCATTGGCCGCGATTGACCACCGGGCCGATGGTGGTGCCTTCGGCGCGGGGATCGCCGGCCTTGGTCTTGTCGGCGACAGCCTTCGCGATGGCGGCGACTTCCTTCATCTTCGAGAGCGGCACGATCATGCGCGAGGGCGCGTTGCAGGACTGGCCGGAATTGTTGAACATGTGCATCACGCCGCCGGTCACCGCCTTTTGCAGATCGGCGCCTTCGAGGATGACGTTCGGCGACTTGCCGCCGAGCTCCTGGCTGACGCGCTTCACGGTGGGAGCTGCGCGCTTGGCAACGTCGATGCCGGCGCGGGTCGAGCCGGTGAAGGAGATCATGTCGATGTCGGGGTGCTCGCTCATGGCGGCGCCGACCTCGGGGCCGAGGCCGTTGATGAGGTTGAACACACCCTTGGGAACGCCGGCCTCATGCAGGATTTCCGCGAAGATCAGCGCCGAGGTCGGCGTGAACTCGCTGGGCTTCAGGATCATGGTGCAGCCGGCGGCGAGCGCGGGCGCGACCTTGCAGGCGATCTGGTTCAGCGGCCAGTTCCAGGGCGTGATCATGCCGACCACGCCAATCGGCTCGCGCAGCACCATGGCGGTGCCGACCGGCTCCTCGAAATGATAGTTCTTGAGCACGTCGAGCGTGGTCATGAGATGGCCCCGTCGATGTAGAATTGCATGCGATTGACCATCGTTAACCTCTTCTTGGGGGCTTGGAGGGGGCGTTTCGGCAGGCATCCTTGCACGAAAGCGCCGGCAATTGAACCCGCCATATGCGGGGCCAGCGTTGCGGCGAGCGGAATATGTGACGCGATTTGAAGCGAGGCAAGCGGCCCTGGATCCCGGCTCTGCGCAGCAGCGTTGCACGCTGCAGCGCGTCCGGGACACGAGATTGTAACGAGGCTAGACAGTCTCATGCCCCGGACGCAGCGCAGCACTTCTTCAGTGATGCGCTGCAGAGCCGGGGCCCATGCGACGGGTTACCTCCGCTACACCGCCATCTTCCGATGCAACACCGGGGCGCCGGTGGTGAGGCTTTCGGCCGCATCGATGATGGCATTGGCGTCGACGCCGTAGTGCCGATAAAGGTCCGCGATGCTGCCGGTCTGGCCGAACTGCTCGACGCCGAGCGCCTCGACGCGGTGGCCGCGAACGCTGCCGAGCCAGCCGAGCGCGGCGGGATGGCCGTCGATCACGGTCACGATGCCGCAGTCGCGCGGCAGGGGCGCCAGCAGCTTTTCGATGTGGCTGAGATGCTGCACGCCGCGGCGATCGCGCCGCAATTTCCGCGCCGCGGTCCACCCCGCATGGAGGCGATCGGCCGAGGTGATCGCGAGCAGACCGACGTCGCGGCGGCTTTCGCCGATGAAGCCGGTCGCCTCGATTGCTTCCGGCGCGACCGCACCTGTATAGGCGATCACGACCTCGGCATTCGGCCCCGGCTTGCGCAGCCAATAGGCGCCGTCGGTGATGCCCTGTCGCAGCTCCGGTGTCATGATCCGCTGCGCCTGCTCGATCGCGCGCGTGGAGAGGCGCAGATACACGGACCCGCCCTCGCCCGGCTCGCGCTGCATGTGCTCGAAGCCGAAAGCCATGATCACGGCGAGCTCGTCGACAAAGGCCGGCTCGAACGAGGCGAGCCCGTCCTGTGCCATGCCGATCAAGGGCGTTGCAATCGACTGATGCGCGCCGCCTTCAGGCGCGAGCGTGATGCCGGACGGCGTCGCCGCCACCATGAAGCGGGCGTCCTGGTAGCAGGCGTAGTTCAGCGCATCGAGCCCGCGCTCGATGAAGGGATCGTAGAGCGTGCCGACCGGCAACAGCCGCTCGCCGTTGATCTGGTGCGACAGGCCGAGCGCCGAGAGCATGATGAACAGGTTCATCTCGGCGATGCCGAGCTCCAGATGCTGGCCCTTCGGCGAAGCGTCCCAATTGTAGGTCGAGGGAATTTTCTCGCTGCGGAATAAGTCCGCCTTCTCGGCGCGCGCGAACAGGCCGCGGCGGTTGACCCAGGGGCCGAGATTGGTGGAGACAGTGACGTCCGGCGAGGTCGTGACGATGCGCCTGGCGAGCTCATTGTCGCTGCGCGCGATCTCGTTTAGCACGAGACCAAAGCCCTGCTGGGTCGACATCTGCGGCGACGGCTTGAACGCGAGCTGCTGCGGCACCTCGACGACGGGCGCCGTGAGCCGGCGACCATCCTGGTTGAACGGCACCCGCGCGAGAAAGGCTTCCAGCTCGGCTGCATCCTGCGACAGCCCTTCGAACTTGTCCCATTCGTGTCCGGGACGGATGTTCTGGCTGTCGCGATATTTCTCCATCTGCGCGACCGTCATCAGCCCCGCGTGGTTGTCCTTGTGGCCCTGGAACGGCAGGCCGACGCCCTTGATGGTGTAGGCGATGAAGCAGACGGGGCGGTCGTGGTCGATCTGCTCGAACGCCTCCAGCATGCTCGCCATGTCGTGGCCGCCGAGATTCGACATCAGCGCCAGCAGCTCCTCGTCGCTGCGCTTGTCGATCAGTTTCGTAATCGGGCCCTGGTCGCCGATCTCGTCATGGAGGTGCTTGCGGAAGGCCGCGCCGCCCTGGAAGCACAGTGCCGCATAGAGCGCGTTCGGGCAATTGTCGATCCAGCGCTTCAAGGCTTCGCCGCCGGGCTCGGCGAAGGCCTCGCGCATCAGGCGGCCGTATTTCACGATCACCACGTCCCAGCCGAAATTGCGGAACATGGTCTCGAACTTTTCCCACAGACCTTCGCGCACGACGGCATCGAGCGACTGGCGGTTATAGTCGACCACCCACCAGGTGTTGCGCAGGCCGTGCTTCCAGCCCTCCGCGAGCGCCTCGAAGATGTTGCCCTCGTCCATCTCGGCATCGCCGACCAGGGCGATCATCCGCCCTTCGCGGCGATCCTTCATCCAGCCATGCGCCTTGACGTAATCCTGCACCAGCGAAGAGAACAGCGTCTGCGCGACGCCGAGGCCGACGGAGCCGGTGGAGAAATCGACGTCGTCGACGTCCTTGGTGCGCGAGGGATAGGACTGCGCGCCCTTGAAGCCGCGAAAATTCTCCAGCTTCTCGCGGCTCTGCCGGCCGAACAGGTATTGGATGGCGTGGAACACCGGGCTCGCATGCGGCTTCACCGCGACGCGGTCCTCGGGCCGCAGCACGTGGAAGTACAGCGCCGACATGATGGTGGCGAGCGAGGCAGACGAGGCCTGGTGGCCGCCGACCTTAAGGCCGTCGGCATTGGGCCTGATGTGGTTGGCGTGGTGGATGGTCCAGGACGACAGCCACAGCGCCTTACGGCTGAGAGCGGTCAGGATGTCGAGACGGGCGGGGTCAACGGGCATGGCGATGCTCCGGCAAATATGCCCCGATCATACGCCTGCCAGCTGCGTCAAACTTCTCAATTTTTCGCGCCATACCCGTGGATATTGGGATATTTTACTAACATGACCGAGCAGAAGCAGGTTTCATCCCAATGCCCGAACTCGACGCCATCGACCGCAAGATCCTCAGCCACCTTCAGAACGACAGCCGCCTGACCATGCAGGAGCTCGCCGACAAGGTTGGGCTCTCGGTCTCGCCCTGCCATCGCCGGGTCAAGCTCCTGGAGGAGCGCGGCGTCATCTCGCGCTATGTCGCGACCGTCGACCAGAAGGCGCTGGGACTGCATGTCAGCGTCTTCATCTCGATCAAGCTGGCGCGGCAGAAGGAGGAGGACCTCAACCGCTTCGCCCGCGCCATCTCGAAATGGGATGAGGTGCTGGAGTGCTATCTGATGACCGGCAACCGCGATTATCTGCTCCGCGTCGTCGCCGCCGACCTCGCCTCCTACGAGACCTTCCTGAAGACCAAGCTGACCCGGCTCGACGGTATCGCCTCAATCGAATCGAGCTTTGCGCTCAGCCAGGTGAAATATTCGATCGCGCTGCCGGTGTGACCTGGCTCCGAGGGATTGGCGGGTTGTCAGATGGGCGCAACAAAGCCCGCCGATGGTCGTTGGTAACTGGCATCCTAGCGGAGAGAAGAACCCATGACCGACCGCACCTCTCAAATCGCCAAGCGCGAGCGCATCATCCAGGAAATGGCCGACGATCTCGACGAGGAACTGGAGATGGAGATGGATGACGCCCGTCTCGACGAGCTCCTCGACGAGACCGGAACCCTGAAACCGACGATCGATCGCAGGCTCTATTTCCGGGAGCTGCTTCGCCTCCAGGGCGAGTTGATCAAGCTCCAGGACTGGGTGCAGAGCGAGAGGAAGAAGGTCGTGGTGCTGTTCGAGGGCCGCGACGCCGCCGGCAAGGGCGGCGTGATCAAGCGCATCACCCAGCGCCTCAATCCCCGCATCTGCCGCGTCGCGGCGCTCCCCGCGCCGAACGAGCGTGAGCGCACGCAATGGTATTTCCAGCGCTACGTCGCGCACCTGCCGGCCGGCGGCGAGATCGTGCTGTTCGACCGCAGCTGGTACAACCGCGCCGGCGTCGAGCGCGTGATGGGCTTCTGCTCGGAGGACGAATATCAGGAGTTCTTCAAGACGGTGCCGGAGTTCGAGCGCATGCTGATCCGCTCCGGCATCATCCTGGTCAAATACTGGTTCTCCATCACCGACGACGAGCAGCAATTCCGCTTCACCATGCGCATCAAGGATCCCCTGAAGCAGTGGAAGCTGAGCCCGATGGACGTCGAGTCGCGCAGTCGCTGGGAGGCGTACACCAAGGCCAAGGAGACGATGCTGGAGCACACGCATCTGCCGGATAGCCCGTGGTGGATCGTCGATGCCGTGGACAAGAAGCGCGCCCGGCTCAACTGCATCGCACATCTATTGACTCAGATCCCGTACCGGGAGGTCGTGCGGGCTCCGGTGACGCTGCCGCCGCGCGTGCGACATCCCGACTATCAGCGAGGCCCGGTCCCGCCGGAGATGTACGTGCCGGCGAAATATTGACGCTCCTATCGCCACGGCTGCACGATGATCTTGGTATGCGCTTCGGGGTTGGCGAGGTCGGCGAACGCTTTTGCGACGCCGTCGAGGCCGACTTCGGCGGTGACCATCGCGGCTGCGTCCACCTGTCCGTCCGCGATCAGGCGCAGCGACGCAGCGAACTCCTCCGGCGTGTAGCCGAGCACGTATTGGACGTTCAGTTCCTTCATGATGCCGAGCATGGGCTCGCTTCTGTCGCTCTCCATGCAGACGCCGACCACGACGATGCGCGCATCGCGCGGGGCGCCCTCGAACACCTGCTGCAACAGGCCGGGCACGCCGACACATTCGAAAATGATCGCGGGCTTCAGCGCCGGCAGCATGGCCTGGAACGGCGGCCGCGCCGCCTTCTCGGCCTCCGACATCTGCGCGTGCTCGGCCCAGGTCGCGTAAGGCTGCGACACCTTGGGATCGACGACGATGTCGGCGCCGAGCTTTGCCGCGAGGGCGCGCCGCGCCGGCGAATAGTCGGCCGCAACGATCGGATGCAGCCGCTTGAGCTTCAGCGCGGCGATCACGGCAAGCCCGACCGGACCGCAGCCGATCACGAGCGGCACCTCCCCGCCACGGATATTGGCTTTGGCGACGGCATGAACGCCGACCGCCAGCGGCTCGGTCAGCGCCGCATGCTCCGGCGCGAGGCCGTTCGGCACTTCGAGCAGCAGCGCTTCGCTCAGCAGCATCGCCTCGGCATAACCGCCGACATTGTCGTTGGAGTAACCGATGCCCTCGATACCCGCAGGCGTCACCAGCGCGGGCAGCGAGCAGACGTGGGTTCCCGGCTTCAGCTTGCGCGATGTGCCGGGACCGTAATCGACGATCTCGCAGCAGAACTCGTGGCCGAACACGACATCGCGGCTGAGGTCCATCGGCTTGCGCCCGACCTTCCGCGCCATCTCCACCATGCGATGGGCGTGCTGGCGTGCATGCAGGTCGGAGCCGCAGATGCCGCAGGCGAGCGTCTTGACCAGAATCTGGCCGGGGCCCGGCGTCGGCTCGGCCATCCGGCCAACGACAATTTCACCGTTCCTGAAAATCGCGGCGCGCATCCAGCTCCTCCCTGATCGCTGGAGCCATTGATAGCACGACGCGAAAGCTGCGAACTTGCGTCAGGCGTTCGGAGAACGCTCTTCCAGCACCAGGAGCTGGGCGCGGCGGACGCGCTCGCGATGGGCGATGTAGAGACCGCTGGCGACGATGAAGGCTGCACCGACAACGGTCCAGATGCTCGGAACCTCGCCGAAGAGGAAGAAGCCGAGAATGCTGACCCACAACAATTGGGAGTAGGAGAACGGCGCCAGCACCGAGGCATCGCCGTAGCGATAGGCCAGCACGACGATCCACTGGCCCGCGGTCGAAGCGACGCCGATGAAGATGCCGAGTGCGATCGCGGTCCAGGACGGCGTCACCCAGACGAACGGCACGATCGCGGTGAGGATGGCAAGGCCGGTGAGCGAGGAATAGGCCATGGTGGTGACGACGGCTTCGCGTCCGCTCATCATCCGCGTCAGGATCAGCGTGCCGGCCCAGCATGCCGCCGAGACCAACGGAAAGAAGGCGGCGGGGTGAAACGCGCTGGTGCCCGGGCGCAGGATGATCAGCACGCCGATGAGGCCAAGCGCGGTGGCGAGCCAGCGGCGCATGCCGACCTTCTCGCCGAGGAACACGATCGAGAGCGCCGTGACGAACAGCGGCGCGACGAAGCCGGTGGCGGAGGCCTCCGCGATGGGCAGGAAGCCGAGGCCAGTGATGAAGAACAGCGAGGAGCCGAGCAGTGCCGCCCCGCGCATCACGTGCAGGCCCGGACGCTTGGTCCGCATCGCATAGAACGGCGAGGCCGGCAGCATCACTGGCGTGAACAGCAGCGTGAAGGTGAGGAACCGGATCCAGGTGATCTCGATCGAGGGCAGGCTGGTCGAAAGATATTTCGCAGTGACGTCGGAGCAGCCGAGAAACACCGTCGAGAGCAGGATCAGCGCGATGCCTTTGAAGGGATGATCGACGCGCGCAGGCGCGCGGCGAGCCTCCTGCTTCTTCTCCGGCACGGGCATGGGAATACTGTCGAGCCTTGCGGCTGCGGCGGGCGGCGGTGTCACGGCTGGAACCCGGGCAAAATGCGAATCGAGAACAGCCGTAAAAAACGACAAATGCCCCGCGTTCACAACTTCCGAAAACAGGATGCCGATATGCGCGAGCCGCCGCGCGCGTCAATGCTCCGTTAATATTGCCCGTTGTGCACTACAGCATGGGCAGGCCGCGCGGCTTCGGCCCGCGCGGAAACGCCGCATCAAGCGCGGCAACCTCGTCTTTCGTCAGCACGAGATCGCCCGCCGCCGCATTCTCGCCGGCATGTTCCGCAGACGAGGCCTTCGGAATCGTGAACACCGTAGTCGCACGGGTCAGGAAGCTCAGCGCGACCTGACGCGGCGTCGCACGATGCGCTTCCGCGATGCGCGCCAGCACGGCGCCACCCTTGCTGCTGCTTGCGGGGAAATCGTCGTGGCCGAACGGCGAGTAGGCAACGACGGCGACATTGTGCCGTTCGCACCACGGGATCACCGCGTGTTCGATCGCGCGTTCCTTCAGATGATAGAGCACCTGGTTGCAGGCGATCCGGCCCTCGCCGGAGACTTCGAGAATCTCGTCGAGATCGTCGGCATCGAAATTGGAGACGCCCCAGGATTTGATCTTGCCTGATTGCACCAGCTCCTCGAACGCAGCGACGGTGTCCTCCAGCGGATAGGAGCCGCGCCAGTGCAAGAGATAACAATCGAGCCGATCGGTCTTCAGCCGCTTCAGCGAGCGCTCGCAGGCGGTGATGGTGCCGCGGCGCGAGGCATTGCTCGGCAGCACTTTCGAGACGAGGAACACTTCATCGCGCCGGCCTGCGATCGCGTCCGCAATGACGAGCTCGGCATCGCCGTACATCTCGGCGGTGTCGATGTGGGTCATGCCGAGATCGACCCCGCGCTGCAGCGCCGCGATCGCGCGCTTGCGGTCGCCGTGGTCGAGATACCAGGTGCCCTGCCCGATGACGGAGACGTTGGCGCCGGTCTTGCCGAAGGGTTTTGTGTTCATGTTAAAGCTCACAGTCCGCCAATATCAGCGACCAGCACGCTGCCGGTCGAAGACTCCGTGATATAGAGACGGTCCTTGTTTTCGCCACCGATCGCGACATTGGTGCAATTCGGTCCCGCGCACGACTTGATCCGCGCGATCAATTCGCCGTTCGGCGCGAACACGAAGACGTGGCCGAGCGAGGCATGGCCGACGAACAGGCGGCCCTTGGCATCCATGGTCATCCCATCCGGTCCGCTGGTGCCGAACAGCGAGCAGAAGCGGCCGACCTTGGACACGCTGCCGTCCTTCATGAACGGCAGCCGCCACACCGCGTTGTCCCGAGTCATCGCGACGAACAGCACCGTTTCGGTTGGGTCGAGCACGAGACCGTTGGGGCTGATGCCGGTGTCGAGCAGGCAATCGAGGCGGCCGTTCGCGGCTAATCGATAAACCCGGCCAGTCGGATCGTGCAGCCCGGTCTGGCCCTGGTCGGTGAAATAGATATCGCCGTTGGAGGCGAGATGCAGATCGTTGCAGCCGCGAAACGATTCCGAATTGCGCCCGGTCACGACCGGCTTGACGCGGCCGGCTTCGGCATCGAGCTCCATGATTCCATGCCTGTAATCGGCGACGAGGATGCGTCCGTCGGATGCGATCTTCAGGCCGTTCGGCCATCCCTCATATTCGATCACGAGCGACCATTCACCATCGGGCGCAATTCGGAAGATGCGGCCGAAGGGAATGTCGACGATGAAGAGATTGCCGTCCCTGTCGAAGGATGGCCCCTCGATGAAACTGTCGGTCGGCACATTCGGCCGGTTGGCATCGGCCCAATCGGTTCGCACGCCCTTGCGGCGAAACCTGTCGGGCATGGCGGTGAACAGCCTGGTCTCGATCAGGCGCGGCGGCGTTTCCAGGTACATCATTGTTACTTTTGGACGTTTTGAGGAGGAGCGCGGCACCATAGGGCACAATCGGCGGCGCGTCGATTGGGTGAAGGCATGGCGGAGTAGCCGCGCCCACGGCGCTCTCGTGTCCCGGACGCGCTGCAACGCGCAACGATTGCGGCGCGTCCGGGGACGAGATCGTTTTGGAAAGAGCCGCATCCGCGCCGTCATTGCGAGCGCAGCGAAGCAATCCAGACTGCCACCGCGGAGGGACTTTGGATTGCTTCGCTGCGCTCGCAATGACGATGGAAGGAGAGGAGCTACCCCGCCGCGCTTGCGAGCTTGGCTTCCTTCACCGGCACTTCCGTCGTCGCGATCAGGCGCTTCAGCTCGGGGATGCAGGAGCCGCAATTGGTGCCGGCCTTGAGCTTGGCGCCGATTTCGGCGGCGGTGCGCGCGCCGCTCGCGATGCTGTCGCAGATGGTGCCGCGGCCGACGCCAAAGCAGGCGCAGACGATGGGGCCGGTCGAGGCCGCGCCTTCGCCTGCCTTGCCCGACAGCAGCATGCGGCGCTGCTCGTCGGTGACCTGATCGGCCGCGAACAGGCTCTTCACCACTTCCCAGTCGCCGGCATCATGCGCGGGGCCGACGAACAGGCAGGTCTCGATGCGATCGCCTGCGAACGAAGCTGCGCGAAAAACCCCGCCGCCGAAATCGCGATATTCGGCAACGTCCTCGCCGGCGACGTTCTCGAGCCAGGCGGGCCAGCGGGCGAGATCCGCATTGTCGGCGAAAAGATAGCCGAAGCCGCCGCTGACGGTCACGCGCGTCCACAACAGGTTTTGCGGCAGATCGAGCTGCTTGCGCGACAAGGCAAAACCGCGGAAGACGAACTCGTACGGCGCGATCGCGGCCGGCGTCGCCTTGGATTCCGGCTGACCCGAGAACGGATCGGTGAAGGACTGCACCAGCGCACCGACGCGGCCATGCGAGGCGTTCATCGCACTCCAATGGATCGGCACGAACAGGGTGCCGCGCTGCTGGCGGTCGCTGACGACGGCCTTCAGGATGCACTGGCCGTAATCGGTGGTGATGCGGGCATAGCCGTCATGGGCAATGCCGTATTTGCCGGCGTCGTCGGGATGGAGCTCGACGAACGGCTCGGGCAGATGCGCGCCCAGCCGCTGGCTTAAGCCCGTGCGCGTCATGGTGTGCCACTGGTCGCGGATGCGTCCGGTGTTGAGCCTTAAGGGGCGCGACGGGCCGGTCTCGCCGCGCAGCGCCGGCACCTCCGGTGCAATGAAGCGGCCCTTGCCGTCATTGGTGAAGAAGCCGCCTTGCGCGAAGAAGCGCTCGCCGGGCGTCCCGCCCTCGCGCACCGGCCACTGCACCGGCTCCAAACCATCGAAGGCTTCGTCCGACAGCGAGGTCAGCGCGCCGATGTCGAAATCGCGGCTGCCATTGTTCTCGAAGGCCGAGAGCGCGGCATGCTCGCGAAAGATATCGGCGGCCGATTTGTAATTGAAGCTGTCGCCGAAGCCGAGACGCTTTGCGGTCTCGCTCAGGATCCACCAATCGGGACGCGCTTCGCCCGGCGCCGGCAGGAACGCGCGCTGGCGCGAGATGCGCCGCTCCGAATTGGTCACCGTGCCCGACTTCTCGCCCCAGGCCAGCGCCGGCAGCAGCACGTGCGGGCCGGCCGCGACGGTGTCGTTGGAGAGCACGTTCTCGGACACCACGAACAGCTCGAGCTTCTTCAGGGCATCGCGCACCATGTCGGCGTCGGGCAACGACACCGCGGGGTTGGTGCCCATGACCCAGAGCGCCTTGACCTCGCCGCGGTTGATCGCCTCGAACAGCTGCACCGCCTTCAGCCCCTCATGGGTTGCGATGCGCGGCGCCTTCCAGAACCGCCTGACACGGTCGATGTCGGGCGGCGTGAAGCCCATATGGGCCGCGAGCATGTTGGCGAGGCCGCCGACCTCGCGGCCGCCCATCGCGTTGGGCTGGCCGGTCAGCGAAAACGGCGAGGCGCCCGGCTTGCCGATGCGCCCCGTGGCGAGATGGCAGTTCAGGATGGCGTTGACCTTGTCGGTGCCCTGCGCCGATTGGTTGACGCCTTGCGAATAGAGCGTGACGACCTTCTCGGTGTCGAGGAACGTCCTGAAGAAGGCGGCGACGTCCTGCTCGGAGAGGCCCGTGGCGAGCGCAGTCGCAGTGACGCTGCCGGCGATGTTGCGCGCGCGCGCCAGCGCATCGTCGAAGCCAGACGTGTTCTGCGCGATATAATCCTGGTCCAGCACGCCATTGTCGGCGAGATGCACGAACAGACCGGAGAACAGCGCGGTGTCGGTGCCGGGCCTGAGGCCGAGGAACAGGTCGACATCGCTGGCGGTGTCGGTGCGGCGCGGATCGATCACGATCATGCGGGCGCCGCGCTCCTGCCTGTTCTTCAACATGCGCTGGAACAGCACCGGATGGCACCAGGCCGCGTTCGAGCCGACGAAGACCAGCAGATCGGCCTGGTCGAGATCCTCGTAGCAGCCGGGCACCGTGTCGGCTCCGAAAGCGCGGCGATGGCCCGCGACCGAGGACGACATGCAGAGCCGCGAATTGGTGTCGACATTGGCGGTGCCGACAAACCCCTTCATCAGCTTGTTCGCAACGTAATAGTCCTCGGTCAGCAGCTGGCCGGAGAGATAGAACGCGACCGCATCCGCGCCGTCGCGCGCCACGATGTGCTGCATGCGATGGGCGACGTGGTCCAGCGCATCGCTCCAGGCGACGCGCTCCAGCACGCCCTTGCAGCGGATCATGGGATAGAGCAGCCGCCCTTCCAGCCCGACGGTTTCGCCGAGCGCGGAGCCCTTCGAGCACAGCCGGCCGAAATTGGCGGGATGATCGGGGTCGCCCGCGATTGCTGCACCACCCTTGCCGTCGGGCGTCGCGAGCACGCCGCAGCCGACGCCGCAATAGGGGCAGGTGGTCTTGGTGGTGCGGAGAATTGGATCGATCGCCGTCATATCACGCCGCTTTCGAAGGCTGCGCCAGTGCGCGGCCGAACATCATGTCGGTGCGGATCGCCGCGACCTTGTCGCGATTGCGGATCAGCTCGAGGTACCAGAGCGCATCGTTTGTGTCGCCGATCAGCACGGCTCCGGTGAGCCGGCTGTCGGCGATGACCAGCTTCTTGTAGGTGCCGCGCCTGCGGTCCGACAGCACGAGGCTCTCGCTGCCCTCGCCGCCCATGAAGTCGCCGGCGGAGAACACGTTGACGCCGGAGACCTTCAAATTGGTCGAGACCACGCTGCCCTGATAGGCGGCGGGCCGGCCGGCCAGATGCCGCGCCAGCACGCGCGCCTGCTCATAGGCCGGCTCGACCAGGCCATAGCAGGTGCCGCGATGCTCGGCGCATTCGCCGAGCGCAAAGATGTCGGACGAGGAGGTCTGCATCACGTCGTTGACGACGACGCCGCGGTTGACCGCAATCCCCGCCTCTTTCGCCAGCGCGACGTTCGGCTTGATCCCCGCGGCGAAGATCACCGCATCGGCCTCGATACGGCTGCCGTCGGCAAGCTCGATGGCCTGAACGTGGCCGTCGCCGTGGATGCAGGCCGTCGCGGCATTGAGCATGACGCGGATACCCTTGCGCTCGACCAGCGTCTTGAGCAGGTCGGCCGCGGGCGCGTCGAGCTGGCGCTCCATCAGCCGATCCATCAGATGCAGCAGCGTCACGGGCGCGCCGGCCTTGGCGAGACCGTAGGCCGCTTCGAGCCCGAGCAGGCCACCGCCGACCACGACGACGCGCTTCTTGGCCGCGGCCAGCGTCAGCAGCAGGTCGACGTCGCGGGTGTCGCGAAACGTGTGCACGCCGGCAAGATCGGCCCCCGGCACGTTGAGCCGCAGCGGCGTCGATCCCGTGGCGAGCACGAGCTTGGAATATTCCATGCTCTCCTCGCCCGCGATCTTGAGCTCGCGGCGGCCGACATCGATCTCGGTGACGCGATAGCCGTAGCGCACCGTGACGCCGCGGTTTCGCCACCAATCGGCCGGCCGCAGCTCGATCTCGTGCGAGCCGGTCTCGCCGGCCAGCACGGATGAAAGCAGCACGCGATTGTAAGCGAGTCGCGGCTCTTCGCCGATCACGGCGACCGCGTAGCGGCCGAGCGCGGTCTTGGCGAGCTCGTCGACCAGACGCGCGGCCGCCATACCGTTCCCGACGATGACCAGCGGTTCACTCACAACGCATCTCCTATTCGGCGGCCTGCGCTTGCGCGCCGTAGGCCTCGGAAATCATGTAGCCGGACAGCACGCCGTAGGCGTCGGTCCAGGCTGCGGCGAGTTCGGGCGTCCAGGCTTCGCCAAGACCCTTCTCGAGGGTCCACAGCAAGGTCGCGCCGACCACGGGGTAGTGCTCGGCCTTGGCGCCATAGTCGACGTGACGCTTGGCGAGCGCGGAGGCCGCGGGAAGAATCGACTCCAGGTTCGACAGGCCGTCGACCACGGCGGCGAGCATGCCCATCAGCTTCTTGCGCTGCTCGCTCATGTCCTCGGGAAACATCGCGCGCACGGACGGCGCCACCTCGAACAGACGGTCGTAGAACAGCACCGCGGCGGCTTCCGAAATCGGCGCGACCTTGGCGAAGCTCTGCTGAATGAGGGTAATCTGCTCGGGCGTCATAAATGTTCTCCTGTCTGTTTCGGTCTGCCTTCGTCCGCGCCATTGCGGACAAAGTTCATGGATCAAACGTCATCAGAGAGACTTCTCCCCGCATGCGGGGAGAAGCGACATTCGTGCCAATTTGCCGTGCTCACACCCGCGCCTCGGCGAGGCTTGGCGCGCCTTCACCCTGCGGGCTGCGACGCAGGTAGAACCACCAGGTCAGAGCGAGGCAGGAGGCGTAGAAGCCGAGATAGACCGCGAGCGCGAGCTGCGGCCCGCCGGTCATGGCGATCGACTTGCCGAAACCGCTCGGGATCAGATAGCCGCCGACGGCACCGACCGCGCCGATGAAGCCCACCGCCGCGCCGCTCTCGATGCTCGCGGTCTTCAGGGCAGCGCTGCGCGCCGAATCGCCCTTGCCGCGCACCTTGAACAGGTTCTCCTCGCGGAAGATCGAGGGGATCATGCGGTAGGTCGAGCCGTTGCCGATGCCCGTCGTCACGAACAGGATCAGGAACATCGACAGGAAGCCGATGAAATCCTTGTGCCCGACGAAGTAGAGCGCGCCGACCGTGGCGCCCGCCATCACAATGAAATTCCAGAAGGTGATGATGGAGCCGCCGACCCGGTCTGCGAGCCAGCCGCCGAGCGGACGCGACAGCGAGCCGACCAGCGGGCCGAGGAAGGCGATCGAGATCGTCACGGTGGGGAATTGCGTCTTGAGCAGCAGCGGAAACGCCGCCGAGTAGCCGATGAAGGACCCGAACGTGCCGATGTAGAGATAGGCCATGATCCAGGTGTGCTTGCGCTTGACGATCGCGAGCTGGTTCTTCACCGACGATTTCGCCGTGGTGAGGTTGTTCATGTAGAACACGGCGCCGAACACCGCGATTGCGATCGGCAGCACCCACATCAGGCCGGCATTCTGCAGAAAGATGCCGTCGACGGGCGTCGCCTGATACAGGTTGAAGACGGCGAGCGTCATCAGGATCGGCGTCAGCAGCTGCACGCTGGAGACACCGATATTGCCGCCGGCCGCGTTGAGGCCGAGCGCCCATCCCTTCATCCGGTCGGGAAAGAAGAAGGAGATGTTGGTCATGCTGGAGGCGAAATTGCCGCCGCCGAGACCCGCGGTCGAGGCGACCAGCAGCATGAGCCAGAACGGCGTATCGGGCTGGCTGACGAAATAGGCGAGCGACAAGGTTGGGATGAACAGGATCGCTGCGCTGAAGATGGTCCAGTTGCGGCCGCCGAACGTCGTCACCGCGAAAGTGTAGGGAAAGCGCATGAAGGCGCCGATCAGGCCCGGTACGGCGACGAGCTGGAACAGCTGGTCGGTGGTGTAGTGGAAACCGGCCTGCGGCAGCTTGGTGGTGACGATGCTCCAGATCAGCCAGACCGAGAAGCCGATATGTTCGGCTACGATGGACCAGATCAGGTTGCGCCGCGCGATCGACTTGCCGGTCGTGTTCCAGAACGCCTCATCCTCGGGGCGCCAGTCTGAAATCCAGTTGGAGTTCGGGGTCGGATTCTTCGTCATTGATTATCCCTTCCAGGCTCACCGCTGCGTCGTTGCAGGCTCTACCTCCGGTCACGGAGGCGCGCTCCGAGGCTTCACCCCCGGTGGCGAGATCACGATGCTGATTTGATGATGTTGAGGGACGTCGTCGTTGGCGTCGCGCAAAGACGCTTCAATTTCCGTGCCAGTTGCGAGCACGCAGGAAACACAGGGATTTCAGGGCGTTATTCGTATTGCCCGAATTCTTTGCAGGGCTTTTCCGCACGCTAAATTTGCGATTCGCTCAATCCCTGTGCGACGCACAAGGATTGAGCTTGATGTCGTTTAATTGGGCGCGGGCCTATCTCGCGTGAACGCGTGACTTACGCGGCCTCGACGAAGCGATGACGCTCATAGAGGAATTCGAGCACGCGCTGACGGCACTTCAGATAGGTGGCGTTGGCCGCGAGATCGAGCCGCTTGCGCGGCCGCGCCAGCGGCACCTCCAGCACCTCGCCGATGCGCGCGCTCGGTCCGTTGGTCATCATCACGATGCGATCAGACAGGAGCACGGCTTCGTCGACATCGTGGGTGATCATCAGGATGGTATTGCCGAGCTTCTGATGCAGCGCCATCACCGAATCCTGCAGGTGAGCACGGGTCAGCGCGTCGAGCGCGCCGAACGGCTCATCCAGCAGCAGCACCTTCGGCTCCATCGCCAGCGCCCGTGCGATGCCGACGCGCTGCTTCATGCCGCCGGAGATTTCCGAAGGACGCTTGTCCCTAGCATGGGCCATCTGCACGAGGTTGAGATTGTGCATCACCCAGGCGTCGCGCTCGGCACGGGACTTGGTCTTGGCGAAGACCTTGTCGACACCGAGCTTGACGTTCTCGTAGACGGTCAGCCACGGCAGCAGGCTGTGGTTCTGGAACACCACGGCGCGATCGGGCCCCGGCGAGTTCACCTCGCGGTTTTCCAGCAGCACGCCGCCTGTGGTGGCGCCGGTCAGCCCTGCGATGATGTTGAGCAGGGTCGACTTGCCGCAGCCGGAATGGCCGATGATCGAGACGTATTCGCCCTTCTCGATCGTCAGGTTGATGTCCTTCAGCACCTCCGTCGTGGCAGCGCCGCGGGTGAAGACCTTGTCGATGTGGTCGAGCTTCAGATAGGCGGTCATGTCCCCTCTCCTCAGTTCTGCGCGGTACCGTGGGTGACGAACTTGCCGAGCCCCGCGATCAGGCGGTCCAGCACGAAGCCGATGATACCGACATAGAACAGCGCCAGGATGATCTCGCTGATATGCGAGGAGTTCCAGGCGTCCCAGATGAAGAAGCCGATGCCGACGCCGCCGATCAGCATCTCGGCGGCGACGATCGCGAGCCACGACAGGCCGATGCCGATGCGCAGGCCCGTGAAGATGTAGGGCGCCGCCGCCGGGATCATGATCTTTGCGAAGAATTCCAGCGGATTGAGCTGCACCACCGCGGCGACGTTACGATAGTCCTGCGGGATGTTGCGGATGCCGACTGCGGTGTTGATGATGATCGGCCAGATCGAGGTGATGAAGATGACGAAGATCGCGCTAGGCTGGCCGTCGCGGAAGGCCGCGAGCGAGAGCGGCAACCAGGCGAGCGGCGGAATGGTGCGCAGCACCTGGAACAGCGGATCGAGCCCGCGCATCGCCCAGACCGACTGCCCGACCAGCACGCCGAGCGCGATGCCGGCGATGGCCGAGAGCGAGTAACCGAAGGCGACGCGCTGGAGACTGGCGGACAGATGCCAGAACAGCCCCTTGTCGATGCCGCCACGGTCGAAGAACGGATCGAAGATCAGCTCCTTGGTATCCGCAAATACTTTTGAGGGCGGCGGCAGCGCCGAGCCGGCTCGCCGGCAGACCAGCTCCCACACCAGCGTCAGCAGCGCGATCACGACCAGCGGCGGGATCACGCGCACGGCGGTCTCGCGTGCCATGCGTGCGTAAGCTTCGGCGCGCGGGGGACGCTTCGGCGTCAGCGCGACGACCGGCGCAATTGTTGCGGCAGGCGTCGCGGTCTCAACCTCGATCTTCGTGGCAGTCATGTTCATCGCTATCTCTCTCCGGCGTGGCAAGGACGATGCGGCCGCCCGAAAGGCGGCCGCAGGGCTCCATCAGACTTCGACGCGCTTGATCGCGAGCGACTTCAGATAGGCGGCCGGATTTTCCGGATCGAACACCTTGCCGTCGAAGAAGGTCTCCTTGCCGCGCGAGGTGGAGGCCGGAATGTCGGCGGCGGCGACGCCGAGGGACTTGGCCGCGTCGCGCCACATGTCCTCGCGATTGACCTTGGCAATCAGCGCCTTGGTGTCGAAGTTCGGCTCGTACTTGCCCCAGCGGATGTCCTCGGTAAGGAACCAGAGATCGTGGCTCTGGAACGGATAGGAGGCATGGTCGCGCCAGTACTTCATGATGTGCGGCGAGTTCTCGACCACCTTGCCGGGGATGCCATAGTCGAACTTGCCGGCGGTGCGATCGTAGACGTCCTCGACCGGGCAGTTGATCCACTGCCGCTTGGCCATGATGGCGGCCAGCTCCTGCTTGTTTTCCGCCTTGTCGGCCCATTGCTGGGCTTCCAGCACGGCCATCAGGATCGCCTTGCTGGCCCTCGGGTATTTATCGACGAAGGCCGCGCGCATGCCGAAGGACTTCTCCGGATGCTTGTTCCAGATCTCGCCGGTGTTGACGGCGGTGTAGCCGATGCCCTGGTGGATGAGCTGGAGATTCCAGGGCTCACCGACGCAGAAGCAGTCCATGGTACCGACCTTCATGTTCGCCACCATCTGCGGCGGCGGCACCACGATGGTTTCGATGTCCTTGTCGGGATCGATGCCGCCGGCGGCGAGCCAGTAGCGGATCCACAGATCGTGGGTGCCGCCGGGAAAGGTCATCGCAGCCTTCACGGCCTTGCCGGACGCCTTCTTCTTCTCCAGGGCCGCCTTGAACGGCGCCGCATCGGTGCCGAGCTTGAGGTCGGCATATTCCTTGGCGACCGAGATGCACTGGGCATCGAGATTGAGCCGCGCCAGGATGTACATCGGCGTCGGCTGGTTGTTCTGCGTCACCTTGCCGGCCGAGATCAGATACGGCATCGGGGTGAGGATGTGCGCGCCGTCGATGCCATTGCCTTCGGAGCCGAGCACGAGGTTGTCGCGCGTGGTGCCCCAGGACGCCTGCTTCTGCACGTCGGTGTCGGGCACGCCGTGCTTGGCGAAGAAGCCCTTGTCCTTGGCGACGAATAGCGGGCCGGCATCGGAGAGCGCGATGAAGCCGAGCTTGGCGCCCTTGACCTCGGGGCCTGCGTCCTGCGCGAAGGCGCCGGCGGGGAAATTCAGCTTGGCGGCGGCGAGCAGTGCGGCGGTCGAGCCGGTGGCCTTCAACAATTGCCGGCGGCTGAGGCCGGTCGTTTCCGAGGGCCGGCGGATGCGCTTGGTCATAGGCAGTGTCGTCCTTTTGCGTCGTTGCGGGAATGATTTGCGGCTGTGCGCGCGAGCAGCCCGTCCGTCCGGCGCGCCGTCCTTGGCGCATGCGAACGCGCGACGGGGGGACCCCCGTCTGGTGGCGTCAGCAAATCGGATGAGATGTCTCGCGGGACGGCTTCAATGGCGTCGGCTGGAACTATTCAAGCTTCATGCCAAGCGTGGCCTTCTGAAAAACAAAGATAGTTCAATGGATTGCAGCGCTCGCGCCAAACTGTCGCAGGCTAGTTCCGCATGCGAAATTTGCGATCTGCACATTCCTTGTGCGACGCACAAAGCTTGTGCAGCAGCTCAATCAAGAGGCCGCGAAGGCGCCAGTAGCAGCCCAAGTAGAATGAGATCGCATTGAAATTGCTTTATATTTCTGACGCGCCCCAGCGGCACACAACTTGCTTCTCCAATTGCCGTCAACGAAGACTGCGGCATCGCCGCATTGGTGCAGCCTCTGGCGGCTGCGTCCCGGAAGCTCACCTGCTTCGCGGTCTCCCGGCTTCAGAGTCCTCGTGACGCGATTCCCTGAGCATCCAAACTTTCCATAGCCCTCGTGCGCGGCAGGCAGCCCGCACGGCCGATGACGTTCAGCCGCGCTCTCGCCAGGGCGTGTCCATCTCACTTACGAAGCAAAAGGAACCATTGATGTCGTATCTCGCGCCTTCGGAATTCGTCACCAAGATGGTGGATGCGGGCGAGTCCAAGATCTTCATGTCCACCCGGGATACCATCATCCGCGCCTACATGGCCGGCGCGATCCTGGCCCTCGCAGCCTGGTTTGCCGTCACGATCAACGTGAACACCGGCCAGCCGCTGGTCGGCGCGCTCTTGTTCCCCGTCGGCTTCGTCATGCTCTATCTCCTGGGCTTCGACCTCCTGACCGGCGTCTTCGTGCTCTCGCCCCTCGCGCTGATCGACAAGCGCCCGGGCGTCACGCTCAACGGCGTGCTGCGCAATTGGGGTCTCGTCTTCGTCGGCAATTTCGCCGGGGCCTTCACCGTGGCCTTCATGATGGCCTTCGTCACGACCTTCGGCTTCACGCAGGCGCCCGACAAGGTCGGCGCGGCCATCGGCACTATCGGCGAGGGCCGAACCCTTGGCTATGCCGCGCACGGCGCGGCGGGCATGGCGACGCTGTTCCTGCGCGGCATGCTCTGCAACTGGATGGTCTCGACCGGCGTGGTCGGCGCCATGATCTCGACTTCGGTCCCCGGCAAGGTCATCGCGATGTGGATGCCGATCCTGGTCTTCTTCTACATGGTGTTCGAGCATTCCGTCGTGAACATGTTCCTGTTCCCGTCGGGCCTGCTGCTCGGCGCGAAGTTCTCGATCATGGACTATCTGATCTGGAACGAGATCCCGACCGTGCTCGGCAACCTCGTCGGCGGCCTCGCCTTCACCGGCATGACCCTCTATGCCACCCATGTCATGACTCTGCCGAAGCGTCAGGCCGACAAGGCTGCAAAGCCCCGCGTCGCGGCCTGATCACACGCACCTCAACAAGAGAGCCTCGCCCGTGTAGGGTGAGGCTCTCTTTGCCTTGGTGGCGACGATGTCCCGCGGACTGCAGATCTCGATCGGCCAGCACTCCGACAAGGGTCGCAAGCCCATCAACCAGGACTTTCACGGCGTCCTGATTCCGGAGGAGCCGCTGCTCAGCCTGAAGGGCATCGCGGCCGTCCTCGCCGATGGCATCTCCTCGAGCACGGTGAGCCAGATCGCCAGCGAGTCGGCGGTCAAGAGCTTCCTGATGGACTATTACTGCACGTCGGAATCGTGGACGGTGAAGACCTCCGCCCGCCGCGTGCTGGAGGCGACCAATTCCTGGCTGCATGCGCAGACGCGCAAGAGCCAATATGCCTACGACCGCGACAAGGGCTATGTCTGCACGCTCAGCGCCATGGTCATCAAGGCGGCGACCGCGCACATCTTCCATGTCGGCGACTGCCGGATCTACCGCCTCGCCGGCAAGGCGCTCGAGCAGCTGACCGACGATCACCGCGTCATCGTGTCGTCGGAGCAGACCTATCTCGGCCGCGCGCTCGGCATCAATCCGCAGCTCGAGATCGACTATCAGACGGTCGAGATCCAGGCCGGCGACACCTTCCTGCTGGCGACGGACGGTGCGTACGAGTTCGTCGATGCGCGTTTCGTCACGAGTGCAATCAACGAGCACGCAGCCGAGCTCGACGGCGCGGCGAAGGCGATCGTGGAGGAGGCCTATCGGCGCGGCAGCGACGACAACATCACCGTGCAGATCCTGCGGATCGATGCGGTGCCGGAGGAAACGGGCGTTTTCGATCGGACCGCGGCGCTGCCGCTGCCGCCTCTGTTGGAGCCGCGCGCGATGTTCGACGGCTACCGGATCATCCGGGAGATCCATGGCAGCAGCCGCAGCCACATCTATCTCGCGGTCGACGCGGAGACCGAGGAAACGGTCGCGCTCAAGATTCCCTCGATCGACCTGCGCGACAACCAGGCCTACCTGAAACGTTTCCTCATGGAAGAGTGGATCGCGCGGCGGATCGACAGTCCGTACGTGCTCAAGCCGCGATCGCGATCGACGCGGCGCAACTACCTCTACGTCGCGACCGAGTTCGTCGAGGGGCGGACGCTGCGGCAATGGATGCTCGACAATCCGCGTCCCGATCTGGAGACGGTGCGAAGGATCATCGAGCAGATCGCCACCGGACTTCGCGCCTTCCATCGCATGGAGATGCTGCACCAGGATCTCAGGCCCGACAACGTCCTGATCGACAAGACCGGCACCGCCAAGATCATCGACTTCGGATCGGTGAGGGTCGCCGGTGTCGCCGAAGCGGCGCCGCGATCGGCCGACGCGGAATTTCTCGGCACGGTCCAGTACACGGCGCCGGAGTATTTCCTGGGCGAAGGCGGCTCGCCCCGCTCCGACATGTTCTCGCTGGCCGCCATCTGCTACCAGATGCTGACCGGGCATCTGCCTTACGGCGCTCAGCTCGCCAAAATCCGCGGACGATCGGACGCGTGGAAATTACGATACCGCCCCGCAATCGATGCCGAGCGCGGCATCCCGGGCTGGATCGACGGCGCGCTCAAGAAAGCACTGCATCCCGATCCCAACAAGCGCCACGAGGACATGTCCGAGTTCGTGTTCGAGCTCAGAAATCCCAATCCGGCTTATCTGAACACGCGCATCACGCCTCTCCTCGAGCGCAACCCGCTGATGTTCTGGAAGCTGATCTCGGCCGCGCTCGCCTGCGCCGTTGTCGTGCTGCTGGCGCTGCTGCACGCGCGGTAAACGTTTAAGGCGCGAACGTTAGTTTCTGACGAGCAAGCGGAAATAATGCGACCGCTCAGAGCATCGCCGCCCGTGATCCCAAAGTGGACATATCAGGCGGTCCGTTGGTCAGAGATTATCGCCAGCTTTAGCTTGCATGGCCGCTATCAGCATACGCTCCACTAGGCCGTCGAACTCCAACTTCCCGATGGGATCGGTCGCAGCAAGCTCATCGTAAGACTTCCTGTATTTGCCCCACCAACCATGACGTATCGCTTCATCGTGAAGGACGCGCGCAGCAGCTTGGACGGCTTTTGCGGTCGGCCCTTCAATCAACGCAACCGCGGATTTGCCGGCGCGCTCTCTCGTTAGCTGACTGTCTGCAGGAAGTGCGAGTTCTAATAGATACTCCCTTACAATGACGTCTGAATTGTAGTCGATGTCGTTGCGGGACACGATCAAGCTGGCCCAGCGTTCGACGTCATGGCGGTTCAATTCGCCGTCGCAATAACGACGAAGGATCGACGCCACATGCCTTCGCTCGAGGATAACCAAAGGGACGATATCCCGCTCGAAACCGTCCAGTGTGAGCTGGATCTCGTCCAGCGGCTTTTTAAGCTCAAGTAGCTCGTGCAGTGCTGATTTTCTTTCCATGCAGAAGATCCGGGTGACCAACGATCCAATTGTGGCGACCAAGGTTGCCAATACCAGCTGTGACTCGTTCCGGACCTTCGTCAGTCGCTGATATCGATAACTTCAAAAGTCGGGTCTGCTCCGGAGAGCACATCCATGCAGCCCCATCCCGTGATAAATTCGTAATGTCGAACAGGATGATGAACCTTCTTCCATGGTTCCGACTGGGTGTCCGCGAAGGTAGAACCCTCTACGCGATATGCGAAGTGCCTTGGAACTAGTCCCTCGTTCTTCGTAGGCTGTTGTTCGGTGCTGAGCGGCATTTCGTCCAAGAGACGCACTATTGTCGCGCTATTGAAGCGAACACGAAGCGCCTGCCTCTTTGCGTCCGGCAGTTGGAAGTCCGCCGAAAGACTATAGGCTTCCCATTTGATCGCGAGAAGGTCGCTCTTATCGCAGTCGAATCTCACGCCCGCGTCGATCGGAAAATACTTAGGCACAGCTTGCTCCGGCGGTCACCAAGCAGGTGCGGGCTCTTCTATCATTTTTCAGCTTGAATGTCCTCAAGTCGTCCAACTCGGAAATTCGCTGAGGTCCATAACTGCACTTCTTTCAGCGGCACAGCTGATGTCGTACGCGTCCAGGCTGCCGCGCCTCTTAGCAAGCCCTCACGCCGGCTCCGCCGTCTTCACCCCCAGCGGTTTCGGCGCCATGCCGCTGCCCGGCTTGAGGTGGAATTCGTAACTCATCAGATGCCACCGCCCGTTCGCCTTGGTGCCGTCGGGCATCACCGGATCGTTGCGCGGCTCGACCTTGGCGACGAGGTCGTCCTTGACGCCGAACACCACGTCGGAATCGAGATATTTGTCACCGTCCATGAAGACGTGCGTGATCAGCGGCTCATAGCCTCTGGCGTTCACGAGGAAGTGCACGTGCGCGGGGCGCATCGGGTGACGGCCGGTCTGCACGATCATCTCGCCGACCGGACCATCGATCGGGATCGGATAGCTGCACGGCAGGATGGTGCGGAAGTAGAAGCGGCCATCGTCATCTGTGATGAAGCGCGCCCGCGCCGAGGCGCCGACCTCGTCGTAGTTCGGCTTTTGGGAATCGTAGAAGCCGTCGTCATCGGCATGCCAGACGTCGACGGGAACGCCGGCGAGCGGCTTGCCCGCGAGATCGGTGACGCGGCTCTGCACGAACATCCGCTCGCCAGTCTGGTTGTTCGGCGAGATGTCGGTGCCGTGCGCAGTCACCTTGTGCTCACCGACGTAGAACGGGCCGAGCACCGTGGTCTCCGTGGCACCGTCGCGATCCCTGTGATTGACGGCGTCGACCAGCATGGAGACGCCGAGCACGTCGGACAAGAGGATGAATTCCTGGCGCGTGTCCGTGCATTTCTGCCCCGTTCGGGTCAGGAAATCGATCGCGTACTCCCATTCCTCGAAAGTGAGACCGGTTTTGCTCACGTAATCGTGCAGCGACCTCACCAATTCCTGCAGCAGGAATTTCGCGCGCGTGTCGGGCGTGTGGTCGAAGCTCTTGACGACGGCTTCGGTGAGTTCGGTCTCGGTGAACTGAGTCATGGTGCGTTTGCCCTCGCGTTCTTCTCGTTGGCCCTGGCAGGCTCCTTGCGTTCCGGGGCCTGAGTCTACACCAGCCGGCTCGGCCTCGTTAAGCGCAACCGACTTGGAATGCGGCCGCCATTTCGGTATCAACTTTCCGACAAAACGCCCCGGAGGAACCGATGCTCGCCCCCACCCCCGCCTCGCCCGAATCGGTCGGCATGTCCAAGGCCGCGCTCGACCGCGTCGATGCGCATCTCAAGCGCCGGTACATCGAT
Source organism: Bradyrhizobium glycinis (assembly GCF_016031655.1). Lineage (GTDB taxonomy): Bacteria > Pseudomonadota > Alphaproteobacteria > Rhizobiales > Xanthobacteraceae > Bradyrhizobium > Bradyrhizobium glycinis. The sequence goes on from NZ_JACCHQ010000002.1 coordinate 210,802, forward strand.
GCCGGCCGTTTCCCGGGCACGCATCTTCTGGTCTACCGCCGCGGCAAGGTCGCGCACAGCTCGGTGCAGGGCTTTGCCGATGTCGAGCGCAAGGTGCCGGTGAAGGACGACACGATCTACCGCATCTATTCCATGACCAAGCCGCTCACCAGCGTCGCCTTCATGATGCTGGTCGAGGAAGGCCTCGTCGCGATCGACGAGCCCGTCGCCAAATACATTCCGGAGTGGAAGGACCTCGGCGTGTTTGTCGCCGGCACCTACCCGGCGTTCCTGACCCGGCCGCCGTCCCGGCCGATGCTGATCGTCGATCTCTTGCGCCACACGTCTGGGCTCACCTATGGCTTCCAGCAACGCTCCAACGTCGATGCCGCCTATCGCACTGAAAAGATCGGCGAAGTCGAGAAGTCAGGCACACTCCAAACCATGATCGAGGGTCTGGCCAAGATCCCGCTGGAGTTTTCGCCGGGCGAGGCCTGGAATTACTCCGTTGCGACCGACGTGATCGGCTATCTCATCGGCAAGATCTCCGGCATGCCGTTCGAGCAGTTCTTGAAACAGCGCATCCTCGATCCGCTCGGCATGACCGACACCGATTTCCACGTGCCGGCATCGAAGGCGCATCGCTTCGCGGCCTGCTATTCCGCCGATCCCGGCGGCGGCATGACCTTCCATGCCGGCCAGCGCCGCGAGGGGCTGACGCTCCAGGACGATCCGACGACGAGCTCGTTCCTGTCGCCGCCCTCGTTCATCTCCGGCGGCGGCGGCCTGTGCTCGACGGTCGCCGACTATCTCACCTTCTGCCGTGCGCTGATCAATGGCGGCGAGCTCGGCGGCGTCAGGCTGATCGGGCCGAAGACGCTGGCGCTGATGACGACCAACCACATTCCGGACGGTCGTGCGCTGCCGGAAGTCTCGCGCTCGCTGTTCTCGGAAGCGACCTATAACGGTATCGGCTTCGGTCTCGGCTTCGCCGTCACTATGCGCCCGGCCGAGACGTTGATCGCCGGCAGCCCCGGCGAATACAATTGGGGCGGCGCCGCCACGACCTCGTTCTGGATCGATCCCGCCGAGGACCTGATCGCCATCTTCATGACGCAGGTGCTGCCGTCGAGCGCCTACCCGATCCGCCGCGAGCTGCGCAGCATGGTTTACGCCGCGATCACAGAAAGCAGTCTGTAGCCCACCGCGACGATCCCGCGGCCGCCGGTCGCGGGACCACGCCATCGCCCTTCACTTGAGCATTTCCGGCACGATCAGGCGCGGCAGGAACAACGACACGCTGGGCCAAATGATCACCGCCGCCAGCACGAGCAGCATCGGGATCAGCATGATCACCGTGTCCTTCAGGGCATAGCGCAGCCGCACGCCCGCGATCGAACAGGCGATCATCAGACAGAGGCCGTAGGGGGGCGTCACCAGTCCGAACGCCAGCGACACGATGGAAATGATCGCGAACTGGACCGGATGAAGATCGATGGACTTGGCGAGCGGCTCCAGCACGGTGCCGACGATGATGATCGCCGGAATGGCGTCGAGGAAGCAGCCCACCACCAGAAAGCAGAAGGCGATGAAGAAGCCGGCCGTGACCGTGCCCATGCCCCAGGTCGAGACGTTGGCGAGCAGCTCCTGCGGGATCTTGTAGTAGGCGAGCAGCCAGCCGAACGCACTTGCGGTGCCGACGCAAAACAGCGCCACACCCGCAAGGCGCCCGGTGTCGAGCAAGGCCTTGTACAATTCGCGCAGGCCCGTCTCGCGGTAGAAGAACGCGGAGAGCGCCACGGAATAGAGCACCGCGACGCAGGCGGACTCGGTCGCGGTGAACCAGCCCAGCAGAATGCCGCCGACGATGATGAACGGCGTCATCAGCGCCGGTATCGACCGCCAAATGGCGCGTCGCATCTCGACCCAGGTCGCCTTCGGATAGGTCGGGTAGCCGCGGCGCACCGCATAGACGTGCACCGTCGCCATCTGCGCGCCCGCAATCAAAAGGCCCGGCACGATGCCGGCCAGATACATCGCCGCGATCGAGGTCGAGATCAGCCCGCCCCACACGATCATCAGGATCGACGGCGGGATGATGACGGCAAGCACCGCCGACACCGCCGTGATGGCGATGGAGAACGAAAGGTCGTAGCCCTCCTTGCTCTGCGCATCGATGAAGATCTTGGACTGGCTGGCGGCATCGGCCGTCGAGGAGCCGGAGATGCCGGCAAAGAACACCGACAGCACGACGTTGATCTGCGCCAGCGATCCCGGCCAGTGCCCGACCATCGAGCGCGACAGCGCCACCAGGCGGTCGGTGATGCCGCCGATGCTCATCAGGTTCGCCGTCAAGAGGAAGAACGGCACCGCGAGCAGGATGAAGGAATTGTAAGCGTTGAAGGTCTCCTGCGCGAGCACCATCAGCGACAGGCGCGGCTCGATCAGAAGGATCGGCACGCAGGCAAGGCCGAGCGCGAAGGCAACCGGCACGCGCACGATCAGCAGACCGATGAAGACCCCGAACAGCACCATGGCGGCCTGTCCGGCAGAAAGTACAGTGCCGCTCATCTCTGTGCCCCGACCAGAACGCGCATTTCATCAAGGATCTGTTCACCGGCAAACACGATCCAGGTCACGCCGGCCACCGGCCAAGCGATGTGGATCAGCCAGAGCGGCAGATCGGCCAGCTCCGACGTCCTGTTCCAGGCGAAGCGTGTGAATTCGATTCCGGCCCAAACGAACACGAGGGCCAGTGCCAGCACGCCGAGCCGCGCGAGGATCCGCACCGCGGCCTCCGACCGCCGCGACAGATCGGGCCACACGTCGACCTCGAAATGCTGCGCTTCGCGGATGCCCACCATGGCGCCGATCATGATCGTCCAGACGAACAGGAACCGCGCCATCTCCTCGGTCCAGATGTAGGAGGGAATGAACGGCGTGTAGCGCGAGACGATCTGCAACGTGACGGGGATGACCAGGATGCCGACGCAGGCGGCGAGCAGGAATTCCAGCAATTTCGCATAGGCCGCGGTGACGCGACGCCACAGCGACGGTGTGGACGGGACGTGCATTTCGGACATTGGAGCTCCGTACGGCGCTCATCCGCCATGTCCGGGCAGGAAGCGGGGCCTGCCCGGAATGCTGTCGGCGGACGCGGCGGCCTCAGACGACGTTGATCTTGTCGAAAATGCCCTCCGCGCCGATCTCCTTGGCGTAGGTGGCGATCACGGGGTCGGCGAGCTTCTTCATGGCGTCCCGTTCCTCGAAAGGAACGCGCTTGAGCTTGCCGGCTTTCTCCAGCGTGTCGAGCTTGACGACCTCCTCGCTCGACTCGAGCTGGCGGCCGTAATCGCCGGCCTCCTTGCCCGCCTTCATGATCGCGTCCTGCAGATCCTTCGGCAGGGTCTTCAGCGTCTTTACCGAGAAGCAGATCGGCCGGATCGATACGGCGTGCTGGGTCAGGCTCAGATGCGGCGCCACTTCGTAGAACTTCATCGCCTCGACGCCGGCCGCCTCGTTCTCGCCGGCCGAGATGACGCCGTTCTGGATCGCATTGTAGATTTCGTTATAGGCGATCACGGTCGGGCTCATGCCGACGGCTGCAAAGGTCTTCGACCAGATCGGCGCGCCCTGCACGCGCACCTTGAGGCCTTTGAGATCGGCGAGATTCTTGAGCGGCTTGTTGGCGAAGATGTTGCGGATGCCGCCGCCGGCATAGCCGATCAGGACCACCTCGGCCTTGGCCGCGACCTCGTCGGCGATCGGCGCCAGGATATTGGCTTCGACCACCTTGTTCATGTGCTCGATGCCCTTGAACACGAAGGGCGCATCGATGAACGGAGCGGCCTTGGCGAAGGTCGACATGTGAGCCGGCGAGACGATGCCGTAATCGACTGCCTTGCCCTGCGACATGTACTCGAAATACTGCTTCTCGAGGCCGAGCGAGGAGTTCCTGTGCAGGGTGAAGTTGACGGGCTTGCCGTAATATTTCTTCACCAGCTCCTCGAACCGCAGCAGGGCCCGGTTGAAGGCATGGTCGTCGTTGAACTGCACGGCACCGTTCAGCGTGATCGGGGCTTGCGCCCTCAGGATCGACGGCATGCCGATGGCAGCTGCCGCAGTGGTTGCACCGATACCTGCGAGAAATGACCTTCGCCTCATCGTCTCCCCTCCCTTTGATGCTCCGGCCCTGTCGCCGAGCCGTGAGCGCAGCCGTTATGCGGCTTGCGAGAGGCAAGCGTATGAAAAACCTCGACGGGACGGAAGTCATTTCGCGTGCGCTGGCGGGCCTCTTCGTCGCGCTGGCGCCCCGGCACGCGCTGTTGCACTGCAACTTGCGCTCCGGCCGGCGGGCTCTGATGCACGGAAACCGCGTGATGGGAGAGCGGCCGTCTCGGCGGCGGCCGCCCTTCCGGAGTTGATCGCATGACGTCGATCTTTCCGGACCAACGTCGCGCGTTTCGGATCATGCTTTAGACCGTCGAGATGCCGTCGATCGGGCTGATATCCCCGACGAAACGCAGCAGGTCGGCCATCGTGAATTCGCCCGGCACTTGCGATGGCAGCGTCGGCTTCCAGGTCTTGCCCTTGAGCCAGAGATAAGACTGTTGGTCGCCATGGACGAGGCCGACGAAGACCTCGGCAAGCAGGGTCGCGCCGACCGGGCCGAGCCTTTCGCCCCCGCCCCGCTGCTCCGCCTCCTTGAGGATGTAGTACCAGAGCGGGGTGTGCTGGTGCAGGCCATGCTTTTTCGCCACGCCGCCGTCGCTCCCCTTCGAGATTTCTTCCGGTGTCAGCGGATTTTTGATCTTCATGGCCTTGGCGACGTCCTGCCCTGACGGCAATCCCAGCAACACGCCGCGCTTGAGGTTGCGGAACGGCAGGCTGCCGCCATCGCCGGGCAAGGTGTGGAGCTGCGGCACGACGAACGGGTCGATCTTGCGCGACGGATTGAGCGTCACGCCCGGAGGATTGTTCGGCAGGACCTGATAGAAGCGGCGCCAGTCGATGATCCAGTTGCTCGAAAGCACCGGAAGCGGGAGCGGCGGCTGAATCGGGTTTGGCGCCAGATCGCCGATGATGCCGCCCGACAGCCCGGTGAACCTGAACAGCAGGTCGAGGGTCGCCGGCGCGAGGCCACCGGGCGTGAAGATCCGGTTGTGGCTATAGACCTGGCGCACCATGCTGTGGCCGAGACGATAGACGGCGCCCGAAAACTCGACGGGCATGTATGGGGTCTTCTTGAAGCGGTAGAAGCGCCGCCCCTGCTCGAGGATCTTCGCGACGATCCCTTTCTCGGTGATCCGCTCCACGAAATCGTGCAGGACCATCCATTGGTAGTGCCAGGTCACGATCCGGCGCGCTTCCTCGAAGATCTCGCCCGCCGGCTTGCCGGACGCGGCGAGCTGATCGCAGACCTTGTTGTGAAACTTCAGCATCGCAAGATGGGTTTGCGCGACGACAAGGTTCTCGTCGTTGCGGTGATCGCCAATCAGGGCAAACCCCTCGGGATTGCGCGGCAGGTCGTTGCGATGATCGCCGGTGATGGCATCGACGTTGACGGTCTTGCCGATCAGCAGCTTGGGACCCGGTGTCTTGCCGTTGTCGCTCGCCGAATTGCGCGCGTACAGATGGCGGCTTCCGTCGGGGCCGAGACCATAGATGCTGTCGAGATCGAGCGCGGGCGTGCGAAAATTCGTGACCGCCGTCGGATCGGCTTCCTTCTCGCCGAACGAGGTCAGATCGAGCGTGATGTCATGATCGACGAATTGCCCGAGATAGGTGAAACCCGCCGGGACGTTGGAATTGTTTCCGGCGGCGTCGCCGGGGGCGGGATCCTTCATCGCGTCGGCGAGCTCATGCAGCGGAGCGTCGTCGACAGCCAGCGGCTCCAGGGTCGGAAACATCCGGCCAAACATGCCCGGATCGTCGTGTCCGGAAAGCGTATCCAGAAATTGTCGCGTCGGTTGACGTCCGGCCTTGCCGTGACCGGGATGAACATTCACGTCGGTTCCCATCGCTTGCTCCTGCTCAGAATGCTGTAAGGGAGAGGGGCGCCGAAGATGTCGATTGGTCTGAAATGCTCGTTTCAGTATACGTTCAGAAGAATTGCCCCTCAGGGTGCAGTACGACGAAATATTACCACAGATTGCATTCTGTGGGTGAGTCCTACCGGCGAGGCCTTTTGCCCCACCAGCGACACAGGCTTTTGATCGCCCGGAGCTCGAGCAAGAAAGACTAAGGCGCGATCGACGCGCGGGCCAAGCTCTTCAGCGCTTCAGCGCTTGGCAGCGAACCGCGACCAGATCTCAGCGTCCGTGTAGAAGTCCACGCCCCCATCGAGATCTCTCACCAGCCACTCGCCGAGATAGACGATCTGGGTGCCGCTGCGCCGCTCGTGCCGAAGCTCGAATTTTCCGTCGGCATCCTTCTGCAGCGAACAGTTCGACTGAACCCAGCTCGGCCACTCCTGCAATGGCTGTCCCAAAAACTGCCAGGCAACCAAAGCCGCGTTGTCCGACAAGGGTTCTAAGCGCAGTGTCTTGGTCACGTGATCTCCACCATGCGAGTTGTCCCACGATGCAACGCCTCGGGACCGGAAAGGTTTGGAATCGTCGTTCCGTGACAGCATGCCTGACGGATTTCAACGGTTCCTCTCCTTTTTTGTCCGTGAAAACCCGGTCCCCGCGCGCCCTAACCGATCGTCTGCAGCACCGGAAATGTCTCCAGCAGCCAGATGCTCACATTCGAGACCGCGCCGGTGAGAAAGCCGATGCCGGTGAGCACCATCAAGACGCCCATGGCGCGCTCGACGTTGACGAGCTGGCCCTTCATGCGCGCGAACAGCGCGGAGAACTGTTCGATCATCAGCGCGGCGATCAGGAATGGAATACCGAGGCCCGCGGAATAGACCGCGAGCAGGCCGGCGCCCCTCGTCACCGTGGCTTCCGCCGCGGCGACCGAGAGAATCGCGGCGAGGATTGGGCCGATGCAGGGCGTCCAGCCGAACGCGAATGCGAGGCCCATGATATAGGCGCCCCACAAGCCGACCGGTTTGGGGATCGGCAGGCGTCCTTCGCGCATCAGAAAGCCGATGCGCGTCAGGCCAAGGAAGTGCAGGCCCATGATGATGATGACGATGCCGGCGAGGATCGACAGCTCCGCCGACCAGGCACGGATCAGCCCGCCGATCAGCGAAGCGCTGGCGCCGAGCGCCACGAAGATGGTGGAGAAGCCGAGCACGAACAGGAGCGCCGACATCATGATCGCGCGCTTGGAGGCCGCAACCGGCTCATCGCTCTCGACATGCTCGATCGTGGCGCCCGTGAGGTAGACTAGATAGGGCGGAACCAGAGGCAGGACGCAAGGCGAGAGGAAGCTGACGAGGCCGGCAATCAGCGCCGCCGGAATCGAAACATTTTGCATGATGCAATCGGAGCCATCTCAGGCCCCGTTAGGGCGCGCAGGGAACGCGCCCGGCCCGGAGCCGAACCGGCTCTGGTGTAGCCGATGCCGGAGAATGCGCAACAGAAGCGCACAAAACCAGGGCTCCGCCCGATGCCCTCCGTGATCACAGATGCGGCATCGGGACGCGCACAATCCTCGCCAGAAAGCGAGAATTCGGCGGCGAGGCTACTTCACCACGCGGAGCAGCGGACGCCGGGGCTGGTCCTGCGTCTGCTTGGAGGGGGGCGGCGGCTCGCTGGCAGCGCTCCGCAGCATTTCGTCGCACAGCGCCTTGAGATCGGCACTGTCGATTCCCTTCAGTTTCATCCTGACGTCGAGGATGACGATGGACAGCATCTCGGCCGACTCGCGGCTGTTGCACGCATTGAGAACCCTGCGGCACTCCTCGAGCGTTTCCAGCACCGACTGCAACTGTTCGTCTGAATGCGACACCGGCGTTCTTTCCGTTAATTCGGCCTGCGAGACGTATCTGTCACGCCCCCTTCGGCCCCCATGGAAGACCAAAGATAACACGAGGCGACTGCGCCTTCGAACTCTGATTTCAGTGTGTTTCTGCTGTGGAACCGTGTTTCCGCGCGCATCGCGATGCGGCGCCATTGGCGGTTGCCGAATTGCTCCGGGAGCAAACGCCTGACGCGGTGCGATCGATCCAGCAGCGGCGACGGCATCGACTGCCGCGCAAGACCATTCATTGCGGTCAACACCGGCAATCCCGCAGCCATCTCGCGGCTCGCAACGGAACTCACGCCATACCCCTCACTCGAGCCGATAGCCTCGCCCGAATTCCCAGCCCATGGGAGCATCCAAATACCCCTAAGGTAGTAAATACCCCTAAGGTAGTAAGGATGACCTTCAAAACTCTTCGTTCCCCAACCCGTCGTGGTTGTGGTTTGCGCCAGATTCTGCCAGTTTAGCGTTCCGAAGGGACTTGTATGCACACCTTGGCGGAAAGGGGCGTTCGTCTGACGGAACGCCCAAAGACAAATCTCAGCGGCCTCTCCGATTGGGACGCCGCCCGTATATTTTTGGAAGTTGTCCGATGCGGAAGCTTTCGCTCCGCGGCCGAGCGCCTGTCGCTGTCGATCAACGCGGTGCGGCGCCGGATTGACGATTTCGAACGCCAGACCGGCACCACGTTATTTACGCGCGACGTCCACGGCACCCATCTGACCGATGAGGGTGCCCTGGTAGTCTCCGCCGTCGAGCGCATGGAGGCGGCCACCTTCGACGTGCTGCGCGCCAGCGATTCGATGGCGAACGCGCTGTCCGGCGAGGTCCGCGTGGCCGTCACCGAGGGGCTCGGCACATTCTGGCTTGCTCCTCGTCTCGTCGAATTCCAGCAGGCCTATCCGAAGATCCTGGTGGACCTGCATTGCGCGATGCGCTCGGCCGACGTCTCGCGCCACGAGGCCGACGTCGCTATCCACCTGTCGCGTCCCTCAGCGTTGGACATCAAGCTGGTGCGGCTCGGCCGCATGCATCTGATGTTCTGGGCCTCCGAGAAATACATCGCAAAGCATGGCGCGCCGCGCTCGGCGGCGGAATTGATCAAGCATCGTCTGGTGCTGCAATTCGCCGATCAGCTCGCCGCCAAGGAATCCTTCGAGAGCTTCTTCCCGGGCGTGTCCGAACGTGACCTTCTGGTCATGAAGACGAACGTCTCGAGCGCCAATTATTGGGCGGTCGCGAATGGCGCCGGCATCGGCGTCTTCCCGAGCTACGCCATTGCGCTCGGCGGGAAACTGATTCCACTGGAGGTCGAGCTGAACCGACCGCTGGATATCTGGTTGTCCTACCACCCCGGTAGCGGCCGTATCCCGCGCGTGCGGCACATGATTGACTGGCTGATCGAGGCTTTCAATCCGGCCCGCTTCCCGTGGTTTAAGGAAGAGTTCGTGCACCCGCATGAATTCAAGGACTCGTATATGGGCGAACCCCTGACCCAGCTCTTCGGGGGATTTTCAACCGAAGAACAAAGGTGAAAACAGAGATGAAAGCAGCGGCGAAAAGAATGAAGCAGCGCAGCGCGGGCAAGCCGGACATCGAGCTTGGCAAGCGGATCCGTCTGCGGCGCGTCGAGATGAAGATCTCGCAGGCCGAGCTCGGCGAGAAGCTCGGCGTCAGCTTCCAGCAGGTGCAGAAATACGAGAAGGGCGTTAATCGCGTCGGCGCGGCTCGGCTTCAGCAGATCGCCTCCGCCCTCGATGTGCCCGTGACCTTCTTCTACGACGGCGACAACAAGGCCCGTGAAGTCGAGAGCCTGCTCTTCCTCGACTCGGCCTTCAGCCTCCGCCTGCTGCGCGCCTACAGCAAGATCAAGGACCAGACGGTGCAGCGTCAGCTCGTCTCGCTGATGGAATCGATCGCGGCGAACGAGAGCTGAGGCCGGTCGACGGTCCGGCCTTCACGGCCAACGTTCAATCCGCCGCGTCACGGGGGCGCGGCCGGATTGCACGAGATCGGCCGAAAGATGTTTGCGCGCAACTGCGCGCGGCCTGTCTCGGGGCGGCCTGGCCGCCCCTTTTTCTTGGGCTTCGGCCTCCGTCGAACGCCGCGCGCCATGCAATCGCAACACGGGCGAATGCAGGCTCTGCTCTCCTGCGCCGGTTGACCGCGGCGGTGCCTGCGCCGCACATTGCGCCTCGCTACCGAGCAGCGAGCGCGCGATGCCAGACCTTTTCAGCACGACCGGAACACCTTACGCCGACGGCAAGATTCTGACGCACGCGACCGATGGCGTCGGCGTGATCACCTTCAACAATCCCGACAAGCGCAACGCGATGTCGCTGGAGATGTGGGAGGGATTTGGCGAGGCGCTGACGGCCTTGCGCCACGACGACACGGTGCGCATCGTGATCCTGCGCGGCGCCGGCGGCAAGGCGTTCGTCTCGGGCGCCGACATCAGCCAGTTCGAGAAGGTCAGGCACAATGCCGCGGCGTCCGAGGAATACGCCAAGCGCAGCGCCGCCCAGCGCGCGCTGCTCGCCGATTATCCCAAGCCGACCATCGCCTGCATCGACGGCTACTGCCTCGGCGGCGGCATGCAGGTCGCGATGCTCGCCGACATCCGCCTCGCCTCGCAGGACAGCCAGTTCGGCATTCCCGCCGCCAAGCTCGGCATCGCCTATGGCTATGACGGCCTGCGGCATCTGGTGTCGCTGGTCGGCCCGGCCTGGGCGCGGCTGCTGATGTACACGGGCATGCGCATCGATTCCGCCGAGGCCCTGCGCATCGGCCTCGTCGAGCGCGTGTTTCCACAAGGCGAGCTCTGGGGCGAGACCATGACGATCGCCGAGACGATCGCGCAGAACGCCCCGCTCGCAATCAAGGCGGCCAAGATCACCATCGCGCAGGTAGTGAAGGACGAGAGCCGGCGCGACATGGAGGCGATCAAGGCGATCGGCAATGCCTGCATGGACAGCGCGGATTTCCGCGAGGGCCGGCAGGCCTTCATGGAAAAGCGCAAGCCGCAGTTTACGGGGAAGTAGGCTCTGGCGCCCGATCGCGACAATGCTACAATCACGGCAGCCTGTGGGTTAAACATGAAAGACACGCTGAATCTCGTCGGCGACGGTGACGATGTGGACGTCATCCACGAGGTTGAGCGAACCTTTGGGATCAAGCTGACCGACGCGGAAGCCGAGCAGGCACGGACCGTCGGCCAGCTTTACGATCTGATCGAATTGAAAAATCGGAACGCCGGAAGCACGACACGGGCGTGCCTTTCTCAAGCGGCGTTCTACCGCCTGCGTCAGACACTCAAACTGATGGGAATTGAAGGCGAAATCACCCCTCAAACGTCTATCTCGATTCTTGAGCGAATCGAGCCCCGCTCGATGGCTCCGAAATGGCGACGGCTTGCGCAAACTTCAGGCCTTGATCTTCCAAGTCTGGAAACTTCTTTCCGGGTGTCAGAGAGATGGCCCGGACCTTTCCGTTGGCTGGTTTCCTTCGCATTGGGGCTGCTCGGTTGCCTGTGGCACGCCGGTGGGATCTCGTTGGACAATCGGCTTGCACTTCTTTTGGCGGCCGCCCTCTGCTTTGGTTGCTTTGGCTACAAGAAGTGGCTGACCTTCCGGACCGTTCCGCGTCGCATCCTCACGATCGGGGAGTTGGCGCGCGAGGCGGCAGGCTGCAGCTTTGCGAAACTGACCACGGAGAACAAGGAATGCGCGCCGGCCGACAGGTGGTTTGCACTCACAGCGATCCTGCGCGGCATTACTGGACACAAAATCGCAATCTCGCCGGAGACCACTTTTTTTGCCGAGCACGCGAATCCTACGTCGTAAGGATGTGGGACATGCCTGCTTGAGGGCTGATACGTCCAATGATCGACTTTCCCGTAGAATGCTTCGTTATCCAGCGCCTTCAACAAGGCGGCTGGCGCGTCATTCAGCGCGGCGAGCTCACCGAACTGCCGATCGCCGACTTCGTTTCGTATCGCGAGGCCGAGGAATGGGTGAACTGGAAATCCGGCCATCCCAGAATCAATCCGTATCTCACGGCGGGTGAAATGTCCTCACAGCCGCTGCTGGTCGAGCTCGCAATCGAGCCGAAGTCGAAGGCCGATGGACAGAAGCTCGGCATTGCGCTGGCGAAGCTTGCGGCCGACGACCCTGCCTTCGAAATGTCGATCGATCACGAGTCCGGACTGACTATCATCAAGAGCGTGAGCGAACTCCATCTCGACGCCAAGCTCGATGTCCTCAAACGTACTTACAACATCGACCTCAGAGTCGGGGAGCCGCAGGTGGCGTTCCGTGAGCGCATCACTCGGCCGGCCGAAGTGGAATATACCTACAAAAAGCAGTCGGGCGGTTCCGGCCAATTCGCGGCGGTCAAGCTGCGGATCGAGCAGAACGAGCTCGGCAAGGGCTATCGGTTCGAGTCCAGGATTGCCGGCAGCGCAGTGCCGAAAGAGTACATCCCCGGCGTCGAGAAGGGCATCGAGAGCGTGCTCTCCTCGGGAGTGGTCGCCGGCTATCCGGTGATCGACATCAAGGTTGAGCTGATCGATGGCAAGTATCATGACATCGACTCTTCGGCGCAGGCCTTCGAGATCGCCGCGCGTGCGGCGTTCCGCGGGGCACTCCAGAAGGCTGGGTCGGTGCTGCTCGAGCCGATCATGAAGGTAGAGGTGGTGACCCCGGAGGATTATATCGGCTCCATCATTTCAGGTCTCAATTTGCGACGCGGGCGGATCCAGGGCCAACATGCGCGCGGCAATACCGCCGTCATCAACGCGATTGTACCGCTCATGAACATGTTCGGTTACGTGAATGACGTGCGCTCGATGAGCCAAGATCGCGCAACCGTTACAATGCAATTCGATCATTATGCCCCTGCACCCTCGCCCGAGAATGATCCGCCGTTCCGGCCTGCGATCGGGATGCGTGCTTGAACGATGCCTCGCGGATGAGGACGGCAAGACAGGAGCGACGTCGCCCCTGTGAGCACATGTTCGGGAGGATTCCTCTCCCCGCTTTTACGGACCGCGTCCGTGGGGCTGGCCTCACCACCATCACGGGCGCGGCTGGTCAATGACAAAGGGGCCGCCAGACCCCTTCTCCTGACGGCATTCTCGGCTACAGCGCTGCGAGCACCGCTTTCGTGATGTCCGCCGTGCCGTTGCTGCCACCGAACTCCATCGGCTTGATGCCGCCGGCATAGACCTGATCCACGGCACGCTCGATCGTCATGCCGGCTTCCGCCGCACTCTCCACACCATGCTTCTCAGCGAGCCAATCCAGCATCATCGCCGCGGACAGGATCATGCCGGTCGGATTGGCCTTGCCCTGCCCCATGATGTCAGGCGCCGTGCCGTGGCACGGCTGGAACACCGCGTATTTGTCGCCGATGTCGGCGGACGGCGCCATGCCGAGGCCGCCGATCAGGCTCGCGGTGATGTCGGAGACGATGTCGCCGAACATGTTCTCCATCACCATCACGTCGAAATCCCAGGGACGCTTGACCAGCATCGCCGAGCAGGCATCGACATAGAGCCGGTCGATCTTCACGTCAGGATGCTTCGTGGCAATCTCGTCGAAGATGCCGCGGAAGAACGCAAAGGCCTTGAACACGTTCGCCTTGTCGACGCAGGTGAGTGCGCCCGGCTTGCCGCGTGACTTGCGCCGCTCGGCGAGGCGAAACGAGAACTCGAACAGGCGCTCGGAGGTTTTGCGCGTGATCACCATGGTCTCGCGCGCGTCCTCATGGGTGACGACGCCCTTGCCCATCGAGGCGAACAGGCCTTCGGTGGACTCCCGGATCACGACGAGATCGATGCCGCGCTGGTCCGCGCCGACGATCGGGCTCGGCACGCCCGGAATGAGGCGCGCCGGACGGACGCCGGCATAGAGATCGAAGATGAAGCGCAGCTCGATCTGCGGCGCGATCTCGGTGTTGTCGGGGTAGCGCACCGACGGCAGGCCGCAGGCGCCGAGCAAGATCGCGTCCGCCTCCTCGCAGAGCTTGATGGTGCTATCCGGCATCGACTTGCCGGTCGCGAGGTAGTGGTTGGCGCCCGCCGGCGCCTCAGTGAAGCGGAAGCCAAGCCCGGACTTCTCGCCGACCTTGCGCAGCACCTCCAGCGCCGGCGCCATGACCTCGGGACCGATGCCGTCACCGGCGAGCACGGCAATGTGGAAGGCGTTGTTTGCGGACATTTAAGGCCTCAAGGAAGGTGTCAACCAAGTCGTCATTGCGAGCGAAGCGAAGCAATCCAGAACTGCATCCACGGAGACATTCTGGATTGCTTCGTCGCTTTCGCTCCTCGCAATGACGGAAGAGAGAGCGTCGAACTACGGCGTCAGCACCGTACGCCCGACCACTGCGCCCTGCTGCAATTGCAGCAACGCGTCGTTGGCCCTGGCGAGCGGTTGCTGCGTCACCGGGATCGGCGGCACCTTTTTCGACCGCACCAGGTCGAGCAGCTCCTGCGTTTCGCGCAAGTTGCCGACATAGCTGCCCTGGATCGTCACCGCCTTGATCGGAATCAGCGGCAGCGCCCAGGTCGCCCCGCCGCCGAACAGGCCGACGATGACGAGCTTGCCGCCCTTGGTCAGGCAGTCGAAGCCGAGCTGCGTCGTAGCAGAATTGCCGACGAGGTCGATCACGGCGCGGATCGGGCTGCCCGCCTTCTTGGCAAGCTGCTCCAGCGCGTCCGGCGCCTTGGGATCGACGGTCGCGAGCGCACCCGCCTTCTCGGCCACCTCGCGCTTCCTCGCGTCGATATCGACCATGATCGCGCCCTTGCCGCCCATCGCCTTCAGCAGCGACAGCGCCATCAACCCGAGGCCGCCGGCGCCGAACATCACGATCGGCGTGTCGAAATGCTGCTCGACTTTCTTCAGCGCACTATAGGTGGTGACGCCCGAGCAGGCATAAGGCGCGGTCGTCGCGGGATCGAGGCCCTTCAGATTAAGCAGGTAGCGCGGGTGCGGCACCAGCATGTGATCGGAATAGCCGCCGTCGCAATAGACCCCGAGCGAGCGGGGCGTCAGGCACATGTTCTCGTCACCGGCGAGGCACGTGGCACATTTGCCGCAGCCGATCCAGGGATAGACGAGGCCGACATCGCCGATCTTCAGGTCGCCCTGGTCGGTCGGCTTCACGTCGGGACCGAAGGCGAGGACTTCGCCGACCGTCTCGTGGCCCATGGTGAGCGGCAGGTTGATGCCGCGATCCTTCAATGAGAGCGGCTTGCGGCCATGGCCGAGATCGTAGCCGCCTTCCCAGATGTGGAGGTCGCTGTGGCAGACGCCTGCGGCCTTCACCTTGATCAGCACCTGCGTGCCCGAGGGCTGCGGCGTCGCCTCGTCGACCTCCAACAGCGGCGCCTTGAAATCGGCAACCTTGAAACTCTTCATCGGCGTCCTCCCGCATGCTTCTTGTTGTCGTGCCACCATGCCATGGTCGGCGCGACCAGACAAACCGGTCTTAGTTCAGGCCAGCGGATGGTGGCAAGCGGCGAACTGGCCGGGTGCGACTTCGCGCAACTCCGGTATCTCCGCGCTGCAACGCTGATCGGCGCGCGGGCAGCGGGTGCGGAAGCGGCAGCCGGATGGCGGCGCAATCGGCGATGGCGGCTCGCCGGCCGCCACACTTTCGGCGGGACGCACGTCCGGATCCGGCACCGGGATCGCCTGCAACAGCAGCGCGGTGTAGGGATGCGCGGGCCGTGCGAACAATTGCTCGGAGGGTCCGACCTCGCAGAGCCGGCCGAGATACATCACCGCGACGCGGTCGCTGACCGCTTTGACCACCGCGAGATCGTGCGCGATGAACAGCAGCGTCAGACCGAAGCGCGCCTTCATCTCCTCCAGCAGGTTGAGGATCTGCGCGCGAATGGAGACGTCGAGGGCCGACACCGGCTCGTCGCAGACGATGAATTCCGGGTTGAGCACCAGCGAGCGCGCGATGCAGATGCGCTGGCACTGGCCGCCGGAGAATTCGTGCGGCAGGCGGTTCGCCACGAGATCGGGGTCGAGCCCGACCGCGGACAGAACCTCGTGAACCCTGCGCTTGCGCTCGGCGGCATCCTTGAGGCCGGCGATGATCAGCGGCTCGGCGACGATGTCGCCGATGCGCCGGCGCGGATTGAGCGAAGCAATCGGGTCCTGGAAGATCAGCTGCACGCGGCGGCGCATCCTGCGCAGCGCCTCGCCCTCCATCGCGGTGAGGTCCTCGCCGTCGAACATCACGCGACCGGACTTGGCGCGTCGCAGTTGCAGCACCGCGCGGCCGAGCGTCGACTTGCCGCAGCCGGATTCACCGACCAGCCCCAGCGTCTCGCCGCGCGCGACCTGGAGGCTGACACCGGAAACGGCATGCACCGTCTTGTTGCCGAGACCATATTCGACGACGAGATTGTCGACGTTCAGGAGGGGCGCGGGCCGCACGGCAAGCTGCATCATGCCCCGATCCCCTCGGTCATCCGGATCGGGTGGAAGCAGGCGTAGAGATGTCCCCGCATCTCGGCGCTCGTCAGGACCGGTTTGGCCTCATGACAGCGCCCGGTTGCATAATGGCAGCGCGGCGCGAAGGAGCAGCCCTTCAGCGGGCGCGTCGGATCGGGGGGACGGCCCGAGATCGCCGGCAGCGGCGTATGCGGCGCGGTCTCCAGCTTCGGGATCGCCGCCAGCAGCGCCTCGGTGTAGGGCATGTGCATGCGCTTGAACAACGCTTGCGTCGGCGCGCGCTCCACCACCCGGCCGGCATACATCACCGCGACCTCGTCGGCGCGGCCGGCGACCACGCCGAGATCGTGGGTGATGATGATCATCGCCATGTGGCGGCGGCGCTGCTCGCGCGCGAGCAGATCGAGGATTTGCGCCTGGATGGTGACGTCGAGCGCGGTGGTCGGCTCATCCGCGATCAGGAGCTTCGGCTCGCAGGACAGTGCGATCGCAATCGCGATGCGCTGGCGCATGCCGCCGGAGCATTGATGCGGATATTGCGCGAGCCGCTGCTCCGGCGCGGGAATGCCGACGGCGGCGAGCAGCTCGATGCTGCGCGCTTTCGCGGCGGGCGCGTCGAGCTCGAGGTGCTCCTGGATCGTCTCCATCAGCTGCGTGCCGATGGTGAGCACCGGGTTGAGCGAGGTCATGGGGTCCTGGAACACGACCGCGAGATCGCGTCCGCGCAGGCGCCGCAGGCTTTCAGGCTCGAGCCGCACCAGATCCTCGCCGTCGAACATCACCCGGCCCGTCAGCTTCGCCTTCTTCGGCAGCAGCTGCAGCACGGCGCGGGAGAGCATGGTCTTGCCGCAGCCGGATTCACCGACGATCCCGAGCGTGCGACCGGCCTGCAGCGAAAGATCGACGTGATCGACGGCGCGCAGGTTTCCGCGCGGGGTCGGCAGCTCGACCGCGACATCCTCGATGCTCAAGAGCGGCGCGCTCACAGGGCCCCCTGACGTGGGTCGGTGAGGGCCCGCAAGGTGTCGCCGACGAGGTTGAACGCCAGCACGGTCGCAAACAGCGCTGCCGCCGGCAGGAAGGCGAGGCGCGGCGCGACGTCCAGACTGTCACGTCCCTCCCCGATCATGCTGCCCCAGCTTGCCATCGGCGGCGGCACGCCGAGGCCGAGGAAGGACAGCGCGCCTTCGACCACGATGGTGACGGCGACGCCGAGCAGGAAGAAGGCGAGCAGCGGCAGGATGACGTTCGGCAGCAGCTCGCGCAGCAGGATGCGCGCATGGCTCGCGCCGAGCGCCTCGGCCGCGATCACGAACTCGCGCCGCGCCAGCGTCAGCGTCGCCGCGCGCGCCACGCGCATGAAGGCGGGAATGCCGAGGACGCCGAGGACGACGGTGAGGTTAGGGACCGACTGCCCGAGATAGGCGACCACCGCGAGCGCGAAGATCAGCGGGGGGAAAGCGAGCAGCACGTCCATGCTGCCGACCACCAGCGTCTCGAACCGGCCGCGGAAATAGCCGGCCAGCAGGCCGAGCGCGCCGCCGACGACGAGGCCGATCATGGGCGCGATCAGCCCGACCGTCAGCGACACCCGCGCACCAAAGATCAGCCGGGCGAGCTCGTCGCGGCCAAGCCCGTCGGTGCCGAGCCAGTGTTCCCCGGAGAAGGCGGCGCGCCGTTCCAGCATGTCCATGTCGACAGGGTTCTGCAGCGGCAGCACCGGCGCCAGGATCGCGAGCGAAAGGATGATCGCAAGCCAAGCGCTTGCGATCCAGAACAACAGGCCGAGCTTGCGCTTGCGGCCGACCGGCGCAGCCACTTCCTCGTCGGGAATCGACAGCTCAAGCGTGGCCATGGCGGATCCTCGGATCGAGCACGGCATAGAGCATGTCGACGATGAAGTTGACGATGACGAAGCCGCAGGCCACCAGCAGCACGACGCCCTGGAGAATGACGAGGTCGCGGGTGTAGATCGCCCCAACCAGCAGCCGGCCGATACCAGGCAGCGCGAAGATCGATTCCACGATCAGCGTGCCGCCGAGCAGGCGGCCGATATTGATGCCGGTCACTGTCACCAGGGTCAGCGACGAAGGCTTCAGCGCATGCACGAACAGGATGCGGGATGGCTTGAGGCCCTTTGCCTTGGCCAGCGCGATATAATCCTCCTGCAAGGTCGCGATCATGTCGGAGCGCAGCACGCGCATGATCCCCGGCCATTCCGCCAGCGCCAACGTCAGCGCCGGCAGCACGAAGAACCGCAAGTTCGCCAGCGGCGCCTCGGTGAACGGCACATAGCCGGTCGCCGGCAGCCAGCGCAGCTCGACCGCGAACAGATAGATCAATAGGATGGCCACCAGGAACGACGGCATCGACAGCATCGCGAACGCGCTGCCGGTCATGAAGCGGTCGAACGCGCCGCCGGCGCGCGCGGCACAGGCGATCGCGATCGGAACGCCGATCAGGAGCCCGATGAACTCGGCCATCAGCATCAGCTGTAGCGAGACCGGAATCCGCTCCGCGACCGCCTGCAGCACCGTTTGCCCGGTGCGGAACGAGCGGCCGAGATCGCCCTGCAACACATGACCGAGCCAGCTCAGGTAACGCCACCACAGCGGCTGGTCGAGCCCCATGTCGCGGCGCAGCGCCGCGACATTCTCCGGTGTTGCCTGGTCGCCGAGGATGACGAGAGCGAGATCGCCCGGCAGCAGCGAGGCGATCAGGAACGTCAGCAACGAGACGGCGAGCAGGACCGGCAGCATACCGAGCAGCCGGCGGACGACGAAGTTCAGCATTGCGCCGTCATTCCAGCCAGGTGGTCGAGACGTCGATCACGCCGTTGTAGATCTTGGGAAAGCCTTTCAGCCTGGCGCTCGACAGCGCGTAATAGGTGTTCTGGAAGGTCCAGAACCAGATCGCCTCCTTGTTGATCAGGCGGCTGATGGCGCAGTAATCCTCCGTGCGCTGGCCGATGTCGGCGGTGACGCGCGCATGGTCCAGAAGCCTGTCGAGCTCGGGGTTCGAGTATCCGGCGAGCGCCAGCGGGCTGCCGCTGCGGAAATTCGCGTACATCTGCGGATCGGGATCGGCAAGATCGACGATGCGCCACGGCGTCAGCTGGAATTGGCGGGTGAAGGCGCGCGTCGGAATCGTGGCCTGGTCGACCTGCTCGATCTCCATGTTGGCGCCGACGCGCTTCCAGAACTGCTGCAGCACCTGGCCGACCATGCGGCCGCGGGGCGTTGCAGTCACCAGCATCTTGAACTCGACCGGCTTGCCGTACTCCTTGATCAGCGCCTTGGCCTTCTCGACATCGGACGGCAGCGCGCCGTCGTCCTTGCACTTGACCCAGGAGCCATCGCCGTAAGGATTGCTCGCGGGCCGGCTGAGGCCGTTGCTGATCGCCTGCGACATCTTCGGACGGTCGATCGCCATCACCAGCGCCTGCCGCACCCGCACGTCGTCGAACGGCGCCACCTTGGTGTTGAAGGCGTAGACCTGCGCGCCGGAGCCCTTGTAGGTGTGCACCGTGAGCTTGGGGTCCTTCTGCGCCTTCATGATGTTGTCGGCGTCGTTCTCGTCGTCCCAGATGATGTCGGCCTCGCCCGATTGCAGCGAGGCGAAGCGCGACTGCGCATCCGGCAGCGGCTTCAGGATGATACGGTCAAGATAGGGACGGCCCTTGTCCCAATAGTTCGGGTTCTTCTCCAGCACCATGCGGTCGCCGGCGGTCCAGGATTTCAGAACGTAGGGACCGGTGCCGACCGGATTGCGGTTGTAATCGTCGCCCTTGGTCTTCCAGGCCGTCGGCGAATGAATGACGTTGTTGGAGCTCTGGATGGTGATCACTGCCGGCCAGTTCACCGAAGGATCGGTTAGATTGAAAATGACCGTGTATTCGTCCGGCGCCAGCACCTCCTTGACGTTGGTGATGTAGAAAGCGCAGCGGCACTTGTTGGCGGGGTCCTTCTGCCGGTCGAAGTTCTCCTTGAAGGCCTGCGCATTGAACGGCGTGCCGTCGTGGAATTTGACGCCTTCGCGGAGCTTGAAGGTCCAGGTCTTGTAATCGTCGGAATGGGTCCAGGACACCGCGAGCTTCGGCGCGGCCTCGCCTTTTTCATTCAGCGTGGTCAGCGTGTCGAAGATCGCGGCGGCAGCGGTGAAGGTCGAGGTGTCGTAGACGCCGACCTTGAGCGGATCAAAGCCCGCGATCTCCAGCTCCTGGCCGACTGTGATGCTGCCGCCCGATTTCTGCGCCTGCACTGGCGAGACAAGCGCAAATGCCGCAACGAGGAAAATCGGCACGCGCCTGCGTGCCACGGCCGCCGCGTTCGTCATGGTTCCTCCCGGGATCCTTCGTCCGATGTTTCGGATCGT
This sequence comes from Bradyrhizobium glycinis, assembly GCF_016031655.1. Lineage (GTDB taxonomy): Bacteria > Pseudomonadota > Alphaproteobacteria > Rhizobiales > Xanthobacteraceae > Bradyrhizobium > Bradyrhizobium glycinis. Next base: position 231,543 of record NZ_JACCHQ010000002.1, read on the forward strand.
TGAATGACTCGGCAGCGAGCTTGGCGACAAATGCCCGCTTCGGCAAGAGGAACGAGCGAGAGTTCAAACGCCGCATGTGGCGGCGATAAGACTCAGGATGTCGCGGCCGTTTTGCCTGGCGGAATTGTCGTATCGCCCGCAAGGCCGATCTCCTGGCGCAACGCGTCGGTGTGCTCGCCGAGCACAGACACGGTCTTGGCCGGCGCCGTGTCAGCCCCCGACATCCGAAACGGCAGGTTGAGCACCTGGAATGAGCCGCCCTCGTCCCTGACCTCGGAGAGCGCACGGCGATGCGCAAGCTGCGGATCGGCCAAGGCCTCGGACACGCTGCGATAGGCCGAGGCCGGCACGCCGGCAGCCCCAAGCACGCGCAGGCACGCATCGGTCGAAAGCTGCCGCGACCAGATTTCGACGCCGTCCATCAGCTCGGCCCAGTTCTCGCGCCGCGCGGCATAGGTGGCGAAGCGTGGATCGGAGACCCAGTCCGGGCGGCCGATCACCCCCATCAAGGCCTGAAACGTCTTCTCGCTGGCGATCGTGATCATGACGTAGCCGCTTGCCGTCTCGGTCGGGCCGAACATCGGGCGTGGCGGCGGCGCCACCGCGAATTGCGAGCTCTGCAGCTCGGTCAGCGTCAGCGACAGCATGGTTTCCAGCATGGAGACGTCGATGTGCTGGCCAACACCCGTCACGGTGCGCTGATAGAGCGCGGACGCGATCGCGCCAAAACCATAGGTCCCCGTGACGACGTCGGCGTGGTAGATGCCGCAATAATCGGGCCGGTTACGGCCCGGCTGGTAGGCGAGATGGGCCATGTCGTAGCCCGAGGCCGCGTGGATCACCGGGGCGTAGGCCGGCAGCTCGGCCGAGGGGCCGGTCTGGCCGTAGCCCGAGATCGAGCAGTAGATCAGCCTCGGGTTGACCTGACGCAGGCTGTCGTAGTCGAGCCCAAGGCGGCGCATCACGCCGGGACGGAAGTTCTCGACCAGAATGTCCGATGTCGCGGCCAGCCGGCGCACCGCCTCCTTGCCGTCCTCGGACTTGAGGTCGAGGACCACGCTCTTCTTGCCGACATTGAGCTGGCCGAACGCGGTGCTGCAGCCGTTGCGGAGGGGTGGCCGGGTCCGCATCGTCTCCCCGCCGTCCGTCTCGATCTTGATGACCTCGGCGCCCATGTCGGCGAGCATCCGGGTGCAATGGGGCCCGGCGATCGTGGTCGAAAAATCCAGCACCCGCAGACCCGCCATGACCTTTGTCAATGTCCCCTCATGCTTATCTGCTAGCTGCATGCCTACCTGCGTCTCTCGAGTCTTTGGAACCATCGAAGTTCTTTGTTGTTGATGCGGCGACCCTAGAGGGCGGCGGCTGAGTAGGAAAGTGTTTACCGAGCAGACGTGCCGCGTGGGCGGGCTTTGGATTTCCAGCACAACTGGACCCGTTCTTGCATAGCAGCAAGCGGGGGTCGGAAGAGGGCGGCTGTTCTTGAGGGTCTTGTTCGTCACCACAGAGATGGACGACTTCGTCCGCGTTGGCGGACTGGGCGCCGTTTCCGCCGCCCTCCCTCGCGCACTTCGCTCCTTCACCGATATCCGGATCATGCTGCCCGGCTATCGCGACATCATCGAGCAACTCACGCATGTTCAGGTCGTCGGCCGCTGTCCTGCATTCGCGGAGATGCCGGCCTGCTCGGTCGGCCGTGCCGCGACCAAGGATGGCCTGCCGGTCTATGTGCTGTTGTGCTCGCAGCTCTACGACCGACCCGGCAACCCCTATGGCGACGAGTTCGGGCGCGATTGGCCCGACAACGACATCCGCTTCGCGCGCCTCGCCTCGGCCGCGGCTGAGCTCGCCATGGGCAAGCTGGACAAGAATTGGGCAGCAGACCTGATCCATGCCAACGACTGGCAGGCCTCGCTCGTGCCGGCCTATCTGGCCTGGCAGGGCGCCAAGCTGCCGTCCATCCTGACCATCCATAACCTCGCCTATCAGGGCCTCTTCCCGAAGGACTCGCTGCGGCGGATCGGCGCACCGGAGAGCTCCTTCCACATCGACGGCGTCGAGTTCTACGATCAGGTCTCCTTCCTCAAGGCGGGCCTCGTCTACGCCTCCCACCTCACCACGGTCAGCGGCACCTATGCGCGGGAGATCACCACGCCCGAGTTCGGCTGTGGCCTGGAGGGCCTGCTCCGCCTGCGCTCGGACGCCGCCGAGCTCACCGGGATCCTCAACGGCATCGACGAGAGCTGGGACCCGCGCTCCTGCGCCCAGCTCGCCCAGCAATTCGGCGCCGGCGACTGGGTCGGCAAGAAGGCGAACGCGGACTACGTCCGCAAGCAGTTCGGACTGGCGGTCTCGCGCGGGCCGATGTTCGGCATCGTCGCGCGTCTCGTGCACCAGAAGGGCATCGACCTCGTCCTGTCGGCGGCTGACGAGATCGTCGATGCCGGCGGACAGATCGTGGTCACCGGCTCCGGCGAGCCCGCGCTCGAGCAGGCTTTGATTGACGCGCACCGCCGTCGCCCCGACGCGATCGGGGTTGCGATCGGCTTCAACGACGCCCAGGCGCGGCGCATCTTCGCCGGCAGCGACTTCACCTTGATGCCGTCGCGGTTCGAGCCGTGCGGGCTCAGCCAGATGTACGCCCAGCGCTTCGGCTCGCTGCCGATCGGTCACCAGACCGGCGGCCTCGCCGAGACCATCAGCGACGGCGAGACGGGATTTCTGTTCTCAAAACCCTCGCGGGAATCTTTCCTCGGCGGCGTGCGGCGGGCCTTCTCGGCCTTCATGGCCCACGATCAGCTCGATACGATGCGCCGCAGCGCCATGGGGCGTTCGTTCTCCTGGAGCATCTCGGCCGGCAGCTACAGCGCGCTGTACCGCAAGCTGGCGTCGGTGTGAGACACCGCTGTCATTCCGGGGCGCGCCGCTTGGCGCGAACCCGGAATCCATCGTTCCGCCGGAATGCTGGGAGAAATGGATTCCGGGTTCGCGCTCCGCGCGCCCCGGAATGACAAGCTGCAACAAGCTTGGCCTTGAGACCCTATTTCCCGCGCACGTCCATCTGCGGCCGGCCGATCCAGGCGCGATTGAGACAGCGTGTCATCCAGTCGGGTTGCGCTTCGCCCCGCAGCCGCGCCTGCGCTTCCTGGTAGGGACCGACATAGCGCAGCCTGTCAGGCAATTTCGGATAGACGCGCCTGATCCATCGCAGTGCGTTTTCCGCGGATCGGATTCCGCGCGCGTCGAGCTCGAAGCCGAAGCCTGCACGCAAGCGCTCCGGCAGCATGCTCGCGGTGAGCGCGCGATACCAGCGCGGCGGCCGCAACCACGGGCGTGCGCCCGTGAAGATATGCGCCGCGATCTCGCGTGCTGCGCTGCTGACCGTCAGCGTCTCCGACTGCGCCATTGCTCTGGTGTAGGCGACGAAGCCGGACCAGTCCGCCGGCAAATCATTCCCCGTCAATCCGAACAGGGCGCCGTACAGCCTGGCCTCGCTCCAATAGCGATCGCGCTTCTCCGCCGAGAGTGGCGGCAGCACCAGATCATGTGCCATGAGCGCGGTCTCGACCAGCGTCGCGTGGACCCAGCGCAGCGCGGGGATGTCGTTGGCGCAGTAGCGCGAGCCGGTCGCGAACGGCCCCACGGTCTCGGGCATCTCGCCGACGATCATGCTGTGACGCCGATGCAGCTGTCGGGACGACAGCAGCGCCCGGTCCAGCGAGCCGAACACCATCGTAAAGACGATGTCGAAGGTGCGATGGAAGCGGCCGATCGGATCGGCAAAGGTTCTGGAATGCTCGGCGATCGCCGCCGCCACCCATGGATGGGCCAGTTGCAGCAGCAGCGCACGGCCGGCGCCGAGAAAGAGCACGGCCTCCCGGTCGATCTGCCAGGTCAGTGAGGCCGGACCGAATACGCCCGCGACTGGTCCCGCCGCGTTGGCACGCAGGATATCGAGCGCCTCCTCCAGATCTTTCTCAGCGACCAATTGCAAGCCTCGCGACGAAGATACGGCAACCATACTCCGGAACGCGCGCCTGCAAAATCGTCGTCGTGCGAAGCCATGGCGGACAAAGCCCTCACTCCGCCGCCATCGGCATCTCGTCCATATGCTCGTGCAGCACGACGCCGGCGAGCGGGTCGAATTCGCCGATCCAGGGCTTGCGCGCCAGCACCGATTTCGTGTGCGCATAGCCGGCATGCCAGCGCCGCGAGATTCCCGACGGACTGAAGTCGATATCCTTGGTATGGGTCTCGTGCTCGAGCTGCGGCGCCAGCAGCCGCACCACATGCATGCGGGTTGGACAGCCGTAGCTCGTCAGCTCCCTCACCGCGGGATCGTTGCGCTCGCTCTCGGGCAGCCGCGCCGCGAGCTGGTTGATGACATGGCGCAGACGATGGGCCTGCTGCTGTCGCACGATCTGGCTGGCGATGCGGCTGGAATATTGCACGTCTTTGTGCCGGTTCAGCACCTCCGCCATCGTGGTCGGCTCCGGCCCGACGGGATTCCACAGATGCACGGAGAAGATCAGCGAATCCCGGCGTGGATTGTCGTCGAACACCGCTTCGGTCGGCGTGTTCGACAGGATGCCGCCGTCCCAATAGAGCTCGCCGTCGATGCGCACGGCGGGGAAAGCCGGCGGCAGCGCGCCCGACGCCATCACATGCTTCACCGTCAGCTCGCCGTCGCGGCTGTCGAAATAGCGCATTTCACTGGTGCCGACATGAGCCGCACCGACCGTCAGGCGTGGCGCGCAGCGGTTGGCCAGATCGAAATCGACGAGCTCGCTCAGCGTCTTCTCCAGCGGCGCGGTCGAATAATAGCCGGCGTGATCGGCGCCCAGCGGATAGGAATCGCCGGCATGGGCGAGCGGATTGGGCCGGAAGAAACCGGCAATGCCGTGGGTCACGGTCGACCAATAGGCCAGCTTCTCGTTGAAGCCTGGAAACGCAGTGCGCCAGTCCCAGACCGGCTGCTGCTCCATCCGCTTCCAGAACTCCCGCAAGCGCGCGAGCCGGTGCTCGGGCGCGTTGCCGGCGATGAGGCTCGCATTGATGGCACCGATCGAGGTGCCGATGATCCAATCCGGCTCGATGCCAGCTTCGTGCAAGGCCTGGTAGACCCCGGCCTGGTACGAGCCGAGCGCGCCGCCGCCCTGAAGCACGAGAACGACCTGACCTGGCAGGTCGAACTTCTTATGCTGCAAATTGTCCTGCGTGCCCATATCTCGCTCCTGGTGAGCTTGCACCGTTCGATTATTCGACTTGCTGCGCCGGGCCCTGTCAATGCGCGGTCCAACCGCCGTCAACCGGCAGCGCAATACCGGTGATCGAGGCCGCCGCGTCCGTCGACAGGAATACGGCCAGCGCGCCGAGTTCCTCGACCGTGGCAAAGCGCTTGTTGGGCTGCTGTGCCAGCAGAACGTCGCGGATCACCTGATCGCGCGATATGCCGTGCGCCTTCGCCTGCCCGTCGATCTGTGCCTCGACAAGTGGGGTATAGACGTAGCCGGGGCAGATCGCGTTGCAGGTGATGCCCTGCTCCGCCGTCTCCAATGCCGTCACCTTGGTGAGACCGACGATGCCATGCTTGGCGGTGACATAGGCTGCCTTGAACGGCGAGCCGACCAGGCCGTGCGCCGAGGCAATGTTGATGATCCGGCCAAAACCGTTCTGCCGCATTGCCGGCAATGCCAGCCGCGTGGTGTGGAAGGCCGAGGACAGATTGATCGCGAGGATCTGGTCCCACTTCTCGACCGGGAACTGGTCGAGCGGCGCGACATGCTGGATGCCGGCGTTGTTCACCAGGATGTCGAGCCGGCCGGATTGGGCCACCGTCGCAGCGATCATCTCGGCGATCGATTTCGGCCTCGTCATGTCCGCGGGCGAATAGCTGGCCTTGACGCCGAACTCGGCGGCGATTTGCTCGCGCGTCCGGCCGATCTCGCTGGCGACGCCCAGGCCATTGAGCACGATGTCGGCGCCGGAGGCGGCGAGGGTCCGTGCGATGCCGAGACCGATGCCGCTGGTCGACCCGGTGACAAGCGCCACCTTGCCGGCCAGCACGCGTGACGAAGCGGACGTCTGCGTCTTGATGGGGATGTTCATGATCCAGACCTCTTTCTCGGCGCGAACTGCGCCAGGCTGGAGCGAAATGTGCGGGATCTCCGGGATTTGCGGAAATGCCGGTTGGCTTCCGAGTCCATACGTCCGCGCTATCGCAGGCGGGATGTCATTTCGCGCCCTGATCGGCTAGATTTCCGGTCGATTTTTGCTGGGAGCCGATCCATGGAAATGCACCAGGTCCGCTATTTCCTCGCGGTGGCGCAGCTTTTGAACTTCACGCGCGCGGCCGAGGAGTGCAACGTCACGCAGCCCTCGCTGACGCGCGCGATCAAGCAGCTCGAGGCCGAGCTTGGCGGCGATCTGTTCCGCCGCGAGCGCCCCGCTGCGCAATTGACCGAGCTCGGCCAGCGCATGCATCCGCTTCTGAAACAGTGCTATGACGCGGCCATCGGCGCGCGCTCGCTCGCCTCCTCATTCAAGAGCGGAGAGATCGGTGCGCTCCGCATTGCGCTGACGCATTCGATCGACCTCACTTTGCTGATTCCGCATCTCAACGAGATCAAGCGGCAGTTCAACCGGCTCGAATTCCGCTTCCTGCGCGGCTCGGGCCGGGACGTCGGCGACTTCCTGAAGAAGGGCGAAGCCGAGCTCGGCATTGCGGCCGAGATCGACGAGGCCTGGGACCGGCTGGATGTCTGGCCGCTGTTCACCGAGAGCTTCGAGCTCGTCGTCGGCGACGGGCACCGGCTGGCCGGCCGCAGCTCGGTCGAATTGGACGATCTGCGATCGGAGCTGCTGCTGAGCCGAACCTTCTGCGAGCACGCGCGCCGCATCTCCGCGAGCCTGCGCGAGCACGGCATCGACATCGAACAGGGCCATGAGGTCTCGAACGAGCGCGATTTGATCGAGCTGGTCGAGGCCGAGATGGGCATCGCCATGGTGCCGCACACCTCACCGGTGCCGGAGCGGCTGACCCGCGCCGCGGTCACGGGGCTGGACGCCCGCCGCACCGTCAATCTCTATGGGGTCGCCGGCCGGCAACGCACCGCTGTGGGCAATGCCGTGATGCGCATGCTGCGAGGCGCGGACTGGAGAGAGATTGCGGGGTAGCAGATGGGCGCTCTTGCACCACGCGAGATGCGCATTGCTGTGCCCTCGGCCCTTGTGGGAGAGGGCAGCGACGCTGGCAGACGCAGACTCGCTTGGGTGAGGGGTATGTCTCCGCGAGCATCAGTGCATGCGGATCGATACCCCTCATCCGGCGCGCTCCGCGCGCCACCTTCTCCCGCAAGGGGAGAAGGAAGAAAGTGAGGGCGTTCAATTCTCCCGGCTCGCGCGCTCCAGCGCTTCGATCAAATCGTCGATCTCCATGCGCTTGCGGAAATCCGGATCGACGAAGCGGGCCTTCACGATGCCGTCCCGTCCGACCACGAAAACGGCCGGGATCGGCAGCATCCAGCCGTCATTGCCGTGGAATTTCGCCATGTCCTGATAGGATAGCAATTGCTGGATCTCGGCGCCGAGCCAGATCGCGAGGTTGAGCGACAGCGCATAGCCGTTGTCGAGATCCGTCAGGATCGGAAACGGCGCGCCGGATTCGGCCCTGAGCTGCCCGGTATATTCCTGCGTCTCCGGCACGATCGCGACGACCTGCGCCCCCATCGCCTTGATCCGGTCCAGCGCCTGGACCACGGCGCGGACATTGAGCCGGCAATAGGGACACCAATGACCGCGGAAGAACATCACCGCGACGGGGCCCCCCTCCAGCAGCGAGGGCAGCGACACGAGACGCCCACCCTCGTCGGGCAGCATGAACGGCGGCATCGGATCACCCGGCCGCGGCGCGGTCTCGCCGCCGCCGTTGTCGTTCAATCGCGCGACCAGGCGATCGACCGCCTCGCCATAGGCCGGAAAGACCTTGCGGCTCGCATCGGCATAGGCGCGGAGCTGTTCGTTCAGCGTGCTGTCCATGTCGCGGCACCGCTGGAACGCGAGCCTGAGCTGTTCGGCGTCGGCTGGCGAGAGAGAGGTCATCTTCCTGCTCCGGCTTTCCTCGAGGGCGAATTCTAATTCCCCGGTTCGGGCGCCCGCAAGGGGCGAGCCGCCATCGGACGCCGGATGCTGCGAAAGCGGAAATGCCGATGCCCAATCGGTTCGATAGCTGCCGCGTATCGGCATAGCGCGGGCCTATCGCATCGAAAGCAAGTCGGCATTTCAGGATGGAGAGGGTCTCGACCAAGCTCCTGCCATAGCCCGCGGGCATCAGGGCTCGCGGCCAACAGAGGAGACTTTCCATGTCTAGCCATCTCACAATGTCGCGCGTGGTTTGGACAAGCGTTGCCGTTCTCGGCGCGCTGACATTTGCGACGCCGGTTTTCGCCGGCGAATGTCCGGCCGGCAAGACCAAACCGAATGCGCAGCCGATGGTCGACTACAAGCCGGTCGGCGTCACCGACGTGACGCTCGGTGCGATCGATCTCGGCAAGCAGCCCGCCCATATCGAGGGCCGCGAGCTGCGCTTTCGCAAGCTGACCATCGCGCCCGGCGGCATCGTGCCCTGGCACAGCCACGACGACCGCCCTGCCCTGATCTTCGTGCAGCAGGGCGAGATCGTCGAATACGCCTCCAACTGCGTCGACCCGATCGTGCACAAGGCCGGCGACATTCGCCCCGAAGTCCACGGCACCTCGCATTGGTGGAAGAACCTCGGCAAGGAGACGGTCATTCTCTATGTCGGCGACGTCCGCAAGGATCCCAACGATAAGCACATGTGACGGCTTTTGGTAGCAAGTCATTCCGGGGCGCGAAGCGAACCCGGAATCTCGAGATTCCGGGTCTGGCGCTGACGCACCAGCCCGGAATGACAGATCTGCGGAGCGCAACGACATGACCGATCTTTCCGCGTCGATCAAACCGGCTGCGACGACGATGGAAGCGCACTCGCCGGGTCTGGCGTTTCGCTCGCTCGTGATCGGCCTCACCGCATTCCTGACGGTCGTCGATCTCTTCGCGACGCAGGCGATCCTGCCCTCGCTGACACGGCACTACGGCGTTACACCCGCAGCGATGGGCTTCGCCGTCAACGCCAGCACCTTCGGCATGGCCGCAGCCAGCCTCGTCGTCGGCTTCTTCAGCCCGCGTATCGACCGGCGAACGGGCATCCTGCTGAGCCTGGCCCTGCTTGCGATCCCCACCAGCCTGCTTGCTGTCGCGCCTAATCTTGCCATCTTCACCGCATTGCGGGTCGCGCAGGGCCTGTGCATGGCGTCAGCCTTCGCGCTCACCCTCGCCTATCTCGGCGAGCAATGCAGCGCCATGGACGCCGGCGGCGCCTTTGCCGCCTACATCACCGGCAATGTCGCCAGCAATCTCGTCGGCCGGCTGATCTCGGCCGCATTGGCCGATGGCCTCGGCCTCGCCTGGAACTTCTATTTCTTCGCGGCGCTCAATCTTGCCGGCGCGGCGCTGGTCTATTTCACCGTCAACCGCGTGCGGCCGATGCATGCGATGATGCCGCCGGCTTCGCCGCTCGCCGCCACCATCGCGCACTGGCGCAATCCGCAGCTGCGCGCCGCTTTCGGCATCGGCTTCTGCATCCTGTTCGCCTTCATCGGCACCTTCACCTACGTCAATTTCGTGCTGGTGCGGCCGCCGCTGTCGCTTCGTATGATGGATCTCGGCCTCGTCTATTTCGTCTTCCTGCCGTCGGTCGTCACGACGCTTCTGGCTGGCAAGGTGGCCGCACGGCTGGGAACGCGGCCCACGATCTGGAGCGCGCTCGCTGTCGCCGGGCTCGGCCTGCCCTTGATGCTGGCGCCGCGTCTGGGCGAAGTGCTCGCCGGCATGGTCCTGGTCGGCGTCGGCACATTCTTCGCACAGGCCGCCGCGACGGGTTTCGTCGGACAGGCCGCAGCCGACAATCGCGGCATCGCCAGCGGGACCTATCTTGCGTGCTACTTCTGCGGCGGACTGGTCGGTACGGCCGTGCTCGGGCGCCTGTTCGACGCTTTCGGATGGCAGGCGTGCACATTCGGCGTGGGCGCGGCGCTCGCGGCCGCAGCCCTGCTCACATTCGCTCTGAAACGCTAGCGTTTCAGAGGCGCTTCCTGCGGCGGCTCGTCGTCGGCGATCGCGCGCCAGGCGGCGCCGTCGAGATCGTCGTACTGGCCGCTTCTGAGCGACCAGAGGAAAGCAACGAGACCGGCACCTCCGAGCATCAAGGCCAGCGGGACCAGGATGACCAGGATCTCCATCACACGATCTCCCGCGAGGCGCTGCGGGCGCGCAGCGAGTTCAGCATCACCAGGATCGACGAACCGCTCATGGCGGCAGCCGCGATCAGGGGCGTCACGACGCCGCTGATCGCAACCGGCACCGCGAGCACATTGTAGCCGATCGCAAGCCAGAGGTTCTGCCGCATCAAATGCAGCGCCTTGCGCGAGGCGTCGATGGCGGAGACGACAGGAGCCAACGGTCGGCCGAGGAAGACGAGATCGGCGGTGGCCTGGCTGAGATGCGCGGCCGAAATCGGCGACATCGAGACATGGGCCGCCGCAAGCGAGGGCGCATCGTTCATGCCGTCGCCGACCATCAGCACTTTCGTGCCGCGCCGTTTCAGCTCCTCGACCCGCGCGATCTTGTCGGCCGGGGTGACGCCGGCGCGCCACTCGGGGATGTCGAGCGCTTGGGCCGCGGCCTTCACCGCCGGCTCGCGATCGCCGGAGAGAATCTCGATGCCGATATCGCGCGCCTTCAGAGCCGCGATCACCGCCTTGGCATCGGGCCGCAGGCCCTGGCGAACCGAGAGGATGAACCTGTCGCTGCCCTTGCTGAACGCGACGACGGAGGCTTCGGGATCGAGCGCGGCGCTGCCGACCAGCGCCTCGGCGCCACAGAAGGAGGGACGGCCGAGGCGAAGCTCGAGGCCGTCGACGGTCGCACGGACCCCCTGCCCGGCCTCCTCCACCGCACTGAGGATCGGAGACTTCGCACCGGCAGCTTGAGCGACAGCGGCTGCCACGGGATGATGGCTCGACAGTGCGAGCCGGCCGGCGAGCTCGAAGACATCGGCGGGGATGTTGGCCGCATTCATCACCTGGAGATCGGGCAGCGTCAGCGTGCCGGTCTTGTCGAAGATCACATGGTCGGCTTCGGCCAGCCGCTCGATCGCATCACCCGCATTGAGCAACACCCCGGCCTTGAACATCGCACCCGAGGCCACCGTCTGCACCGTCGGGATCGCAAGCCCGAGCGCGCAGGGACAGGTGATGATCAGCACGGCGACGCCGGTCACGATCGCATCGTGCCAGCTCGCACCGGCGACGACCCAGCCGAGGATGGTCAGGAGCGCGGTCGCATGCACCACCGGCGCATAGAGCCGCGAGGCCCGATCGGCGAGGCGCATGTAGCGCGACCGCGCCTGGAGCGCGTTATCGAGCAGCCGTGTGATCTCGGCGAGCAGCGTCGCCTCGGAGGCGGCCGAGACCCGCACCCGCAAGCTGCCCGAGATGTTCATCGATCCCGCATAGACCGCCGTACCCTGCTCGGCCGTGACATAGAGCGTTTCGCCAGTGATCAGGCTCTGGTCGATCTCGGAACGGCCTTCGATCACGGTGCCGTCGACCGCGCAGCGCTCGCCGGGCCTGAGCAGCACGATGTCGCCGGGATTGATCGCCGCCACCGGCACCTGCGAGATCTCGTCGGGCCCGATGAGCTTCGCCGCCGTCTCCGCCTTCAGCGCGGCGAGATTGCCGGCGACCGCGCGGGTCCGCCGCCGCATGTTCTGGTCGAGGAAGCGGCCGACCAAGAGGAAGGTCAGCAGCATGATCGCCGCATCGAAGTAAGCATGCTCGGCGTGGTGGATAGTCTCGACCACGGACATGCCGAGCGCCAGGATCACGCCGATCGAGATCGGCACGTCCATGTTGGTGGTCTTCGCCGACAGCGCGCGCCAGGCCGAGCGGAAGAACGGCTGGCCGGCATAGGCCGCCGCCGGCAGCGCGATCAGCGCCGACAGCCAGTGGAAGAAATCGCGCTGCTCCGGCAGCATGTCCGAGACATTGCCCGACCATACCGGGATCGACAGCATCATCACGTTCATGGTGGCGAAGGCCGCAACGCCGAGGCAGCGCAGCAGGAAGCGGGATGCGGCGACCTCGGCGACCTCCGCGCTCTCGGTCTCGAACGGATAGGCCTTGTAGCCGAGCTCCTCGAGGCGATCGATGAAGCGGCCGGGGTCGAGCGTGCCCGCCTTCCATTCCAGCGCGACGCGGCGATCGGTGAGGTTGACGCGGGCCAGGGTGACGTCGGGGATGGCCGAGAGCCCGCGCTCGATCTTGGCCATGCAGCCGGCGCAGTGGACGCCCTCGACGGCGAGATCAATGTGCCGGAGACCCTCGTCCGCGTCGCGGACGTAATGAGAGAAATCGCGCGTGACTTGCATGACGGAATCCTTCAGTTCAGGATCACGCGGTTGCGCGACATGAACACGCGCGTCCCTCGCGTCTCGCCCTCGATCACCAGGTCCCATTGGCCCGGCGCGACGGACGCCGCGCTGCCGCGATAGAGACCGCTGCCGGCTTCGGTGAGCTCGACCGCGAGGTCGGCGCGCTTGTCGGTCGGCCGCTCCAGCCGGCCGCCGAACTTCAGCCCGGAGATCGGCTGGCCGCCGGCATCGCGGGCCTCGACCTGGACCGAGGCGCCGCCGTCATTGCGGCGCTCGATATGGGCGTTGACCTTCCATTTGCGCGCGGCCTGGTCCTGCGCCGCCGAGATCTCGCGCTCGTAGGTCAGGCCCGCGGCATAGGGGCTGTCGACGTCGGTGCCGGGCAGCGTCGCGATCGCGAGCTTCATCATGGTCGCGTTGACGCCGATCACGAGGCCGAAGAAGGCGACCAGCATCAGGAAGACTTTTGTTCCGGTCAGCGGCTTGGAAGCCATGATAGTCTCCTGCATCTACGGCACGACGAAATTGTCGGTGGCGCTTGCGGCGACGCCCAGTCCGATATCCATGACGTGGAAGCGGACCGGAATCGACTTCTCTGAATTGTTCTCGGCCGGCGCCGTGACGAGCAGCCGCAGCTCGCTGGTGGAGTCGCGCGGGATCACGATGATAGGCCGGTCCGGCGTCGCCGAATCGACGCCGACGACGTGCATCATGGGATTGACCGGTCCCTCGACGTCGATGGCAATGGCGCGGTCATAGCCGCTCTTGTTCAGCAGCCGCACCGTATAGGCGTTGCGGATCGAGCCGTCGCTGAGCTTGACCGCGACCGGATTGCGGTCGTGCAGCACATTGACGTCGAGCAGGCTGCGGGTCGCCAGCGTGTAGATCATGATGCCGCCGACCGCGGCGATGATCGCGCTGTAGACGATGGTGCGGGCGCGGACGATCCGGTAGATCGGCGCCTTGCCTTCCTGGCGGCGGTGGATGTTGATGTCGTTGTCGTAGCCGATCAGCCGCTTCGGCCGGCCGATCTTCGTCATCACATTGTCGCAGGCGTCGATGCAGAGTCCGCACTGGATGCATTCCATCTGCGGTCCGTTGCGGATGTCGATGCCGGTCGGGCAGACCGCGACGCACTGGTAGCAGTCGACACAATCGCCGACCTGCTGGCCGAGGGCGCGCAACTCGGCGGCCTTCTTCACCGAGGTGCGCTTCTCGCCGCGGTCGTAGCGATAGGTGACGTTGAGCGCCCATTCGTCGGTGAGCGCAGCCTGGATGCGCGGCCACGGGCACATATAGGTGCAGACCTGCTCGCGCATGAAACCGGCAAGCAGATAGGTCGTCGTGGTGAGGATGCCGATCCAGATATAGGCGATCATCGGCGCCTGGAAGGTGACGAGCTCCTTCACCAGGGTCGGCGCGTCGTTGAAGTAGAGCACCCAGGCGCCGCCGGTCCACCAGGCGATCATGAGCCAGATCGAATGTTTGAGTACGATCTCGGAGATGCGCTCGAGCTTCATCGGATCGCTCGAGGCATCTTTCTTCATGCGCTCGCGCCGGTCGCCCTCGATCAGGCGTTCGACCGCATAGAACAGGTCGGTCCACACCGTCTGCGGACAGAGATAGCCGCACCAGATCCGGCCGCCGACGGAGTTCATCAGGAACAGCGCCACCGCGGCGACGATCAACAGGCCGGTGAAGTAATAGACCTCCTGCGGCCACAGCTCGATGAAGAAGAAATAGAAGCGGCTGTTGGGAAGATCGATCAGCACCGCCTGGCTCGGCGCGCCGAGACCGCGATTCCAGCGCACGAAGGGCAGGAAATAATAGACGCCGAGGCAGACCGCCATCAGGGTCCATTTGATTCGGCGGAACGTGCCCGAGACGCTCTGCGGATAGACCTTCTTGCGGGCCGCATAGAGCGGCCCGACGTCGTCCGCGGGTTTCAGTTCGTTCGGATTGACGGTCTTGTTCATCGCCTCGCGCTTCTTCAAAGGTGCGATTGAACCTAGACCCGGCACCGCCGCGCGGGTTGATCCAACGCAAACGGGGGCGCTTTTCTTCGCCCCCGCCGGAAGTCGTCGGTCGCGGATCGGCCTATTTGCCGCCGCCCAGCGAGTGGACGTAGACCGCCATCGCCTTGATGGTGGCGGGATCGAGCCGGCCTTCCCAGGCCGGCATCACGCCGGCGCGGCCCTGGCCGATGGTCTCGATCAGGCTCGCCTCGTCGGAGCCGTAGAGCCAGATCTTGTCGGTCAGATCAGGTGCGCCCATCTCCTGGTTGCCCTTGCCGGCGTCGCCATGGCAGGCGGCGCAATTCTCCGCGAAGATCTTCTGGCCCTTGGCGGCGTCATAGCCGTTGCGGGTGGACAAGCCCGACAGCGACCGCACGTAATTGGCGACCGTGACGATCTCGTCGCCCTTCAGCACGCCGTCCTTGCCGAAGGCGAGCATCTGGCCCTCATGGGTCTTGGCATGGCCCGACCGCACGCCGAACTGGATGGTCTGCATGATCTGATCGAGCGTGCCGCCCCACAGCCATTCGTCGTCGTTCAGGTTGGGATAGCCTTTGGACCCCGTCGCACCCGTGCCGTGGCACGGCGCGCAATTGTCGCCGAACACGGTCTTGCCCTTGGCGCGGGCGAGCGCCAGCAGAGCCGGGTCCTTCTCGATGTCGGCGAGCGAGGCCGTGCCCAGCGCCGCCATCTTGTCACCCCGGATCTTCTCGAGGTTGGCAAGCTCGACCGCGACGTCGGCGCGCGAGGAATAGCCGAACAGGCCGGTGGTATTGTTTTGGATCAGCGGCCAGGCCGGATAGACGATCCAGTAGCCGATCGCCCAGACGATGGTGAGATAGAAGGTGATCACCCACCACCGCGGCAGCGGCGTGTTGAGCTCCTTGATGCCGTCCCACTCGTGTCCGGTCGTGGACTTGCCGGAGACGGAATCGATGTCGCTAGAATGATCGGTCATGGTTTCTCACTCCTCCCGCAAGGGCAGGTGCGCTGCCTTGTCGAACGCAGCCTTGTTACGGGGCCAAAATGCGTAGGCGATGATCGCGAGGAAGATCGCGACGAACGCCGGTGTCCAGATCGTGGTCACGAGATCGGACGCAAGATTATGGACGGTCAGGATGGCTTTCATCGTTCATGCCTTCTCAGCGAAGATTGGCTTTCTCGTTGTAGATCTTGAAGTCGACCAGCGTGCCGAGCATCTGCAGGTACGCAACCAGCGCGTCCATCTCGGTCGGCGTGCCGGCCTTGCCGTCGAAATTGCGTACGACGGCCTTGGCGTAGCGCTTGGTGAAGGCGTCCGCGCCGGCATTGTCCGGGTCGGCCTGGGCCTTCAGGTCGGCGGCGGCATTGACGAGCTGCTCGTCGCTATAGGGCACCCCGACGGTCCTGAGCGCGCGCATGTCGCCGGCGATCGCATCCGGGTCGACCTCGGTCTTGCTGAGGAACGGATAGCCGGGCATCACCGACTGCGGCACGATCGCCCGCGGGTTGGTCAGATGGGTGACGTGCCAGTCGTCGGAATATTTGGCGCCGACACGGGCGAGATCCGGGCCGGTGCGCTTGGAGCCCCACTGGAACGGGTGATCGTACATGCTCTCGGCGGCTAGCGAGAAGTGGCCGTAGCGCTCGACCTCGTCGCGCAAGGGCCGGACCATCTGCGAGTGGCAGAGATAGCAGCCCTCGCGGACGTAGACGTTGCGCCCCGCGAGCTCGAGCGGCGTGTAGGGCCTGACCCCGTCGACCTTCTCGATCGTGCTCTTGAGGTAGAACAGCGGGGTGATCTCGACGAGACCACCGACCGCGATCACCAGCAGGATGCCGACGATCAGGATGATCGAGTTCTTCTCGAAGATTTGGTGGCGTGTCCAGAACGACATTGCTTGAGCTCCTCATTCCGCCGGCTGAAGAGCGACGGGCATCTGGACTTCCTGCTCGCCGACGCGAACCGTCATCCAGAGATTGTAGGCCATGATCAGCGAGCCGATCAGGAACAGGCCGCCGCCTGTGGCGCGGATGATGTAGAAGGGATGCATCGCTTCGACGGTCTCGATAAAGGAATATTCGAGGAAGCCGAGCGAGGTGTAGGCGCGCCACATCAGGCCCTGGAGGATGCCGGACACCCACATCGCCGAGATGTAGAGAACGATGCCGAGGGTGGCGACCCAGAAGTGCCAGTTGACGAGCTTGAGGCTGTAGAGGCCCTTGCGATTCCAGGCCCACGGCACCAGGCAATACAGCGCGCCGAAGGAGACGAAGCCGACCCAGCCGAGCGCGCCGGAATGCACGTGGCCGATGGTCCAGTCGGTGTAGTGGCTGAGCGAGTTGACCACCTTGATCGACATCATCGGACCCTCGAACGTCGACATGCCGTAGAAGGCGACCGAGACGACGAGCATGCGCAGCACGGGATCGGTACGCAGCTTGTCCCAGGCTCCCGACAGCGTCATCAGGCCGTTGATCATGCCGCCCCAGGAGGGCATCCACAGCATCACCGAGAACGTCATGCCGAGCGTCTGCGTCCAGTCCGGCAGCGCCGTGTAGTGCAGATGGTGCGGGCCGGCCCAGATGTAGAGGAAGATCAGCGCCCAGAAGTGGATGATCGACAGCCGATAGGAATAGATCGGCCGCTCCGCGCGCTTCGGGATGAAGTAGTACATGATCGCCAGGAAGCCTGCGGTCAGGAAGAAGCCGACCGCGTTGTGGCCGTACCACCACTGGAACATGGCGTCCTGAATGCCGCCCCAGGCGATGTAGGACTTGGAGCCGAACACGGAGACGGGCAGCGCGGGATTGTTGCCGAGATGCAGCACCGCGATCGTCACGATGAAAGCGAGATAGAACCAGTTCGCGACGAAGATGTGCGGTTCCTTGCGCTTGATGACGGTGACGAGGAAGACCAGCAGATAGACCACCCAGACGATGGTCAGCCAGAGGTCCGAGTACCATTCGGGCTCGGCGTATTCCTTGCCCTGCGTGACGCCGAGCAGATAGCCGGTGCCCGCGATCAGGATGAAGAAGTTGTAGCCGAGCACGACGAACCACGGCGCGAGATCGCCGGCAAGGCGCGCGCGGCAGGACTTCTGCACCACATAGAAGGAGGTCGCGATCAACACGTTGCCGCCGAAGGCGAAGATCACGGCGGAGGTGTGCAGCGGCCGCAGGCGGCCGAAGCTGATCCAGGGCAGGTCGAAATTCAGCGCGGGCCAGGCCAGCTGCGAGGCGATGATGAGGCCGACGAGGAATCCGGCAATGCCCCAGAACATCGCCATGAAGGAGGCGAACTTGATCGGCCCCATGTTGTAGTTCGGGCGGCCGTTGATTTCCTGGGGCGGCAACGCCGCCGGCCGCTCGAAGTAGCGGTTGACGATGAAGAACACCGCAGCCACGCTCGCCGCCGCGCTGAGCGCGGCGTGGAATGCGAACGGCGCATCGAGCGCCTTGGCCGAGGCGATCACGCAGAGGAAAGCGGTGACTGCGAATACGACAGCCAAGCCGCTTTCACCGATGGTCATGGATTTTGAGATGGAGGGCTGGCTCATGCGGATTCTCTCTGAAAGAACACGCTGCCAGAAACCACATTCACCCTCGCGACGAATTGATTGAAATCAAGATGGATGGATTTCTGTTGATGTGTGAGGCCAGCTGAGGTGCCTTCTCCCCCCGCGCGCGCAGCGCCATCGCACGTGAAGAGCTTGGTCCTGCGGTCACATCCTTCGAGACACCTCCGTGAAATCACGGAGGTTGGAACCGAAAGATCCAGACATCACTCCCGCGCCGTCGCCTTGAGCGCCGCGATGACGTCCTCGCGCGCGATGATGCCGACCAGCTTCTGTGTGCCGTCGAGCACGATGATGCTCCTGATGCGGTGCTCGACCATGATCTGGAGCACGCGTGTCAGCCGCGTGTCGGGGCTGACATAGATGAACTCGGGCGTCATGACGTCGCCGATCTTGCGGCTCATCAGGTCGTCGTAGCGCGGCAACATCTGGCTCGGCGTGAAGGCGAAGCACTTCAGGATGTCGAACTTGGTGACGATGCCGACCACCTGCCCATCGTCTTCGACCGGATAGGAATTGAAATCGTCGGTCTCGAACATCTCGCTGAGCTGGAACAAGTCGAGGTCGCGCTGCACCGTCTTGACGTTGCGCGTCATGTAGCCGTCGACGGTCTGTTCAAGAAACTGGTACACGGCGCGTCCTCCTCAATTCCTCAACTGGCCGGCCGGTGGTCAGTGCGACAGCAGCACACTACGCGCGGTTTGCGTCACCAGATATTGCGTGACGCCTCCGAGGATCAGTTCGCGAAATCTCGAATGACCATAGGCGCCCGCGACGATCAGGCCCGCGCCGACGTCGGCGGCGACTTTCTCCAACCGCGCAGCAGCGGTTTCGTTTCCTGCGGCCTCGAGAACGCGCGCAGTCGCGGTGACGCCGTGACGGCCGAGCCAGGCGGCAACGTCGCTGACACCGGCCATCACGGCCGAACGGTCGTCGCCCCGCTCCGGGGTTTCCACGATGGTGACGTCCTTCGCCTTGTGCAGCATCGGCAGCGCGCCGGCCACTGCCCGCCGCGCCTCCGGCGAGTCCTTCCACGCCACCAGCACGTTGCGCAGGTCGAGCCAGTTGGCCCGGTCGGGAACGACGAGAAGCGGGCGGCCGGCCTGCATCATCAGGTCCTTGGGGCTCGCCAGCGAGAAAGCATCGGAGAAGGCCGGGCTGTGGCCACCGCTGACGAGGATGTCCGCGCAACGCGCCTGCGCCGCCACGAAGCGCGCCGGATAATCAATGGCGCTGCGCCACTCCGCGTGTCCGCCGCGATTTTTTACGGCCGCGCGGAATTGCATTTCGAGGCCGGCCAGCCGCCGCTTGATCGAAGCTTCACCCTCGTCGATCAGCGCTTGCGCCTCTGCGCCGTCGGTGAAATAGAGCGGCGGGGCGAACTGCGCCGCAGCGACCCCAACGATGGCCGCCTCAAATCGTTCGGCGAGTTCGCCTGCGACCTGAAGACGCGCTTCGTTGGGCTGATCGAGCGCCAGGCTGACCATGACGGTCGCGTATGTCATCGGGATCTCCAGCATTGCAGAATTCTTTCGAATCCTAGACCTGCTGCCGGGCAACAGGCTGAGCTAGATCAAATCGAGCGCTTGTGCCGGCCGCTTGCCGATCCGAGGGCAATCCGCCAGTGGATTCAACGTCCGTGCTTGCCTCCGGCCAAGCCTTGGGCGACATTGCCGGAGCGGTAAGAGCATCCTGCGGATCCGCCGAGAAGAGGAGCAAAGCTTGACGCCGACCCGCGTGACCCATCCGGCAGACGATGGTCGGGGCGAGCATTTCCGGGTCCGCATCGAGGGATTCGGGGTCGGCACCTGGGACCTCGACCTGCAGACCCGCAAACTCGAATGGTCGGACACGGCCAGGCAGCTGTTTGGCCTGCGGCCGGACCAGGGCGTCAGCTACGATCTCTTTCTTTCCCTCTTGGAGCCGGGCGATCGGGACCACCTCCTGAAGGCGATCGGGCGCGCATCGGAAGGCGGCGGGGGTCTCGACCTGTCCTTCAAGATCGGCGGCGCGTCCGGAAACGGTCAATGGATCCGGGCCAGGGCCGGTGTGATCCGGGACGAGACGGGCACGCCGCATCACCTCAGCGGGATATTCCTCGACATCAACGAGGAGAAGCAGCTCGAGGAGGACCTTCGGTCCCAGGAGAATCATCTTCGCTCGATTCTCGAAACCGTGCCCGATGCCATGATCGTCATCGATTCACGCGGCATCATGCAGCTCTTCAGCAGCGCCGCGGAGCGGCTGTTCGGCTACAGCAGGCAGGAAGCGATCGGTCGGAACGTGAGCATTCTCATGCCGGAGCCCGACCAGTCGCGTCACGACAGCTATCTCGAGCGCTATCTCAGGACCAATGATCCGCACATCATCGGCATCGGCCGGATCGTGACGGGCAAACGCCGCGACGGCACGACGTTCCCGATGCACCTGTCCGTCGGGAAGACGCAACGCGCGGGCGAGCCCTATTTCACCGGCTTCGTGCGCGACCTCACCGAGCATCAGCAGACCCAGGCGCGGCTCCAGGAGCTGCAATCCGAGCTCGTGCACGTGTCGCGGTTGACCGCGATGGGCGAGATGGCTTCCGCGCTCGCCCACGAGCTCAACCAGCCGTTGGCGGCGATCAGCAATTACATGAAGGGATCGCGGCGCCTCCTCGCCGGCAGCACCGATCCGAACATGCCGAAGGTCGAAAGCGCGCTGGACCGGGCCGCGGAGCAGGCCTTGCGCGCCGGCCAGATCATCCGCCGCCTGCGCGACTTCGTCTCCCGCGGCGAGTCCGAGAAGCGGGTCGAGAGCCTGTCCAAGCTGATCGAGGAAGCCGGCGCGCTCGGGCTAGCCGGCGCGCGCGAGCAGAACGTGCAGCTCCGCTTCAGCCTCGATCCCGACGCCGACCTCGTTCTCGCCGACCGGGTGCAGATTCAGCAGGTGCTGGTCAACCTGTTCCGCAACGCGCTCGAGGCGATGGCGCAGTCGCAGCGCCGCGAGCTCGTCGTCGCCAACACCCGTGTCGGCGACGGCATGATCGAGGTGGAGGTCTCCGACACTGGCATCGGCTTCCGGGAAGACGTCATTCCAAACCTGTTCCAGACCTTCTTCACCACCAAAGACACCGGCATGGGCGTGGGACTCTCCATCAGCCGCTCGATCATCGAGGCCCATGGCGGCCGCCTGTGGGCCGAGAGCAACGCAGCGGGCGGAGCGACGTTTCGCTTCACCCTGCCGGCAACTGACGAGAGCTGATCCATGACGACCAAGGGAAACGTTTACGTCATCGACGACGACGCGGCGATGCGGGACTCGCTGAACTTCCTGCTGGATTCCGCCGGCTTCGCCGTCACCCTGTTCGACGACGCGCTCGCCTTTCTCGGAGTCCTGCCCGGCCTCCGTTTCGGCTGCGTCGTCTCCGACGTGCGCATGCCCGGCCTCGACGGCATCGAGCTCTTGAAGCGGATGAAGGCGCAGCAAAGCCCGTTCCCTATTCTGATCATGACCGGTCATGGCGACGTGCCGCTGGCGGTCGAGGCGATGAAGCTCGGGGCGATCGACTTCCTGGAAAAACCATTCGATGACGACCGTCTCACCGCCATGATCGAGTCGGCGCTCCGCCAGGCCGAGCCCGCCGCCAAGAACGAAGCCGTCGCGCAAGACATCGCTGCCCGCGTCGCATCCTTGAGCCCGCGGGAGCGCCAGGTCATGGAGGGGCTGGTCGCGGGCCTGTCCAACAAGCTGATCGCCCGCGAATACGACATCAGCCCGCGGACCATCGAAGTCTACCGGGCCAACGTCATGACAAAGATGCAAGCGAGCAGCCTATCGGAACTGGTTCGCCTCGCGATGCGCGCCGGCATGCTCAACGATTGAGGCAGGTCAAGGCGGCTTCACGGCGCCATGCTAGCGAGACAGCATGGTTGATGTCAGCCCACATCGTGCGCGGCCGTCGTCCTCCCCACAACCCACCGTCTTTGTGGTCGACGATGATGCCGCAGTCCTCGGATCGCTGCGGTTCCTGCTGGAGACCGACGGCTTCGCCGTGCGGACCTTCAGGAGCGGCATGGCCTTGCTCAATCTCGGCGCCGCGCCCGGGCCGGACTGCTACGTCATCGACTACAAGATGCCCGACATCAACGGCATCGACCTGACCGGCCGGCTGCGCAAATCCCACCGCGACGCGCCCGTGATCCTGATCACCGGCTATCCCGACGAGAACATCTCGGCCCGGGCCGCAACGGCGGGCATCAAGGAAGTGGTCCTAAAGCCGCTTCTGGACGAAAACCTCGTCAAGTGCATCCGCCACGCCATCAAGGACCGGCCCCCCGCCTGACCTACGGGATTCTACGTAAGGCAACCCCCTTAAGATATCTCGCGAATTTTCGAAGCACCCGGTACCGCGTAGGAAAGCGTCATCACAACGGAGATGGCGCAGATGCTGACCCAGACGCTCAACACCCAGGCGATCAACACCCAAGTCGGTGGCAAGATTGCTCCTGCCCATCCCGTTACCGACCAGTTCGGCGCCATCGCCGGTCATATCGGCCTGGTCGCCACCGAGTTCTCCTACGGCAAGGACGAGGAGATCTACGGCGAGGACGAGGCGGCCGAATATGTCTATCAGGTTGTCACCGGCGCGGTGCGCAGCTACAAGCTTCTCTCCGACGGTCGCCGCCAGATCGGCGCCTTCCATCTTCCCGGCGACGTGTTCGGCCTCGAATCCGGTCCCATTCACCGCCTCGCCGCTGAAGCCATCATCGACACTACCGTGCGCCTCGTGAAGCGCGTCAGCCTGGAAGAGGCGGCCGGCACCGACGTGCAGGTCGCCCGCAAGCTCTGGGCCATGACCGCCGGCGAGCTGCGCCATGCCGAGGATCACATGCTGCTGCTGGGCCGCAAGACTGCGATGGAGCGCGTTGCGACCTTCCTGCTCGAAATGGACCGCCGCCTCGCCGTCGCCGGCATGATGGCGCTGCCCATGTGCCGCCGCGACATCGGCGACTATCTCGGCCTTACTTTGGAGACCGTGTCGCGCGCGCTGTCGCAGCTTCACGCTCAGGGCATTCTCGGTTTTTCCGGTGCCCGCCAGATCGTGCTGCGCAACCGCCAGCGCCTGCACAATCTCGACGCCTGATCCTTAATCTTCCTCCCCACCACTTCGGGCCGGCTGACTCCGTTTAGCCGGCCATTTCTTTGGTGGCGGTCAGACCCGTGCGCCGCGTCTCCGGCATCACAAAGAGGATCAGCAGGAGTCCCGCTGCGGCAACACCGGACAGCCCGATGAATGCGGTGGCATTGCCGAATTTGTCGCTGACATAGCCGCCAAGCACCGTGCTCAGCGACGCGCCGATACCCATCGCGGTGCCGACGATCCCCTGCGCCAGATTGAAATGCCCGCTGCCGAAGGCGACGTCGGCAACGATCAGCGGAATCATCACCGCGAAGACCGCCGCGGTGATGCCGTCGAACACCTGCACCGCGACCAGCAGATAGGGATCGCGCACGGTCGCAAACAACAGGCCGCGAATCGCCAGTGCGCCGAATCCGATCAGCAGCAGCGGCCGCCGGCCCCAGGCTTGCGCCTTTCGCCCGACCATCGGCGACAGCAGCGCCACGATCGCTTGCGGAACGACGATGCAAAAGGCGACGAGCACGGTCGCCCATTGGCTCGACCGCGCCGTCACCACGCTCGCCATCAGCGGCATCATCGCGGCATTCGCGAGCTGCAGCAGCAGCACGCTGAGCGCGAACACGATGAGCGGGCGTTGCCGGATCAGGTGCCAGATATTGGGGTCGCCGCGGTCGGCGGCTTCAGGCGGCATCTCGCCGTGACAGCGCCTGATGTCGACCTCGTTCTCGCGGATGCGCGACAGCGCGATCAGGGTCGGGATCGCGAGCAGGAAGGTGACCAGGAAGACCGAGCGGCTCGACAACAGATAGCCGGCGGTGCCCATCACTGCCGCCGCGACGCCGTTGCCGAGCGAGGCGAAACGCGCGTTGCGGCCGAGCCGTTCGCCGATCGCGAGCGGACCGACGAGGCCGAGGCTGATCGCCGCGATCGCCGGCCCGAGCACACAGCTCGCCATCGCATGCAGCGTGGCGGCGGTGACCACGACGGGGAAGATCGGCATCGCCGCATAGGCCAGCGCGCAGGCGCCGATGGTCGCGATCGCGAGGGCGGCAACGAGGCGCTCCGATTTCGCGGCATCGATGATCGCGCCGCCCGGCATCTGGCCGATCAGGGCGACGATGCCGCCGATCGACAGCACGAGCCCGATCTCGACCTGGGTCCATTTCTGCGTCGTCAGATAGACCGCGATGAAGGGACCGAATCCAGTCTGCACGTCGGCGAGGAAGAAGATGAACCAGTCGAGGCCGCGCAGGCTCTGCCGCGACGGTGCCGGAATGCCCGCAGCCGCCGGCTCCGCGACGTTGTCCTGCTCGACGACGCCGCCGCGATCCGCATGGTTCGGCTTCCTCGACAACAGCACGGGCGGTCAGCCCTCCCTGCACCTCACTGAATCGCTTGCAGCGGCTGAAGGCTGCCGGACGCACCGAGCACGACGATCGGCGTGTCCTCCTTGTATTCCGGTGCGGCCGCGACCTGCGCCTTGGTCAATTCCAGCGTAATGCTGTCTTTCTTGTTGGCGATCTTGCCGAAGCGCAGCGCGTTCCAGTCGACGACGATCTTGCGGCTGCCGACGCCGAGGAAGCCGCCGAAATCGATCGCCGCAGCGCGGACATGGCCGGTGCGATCGACGATGACGTCGACGATGCGCCCCATGTCCTCGCCGGCGGCGCTGCGAACGTCGCGGCCGAGAACGCCGTGGGCCTCGCTCGCGCCGATGATGGTCACCGATGGCGGCGGCGCGGCGTCCTTGGGCGTGACGGGCACGGTGGAAGCCGGCGGTTGCACACTTGCCGGTGCCTTTGCTTCGCTCGGGGATGCAGGCGGCTCCTCGGCCGCGCGCGATCCGGCGACCGTCAAGCCTGCGACGATCGCCACGCCCAGGACCAATCTTCCGATCGCACGCATGACCTCCTCCTCGCGCCTCTAGCGCGCCAGCACGATCGAGACCTGGATCTGGCCGCGCGTGCGCAACACTTCCAGCGCCACGTCGTCGCCGTGCCGGCTGACGCGAAGATCGACGCTGGATTCGCCGAGGCGCAGATCGCGCAGGATCACCTCGTTGAGGAACGCCGGCAGATGCGGGTTGCGCAGGCGAATCTCGCCGCGCGCGACGTCGAACTCGAGGCCGAGCGCCGCTTCCAGGAGCGTGAACGGGGTCGCGCTGGCCCAGGCCTGCGGCGCGCAGGCGACCGGGTAAAGCGTCGGCCCGCGCCGCTTCTCCCGCCGGAAGCCGCAGAACAATTCGGGCAGCCGGCGCAGGTCCATGTAGGTCGCGGCATCGAATAGACCCTTGAAGACGTGCGCCACCGAATGCTTGAGGCCGTAGCGCGCCAGCCCCAGCGCGATCAGCGCGTTGTCGTGCGGCCAGATCGATCCGTCATGATAAGACATCGGGTTGTAGCGCACCTCGCCTTGCGCGACGGTGCGGATGCCCCAGCCCGAGAAGAAATGCGGCCGCATCAGATCGGCGGCGACGAGACGCGCGCGGTCCTCGCGGACCATGCCGCTGAATAGGACCTGCCCGGCATTCGAGGTCCTGACCTTGCAGGGCCGCTTCTTGCCGTCGAGCGCGAGCGCATAGGTGCCGAGCTCCTCGCACCAGAACGCCTGCTCGAAGCGCTCGGCGAGTGCCCTGGCTTCGGCCTCGAGCTTGCGAACCCGGTCCGGCTTGCCGAGCCGCAGCGCGCAACGCGCAGCGAGCTGCTTGGCGGCAAAGACGTAGCCCTGGACTTCCGCGAGCGCGATATTGCCCTCGGCAAGCCGGCCGTCGGCATGGAAGATCGCGTCGTAGGAATCCTTCCAGCCCTGGTTCGCCAGCCCTTTCTCGGTCGCGCGCTGGTATTCGACGAAGCCGTCCTGGTCGGGATCGCCGGGACCGTCGATCCAGGCCAGCCCCGCCTCGATCGCGGGCCACAGCTCGATCAGCGTGGCCTCGTCGCCGGTGCGCTCGAAATAGCTGCCTGCGAGCAGCACGAACAGCGCGGTCGAATCGACGCTGCCGTAATAATGCGCGAACGGGACTTCCCCGAGCGCAGCCATCTCGCCGCCGCGCATCTCGTGCAGGATCTTGCCGGGCGCGGCGTCGGCGAGCGGATCGACCGCCGCGGCCTGGAAATGCGCGAGCCGGCGCAGGACGCCTTTGGCAATGCGCGGATCGACCCAGAGCATCTGCAGCGCGGTGATGAGGCCGTCGCGCCCGAACGTCGTCGAGTACCAGGGGATGCCGGCATAGGGATAGCGTCCCTGCGGTGTCTCGGTCATCAGCATGTTGAGGTCGGCCATGGCCTGGCACAGCACCTCGTTGAAGATGTTGTTGGAGGTCTCGATGCTGGCGGCGCCAGCGGTCTGAAGCCGCATCTCGCGGCGGTGCGCCAGCAGACCCGGGAAGAACCGCACCGGCTTTTCCGTGACCGGCCGGTTGCAGGACACCGCGACGAACAGCGATTTGGCCTGGTGCGGCTCCAGGTTGAGCTCCCAGGTTGCGGCATCGACCGAGAGCCGCGTCGGACGCGGATCGAAATGCAGCCCGGTGGTCCGCTCGGTGTCGTCGAGACCGCGATATTCGAACAGGACGTCGGTCGGTCCTAGCAGCCGGCTCGTTCCGATTCCGCGGCGCGGTCGCCGCTCGCCGCGGACCTCGAACAGATCGGCGAAGTCATTGCCGAACAGCAGCGTCAGGTTGAAGCTGGTGCGCCGGTCGCCATGGTTCTGCACGCCGATGCGCTGGTACGCCGTGCCGCGCCACAGGAAGATCGTGCGCACGACGTGCAACAGGTCCTTCTGCAGGACGAGGTTGCCCTGCCGGTAGATATCCGGATTGGTGAGATCGACGGTCAACGCCGAATTGTCGTCGCGCAGATTCGATCCGAGCAGCAGCGGCTGGAGATCGTCGAGCACGAGCTCGAGCCGCGCGAGATAGCGCGTGTCATGATGGAACAGCCCGTCCGGCCCGCCGGCCGACGCGCCGATGTCGCCGTGGCTGTCCAGCACGATGAAGGTGTCGTCGTGCTTGAGCGAACGCCGCGGCCGGGCCGACGGCCCGGTCATCGGAATGTAGAAAGGCTGTTCCGCGACCTGTTCCGGGGTCCGCGTCACGGAGACGAATTGGGTTACGGCTTCGGCCGACATGAGCTGCTCCCCTGCGCTGGTTTCGAAACGCAACCGACTAGAGAACGGGACTGTTGGTTTACGCGGCGGCTTGCGCGAGCCGGCTCATTTCCTGCGTGACCAGCTCACGATACGGCCCGTGACCCTGCATCAGACGCTCGGGCGAGCCGTCCTCGATGATCTTACCATTCCTCAACACCACGACACGGTCGAAATTGCGCAGCGTCGCGAGGCGATGGGCGATCGCGATCACGGTGCGGCCGCGCATCAGGCGCGACAGCGCTTCGCGGATCGCCTCCTCGGATTCGCTGTCCAGCGCGGCGGTCGCCTCGTCCAGCAGCAGGATCGGCGCATCCTTCAGGAAGGCGCGCGCGATGGCGATGCGCTGGCGCTGGCCGCCCGACATCTTGACGCCGCGGTCGCCGACCATGGTGTCGAGGCCCTCGGGCAGGCTCTCGACGAAGTCGCAGCGCGCCGCGATCGCCGCGCGCAGCACCTCGTCGTCGGTCGCGTTCGGCCTGCCGTAGCGGATGTTCTCGCGAATGGAGCGATGAAACAAGGAAATGTCCTGCGGCACGACGGAAATCGCCTCGCGCAAGCTCAGCTGCGTCACCTTCGAGATGTCCTGGCCGTCGATGGTGATGCTGCCCGCGTCGACGTCGTAGAAGCGCTGCAGCAGCGTGAACAGCGTCGACTTGCCGCCGCCGGACTGGCCGACCAGTCCGACGCGCTGGCCGGGCTGGAGGCGCAGGCTGAACCGCTCGAAGATCTTGTCGCCGCCGGGATAGCCGAAGGTGACGTTGTTGAACGCGATGGCGGCGCCGCTCTTGACCAGGGGCCCGGCCTCGGGGTGGTCGCGGAGCTCGTGCGGCACCAGCAGCGTGGCGATCGCCTCGGTCAGACGCGCGACGTGCTGGGTGACGTCAACCAGCGCCACCGCGAGATCGCGCGTGGCGCTCAGGATGGAGATGCCGAGCGTACAGACCAGCACGACGTCGCCGGTCGTCGCTTCGCCCTTCTGCCAGAGCGAGATCGCCCAGGCCATCAGCGCAATCGTCAAGAGCACGGTGATGGCGGCATGCAACAGCCGCAACTTTTCCAGATAACGCAGGCTGCGGCTTCGCGCGGTCAGCTCCTGGTTCACCGTCGCGTCGAACCGCTCATGTTCGTGGCTGATGCCGCAGAAGGCGCGCACCAGCGGCATGTTGCTGATGACGTCGATCATCTCGCCGTCGACCAGCGCGGCCTTGTCGGCGAAATCGTCGTGCAGCGGCTTGCCGGCCGCGGCAAGGCGAAACATGGCAACCACCATGCCGCCCGCGATCGCGATCAGGCCGAGCGCCATGTAGGGGCTGACGGTTCCAATCAGGATGATTGCCGCAATTGTGGCAATGCAGGGCGGCAACACATTCCAGACGAACATGTTCTCGACGGTGAACACCGCGTTCGAGGTCGCGGTGATGCGGCTCGTCAACATGCCGGGCATCCGGTCCGAGAAGTAGCTCGGCGCGTGCCCGGTCAGATGACGAAAAATGTCGCGCCGTATATCGCCCGTGACCCGGACGAAGGTGAAGCTCGCTGTCCAACTCGCGATCCGCCACAGGAAGTTGTCGGCGGCAATCAGTGACATGAGCAGAATGAATGCCAGCCATACGCCACCGCCATACGAGGGTCCGGCGGACAAGGCGTCGACCAGGGCTTTGACACCATATTGAGTGCCTACGGAGCAGGCAACGGCCCCCACGACCGCGGTCAGGATCACCAAATGCGACGCGAGACGACGCCGGAGATAGCGCAAGACAAAGGCAAATGGCCTGCGCGCGTATCCAGAAAGCTGATCCATATGGCTGTCGCCCCGTTATGCTGATTTTCGTTTCGTTACTGGTCGAGTGAACATCGACCGCTTCGCCTCGGTTCCCGGGCAATTCCATCACGACATGCGGATGCGGACGATCTGCGAAGATGTAGTGGCAGCATCGCGACGTTCCGCCGACGTGTCGAAGATGTAACGTTCGGGGTAAGGAACTTCGCAGGTGCGGGAACGTTCCCTCGTCTGGCATTTGCCGGTGCCGTACAGGCGGGGGTTTCAACATTCATGATCGCAGAGGAGATGGTGAGATGCGCATCGCGCAGGTAGCTCCGTTGACGGAGGCTGTTCCACCCAAGCTGTATGGCGGCACCGAGCGGGTGGTGCATTGGTTGACGGAGGAGCTGGTGGCCCTGGGCCATGACGTGACGCTTTTCGCCAGCGGCGACTCGCAGACATCCGCCAAGCTCGATGCATTATGGCCGCGGGCGCTTCGGCTGGACGGTTCCGTGCGCGATCCCAATGCGCTGCACATGGTGCTGCTGGAGCGGGTGCGGCAGAAATGTGACGACGAGGAGTTCGACTTCCTCCACTTCCATCTCGACTATTATCCCTGGTCGCTGTTCCACCGCCAGCCGACCCCGTTCGTGACCACGCTGCACGGCCGGCTCGATCTGCCGGAGCATCAGCCGGTCTTCAACACCTTCTCCAAGATGCCCGTCATCTCGATCTCCAATGCGCAGCGGCGGCCGGTGCCGCAGGCGAACTGGGTGACCACGATCCACCATGGCCTGCCGGAGAAGCTGCTGAGGCCGAAGCCGGCGAAACAGGAATACCTCGCCGTGCTCGGCCGCATCGCGCCCGAGAAGGGCGTCGACCGCGCCATCAAGATCGCGACCCATTGCGGCATTCCGCTCAAGATCGCGGCGAAGGTCGACCGTGCCGACCAGGATTATTACGACGAGCTGATCCGGCCGATGATCGAGAACAATCCGTTGATCGATTTCATCGGCGAGATCAGCGATCACGAGAAATCGGATTTCCTGAGCGGCGCGCTCGGCCTGCTGTTGCCGATCGACTGGCCGGAGCCGTTCGGCCTCGTCATGATCGAGGCCATGGCATGCGGAACGCCGGTCGTCGCCTTCAACCGCGGCTCGGTGCCGGAGATCATCGACGAGGGCCTCACCGGTTTCATCGTCGAGGACGTCATCAGCGCCGCGGGCGTGGTGAAGCGGCTTCCGCAACTCGACCGCACCGCCATCCGCAAGCAGTTCGAGACGCGCTTCACCGCGCGGCGCATGGCCCTGGACTACCTCGCCGCCTATCGCAGCCTGACCGAGGTGCAGGCACCGCGGATCAAGCTGGTGAGCAGCGCGGAGTAGGGCCTTCTACATCGGTGCCAGTCAAAGTGCCCTCTCCCCTTGTGGGAGAGGGCTTCGAGAACGGAGCGGCACACTCACTTGGGTGGGGTTGCTTCCACATTGAAACTCTCCACAAGGAGAGAGTGTACACCTATCGCCTCGCTACATCCCGAGTAGCCGCGGCAGCCACAGCGACAGGCCGGGCCAATACGTCACCACCACGAGGAAGCCCAGCATCGTCAGCAGCCATGGCCACACCGCGACCGTGAGCTCGGTGATCCCCATCTTGGCGATGCCCGAGGCGACGTAGAGATTGAGCCCGACGGGCGGATGGCACAGGCCGACCTCCATGTTGACCGTCATCAGGATGCCGAAATGAATCGGGTCGATGCCGAGCTTGACCGCGACCGGAAACAGGATCGGCGCCATGATCAGGATGATCGAGGACGGCTCCATCACGTTGCCGGCCAGCAGCAGCAGCAAATTGACGAGCAGCAGGAAGCCGATCCAGCCCAGGCCCTGGTCGATCATCCATTGCGCCAGCGCCTGCGGCACGTTCTCGTAGGTCATCAGGAACGAGAACAGCACGGCATTGGTGATGATGTAGAGCAGCATCGCCGAAAGATTGGCCGACGACAGCAGCACGCGCGGCACGTCGCGTAGCTTCAGGTCCTTGTAGATGAACACCGCGACGATGAAGGCGTAGACCGCGCTGACGGCGGCCGCCTCGGTCGGCGTGAACAGGCCGCTGTAAATGCCGCCGATCACGATCACTATCAGGAGGATGCCCCACATCGACTTGCGGAACGCATCGAGACGCTGGACGAAGGTGGCCTTCGGCATCCGCGGATAGTCGTTGCGCCAGGCGCGATAGAACGTCGTGGCGCCGAGCAGCGAGGCCAGCGCAAGCCCCGGCACGATGCCGGCAATGAACAGCTTGCCGACCGAGCTGTTGGTCGAGACGGCGTAAAGCACCATCGGGATCGATGGCGGAATCAGGATGCCGAGTGAGCCCGACGTCGTGATCACGCCCGCACCGAACCGCTTGGGAAAGCCTTGTGCGACCATCGCGGGCAGGATCACCGAACCGATCGCCACCACGGTCGCCGGCGAGGAGCCGGAGATCGCGGCGAACAGCGCGCAGGCGACCACGCCCGACAGCGCGAGGCCGCCGTACCAATGGCCGACCAGCGAGGTTGCGAAGGTGATCATCCGCCGGGCCACGCCGCCATGGGTCAGGAAGTTGCCGGCGAGGATGAAGAACGGGATCGCCATGATCTCGAAATTCTCGATGCCGGTGAACAGCTTCAGCGCCACCGATTCGGTCCGCACGTCGGTCAGCGTGAACATGAAGCTGAGCACGGTGAGACCCAGCGCGATCGAGATCGGCATGCCCGTCAGCATCAGCGAGAGCAGGAGCGCGAACACGATGAAGACGCGCAGGCCCTGCGGCAGGGTGATGACATGGGCCGCATGCGCGAAGCACAGCGCGACGATCAAAACCGGCAGCAGCATCAGGATCCAGCCGAGCGGGCTGCGCTCGTCCCGGACCACTTGGGTGGGCGTGACCGGCGCCGGATGCACCGGATCCGCCTCGACACCCTCGACGCCGGCCACATCGTGATGCGGCAGCTCGCCGGTGCGGTAGAACGACCAGGCGACCTGCAGGAAGCGGAAGCACATCAGGCCGGAGCCGAGCGGGATGGTGAGATACACCATCCACATCGGCGCTTCGAGGTCGTTGGACTGCTGGCCGCTCTGCCACATGTGGCTGACGAAGGCGGCTCCGAAATAGCCCACGATGGCGGTGAACAGCGCACCGCAGAGAAGGCCGAAGGTGATGATGCGGCGGCGCGAGCCGCCGGGCAGTATATTGACCAGCACGTCGACGCCGACATGGATGCCGGTCCGCACGCCGTAGGCGGCGCCGAACTTCGCCATCCAGATGAACATATAGATGCAGAGCTCCTGCGCCCAGGACAAATCGAGCGCGGCGAGCCAGGCGAACGTCGCGCGCGCGGGCACGGCGAGGAAGGCCAGGTTGCGGGCTTCCGCCCATTTGGCGATGTCGATCGACAGCCCGGCGCCGTAACGGTGCAACACCGCGACGAAGATGAGCGACGTCGCAGCCGCGATCATCGTCGCGATCAGCCATTCCTCGAGATGATCGAGAAAACGATTCAGCACACGCAGCAACTTGTCCCCCCGGATTGGATCGTTCAAGCGCAACGGCCGGGAGCGCGATCACCCCCGACCGTTGGTATTGTTGTTATTGGGGCGCAGCCCGTCAGTTCATCTTGACGTCGAGTTCCTTGGCGAGCAGATCGAGCACCTCCTGCCCGACCCGCCCCTTGGCCCATTTATACGTCGGCTGCATCGCCTCCTGCCAGGCCTTGCGATCGGCCTCGGTGAGATAATGCAGATTGGTCTTGCCGGTCTTCTTGATCTCGGCCAGCGCCTCCTCGTTCTCCTGGCGCGCGATCGAGTTGGTGTAGTCGGTCGCCTCCGCCATCGCCTTGTCGAGCTGGGCGCGGATATCGGGCGGCAGGCCGGACCAGAATTTCGAGTTGACGATGACGGCATATTGCAGATGCGCGTGATAGGACACGGTGATGTCCTTCTGCACCTCGTAGAACTTCTGAGTGAGGTAGTTGGACGCGGTGTTCTCGCAGCCGTCGACCACACCGGTTTGCAAGGCCTGATACACTTCCGAGAACGCCATGATCTGCGGGATCGAGCCCATGATGCGGAAATACTGATCGGCGATCTTCGATCCGGAGATGCGGAACTTGAGGCCCTGGAAATCCGTCGGCTTCATCAGCGGCCGATTGGCGGAGACCATGTGGAAGCCGTTGTCCCAATAAGCGAGGCCGGTGATGCCCTTGGCCTCCAGCTTCTGGAACAGCCACTTGCCGACCGTGCCCTTCATCGCGTTGGCATAGGTCACCTCGTCCTTGAACAGCCAGGGCAGGTCCAGCGCCTCGAATTCCTTGATGCCGAGCGGCGCGAACTTCGCGGTCGAGGGCGCAAGCATATGCACCGAGCCGAGCTGGAGCGCCTCGATCTCCTCCTTGTCCTTGTAGAGCGTGGAGTTCGGATAGACTTCGACCTTGACCTTGCCATCGGTGTATTTTTCGGCGAGCTCCTTGAACTTCAGCGCGCCCTTGCCCTTCGGCGTGTCGTTGGCGACGACGTGGCTGAACTTGATGACGATAGGGCTCTGGGCTTGGGCGATGGCTGGAGCCAAGAGAGGAGCCAAGAGAACAGCCGCGGCGGCGACCGCGGCAAGCAGCTTGCGCATGAACGTACCTCCCAACAACCTCTAACCGGGTTCTTCTTGTTTTTCAGGCCAGTAGTGGCAGCAATCCGCCACCCGAACAACTAGACCTAAGCCCAATTTTGCCGCAGCCAAGCTAACGTGACGACCGCCGGATGCGCAAGCCGGCGCCAGCGCGTCCAAGCGAACGAGCGATTATGCCGCATTGCGGCAGTGCCATCAGCCCTTGCGTTGCGCGACCATGAAGAGGCGCCGGAACGGGAACAGCGTCTGCCCCGCCGCATTCTTCGGATAGGCCCTTGCGACGCGCATCCCGTAGGCGGCTTCGAACGCGGCCTTCTCCTCGCCTTGGAGCACGTCGAGATAGCGCGTCAGCCAGGTGCCCTTGGTCCATTCCTTCACGGGATTGTCGCCTTCGAGCACCTGCAGATATTCGGTCTCCCAGATGTCGATGTTGGCCGATATCGGCGCGAGCAGATCGTGATAGAAGGCCGGCCCTTCCACCGGCGGCGCGGTGACGAGATGCTCCACCTTGGACCGCCATGGGCCGTCGAGCGCGGTCTCGCCGATCAGCACATGCGACGGCGCGAGGAAATTCCGCGGCATCTGCACCGCGAGCATGCCCCCAGGCGTCACCTTCTCCATCAGCGACGGAAACAGTGCCGCATGATTGGGCAGCCAGTGCAGTGCGGCATTGGAATAGATCAAGTCGTACTGCCCGGCGGGACTCCAATGGCCGAGATCCTCATGTGACCATTCCACGTCAGGCGCGGCCTTGCGTCCTGCCGCGACCATCTCCGCCGAGCCCTCGACCCCGATCACGCGTGCCTCCGGCCAGCGCTCCCTGATCAATTTGGTGACGTTGCCGGCGCCGGCGCCGAGATCGGCGATCGCGCGCGGGGCAAAATCCGGAATCCGCATCAACAGGTCGACGGCGGGCCGGAGCCGATGGCCGGAGAACTTCAGATATTGCTGCGGATCCCAGACCATCTTCGACGCCTTTTGTTTTTCATATTGCCTTCGCCAAGGCTCTTGTCCTTCGGCAAGTCTCTTGGTTACCACTGCTCGTCCCGGTCGGGCAATTCGCAGGGCCCGCGGGACAGGGCAGGCAACGAGCAGCAAAAAGCAGCAACGACCAAGAAAGCGTGCGACCATGGACCTCGGGCTCAAATCGAAAACCGCTGTCGTCACCGGCGCGAGCATCGGCATCGGCCGCGCCATCGCCAAGGGCCTCGCCGCCGAAGGTGTGCGCGTCGTCGGCGTGGCGCGCCGCGCCGATCTGCTAGCCGAGCTGGTGAAGGAGGTCGGCGGCGGATCGATCACGCCATTCGTGCAGGATGTGATGGCCAAGGACGCCGCCGAGAACATCGCGGCCTTCGCCCTGAAGGAGCTCGGCCATGTCGACATCCTCGTCAACAATGCCGGCGGCAGCCGTCCCCTGCCGGTCGATGCACCCGACAGCAAATGGGACGAGGCGATCGCGCTCAACTTCACCAGCTACCGCCGCATCGCGCATGCACTGCTGCCGCAGATGATCGAGCGCAAATGGGGCCGCATCGTCAACATCACCGGCAAGTCCGAGCCGGAGGGCCTCAATGCCGCCTTCGCCGCCAAGGCCGCCGTGCACGCCTGGGCCAAGGGCCTGTCGCGCGAGATCGGCAAGCACGGCATCACCATCAATTGCATCCCGCCTGGCCGCATCATGAGCGAGCAGATCCGCCGCAACTACCCGCCGGATTATCGCGAGCGCTTTGCCGAGGAGGAGATCCCCGTCGGCTATTGGGGCGAGCCGGAAGATCTGGCCGCACTCGCGGTGTTCCTGGCCTCGCCGGTGGCGCGCTACATCACGGGCACGGTGATCCCGGTGGATGGGGGCTTGCGGCGGTATCAGTTCTAGGAATTCATGTGATGCGCAGGGAAAGGCTCTCAATTGCGACAGCCCTGCGGTGGATGGCGGGTTGCGGCGGCATCAGCCCGTAGCATCCGCGGCGCCAATCCTTGGCGGCGCTGTCTCGGCGCTGGGGTCGTCGTCTACGAGCTCATCACGTGTGTGCCGTAAGGTGGGTTCGACGAAGCAGGCCTAACCTTCGCGGCTTGCTGTTCCCATCGCATCGCGCCGCCATGCACCCGGGCTGACGCCGACGATCGCGGAGAACACTCGCGTGAAGTGGCTCTGGTTGGCAAAGCCGGCCGAAATAGCAACCTCGGACAGTGATGGACCGTGCTCACGCATCAGACGCTTGGCGGTTCTCACGCGATGATGCAGAAGCCAGCGATAAGGCGGCAGACCGGTCGCAGCGCGAAACGCACGAGAGAAATGGCTGACGGAGAGGCCGAGCTCCGCAGCGATCGCCTGCAACGGCATCTTGCCCCCGAGATCCGCTTCGAGTTTGTCGCATGCGCGCGCGAGCTGCCATGGCGCAAGGGCACCGCGGCCGGTCTCGGCGTTGTGCCGAAAGCCTCCATAGGTCTCGGCGACATGAGCTGCGAGCGCCAGCATCATGTGATCGACGAACAGTTGGTTGGCCTCGTCCGGTCGGCGCAGTCCCTCGCGCAAGGAAGCGCCGATATGACGGACGATGGCATCATCGTGCCCGACGGGGCCGCAGTCGAGCGCATCGATGCGCCGCGCTCCCGACTGATCGGCGAGACCATCGAGCGCCGAACGCGGCACGTAGAAGTGCAGAGAGTGAAACGGTTTGTCGATCACGTAGCGGGGGTCAGCCTTAAGATCGTATAGATAAGTCGTCCCGGCATGGACGTCTGCCTTCGTGAGGCGACGACCCTGCTCCCAGATCTCGCACTCCGGATAGTCGCGCAATTTCAGGCTGACGAGATAGGCATCTTCCGCAGCAAACGACCCGGACAGACCCAGCACGGGATGGTCGCTTCGCGTTTCCGTGACTGCGATCTCGGCGCTGCGCAGCGACCGCGTCATCAGCGTGGGCGGCACTTCATCGAGGCGGAGGAATGCTCCAAGCCGTTCACCGTACGCGCCTGTCCTGCCCATCGGATGTCTCGTCTGTGCCGTCATGGAGCAGGCCACAGCAACCTGCCATTTCCAGGATCCTATAGCGGTAAGCACCCACCGCTGTCCACGACCGACGAAGTCGCACCCGCCCCCGATCGAGTCCCATCCGATTTTATCAAACATTTCAAAATGATCGGTTTGTGCTCTGACGGCGTGAGGGGCCAGCGAACCGCGATGTCGACATCACGACTTTTCACAAACGCACGCGAGTGACGCGCGTCTGTCGTGCGCGCAGCAGGATCAGGCAATGCGCGGCAGTATCAGGAAAGACACAGGTCGTGGCGCTGCCTAGAACCCGTAAATCAACGGAATCGGGACCTCGACGGATCGCCTTCGGACCCGATCCACCCCTTGAGCAAAGACCACCAGTCCGGCCGTTCGGCCCCCGCTCTGCGGCCGCTGAAACCATGATCAATTTGTCGCGCATCAGCGACGCGCCGCCACACGAGCGAAGCCATGAGCAAAGTCGTCTTGCGCGAATCTCAGAACGAAACCGCCGCGTCTGGAGTGCGGCGCGACCAGGCAGGCGATCGACCCGCTGCCGATGTGGAGATGGCCCGCGTGCTCGGCACGGTGCCTTTCCGCATGGCGTTGGATTCCTCCGGCGCCGGCATTGCTCACTGGAAGCACGATCCGTTGCACGACGTCGTCGCGCCCATGAGCCATCATGTCATCATGGCTTACAACGGCGCGGTGCAACGCATGGAGCGGCGATCCGGGCAATCCGTCGCAATCGGGACGTTTCGTCCGGGAGTCGTGATCATTATTCCAGAAGGGTCGAGCTCCCGGTGGGACATTCCAAAACCCGTCGACGTCGTTCAACTCTACCTTCCGCAGACAACGCTGAAGCGCGTGGCGGACGAAGCCGAAGTCGGGGCACCGTCCGAGCTCCTGGAGCGAACCGCGCATCCCGATCCCGTCACGTCCCGCCTGCTCCTGAGCGCGGCGGACGTGCTGGACGGAAACGAGGCGCTGGATACGTTGTT
Organism: Bradyrhizobium glycinis; assembly: GCF_016031655.1. Taxonomy (GTDB): domain Bacteria; phylum Pseudomonadota; class Alphaproteobacteria; order Rhizobiales; family Xanthobacteraceae; genus Bradyrhizobium; species Bradyrhizobium glycinis. The sequence goes on from NZ_JACCHQ010000002.1 coordinate 269,314, forward strand.
CCGGCAGCAACTCATGGATTTACTGGCGACGCGTCTGCTGGCTGCGCACACCGGCTCGCCAAGCACGATCGCGCCGGCGAGGGGCGGGTTGGCGCCGAAAACATTGCTTCGGGCGATCGAGCGGTTGCGCTCCGACAGTGATGCCGACGTCTCGCTTGCGGCGCTTGCCGCCGAGGCCGGCTTGTCGCGCTTTCACTTCTGCCGCGCCTTCAAAGACAGTACCGGGCTTTCTCCGCATGCCTGGCTGCGGCAGCACCGGCTCGAGCAAGCCATGAACATGCTGCGTGACACCGACGCCTCCGTCGTCTCGATCGCCGTCACGCTCGGCTACTCCTCGCAGACCGCCTTTGCCGCCGCGTTTCGAAAGCTGACCGGGGAATCGCCGAGCGATTGGCGGCGCCGCGCGCGATAGCAGCAATCGCGCTGCAATCGCGGCAATCGCGCTGGGGCACGAGCAAATCCGGTTCGGTAGACATCCATCGTGCCCCCAACCTGCAATGGAGCAGCAAATGCCCTTGATAACATCCGTCAGCCGGCTCGCGAGCACCTCGCGCCGAAACATCCTGGCAACGACGCTTCTGTACACGGCGTCGTTGACCGTCCGCTCGACCTCGGCGGTGGGCCGCGATGCCAAGAGCACCGCGCTCTCGATCGGCAAGAACGACGGTGCAGCCTTCGTCACCACCAGCGACGGTGTCCAGATCTTCTACAAGGATTGGGGACCGAAGTCCGCGCAGCCGATCGTCTTCCATCATGGCTGGCCGCTCAGCGCCGACGACTGGGACGCCCAGATGCTGTTCTTCCTCGGCAAGGGTTTTCGCGTGATCGCGCATGATCGCCGCGGCCATGGCCGCTCTGGCCAGGTCAGCGACGGCCACGACATGGATCATTATGCCGCCGACGTCGCCGCCCTCGCCCAGCACCTCGATCTTCGCAACGCCATTCACGTCGGCCACTCCACCGGTGGCGGCGAGGCGACGCGATACGTGGCGCGCCATGGCCGGGAGCGCGTCGCCAAGCTCGTGCTCATCGGCGCCGTGCCGCCCCTGATGCTGAAGACCGAGTCCAATCCCGGCGGATTGCCGCTTGACGCGTTCGACGGCTTGCGCCGGCGGCTCGCCACCAACAGGTCGCAGTTCTACTTCGAATTCGCGAGCGGTCCCTTCTACGGCTACAATCGTCCGGGCGCCGAGCCTTCCCAGGCCGTGATCTGGAACTGGTGGCGTCAAGCCATGACGGGCAGCAGCAAGGCCCATCACGACGGCATCAAGGCCTTCTCCGAAACCGACTTCAGCGAAGACCTGAAGAGCATTGCGGTGCCGACGCTCGTGCTGCACGGCGGCGACGACCAGATCGTCCCCGTTGCCGACTCGGCACCGCTGTCGGCCCGACTCCTGAAGCACAGCACACTGAAGATCTATGACCTGCTGCCGCATGGCCTCTGCACGACGCATCCCGACCTCGTCAATGCCGACTTGCTCAGGTTCGTAACGGCCTAGCCTCGCCTCATCGCAATCGCATCAACCAAGGACCAGTCGACATGCGCATCGTCATCATTGGTGCCGGCTTTGCCGGCATGTATGCCGCCCTTTCAGCCGCCCGCCTGCGCGACATACAGGGCGTTTCACCCGATAAGCTCGAGATCGCGCTCGTCGCGCCCGAACCGACGCTCGTGGTTCGCCCGCGACTCTACGAACCGAATCCCGAGACCCTGACAGCACCGCTGCAGGACGTTCTCAACGCGATCGACGTCGTCTATGTCAGGGGCCATGCCGAGGCGATCGATACCAAGTCCAAGGTCGTCGAGGTCGCTGGCACGCAAGGCACGCGGAAGACGCTGTCCTACGACCGGCTGGTGGTCGCCACCGGCAGCCGACTGTTTCGGCCGAACATTCCCGGCCTTGCCGAGCACGGCTTCAGCGTCGACCAGCTCGATGACGCCATCGCGCTCGATCGTCACCTCCATGGGCTTTTGAGCCGCCCGGCCTCGAAGGCACGCAACACCGTCGTCGTCGCGGGCGGCGGATTCACCGGCATCGAGGCGGCGACAGAGCTGCCGTCGCGCCTGCGCAAGATTCTCGGCAAGAACGCCCAGTTGCGCGTGGTCGTCGTCGACCGCAACGAGGCGATCGCCCCGGACATGGGCGCAGGCCCCCGCCCCATCATCGAGGAGGCGCTGAGCAAGCTCGGCATCGAGACCAGGCTCGGTGTCGGCGTGGCTTCGCTCGACAAGTCCGGCGTCACGCTCTCCAACGGCGAGCAGATCGAATGCGAGACGGTGATCTGGGCCGCCGGTATGCGCGCGGCGCCGTTGACGGCGCAGATCCCTGCCGAGCGCGACCGGTTTGGCCGGCTGCTCGTCGACCGCGAACTACGGGTCCCATCGGTGAGCGGCGTCTTCGCCGCCGGCGATGCCGCACGGGCCGCGTGTGACGATGTCGGCAATTACGCGCTGATGTCGTGTCAGCACGCGACCCGGATGGGCGCCTTCGCCGGCAACAATGCCACCGCCGAGCTGCTGGGCGTTCCGACCAGACCCTATCACCAGAAAGCCTACGTCACCTGCCTCGACCTCGGCGAAGCCGGCGCGTTGTTCACCCGCGGCTGGGAGCGCACGGTCGAGATGGTCGGCGACGTCGCCAAGAAGACCAAGCAGGAGATCAACACGGTCTGGATCTATCCGCCCAAGGCCGAGCGTGCCGCAGCGCTCGCCTCCGCCGATCCCGAGCGCGTCACCGCGCTCTAGCAACGAACCCCCGATCTTGAAAAGGAGACCAGGATGAATCTGCACAACGCTTCCATTGCCACGAAACCCGAAGAGCTCGTGCCGTCGCGCTACGCGGTGCGTATCGGCGACATCGACGTGCTGGTGGTCAGCGACGGGGTGCTGCCGCTTCCGACCACCATGCTGGCGCACAACGCTGACCCGGCCGTACGAGCCAACTGGTTGAAGCAGATGTTCCTGCCTCAGGATGCGTTCGACTGGGCACTGAATGCGGTGATGGTGCGAAGTGGCGACAAGACCATTCTCATCGACGCCGGACTTGGGTCCGATCCCGACCTGCATCTGCCGCGCGCCGGACAGTTGATCAAGCGCCTGGAGGCCGCCGGAATCGACCTCTCCTCCGTGACCGATCTCGTGTTGACCCACATGCACATGGATCACGTCGGCGGCTTGCTGGTCGACGGCGTGAAGGAGCGGCTACGCCAGGACCTGCGGATCCACGTGGCCGCCGCCGAGGTCAAGTTCTGGGAGTCGCCCGATTTCACCCATACCAACATGCCGCAGGGATTCCCCGATGCGCTTCGGGCCGCCGCCAAGCAGTTCGTGAAGATGTACGGCAGCCAGATCCGGCGGTTCGAGGAGCAGCACGAGGTTGCGCCCGGTGTCGTCGTCCGCCGCACCGGCGGTCACACGCCCGGACATAGCGTGGTCCGCGTGGCGTCCGGCGGCGAAGCGCTGACCTTTGCCGGCGATGCCGTGTTTGCGGTCGGGTTCGACCAACCCGAATGGCACAACGGCTTCGAGCACGACCCTGAGGAGGCGGCGCGCGTTCGTATCCAGCTGTTGCGGGAGCTCGCGGAGAGCGGCGAGCTGCTGGTGGCCACGCACATGCCGTTCCCATCGGTCGGCCATGTCGCGGCCGCCGGCAATGCCTTCCGCTGGGTCCCGGTGTTCTGGGACTACTGACGGGCAAGAACAGGCTCAACTGGAGCGCGCCCCCGGGATGATCGAGCGCTCCCTCCGGATCACACCCCTCACGGCGGCCGGTACACTAGGGAATCGGCCGCCGCGACCTGTAAACTCCGACCAATTGGTGCGGCGGACCGCACGAGAGACAAGAACATGCAAGATCAAAAGGTCGTTGTCGTCACCGGCGGCACTTCAGGCATCGGCCGCGCAGCGGCGCTCCGCTTCGCGAAACAGGGCTATCAGGTGCTCATCACCGGCCGACGGGCGAGCCTGATCAACGAGACCATGCTGCAACACGAGAACATCGCGGGAATGACGGCGGACGCGGCGTCCGCCGAGGACGCCAAGCGTACCATTGCGAAGGCGCTCGACAAATGGGGCCGTCTCGATGCGCTGGTCAACAATGCCGGCGCCGGCGCAATCCTGCCGCTCGCCGATGTGACCGCCGATCGCATCACAGACATCTTCGCCGTCAACGTGCTCGGCCCAAGTCTGCTCGCGTCGGCAGCGCTTCCCCATCTCAAGGCCAGGCGCGGCGCGATCGTCAACATCTCCAGCACCTTCGGACACAAAGCGGCTGCAGCACTGTCCCATTACGCAGCCAGCAAAGCCGCCGTGGAGCATTTGACGCGGTGCTGGGCCCTGGAGCTGGCTCCGATCGGAATCAGGGTGAACGCCGTTGCACCGGGCCCAACGGAGACGAGCGCGCTGACGGGCATGATGGGATTGTCGGCGGAGCAGGCCGCAGCGGTCGAGGAACAGGAGCGCGCCAGCATACCGCTCGGCCGCCGCGGCGTGCCCGAGGATGTCGCTGAATGGGTCGTCCAACTCGCCGGTCCCGCCTCGGCGTGGGTCACCGGTCAGGTGATCGCCGTCGATGGCGGCCTGGGACTGGCATGATCTCGCGCGGTCGGTGGCCTGTCGGCGCCACGCGAAGAAGCACGTGAACTTCGAGTCTCCCGCCAACTATTCGTCGCAAACTGGAGACGGCGCGCGCAAGACGCGCATGCGGCCTGCTCCCGGCCCGATCGCTGGCACGTTGGCATTCTGCCAGTGTTTTGCCCGACGGGTCAACGTGATCGCGCCCCGCGAAAGCCGCCGCGACACGGCGGAAAAATGCCTTGTCGATCAAAGGGCCTCCTACTGTGCATGGGGTTGTTTTGCGACTTTGTTCTTTTGGCCTCGCCCTGCGCTCGCAGCGCAGCCGCATCGCGTGACCTTCGCGCATACACAGCATGCAAGCTTGCGTCTGTGGAAGCCGGCGTCTCCGTAGTACATGCCAAACGTCCCGCCGCCGGAGCAGCGCGCCAACGAAAATGACGATCACGTTACCTGCCGCCGCGCGCGAGTCCGACCAGCCCATCGCGGACGGCCTGCCGGCCGCGCAGCGGCGCTGGGCGGTCGCGGCGATCTTCACTGCGCTCGCGATGGCCTCGCTCGACACGGCGATCGCTAACATCGCCCTGCCCGCCATCGCCGCCGACCTGCACGTCACGCCGGAGCAGTCAGTCTGGGTCGTCAACGTCTACCAGATCGCGCTGGTGGCGACGCTCTTGCCGCTCGGGGCGCTCGGCGAGATCGTCGGGCACCAGCGCATCTATCTCGGCGGCCTGATCCTGTTCACCATCGCCGCGCTGTTCTGCGCGGTGGCATGGTCGCTGGACAGTCTCCTGGTGGCGCGCACGCTGCAAGGGTTGGGAGCGAGCGGCATCATGAGCGTCAACACGGCCTTGGTGCGCTTCGTCTATCCCGGCCGCATGCTCGGCCGTGGCTTCGGTCACAACGCGCTCGTGGTCGCGACCGCCTTCACCTTCGGGCCCTCGATCGCCTCCGCCATCCTCGCGCTCGGACCGTGGCCGTGGCTGTTCGCCGTCAACATCCCGTTCGGCTTCCTCGCCATCGGCATCGGCTTTGCGATGCTGCCGAAGACCCCGCGCGCCGATCACGGCTTCGACTTGCTCGGCGCGATCCTGGCCACCGTCTGCCTCGGCCTGTTTATCACCGGCATGGGCAGCGCCGCGCATAATCTGTCGCCCGTCGTGGTCGGCATCGAGCTGGTCACCGCCCTCGCGCTTGGCGTGATCCTGACCCGCCGCCACGCCGATCATCCCGCGCCGATGCTGCCGATCGACCTGTTCGCCAGGCCGATGTTCGCGCTGTCGGCGGCAACGGCCGTGTGCTCCTTCGCCGTGCAAGGCCTCGCCTTCGTCTCGCTGCCGTTCTATTTCGAGGATGTACTCGGCCGCTCGCAGGTCGAGACCGGCTTCTTCATGACGCCGTGGCCGCTGGTGGTCGGCATCATGGCCCCGATCGCAGGCCGCCTTTCGGACCGCCACGCCGTCGGCCTGCTCGGCGGCATCGGGCTTGTGCTGCTCGGCCTCGGCATGGCGCTGCTGGCGACGCTGCCGCCCAATCCAGCAATTGCCGACATCATTTGGCGGATGGTGATCTGCGGCATGGGGTTCGGCTTCTTCCAGGCGCCGAACATGAAGGCGGTGATGGCAAGCGCGCCGCCGCACCGCAGCGGCAGCGCCTCCGGCATCGTCGCCACCGCGCGCCTGACCGGGCAGACGACCGGCGCGGCGCTCGCCGCCGCCTGCTTCGCACTCGCCGGCCACGACGGCGCCACACTGGCGCTGGCGCTCGGCGCGGGCTTTGCCGCGCTCGGCAGCGTGATGAGCTTCTTGCGGCTCGCGGTGAAGTAAGCCGTCAGGCCGCCGTCACGCCGACAGCCACCGGAGCGACGGTCTCGTTGTCCAGCTCGGCCAGGCGCTGGTCGATCGCCGCGATGACCTTGCGCGAGTACGGCCCGAGATGTGCATAGGCGGCGATCATCTGCACGGCAATGCGCGCCGATGACGTGTCGCGCTTGGCGCAGTTCATGAAGGTCTGCCAGAGCGGCCCCCGCGCCTCAGGAAGCGCGGACACCACCTTGTGCACCGTCTCCATGGCCCCAAGCTTGGAGCGAATATCGCCTTCGGCAAGCTCGGAGCGCTGCCTCGACCGGTCGAGCAGCGTCATCAGGCGGTCGACGCGTCCCGCATAGGCGGCCGGGCTGTAGATGTGCTCCAGCACCCGCTTGTAGTCCGTCAGGATGTCGCGCAACGGGCGGACCGGATCGAAGTTGATGCCCGCCATGCACTGGTCGGCGCCGATGGTCGGCGCGACATCGTGCCCGGAATGCAGCCGGCCTTCGCGCTCCAGGCGCCGCGTGAGCTGCGTGTTCGGCAAGGCATAAAGCAGGCCGACCATGGCGACGGGGATCGCCGCCTCCTCGATGAAGTCGATCATCGAGTCCGCCATCGAGACCTTCTCGTTGTCGAAGCCGACGATGAAGCCAGCGGTGACGAGCATGCCGGCGGCATAGATCTTGTGGATGCTCTCGGCGATGTTGCGCCGCGTGTTCTGCTTCTTGCGCATCGCGACCAGCGTCGCCGGGTCCGGACTTTCGATGCCGACGAAGATGCCGAAGAAATTGGCCGCACCCATCAGCTCCAAGAGCTCCGGATCGTCGGCGAGATTGACCGAGGCTTCCGTGGAGAATTCGAACGGATAGCCGTGCGTGCGCTGCCATTCGGCGAGCTTCGGCAGGAATTGCCGCAGCGACTTCTTGTTGCCGATGAAATTGTCGTCGACGAAGTCGAGATGGCCGCGATAGCCCATCTTGTAGAGCGTCTCGAGCTCGACGAACATCTGCTCGATCGTCTTGGTCCGCGGCACGCGCCCATAGAGCTCGATGATGTCGCAGAATTCGCAGGTGAAGGGACAGCCGCGCGAATATTGCACACCGAGATAGAGATAGTCCTCGAACTTGAGCAGGTCGAAACGCGGCACCGGCGTCTTGGTGACGTCGGCCTGGAACTTCGGTGCGGTGAAGACGCCGGATCGCGCGCCACTCTCCCAGGCCGCGATGAATTCGTCGATGACGCTCTCGGCCTCGCCGAGCACCCGGAAGTCGGCTCGCTCATAGATGTGGGGGCTCGAGGTGGGGTCGGGACCGCCGACCACGACCGGCTTGCCGGCGGCGCGGCAGAGCTCGATCAGACGCAACGTGTCGGCCTGCTGGGGCAACATTCCGCCGGTAAACACGACGTCGGCCCAGGCGAGATCCTCCTCCCCGAAGGGCGCCGTGTTGCAATCGATCAGCCGGACGGTCCAGCTCTCGGGCAACATCGCGGCAACGGTGATCAGGCCCAAAGGGGCGGCCGGGCGCTTGACGCCCAACACTTTGCAGGATTCGCCGAAGGTCCAAAAGGACTCTGCCGAGAACAGCGGGTAGAGCATCAGTACATTGCAGGGACTCGGCACGTTCATGGAACTCCTTTTGCGGCGGCGCAGTGTACCAAAGCGCCCGCGACTTGCACCCCGGCAATAAGGACAAACTGTCGCCGCTGCGCAAGCCACGCGGGCTCAGGAACCGGCGTTCACGGCCGGACGTCGCCTCAGGCAGCGGATTGACGCCCTCGGAAAAAGGCGTCAACCTGAATCGATTGTGAAGGGATGAGGCAAAAGCGCGTCTCGGTCCATACCCCAGAGCGGCACGGCCATGCGTCCCCGCCACCCCTCGGACTGTTGATTTGAACCGTTCCAGTTTGCCCGACACATTGCGCCCCTGAGTTCAATCGGTGGATTGGGCCAATCAGGGGACTTGCGATGGCAAACCTAACAATCAACGGAAAAACCTTCACGCTCGATGTCGAGCCGGATACGCCGCTGCTCTGGGCGATCCGAGAGAATGCCGGCCTGACCGGCACCAAATACGGTTGCGGCATTGCACAATGCGGCGCCTGCACGGTTCACCTCGACGGCGTCGCGATGCGCTCCTGCGGCATCTCGGTGAGCGAGGCCGAGGGCAAGCAGATCACCACCATCGAGGGGCTTGCCTCGGGCGATACGCTGCACAAGGTGCAGGAGGCCTGGATCGCCCAGGACGTGCCGCAATGCGGCTATTGCCAAAGCGGCATGATCATGGCGGTGGCCGCACTCTTGAACGAGAAACCGAAGCCGACCGACGCCGATATCGACGAGGCCATCACCAATATCTGCCGCTGCGGCACCTTCCAGCAGGTGCGCGAGGCGATCCACACGATCGCGAGCGCGTAAGGAAATCCCCACATGAACAAGCATATCTCGCCGCGGCTCAACCGCCGCGCCTTCGTCATCGGCACGGCTGCGGTCGGTGCCGGCCTCGCCATCGGCCTCGACCTCCCCCTCGGCGGCCCCTCCGTGGTCCGCGCCGCCGACGGCTCGCCCGAGATCGGCGCCTGGGTCGTGGTCAGGCCCGACGACACCGTGGTGATCCGCATCGCCCGCTCGGAGATGGGCCAGGGCTCGCTGACCGGCCTCGCCCAGCTGGTTGCCGAGGAGCTCGAATGCGACTGGACCAAGGTCACGACCGAATATCCGACCCCCGGCCAGAGCGTCGCCCGCAAGCGCGTCTGGGGTGATTTCTCCACCGGCGGCAGCCGCGGCATCCGCTCCTCGCAGGACTATGTCCGCAAGGGCGGTGCCACCGCGCGCGTGATGCTGATCCAGGCCGCAGCCGACGCTTGGAAAGTGCCGGCCTCCGAATGCAGGGCCGAGAACAGCGTCATTACCCATACGCCGTCAGGCCGGACCACGACCTACGGCAAGGTCGCCGAGGCTGCGGCGAAACTGACGCCGCCGGCAGACGTCAAGCTGAAGGATCCGAAGGACTGGAAGCTGATCGGCAAGGGCGTGAATCGGCTCGACACCGCCGACAAGACCACCGGCGCGATGGTGTACGGTATCGACGTCAAGCTGCCGGGCATGCTGAACGCCGCGATCAAGGACTGCCCGGTGTTCGGCGGCAAGCTGAAGAGCTTTGACGAAGCCAAGATCGCCGACATGAAAGGCGTCAAGAAGGTCGTCAAGGTCGGCGACACCGCCGTCGCCGTCGTCGCCGACACCTGGTGGCACGCCAAGACCGCGCTGGAGGCGCTGCCGATCGTCTGGGACGAGGGCGACAACGCGAAAGTCTCCAGCGAGTCGATCGCGAAGTGGCTGGCCGAGGGTCTCGACAATTCGCAGCCGGCCTATGTCGGCAACAAGAACGGCGACGCGAAGGCCGCGATTGCCGGTGCCGCCAAGAAGGTCGAGGCCGTCTACTCCTATCCCTACCAGAACCACGCCACGATGGAGCCGATGAACGCCACCGCGCTCTACACGGCCGACAAATGCGAGGTCTGGTGCGGGACGCAGAACGGCGAGGCCGCCTTCGCGGCAGTGCTGGAGGCGTCCGGCCTGCCCGCCGAGAAGTGCGACGTGCACAAGGTGATGCTCGGCGGCGGCTTCGGCCGGCGTGGCCAGACCGACTATGTCCGCCAGGCCGTCATGATCGCCAAGCAGATGCCGGGCACGCCGATCAAGCTGCTCTGGTCGCGCGAAGAGGACATGGCGCACGGTCGGTACCACCCCATCACCCAGTGCAAGATGACCGGCGCGTTCGATGCCAACAACAACCTGATCGCGCTGCACTACCGCCTCTCCGGGCAATCGATCCTGTTCTCGCTGCGCCCCGAAGCGTTGCAGAACGGGATGGATCCCGCGGCATTCCAGGGCGTCGCCCAATCCGGCGAAGCCGCATTCGGCTATTCGGTGCCGAACCTTCTGGTCGAGCATGCGATGCGCAACCCGCACGTCCCGCCCGGCTTCTGGCGCGGTGTGAACGTCAATCACAACGCGATCTACATGGAATGCTTCATGGACGAGCTCGCCCATGCCGCAGGCCAGGACCCCCTCGAATTCCGCCGCAAGCTGATGGGCAATCACCCCAAGCACCTCGCGGTGCTCAATGCGGTGGCCGAGAAGATCGGCTGGAACACGCCGGCGCCGCAAGGCGTCTATCGCGGCATCGCCCAGGTGATGGGCTATGGCAGCTATGTCGCCGGCGCCGCCGAGATCTCGGTGACCGACGGCAGCAAGATCAAGGTGCATCGCATCGTCGCCTCCACCGATCCCGGCTATGTCGTCAATCCGGCACAGGTGGAGCGGCAGGTCGCCGGCTCCTTCGTCTATGGTCTCTCCGCGCTGTTCTACGGCGGCTGCACCGTCAAGGACGGCAAGATCGAGCAGACCAACTTCGACACCTACAACTCGATGCGCATCAACGAGATGCCGAAGGTGGAGACCGTGATGGTGCCGAGCGGCGGGTTCTGGGGCGGCGTCGGCGAGCCAACCATCGGCGTCGCGGCGCCGGCCGTGCTGAATGCGTACTTCGCCGCGACCGGCAAGCGCATCCGCCAGGTGCCGCTGCGCGACCAGAACATCACCTTCGCGTAAAGCATGATCCGGAAAAGTGTGGAGCGGTTATCCGAAAAGATCATGCTCAAACGACAAATCGCGGCGGCCGTATCGGCCGCCGCAGCATTTTCCGGACAGGTCTCATGAATGCGCCGGTGACGCGGCGGAATGCCGTCCTCGGCATCGCCATCGCGGCCACATCGCTCGCCGCACCTTCGATCCTGCACGCGCAATCGGCGGGCCGCGTCGTCGTGGTCGGCGGCGGCTTTGGCGGCGCGGCTTGTGCCCGCGCGCTCAAGCGCGCCGATGCTAAATTGCAGGTCACCCTGATCGAGCCGAACCAGACCTACATCTCCTGTCCCTTCAGCAACGAGGTGATCGCCGGCCTGCGCGAGATCGAAGCGCAGCAGTTCGGCTATGACAAGCTTGCCACCGGGGGCATCAGCATCGTCGCCCAGGCTGCGACGGGCATCGACGCGCAAACGCGCCGTGTGACGACGGGCGATGGCACCACGTTCGGCTATGACCGCCTCGTGCTCTCGCCCGGCATCGACTTCCATCTCGAAGCCCTGCCCGGCTACGACGGTGCCGCGCCGGAGACGATGCCGCACGGCTGGAAAGCCGGCGCTCAGACTCTTTTGCTGCGTCGGCAATTGGAAGCGATGGCGGACGGCGGCACGGTCGCCATTGCAATCCCGGCCAATCCTTCCCGGTGCCCGCCAGCGCCCTACGAGCGCGCGAGCCTGATCGCGCATTACCTGAAGTCGACAAAGCCGCGCTCCAAAGTTCTGATCCTCGATGCCAAGGACGCATTCTCGCAGCAGCGGCTGTTCGAGAAGGCGTGGAAGGAGCTCTATGGCGACATGATCGAGCGCGTCGCACTGTCGCAAGGCGGCCGCGTCACCTCGGTCGATCCGACGACGCGTACCATCGTCACGGAGTTCGGCAACTACACCCCTGATGTCGCCAACGTCATCCCGCCGCAGCGCGCGGGGCGCATCGCCGGAATCTCGGGCGTTGCGGACGCAACCGGCTGGTGCCCGATCGATCCCATCACGTTCGAGTCGAAACTCGTTCGGAACGTCCACGTCATTGGCGATGCCTGCCTCGGCGGCGGCATTCCCAAATCGGCATCAGCTGCGAGCGCGCAGGGCAAGGCCTGCGCTGGCGCGATCGTGAATCTCCTTGCCGGCCGCGCGCCGGACACGCCACGCCTGACAGGCGTCTGTTACAACGTCGTCGCGCCCGGTTACGGCTTTTCGCTGGCCGGCAACTACGAGCCCAGGGGCGACATCTTCGCTGAGGTCGAGGGTGGCGCCACGAGCCCGGTCGACGCGCCGCGCGAATTGCGCGCCCGAGAGGCCGCGGAGGCGGAGCGCTGGTTTGAAACGATCACGGCGGACACCTTTGGCTAGGCAATGAAGGAACGAGCTTGCCGCCACGACCACAGTGCGCCCCCTCCCCCGCCTGCGGGGGAGGGCTGGGGAGAGGGTGTCTCCGCTTGCGAGAACCTCCAAGAGGACAGAGCCCTCACCCTCGCCTTCGGCTCGACCTCTCCCGCAAGCGGGAGAGGTAAGTGGAGCTCGCGGCGACCTCAGATAACCCCTCCGATAGCTGCGATGGCCGCCCTCATCGTGGCAAGCCTCGCCTTCGCCTTGCCGACCCAAGCCGACGAGCTCGTGCCCTACACAATCGTCGGCGACGGCATTCCAGTCTCGCTCACAGGCTCACCCGGCGATGCCACGCGCGGGCACGCGCTGGTGCTCGCGCGCACGACGACCTGCATGCTCTGCCATTCCGGCCCATTCCCGGAAACGCGGTTCCAGGGCGACCTTGCGCCTGATCTCGCCGGTGCCGGGAACCGGTGGTCCGTGAGCCAGTTGCGGCTTCGACTGGTCGATGCCTCGCGCTTCAACCCCGAGACCATCATGCCGTCCTATTATCGCAACGACGGCCTCGTCCGCGTCGGGCGCAATTTCGCCGGGAAGCCGATCTTGTCGGCTGCGGAGATCGAGGACATCGTGGCCTTTCTTGCAACGCTTCGGGACTAGGTTCATGCCAACGACGCGACGACAATTCTTGAACCTTGCCGGAGGCGTGACCGTCGCCGGCACGGTCCCGATCGTGACGCTGCGGCCGCTTCAAGCGACGCCGGCGATGCTCAACGCCGCGATCCGTAACCTCGTCGGCGAAGCCCAGCTTCGCAGCGGCAGGATCAGGCTCGACATTCCGCCGCTGGTCGAGAACGGCAACACGGTGCCAATGACGGTCAGCGTTGCGAGCCCGATGACGACGGACGACTACGTCAAGAGCATCCACGTCTTCAACGAGAAGAACCCGCAGCCGAACATCGCCAATTTCTATCTTAGTCCTTCCGCCGGTCGAGCCCAGGTCTCGACCCGGATCCGGCTCGCCGATACCCAGAAGGTGGTCGCGATCGCGCGCCTGTCCGACAACACATTCTGGCAGGTTGCCGCCGACGTCGTGGTGACGCTGGCGGCCTGCACCGAGGAGATGAACTGATGGCGGCCCTCATCAACGTTCCCTCGAAAGCCAAACGCGGCGAGATCATCGAGATCCGCACGCTGACCTCGCACATCATGGAAACGGGATTCCGCCACACCGCGGACGGCAAGCTCGTGCCACGCGACATCATCACGACCTTCATCTGCCGCTACAACGGCGCCGAGGTCTTTCGTGCTGACCTGTTTCCGGCGGTCGCGGCGAACCCATATTTGTCGTTCTTCACGGTGGCCAAGGAGAGCGGCAAGCTCGAGTTCGAGTGGATCGGCGACAACGGCTATTCATCCACCGCCTCCGCGTCGATCACGGTCGAATGATTGCTTGGCGCGCGATAGCGGCGGCGATATTGCTCGCCACGGGCCCCGCCCTGCTTGCCGGAGAGATCCCGTCCGATGCGCGCCGATCCGGCTATGCCTTCATGGGTCCGGACACCCGCGCGATGCAGGATGACGACACCGCCAATCCCGGCATGCTGTTCGTGCTCCACGGCGAGCAGCTGTGGAAGAAGAAGATCGGCAGTGCCGACAGAGCGTGCGCCGATTGTCACGGCGATGCGCGCGGCAGCATGAAGGGCGTCGCGGCGCGGTATCCCGCCTTCGACAAGGCCCTCGCGCGCCCCGTCACGCTCGACCAGCGGATCAATCTCTGCCGGACAAATCATCAGCAGGCGACGCCGCTGCCCTACGAGAGCCGCGACCTGCTTGCCTTGTCGGCCTTCGTCGGCCACCAGTCACGCAGCGTTCCGATCACCGCCGGCGACGATCCGCAGCTCGGGCCATTCGTCGAGCAAGGGCGCGAGCTCTTCATGGAGCGCGAAGGCCAACTCAACCTTGCCTGCACCAACTGCCATGACGACAATTTCGACAAGCGCCTCGCGGGCGCCCCGATCACGCAAGGACAGCCGACCGGCTATCCGCTGTATCGACTGGAATGGCAGACGCTTGGCTCGTTGGAGCGACGGCTGCGCAGCTGCATGAGCGGTGTCCGCGCCCAAGCCTATGATTACGGCTCACCCGAGCTGGTCGCGCTCGAACTGTACCTGATGTCGCGCGCGCGCGGCCTGCCGATGGAAACGCCGGCCGTGCGGCCCTGATGGCAGATTAGGGCTAGGCAGGCGTGGTACGGCCGCTAGTATCCCTCCCAAAGAATATGAATCAGAGGGAGGGACCTAAATTGGCCAACTACAACATCTCGCGCCGCACGCTGCTCAAGGGCACCGCCGCGGCCGGCGCGCTCAGCCTGACCGGACTGCCGGCACGCGCCGAGGTCAACTGGAAGAAATACGCCGGGACCAAGCTGGAGGTTATCCTCGCCAAGGGTCCGCGCGGCGACAACCTGCAAAAGAACATCAAGGAGTTCACCGAGCTCACCGGCATCCAGGTCGAGTCCGAGCAGATCCCTGAGCAGCAGCAGCGCCAGAAGGTCGTGATCGAGCTCACCTCGGGACGGCCGAGCTTCGACGTCGTGCATCTCAGCTATCATGTACAGAAGCGGCAGTTCGAGAAAGCCGGCTGGCTCGCCGACATCACGCCCTTCATGAAGGACCCGACGTTGACCGCGCCGGATCTCGTCGAAAGCGATTTCTCCGCCGCGGGCCTGCAATACGCCAAGAACGACAAGGGCCAGATGCTGTCGCTGCCCTGGTCGGTCGATTATTTCATCCTCTACTACAACAAGGAGCTGTTCGAGAAGAAGGGCGTCGCGGTCCCGAAGACGTTTGACGAGATGGTCGCGGCCGCCGAAAAGCTCACCGATGCCAAGGACGGTACCTACGGCTTCGTCGGACGCGGCCTGCGCAACGCCAACATGACGTTGTGGACCAATTTCTTCCTCAACTATGGCGGCGAATTCCTGGACGCCAAGGGCAACATCCAGACCGACGGCCCGGAAGCGGTTGCGGCCACGAAGCTCTATCAGACGCTGTTGACCAGGGTCGCCCCGCCCGGCGTTGCCGGCTTCAACTGGATGGAGTCGATGGCCTCGTTCACCCAAGGCCGCTCCGCAATGTGGATCGACGGCGTCGGTTGGGCGCCGCCGCTGGAGGATCCGGCCGCCTCACGCGTGGTCGGCAAGGTCGGCTACACCGTCGTGCCGGCCGGACCGAAGGGGCAATATTCCGCGACCTATGGCGACGGCATCGGCATTGCTGCGGCGAGCAAGAACAAGGAAGCCGCCTATCTGCTTTGCCAATGGGTGGTCTCGAAGAAGCAGGGCGCGCGGCTGCTGCAGGCGGGCGGCGGCGTGCCGTTCCGCAACTCGGTCCTGAACGATCCCGAGATTCAAAGCGGCGTGAAGATGCCCAAGGAATGGCTGCAATCGGTGATCGATTCCGCCAAGATCAACAAGCTCGGCCTGCCCGTCGTGATTCCGGTCGCCGAATTCCGCGACCTCGTCGGCGCGGCGCTCACCTCGACACTGTCAGGCGCGGATCCCGCGACCGAGTTGAAGAAGGCGCACGAACAATATCGGCCAATCCTGGAGCGTAGCGAAAAGGCGTGAGTGCGTTGACACAATCGACTCCGGCAGCGGCTTCGACCGAGGCCGCGCCGGAGAAGGAATTGCGGCCGCCGTCCTACTGGCCGTTCGTGGTGCCGGCGCTGGTCGTCGTGCTCGCCATCATCATCTTTCCGTGGGTCTTCACCATCTGGATGAGCCTGAACGAGTGGAAGATCGGCTCGCCCACCACCTTCGTCGGGTTCTCAAACTATCTGCGACTGACCAGCGATCCGCGCTTTCTCGAGGCGGTCGGCCACACGCTGGTCTACACCGTGCTGTCGGTGGTGCTGCCGCTGATCCTCGGCACGCTCTCTGCCGTGGTGTTTCACCAGAACTTCGCCGGCCGTGGATTTCTGCGCGGCGTCTTCATCATGCCGATGATGGCGACACCGGTGGCGATCGCCCTGGTCTGGACCATGATGTTCCACCCGCAACTCGGTGTGCTCAATTACCTGCTGTCGCTGGTCGGGATTCCCGCGCAGCTCTGGGTCTTTCATCCCACGACCGTCATTCCCTCGCTGGTGCTGGTCGAGACCTGGCAGTGGACGCCGCTGGTGATGCTGATCGTGCTCGGCGGTCTCGCCGCGATCCCGACCGAGCCCTATGAGAGCGCGCAGATCGACGGTGCCAGCTTCTGGCAGGTCTTCCGCTTCATCACCCTGCCGCTGATCATGCCGTTCCTGTTCATCGCCGGCATGATCCGCATGATCGACGCGGTGAAGAGCTTCGACATCATCTTCGCGATCACCCAAGGCGGACCGGGCTCGGCATCGGAGACCATCAACATCTATCTCTACAGCGTCGCCTTCACCTATTACGACCTCGGCTACGGTTCGGCGATTGCGGTCGTGTTCTTCCTGCTGATCGTCCTGCTTGCGGCGGTGATGCTCCACACCCGCCAGCGCATGCTGTGGACCGAGATCGCGAGCGGCGCATGACATCCCGTCAGATCGTCGGCAGAATCGGCCTGTGGCTCTCCGTCTTCGTCATCGTGTCGCCGGCGATCCTGTTTTTCCTCTGGATGATCTCGCTGTCGCTCAAGTTCGAGGTCGACAATGCCGCCTACCCGCCGGTGTTCTTTCCGGATCGCATCGCCTGGAAGAACTATGCCGACGTGCTCGCCTCCAACCGCTTCCTGACCTATTTCACGAACAGCCTGATCGTCACCGGCAGCGCGACCGCACTAGCGCTGCTGGTCGGCGTCCCCGCCGGCTACGGCATCGCACGCATGGCCGCGCATAAATCCGCGATCGTCATCCTGATTGCCCGCATCACACCCGGCCTGTCCTATCTGATCCCGCTGTTCCTGCTGTTCCAGTGGCTCGGCCTTCTGGGCACGCTGGTGCCACAGATCATCATCCATCTCGTCGTCACCGTGCCGATCGTGATCTGGATCATGATCGGCTATTTCGAGACGACTCCGATGGAGCTGGAGGAAGCCGCCCTGATCGATGGTGCCGGCCGCTGGCAGGTGTTCCGCCACGTCGCGCTGCCGATTGCGAAGCCCGGCATCGCGGTCGCCTTCATTCTCGCCGTGATCTTCTCCTGGAACAATTTTGTGTTCGGCATCGTGTTGGCCGGACGCGAGACCCGCACGCTGCCGGTTGCGGTCTACAACATGATCTCGTTCGACCAGCTGAGCTGGGGACCGCTGGCCGCCGCCGCGCTGATCGTGACCTTCCCGGTGCTGCTGCTGACGGTGCTGGCGCAGCGGCAGATCGTGGCCGGGCTGACGGCGGGGGCGGTGAAGGGCGGATGAAAAATGAAGCGGCCGGACGCCTGCTCACCGCCCGGCCGTTCTTGTTGCGATTTCACCCTACTCCGCCGGTGCGGCCGACATCTCCGGATGCGCGGCGTTGTGTTCGGCGGCGCCGAGCTTGCTCGCCGCGAACAGGCCGGCTGCCATCACGGCATAGGCGAGCGCCACTGCCGGGGTGACGCCGAAGCCGCCGCCGATGCCGACGGCTTCGCCGTGCATGAAGCCGAAATAGGTCAGCACTGCCCCGACCAACGCAAAGGCGGACGCCTTCTCGAAATCGCGTTCGATGATGAAGACGCCGATGGCGCCGAGGATGAGGCCGCCGAGGATGGCGCCGCCGCCCATCACTTCAAGTCCGTGATAGAACACGCCCTGCTGCGGCAGCGCGGCGATCGCGGCCGCCTTCACTGCATCAGCCTTGTCGGCCGCCAAACCACCAATTGTTGCCGCTGCGGTTATGGTGGAGCCGAGCATCGTGTCGATCTGGAGCTTGGCCCAGGCCGCCAGATGCGGCGTCAGCGCCAGCACGATCGCGGGAGCATGCTTGACCGGCGTGGTCTGGAACGCCTGCGCGCCGATCAGCATGCCGATATAGAGCAGGATCGGCGAGATCGCGACAACTGGCACGAGCGCCAGCAGCACCGAGATGATGCCGAACCAGGACAGCACAACCACCATGATGCCGGTCGCAGCCGAATAACCGATCCGTCCGCCCATCGCCTTCCAGCCGGGATGACCGATATAGACGGCGTTGATGAAGGGATTGCCCATCAGGCAGCCGATCAGGCTGACGACGCCGTCGGCGGTGAGCACCCGCGTTGTCGGATAGTCGTCGCCGGCCGCTTCCGCGCTCTCGACATTGTCCATGGCCTCGACGAGGTCGTAGATGCCGAACGGAATGGCGGTGACGAGGATGATGCCGAGGAATTCAAAGCCGGAGAAGACGTAGCCAAACGCCGGGATCGGCACCGAGAAGCCGAAATTGGCAAAGGCCGCGCCGACACCCGCGACGCTCAGGCCGCCGAGGCCGAGCCCGAACAGGTTCGAGCCCCAGGCGATGATCATGCCGGCCGCGATCGCGACGAGGCCTGCGGGAATGCCGCGCCAGTATTTCACGCCGCCGAACCAGCTCACCAGGATGATGGCGAAGCAGACGAGACCGATCTGCGGCGTCATGTACATTTCGAGCGCCGGCCGCATCGAGATGAAGGTGACGGAGACGCCCGCGAGCGTGCCGAGCAGCGCCGCGCGCGGCGTGATGTTGCGGATGAACGGCGCGATGAAGCCGCCGATCATCAGGATGAAGCTCTGGAAGAATACCCAGACGAGACCCGCCGACCAACCCTTGAGCGGATCGCCGGTCTTGAGGGTGATCGGCAGCATGATCACGAAGGTGACGATGAACATGTGCGGCACGCTGACGCCCGACGGCAGCGCGCAGACGTCGTTGCGGCCGGTCTTCTGGGCGAGACGGTAGGCGAGATAGGCGTAATAGAAGGTGGACAGGCACATCATCAGCCCCAGTGCGGGCAGGATGCGGCCGAACACGAGACTGTCGGGCATCTTCAGCACGAAGCGCAGCAGACCCGTGAGCACCAGCATGTTGACGAGGATGTTGGTGCCGAAGCCGAAAAACGCGTTCCAGTCGCCCGATGTCCATAGCGCCGGCTTGAACCCGGACTTGTTCAGATCAGAACTGCCGGCCGCCCCCGTCAATGTGCTCATGATAATACCCCTATGTGGTCGAAACCTTCATCGCCTCCAGAACTGCGGCTGAATCCGCGACCCAGCCGAAGATGCCGCCCTGGGCCTTGATCATCTTCAGGCCCATCTCGTGAAACTCGGGGAAGTAGGACGCGCAGCCGTCGGCGATGACGACGCAGCGATAGCCGCGGTCGTTGGCTTCGCGCACGGTGGTGTTGACGCACACCTCAGTGGTGACGCCGCACACGAGCAAATTCTCGATGCCGTATTTCTCCAGGACCTCGCCGAGCTCGGTGGCGTAGAACGCCCCCTTGCCGGGCTTGTCGATCACGATTTCGCTGTCGAGCGGATAGAGCTCGGGAATGATGTCGTGGCCGGCCTCGCCGCGAATGAGGATGCGCCCCATCGGACCGGGATCGCCGATGCGAAGACTCGGCGCGCCGCGCTCCACCTTCGCCGGCGGCGCGTCCGAGAGATCGGGCAGATGCCCCTCGCGCGTGTGAATGACCAGCATGCCGGTCTCGCGCGCCGCCGTCAGCACCGCACCGATCGGCTTCACCGCGCGCGCGAGCTGGCTGACGTCGTTGCCCAGCGTCTCGCCGAAGCCGCCGGGCTCCATGAAATCCCGCTGCATGTCGATGATGAGAAGCGCGGTGGCGGGCCAGTCGAGCGTTATCGGCTCGGGCTCGGCGCTGACGACGCCCTTGGTCGGCTTGGCTGAGTTCAACATGACGGCCCCGCGAGAACTCTCCTGGCCGGGAGTTCTGCAAGCGCCGTGCCATTGTGTACAATTGCGATGGCGCGCGATCGGCGAGGGAATCCTTCGTCTGGTCAGAAGGTTACGCCGGCGATCGGCGTCTGCTCATTCCCTGTGCGACGGCTTTGCGACATGCATCTGCCCAAGGGATGAGCGGGCTCCGCCGTCATTCCGGGAGAAGGAGCGAGCGCTACGACGCCGCCCCATACAGCCGCCGATGCTCTTTTTCATACGGGGCGTAAGACTCCTTCAGCGTTGCCGCGTTGAGCAGCATCGTTGCGACTATCGCGCCCGCTTTGTCGAACACGCGCGTCTTGATCCAGGCGCTTTCGGTGCGGCGGCTGCCCGAGAGCGCGACCACTTCACGCTCGACCTCATACTCCTCATCCACGAAGAGCGGACCCTTCAGCAAGCGGATCTCCTGATCGGCGAACAGGCCGACGGCGGGGCCCTTGGTCGGCAATGGATCGTCTTTGGAGCGGTACTGGAACAGCACGCTCAGCATCTCCATCGGGATGATGGGCCTGCCCCACGGATTATCAGCACCCGAATAGTACGGCGAGTTCTCGGTGATGACGGCGAGCTTCTGCCGTAGCGAGAACGGATAGAGGTCGCCCATGTTCTGGTCGAAGGCCATGCGCACCGATTGCCGCTTGCCGGTCACACCGACCTTCACGTCGCGAAGGATCACCGGGTCGGCGAGCGGCTTAAGCTCACGCAGACGCAGATCAAGGGCCGTGGGGCTGTCGACGATGGAAGCCGTGCCGCGCAACACCTCGGTGCCGTCCCGCTTCACCATTTGAATTTGACACTCCGGTTGCTCACCCGAAGAAGCCATCAGGATCGCCTGTACCTCTTCACCCTCGTAGCAGACGCTACGATAGTGGGCAGAGAGGCAACCTCTTTCGAACCAGACCTGTCCCCATTGCCGCTCGCAAAGCGGGGCAAACTGGCTGAAATGCGTCGGGCCTTCGATAGTGCCGCCCTTGAAGCCGAGCTTCTGCGCGGTGGCGTCGTCATGGATCGAGGCGTGCGCGTCGTAGGTCTGCGCCTGCAGCATCTGTCGCGGCCGGCGCCACGGCCCGACCAAGGCGCCTCCGGTTTGAGTGATCTCGGTCTCGAACGCCGTCATGTTTTCCTCCGCGTGCAAGCCATGACTAGCAGGAGCGCCACGGATGCGGCCAGCGATATTGACTTCGCCAACGCATACTTTTGACTGTCACAATCCGCTTCGCGCAGCCCTACTCCCTCCCGCAGCGCAAACCTCAACGCCGACCAAGAGACGAGGACTTCCGAAATGACGCTGTTGCAGGTCGAGCTGGACGACAAATACCGGCTCGAATCGAAGCAGATCTTCCTGTCCGGCACGCAGGCCCTGGTCCGCCTGCCTATGTTGCAGCGCGAACGCGACCGGCTCCAGGGCCTCAACACCGGCGGCTTCATCTCGGGCTATCGCGGTTCCCCGCTCGGCATGTACGACCACGCGTTGTGGCGCGCGAAGTCGCACCTTCAGCAGCACGACATCGCTTTCGTCCCCGGTCTGAACGAGGATCTGGCCGCAACCGCCGTCTGGGGTAGCCAGCAGGTCGGCCTGTTTCCCGGCGCCAAGGTCGATGGCGTGTTCGGCATCTGGTACGGCAAGGGCCCGGGCGTCGACCGCTCGGTCGATGCGCTCAAGCATGCCAATGCCGCCGGCACCTCGCGCAACGGCGGCGTGCTGGCGCTCGCCGGCGATGACCATGGCTGCCAGTCCTCGACCCTGGCGCATCAGAGCGAGCAGGTGTTCGCGGCGGCACTGATTCCCGTGATCAATCCTGCCACGCTCCAGGACTATCTCGACCTCGGCCTCTACGGTTTCGCGCTGTCGCGCTTCTCCGGCTGCTGGGTCGGCTTCAAGGCGATCAGCGAAACCGTCGAGAGCTCGGCCTCGATCTATAGCGACCCCGAACGCATCAAGATCGTGGTGCCCGATGATTTCGAGATGCCGCCCGGTGGCCTCAACATCCGCTGGCCCGATCCGCCGCTGGAGGCGGAGAAGCGCCTGTTCGGGCCGAAGATGGCCGCCGTGCAGGCGTTCGCCCGCGCCAACCGGCTCGACCGCATCGTGCTCGATTCCAAGCCCGCGCGGCTCGGCATCGTCGCGACCGGCAAGGCCTATCTCGATCTGCGCCAGGCGCTGGCCGACCTCGGCATCACCGACAAGGACGCGCAAGATCTGGGCTTGCGCATCTACAAGGTCGCCCTGACCTGGCCGCTGGAGGAAAGCGGTGCCAAACGTTTCGCCGAAGGCCTTCAGGACGTGCTGGTGGTCGAGGAGAAGCGCGGCTTCATCGAAGACCAGTTGATGCGCATCCTCTACAACATCGATGCGTCGCGGCGTCCGACTGTGACAGGCAAGCGCGACGAGCGCGGCGCACCGCTGTTGCCGAGCGAGGGCGAGCTGACGCCGACCATCGTCGCTGGCGCGCTGGTGGCGCGCTTGCGCAAGCTCGGCCATCACAGCCCGGTGCTGGAGCAGCGCCTCGCCCGGCTCGAGGCCTTCGACGACCCAGTCACGACGAGCACGCAGATCAAGCTGGCGCGCACGCCGTTCTTCTGCTCGGGCTGCCCGCACAACACCTCGACGCGCGTGCCCGAGGGCAGCCGCGCCATGGCCGGCATCGGCTGCCACGGCATGGCCCTGAGCATGCCGACCCGCCGTACGGATTTGATCTCGCATATGGGCGCCGAGGGCGTGAACTGGATCGGCCAGTCGCCCTTCACGACCGAGAATCACATCTTCCAGAATCTCGGCGACGGCACCTACACGCATTCCGGCCTGCTGGCGCTGCGCGCCGCCTCCGCCGCCGGCATCAACATCACCTACAAGATCCTCTACAACGACGCCGTTGCCATGACCGGCGGCCAGCCGGCCGAAGGCGCCTTCAACGTCGCGCAAATCGCCCATCAGGTCTGGGCCGAAGGCGTCAAGCGGCTCGCGATCGTCTCGGACGATCCGAGCAAATACCCGGAAGGCAATTATTTCCCGCAGGGCGCGACGATCCATCACCGCCGCGAGCTCGATGCCGTGCAGCGCGAGCTGCGCGACATCAAGGGCCTCACGGTCATCATCTACGATCAGACCTGCGCCGCCGAGAAGCGCCGCCGCCGCAAGCGTGGGCTCTATCCGGATCCGGCCAAGCGCGCCTTCATCAACGAGCTGGTCTGCGAAGGCTGCGGCGATTGCTCGCAGGCCTCGAATTGCGTCTCGGTGCAGCCGCTGGAGACTGAGTTCGGCCGCAAGCGCCAGATCGACCAGTCGAACTGCAACAAGGACTTTTCCTGCGTCGAGGGGTTTTGCCCGAGCTTCGTGACCGTCCATGGCGGCACGCTGAAGCGGATGAAAACCTCGGCTGTGGATTCCGGGCAATTGTTCGCCGATTTGCCGCGGCCTCCCGCGCGTGAGCTCGAGGGCCCCTACAACATCCTCGTCACCGGCATCGGTGGCACCGGCGTCATCACCATCGGGGCCCTGCTCGGCATGGCCGCCCATGTCGATGGCCGCGGCTGCTCGGCGCTCGACTTCACCGGCTTGTCGCAGAAGAACGGCGCGGTGATGAGCCATGTCCGCATCGCGCCGAAGCCGGAAGACATCTCCGCGGTCCGCATCACCACGGGAGGTGCCGACGTCATCCTCGGCTGCGACATGATCGTCTCGGCGGGTCCGACGGCGCTGAGCCGCGCCGAGCGCGGCGTGACGAAGGCCTATATCAATGCCGATCTGCAGCCGACCGCGAGCTTCGTGCAAAACCCCGATCTCGATTTCGAGATGGGAGCGATGCAGACCGTGCTCCGCGACGCCATCGGCGACAACAACCTCGACATCATCGATGCCACCGGCATTGCCGCGGCCCTGATGGGCGATTCCATCGCGACCAATCCCTTCATGCTCGGCTTTGCCTTCCAGAAGGGCGCGATCCCGCTGTCGCTGGAGGCCCTGCTCCGCGCCATCGAGATCAACGGCGCTGCGATCGAGATGAACAAGCTCGCCTTCACCTGGGGCCGGCTCGCTGCTCACGACATGTCGCGCGTGCGCAGCGTGCTCCAGTTCAAGGCGAGAGCGTCCGCGCCGGCGAAATCGCTCGACGACATCATCGCGACCCGCGCGGAGTTTTTGACCTTCTATCAGAATAAGGCCTACGCCGACCGTTACCTCGCAGCCGTCGCGAAGGTGCGCAAGGCGGAGAGCGCGGCTTCGCCGAGGTCAACCGAGCTCACCGAAGCGGTCGCAAAGAACCTGTTCAAGCTGATGTCCTACAAGGACGAATACGAGGTCGCCCGGCTCTACACCGACGGCAGCTTCGCCAAGAAGGTGTCAGAGAAGTTCGACGGCGATTTCACGCTGAAGTATCACCTGGCGCCGCCGATCTTCGCCAAGCGCGACAAGACGACCGGACATCTGCAGAAGCAGGAGTTCGGCGGCTGGATGATCCACGCCTTCCGCCTGCTCGCCAGGCTCAAGGTCCTGCGCGGCACCGCATTCGATCCGTTCGGCCGCACCGAGGAGCGTCGGACCGAGCGAAAGCTGATCGCGGATTATCTGACGATGATCGATCAGCGGATCACAGGGCTCAAGCCGGAGCAGATCCCGCTGCTGGCGCGGCTCGCGCGCGTGCCGGAAACCATCCGTGGTTTCGGCCACATCAAGGAAGCCAACATCAAGCTGGCGGCGGCCGAGACGGCGCGGCTGGAAGCGGAGCTCGAGAACAGCCGCTTTGCCGCGGCGGCGGAGTAGAGGTTAGGGCGCCACCTCTCTCCGCGTCATTGCGAGGAGCCCTTGCGACGAAGCAATCCAGAGTCTTTCCATGGAGACAGTCTGGATTGCTTCGCTGCGCTCGCAATGACGAGGTTGTGGAGAGGTGCTCGCCATTGCTCCGCCCTAACGCGCCGGCTTGCGCTCGATCGGGTCGATGTCGATCGCCCGCAGGCGGCCGAGGCGCAGCACGTCCATAGCGAGCCGGCGGCCGATCCGGTCGCGGTCGAGCACGCGGATCAGATCGTCGACGCCGTTGATCTCGACGCCGTCGAGCCTGATGACGACGTCGCCAGGGAGCAGTCCCGCCTTCGCTGCTGGACCGTCCGGCTCGATCTGCATCAGAAGCGCGCCCATCTTGTTCTCGACCCCGGCCAGCACGGCGTGCCGCCGCGGGACCGGCGCGGTCTGCCCGGCGACGCCGATATAGGCGCGGCGGACATAGCCGTGGCGGATGATCTCCGACAGCACGAATTGCGCGGTGTTGCTGGCGACCGCAAAACAGATGCCTTGCGCGCCGTTGATGATCGCGGTGTTGATGCCGATCACCTCGGCGTTCGACGACACCAGCGGCCCGCCGGAATTGCCGGGATTGAGCGCGGCATCGGTCTGGATCACGTCCTCGATGGTGCGCCCGTTCACCGAGCGGATCGAGCGGCCGAGCGCGGAGACCACGCCGGCCGTCACGGTCGATTCGAAGCCGAGCGGATTGCCGATCGCGATCACGAGCTGGCCGCGCCGCAGGCTCTTGGAATTGCCGAGCGCGGCATAGGGCAGATGGCGCACGCCGTCGGCGCGCAGCAGCGCCAGATCAGTGTCGGGATCGACGCCGAGCACCTGGGCATCGCCGACATGGCCCTCGACGTCGCGCAACCGGATCTCCTTCGACGTGCCGACGACATGACTGTTGGTGAGCACGAGTCCATCCGGCGAGATCACGATGCCGGAGCCGAGCCCGCCGCGCTCGTGTCTATCAGGCACTTTCGGCCCGGTCTCGACCCGCACGACCGCGGGCCCGACCCGGTCGGTCACGTCGATCACAGCATTGGAATAGGCGTCCAGCAGCGCCCGGTCATCGACCGGGGCGGCCGCAGTCGTTCGCGATGACGGTGCGTCATCGGCGATATCTGAGGTGAAATCCAACATGGCAAGAGTCCTTGAGGCTCACACAGATGGTGGCCTGCTCCCTGCCGCGCAAGGTGCGCGCCTGGAGCGCAGGACCTGGACTGCCCAGATGGCTAGGGCGCCCGCCTCAGCGCGCCGCCTCTTGCCTTGACCGGATCGAGCAGCGACCAGTCGCCGTCCGGAAGCACATGGCCCTTGGGGAATGGCGCGCGGAGTTCGAGCCCGAGCGAGCCCAGCACGCGGTCATCGCGATAATAGCATTGCAGCACGACACGGACGAGCGTTGCGGCGACAACGCCGCCGGAACTGCGAAACTCCTTCGCCACGGCATCGCGCGCGGCGGGCTCGAGGTCGGCCAGCGGCATCCCGGCGAGCCGCGCCAGATGATCGAGCGCCGCCACAACCGGCCTGGTGTCGCGGCCGAGCGTTGCAAGGATGTCGGCTTGGATGATGTCGTCGTCGGCGCCCGGAACGCGATATTCCTCGCTCGGAGGAATGATCATCGCCGCGATGGTGCGCAAGTCATCCCGCTGCCGCGGCGTGAGGGTGAGTTGATCAGACATTTTGTTCACTTCCAAAGCTCGTGCGGCGATGACAGTGCGCTCCCTCCCCCGCTTGCGGGGGAGGGTTGGGGAGAGGGTGTCTCCGCGGAGGGATTCCCCCAGAGGAGAGAGCCCTCACCCGGCGCGCGGGACGATGCTTCGCATCGCCCGGACGCGCCGACCTCTCCCGCAAGCGGGAGAGGTGCACCGAGATCGCCGCTCGCTTGGATCCGCATCATGATCAGTCGAACAAATTCGCCAGGCGCTGCTTCATCTGGTCGGCGATGTAGAGCGCGAGGGCCTGGATGGTGGAGGTCGGGTTCACGCCGCCAGAAGTGACGAAGATGCTGCCGTCGACAATGAAAAGGTTCTTCACGTCGTGCGAGCGGCCCCATTCGTTGACGACGGAGCGCTCGGGCTCGGTGCCCATGCGCGCAGTGCCAAGCAGGTGCCAGCCGCCCCAGGGGATCGGAGAGTTGACGCAGATGTCGCTCGCGCCGGCCGTCTCGAGAAACTCCCGGCCACGCGCCAGCGCGTGCTCCATCATCTTCCGGCTGTTCTCGCTGATGGTGTAGTCGACCTTCGGCACGGGAATGCCGTGGCTGTCCTTCAGCACCGGATCGAGCGTGACGCGATTGTGCTCCTCGGGCAGATCCTCACAGATTGCGGAGAAACCAAGCCGGTGGCCGTTGAGCTTGCGGAAGACGCGGTGGTGATCCTCGCCCCACGGCAAAATGCCCTTCTGCTCGCTGACCACGGCCTCGAACACCGGCCCGGCCCCGCGCACGAACTGCACGCCATAGCCGCGCACGAAACCGCGCGACAGGTCGGTGTCGTACCATTGCTTGCTCCACAGACAGGTCGGCGGCGCGCGGTTAGAGTCGGTCGGCTCCTTCACATAGCCGTAGATCTGCGCATAGGGGTGAAACATCAGGTTCTTGCCGACGAGGCCCGACGAATTGGCAAGCCCGTTGGGAAAGCGGCCGGACGCCGAGTTGAGCAGCAGCCGCGGCGTGCCGACCCCGTTGCAGGCGATGACGACGACATGCGCGGGCTGGAACTGCTCGATGCCGTCTTTGTCGTAATAGACCACGCCCGAGGCCATGCCGTTCTCGTCGGTGGTGATCTCGCGCACCCGGCAATGCGTGCGCAGCTCGACGCCGGCGCGGATCGCATGCGGCCAATAGGTGATGTCGGTGGAGGCTTTTGCGCCTTGCGCGCAGGCCGGCGTGCAATGGCCGAGATTGATGCAGCGCGCCCGGCCCTCGTAGTCCATCGTCGCGACCGTGGTGTCCGAGGGCCACCAATGCCAGCCAAGCTTGTTCATGGCCTTGGCGATGATTGCGCCGGACAATCCGAGTGGCTGCTGCGGCATCGGCGGATGCGTCAGCGGCGACAGCGGATCGCCCGACAGGCCCGACGTGCCCATCATGCGGTCGTTCTCTTCGAAGAACGGGGTCAACGCGTCGTAATCGATCGGCCAATCGTCGGCGACGCCGTCCAGCGTCTTCACCTTGAAATCGGAAGGATGCAGCCGCGGCCAGTGCGCGGTGTACATCACGGTCGAGCCGCCGACAGCGTTGTAGTTCACGACCTTGATGGGAGAGTTGTCGTCGTTGATCGGGTAGTCCTCGGGCCGGCCGCGGACGTTGGGGCTCGACGACCATTCGCCGTAGAACTTGGCCTCCCAGTCGCGGCCGGTGCTGGGATATTCCGCCGGGTTCATCCAGCCGCCCTGCTCCAGGCAGAGAATGTGCATCTTGGTTTCGGCCAGCGACCACGCCACCGCCGCGCCCGAAGCGCCGGCGCCGATGATCAGGACATCCACGGGGTCTTTCATCGCAACCTTGTCCCTCCCCCCTTGCCGCTTACCGGGCGATTCGGCCTTTCGCGCCTCGCGAGGCCGGCGAACGATACGGGCAGAGCGACGGCGGAGTAAAGCCGCGGGGCCGGAATGTCGCACTTCGCGAGGCGCAGACCATTGGTCTCGCCACATCCGGATGCTAGGAACGGGGCGCACGAGCCATCGATAGCGAGACCGTATGTCCTTCCAGAAATTCTTTGCCACCGCCCGCGCTTTTGCGCTCGTTTCGTTTCTCGCCTTGTCCGGATTTCTGGCCTCGTCCGGACCAGTTTCCGCGCTGACCGGCGCAGCCACGGCCCGTGACGGCAACTCGGTCCAGCTCGGCGACGTCACCTACCGGCTCGACGGCGTCGACGCGCCGGAGCTCGACCAGGTCTGCATCGACGATCACGCCGATGCCTGGACCTGCGGGATCGAGGCCCGCGACCAGCTGGCGAAGCTGATCAACAAACGGACGGTGCGCTGCGACGATGTCGGACCCGAGAAGAGTTTTGGCAAGCGGCACCGCGCCATCTGCACGGCCGAAGGCGACAAGGCCAGCTTGAACGAGCAGCTGATCAAGCTCGGCTTTGCCCTCGCACGCGAGCCGATCAAGGCCAACATCAAGCCCGCAGCCAACGAGGCGAAGACGGCGGCGGCCGGGATCTGGAAGGGCTGTTTTGTTGCGCCGCAAGATTTCCGTAGCGGCAAGAAGGAAGGTGCGCTGCTGGGCGCCGCCTGCCGGCCCGACCGCGACAAGGAAATCCGCGCTGTGCTGTTTCCGGAGGAGCTCACCATGCCTCCCAGCTGCAGCATCAAGGGCAAGCTCGCGGTGCGCGCCCGCGTCACCGGCAATATCGGCATCTACCATCTGCGCGGGTGCCCGAGCTATCCCGCCACCACGAAACCGGATCGCTGGTTCTGCTCGGAGGACGACGCTCAGGCGGCCGGCTTCCGAAAGGCCTACAATTGCCGCCGGCCAAGGTGAGCAAGTTCCCTCACGCACCCGTGAGTAGTAGTCCGGGACCGTATTGATCCGGAATTGAACTTCATCGACGGTTGCTGCATTTGTAAGCCGACGCAAGCGCCTTGCGCGAGCGTTTCCTTGGCAGCAATCCGGCTTCGGCCGATTGTCTTTGCTTGGGCGTTTCCTCCCTAGACTTGGGCCGCTTGTCACAAGCAAGCGGCTCTTTCTTTTTGCGGGGTCTGTCACTGCATCCGCATGATCTGGTCCATCGGCGGCATGTTGGCGTTGAGATGCGCCATGATCCAGACCGTGCCACCCACCACCAGGAACACCACCAGCAGCCCGAAGGCGAGAGCCAGCACGTTGTTGGTGTTGTCGGGGCCGGTGGTGATGTGCAGGAAGAACACCAGGTGCACGCCCATCTGCGCGATCGCGAGCACGATCAGCGCGACGGGAATCGAGGGCTGCCAGACCAGGTCCGTTCCGGCAATGAAGAACGAGGTCGCCGTGAGCAGCAGCGCGAGCGCGAGCCCGACGACGTAACCGAGAATCCTTGCGCCGACGCTATGCTCCTCTTCCTCGCCCGGCGCGAGGTCGTGTTTGACGATCCCATGCGTCTGCTCACTCATGGCGCACTCCCGAGCAGGTAAACGACGGAGAAGACGGCGACCCAGATGATGTCGAGCGCATGCCAGAACAGCGCAAAGCACGTCATCCGGCGCAAAATGTCGGCGCGAAAGCCCTTTGCGAACACCTGGGCCATCATGGTGAGCAGCCACAGCACGCCGGCGGAGACATGCAGGCCGTGGCATCCGACCAGCGAGAAGAACGCGGTCAGGAACGCGCTGCGTGACGGGCCGTAGCCGCGCGCGACAAGGTCGGCGAATTCGCGGAACTCGATCACAAGGAAGATGAGGCCGAGCACGCAGGTCACGCTCATGGCGAGATAGAACCAGAACCGGTTGCGCATGTCGGCGGCGATGCTGGCCATGCCGCAGGTGAAGCTCGAGAACAGCAGGCAGACCGTCTCGATCGCCACGTTCCTCTGCTCGAAGATCTCCGAGCCCTTCGGGCCGCCGGCGGTCTGGCCCGACAGCACCGCATAGGCCGCGAAGAAGCAGGAGAACATCACGATGTCGGAGAGCAGGAAGATCCAGAAGCCGTAGGCGGTCACGATCCGCTTCGGCGCGGGACCGGGATGCTCGATGACGAGGCCGATGTGATGGGGATCGGCGTGCGCGTGGCCTGCGGTCGAGGTCATCGCCATCAGACTGTTCCCGCCATGCTGACGAGGCTGCGCCGTTCCTCGATGTTGCTGCGGTCGATGCGGGCGACCTCCTCGGCCGGGATGACGTATTCGTCATGGTCGCGCCAGGCGAACACGACGAAGGTCGCCCAAGCGCCCAAGCCGCCCAGGATCACCATCCACCAGATGTGCCAGATCAGCGCGAATCCCATGATGGTGGCGAAGAAGGCACAGACGAATCCGGTCGGGGAATTCCGGGGCATCTCGATGTCCTGATAATCCGGCGTCTCATGCGCGAGCGATTGCTGCTTCGCGTGCGCCTTCATGTCCCAATAGGCATCCTCGCCACGGACATCGGGGTTGAACGCGAAGTTGAACACCGGCGGCGGCGACGACGTCGCCCATTCCAGCGAGCGCCCGTCCCAGGGATCGCCGGTGCGGTCGCGCAGCGCCTCGCGATTGCGGATGCTGACCACGAGCTGCACGATCTGGCAGATCACGCCTATAGTCAGCACGGCCATGCCGAATGCAGCGATGATCATCCAGGGCCGCCAGGCCGCGATGTCATAATGCTGCATGCGCCGCGTCATGCCGAGCATGCCGGCAACGTAGAGCGGCATGAAGGTGACGAAGAAGCCCGTGAGGGTGAACCAGAACGCCGCCTTGCCCCAACGCTCGTCGAGGCGAAAGCCGAACGCCTTCGGAAACCAATATTCGAAGCCGGCGAAGGCGCCGAACAGCACGCCGCCAATGATGACATTGTGGAAGTGCGCCACCAGAAACATGCTGTTGTGGAGCATGAAATCGGCCGGCGGCACCGCGAGCAGGACGCCGGTCAACCCGCCGATGATGAAGGTGACCATGAAGCCGACCGACCAGAGCATCGGCGTCGCAAAACGGATGCGGCCGCCATACATCGTGAACAGCCAATTGTAGATCTTCACGCCGGTCGGCACCGCGATGATCATGCTGGCGATACCGAAGATGGCGTTGACGTCCGGCCCCGCCCCCATCGTGAAGAAATGGTGCAGCCAGACCATGAAGGAGATGACGCAGATCGCCATGGTCGCGAGCACCATGGAGCGGTAGCCGAACAGCGCCTTGCCGGAGAACGTCGAGACCACCTCGGAGAAGATGCCGAAAGCCGGCAGCACCAGGATGTAGACCTCGGGATGGCCCCAGGCCCAGATCAGATTCATGAACATCATGACGTTGCCGCCGGCCTCGTTGGTGAAGAAGTGAAAGCCGAGATAGCGGTCGAGCAGCAGCATCGCCAGCGTCGCGGTGAGGATCGGGAACGCCGCGACGATGAGGAGGTTCGAGGCCAGCGTAGTCCAGCAGAACATCGGCATGCGCAGGTAATTCATGCCCTTGGTGCGTAGCTTCAGCACGGTGGTGACGAGATTGATGCCGGCCACCAGCGTGCCGACGCCGGAGATCTGCAGCGACCAGGCGTAATAGTCGACGCCGACGCCGGGCGAATAGGACAACTCCGACAGCGGCGGAAAGGCGAGCCAGCCGGTGCGCGCGAATTCGCCGACCACGAGCGAGATATTGACCAATAGCGCGCCGGTCGCCGTCAGCCAGAAGCCGACTGAATTGAGCGTCGGGAAGGCAACGTCGCGCACGCCGAGCTGGAGCGGTACGACGAGGTTCATCAGCCCGATCACGAACGGCATCGCCACGAAGAAGATCATGATGGTGCCGTGCGCGGAGAAGATCTGATTGTAGTGCTCCGGCGGCAGATAGCCCTGCGACTGGTAAGCCATCGCCTGCTGGATCCGCATCATGATGGCGTCGCTGCCGCCGCGCAGCAGCATCACCGAGGCGAGCAGGATGTACATGACACCGATGCGCTTGTGATCGACGCTGGTGATCCATTCGTGCCAGAGATAGGGCAGATGTCCCTTCACCACGACCCAACCCAGCACGCCGAGGATCGCGACCAGCACCACCGCGCCGGCGACGAGCGGAATCGGCTGGTCGAACGGGATGGCCGACCAATCGAGCTTACCGAGCATCATGGCCTCCACTGTGCGATCGGCCTGCTTCGGACGCGAGCTCCGGCCCCGGCCCGGGCGGTATGTGCTGGGTCGCGATCAGATCGAACAGGCGCGGGTCTTCGAGACGGTAGGTCGGCCGCCCCCACTCGACGCCCTGCTGCATCAGCTTCCTGTAGCTGTCCTCGTTCAGCACCGCATCCGCCTTCGCCGTATTCGCAACCCAGTCCGGGAAGGCGAGCGGCGAGATCACATTGACGTCGAACATCATGTCGGGAAAGCCGTCGCCCGAGAAATGCGCGGACAGGCCCTGCAACTTGCCCTCATTGTCGGCGCGCAGGTTCAGCTTCGTCACCATGCCGTTCATGGTGTAGATCATGCTGCCGAGCTGCGGGATGAAGAACGTGTTCATCACGCTCGACGAGGTCAGCTGGAAATTCAGCTCGGCGCCGGCCGGCACGGTCAGCGTGTTGACCGTGGCGATGCGCTGGTCCGGATAGATGAAGAGCCACTTCCAGTCGAGTGAGACGACCTGGATCCGCACCGGGCTGCCGGTGCCGGGCACCGGCGCAGCCGGATCGAGCTGGTGCGAGCCGATCCAGGCGACGCCACCGAGCAGGATCACGGTAAGTGCCGGGATCGACCACACCACCATTTCGACGCGGCCGGAATAGACGAACTCAGGCTGGTAACGCGCCTTGGGGTTCGAAGCGCGAAACCAGAACGCAAAAGCCAGAATCGCGAAAATCGTCGGTACCACGATCACGAGCATGATGAAGACGGAATCGACCAAAATGGTCCTGTTGGCCGCAGCCACGGTCCCTTGCGGATCGAGCAGATTCATCGGCAAGCCACTGGTGGTTGGGAAGCCCCGGGATTGAGCCTAGCGCGGGAAAGGCTCCGCGACAAACGCAGCGACGTCGGATCGGTTCCTGGACTGCAACGGTCAGCCATGCGCGATGGACCGGCCGCCACATGCAATTCCGTGTGATGTCAATGACATGAACGCGGAAAGCGCGCACTTCTCTCCCACCAGCGCGATTGCTAGTCTGCACGAAAATAATGACAAGGACGGGAGTGAACCGAGATGCGCTTGAAGGACAAGATCGCGATCGTCGTCGGGGCCGGGCAAAGCCCCGGCGAAGGTATGGGCAACGGCCGCGCGACCGCGCTCACCTTCGCGCGCGAGGGAGCCAAGGTCTTGTGTGTCGACCACCATCTGGAATCGGCGCAGGAGACGGTGGCGATGATCACCACGAAAGGCGGCACGGCGGCGGCCTTCAAGGCGGACGTGACCAAAGCTGCGGACATCAAGGCGATGGTTGCGGAGGCGCAATCGCGCTGGGGACGTATCGACGTGCTCCACAACAATGTCGGCGTCAGCCTCGCCGGTGGCGATGCCGAGCTGCTGCAATTGACCGAGGAGGCGTTCGATCGCGTCATCGCCATCAATCTGAAGAGCTGCATCCTGGCGGCGAAAGAGGTGATCCCGATCATGCGCGCGCAGAGAAGCGGTGCCATCATCAACATCTCGTCGATGGCGGCGATCACCACCTATCCTTACGTCGCCTACAAGGCGACGAAGTCGGCGATGATCGCCTTCACCGAACAGCTCGCCTACCAGAATGCCGAATACGGCATCCGCGCCAACGTCATCCTGCCCGGCCTGATGAACACGCCGATGGCGGTCGACACCCGTGCCCGCGAGTGGCACAAGACCCGTGCCGAGGTCGAAGCCGAACGCGACAGCAAGGTGCCGCTGCGCAGGAAGATGGGCACCGGCTGGGACGTCGCCAACGCCGCGCTGTTCTTGGCGAGCGATGAAGCGAATTTCATCACGGGTGTGACGCTGCCGGTGGATGGTGGTGCCAGCGTGAGACGGGGGTAGGTCGTTCTTCTCCCTCTCCCCGCCTGCGGGGAGAGGGTTGGGGTGAGAGGGAGTCTCCGCGCAGACGTGGCAGATGGACTCGTGGAGAGTCCCCTCACCCGCCGCGCTGCGCGCGTCGGCCTCTCCCCGCACGCGGGGAGAGGCGAAGAGAAGGCGCTCAGCGCGAATATGTCACCCGCCAGATCGTGCCGTTGCCATCTTCCGAAACCAGCAGCGATCCATCCTTCGCCACGGCGACGCCCACGGGGCGCCCCCACACTTCCGTGTCGTTCACGACGAACCCCGTGACGAAATCCTCGTACTCGCCGGTCGGCTTGCCGTCCTTCATGCGGATGCGGATCACCTTGTAGCCGGTGCGCTTCGACCTGTTCCAGGAGCCGTGCTCGGCGGCGAAGGCGTCGCCCTGGTATTCGGGCGGAAACTGCGCGCCCTGGTAGAAGGTCATACCGAGCGAGGCCGAGTGTGGCTGGATCAGCACATCAGGCACCGTCACCTTGTCCTTGAGGTCCGGCCGTGCGCCGGCATGGCGCGGGTCTTCATTGCCACCGATATAGAACCACGGCCAGCCGTAGAACGCGCCTTCCTTCACGCTGGTGACGTAATCGGGCACGAGATCGTCGCCGAGGCCGTCGCGCTCGTTGGTCGAGCACCAGGGCAGACCGGTCTGCGGCTGGATCGCGAGGCCGACGCAGTTGCGGAGACCGGTGGCATAGATCTTTCGCTCCTTGCCATCAGGATTGAAGGCCAGCACCCCGGCACGCTCGAGCTCGCTGGCCCATGTGGCGCCGAGCGGCTGAGTCTTCGACCATGCCTCCATCCCGCCGGGCGGCGTGCCCATGCCTTCGGCGACGTTGCTGAGCGAACCCACCGACACCAGCATACGCTTGTTGTCGGGCGTGAAGACGACATCGCGGGTGGAATGGCCGCCGTCATGCGGCAGGCTCGCGACAATCGTCTCCGCCTTGCCGCGCGCCTTCAAATCGCCGGCCTGGTAGGGAAAGCGGACGACGCTGTCGGTGTTGGCGACATAGACCCATTGCGGGTTGTCGCCGTTCGGAAAGAAGGCGATGCCGAATGGCTGCCGCAGGCCGCTGGCAAACACCTCGTTGGCCGCGACCTTGCCGCCCTCGTCCGCGCGCAACACGCGGACGGTGCCGGGGCGTGTTTCCGCGACGAACACATCGCCATTCGGCGCCACGCGGATGATGCGCGGCGCGCGCAGGCCCTCGGCGAACAGCTCGATCTTGAAGCCGGAAGGCACCTGGAGCTCGGCTTCCGCCGGACGCGGCACCACGCGCGACGAGCTCGCAACCGATCGCGTGGCGCCGGGCCTGACCAGATCCTGCGGCCGGATCAGCCTGACCGTGCCGGGCTTGTCGGCGCGCCAATCGCCATAGGCGTCCTTGCCCTGCAACACTGGCTCGGCGCGTGCGCCGGCCGCCGCCGCCGCAACCAGCAGCGCTGCGAGCGTCGCCACGAATGTTAATCTGTTGCTCACGTCGTCCTCCGCCTTGCTCGTATCGTGCGTCAACGCCGATCACCCGCAAAAGGTCTGTGGCGAGTTTGGCGCGTGCCGAATCCCACGTCAGATCATGCCCGCACGATGTGCATCAGCCGCAGCCCAGCATACTGGAAAATGCGGTTGAACGGTGCGACACATTGTGAGGGCAGCAATCGCCGGTTACGGTCATGGAGGCTGCGGCATCCAGGTCGCGCCGGATGGGGAGATCATGTGGGGATCCGTCATATCGGAATGGGCGAGCCTGTTGCTGCGCTGGCTGCACGTGGTGGCCGCGATCGCCTGGATCGGCAGTTCCTTCTATTTCATCGCCCTCGACCTCAGCCTGAAGCCGAAGGCTGACCTGCCCGACGGCGTGCAGGGCGAGGCCTGGCAGGTCCATGGCGGCGGCTTCTACCGAATCATGAAATACCTGGTCGCGCCCAGCCAGATGCCGGACGAGTTGACCTGGTTCAAATGGGAAGCCTACACCACCTGGCTGTCCGGCTTCGCGCTGATGGTGGTGGTGTATTATCTTGAGGCCGATCTGTTCCTGGTCGACAAGTCGATCCTCGACCTCACGCCATTCCAGGCCGGACTGTTCAGCTTCTGCAGCCTCGCGCTGGCGTGGCTGCTCTATGAGGCCGCCTGTCGGACCGGGCTCGCCCAGCGCGAGCTGCCCTTCGCCATCGGCGGCTATCTGTTCCTGGTCGCACTCACTTGGGCCTTCACCCATGTGCTGAGCGGACGCGGCGCCTTCAACCAGATCGGCGCGATCATCGGCACCATCATGGTGGCCAATGTCTTCACGCTGATCATCCCGAACCAGAAGAAGATCGTGGCCAGCCTGATCGCCGGACAGGCGCCCGACCCGAAGCTCGGCAACGCCAGCAAGGAGCGGTCGGTTCACAACAATTACCTGACGCTCCCCGTGGTCGTGCTGATGATCAGCAACCACTATCCCCTGCTTTACGCCACGCGCTTCAACTGGATCATCGTCGCGATCGTCCTGGCGCTTGGGCCGGTGATCCGCCACTTCTTCAACGAGCGTCATGCCGGGCGCAAGTCGCCCTGGTGGGTGTGGGGCGTGGCCGCGGCCGGCGTGATTGCGATCCTCCTCCTCTCCGCCGCCGGACCGCGCGAGGTGAAGACGGGCGCATTGTCAGCGCCGGTCACGGCCGCCAATGTCGAGGAGATCGTGATGTCCCGCTGCAGCATGTGCCATGCAGCCGAGCCGGTCTGGGCCGGCATCGTCACCGCGCCGAAGGGCATTTTGCTCCACACGCCCGAGCACATCCATCGCAACATCCGCCTGATCGGGCGGGTCGCGGCCTGGTCGAACGCGATGCCGCCGGGCAACATCACGGAGATGACCGGCGAGGAGCGCGCCGTCCTCGCGGCTTATATCGAACAGGCGCGCTGAGCCGCGTCGGAAGGATGCCTTCTCGCGGAATGAAATTCCGCTTCTCTCGCCGAATTGAAAATGACTTTGAAAATGACTTGGCCGCACATCCGGCGTAGACATGGCCGGCAGCCGCCGGCGCGGCGCAAAGTCAGCTTGCAATCGGGGATAAGAACAGTGGC
Source organism: Bradyrhizobium glycinis (assembly GCF_016031655.1). Classification (GTDB taxonomy): domain Bacteria; phylum Pseudomonadota; class Alphaproteobacteria; order Rhizobiales; family Xanthobacteraceae; genus Bradyrhizobium; species Bradyrhizobium glycinis. The sequence goes on from NZ_JACCHQ010000002.1 coordinate 306,995, forward strand.
CCTCAAGAACGTCATCGGTATCGACCACGCCGTCGTCATGGTGAAGGACCTCGACATGGCCGCCGAGAACTACAGGCAACTCGGCTTCACGGTCTCGCCGCGCGGCACCCACAGCGCGCATATGGGCACCGGCAATTACACCATCATGTTCGACCCCGATTACATGGAGCTGCTCGGCGTGCTGGTGGCGACCGAGCACAATGCGCCGGCCCGCGCCTTCGTCGAGCGGCATGGCGAAGGCATCGAGCGCATCGCTTTCACAGCGATCGATAGCGCCGCCGGCGCCGAGGAGATCCGCGCGCGAGGCCTGACGCCGATCGGCCCCACCGATTTCGAACGCCCTGTCACGCTGCCAGACGGCACGATCTCGGCGGCGAAATTCCGCACCTTCATGTGGCCGACGGCGGAAGCGCCAGGCGGCGTGCGCATCTTCGCCTGCCAGCACAAGACCCGCGAGACCGTGTGGATCCCCGAGCTGATGACCCACGCCAATGCGGCCAAGCGGATCAAGCAGACGCTGATCGCAACGCCGGAGCCCGCCAAGGAGGCCGCGCATCTCGCCCGCCTGATCGACCGCGAGGCAAAGACCGACGCAGACGGCGCAGTCACCGTGCCCTCGGGCGGCAATCGCGCCGACTTCGTCTATCTGACGCTGGACCAGCTCGCCAAGCGCTATCCGGGCGTTCCGCTGAGCGGCCTCTCAGAGCGCGGCGGCGCCGCCCTGGTGCTCGTCAGCGGCGATCTCGCGGCCACCGAGAAAGCGCTGGGGTCGGCCGCCGTGCGGAGCGGAGCTGCGATCTGCGTGCCGCCGGCCAAGGCCAACGGCACCCTGCTCGCCTTCGTCGCCGGCTGATTTGAACCAATTCTTTAACGGGCGTTTACCCGGTGGCTGTAGGCTTCCCGGCCATCCAAGCCACCGGGGCCAAACGCATGTTCAAAGAGGGATCGCCGATCGCCTATGACGCGCCGGCCGAGTTGAAGAAATGGCCGTCGCTGAAGGGCGAGCGGCTGAGGGATCGGGGTCCGCCCTATCTCGTCTACAACGGCACGCTCGCCGAATGCGTCCGCGAGCTCATGGGCAAGCCGATCAAGGGCATCTCGCTCTACGATATCATGACGAAGCCGCAGGCCGCCTTCGACCAGGCCGTGCTGTCGCCCGGCGACGCGGCGGAGATCGCGATGCGCAAGGATTTTCCGAAGGATTAATTCGCGGCACGCTTCGCAGCAGGCGTACCCTGCCGTCTCGAGGAGGATTCCGTCGGGGCATCGAGGAAGACGACCGGTGTGCCGCGCTTCACGTTCTCGCCGAGCACGCGCGCGTCCCAATTGGTGAGGCGAACGCAGCCGTGCGACGCCGACTTGCTGACCTTGTCGGGCTCTGCCGTCCCGTGGATGCCGTAGCCCTGCGCCGACAGGCCGATCCAGTATGCTCCCACCGGATTGTTGGGCCCTGGCTGGATGTCGAACGGCCTGTTGGATTTGACGCTTCTGAACTTGTACTCGGGATTGTAATGGTAGGTCGGCTGCTCGTTGGTGCCGGTCACCTTCAGCGTTCCGGTCGGGGTCGGGCGATCCGGACTGCCGACCGACGCCGGATAGAACGCCAGCAGAGCGCCGCTGGCGTCGAACGCTTTCAAGGTCCCGTTCGTCTTGTCGATGTCGAGCCGGGCGATGCGCGGCAGCTCGCGCCGTGCCGGAACGTTGGTAACGACGATCGTCTCTCCGGCCTTGTCGAAGGCCTTGCCCGGATTGAGCGCCCTGAGCAGATCAGCGCTCATGTGGAATTTCTCGGCAAGTCCTTCGAGAGGGCTGGTGTAGCTCAGCGCCTTCAGCGATTTCATGCCCTCGAGCGTGCTCGGCAATTGCTTCAGGAAAGGCCCTTTCACGTCGGCGTCCGTGATCTTGTAGTCGACGAGAATCGGGCCCTCGCTCGCTGCGCTCAGCTTGTCCCAGAGCTCCGGCGCCAGAACCTTGTCGGATGCGATGCCGTTCTGCTCCGCGAAGGCCTTGAGCGCTTTCTGCGCATTCTCGCCGAACTTGCCGTCGATCTCGCCGGGCGAGAATTGCGCACGATCGAGCAGCACCTGAAGTTTCACCACGGCTGCATTCAGCTTGTCGGTGACCGGCGGCTTCGCAGGACGCGCAGCCTCGTTCACCGCAGCCGGATCGAGATTGCCTGCGAGCGCCGGGCCTGCGAGCCACAGTGCAATCACCGCGCCTAGCATCCATCGCATCGTCATCGCGCATCCCACTCGCAAACAGTCCGCAAAACCGCGGAAGGTTTCTGTTCGGGAACACCGTAGTAACACCGAAGGAACCGACGAGATCGCAGCTTTGCCGCAATCGGACGGTTAAGAACTTGCTATCGCCGGCGCATCGCTGGCCGTTCATCCCACAGTTCGAGGTTGTCCCAGCAAATGCGATTTGTCGTCGCGGCTTGCGCCGCGTTTCTGCTTCTGATGTGCGACTTCGATCCGTCGGCGTCCCGGCAAGCATCACGTTTCGACACCACCGTTCTCAAGAACAATCATGCCTCGCCACTTGTTCCGGTGGTCGAGCTCTTCGTCGCCAGCGTGCAGGCGATCGAGCTTGCCAACGCGCACGCGGCTTACGAGCAGGTGATCGAGCCACCGCGCGCGGTCGAGCCGGCGGTGCAGGCGGAGCCCTCGCCGACCGAACGATTTTGTCACGCGCTGCGCCAGGCCGCCGAATCCAGCGGCATTCCGGTGCCGTTCTTCGCGCGCCTGATCTGGCAGGAGAGCCGCTTCAAGTCCAACGAGGTCAGCCATGCTGGCGCGCAGGGCGTCGCGCAGTTTATGCCGCAAACGGCCGCCGAGGTCGGGCTCGACGATCCCTTCGATCCGATGAAGGCGCTGCCGGCGTCGGCGAAATTTCTGCGCAAGCTGCGCGACGATTTCGGCAATCTCGGCCTTGCCGCCGCCGCCTACAATGCCGGTCCCGGCCGCATCCAGAAATGGCTTGCCAGGCAGAGCGAGCTGCCGCGCGAAACGCGCGACTATGTCCGGATCATCACCGGCACCAAAGCCGAAGACTGGACGGAACGCTCGGAGGCACTCGCGATCCGCATCGACTTGCCGCGCGAAGCGCCATGCGAAGGCATCGGCAGTCTTTCGAAGGCCAAGGACGTCGCCTGGGTCCCGGTGAACCTGACGCCTTCAGTTGCGAGCATCGTTCGCAAGGCCGAGCAACTGGCGGCGCGCCTGACGACGAACCGCGCGCGCAAGCGGTTCGCAACCCTGCTGCGGAAGAATGCCGCGGGTCCCGGCAAGGCTCGCAGCATGATCGCGGCACGCGCCGCCGGAAAGAGCGCGAAGGCGCGCGCCGTTCGCATCGCATCGCGTGAACGGACGTCCGGTTAGGAAACGGAGCCGCTCGCTTGCGCGGCTCCGATCTCGATCGAGCTAGTCGATTTCCTCGATCACCCGCCGCTCGCGCGGCTCGATGACGTAGGTCCGGCTGTCGCGGTGGATGTAGCGATATTCGCGCAAGTCCGGCGCATCGCGATAGACCGTCGTCGGGAACTCCTCGATCTCGACGGTATCAGGGACGCGATCACCGACGCGAATCTCCGTGCGTGCCGTGCTGCCGGTGGTCCGCGCCTCGCTGCGTCCTTCGGTGCGGGTCTTCGCATGCTTGCGGATCACCTCGCGATCCCGGTCCGAGAACTTGCTGGCGCTGCGCTCGCGCGTGGTCGTCGTCGTTGTCGCCGTGGACTGCCCTGAGTACGGCAGCACCGTCACGATCTTGTAGGTCGCCGGATCGACCACGACGATCTGATCTTTCACCAGCGCAAAGCTGTAGCCGCGATATTGCGGCACGATCTCGACGACGTCGGGCGGCAGCGTCGAGAGGTGCACGTCGCGCGGCACCACCGTGCCGACGTTCAGCGAGAAATTGACGTTGGTCAGCGGCCGCACGTTGAGGTGCGAGATCGACGCGCTGATCTTGGTCTCCTGCTGCTTGTTGAGATTGACGTCGCTCTGGGCGGCCGCCTGCGAACTGGTGCCTGTACGCTCGCCCTGCGGCTGATTGCTCGTCGGCGCCTGCTGGGCCTGGTTGGTTCCGGATGCAGCGGGCGCCTGCTGGGCCTGATTGCTGGTGGCCGGCGGCGGATTGGACCGATCCTGCGCCTGGTTGGTGTTCGCAGGTGGCGGGTTGGCGCTCTGCTGCGTTGCAGGCTGGTTGCCGGCTGCATTGGAATTTGCCGTTCCGCTCTGCGACTGCGCGGTCGAGCCCGTATTGGCCGTGCCGGAGCCGGACGGTGGTGGGTTAGCCTGCGTGGTCTGGGCTGGCGTTCCCGACGTCGGGGATTGCTGCGGTTGCGATGTGGTCTGCTGCTTGTCCGCCGCGGACTGCGAGGTGGGGGATGGCGCGGCGGAGTTCGACTGGGATTGCGGCGTCTGCTCGGGCTTCGTGCTCGGGTTCGGCGACTGCGCAAAGGCGGCATTCGCCAGCACCACCCCCAATGCGGTGGTTGCCAATAGGCGGATCATGGTTCACTCCCTTTCATCAAATGAACATTGGCTACTAACCTGCGCTAAAACGCTCGGTTCCAGTTTTTACCGAGGGAAGGCCGCGCCTCTTATTCTGCGGAACCTGCAATGCCATCGAAGAGTGCCGGGATCATTGCCTACCGCACGCGACGGAGCATCGAGGTGCTCCTCGTCCATCCCGGAGGGCCGTTCTGGCGCAACAAGGATCTGGGCGCATGGTCGATCCCGAAGGGCGAGTACGCGGACGGAGACGACGCAGAGATCGCGGCACGACGGGAGTTCGCCGAGGAGCTGGGACTCGAGCTGTCCGTGCCGCTGACGCCGCTTGGCCAGGTCAGGCAGCGCGGGGGCAAGCTCGTCACCGCCTTCGCGGCCGAGCTCGATCTCGACGTGCGCAGTATCCGCAGCAACACGTTCGAAATGGAATGGCCGCCGCGCAGCGGCAAGCGGCAGGCCTTTCCGGAAGTCGACCGCGCCGAATGGTTCACGCTCGACGCGGCGCGGGAGAAGATCAACGCAGGACAGCGTCCGCTGCTTGACCGGCTCGAGCAGCTGATCGGCAGATAGCGCGCCGCCTCACTCCGCCTTTATGTTCGCGGCCGCGACCACCTCGGCGAGCTCCTTGGTCTCCTTGGCGATCTTCGCGGCGTAATCGGCCGGGCTGAGCACGCTGACGACGCCCTGCGAGCCGAGCTTCTCCTCGGCCGAGGGATCCTTGGCGGCGGCGACGATCTCCCGGTGCAGGGTTTGAAGGATCGGCGCGGGCGTTGCCTTGGGCATGAAGAAGCCGACCCAGAACGAGATGTCGAATCCGGGATAGCCGGCTTCCGCCACGGTCGGCACGTCGGGCAGCGCCGGCAGCCGCTCGGCCGAGGACACCGCCAGCGCGCGCAGCTTACCGGCCTTGACCAGCGGCACGGCGGAGAGCGGATCGAACACCGCCAGCACCTCCTGCGCGAGGATGCCGACCTCGGCGGCCGAACCGCCGCGATAGGGCACGTGGATCAGCTTGATGCCGGCCTTCTGGCTGAGCAGCTCCATGGCGAGATGGGCGAGATTGCCGTTGCCGCCGGAGCCGTAGGCGAGCGCGCCGGGCGCGGCCCTGGCCGCAGCGACGAGATCGGCCACCGACTTGATGTTCGCCGTCTTGGGATTCTCGGGGTTGACGACGAGGACGAGCGGCGCCGACACCACCGTGGTGAGCGGCGCAAAATCCTTCTCGGGGTCGTAGCGGATCTCCTTGAACAACGTCTTGTTCAGCGTGATCGTCGACGAGTTGCAGGCGAGCATGGTGTAGCCGTCCGCATCGGCGCGCGCGACGCCTTCGGCGGCGATCATGCCGTTGGCGCCGGCGCGGTTCTCGACCACGAAGGGCTGGCCGAGCTTGTTGCCGAGCTGGTCGCCGACGATGCGCGCGACGACGTCGACCGGGCCACCCGCGCTGAAGCCGACCATGATCTTGACCGGCCGCGTCGGGTATTTCTGCGCGAGAGCCTCTGTCGCCAGCGCCAAGGCGCATAGTCCTGCGATGACTGCCAGCAGGCGGGCCGTTCGTTGCATTCGTTCTCTCCCAGACTTCTTGGCGCCGCTTGTGCATGCTTGTTGGTGCGACGCCTTCGACGATCATGATGAGCGGCCGTGCCGGATTTCGCAATCGCGATTGGCTGCCGGCATTCCGCCCCGCGGCAGGCCAACGCTGTCTCCAAGCAAAAAGTGCGAAAACAACCCCATGCACAGTAGACCGCCCCTGTCAGAACAAGGACTTGCGGGAGGTACGAAGCTATTTCGGATTTACGAAATAAATTCTGGCGCGTCGGGCAAAACAGTGGCATACTGGCATCATCGCAACAGTCGCGAGCGTCATGGCCTGCGAGGCCGGAGCCGTCCCGACGCGATTGCGCATAAACCCCTCATCGACATCTCGAAATTCGCATTCGCGCGCAACGGCGAACGGCCGTTCGCGCCTGCGCCGCCAGAAGGACACCGCACATGACGACAGCTCTCTCGCGTCCCATCACTTCGCCGCTCGCGGCAAACGATGGCGCCCCCGCCGCGAACCCGCGCGTAAAACTCTACAAACGGCGCATCGCGATCAGCCATCCGGACCCGCAAGCCGGCGAGCGGCTGCTGGCCGAGGCGCTCGGCGCCGCCGATCGCGACGCGATGCACGGCATGCTCAGGCAATTGGTCAAGGCGAGCGCGAGCGGACACCAGCCCGACGAAGCCAACCTCGCCTTCATGATCTCGACGATCAGGAGCATCGCGCCGAAGGATTCCGTCGAGGCCATGCTGGCGTCGCAGATGGTGTCGGTGCACATGGCGGCGATGCGCTGCGCCTGCCGGCTCGCCTGCACCGACGATCTCGCCCAGCAGGAGAGCGCCACCCGCGCACTGACCCGCCTCGCCCGCACCTTCGCCGCCCAGGTCGAGGCGCTGAACCGTCATCGCAACAGCGACGATAAAGCGATCACAGTGCAGAACCTGTCGGTGCAGGACGGCGGACGGGCGATCGTGGGCAACGTCACGCAGCATGCGCATCTGATCGGTCCCGATCTGGATGCCACTTCCGGCGCAGCCGGCGAACGCGAATGGGCCGGCGCAACGCAAGGCGCCAGCGCATGAGCGGCGGTCACGTCCGAAACACCCACGCGATGGCGGCGAGCCCGCGCTGCGGGGCGCGGACCCGCGACAGCACCGCCTGCCGCGCGCCGGCGATCCACGGCAAGCGCCGCTGCCGCATGCATGGCGGCGCGCCGAGATCGGGCGCCCCGAGGGGCAACCGGAATGCATATCGACATGGAATGTGCACACCGGATGGTCGCGCCGAGCGACACCAGGTGAAGACTTTGCTGGAGGACGCTTGGAAGCTTCTGAATGAGCTGAAGTAGATTGCGGCGCGACCTCCGGCGCCGGTCGTGGCACGGGCGAATGGAAGCGCGTCATTTCCGGCGCAAGACCTGACCTAGAAGGCGAAGACTCTGATGGATCCAGGGCGTGTACTCATAAAGGCGCAGACGTTGCTTTTGGAGTCTAAGCAGATATTTTCTGCTCAATCAGAGTATTGCCGGTTTTGACCCTTAGCAGACCAACGAAGACTCGAAGCTTTCTTTGGTTCGTTTGCGAGACATTGCCGCTCTACTATCCCACAGAGCGCACAGGCTCCGTGAAGCTGCAATGCTCCCTAAGCGGCGGATCGGCGCTAGAGCCGTAGCTGTTCTGTCGGGGCTCGCTCTGAAGTTGATCTTTGTCAACTTACCCCCTCCCTTTTGAGAGTACTACTTGGCCCCCTCACGCGGGGGGGGGCGACTAGAATGAGGGAGGAGCTTGCCGATGTTCAAGCGCGTTCCGTTTACTCCCGGAGATCTACGCAATCATCATTTCGGCACCGATGACACCCTCGTGGGTCAACCCGTGACCACAAATGTTTTGATTGGCGATGCGGGTGGCAGCATGTTCGATTTCGCCAAAGGCGGCAACGATACCATCTTCGGAGGATCATTTAACGCCGTCAACTTCGGTTACGGCGACGCGGTCCGCAGCATGTTCGACCACAGTAAAGGTGGAAACGACGTCTTCACGGGCGGCGGCAATCCACCCGGAGGTGGTTCCACGTCCAACACCTTCTACGGTGATGCGGGCGACAACATGTTCGACCACAGTAAAGGAGGCAACGATACCTTCAGTAGTGGCTTGTTTTCCGGCAGTAAATTCTACGGCGATGCCGGGGGCGGACTTTTTGATTTTGCGCAAGGCGGCTCCGACACGTTCACGCCAATCGAAGTATTTGCAAGCACTATCGCTTACGGCGACGCCGGCACCCACATGTCGGGCCACAGTAAAGGGGGCAATGATAGCTTCACGGGGGGCTCCATTTCCAGCAACACCTTCTATGGCGACGCTGGCGGCAACATGAGCGGCCACAGTCAAGGCGGCGACGATACTTTCACAGGGGACATTAGCTTCTTTGGCGGATTGGAGAACTCCACCAACTCCTTTTACGGTGACGCGGGTGGCAACATGACCGGGCACAGCAAAGGTGGCGATGACACTTTTGCCGTCCTGGCTCTCAGCGGAGTGTTCAACACGTTCTACGGCGACGCGGGCGGAAACATGTCTGGCCACGCTCAGGGCGGCAACGATATCTTCAAGGCCAGCGGCTCCTTCACAACCAGCGCCTTCACGACGGGCATTGATCTTGTCAACACTTTCTATGGTGACGCGGGCGGCAAGATGTCCGGTTCTAGCCGCGGGGGCGATGACGTGGCCGTGCTGTCGGAAATCATCGGCCAACTCGGTAAGCAGGCGGTCAATGAAGCCAGCGGCGACGCTCTTAGCATCTCCGGCCATGCTGCGGGCGGCAACGACGCCCTAAACGGCGGCGACACTTCCGGCGACGGAAGCATCGATAACGTCCTCCAGGGCGACGCGCGCGACATGTCCGGTTGCGCTCGGGGCGGCAACGATGTTCTGATTGGTGGCGACAACAACAGCGGCAGTGGTCAGCTTAACAACTTTCTATACGGGGACGCGCAATCCCTCAACGATTCCAGCAGGGGCGGCAGCGACATCCTGATCGCCGGGACCGCGGCACCGGGTTGCGCCGTCAAGAATGTTCTATGGGGTGACGGGTTATTGGCAGGTGGCGCTAAGGGCGGCAATGATCGATTCGTGTTCAAGGACGATGGTCCGATGACGATCGGAACCAACAACACCATCGAAGACTTCAGCCAGCGCCAGCATGACCGTATCGAGTTTATTGATGTGGAGGGCGTAGAGTCATTCCGCGATCTCGTCATCGTCCAAAGCGGAACTGATACCGTCATTACTGCAGGAACGGATCAAGTCACTCTGCACAACTTCACCAGCGTACTGACAGCCCACGACTTCCTATTCGCCTGAAAAGCCCCCATTACGTTAGGTCGACCCGGTTGGTTCACTATGACCATGCTTGCTGGCTCAACTTGCCGATGTCCGGTCGTGGCCTCTTCTCGGACCTCGCGCATTGTCAGCTCCTCCGCCGCTGTCGGGGAATAAGCGGACATCGCGCGGATTTATGAGTACACGCCCTAAACCAGACGTGCCGCAGCCATAGAGCTAGGGCGGTGTATTCGCCGGACACAATCTGCAGCCCACTGCGTTCAGCGCTTCAGTGATTTGCTTGGCCAGAGGCTTGGCTTCTTCAGTTCCGATTTGAGCGATGGAAAGGCCCTTGAAGAACGCGCAAACCGTCGTCGCGACGATGGTATTAACCTGGTGCGGATCAACCATTTGGTGCACGTTGGCGGAACTCGCCTCGGAGGCACGAACCGAACGCGTGAGAGTGCGAACGCGCCAGAAAAGCGGGCGTCTCGAACGATAACCGCAGGGAAAAGCCACGACAGGCCTGCGCTCAATCCGAGGCGGTCCTCGCCGAATCGACCCGACTGGTGCGGCCGCCGTCGCCGGTATCCAGACGATAGAGCGCGGCGGACCCGACGGCGAGAACGAGCGCGATGACGAGGATCGCGATTGCATTCATGCGGCTCAATGGAGTCCTCCTTCGCTTCGTGGGACGCTGCATCTCAATCAAGCGTGCGCACGCCGTGTTCCGTGAAGTTTCCATGACCAGTCGTCCGGGTTGGAATGCGCGCGGCGCCGGAACTTCCCGCGCCGGCGCACTTTGAGTTCGGAAAGTGTGGAAGACCTCTCATGACCGCAGAAACGGAACTGAAATTCCGCCTTGCGCCGCGCAAATCGGCGTCGGTATTGCGGAACGGCAGTTTGAGCGGGCGGCGCTCCGACCAGTCCGAGCGATCGCTCGTGTCGACCTACTTCGATACCAACAGGCACAAGCTGATGCGCCACGGCATGACGTTGCGCGTCCGCAAGATCGAGGGCCGCTACGTGCAAACCGTAAAGGCAGACGGCACGGGCGGCGTGACGCGCGGCGAATGGGAGCACGAGGTTTCCGATGCAAAGCCCGACCTCGGGATGACCGCGAATACGCCGCTTCGGCAGCTCGCGACCGCAAAGCTTCCCCGCAAGCTGAAGCCGGTTTTCCAGACCGATATTCATCGCACGACGCGGGCGCAACGGGTCCGGAACAGCGAGATCGAACTCGCGGTCGACCGAGGCCGGATCAGCGCCGGGCGCCGGTCACGCCCGGTCGCCGAGCTGGAGCTGGAACTGAAGTCGGGACGGATCGCGGACCTGTTCCGGCTGGCGCGCAAGCTCGAACGCAGCACGGGCGCCGAGCTCGATCTGCGCTCGAAGGCCGAACGAGGCTACCAGCTCGTCGCGGGAGACGGCGACGGCGCGCAGCACGCCGAGCCGATCGCACTGAAGGGCGAACTCTCGCCGCGCGAGGCGTTCCGCGTCGTCGCACATTCGACGCTGCGCCACGTCACAGCGAATGCGGATCCCGTACGTGACATGGACGCCGAAGGCGTCCATCAGATGCGTGTCGGCCTGCGGCGGCTGCGTGCGGCCATCTCGCTGTTCGCCGACATTCTGCCGCGTGCGAGCACCGCGCGGATCAAGACCGAGCTGAAATGGCTCACGGGCGAACTGGCGCCGGCGCGTGAAATCGACGTGTTCCTGAACGAGAGCATCCAGCCGATCACCGATCAGGACGTGCCCCGACGCGGCGCCCGCGCGATCCGCACGAGATTCGCCGCGCAACGGCAGGCGGCATTCGAGCGCGCACGCGAAGCGGTCACGTCGGCGCGTTACCGCCGCCTGCTGATCGACGTGATCGAGTGGATCGAGGGCGGACGGCCTCACACCGATGATGACGGCACGATCGCCGCGTACGCCGCGGAGATGCTCGATCGGCGCATCAGGAAGGCCCGCAAGCAGGGCAAGCGCCTCAACGAGCTCGATCCGATGCAGCGCCACAAGCTTCGGATCAGGATCAAGAAGATTCGCTACGCCGTGGATTTTTTCGAGAGCCTCTACAGCGATGGCGACCGGAAGGAGCTCGCAGCCCTGTCCGATCGGCTGAAGCGGATTCAATCCGCGCTGGGATCGCTGAACGACTTCATGGCGCACCGCGAGCTGGCAGCGGAGGCTGCACTGACGGCGCCACCTGCGCACCGCCGCGCCCAGGCTTTCGCAGCGGGCATCATCGTCGGTGCGGAACGCAAGGCCGCGGACGGGCTGATGAAGGACGCAGCAAAGGAGCTGCATCGATTGCGCCGGCTGCGCGCCGAGCCAAATGGACGCGCCTAGGAGAACCAACATGGGAACCGATGTGGTCTGGATAGGCAATTGGCGAAATCAATTCGGTTCTGTGTTGCGCATCACTGACGATGCGAACGGCCGCATCGAGGGCAGCTTCGAGACCGCGCTCGAAGACAGCGGCTTCTACGGACAAGCGATGCCGATCACCGGGCTTCACAGCGGCAATTGCATCGCCTTCGTCGCGGTGGGCTCGTCGGCGACGGGGGACCGGGCCGTCTCCTATACCGGACTGCTGCGTCACGGCAAGATGGAGACCGCCTGGTTCGTGATCGCAGACCAGGCGCTGAGTGCGTCCAGGGAGGGCGAACCTGCGCAGCCGAAACCGGTGAACTGGTGGCGCGCCGTGACGACGAATGTCGACACGTTCGAGCGGAGCTGAGGCGCGACGAAATTGAGCTCGGTCGGCGGTCGGATTCACCTCTCCCCCAGCGGGTGCGGCTAGCGGGAGCCCTTGATCTCCAAATCCACAGGGACAACCTGCAGCCCAGCTGCGTTCAGCGCTTCAGTGATCTGCTTGGCCAGCAGCTTGGCTTCTTCAGTTCCGATTTGAGCGTCGGGAGCGTCCTTGAAGAACGCGCAAACCGTCGTCGCTATGATGATATTGACCTGGTGCGGATCAACCATTTGGTGCACGCCAAGCTGCAAACGACTTCATCGGGTGGGCGGTGCGTCAGCCTGCAGGACCGTGGCGGTCATCGCAAGCCGAAGAACGAAAGAATGGCGGCGATCACGACGATGAGCCCTATGAGGTAGATCAGACCGTTCATCGCAATTCTCCTTGATTTAACGGCTTTGATTCATTCGAGAGAAGTCTGCCCGTCCTGGGCACGACACTGCTGGGCGGCCAGTCTTTCGAGCTCCACTTCCTTCTCGATGGCCGCCAGAGAGTTGCCGATCTTGTCGACGATCCTGACCAGATCGGCATTGGAGATGCGAAGCCGCCTGCGTACGGACTTGACCTGCTCGGCGCTCGCAAGATCGAGCGTTGTGCGAATGGGCCGTGGTGGTCTCGAGGACAGCATGATCACGTCTCCTTAGCGAGGTAAGAGAGACGATGTCTGTTTTGTTCCTACGTCCACCGGCGGAAGCCCTCGACAGCGAAGGCGGGTATGCCGAGGCGGCTGTTGCAACCGTCGCGCGCACCGCGGAGGCATCTAAGACACTTGTCCCCGCGGCGTAGCGCCATGGCTCGCGACCGCGCCGCGGACCGTTTCGAGCGTGGTCCGTTGCAATGCGGCTCGCCTCTCGGCGATGGCATTGCTCAAGAGGTCGAGCACCAGTCCGAAGGCAGCGAGCTCCTCTTGCTCGATCGCGCCGTCATCATAGCATTCGAGCGTCTCGGCGATGATGGTATCGGCCTCGCGCTGCAATGCTACGAGCTCCTGATTGGATTCCGCGATCCTTGCGCTGGAAACCATGGCCATGATTCTGTTGCGATGGCTGGTGTTGTCGTCCCTCTCGTCGCGGTTCAGATAGCGGCGCAACCAAGCGGCGGCGGAGCCGATCCCGGAGAGAAGCAGGAGCCCGAACCAGAAATAGTCGCCATACCGGTCGAGAAACGTGCGTTCGTTGCCGTCGATGACGGCTGCCGCGCCCCGGTGGACCTGCAGCTCGCCGTCCTTTTCGAGGTCGGGCTTGGTGATGTGTGCCGCGCCTGAGACCTGCCTCGCGACCGCCTGTCGAACGGCAAAGAGCTGGCGGAAAAACGCGGCAACCGTCGCTTCCGGCAAGCTCTTTCTCGCCACGATCAGATGGCTGACGCTGACAGTCTCAACCTTGTCACCTGGCCAAGCCGGATCGGCATTGAAGACGCTGGGCGGAATCTCCTCCGATTCATACCGGGGATGCTTGATCGCGATCGCTTCCGATGCCTCGATGGCGAGAAACTTCGGCTCGCCGCGCACCCGCGCCGTTGCGGCGACGGCATCGGATGTGATCTTGCTGTCGAGCGGCCCGACCGCCATGAAGGCATCGAGGGTGAGATCGCGCGCGAGCTCCTCGATCTGGTCGGTGCCGAACTGCGCCACGGCGACCTTGTCGGGCTGGACTCCGGAGGCGCTCAGGATGACGCGCAGCAACGCGGGATTCACCGGCGTCCGCCCGATCACGCCGACGCGGCGCCCGGCGAGATCGGCGACCTCCTTGATCTTCGGCGATGGCTTTCGTTTCGAGCCCTTGCCCGCAAGCCCGGAGGGCGCCCAGAGCACGACGAAGTTCTTGCGCACGACGGCGACGGTCTGCGCCTCGGCGGGCATTTCCAGATCACCGCGGCCGACGGCGAGGTCGGCCTTGCCAGCACCAAGCTGGGCGAGAGCCTCCACCGCCCCGGCAGTCTTGATCAGAGTGAGCCTCGTCGTTCGGCTTTCGCTGGCGAACGCATCGGCCATTGCCTCAATGACTTTGGCATCGTCGCTGCCGGCCGGCCCAACCGCGACCCGCAAAACGTCCGGCCGTAACGCATAGTAGAGTGCACCCGCAGCGGCGCCAAAGATGAGAAATCCAACGGCGAGGGCGAGCAGGAGGGAATTGCTCCTTCTCCGCTCTCGGCGGGCCGCGTCACTGGTCGTCTGACTTGGACTCTCGGACGAAGACATTGCCGCTGCTACCACAGATCAAACGCTTCCTGCAGGATACCACGTTTTCCCGGCCATAACGTCGTGGCGGCTGGCCTGGTTCATACCCATTCGCGGCCTGATCGGCTGCCAGCCGGGCATGCCGGTGCCGTGATCCGGAGAAGCCACATTCCGGCATGAGGAGGTCGCGCTGCCGCCATTGGCACCCGCACCCGCGATCATGTATCCCAGCAAAAAACCTCCTCGGGACGGGACCCCCATGACCACGACCGCCGACAACGCGGGCACTGCCACCCGCGCGCTGATCTTCGCGCTGGTCGCGCTCGCCTGCGGCCACATGCTGTCGACCTTGCTGCGCACCATTCCGGCGGTGAGCCTCGACCTGATGGCGGCGGATTTCCACATCGAGCCGCAGGCGCTGGCGAGCCTCACGTCGGTCTATCACTTCGCCTTTGCGGCCTCGCAAATCCCGGTCGGCGCGGCGATGGATCGCTTCGGCGTGCGGCCGGTGTCGCTCGGCTTGCTGGCGGGAACCGTGTTCGGCGCGGTGGCCTCGGGGTTTGCGACGGGACCTGAGAGCTTCGCCGTCGGGCAGCTGCTGCTCGGCGTCGCCACATCGGGCATGCTGATGTGCCCGATGACGCTCGCAGCCAAGCAATTGTCGGCGGCGCGATTCGGATTGTGGTCGGGCGCCATTCTCTCGATCGGCAATGTCGGCATGCTGCTGTCGGCGAGCCCGCTCGCTTTCGTGATCGACACGTACGGCTGGCGCGCCGGCTTCTGGATCTCCGCGATCGGCGGCATCCTCGTCGCGCTCGCGGTGTTCGTGCTGGTGCCGCACCAGCCGGCCGAGCACAAGGACTCGTCCTCGCCGCTGTCGCAGATGATCGATGTGGTCAGGCTCGGCCTGTCGCGGCCGCTGCGCGGCGTGATCGCGCTGGCGATGGTGTCGCTGGCGAGCACGCTGGTGCTGCGCGGCCTTTGGGGCGGACCCTGGCTGATGGAGATCAAGGGCCTGACGCGGGTCGAGGCCGGCAACCAGCTCGGCGCCTTCACGCTGGCAATGATCGCAGGCCCGCTGCTGGTCGGCATGATCGACCGCAGGCTCGGCCGCCGCCGCGAACTGGTCGCCGGCACGCACTCGGTCGCAGCGCTGCTGCTCGCGCTGATGGCGCTGGGAGCGCCGCACTTTGCGGTTGCATGGCTGTTCGGCGTGACCGTCATGCCGCCGTCCTACGATCTGGCATTGTTCGTGCTCATCGGGCTTTTCACCTCCGCGCAGCCGCTGCTGTTCGGCATGTCCAGGCAACTCGTCGATGCGCAGGTCGCCGGCAAGGCGCTTGCCGCCGTCAATCTCGCCTTCTTTCTCGGCACCGCGCTGATGCAGTCCGTCACTGGCGCGGTGGCGGCGCTCGCGGGGCTGCCGGCGGTGCTGCTGTTCATGGCGGCGGCGCTGGCGCTCGGCGTGCTGATTTTCTTGATCTACACGCAGCGCGTCTGAGCCCCTTGCGAAATGCGGAAGCGCAGGAGATGCTGCGCCGCCATCCGCATCAGGGGAATTCGAGTCCATGCCTGTCGACACCAAAGCCGCCACCGATCGTCTCATGCGCTTCCTCGCTGTGGAGGGCGTCACCGGACAGGAGGCGGCGATCGGGCGGGAGCTCACGGCCGCGCTGAAGGAGAGCGGCGTGCCAGCCAACGCGATCCGGCTCGACGACGCCAACACGCGCATTCCGGTGCCGACCGAGACCGGCAACCTCATCGTCGACCTGCCCGGCCGCGGCGCGTTGCACAACCAGCCGCGGATCATGTTCATGACCCACATGGACACGGTGCCTCTCTGCGCCGGTGCGAAGCCAAAGCTGTCGGGCCGCAAGATCGTCAACGAGGCCAGGACTGCGCTCGGCGGCGACAATCGCTGCGGCTGCGGCGTGCTGGTGACGCTGGCGGCCGAGCTCGAAAAGCAGAAGCTCGATCATCCGCCGATCACGCTGTTGTTCTGCGTCCGCGAGGAGAGCGGTCTCTACGGTGCGCGCCACGTCAAGCTCGACGAGCTCGGCAAGCCGGTGATGGCGTTCAACTATGATGGGGGCTCGGCCTCCAATGTCGTGATCGGGGCCGTCGGCGCCGATCGCTGGACCGTCGAGATCTTCGGCCGCGCCTCGCATGCCGGCGTCGCACCCGAGCGCGGCATCTCCTCGACCATGATCATGGCGCTGGCGCTTGCCGACGTGAGGGCCGGCGGCTGGTTCGGCAAGGTGGTGAAGGGCAAGAAGCAAGGCACCAGCAATGTCGGCCCCGTCACCGGCGGCGAAGGCCGCCCCGCGGGCGATGCCACCAACGTCGTCACCGACTACGTCCATGTGCGCGGCGAGAGCCGCAGCCACGACGGAAAGTTCTTCAAGGAGATCACCAAGGCCTACAAGGCCGCGTTCGAGAAGGCGGCCAAGAAGGTCACCAACGCGCAAGGCAAGTCCGGCAAGGTCAAGTTCAAGGCCGAGACCGACTATTATCCGTTCCGCATGAAGGAGACTCTGCCTGTGGTCAAACGCGCGATCGAGGCGGTGTCTGCGGTGGGCGGAACCCCGAACGTGCGCGCCGCCAATGGCGGCTTAGACGCCAACTGGATGGTCCGCCACGGCGTTCCGACCGTGACCTTCGGTGCCGGCCAGAACGAGGCGCACACGGTGGACGAATGGATCAATCTCGACGAATACGACCGCGCCTGCGCGCTGGCGGTGCAGCTGGCGACGATGCGGTGAGTTGGGTTGTAGGGTGGGTTAGCGCCAGCGTAACCCACCACCATATCCATCCACGGCAACAGAAGAGGTGGGTTACGCCAGCGTTTGCGCTTCGCGCAATCGCTAGCTAACCCACCCTACGAAGATAAAAACAGGGAGGCCACATGCCGCGCATCGCGAACATCGAGACCGGGCTCTACCGGATCCCCCTCCCCATCACGCTGTCGGACTCCACGCATGGCGACATGACGGCGTTCGAGCTGATCACCTGCCGCATCCGTGATGCCGATGGCGCCGAGGGCGTCGGCTACACCTATACGGTCGGGCGCAACGGCGGGGCTGTGGCCGACATTCTCAAGCGCGAGATCCCGCCGCTGGTCGAGGGGCGCGAGGCCGACGACACCGAGGCGATCTGGCATCATGTCTGGTGGGGGCTGCATTATGGCGGCCGCGGCGGGCCGGCGGTGCTGGCGCTCTCGGCACTCGACATCGCGCTGTGGGACTTGAAGGCGCGGCGCGCCAAGCTGCCGCTGTACCGCCTGCTCGGCGGCTTCGACGCGCACGTGCCGTGCTATGCCGGCGGCATCGACCTCGATCTCTCGGTCGATGCGCTGCTCAAGCAGACCGACGGCAACCTCGCCAAGGGATTTCGCGCCATCAAGATGAAGGTGGGCCGGCCCGATCTCAAGTCGGATGTCGCGCGCATCTCCGCGATGCGGCAGCATCTCGGCGACGGCTTTCCGCTGATGGCGGATGCCAACATGAAATGGACGGTCGAGGAGGCGATCCGCGCCGCGCGTGCTTTCGTTCCATACGACCTCACCTGGCTGGAGGAGCCGATCATTCCCGACGACGTCGCCGGCCATGTGCGCATCATGCAGGCCGGCGGCGTGCCGATCGCGGCGGGCGAGAATCTGCGCTCGCTGTGGGAATTCAAGAACTACATCGCTGGTGGCGCGGTGTCCTATCCCGAGCCCGACGTCACCAATTGCGGCGGCGTCAGTGCGTTCATGAAGATCGCGCGGCTGGCGGAAGCGTTCAACCTGCCGGTCACCAGCCATGGCGCGCACGACGTCACCGTGCACCTGCTCGCGGCCTGCCCGAACCGCTCCTATCTGGAGGCGCACGGATTCGGGCTCGACAAATACATCGAGCATCCGCTGGTGCTGAAGGACGGGCTGGCGCTGGCGCCCGACAGGCCCGGGCATGGGATCGGGTTCGATTGGAAGGGGCTGGCGAAGCTGGCGGGGTAGGGCACCCGTCATGCCCGGGCTTGTCCCTTGCATCCACGTTCTTTTCAGCTGCGAAGCAAGACGTGGATGGCCGGGTCAAGCCCGGCCATGACGATGTGGCTGCACGCGAGGCATTCCAAGGCGCGGGGTGCACGACGGTGATAATCCTTTATGGTGACGGCAACCGACACCTTGCGAAAGATCCCCCGCCTTGTCCCCCGAACTGCACCAGAAACTGACCGCGTGGCGCCGGCACCTGCATGCGCATCCCGAACTGTCGCTCCAGGAAAAAGCCACCGCCGCCTTCGTGCAGGACAAGCTCACCGAGCTCGGCATTCCCTTCGAGGCCAATATCGGCGGGCACGGAATCGTCGCGACCCTGACGCGCGGCCATGCGCAAAGGCGGGTCGGCCTGCGCGCCGACATGGATGCACTGCCGATCACCGAGGACACCGGCCTGCCCTACGCTTCGAAGACATCGGGCGTGATGCATGCGTGCGGCCATGACGGCCATACCGCCTCGCTGCTGGGCGCAGCAGTGCTGCTCGCCACTGATGCCAATTGGAGCGGCACGGTCGATTTCATCTTCCAGCCGGCCGAGGAAGGCTTTGGCGGCTCGCGGGCGATGGTCGCGGCCGGGCTGTTCGACCGTTTTCCGATGGAGCGGATCTTCGGCTTCCACAACTGGCCAGGCCTTGCCGCCGGCACCATCGCCGTGCACGACGGCGTCGTCATGGCCTCCGGCGGGCGCATCACCATCACGATCGAGGGCCACGCCGGGCACGCCGGCATGCCGCATCTGACGCGCGATCCGGTGGTGGCGGCCGGGCACCTCATCGTTGCGCTGCAGTCGGTTACCTCGCGCAGCGTCGATCCGCTCGACACCGCCGTGCTGTCGCTGTGCACGATCGAAGGCGGCACCGCGCCGAACCAGATCGCCGGACGCGTCACCATCCGCGGCACGCTGCGCTACCATCGCGAGGCGGTCAAGGACATCATCCTCGACGGCATCGAGCGCACCTGCGCCGGAATCGCGACCAGCTTCGGCGTCAAGGTCACGCCCGAGATCGTCTGGGGTGTCGGCGTCGTGATCAACACGCCCGATGAGGCCGACCTCGCCCGCATGGCCGCGGAGAAGGTGCAGGCGCCGGTGCGGCGCGATCTCGCGCCCAGCATGGCCGGCGAGGATTTTGCCCATTACCTGCAGCAGCGGCCGGGCGCCTTCGTCTGGATCGGCAATGGCGAGTTGCGCGATGGCGCCGAGCTGCACGGTCCGCGCTACGATTTCAACGACGCGATCCTGCCCGTCGCCTCGCACTGGATGGCCGAAGTGGCCAAGGCGGCGCTGGCGACGAATTAGCTCAGGAGATTTCCCGCGGCAGCTTCCAGTCCGGCCGCGGCGCGAATGTCTCCTCCACGCGCTCGACGTGATATCCGGCAGGCAGAATGTGGCCGCCCTCCTCGTCCGCAACGGGCACGTCGGTCACGAGGCCCTCGATCAAGGCGGCTTCCCACACCTCCTTCTCGGTCGGAAAGGGATTGCCGATCTGCTTGTTGCCTTCGAACAGCGCGTACATCGGTTCCGGTCCTCGTTGATGCTGACGAGAAACGTATCGGCCGCACGGACGTTCCCCCCGGCACATGGCAACGATGGCACGTGAGACATGGCGCGCGTTCTGATCGGAACATCGGGCTGGCACTACGCCTCCTGGCGCGGCCCGTTCTTTCCCGAGGGCGTGACGCTGAAGCAGCAGCTCAGCTACTATGCCGGGCAGTTCGACACCACGGAGCTGAACGGGGTGTTCTACCGCACGCCGACGCCGGAGGCGGTGACGGGTTGGCGGGAGCAGACCGGGCGCGATTTCGTGTTCGCCTGGAAGGCCTCCAAATTCATCACGCACTGGAAGCGCCTGTCGGACCGCTCCGTCAACAGCCTCGAGCTGCTCGAGGACCGCATATCCAGGCTCGGCGGCAAGGCCGGCCCGATCCTGTTCCAGCTGCCGCCGCAATTCGAGGCGAACGCGGACCGGCTCGCGTCGTTCTTCAAGCTGCTGTCACGAAAGCGGCGCTACAGCTTCGAATTCCGACATCCGAGCTGGTATCAGCCGCGCATCCTGCGGATGCTGGCGGAGGAGAACATCTCGCTGTGCCTGTCCGACCATCACGATGCGCCGGCGCCGTGGAAACGCACCGCGGATTTCGTCTATGTGCGCGGACACGGGCCGGGCGGGCGCTATCACGGGCATTATACGAAGGCTACTCTGGCGCAATGGGCCAAGCGCATCAAGTCGTGGAAGCGGCAGGGCTGTGACGTCTACGTCTATTTCGACAACGACCAGAAGAGCGCGGCACCCGCCGATGCCAAGGCGCTGAAGCAGCTGCTGTGATCTAGATGATGCCGCCTTGCCGAAGCGCCGCGATCTCGTCCGCACCATAGCCGAGGTCGGCGAGGACGCGATCGGTGTGCTCGCCGAGCGTCGGAGGGCGGCTTGCTATCTCGCCGGGCGTTTCCGACAGCCGCACCGCGGCGCGGGCAACCGGTGCCTGCTTCGGCAGGCCCGGATAGCCGACGTCCTGCATGAAGCCGGCGGCGCGAATGTGCGGATGATCCAGCGCCTGCTGCGGCGAGAGCACGGGGCCGGTCGGGATCATCGCCTGGCCCAGCGTGTCGACGGCCTCCTGCGTGGTGCGCTCGGCGCACCAGCGCGCCATCCGCTCGCTGATGATGCGACCGTTGTTGCCGCGACTGATGTCATCGGCAAAGCGCGGATCGTTCAGCCACAGCTCCTCCTCGCCCATCAGCCGCGCCCAGCGCTTGAACAGCGGATGACCGGTGACCTGGCACAGCACCCAGCCGTCCCTGGTGCGGTAGATGTCGGCGGGCGCAGCGGTCTGGCCGAGATTGCCCGTCGGCACGCGGTTGACGTCGATGACGGCTTGCTCGATCAGCGTGGCATTGGTGAAGGACAAAGCGGTTGCGAGCAGCGCGCCCTCGACGATCTGCCCGCGCCCGGATTTGCCGCGCTCGATCAGCGCGGCGAGCGTGCCGAAGGCGCAGTGCAGCGCGGTGCCGAAATCGACCCAGTTCACCGCGGCCCGGTACGGCGGATCGCCGGTGCCCGTCATGTACACCGAGCCCGACATCACCTGGCCGACGCCATCGAAGCCGACGCGGTCGGACCACGGGCCCGGCCCGCCGAACGCGGTCGCCGTGGTCAGGATGATGTCCGGCTTGATTGCCTTCAGCGAGTCGTAATCGAGCTTCATCGCGCGCAGCGTCTGCGGCGGCAGGTTGGCGACCACGACGTCCGCGGTCGCGATCAGGCGGCGCATCACCTCCTGGCCTTCCGCCTTCATCGGATCGAGCGTGATGCCCTTCTTGTTGCGATTGATCTGGAGGAACAGCGCGCCCTCGCCGCCTTCACCCACCGGCGCGACGAACCGATCCTCGCTGCCGTCGCGCTTCTCGACGCGGATGACCTCGGCCCCGAACTCGGCCAGCAAGGTCGCACAATAGGGCCCTGCGATATAGCGCCCGAAATCGAGCACGCGCACGCCCTCCAAGACTCCTCCCATCGCACCCTTCCCTGTTGTTTCCTGCAGATTACAGGGACTAGCTGCCGCGGCAAGATCGCGGCAGGCATGGGCCTAGGCAGCCGGCACAGCCGGCGTCGCCGTCTCTCGCGAGGCGAAATTCCATGACTCAGCCGCCGCCTGCGGGGGCGCAGCCGATCGCCTCGGTGAGCACCTTGCGGTCGCCGATGTGATTGGCGAGAATGAGGATCAGCCGCGCGTTCATGCGCAATGCCTGCTCCTCGTCGAGATCGCGCTGGCCGTTGATCAGCTCGGCGTAGAAGCCGTCATGCGGAGGCAGATCGCCGAGTCTGAGCCCAGCACTAAGCGGTCAGCACGTCTTCGATCCGGATCGGGAGGGCGCGAACGCGCTTGCCGGTCGCATGAAACACGGCGTTGGCGATCGCGGGGGCGATACCCACCAGGGCGATTTCGCCCAAACCCTTGACCCCGAGTTGATTGACGTGCGGATCCGCCTCCTCGACGAAGTGCGCCTCGAGCTGCAGAATGTCCAGGTTGACCGGCATCAGGTAGTCCGCCATGTGAGCGTTGACCGGGCGGCCGTCGCGAGCATCGAGGACGGTGCGCTCCATGAGCGCCATGCCGATGCCGCCGACCATGCCGCCGGTGCACTGGCTGCGGGCGAGGCGCGGATTGACGACGCGGCCGATGCCATAGGCGCCCACCGCGCGACGGACGCGGATCGTGCCGACGTCGGGATCCACGGCGATCTCGACGAAGACCGCGCCGAAGGAGTGCATCGAGAATCTTTCGGCGGCCTGGGGATCCCGCTGGGATGAGGCCGTGGCTTCGATCGGTCGATCGGTCCGACCCTTCGCGGCCTCTTCGCGCACAGCAATGCAGGCGGCGCGGATCGCGGAGCCGACCGAGGCCATGGTCCACGAGCCGCCATGAGACGGTGCGGGCGGATAGTCCGAGCGACCGAGGCTGAAGCGCACCCGCTCGACGGGAAGACCGAGGGTCTCGGCCGCGACCTGCGTCATGGACGTATAGGTGCCCGGGCCCATGTCGCTGGCCGCGATCTCGACCTCGGCGGTGCCGTCCGGCAGCAGTCGCGCACGCGCGGTGGCCGGCGCGTGAAAGGCGGGATAGCTTGCGGAAGCAACGCCCATCCCGACCAGCAGCCGGCCGTCACGCATCGAGCGCGGTTCGGGCGTACGCCGCGCCCAGCCGAAATGTTCGGCCCCAAGGTCGTAGCACCTCATCAGCGACCGACTCGAGAAGGGCTTGTTTTCTCCCTCGTCGATTGCCGGCTCGTTGCGGCGCCGCAGATCGATCGGATCAAGGCGGAGCTTGTAGGCCAACTCATCCATGGCGCATTCGAGAGCAAACACACCGCTCGCCTCGCCGGGACCACGCATGTGGTTTGGCGTGCCGGTATCGACCGGCACCAGGCGGTAGCGCGTCCGCACGTTCGGACAGGAGTAGAGGAAGGTCGTGACCGAGGTCAGGGCCTCCATGAACTCCTCGTAGCGGCTCGTCTCGCCCGTGCCTTCGTGAACGACGCTGGTCAGCTTGCCGTCTGCGGTGGCGCCGAGAGCGATTCTTTGCACCGTGCGCGGCCGGTGTCCGGTCGTGAAGAACATCTGCTTGCGTGTCAGCACGAGCTTGACGGGGCGCCGAACGTGCTGGGCAGCCATGGCCGCGAGCGTCACATGCGGCCAGGTCCTGAGCGAGGTGCCGAAAGCGCCGCCGATGAACGGGCAAATCACCGTGACGTTCTCAAGCGGCAGACCGAAGATGGCCGCGATCTCGGCCTGCTCGTTGACGACGAACTGACTCTTGCTCCAAAGGGTCAGGCGGTCGCCGTTCCAGCTGGCAATCGTCGCATGCGGCTCCATCGGATTATGGTTCTCGCGCGCGATGTCGTACGTCTCGTCGACCTTCACCGGCGATTCGGCGAGCGCGCGGTCGGCGTCGCCGCGCGCTTTGTCGGCCGGAAGCCGGGCATCCGGCTGCCTGCCCGCCTCCGGCACGATGGGACGGGCTTCGGGACCGGCGGAATCGACGACCGGCCGCTCGGCATTGTAGGAGACGCGCAGCGCCGCGGCGGCGCGCTCCGCCTGCGCGATGGTCGTGGCAACGACGACCGCCACCGGCTGGCCGTGGAAGCGTATGCGCTCGTCCTGCAGCACGTGCAGCCGCTCGCCTGTCGCCGGATCAATGTAGCTCTTGTGCTGCCCGTACGCCAGGCGCGGCGCGTTGAGGTGCGAGAGAACGGCGAGAATGCCCGGCATCTTCTCGATTGCAGCGCTGTCCATGCCGGTCACGCGGCCGAGTCCCACGGTCGCGCTGACGATGACCGCATAGGCCTGGCCCGGCTGATTGAAATCGGCTGCATACCGGGCGGCGCCCGTGACCTTGGCGCGGCCATCCACGCGAGCCAGCGGCCGTCCGATGATGGCCATCGTCATGCGATTCCTCCCGTCATCTCGAAGGCGCGGACGATCGTCCGCGGCAGGAGTTCGAGCTTGTAGCGATTGCCGGAAAGCGGAAGCGCTCCTTCCAAGGCCAATCTGGCGGCCGCCTCGAACACCTTCCGATCCGGCACCTTGCCGATCAGCGCCGATTCCACGGCGCGCATTCGCCACGGTCGGGTGCCGACCCCGCCAACCGCGAGCCGCGCGCCGCGGATCACACCGTCCGCAACGTCGAGGGCCGCTGCCGCGGAGACCAGCGCAAATTCATATGACGCGCGGTCACGCACCTTGAGATAGCGCCCCCGGCGGCCAACCGGTCCTCCGGGTACCCGCACCTCGACGATGAGCTCGCCCGGCAGAAGCGTGTGCTCAAGATGGGGAGTATCGCCGGGCAAGCGAAACAGCTCCTCGACCAGGAAAGTGCGCTCGCCCTTCGGACCCACGACCCTCATCGTGGCGTCGAGTGCGACCAGCGTGACCGCGACGTCCGAGGGGTGCGTTGCCACGCAGTGATCGCTGGTGCCGAGAATGGCGTGGCCGGCATTGAGGCCGCCGAGCGCGGCGCAACCGGAGAGAGGGCTGCGCTTGTTGCAGGCTGCGTCCAGCATCCGGAAATAGGGGCATCGCACGCGCTGGAGCAGGTTGCCACCGATGGAGGCCATGTTGCGCAGTTGCGGCGAGGCTCCTTCGATCAGGCTCTCGGCGACCATCGGGTGGAGGCGCTGGACGTCGGGATGGGCGGCCACGTCGGCCATCCGCGCGAGCGCGCCGATGACGAGATCGGATCGGTCGACGCGGATCTCGGAAAGCGGAAGCGCGTTGATGTCGACGAGCTGCTGCGGCTGCTCCACCTCGTCGCGCATGAGATCAATCAACGTCGTCCCGCCTGCGATGAGTCGGCGTCCGGAGGACGCGGCGGCGATGGCGGCTTCGACGGACCTCACCTTCTCGATCGTGAACGGGAGCATGGTCAAACCCTCTTGGCAGCGTCGGCAACGGCGGCGACGATCCCGGGATACGCCCCGCAGCGACAGATGTTGCCGCTCATCCAGAACCGAATGTCGTCCGGCGAGCCGGCATGTCCTTCGGCGATGCAGCCGACGGCCGACATGATCTGCCCCGGGGTACAGAAGCCGCATTGCAAGCCGTCGTGCTCGACGAACGCGCTCTGGAGCGGATGAAGCTCGCCATTCTTCTCCAGACCCTCAATCGTCTCGACTGTGGCCCCGTCATGCATCGCAGCCAGCGTCAGACACGACACGACGCGCCTGCCGTTGAGGAGGATAGTGCAAGCGCCGCAGGCGCCCTGATTGCAGCCCTTCTTCGTGCCGGTGAGACCAAGATCTTCGCGCAGGACGTCGAGCAGGGATTGCCGCGTATCCAGGTCGAGCTCGTGCCGCACCCCGTTCACTGCCAGACGAACCCGTGCCGTTGGCGCGGATGGACTACCTTCGGATGTCGATTGCGCGGCAACTTGGGGCACGACCGCCATGGACGCCGCTCCCCCGACGGTCAGCAGAACCGAACGACGCGATACTCCTCCCTGCGTGCTTTCGGTCTCAGCACAGCCGGCGGCGAACGGCTCTTGGTTTGTCATGGTGGTCGGAATCCCCTCGGATGATCCGGCCCAGTAGGCCATGATCCCGGCGGACGCACCGTTCCGATATTGCGGCGACCATCGCAATCTTGCGACGAAGTGCCTCTCGCCTCTCGCGGCCGCCCCAGCTGTGAGGGGTAGACTGGGCGCAATGAATCAAGCCCGCCCCTCGCGCAATGTTGCCATCGGAGTTGCCTCGATAACCGCGATGTCAATCATGATCACTATTTGTGCAATCGGCCAGACATTGCGACATTTCGGGACCACCAGCTTCCATTCCCCGCAATGTCGTGAAATATTGGTATCGATAAGGCGCCGGTCACGGGTGCGGTCAAATATTGCGTAACCAAAGCGATGCCTGATCCGGTACACACACGAGAACGAAATCCTTTCCAGTCGATGATCCGGCTGCTATCGGAGGCACCCCCGCCTTTGGCACCCATCCAGCTAAAGTGCGGCACTCAACTCACTCATCGTTTTGTTCGCGGCACGCGTTACGGCTATGCCCCAGGCATGCCCGGACACCTTGTCGGCACCTATTATGGTGAGCCTCAGCACAGTGCATGGACGGTTGAGCGACGGCGGCTCTCTGCCCCGCTGCGGCCGAATTCCATCACTGTGATTCCCGATCGGCATGATGGAGATTGGGAAGTTGAAGGACCGCTACACGTCTCCCATGTCTATCTCACCAACGAACGACTAGAGCATTGCCGAACACTCATCGGTGGACGAGGCAATGTAGAGCTGATGCCACGCGTCGGCAGCGAAGACGCTGTGACCTCGCAGATTCTCGCGATCCTCAGCAATCCCGACGTCATTGTCGATCCTTCGGCAAAGTTGCTGGTCGATCGCGCGGTCGACCTCCTCTGCATCCAGTTATTGCGTTTGCACAGCGTAGTACAGATGCCGCAAAGCCTCGCCTATGCTCGCGGCGGGCTCGCGCGCTGGCAGCTCAAGCGTGTGACCGATTACATGCTGGCTCATCTCGACAAGCCGATCGGCCTCGACGAACTGGCGTCGCTGGTCGGCCGCAGCCGCTATCATTTCTGCACGGCGTTCCGTCTCTCGACCGGATTGACGCCGCATGTCTGGCTAACTCGGCAACGCATGTTGCTTGCACAACGGCTTCTGAATGATCCAAATCTCTCGATCAGTGAAGTTGCGCTTGCAGTCGGATATTCGACGCCGTCGGCTTTCGCACAGACCTTCCGCAGAATTGTCGGCACGACGCCGCGAAATTTCCGCAGATCCTTGTAGAGTCACATCGGATGTCTGCTTGTGACACTTCTTGAGCATTGGCGAACTGAAGTTCGGTCATCGCCCTTCAGCGAGCCTGATTTGCCCGACCTGAGTTCTTCGCAGTTTGCCCCATTGCAAATCATCGCTCCCCAGCGCTTTTGGAGGAGTGCAATCACAGAACCTGAAGACGGCTTCGATTGATCGCGGCCAGCCCTAAATCGGTAGGAACAAATCCAGCATCGGACGTTTGTTTCTCTTCCATGAAAAGGAGAGCGCGATGAGAAAACTACCGACGATTGCGACTGCTGCTGCGTTGGCTATGACTTCCACGATTGCTTTGGCCCAAGGCGGCGGCGGGGCCGGAAGCCCGGGCGTTGATCGGACCAATAACAGCATGTCGAATGACGCTGGCAAGGGTTCCCCGAAGATGACGACTGGCGCTGGCACCACGTCCAGCAGCAAAGTCAAACGCTCCACCGATCACGGCGACAAGACGGGGGAAAAGCTGCGGGGCCAATAACGGTCTCTGCGAAAGAAGAGGCCGCTCCAGGGCGGCCTCTCCAGTGTGCTTTCCGATCACCCTGTAGAGGGCGCGCCGCGAGAGGGAGAAGGCCGCCGCCGGCGGTCAGACGGACGTCGCGTCGGCCAGCCGATCGATGAGTACAGGCCCCCTGTGGCTCAGCGGCCCCGGCAGCGAAAGCGCCGCCCAACAGTGAGGCGGCAATGATGGCAGCGCACTGCGACCAAAGGTCGGATCCGTGAAGGCTTGCCCGAGACTTGAAGTCGTCATCGCCAATCCTAAGTTCAAGCACTGCCGGGCGCCGCGCCCGGCGAAACCAAACTCATGCAGAGGATCGAGAAGCCCGTGCGTTTCGCGGGCGCGTACCTGAGGGAAGTCACATGAGAAAGCTTGCTCTTGCAATCGCCGCGGCAGCAACGCTCCTCATCGGAACGGTTGCGCCGGCTTCGGCCCATTGGCGGGGCCATCATCATCACTGGGGAGGTCCGGGCATCGGTCCGGCCCTCGCGCTCGGACTGTTCACCGGAGCGCTGGCCGCAGCGGCCGCACCTCCGGTCTATTATGCGCCGGTCTATGGTCCGCCGGGATATTATTACGGACCCCGATATTATCGGACCGTCCGGTATTATCCCGCGGCATACCCTTACTGGTATCCATGGTGAGCTGATGCAAAGGCCCGGCCTGCAACCGGGCCTTATCGCTGCCCGGCATCTCGATCGCCTAAGCACGGCGCATCGCATGCGAGGCGCCTCTCACCGGAAGCGGATCGGGAACCGAGGGCAGCGGGAGACGTTTTGCCCGTAAGATGCAGGTCCGGACGCGCACCGGGCCCGAGCGCGCGCCAAGATGCGCCACGATGTTAGCCCGGCCCGCCTGACGCGATCGGATCTGGTCTTCGCATGAACAAGAACGCCCGTTTCAATCTCGGATATGCCATCGCCGCGATCTTCGCGGTCTTCCTGATTCAGTATCTGATCTCGGCGGCGCACCAGATCGCCGTGATCCCCTACAGCGAATATCAGCAATTGCTGCGTCAGGGGAAAGTCGAGACGGTCGGCATCTCCGACCGCACCTTGCAGGGCACATTGAAGGAAGCGCTGCCCGGCGGCCAGAAGCAATTCGTGACCACGCGCGTCGACCAGGACGTCGCCCAGGAACTCGAGAAGTACAACGTCCGCTTCACCGGGCAGATCGAGAGCACGTTTCTGCGCGACCTGTTGTCGTGGGTCATGCCGGTGCTGCTGTTCTTCGGCATCTGGTGGTACATCGGCCGCCGCATGGCCGAAGGCGGCGGCATCGGCGGCGGGCTGATGGCGATCGGCAAGAGCAAGGCCAAGGTCTACGTCGAATCCGACACCGGCGTCACCTTTGCCGACGTCGCAGGCGTGGACGAGGCCAAGGACGAGCTCCGCGAGGTCGTCGATTTCCTGAAGAATCCGACCGACTATGGTCGCCTCGGCGGCCGCATGCCGAAAGGCGTGCTGCTGGTGGGGCCGCCGGGCACGGGCAAGACCTTGCTCGCCAAGGCCGTGGCCGGCGAGGCCAGAGTGCCGTTCTTCTCGATCTCCGGCTCGGAATTCGTCGAGATGTTCGTCGGCGTCGGTGCGGCACGGGTGCGGGACCTGTTCCAGCAGGCGCACGAAAAGGCGCCGGCCATCATCTTCATCGACGAGCTCGATGCGCTGGGCCGCGCCCGCGGCATCGGCCCCTTCGCCGGCGGCCATGACGAGAAGGAGCAGACGCTCAACCAGCTGCTCGTCGAGCTCGACGGCTTCGATTCGCGCTCCGGGCTCGTCATCCTCGCCGCCACCAACCGGCCCGAAATCCTCGATCCCGCCCTGCTCCGGGCCGGCCGCTTCGACCGGCAGGTGCTGGTCGACCGGCCCGACAAGAAGGGCCGCATCGAGATCCTCAAGGTGCACATGAAGAAGGTGCGCCTCGCCGAGAATGTCGACGCAGACGCCGTCGCCGCGCTCACCCCTGGTTTCACCGGCGCGGATCTCGCCAACCTCGTCAACGAAGCCGCGCTGCTGGCGACGCGCCGCGCCGCCGAGGCGGTGACCATGAGCGATTTCACCAATGCGGTGGAGCGCATGGTCGCAGGGCTGGAAAAGCGCAACCGCCTGCTCAACGCCAAGGAACGCGAGATCGTCGCCTATCACGAGATGGGGCACGCCCTCCTCGCGCTCTCATTGCCGGGGACCGATCCCGTGCACAAGGTCTCGATCATCCCGCGCGGCGTCGGCGCGCTCGGCTACACCATTCAGCGGCCGATCGAAGACCGCTTCCTGATGACCAAGGAGGAGCTGGAGAACAAGATGGCGGTGCTGCTCGGCGGCCGCGCCGCGGAGCTGATCGTGTTCGGGCACTTGTCGACCGGTGCGGCGGACGACCTGCGCCGCGTGACCGACATCGCCCGCAGTATGGTGACGCGTTACGGCATGTCTGAGCGTCTGGGCAGCGTCGCCTATGAGCGCGATCCCGGCAACTTCCTGGCCGGTCCTGACCGTCCCTATCCGACGCGCGAGCGCGATTATGCCGAAGAGACCGCCGCCGCGGTCGACCACGAGGTGAAAACCATCGTCGACCAGGTCTTCCAGCGCACCCAGGGCATCCTGACCACCCGGCGGCCGATCCTGGACCGCGCCGCAAAGAAGCTGCTCGAGAAGGAGACGCTGGAGCAGAGCGACATCGATGCGCTGATCCGGGAGATGCCCAAGGAAGGACTGCGGGCCATCTAGGGCGGAAGGGCTTTAAGTCGAATCGATTGCCGCGGCTTGTTTACCCTCCTGCCTGCGGGGCCCGCTTGCGGGGGAGGGTTGGGGAGAGGGTGTTTTCGCGTCGGGATTGCTCGGGATTGCGGAAGATTTCCCTGCGCGGCGAGAGCCCTCACCCGCCGCGCTCTGCGAGCGCGTCGGCCTCTCCCGCAAGCGGGAGAGGCCGAGCAAACCTGCGGACAATCACAGTGATGTCCATATGCGATTGCCCCGCGCCTGCAGCGGAGGTCGGCTCGAAGGGCCGGGTGAGGGCTTTCTCCGCTTGGGGATTGTCCCATTGCGGAGACACCCTCTCCCCAACCCTCTCCCGCAAGCGGGAGCGCACCTCCCTCTTTGCGGCGATCGAGCCTCATTTCGTCGCGCGCTTGGACTCGGTCCGGGCCCTCACGCAGCGCGCTTGCGCCTGATCTCGGCGGGAAGTTCGATCATCCTCCTGTCCGGTGGCGAACCGTTCGAGATGAGCGGCGCGGGCGCGCCTTCGCCCTTCGGCGCCTCGATCTTCATGCCGGGATCGGTACTTCTGGCGTGCCATTCGATCAGGAGATGGCCAGCCACCAACATCAAGCCGGCGCAAAACAGCGCAAGAGCCGCGCTCACGAGATCACGATAATCATCCATCCCACGAACCAAACATGCGTGCAGCCTCATCGGCGCCTGCGTGGACCAGATTGGAGTGAAGGCTTCGCGTTTCAAGAGCCTGTCTGGAGCATGTCCGCTTCGCTCGGAGAGCAGATCCGAGCGGCCAGCTCTATTTCGCTGTCTCCCTCCTGCCTTCGGCAGGAGACTGGCCGGCAGGTGAAAGGCCGAGGACCATGTCCGAGAATCGTTCGCCCTGCACCAGAACGTGGTCGTGCAGGCGCGTTGCGGCCAATTGCTCGTCGCCGGCGCGGATCGCTTCCAGGATGCCGGCATGCTCCTGCAGCGACTGCAGCAGCCGGTTGCGGGCCCGCAGCTGGATGCGGCGATAGGCGCTCAAGCGCTTGTGCAGGGCGAAGGCCTGGTCGGCCAGGAAGCTGTTGCGGCTGGCGCGGTAGATCGCTTCGTGAAAGTTGCGGTTGTCGGCGTAGTACTGCTCGCTGTCGCCGTTTCGCGCGGCCGTCTCGCAGGCCCGGTGCGCAGCTTCCATCGCCGCATCATTGTCCGGCGTCAGCCGCCGCGCGGCCAGCCGTCCGCAGGCGCTTTCGATCTCCGCCATGGTCTCGAACATCTCGAACAGCCGGGTCGGTGACGGGACGCTGACGATGGCGCCGCGGCGCGGGCGGACATCGATGAAGCCTTCGGCCCCGAGCTGCAGCAGCGCCTCCCGGATGGGCGTCCGCGATACCCCGAATCGCTCCGCCAGCGAGGCTTCGTCCAAGCGGTCGCCGGGCTGAAATTCCCCAGCAATCACAGCGTCTTCGATCGCCTGTTTCAGTCTGAAGGCCTGGCTCATTGTATACACCTTATCGTACGTTTCCATACCATACGCTTGACAAAACATACAGCATGCAGTTGATATGCGAATTGTATGCAAGATAGGAAATAAAAAATGCAATCGAGCAACGGGAGGTATGGAATGAGGATTTCAAGACGCCAAGCCCTCGCCTTGGGAATCGCGGCCCCGGCTCTGCTCCGGTTCGGAGAGGCGCGCGCGGCGACGGCCCTGAAGATCTCGCATCAGTTTCCGGGAGGCACCGCCACCGAGGGCGATTTCCGCGACCGGCTGTGCCGGCGTTTCGCGGCGTTGATCCAGGAGCGCAGCAAGGGCGCGATGACCGCGGAAGTTTATCCGGGCTCGTCGTTGATGAAGACCAACGCCCAGGTCTCGGCGATGCGCAAAGGCGCGCTCGACATGAGCCTCATTCCGATCTCCTACGCGGGCGGCGATCTTCCCGAGCTGAACATCGGCCTGATGCCGGGCCTCGTCACCGGCTACGACGAAGGACTCGGCTGGAAGAACATGCCGATCGGCCAGGAGTTCAGCAAATTCCTCGCCGCCAAGGGCCTCGTCATTATCACCTGGATCTGGCAGGCCGGCGGCGTCGCCAGCCGTTCGCGCCCGCTGGTCGCGGTCGGCGATGCCAAAGGCATGAAGGTCCGCGGCGGCTCGCGCGAGATGGACCTCGTGCTGCAGGCTGCCGGTGCCTCGGTGCTCTCGCTGCCCTCCAACGAGCTCTATGCGGCGATGCAGACCGGGGCGTGCGATGCCGCCCTCACCTCCTCGACCAGCCTGACCTCCTTCCGTCTGGAGGAACTCGCCAAGCATCTGACGACGGGGCGGGCCAAGAGCTACTGGTTCATGCTCGAGCCGCTCGTGATGTCGAAGGCGGTGTTCGACCGGCTGTCGAACGAGGAGCGCGACATCATCGTCTCGGTCGGCGCCGAGCTCGAAGCGTTCGGCCGCAATGCAGCGGTGGAGGACGATGTCCGTGTCGCCAAGGTCTACCAGGCCGCCGGCGCGACGGTGCACGATCTCGACGACAAGACCGTTCAGGCCTGGCGGGATCTGTCGCGCGAGACGGCCTGGAAGGACTACGCGGGCAAGAACGAGAACTGCGCTCGCCTGATCAAGCTCGCCATGGAGGCGGGCTCATGAGCGCACACGGCATCGATCTCGGCCATTCCGCCGCCGTGACCGCGGCGCGCCCCGGCTCCCCGGTCGGACGCATCGCGCGCGCGATGACCCTGCTCAACAGGGCCATCGTCGTGCTCTGCTCGATTGCGCTCATCGTCGCGAGCACGATCCTGAGCTACAGCGTGGCCGCGCGCTACTTCTTCGACGCGGCAACCTATTGGCAGGACGAGGCCGCGGTGTTCCTGCTGGTCGGCGCCACGTTCCTGTCCACCGCGTTCGTGCAGGCCGGGCGCGGCCATATCGGCATCGAGGCCCTCACCGGCTATCTGTCGAAGCGCGGCAATGCGATCCGCATTCTCGTGGTCGACGCCGCGAGCCTGCTGTTCTGCGCCTTCTTCGCCTGGAAATCCTGGACGCTGTTCCACGAAGCCTGGGTCGACGGACAGGTGTCCGGATCGACCTGGGCCCCGCCGCTGTGGATTCCCTACAGCATGATGTCGCTAGGCATGACGCTGATGACGCTGCAGATCGCGCTTCAGCTCGCCGCGAGCCTCGAGACATGGAGGAGCAAATGAGCACGCTTGCCGTCGGACTGATGTATGGTGGTGCGACCCTCGCCGTCATGGCTTCGGGCATGCCGATTGCGCTCGCGCTCGGCGCGGTCGCCGTCATCTTCATGTACTACTTCATGCCCGCCGCATCGCTCGATACGGTGACGCAGAACGTCTACGAGGAGATGGCCTCGATCACGCTGCTGGCGATCCCGCTCTTCATCCTGAAAGGCGCCGCGATCGGCAAGTCGAAGGCCGGACAGGATCTCTACAGCGCGCTGCATGTCTGGATGGGCCGCATTCCCGGCGGTCTCGGCATCGCCAACGTGTTCGCCTGCGCGCTGTTCGCAGCGATGGCCGGATCGTCTCCGGCCACCTGCTCGGCGATCGGCTCTGCCGGCATCCCCGAGATGCGCAAGCGTGGCTATTCCGGCGGCTTCGCCGCCGGCGTGATCGCTGCCGGCGGCACGCTCGGCATCCTGCTGCCGCCTTCGATCACGATGATCCTCTACGCGGTCGCAGCAGAGCAATCGCTCGGACGTCTCTTCCTCGCCGGCATCGGGCCGGGCCTTCTGCTGGTGCTGCTGTTTGCGACCTATGCGGTGCTGAGGTTCAAGGCCGAGTACAAGGCGGCGCAGCGCGCCTATGCTGCCGGTCCGGCACAGCATCCGATCCTGTCGAACGAGCGCTTCACCATGGCGATGCGCTTCGGCGCGCTGCCGCGCGTGCTACCCTTCGTCGTGCTGCTCAGCGGCGTCATGATCGCGCTCTATGGCGGCTACGCGACGCCGTCGGAGACCGCCGGCCTCGGCGGGATCCTGGCGCTGGTCCTGATCGCCTCGATCTACGGCGTGTGGCGCCCGCGGGATCTCGGCCCGATCCTGGAATCGACGCTGAAGGAATCGACCATGCTGATGCTGATCATCGGCATGTCGCTGCTCTACTCCTATGTCATGAGCTATCTCCACATCAGCCAGGGCGCGGCGCAGGCGATCGTGGCGATGCATCTGTCGCCTTGGGTGCTGCTGGGGGCGATCCTGGTGCTGGTGGTCGTGCTCGGCTTCTTCCTGCCGCCGGTCTCGATCATCCTGATGACCGCGCCGATCATCCTGCCGCCGCTCAAGGACGCCGGCTTCGACCTGATCTGGTTCGGCGTGGTGATGACGATCGTGATGGAGATGGGCCTCATTCATCCGCCCGTCGGGCTCAACATCTTCGTCATCAGGAATATCGCGCCCGACATCCCGCTGCGGGACGTGATCTGGGGCACGCTGCCCTTCGTCGTGCTGATGGCGTTCGCGGTGGTCCTGCTCTGCCTGGTCCCGTCGATCTCCACCTTTCTGCCCAATCTGGTGATGGGCGCCCCGACGCGTTAACCGAGGAGGCATGAACCATGCTGAGCGACATCCGATCCGGACGCATCGCGGCGCCCGAATTCCTGCAAGGGCTGATCGACACGCTGACACAACGCGGCCGCGCGGTTCTCGGCATCAAGCCGGATCGCGACGTCCGCGAGAATCGCGATCTCGCGCTACTGGGCGAGGCGCTGCTGTCGCGTCGCGGTGAAGCCTCCGGCGTTGCGATCGCGCAATCGCTGCTTGCGGCCTTCCAGCAGGCGGGCGAGCCGGAGCGGCTGAAGTTCCTCTGTTCGCTGGCCGACCGGTTCGGGCCGGACCGCCGCGCGATCGAGCTCGCGATCGCCGCCTACCAGCGCAAGGAGGGCGGCGACGGCAGCAAGCTCGAGGCGCTCCATGCCGCCGCGGAGCCGCGCCGGCAGGAGCTGATCCGGCGCCTCAATCTCGCGCCCGGCGGAACGGCGTCGCTGGTGCGGATGCGCGAGGTGCTGCTCGGGCTGCTGCGCGAGCATCCCGAACTGCAGGCCGTCGACGACGATTTCGTCCATCTGTTCTCGTCCTGGTTCAACAGGGGTTTTCTGGTGCTGCGACCGATCGACTGGACCACCTCGGCCAACATCCTGGAGAAGATCATCAGATATGAAGCGGTCCACGCCATCCAGGACTGGGACGATTTGCGCAACCGGCTCGAGCCGCCGGACCGCCGCTGCTACGCGTTCTTCCATCCGCAGCTGGTCGACGAGCCGCTGATCTTCGTCGAGGTCGCGCTCACACGCGAGATTCCTGGCGCGATCGGACCGCTGCTGGACAAGTCGCGCCAGGCGATTGCCGCGCATGAGGCGACCACCGCCGTGTTCTACTCGATTTCGAACACGCAAAAGGGGCTCGCTGGGGTCTCGTTCGGCAATTTCCTGATCAAGCAGGTGGTGCAGGACCTCGCCCGCGAGCTGCCGAACCTGAAGACCTTCGTCACGCTGTCGCCGGTGCCAGGCTTTGCTGGCTGGGTGAGGCGCGAGCTCAAGAGCGAGTCGTCGGCGGCGATCGACGACGACACACGCCGGGCGATGGCCGCGATCGATGAAGGCGGCGACATCGCGCAGGCGAAAGACGCCATCACCGCGCTCGCCGCCTATTACTTCCTGAAGGCGAAGCTGCCGTCGGGCAAGCCGGTGGACCCGGTCGCCCGCTTCCACCTCGGCAACGGCGCGCGCCTGGAGCGCCTGAACTTCCTGGGTGATGCCTCGGCCAAGGGCATGAAGCAATCCTACGGGCTGATGGTGAATTATCTCTACGCGCTCGAGCACATCGAGGCGAACCACGAGGCCTTTGCGGAAGCCGGCACGGTCGTCGCGTCCGACAACGTGAAGAAGGCACTTCGCGCGAAATTGTCGTCGCGCGACCTCGTTCCCAGCAATCACACCAACCCGCAACGGAAGATCTCGTCATGAGCTCGAACCTGTACGACCGCCTGCTCGCCGGCGCGGAGTCCGATCCGTCCATCTGCATCGAGAAGGACGACGGCGCGACGTTGAGCTATGCCGAACTCGCCGCCCTCAGCGGCAGGCTCGCGAACTTCCTCGCCAGCATCGGCATCGGCCCGAACCACCGTGTCGCGGCCAAGGTGGAGAAATCCGTCGAGGCCGTCGCGCTCTATCTCGCAACGCTGCGCGCAGGCGCGGTCTATCTGCCGCTCAACACCGCCTATACGCCGGCCGAGACCGAATATTTCATCCGCGACGCCCAGCCGACATTGATCGTGTGCGATCCCAGGGAAGAGGCCGATTTGCGGGCCATCGCCGCCAAGGCAGGCGGCCGGGTCGAGACGCTCGATCAGCGCGGCAAGGGTTCGCTCGTCCAGGCCGTGGCAGACTTTCCGGCGCGATTTGACAGCATCGCCAGGGCGAATGACGATCTCGCCGCCATCCTCTACACGTCGGGTACGACCGGCCGCTCGAAGGGAGCGATGCTGACGCACGGCAATCTCTCCTCGAACGCCCTGACACTCGTCCAGGAGTGGCGCTATTCGGGCAAAGACGTGCTGATCCATGCCCTGCCGATCTATCATGTCCACGGGCTCTTCGTGGCGTGCAATGTCTCTTTCGCCGCACACGCGCGCATCCTGTTCATGCAGAAGTTCGACGCCGAGCGCATTCTGACAATGATGGCGCGCAGCACCGTTCTGATGGGGGTGCCGACCTTCTATGTCCGCCTGCTCGAGAGCCCTGACCTGAACGAGCGAAGCACCGCCAACATGAGGCTGTTCGTCGCCGGCTCGGCGCCGCTTCTGGCCGAGACACACCGGGCCTGGAAGGCGCGGACCGGGCATGCGATCCTGGAGCGCTACGGCATGACCGAGACCGGGATGATCGCCTCCAATCCCTACGAGGGGCCGCGTATTGCAGGCTCAGTCGGCCGGCCGCTTCCCGCGGTCGAGGTTCGCATCACCGATCCGGAGACCGGCGCAATGCTTCCGGTCGGCGACGTCGGCATGATCGAGGTGAAGGGGCCCAACGTGTTCGCGGGCTACTGGAACATGCCGGACAAGACCGCGGCCGAATTTCGTGCCGACGGCTTCTTCATCACGGGCGATCTCGGCAAACTCGACGCGAACGGCTATCTGCACATCGTCGGGCGCGGCAAGGACCTCATCATCACCGGCGGGTTCAACGTGTACCCCAAGGAGATCGAAACCGAAATCGACGCGATCCCGGGCGTCGCCGAGAGCGCTGTCGTCGGCGTGCCGCACGCCGATTTTGGCGAGGGTGTCACCGCGGCGGTGGTTCGCTCGCCGGGCTCGTCGGTCGACGAGCGCGCCATTCTCGCCGCGCTGTCCGGACGATTGGCAAAATTCAAACAGCCAAAGCGGGTCGTGTTCGTCGACGGCCTGCCGCGCAACACGATGGGAAAGGTTCAGAAGAACGTCTTGCGCGAACGCTTTGCCGACCTCTATTCCGGCCGGGCATAGCGACGTGTTTTAAGGTGCAAGGACGAGGAGCGGCCTCGCCGGCCGCTCCTCCGTATCAGCTGGTGGCAGGCTCAGGCCTGTCGCGATCAGGCGGTGTGAGGTCGAGTCGGATCCCGGATGGCCCGAGCACCGGCGACAGCAATGTGTCGACCTTCATGGTCGGGCTGCCCCGATCCCAGCTCGACCACGGCATCGTGTCCAGGTACGGGATCGGCGGCAAGGCGAGCCGTTCGAAAGTGTCCGTCGTCTTGGCGACAGCGCCGCCAGCGCTTTCGGCGCCGAAGGCGGCAAAGGGCACCAGCGAGAGGCCGGCGCCAACGGCCAAGGCGGCGAGCCGGCGCAACGTTTTCTGGGTGGTTTCCCCGCGAGCGGAGAAAGCACGATCCTTGATCATTTCATCCTCCTTTCGTGTCGAAACAGATCCAATCGATCATGAGTTCATGGCAAACGAGCCCGGCCGTTCGGCCGGGCTCGCTCGTCTTTTAGAAGTCCATCGCCGGAGCGCTTGCCGCTTCCGTCTTCTTCGGCTTGTCGGCCACCAAAGCTTCGGTCGTGATGAGCAGCGAAGCCACCGAGGCCGCGTCCTGCAAGGCGGTGCGCACCACCTTGGCAGGATCGATCACGCCGGCCTGCACCATGTCCTGGTACTCGCCGGTCGCGGCGTTGAAGCCCCAGGTGTAGGTCTGGCTCTCGAGCAGCTTGCCGACGACGACGGAGCCGTCCTCGCCTGCATTCTGCACGATCTGCCGCGCCGGCACCTGGATGGCGCGGCGCACGATGTCGACGCCGGCCTTCTGGTCGGGATTGGCGGTCTTGACGCCGTCGAGCGCCTTGAGCGCGCGCAGCAGTGCCACGCCGCCGCCCGGCAGGATGCCTTCCTCGACCGCGGCCCGGGTCGCATGAAGGGCGTCATCGACGCGATCCTTGCGCTCCTTGACCTCGACCTCGGTCGCGCCGCCGACCCGGATCACCGCAACGCCGCCGGCGAGCTTGGCGAGACGCTCCTGCAGCTTCTCGCGGTCGTAGTCCGAGGTGGTCTCCTCGATCTGCGTCCTGATCTGCTGGCTGCGGGCCTCGATATCCTTCTTGGCGCCGGCGCCATCGACGATCGTGGTGTTCTCCTTGTCGATCACCACCTTCTTGGCGCGGCCCAGCATCTTCACGGTGACGTTCTCGAGCTTGATGCCGAGATCTTCGGAGATCATGGTGCCGCCGGTGAGGATCGCGATATCCTCCAGCATCGCCTTGCGGCGGTCGCCGAAGCCCGGTGCCTTGACGGCGGCAACCTTCAGGCCGCCGCGCAGGCGGTTGACGACCAACGTCGCCAGCGCCTCGCCCTCGACCTCCTCCGCGATGATCAGGAGCGGCTTGCCGGATTGCACGACCTGCTCGAGCAGCGGCAGCATGGTCTGCAGGCCCGACAGCTTCTTCTCGTGGATCAGCACATAGGGATCTTCGAGCTCGACCCTCATCTTCTCGGCGTTAGTGACGAAATAGGGCGAGATATAGCCGCGGTCGAACTGCATGCCCTCGACCACTTCGAGCTCGGTGTGCAGGCTCTTGGCTTCCTCGACCGTGATCACGCCCTCGTTGCCGACCTTCTGCATCGCGTCCGCCAGGAAGCGGCCGATCTCGGTGTCGCCGTTGGCGGAGATGGTGCCGACCTGGGCGATCTCGTCGTTGGAGGTGATCTTCTTGGCGTGCGACTTGAGGTCGGCCACGATCGCGTCCACGGCAA
The DNA here is from genome assembly GCF_016031655.1 of Bradyrhizobium glycinis. Lineage (GTDB taxonomy): Bacteria > Pseudomonadota > Alphaproteobacteria > Rhizobiales > Xanthobacteraceae > Bradyrhizobium > Bradyrhizobium glycinis. Next base: position 346,586 of record NZ_JACCHQ010000002.1, read on the forward strand.
GATCGATGCCGCGCTTGAGGTCCATCGGATTCATGCCGGCCGCGACGGACTTGGCGCCTTCCTTGACGATGGCCTGCGCCAGCACGGTCGCCGTGGTGGTGCCGTCGCCGGCGAGATCGTTGGTCTTCGAGGCGACCTCGCGCACCATCTGCGCGCCCATGTTCTCGAACTTGTCCTCCAGCTCGATCTCCTTGGCGACGGTGACGCCGTCCTTGGTGATGCGGGGAGCGCCGAACGATTTCTCGATGACGACATTGCGTCCCTTCGGACCGAGCGTGACCTTCACCGCATTCGCCAGTGTGTCGACGCCCCGCAGCATGCGCTCGCGGGCCTCGGTCGCGAACTTCACGTCCTTGGCAGCCATGTTGCTAAACTCCTTTCCGTTCGATGACTGTCAGCGTTACGCCGCCTTCTTCAGCGTGCCGGCCTGCTCGGCCACGCCGAGAAGATCGCTTTCCTTCATGATCAAGAGCTCCTCGCCGTCGATCTTGACCTCGGTGCCCGACCACTTGCCGAACAGCACCCGGTCGCCGACCTTGACGTCGAGCGGCACGAGTTGGCCCTGCTCGTTTCGTCCACCCGGTCCCACGGCGATGACCTCGCCCTGCTGCGGCTTCTCCTTGGCGGTGTCGGGAATGATGATGCCCCCGGCGGTCTTCTCCTCGGCATCGATGCGGCGCACGAGCACACGGTCGTGCAACGGGCGGAAATGCATGCACATCCTCCTTGGGTAGGTTCAGCGATGTCCAAAATCCGGGTCCGGAACCGGCCCCCGGGCGGCAAACGACCTAGGAACAAGCCTCTTCCGGTTCAAGGGTCTCGGCAAAAAAATTTTCGTCCCTTAAGAGCGCCTGTGCGAAGGGAGCGGCTGGAGGGGCGGAAGACTTCGACGGCCAGAAACCATGCGTTAAGATGTACTGGTCCGTCCCCCCAGCGAGAAACGACCATGCCGCAACAATTCGACCGGTCCGCAGAAGATCTCGGCAACGCCATCCATTTCGAGCACGTCAACATCCAGGTCCCGGACCAGCGCCTCGCCACGCTGTTCTATGTCGCCGGGCTCGGGCTCACCCGCGATCCCTACCTGATGGTGTCCGACACCAACATGTGGATCAACGCCGGGCGGAGCCAGTTTCATCTGCCGAGCGGCCGGCCGCAGGTGCTGCGCGGACACATTGGCCTCGTCATCGCAGGCCGCGAGGCGCTGCTGGCGCGGCTTGCATCGGTCGCGATGAAGCTCGAGGGCACGGCGTTCGCATTCAGGGAGCACAACGACCATGTCGAGGCGGTTTGCCCCTGGGGTAACCGCGTGCGCTGCTACGAGCCCGACGCCGCGCGGTTCGGCCGGATCGCACTCGGCATTCCCTATGTCGAGTTCGACGTGCCGGTAGGGTCGGCGGCCGGCATCTGCGCCTTCTATCCCGAGATCATGGGCATGCCCGCGAGCTTGCGGAACGGCGAGGCCAAAGTTGCCGCCGTGCAGACGGGCCGCAACCAGCATCTGCTGTTCCGCGAGACCGACCGGCCGCACGCCGACTATGACGGTCACCATGTGCAGATGTACATCACCGACTTCTCCGGTCCCTATCGCAAGCTGCTTGCGCGCAAGCTGATCTCCCGCGAGGACAATCAATACCAATACCGGTTCTGCGACATCGTCGACCTCGACAGCGGCAAGCCGCTGTTCACGGTCGAGCACGAGGTGCGCTCGGCGACCCACCCCATGTTCATGCGTCCGATGGTCAACCGCAATCCGGCGCTCAACAACCGCAATTACGCCTTCGGCCACGACGAGTCGTCCTGGGCGATGGGGCCGGACCAGTACGAGGGGTGATCCTCACGCCGCGGCTGCGCAGGTCACGCTAAAGCGCGATGCGATTGGGATGAATCGTCATCGCGCTCTAGGTTATTGTTTGAGCATGATCTTTCCGGAAAACCGCTGCACACTTTTCCGGATCATGCTCTAGGGCAGATTGTCCCGCAGGAAGATGTCGATGCGGATGCGCTCCTGGTCGGGGCTGATCGGCTCGCCCGAACAATGCGCGAGCAGGACGCGCGCCGCAGACCGCGCCTCATGGCCGGCATCCTGGTTGATGATGGCGTCGAGCGTGCCGCGCACCAGGAATCGTCTCGTGTGCTCGGTCAGCTCATGGGTGATCCAGACCACCTCGCGCGCGCGGCCCGAGGCCTCGAGTGCATCGGCGATGCCGCGGTTGCCGGCGCCGCAACAATAGATGCCGCGGAGATCGGCATGGCGCGCGAGCAGCGCCGCCGTAAGCTCCCTCGTGCGGTCGCTGTCGTCGCGCCCCTCGATGACAGGCAGTGCGGACAGGTTCGCATACTCACTCGACAGGATCTGGTGGAAGCCGAACTGCCGTTCGGTGTGATCGCGCAGCGACAACGATCCCGCAATCACGGCGACGGTGCCCTCGCGCCCGGCAAGGAAGCGCCCCATCAGCGTGGCGGCGGTGCGGCCCGCGGCCGGATTGTCGATCCCGACATAATGCACCCGGGACGAGCTCGGCGCGTCCGACACCAGGGTCACCACGGCAACCCCGCGCGCGACGAGCTCGTCGATCGCGGCGCGAACCCGGGGATGATCGAGCGCGATGACGGCGACGCCCTGATAGGCCGGCGAGAGGTTCTCCAGCGCACCGGCAAGCACGTCGGGGTCGAACACGTCGACATGGTGGATGTCGATGAAGCCGCGATGGCCGGCGAGCCAGTCGGCGGTGCGCGCGACCTGCTCGGTGAGGTTGGTCATGAAGCTGTTGCTGCCGGTCGGCAGCACGAAAGCAAAGCGGAAGGTCTGCCCGCGGGCGAGCCGCGCCGCGGCAAGATCGGCGCGATAGCCGAGCTTTGCCACCGCAGCCTCGACGCGCGCGACGGTCTTGGCGCGGACACCCTCGCGCCGGTTGACGACGCGATCGACGGTGGCGAGCGAAACGCCCGCCGCGCGCGCGACGTCCTCGAGCGTGGCCCGGGTCACCGGCTGGGTCGCGCCAGCCGTCATTCGCGCGCGGCCCACAGCATACCGCGGGTCATCAACGTCCGGATCTCCGGCACGTCGAGCTCGTAGGCGCGGTGGCCCAGCGAGGAATAGAACACCCTCCCCGCGCCATAGCGCTTCTTCCACACCACGGGCATCACCACGCCCTCGATCCAGGGCGCGTGCTCACCGCTGAAAGTCGTCGTTGCCAAGACCTCGATGGCGGGATCGACATGCATGTAATATTGCTCGGAACGATGCTCGAAGCTCTTCAAACCCGTCATGATCGGATCGTCCGGTTTCGTCAAGTCGACCTTGTAGTCGATGATGTTGCCGGGATGGGCGACCCACTGCCCGCCGCACAGGAATTGGTAATCGACCGATTCGCGGAAAGCATCGCACATGCCGCCATGATGCCCGGCAAGCCCAACGCCGTTGCGCACCGCTTCGCAGAGATTGAGTGCTTCCGCCTTCTCGATCTTCGACATCGTGTAGATCGGTATGATCAGCGACAGATCATGGATCGCGGGATCGGCAAAGGCTGCCGTCGTGGTTTCGATCCGCACCTCGAAGCCTTCCGCCTTCAGCCAGCCGCGGATCATCGAAGCGCAGAGATCGGGATCGTGTCCCGGCCAGCCACCCCATACAATCATTGCCTTGCGCATGGTCATTCCCTCAATCGATCTGTCCGGTTTCACGCCCCGTGGGCAGCATCGCCGGCCGCTCGACGCGGCTCTCGATCTTGACGCGGCGGCCCTCGTCGGCGGAGGTCTGGAACGCCTCCATCACCTCCAGCACGTGGAAGGCGAGCGCGCCGCTGGCGCGATGTGGCCGGTCATTCAGGATCGCGCCAGCCATGTCGGCGACGCCGATGGAGCGGAACTCGCCCTCGACGTGGCCGTGCGTCAGCGGCACCGCTTCCCATTCGCCGCCGGTCTTGGCCACCTGCACCTCGCCGCCGAAGCGATTTGGATCGGGCACCAGCATGCTGCCCTTGTCGCCGTAGATCTCGATCGGCGCATGCCGATGTTTCGGCACGTCGAAGCTCATGGTGATCGACACGACCGCCCCGCTCTCGAACTCCAGCGTCCCCGCGACGTGGGTCGCGACCTCGACCGGAATCAGCGCGCCGTTCATCGGCTGGCTGGTGACGAGGCGCTCGGTCCTCGGACGGGCGATCGAGCCCATCACGCTGGCGACCGGGCCGAGCAATTGCACGAGGTCGGTGATGTAATACGGCCCCATGTCGAGCATCGGTCCGCCGCCGCGCAGGTAATAGAAGCCCGGCGCCGGATGCCAGCGCTCGTGGCCGGGGCAGCCGAAGAAAACGCTGCCCGCGACGGGCGTGCCGATCGCACCGTCGTCGATCAGCTTGCGCGCGGTCTGATGGCCGCCGCCGAGGAACGTATCGGGCGCGCAGCCGACGCGCAGGTTCTTCTGTGCGGCGAGCTCCATGACCTTGCGCGCCTCAGTGACGTTGATGCCGAGCGGCTTCTCCGAATGAACGTGCTTGCCGGCGTTCAGCACCGCTAGGCTGACGTCGGTGTGGGCGAGCGGCACCGTGAGGTTGACGATTATTTCGACATCGTCGCGCTTCAGCAATTGGTCGACCCGCATTCCCGGCAAGCCGAATGCCGCGCCCTGGCGCTCGGCAACCTCGCTGCGCATGTCGGCGAGCGCCCTGACCTCCATGACGGGAAAGCGCTGGGCCGCCTTGAGGTAGGCGGTGCTGATCACACCACAGCCTATGATCCCGATGCCGACTTTTCTCATTATGATCTCCTCAGATGGCTCATCCCTTGACCGCGCCTGCGGTGAGGCCGGCCACGATGTGCTTCTGCGCCAGCAGGAACAGAATGATCGTGGGCAGGATGGTGAGCATGATGAAGGCCAGGATCAGGTGCCATTCGGACGAATATTCGCCCTGGTAGACCATGATGCCGAGCGGCCAGGGATACAGCGCATCGGTGTTCAGCATCACCAGCGGCAGCAGATAGGCGTTCCAGCTGTTGACGAAGGTGATGGTGCCGACGGTCGCCAGGATCGGACGCGACAAGGGCAGCGTCACATAGCGGAAGAACTTGATGTAGCTGCAGCCGTCGACCAGCGCGGCCTCGAGCAGCTCGTACGGAATGTCCTTGAAGAAGCGGCGTAGCAGCAGCACGCTCATGGCGAGGCTGAAGGCCACCTGCGGCAGCGCGACGCCGAAATAGGTATCGAGCAGGCCGAGATCCCGCACCTTGATGAACAGAGGCAGCACGGCGGTCGCGGCCGGGAACAGCAGGCCGAGCGTCAGATAGCTGAGCAGCATCGATGAGCCGAAGAACCTGATATGGGCGAAGGTGAACGCGGCCATCGACGCCGTGATCAGGGTCAGCGTCACCGACAGTGTCGAGATAACAAGCGAATTGCGCAGGAGCTGCCAATAGCGCGCCGAGAACAGGATGTCGGCGTAGTTCTGCCATTCCCATTGTGCGGGCAAGCCGAACGGATTGACGCGGAGTTCTCCGAGCGACTTGAAGCCGCCGAGCAGGGTCGCGAGCAGCGGCACCAGGACGAAGATCGCGACCAGGCCGAGGAACAGCGCCTTGAACAGCACGGCGGGATCGAACGCGTTTCTGGCACCGGCGCTATTCATCGCGCATGAACCATCGCTTGTAGGTGAAGGCAAAGGTCACGCAGATCGCGAACAGGATGACGCCGATGGCGCTGCCATAGCCGACCCGCATGCGCGAGATGCCGTTGTTGTAGAGAAAGCTCACCATCGTGTTCGAGGAGTCGGCCGGTCCGCCGCGCGTCAGCGGCATGACGAGATCGAACAGCTGCAGGGATCCGATGATGGCGAAGAACACGGACAGACGGATCGTCGGATAGAGCAAGGGGATCACGACGTGGCGCAGCGTCTGCGTCCGCGTCGCGCCGTCGATCCGCGCGGCCTCGACCAGGGTCTTGTCGAGGCTTTGGAGCGCCGCGATGAACAGCATCATGTGGAAGCCGAAATATTTCCAGACCACCACGATCAGCACCGCCAGCATTGCCGTGTCGGTCGAGGCCAGAAGATGCGGAGGCTCGGCGCCGAACGTGCGCCAGATCGAGGCGACGAGGCCGTAGTCGCCATCATAGACGAAGCTGAAAATCAGCCCCGTCGCAATCTCGGCGAGGATATAGGGCATGAAGAACAGCATGCGCAGCGCCACCGCGCCGCGAAACTTTTCGGCCAGCATCAAGGCCAAGGTCAGCGCGAGCGGCAGCTGGATTGCGAGCGAGACGGCGATGATCAGAGCGTTGTTGCGCAGCGCGAGCCAGAACGCGCGGGTTTCCAGCACGAAGCGGTAATTGTCGAGGCCGATCCAGTTGGTCGGCCTGCCGAAGCCGTTCCAGTTGAAGGCCGAGTACCAGGCGGCCTCGCCGATCGGCAGCACCACGAACAGCGTGAACAGCAGCAGCGCGGGCGGCAGGAACAGGATCAGGACCGTGAAGCGTCCGTCCCAGCCTGGGCCACGAACCGCGACCTGGGGGGCCGCCTCACCGGCAACGCCGATCGGCGAGGTGATCGCGATCCGTCGCGCCACAATCAGTTACCTTGCTTGTACGCCGCTTCGATGGCTTTCGCCGCGTTCTGCGGGCTCATGCTGCCGCCGGCGATCTCGGCCGTGACGTCGTTGACGACGCGGCCGACCGAGGGGCCGAGGCTCTGATCGTAGAAGTTCTGGTGATAGTTGGACTTCGCCAGGTTGGCCGCGATCTGCTTCATGAAGGCGCTGTTGAGGCCGGCCTCGCCACCTTTGACGACGGGAACGATGAAGTTGCCGGCGGCAAGCCGTGCCTGCACGTCCTTGGAGATAAAGAATTTCAGGAAGTCGGTGGCTTCCTTGGGCGCCCCCTTGGTGATCAGCCAGCCGGTGATGCCGCCGAGCGTGTCTGACGGCGCACCCTTGCCGCCGGGTACGACAGGAAAATCGAACCAGCCGAGCTTGTCGTCGCTGAGACCGACCTTATCGGCGGCGAGCGCGCGCTGGGTGTGGTAGAAGGACGAGATGGCCAGGATCATCGCGGCCTTGCCGTCACCGAAATAGCCGACGGCCTGCGGGTTCTTGAAGCCGAGGAAGCCGTTCTGGAACGGCTGGAGATCGACCAGCTGCTTGAACAGCTCGCCGGATTTCTGGAAGGTCTCGCCGGCGAAGCCGCCATTCTCACCCTTCAGTGCTGCATCGAAGGCCGGCTTGCCGCCGATGCGCACTGCGAGATGCGTCCAGTAGAAATGCAGCGGCCATTTGTCGGCACCGCCAACCACAATCGGCGTAACACCCGCGGCCTTCAGCGTTTTCACCGCGCCGAGCAGATCGTCCCATGTCTTGATCTTGCTTGCATCGACATTGCCCTTGGCCATCAAATCCTTGTTGTAGAGGAAGCCGACCTGCGATAGCGCGATCGGAAGTCCAAAGACGCGGCCGTTCTGGGTGAAGGCGGCAAGCGCCGCCGGTGCGATCGTGTCGCTGTAGCCGCCGCTCTTCACTGAATCGGTGATGTCTTCCAGGACGCCCGCCTCGACCTGCGTCTTCAACACCCCGCCGGCCCAGCTGTAGATGATGTGTGGACGATCCTTGGATTGCAGGATGGTCGGCAGCTTGGCCTTGTAGGCCTCGTTCTCGAGGAACTGCATCTCGACCTTCACACCGGGGTGCGACGCCTCATAGTTGCGTGCGACCTCCTCCCAGATCTTCACCTGGGCCGGGTTGACCTCGATATGGAGCCATTTCACCGTGGTGTCGGCTGACGCGGAACTGGCCCAAAGCAGGCATGCGACAGCAGCGAGTCCCAGTTTCCCGAGCAATCTCATCACATCCTCCCAACCGACTTTTATTCTTTGACGCAATCCTGCCCTCAATTTTTGAGGTACGCAACACAAAATCTGATCTATGCACCTCACCAGGGGAATCGCTAAGGTTTGAAAAAAGAGTCGGCCGCGGCCCACCGCGCCGGCCGCAACGAACGAGGTGCCCAATGGCTGCCATCTATTCCGACCTCGCCGGCAAGGTCGTGCTCGTCACCGGTGGCGCAGCCGGAATTGGCGCTGCGATCGTGCGGCGCTTTGCGCAGCAGAAGTCCAAGGTGGTGTTCTTCGACATCAAGATCGACGAGGGACAGCGCCTGGCGCGGGAGCTGTCCGACCAGGGACTGGCCGCCCATTTCCAGCACGTCGATCTCACCGACATCCCCGCGCTGCGAGCCGGCGTCGTCGCGGCACGCGAGGCTCATGGCCCGATCAACATCCTGATCAACAATGCCGCGCATGACGAGCGGCACAACACCGAGGAGATGACGCCGGACTATTGGGACGACCGCATCGCGGTGAATCTGAAGCACCAGTTCTTCGCATCACAAGCCGTGTTGCCGGACATGAAGGCGGCCAATGCCGGCGCCATCGTGAATTTCGGCTCGGTGTCCTGGATCGCAGGACAAGGCGGTATGGCCGCCTACACCGCTAGCAAGTCAGGCGTGATCGGACTGACGCGCTCGCTCGCGCGCGACTACGGCCCCTACAACATTCGCGTCAATGCGATCGCACCAGGCTGGATCATGACCGAGCGGCAGCTCGAGAAATGGATGACGCCGGCCGGCGAGATCGAGCTGCAGCAGCGACAATGCCTGAAGCGCAGGCTCATGCCGGACGAAGTTGCGAAGTTCACCGTCTTCCTCGCCTCCGACGAGGCTTCCGCCTGCACCGCGCAGCACTACATCGTCGATGGTGGCTGGGTCTGAGATGCCTTGAGGATCAGTCGGAAAATCTCATCCGGACGCGGCCGCGCGAAGCTCACGAGGTCAAGGACGCGATGGATCCGGGCGGTGGTCGAGAGCGGCTGGCGCCGTGGTCGCGCGAGGCCGACCGATGCCCTCGCTCAACGTCTTGCCGCTGGCGACATTGACGAAGTGCAGCGAGGCGCAAGCCGGACAGAGGACCGGGACGTGCGTGTCCGCGGCGTCGGAGGCTGTGCCAGGAAGCCAGTGCTGCACGTTCATGCCCGTGCGGGGGCATTTGAAGACGACGTTGCGCTCCATGCTGTAGATATGGGCCCGGCGCGGCGACCAAGAAATTGCGGGCCAATACTTACGCAGATGTCCTGAACGGATTGGCGCGGGAAGCCGCCAAGACATCGCGCAGCGCTTGTGAGCGGGTTGCCAATCGAGAAGCGTTCGGTCGAACGCCGCCGCCTTTGAGCTGGATCAAGACATGTTTGTAACGCTGACGCTAGCCTTGTGTCGGCATCGGGAACGCTTTTTCGAGGTCCCCTTTGCCGGAGCGAGCGACGTTTGGATTCGAGGCCTTCCCGGCGCCGCTTTCACGGATGAGTGCAGAAGACCGCGAACATGGAGCAGGCCGGAGAGCGGCTCCGCCGGAGAGTTCGATGGAACGAAGATCGGCAGCGCGGGTTTGCTGGACGAGTTCAGACCCTGGATGGAAGAGCCACGCGAACAATCGGCCTCGGCGCTCCCATCGAGCCCGGGGCCGATTTTCGTCGAAGCCAGAGCATGGTCTGGACAAGGGAGGACGCCAATCAGGAGAACCGACATGCTTGCCGACATCCAAACCGCCGACCTCACCGAGGTCGTGCGCTACGCCCTGGAGACGACCCGTGCGACGACAGCCTGCCCGTTCCATTGGGACGTGATCATCCGCATCGGAGATGACGCCGCCGAGAGTCACGCCTTCGAGCGCGCCAAGCGAATCGTCAGATGCGACGGCACGGAATGGGACAAGGAGGCTCTCAGGGCCGAGCTCGGCCGTCAGCTCGGCGCAGCCGCCGACGGCCGCTGCCCGAAGTGCGATCCGACGGCCTCTTGCACCTAGCGCGCCGCGATTTGCCGGATTTTGCGGCGGCGCCACGCGTCGGGGACGAGCCAGTGCAGTTCGACCCGCTCCGGCGGCTTAACTTGTGTGAAGGCCGCAGATGGAATTGGCACCTAGCCTGAACGACACGCGTCGTGCATCAGAGGTCGGAATTCCCGTGAAAGTGACAAAGCCGATCGCCTCCATCATGCGCGGGAGATCCAAGACCGATACTCCGTCGCCGGACGGGGACGACGAATGTCAGCTGCCGTCATCGGCCGAGAGGCGTCAGGTCGTCGACGAGTACGCCGAGAATTTGCGGAAGATCATCCGAAGGCTGCTTGGAAGGCCGAACTGACAGCGCTTAGGCGCATCCTTGGGCGCTTTGCGGCAAGGGAGCAGTTCGAAGTTGCCATTTGAATGTCGCCCTTCGCCGCGCAGCCGGGCCGCCGGTTCGGCCTTCAGGGTGGTGCGGCCGCGCCGGGATAGACCGGCTCGCGATGAACTTCGCGGCCGCTCTCGTCGATGACGACGATCTGAAGTCTGGGATGACCCTGCGGCTTGTCTCGGCGCACCTGGTCGGCAAGGCCCTTGCTGTGAGCGATGGCGGCGCCGTCCGTCGCAAGCTCCAGCCCCTCCTTGTCCCGGACCGGCACGCCGTCCCTGATATCGAAGTAATAGGTGGGCATCGGCTCCTTCCCACGGTAAGGTCATGAAGAAGGGAGCTGCCGAGATGCAGGGGCTTGGATCTCGGCAGCGACTTGGCAACGTAACCGTGGGCCGAGTTACGCAAATCGTATGTTAGCGGTCTTGTCCACCTCGAACTTGATCCGGATCAAGTCCGGTCCGGCGGGCTGCGGCGAATGGGAGAGCCCGAATCCAGTCGACCGGCCTTGCGGTCTGTTCAATGATTTCAAACCGCGTTTACTCATCCAGCAGCTTGGCCACACGACGCAGGCCGAGCAGATAACCCTGGGTGCCGAAGCCTGCGATGACTCCATCAGCTCGTTTGGAGACAAACGAGTGGTGGCGGAATTCCTCGCGCTTGTGCACGTTGGAAATGTGCACCTCGATCACTGTGCCCTCGAACGTATTCAAAGCATCCAGGATGGCGACCGACGTATGGGTGAAAGCCGCGGGATTCATCACGATGCCGGCAGCCGTCTCGCGCGCCTCGTGGATCCAGTCGATCAGCTCGTATTCTCTGTTGGATTGATGGAAACGAATCTCCAGGCCAAGCTCCCTGGCTAGCGCCCGGCAATCCCGCTCCACGTCCGCAAGTGTCTCGTGACCGTAGATGTGGGGCTGGCGCTTGCCGAGCAGGTTGAGATTTGGCCCGTTCAGGACGTAGACAAGACGGCTCATGGACGTACTCCGTTCAGTGATGGGCAAGGATTTCGCCAAGGAACTGCCTGGTGCGGGCGTGCTGGGGATTGCGGAAGAAAGCCTCGGGCGCGCCTTCTTCGATGATCTGGCCTTCGGCCATGAAGATGACCCGGTCGGCAACCTGGCGGGCAAAGCCCATCTCGTGGGTGACGCAAATCATGGTCATGCCGTCATTGGCGAGGCCTATCATCGTATCGAGCACCTCCTTGACCATCTCAGGATCGAGCGCCGAGGTCGGCTCGTCGAACAGCATCACCTTGGGCTGCATGCAGAGCGCACGCGCGATCGCGACACGCTGTTGTTGACCGCCGGAAAGTTGAGCCGGATACTTCTCGGCCTGATCACCGATGCGTACGCGCTCGAGATATTTTCGCGCGGTCGCTTCCGCCTCACTCTTGCTGGCACGACGCGCGCGAATAGGGGCGAGTGTACAGTTCTGCAACACCGTCATATGCGGAAAAAGGTTGAAGCTCTGAAAGACCATGCCGACGTCCTGACGTACGACATCGATAGCCTTGATGCTGTCGTCCAGCCGATGGCCGTTCACCACGATGCTGCCCTGCTGGATCGGCTCCAGGCGGTTGATACAGCGGATCAGCGTCGACTTGCCTGAACCGGACGGACCGCAGAGCACGATCTTTTCACCTCTGCGCACGGTGAGATCGACGTTGCGGAGGGCTTGGTACCCGCCGTACCACTTCTGCACGCCCTTCATTTCGATCAGGATCTGGTCCTGCATGCTGGTCTCCGCCGTTGGGCGGCGGCCAACGCAGATCGCGTCGGCCGCGCAGTGGCTACTGGACGGTGAAGGGAACGCCGGGGACAGAATCGGGGAAGACTGGCACCGGGACCTTCATCCATTTGGCGTAGAAAGCGGCCAACTTGCCGTTCGACTTGATCTGGTCGATGAACTTGTTGGCCGTCTCGTTCCACTCCTTGTCGCCCAGGCGCGTGCAGGCTCCGTTGTACAAGGCGGTGAAGTGAAGCTTGGGCTCGAACCCGAGTTCGGGCTTTGCGGCGTTGAGACGCTGGGGATAAAACAAGTTCGCGCCGACCGCCTGGACCTGGCCGGAGAGCAGCGCCTGGATGGTAGCCGCGTCATCGTCGAACCTGCGGATCTCGGTCCCGGACGGGGCGTTGTTGGTCACCTGAGTATCCTGCGTGGAGGACCTGGGAACGCCGATGACGAATTTCCTCATGTCGGCATTGCTGTTGATCGGCGTTGCCTGGGCGGCGACCAGCGTGATCTCGTTGGCGACATAGGGTTTGGAATACTGCACCGCCTTTGCGCGCTCGGGCAGCATGGCCATGGTGGCGAACAGAATGTCGACGCGGCCTGTGGTCAGCGCGGGAATACGATTGGCCACCGCCAGCGGGACGAACTCGGCCTTCACGCCGAGATATTCAGCGAAAGCGCGGCCCATGTCCGCATCGATGCCATCCTGCTTTCCCGAGCTATCGACATAGCCCCACGGTGGATTGTCGCCCTGAATGCCGATGACGACGACGCCCTTCTTCTTGACGTCTTCCAGAGTGCCCGCCTGCGACTTGTCTGCCATGGCGATTGCCCCGAGCGTCAGCAGCGCAATGCCGAGCTGGCGACGACTGAGTGAAAACAACATGAAATTCCTCCTCCTTGTGATGGCTGTATTGATTGAGCAGGTGCGCCGTTCCTACCTCTGACTGGCCAGGGCGAGCCTGGCTTCCATCCGACTGCCCCACCACGAGAGTGGCCAGCAGAGGATGAAATACATTGCGCCGACCACCCCGAAGACGAGCAACGGCTGGAAGGTCTGGTTCGATACGATCTGGCCGGCCCGAGCGAGCTCGATGAAGCCGACGATGGCGGCGAGCGACGTGCCCTTGATGAGCTGAACGAGATAGCCGATGGTTGCCGGCAGCGAGATGCGGATCGCCTGCGGCAGCACGATGTCGCGCATGCGCGACGAATAGTGCAATCCAAGCGCCATCGCCCCCTCGGTCTGGCCGCGCGGCACGGCCTGGATCGCTCCGCGCCAGATCTCTCCAAGAAAGGCGGAGGCATTCACGGTAAAACCGATCGCCACCGCGACGAACGCGTCGAGCTTCAGCCCGGTCAGCGCCAATCCGTAGTACACGACGAAAAGCTGCAGCAGCAGCGGAGTGCCCTGGAATATCCCGATGTAAATGCGGATGACCCATTCCACGCCCTTGTGACCACAGGTGCGCAGCAATGCGACGGCCAGCCCCGCCGTGCAGCCGCCCACGAACGCGACCAGCGTCAACAGCATCGTCCATTGCAGCCCACGCAGCAGGAAGCCGAACTCGGCAAGACCAAAATGCGGTGCCATGATGATCTCTCCCTCAGCGCGTCGGATATGAGAAGAAGCGGTGAGAGATGACCGCAAAGCCCAGCATCAACAGCCAGGAGATCGCGAGGTAGAGGAAGGTGACGGAGAAATAGACCTCGAAGCTGCGGAACGTGTCGCTTTCGATTCGCTGCGCAACCGACGTCAGTTCGTAGGCCGACACCGCCGAACAGATCGATGAGGTCAACGTCAGCATGATGAACTGCCCCGTGAGCGAGGGATAGATCGCACGAAGCGCGGGCTTGAGCACGATGAACCGGAACACCTGCCCTTTGTGCAGGCCGAGCGCGTAGCCGGCTTCTATTTGTCCCTTATGGAGGGATTGCACGCCGCCGCGGATGATCTCGATGGCATAGGCGCCGCCATTGACCCCGAGCGCGATGATGGCGGTGACTGTCGGATTGAGCTTCAATCCGACGAGCGGCAGGGCAAAGAACAGAAAGAAGATCTGCACCAGGAAGGGCGTATTGCGCACGACCTCGACGAAGCCGATCACGAGAGCACGCAACCAGGCCGCCTTCGAATCGCGTGCCGCGACGCCGGCGACACCGATCATCATCGCGAGCGTCATGCCGGCAAGCGCCAGGCCCAACGTACCCACGCACCCCCACAGCAGCGCGGGCATGGCATGCCAAACCACCGAGAAATCGAGCGTATAGCCCATCTTGCGTTTCCTCTCGGGCGTTGTACGTGCCGCTCGCCCATCGGCCGGGTGTCACCCTCCCAGGGATGCAAAAGTGGCGAAGAAAACGTCCGGATCGGGCGAGATGCCCGTGAACAGGCGGAATGCTTCGGTGCCCTGGAAGATCGCCATGCCGCCACCATCGACGGTGCGGCAGCCGAGGGCACGCGCCGTACGCAGCAATGCGGTTTCCAGCGGGAAGTAGACGATCTCAGCGACCCATAGATCAGGACGCAGCAGCGCCGTCGGCAGCGGTGTGCCCGGATATTTGTCCATGCCGATCGGCGTGGCGTTGACAATTCCGTCCGCGGCAGCAACGGCGGCTGCAACATCCTGGCCGGCCCTCAAGCGCCCTTCTGCAAATCGGGGCGACAAGCTATCCACCAAACTCTGCGCTTTGGCCAAGTCGACGTCGACAATGGTCAATTCCTGCACGCCGAGCTTCATCAGCGCGAAAGCGACCGCCGCGCCTGCGCCGCCGGCGCCGAATTGGACGACGCGACCGAGCGATGCACCTTGCATGTTGCGGCGAAAGTTCTCGGCGAAGCCGAACCAGTCGGTGTTGTGGCCGGTCATTCGACCATTCCTGATGACCACGGTGTTCACGGCACCAAGCGCCTCCGCGTCAGGCGAAAGCTCGTCCAAGAGCGGGAGGATCGCTTGCTTGCAGGGATGGGTCACGTTCAACCCGACAAAGCCCATCCGCCTTGCCGCGGTGAGCAATTCCGGCAATGCCTCCACGCCGAGCTTCAACTCGGCCAGATCGATCTTCTTGTAGAGATAGCGGATGCCGGCAGCATCAGCGGCCGCTTCGTGCATGGGCGGGGTGCGGGACGCCGCGATGCCGCTGCCGATCAGGCCGACGAGAAAGCTGGATCTCGGATGGATGCTCGGCATCGTCGTTCAGCTCAATGGCACGGTCAGTTCGGCGATGACCTGAGCCGTGCTCGGTCGAATACCGCGCCACCAGGCAAAAGCTTCGGCCGCCTGCTCCACCAGCATGCCGACGCCATCGGCCAGCCTGACGACACCTTCGGCGCGGGCCGCTTGCAGAAAGGGAGTCAGCCCTTTGCCATAGGCGAGTTCGTAGGCCAGCTCCGCACCGCGGAAGACATTGCCTGGAAGCGGCGGCATTTCACCGCGCAGGCTGGCCGACGTCGCGTTGACCACGACGTCATAGCCTTCGGCAAGATCGGCCAGCTCGGCATAGCCGCTGACGATCAGGGGACCACAGCCGGCAAACTCTTCAGCCAATGCCACCGCTTTCGACAGCGTTCGGTTGACCAGAACCAGCTCGGATGGCTCCTGGCGCAGGAACGGCAGCAGCGCGCCGCGCGCCGCTCCTCCGGCGCCGAGCATCAGGACGCGGCGGCCGGCCAGTTTGCGGCCGAGATTGACAGTGATGTCACGCACGAGGCCGACCCCGTCGAAATTCTCGCCGATGATCCGATCACCGACGAACTTCAGGCAGTTTGCGGCGCCAGCTCGCTCCGCGCTTTCTGAAAGCTCGTTGGCGTATTCGAAGGCATCGAGCTTGAACGGAGCGGTGATGTTCAGCCCCTTGGCGCCCTCTGTCCGGAATTGATCAACCCGTTCGTTGAAGCCATCGAGTGGTGCCTCGATCGCCTCATAGACAAGATCCTGTCCCGTCATTCTGGCGAAAGTGCCATGGATGAGGGGTGATTTGCTGAAGCCGATGGGGTTGCCAATCACCGCATAGCGATCGCTCATGGCTCACTCCTGCACCGCGACTTCGTTGTAGAGGACACCGTCGCGCACCATTGCCTCGACGAGCTCGGCCGATAGTCCCAGCGACTTTGCAAGGCGGCGATTGTCCTGGCCGAGCAGCGGCGCCGGAGTGCGCACCGTGGTGTCGCAATCGGAGAAGCGGAACGGCAGGTTCGGCAGCGTCACCTTGCCGAGGACAGGATGCTCCTGCTCGACCAGCATGCCACGCGCGTGGATCTGCGGATCCTTCACGACCTCTTCGATCGTCTGCACGGGAGCCGACGGCACACCCGCTTCGTCGAGTGCCGCGAGGCAGGCATCCCGGGACGGCTGCGACAGCGTCCAATTGCGCACGATGTCCATCGCTTCGGCATAATGGGCGTTGCGCTCCGCAGGCGTGGTGAAGCGTTCGTCGGATGCCAAGCGGCTTCCCCCAATCAGCGTCGCCAATCGCCGCCACGCATCGTCGACTTGCGCTGCGATGACAAGATTGCCGTCCCTGGCCGGAAAGATCCCGTAGACGGTCGAGTCCGGCTGCCCGCTGCCGGTCTGCTTCGGCAGGTCGGTACCACCGGAGAGGAAATAGCGCTGCACCGCATAATCGTGCATCGAGACCATGCAGTCGTATAGCGCGAGATCGATATGCTGGCCGCGTCCGGAGGACGCGCGGCCGACCAGCGCGGCATTGATGGCAGCCACGCCATGAATGCCGGTATACATATCGGCCAGCGGCATCCGCAGCAGCGGCGGCGCTTCACCGGGATTGCCCAGCTGCGCCAGGGCGCCCGACATTGCCTCTGCGATCAGGCCGAAGCCCGGACGTTCGGCATAAGGACCGGTGTGGCCATAGGCGGAGACCGAGCAGTAGATCAACCTGCGATTCCGCGCCGACAGCGCCTTGTAGCCAAGCCCGAGACGTTCGAGTGCCCCAGGGCGGTAGTTCTCGATGAAGACATCGGCCGTGTCGATGAGCTTCATCATCATGTCGAGACCGCGCGTATCGCGCAGGTCGATGCACAATCCCTGCTTGCCCATGTTCTGCTGCAGGAAGTAGCCGGATTGTCCGTCCTTGAAATAGCCATGGGCGCGGCCCGCATCGCCTGCCTTCGGACGCTCCACCTTGATGACTTCCGCACCCATCGCGGCGAGGCAACGGCCCATGAACGGGCCTGCCAGAAAATGGCTGTAGTCGATGACGCGAATGCCTTTGAGCGGCAGATCTTGTGCGGTCATGCCTGCTCTCCTGCGGAGGAGGTCTTTGGGCGCATCGGAATCATCAGCCGATGCTCGCCGAGCTGCACCACTTCGCCGCGCTGATTGATCAGCTCCGAGGGCAACACAACGATGCCCCACCCATCACGCTTCGTCGTGCGCATTGAGCCGACGCGGAACTTCACGTGCACGGTATCCCCGAGCTTGATCGGCAGCTTGAAATCCCAGGTCCAGCCCAGCGACATTCCCGGAATGAAGCGGTAGTCGGCACGGGTCTTCAAACCGTCGGCCAGCGACAGACCAAACAGCCCGTGCGCGACGCGCGTGCCGAATGGTGTGGTCCTGGCGTATTCCTCGTCGACGTGGACCGGCGTGAAATCACCCGTCAGTTCGGCATAGGCATTTACCATCGCTTCAGTGACCGTCACCGAAGGGGTGACGCATTCGTCACCGACCTTGGCATCGTCCCAATAGCGCTCGACGGTCATATCGCGTCTTCCTTAGGCTCGTGGATTGATCGCGAGGGCCGCTTCCACGGCGCCTGCGCTGGCTTGCAAGATCTCGACGTTCAGGCCGCCCGGCAGCTCGAGCCAGTTCGGGCCGGCGGGCAATGCCTTGGCGCCCCAGGCGGCGGCACGGGCGAGCACACCTTCGTAATCGTCGACCATGATGCCGAGATGGGCGAGGCGCCCCTCCGGTCCGACGAAATTCGGGTCTTCGATGAGCTGCACGCTTCCGAGCACCCATACCTGACGCGGGCGCGCACCATCGGCGGGCTGCTCGTCGCGAATGGCAAGACCAAGCACCTCACGAAAGAAGTCGACGTGACGATCAACGTCCGGCACACGGATCGCGACGTGCTCGACATAAGCGCGGGGCAACGACATCGTCTCAGGCCTTTCCCGGATAGTCAGTGCGGGCGTATTCAAGCCCTTTGACCAACGCGACGAGGGTCGCGTTGACCGGTGTCGGCACTTTGAGCTTGGCGCCCCAACGCACGACGGAGCCGTGAATGTAATCGACCTCGGTCAGGTTGCCGGACTGCAAGCTCTGCAGCATCGACGTCTTGAACTCGGGCGGCAATCCGGCAGACGCCATCGTCCAGGCGCGCCGCGGTTCGGTAATCGAGATCTTGACGCCGGCCGCTCGCGCGACCGCGATGCCCTCAGAGATCGCGGCCAGCGCGCAATCTTCCAGGATCGGTAGCGAATAGAGGCCGCCATAGGTGAGACCGGTAACGGCGGTAATTCCACCTCCGGCGACGTTGATGAACAGCTTGTCCCACATCGTGCCCAGGATGTTGTCGCTGAGCCGTGTGAGAATGCCGGCCTGATTGAACGTCTCGGAAATTCGCCGTGCGCGTTCCGTCAAGCCTCCATCAAGTTCGCCGATGATGGTTTCCTTGCCGACGACCCCGGAGCGAACACGGCCAGGACCGAGCAGCACGCCGCCAACGTAGGTCTTGCCTGCCATGACCCGGTCACGACCGACTTCCTCCGAAAGAATGTCCTCGTGACCAAGACCATTTTGGAGCGACATCACAACCGTCTGCGGCCCGATGATCGGCGCTGCCGACCGGATCGCATCCCGCGTGTGGTAGGATTTGACGAGAACGACGACGAGGTCCGCCACGCTGCCGACCTGGGTCGCTGAGGTGCAGGCAGAGACCTTCACGACGGTCTCGGCTTCACCTTCGAGCATCCGTAGGCCACCCGCATTGATCGCGTCGACATGAGCTTGAAAGGGATCGATCAACCAAACCTCGGCACCACCGCGCGCCAGCGCGCCACCGATGGTCGAGCCCAGGGCTCCCGCTCCGATAAAGCAGATCCTCATCCGAACGCTTCCCTCGCCCGTTTTGGGGTTCGAAGCGTGCTAGCAGGCCAACGAATATTTGGATATCCTATGGATCCTATATCCATTATTGCAGATCGCAATGAAGCACCGCGACATCTCCGAGACGGGCCTGCTGGAGCCGCGCCTGCTCCGGCTGTTCGACGTCTTGTTCACCACTGGCAGCGTCACCAAAACAGCCGAGAAGCTCGGTCAAAGTCAGCCGACCATTTCGATCTGGCTAGCGCGCCTGCGAAAGGAACTGGACGATCCGCTCTTCATCCGGTCTGCGGAGGGAATGCTGCCGACGCCGCGCGCGGAGGCTCTCATCGGCACCGCCAGACAGGCGTTGGAGATGCTGCGACGTCTGGCCGAGCTTCGCACCGAGTTTGATCCAGCGACTGCAAAACGCCGCTTCGTCATCTGCATGACGGATGCGAGCCACATCACGCTGCTTCCCGCCATACTCGCCCACGTTCGCCGCGCTGCGCCGGGCATCCGCATCGAAGCAGCGCAGATCGGCAGCGATACGCCACGAATGCTGCAGTCTGGCGAGGCCGATCTGGCGCTCGGTTACATCTCGGATCTCGACGCCGGACACTTCCAGCAGACACTCTTCCCTCAGGATTGGGTCTGCCTGGCGAACGCAGGACATGCCCGGATCCGCGACCGCATCACCGCGAAGGATTTCCGGCGTGAGGCGCACGTCCTCATTCGCTCGGGCACCGGACATCAATTGCTCGCGGACGCGCTGAGGGAGCAGCAGATCGTTCTTGATGTTGCGCTTGAACTCCCCGGCTTTTTGGGGTTACCCGCAATCGTCGGGACGACCGACCTGATCGCCACCCTGCCAAGGCACATCGGCGAAACCTTGGCTCACTATTACGGCCTGCGCGTGCTGGATTGCCCGCTGGCGATCGCCGGCTTCACGGTCAAGCAATATTGGCACGCCCGCTTCCATCACGACCCGGCAAGCCAATGGTTGCGTGATTTATGCGGGGAGCTTTTTCAACAGCAGGACGTGCGGGGCCTGCATCGTTCCGGTCGGCCAAGAAAACGAAGGCCACGCGATTTGCAGTCGTAGTGGTCCCGATAGCGGGGCAACGACCGCCCCCGGAGCCGCCGGCTGGGACTGCGGCACGGCTGCAATTCCGCACAACCACATCTCGACCGGTTGTCCGCTTCGCGCGCCGTCGCACCCTCTTCTACGATGAGGGCAAGACAGACCTGCCCGAGCAGCTTCGCGGCATATGTTGGGATGGAAGCCTCGGAGATAGGCCACGCCGTTTCGTTCGATTCTGGACTGAGTCTCTTTCCAAACGCGCCCAAAGGACCTGACTGAGACCGAACGGCTTAACGAATGAACTCAACAGCTTAAACACTGGCTGGGGCGGGAGGGATCGAACCTCCGAATGGCGGAATCAAAATCCGCTGCCTTACCGCTTGGCTACGCCCCAACTGACGACGAACGGAACGGGGTAGAACCGCCCCCGGAGATTCCAGTCGGTCGCAGCCGGTCTATAGGGAGCAGCGCGGCATTTCAACCGCTTGGAGGGGCAAAAAGGGCCGGGCGGCCGACACTCTATTCTGGGCCCCAATGGCCCTCCCCGCTCCGGCCAGGCCATCGGCATCCCGGCAGTTGAGACCGCCCCCGTTTCATGGGAATACGGCGCCAATATCTGTTCTCGGGGAGTGAGCCATGACCTACCGCGCGCCCATTTCTGACATGCTGCTGTCGCTCAACCATGGCGCGGGCCTCAAGGCCGCCGTGGAGGCCGGCCATTACGGCGATTTCGACGCCGACCTCGCGGCCGCCGTGCTGGAGGAAGCCGGCAAGTTCGCATCCGACGTGCTGGCGCCGCTCAACAAGGTCGGCGACGAGCACGGCATCAAGCTCGAGGGCGGCAAGGTCACGACCGCGCCGGGCTGGCCCGACGCCTACAAGCGCTGGACCGAGGGCGGCTGGAACGCGGTGTCCGGCCCCGAAGATTTCGGCGGCCAGGGCCTGCCGCTCGCGATCAATGCCGCCTGCACCGAGATCTGGAGCGCCGCCAACGTCGCCTTCGGCCTCTGCCCGTTGCTGACGGCCTCGGCGATCGAGGCGCTGGACGCCCACGGCAGTGACGAGCTGAAGCAGATCTATCTCGAAAAGCTCGTCTCCGGCGAATGGACCGGCACGATGCAACTGACCGAGCCGCAGGCCGGCTCCGACGTCGGCGCGCTGCGTACCCGCGCCGAAAAGCAGGCGGACGGCACCTATCGCATCAAGGGGACGAAGATCTTCATCACCTATGGCGAGCACGACATGACCGACAACATCGTGCATTTCGTGCTGGCGCGTCTGCCGGATGCGCCCGCCGGCACCAAAGGCATCTCGCTGTTCCTGGTGCCGAAGTTCATGGTGAACGCGGACGGCTCGCTGGGGCAGCGCAACGACATCTATGCGAGCGGGGTCGAGCACAAGCTCGGCATGCATGCTTCGCCAACCTGCACCATGACCATGGGCGACCATGGCGGCGCGATCGGCTATTTGATCGGCGAAGAGAACCAGGGCATGCGCTGCATGTTCACGATGATGAACCAGGCCCGCCTCGGCGTCGGCCTGGAGGGCGTCGGCGTCGCCGACCGCGCCTACCAGCAGGCCCTGTCGTATGCGCAGGAGCGCCGCCAAGGCCGCGCGGTGGGCAAGACAGGCGATGGCTCGGATCCGATCTTCGTGCATCCCGACGTCAAGCGCATGCTGATGCGGATGCGGGCGCAGACTGCGGCCGCGCGCACCATCTGCTATGCGACGGCTGTTGCGATCGACGTCTCGACCCGCGCCAAGGATCCGAAGGTGCGCGCTGATGCCGCCGCACGCGCGGCGCTGCTGACCCCGATGGCCAAGGCCTATTCCACCGATATCGGCAATGAGGTTGCCTATCTCGGCGTGCAGGTCCATGGCGGCATGGGCTTCATCGAGGAGACCGGCGCGGCCCAGCACTACCGCGATGCCCGCATCACCGCGATCTACGAGGGCACCAACGGCATCCAGGCGATCGATCTCGTCACGCGCAAGTTAGCTGCCAATGGCGGCGCGTCAGTGTGGGCGCTGCTCGACGAGCTCTCGGCAACCGTCAAGCAGGTGGAGGCCTCCAACGATCCCGCCTTCGGCACCACCGGCACCAAGCTGCGCGAGGCGCTGGAGGCGCTCACGCGCACCAGCAAATGGCTGTTGGAGCGCGTTGCCTCCGCTCCAAACGACGCGCTTGCAGGCGCGACGCCCTATCTGCAGCAATTCGGCGCGACGCTCGGTGGCTGCCTGCTCGCCTCCGAGGCGCTCGCTGCCAAGGCCGAAGGCCTTGGCGATGCGCCGCGCTACGTCGCGCTGGCGCGCTTCTTCGCCGAGAACATCGCGGTTCAGGCCGGCGCGCTCGAGCGCACCGTGACAGAGAGCGCGGAGTCGGTCGCAGCGGCGGATGCGGCGTTGCTGGGGTGAGAAAGCCGCTGGGGCGGATGGAGCGGCAGCGTCATCCGGGCCGGCCTCGCCCGCGGGACGAATCCCGGATTGCTATGCGCGACCCCTGCGATCCGGGAATACCGCCGAAAAGTTGAGCCAGCGCATTGGCACGCCTGCGGGATGATGTAGGCTGATGCCCTGCCGAGACTCGCGAAGCGGCGAGCGCAAGGGGGCTCTCATGCCGAATGGCAACATCGTCGTCACCGAAGAGCGCGGAACGCGCGTGATCACCCTGCGCCGTCCGGGCAAGAAGAACGCGATCACGCAGAACATGTACCGGGAGATGAGCCACGCGATCGACACTGCCCAGAACAACCCGGACATCCGCTGCATGATCATCACCGGCGGCTCGGGCGTCTTCACCGCGGGGGACGACATCGACGATTTTCTGCACGCCGACGCCGCGCGGCCCGAGATGCTGTCGAACGGTGTCAAATTCCTCTATTCGCTCGCCCTCAACGCCAAGCCGATCATCGCCGCGGTCGACGGCGCCTCGATCGGCATAGGCACGGTGATGCTGTTTCATTGCGACTACGTGCTGGCCTCGACAGCGGCGACCTTCTCCGCGCCCTACATCCAGCTCGGGCTCGTGCCGGTCGGCGCGGCCAGCCTGTTGATGCCGAACACAATGGGATACCAGCGCGCCTTCGCAATGCTGGTGATGGGGCGGAGCTTCACGGCCGCGGAAGCCCATGCCGCGGGCTTCGTCAACAGCGTGGTCTCGCCGGGACATACCGAGGTCGAGGCGCGCAAGGTGGCGCGCGAAATCTGCCGGTTGCCGGCCGAGGCGGTCGCGACCTCGCGCAAGCTGCTGCGCACCCCGCCCGAAGAGCTGACCCGCCGCATCGACCAGGAAGGCCATCTGTTCGGCGATCGGCTCAAGTCGGAAGAGGCGATTGCCGCGTTCAATGCGTTCGCGAACAGGAAGAAGCGGTGAGGCGAGCATCCCCCATCCACGCCGTCATTCCGGGGCGCGCGAAGCGCGAACCCGGAATCCATCAAGCAGCAGAGCTGGTGGATGAATGGATTCCGGGCTCGACGCTGCGCGTCGCCCCGGAATGACAGTGACAACTTTCGTGAAATCTTTGCGCGAAACGACTAGTCTCAATTCCATGCATTACCGATCCATCCTTGCCGCGCTCGCGCTGACCTGCGCCCTGCCCGCTTCTGCCCAGACCGCAACCCCCGTCGAGCTGCGCATTCTCGCCATCAACGATTTCCACGGCAATCTGCGACCGCCGCCGGGCGGCATCCGCATCAATGAGCCCGAGGACAAATCCAAGAAGGTGACGGTGGCGGCCGGTGGCGCCGAGTACATGGCGACGCTGGTGAAGCAGCTGCGCGAAGGGCACAAGAACACCATTTTCGTCGCCGCGGGCGACCTGATCGGCGCGAGCCCGTTTCTGTCGGCGATGTTTCACGACGAGCCCTCGATCGAAGCGCTCTCGATGATGGGCCTTGCGATCAGCTCGGTCGGCAATCACGAGTTCGACGAGGGCAAGGCCGAGCTTCTGCGCATGCAGAACGGCGGCTGCCATCCCGTCGATGGCTGCCAAGGACCGCATCCCTTTACGGGCGCCAAATTCCATTATCTCGCGGCCTCCACCGTCGAGACCGCGACCGGCAAGAGCGTGCTGCCGCCCTACGAGATCCGGGAGTTCGACGGCATTCCCGTCGGCTTCATCGGCCTGACATTGAAGGAGACCGCCGGCATCGTCTCGCCAGCGGGCATCGCCGGCCTCGAATTCCGCGACGAGGCCGAGACGGTGAACGCGCTGGTGCCGCAACTGAAGGCGCGCGGCGTCGAGGCCATCGTGGTGCTGATCCACCAGGGCGGCGAGCCTGCCGGCGACTACAACGAATGCCCTGCGATCACGGGGCCGATCGTCGACATCGCCAGGAAGTTCGATCCCGCCGTCGACGTCGTCGTCAGCGGCCACACCCACCGCGCCTATGTCTGCGATATCGACGGGCGGCTCGTCACCAGCGGCGACAAATACGGCACTCTTGTCACCGCGATCGACCTCAAGCTCGATCCCGCAACGCGCGACATCGTCGGCGCCAAAGCCGAGAACGTCATCGTCGCCAATGCTTCGCTGGCCAGGGATCCCGAGCAGACCGCATTGATCGAGGCCTACGACAAGGTCTCCGCGCCGATCGCCAACCGGCCCGCCGGCTCGGTGACGCAGACCTTGTCGCGCGTGCCGAACGAGGCCGGCGAAAGCGCGCTCGGCGATATCATTGCCGACGCGCAATTGCTCGCAACCCGCGAGGCGAAGGATGGCAGCGCTGTCATCGCGCTCACCAATCCCGGCGGCATCCGCACCGACATCGTTCCGAAGGAGAATGGCGCGATCACGTACGGCGACGTCTTCGCCAGCCAGCCGTTCCGCAACCGTCTCGTCACCGTGACGCTGACGGGTAGCCAGCTCAAGGACATGCTCGAGCAGCAATGGCTCGACCCGAAGCGGCCGCGGATTCTCCAGGTGTCGAACGGCTTCAGCTATACTTGGGATGCTTCAAAGCCGTTCGGCGAGCGCGTCAGCCTCGAACGGATGACACTCAACGGCAGGCCGATCGAGCCGGGAAGCAGCTACCGCATCACGCTCAACGATTACCTCGCCGTCGGCGGAGACGGGTTTACCGTCGCCAAACAGGGCACGGCGCCGCAATATGGCGGCTACGATGCGGACGCGCTGTTCGCGTTCTTCCGGGCGCACGGGCCGGTCGGCCCGCTGCCGCCCACCCGCATCCTGCGGGTGAATTGATCCGGATCAATCGGGCAGCCCTTTGCCATTTCCGGCCAAGCGCCTAGATTGGATGTTGCATTGCGTTTTGGCGCCGGATGCGCCAACGACGCCGAAAGCCCGTTTTCCGTGAGGCCGACCTGATGAGCACGCTTCTCCTTTCCCACAAGGCCTGCCTCGACCATGTCACGCCGCCGGGACACCCTGAAAGGCCCGATCGCCTGCGCGCGGTGGAAGAAGCTTTGTCGCATGAGCGCTTCCAGTTCCTGGCGCGCGAGGAGGCACCGGAGGGCGATCTCGATCTCGTCACGCTTTGCCACAACGAGCATTACGTGACCGAGCTGCGCCACATCGCCCCGACCAGCGGTCAGGTCTATATCGACGGCGACACTTCGATGTCCCCGGGCACGTGGGAGGCGGTGATGCGCGGCGTCGGCGGCGCGGTTGCGGCGACCGAAGCGGTGATGGCCGGCGAGCATCGCAACGCCTTCGTCGCGGTCCGCCCGCCCGGACATCATGCCGAGATCGGCAAGCCGATGGGCTTCTGCTTCTTCGACAACGTCGCGATCGCCGCGCGCCACGCCCAGCGCAAATACGGCATCAAGCGCGCGGCCATCGTCGACTTCGACGTGCATCACGGCAACGGCACGCAGGACATCTTCTGGTCGGACCCGACCGTGATGTACTGCTCGACGCACCAGATGCCGCTGTTTCCGGGCACCGGCGCTAGAAGCGAGCGCGGCGATCACGACACCATCGTCAATGCGCCGCTCGCCTCCGAGGACGGCGGCCCGGAATTCCGCGTCGCGTTCGAGAACCTGATCCTGCCGCAGCTCGAGAAATTCAGCCCCGAGCTCTTGATCGTCTCGGCCGGCTTCGACGCGCATTATCGCGATCCCCTGGCTTCGCTGAACCTGCGCGCGGAGGACTATGCCTGGGTGACGCGCAAGCTGATGGATCTCGCCGACAAGACCGCCGGCGGCCGCATTGTTTCGGTGCTCGAGGGCGGCTATGACCTGCAAGGACTGAAAGAATCTGTTACGGCGCATGTCGGCGCCCTGATGGGCGCTTGACCCACTCGCCACATTACGCCCGCAAAACTCTGCTTTCTCCAAGGTGAAGTGAATCGGGCAATCGGAAACGGATATGGCCGAAAATACGCAAGTCGACGTCTCCAGGCTCACCTTCGAGCGCGCGATCGAGGAACTCGAAACGATCGTGAAGCGGCTCGAGGACGGCAAGGTGCCGCTCGAGGAATCCGTGACGATCTACGAGCGCGGCGAGGCCCTGAAGCGGCGCTGCGAGGAACTGCTACGCCAAGCTGAGGCCCGCGTCGACAAGATCACCACCGATGCCAGCGGCCAGGCCACCGGCACTGCGCCGCTCGACGTCCAGTAAAGAGTGCTTTCCCGCTGCCCCCCGCAGGGCCGCGCAAGACGCAAGGTCCGCGCAAGACATCTTCGTGGGGCGCGTGTCGCCGGATCGATGTCCGGATCGCACGGCGCAGTTCCGGCAGGCATCGGTTCCGTGGCGGAGGATGGATACGTCCCGCGCCAGAATCGGGCGTTGAAAGCGAAAAACGCTCCAGTTGAGGCAAAAAAGCCTTCCAAGGAACCGAGCAAGGCGGAACCCACTCACCCGGGCCAAGGTTAACCACTCTGGCCCGCGAGTTGCACCTGCATACCCCTAATCGGCCCAGCGGGTTGGCTTTGGCCCAAGCTTTGGTGTAAAGCTGCGCGGAGTGTGGCTTTTTGCAAGCCTTGCGTGGGCACCGATTACCAACGACAAGTGCTTCAAACTGCTATGAAATTGGCTTGGGACGGACGAAGCCGATCTAAGTGACAGGGATCACAGAGACTGAACCGGAGCACACTTAAGCTTACCTAAGCTTGAAGGCGGGGCCTTGCCCCGTGCAGGTGGCTCCGACGGTTATAGGACTCGCGCTGCGCCGATATTGTGCAAACCCATCGCGCACCGGAATGACCTTCCGGCGCTGACAAATTGGAAATCGCCGTGAACGCATACAGTAAGACGCCGCTTCTCGACACCATCCGGACGCCGGAAGATCTGCGCAAGCTCAAGGTCGAGCAGATTCGCCAGGTTGCCGACGAGCTGCGGCAGGAGACCATCGATGCCGTCTCGGTGACCGGCGGTCACTTCGGCGCGGGCCTCGGCGTGGTCGAGCTCACCACCGCGATCCATTACGTCTTCGATACGCCGCGCGACCGGTTGATCTGGGACGTCGGCCACCAAGCCTATCCGCACAAGATCCTCACCGGCCGGCGCGACCGCATCCGCACGCTGCGTACCGGCGGCGGCCTGTCCGGCTTCACCAAGCGCAGCGAGAGCGACTACGATCCGTTCGGCGCGGCGCATTCCTCGACCTCGATCTCCGCCGGCCTCGGCATGGCCGTGGCGCGCGACCTCTCCGGCGGCAAGAACAACGTTATCGCCGTGATCGGTGACGGCGCGATGTCGGCCGGCATGGCCTATGAGGCCATGAACAATGCGGGTGCGATGAACTCGCGCCTGATCGTCATTCTCAACGACAACGACATGTCGATCGCGCCGCCGGTCGGCGCCATGAGCGCCTATCTGTCGCGCCTCTACTCCGGCAAGACCTATCGCACGTTGCGCGATGCGGCCAAGCAGATCAACAAGCGCCTGCCCAAGATCCTTGCCAATCGCGCCAATCGCGTCGAGGAATATTCCCGCGGCTTCATGATGGACGGCGGCACGCTGTTCGAGGAGCTCGGCTTCTACTATGTCGGCCCGATCGACGGCCACAACCTCGACCATCTGCTGCCCGTGCTGAAGAACGTCCGCGACATGGAGACCGGCCCGATCCTGGTCCACGTCGTGACGCAGAAGGGCAAGGGCTACGGCCCGGCGGAAGCCTCCGCCGACAAGTATCACGCGGTCGTCAAGTTCGACGTCGCGACCGGCACGCAGGCCAAGGCCAAGCCAAACGCGCCGGCCTATCAGAACGTGTTCGGCCAGAGCCTCGTCAAGGAAGCGCAGAAGGACGACAAAATCGTCGCCATCACCGCGGCGATGCCGTCGGGCACCGGTGTCGACATCTTCAACAAGGCCTTTCCCGACCGCACCTTCGACGTCGGCATCGCCGAGCAGCACGCGGTGACCTTTGCCGCGGGCCTAGCGACCGAAGGCTACAAGCCGTTCTGCGCGATCTACTCGACCTTCCTGCAGCGCGGCTATGACCAGATCGTCCACGACGTCGCGATCCAGAGTCTGCCCGTCCGCTTCGCCATCGACCGCGCCGGCCTCGTCGGCGCCGACGGCGCGACCCATGCCGGCTCGTTCGACAACGCCTATCTCGGCTGCCTGCCCAACATGGTGATCATGGCAGCTAGCGATGAAGCAGAGCTCGTGCACATGGTGGCGACACAGGTTGCGATCAACGACCGTCCGAGCTCGCTGCGCTATCCGCGCGGCGAAGGCCGCGGCGTCGAGATGCCCGAGGTCGGCATTCCGCTCGAGATCGGCAAGGGCCGCATGATTCGTCAGGGCAGCAAGATCGCCCTGCTCTCCTTCGGCACCCGCCTCGCCGAATGCGAGAAGGCGGCCGACGAGCTCGCGGCCCACGGCCTGTCGACCACGATCGCCGATGCGCGCTTCATGAAGCCGCTCGACACCGAGCTGGTGCTCAAGCTCGCCCGCGACCATGAGATCCTGATCACGATCGAGGAAGGCTCGATCGGCGGCTTCGGCTCGCATGTCGCGCAGTACCTGACCGACCAGGGCGTGCTCGACACCGGCATGGTCAAGTTCCGCTCGATGGTGCTGCCCGACGTGTTCCAGGATCACGACACCCCGGCCGCGATGTACGCCCGCGCCGGCCTCGACGCCAAGGGCATCGTCGCCAAGGTGTTCGAGGCACTCGGCAAGGATGTGAAGACCGAGACGGTCAAGCTGGCTTGAGTTGGTTCACCTCTCCCGCTTGCGGGAGAGGTCGACGCGAAGCGTCGGGTGAGGGCTTTCGCCTCTTGGGGGTTCTCGATCGCGGAGATACCCTCTCCCCAGCCCTCCCCCGCAGGCGGGGGAGGGAGCAGAGCACGTGCTGTGGCTAGCACCCGGCCCAAATTTTCCGGTCCGAACTCCATGAAAATCTATCTGGCAGGCCCCGACGTGTTCCTGCCGGATGCCGTCGAGATCGGCCGGCGCAAGGTCGATATCTGCGCCGTTCATGGCCTCACCGGGCTCTACCCCCTCGACAACGCGATCGATCTCACCGCCGCCGACGCTTCGCGGCAGATTTTCTGCGGCAACGAGGCGATGATGGACGCGGCCGATGCCATCATCGCCAATCTGACGCCGTTCCGCGGCGCCGGCGCCGATCCCGGCGCCGTCTACGAGCTCGGCTACATGGCCGGGCGGGGCAAGTTCTGTCTCGCCTATTCCAACGACGGCGCCGCCTATGCCGACCGCGTCTCGCGCTTCATGGAGATCACCCCCGAGAACGGACGGCTGGTCGATGCCCAGGGGCTGACGGTCGAAGATTTCGGCCTCGCCGACAACCTCATGATGATCCATGCGCTGGAGCTGCACGGCTGCCCACTGGTGACACCGGCCGCGATGCCGATCGACGTCTGGCACGACCTCACCGCGTTCGAGACTTGCGTCCGGATGGCGGCCGCGCGATTGATCGCTACATAAGCACCTCAGTCGTGGCCATGAGAGCGTAATGCCCCCTGCCCGCAAGCGCGCGGATGTATTGCTGGTCGAGCGCGGCCTGTTCGAGAGCCGGGCGCGGGCCCGCGCGGCCGTCGAAGCCGGCCTCGTCACGGCCGACGACAAGCAGGTCTCGAAGCCGTCGGAGACGATCGCCGAGGACGCGGTGATCCGGGCCGAGCCCGCGCATCCCTACGTCTCCCGCGGCGGCGTCAAGCTCGCCGGCGCGCTGGAGCGGTACCCGATCGACATCGAGGACCATGTCTGCCTCGACGTGGGCGCCTCCACCGGCGGCTTCACCGAGGTGCTGCTGGCGAACGGCGCGGCGCTGGTGTTCGCCATCGATGTCGGCACGAGCCAGCTGCATCCCTCGCTGCGCGATCATCCCAAGATCGTGTCGATGGAGGAGACCGACATCCGCAGCTATGAGGGCAAGCGCCTGCCGGCGCGCCCCGATGTCGTCGTCATCGACGTCAGCTTCATCTCGCTGAAGATCGTGCTGCCGGTGGCGCTGTCGCTGGCGGCGGCGCCGATGAGCCTGCTGGCGCTGATCAAGCCGCAATTCGAGGCGGAGCGGAAACACAACAAGAAGGGCATCATCCGCGATGCCGCCGTGCATCGGGAGATCTGCGACGACATCGCGGCCTTTGCGGCGTCGCTCGGCTGTACCGAGATCGAAATATTCCCGTCGCCGATCACCGGCGGTGACGGCAATATCGAATTCTTCCTGGGCGCGCGCCGTGGTTGAGCGCATCAAGATCGATCATGTCGGCCATCGCGGCGACGGCGTCTGCCTCGATGCCGGCGAAGCAATCTATGTGCCTTACACGCTCGGCGGCGAGACCGTCGAGGTCGATCACGTCGCAGGCCATCATCCCGACCGCCGCAAGCTGCTGGCGGTGGAGGTCGCAAGCCCCGAACGCGTCGAACCATTCTGCCCGCATTTCGGCGTGTGTGGCGGCTGCGCGATCCAGCATTGGGCGACCCAGCCCTATCGGGCCTGGAAGCGCAAGGTCGTGATCGAAACGCTGGCGCAGGCCGGCATCGATTGCGAGGTGGCGCCGCTGGTCGATGCCCACGGCGCCGGGCGCCGGCGCATCACGCTGCACGGCCGGTTCGGCACGCACGATATCCTCAAGGTCGGCTTCTCGGCTGCGAGCTCGCATGATGTCATCCCGATTCATCGTTGTCCGATCCTCGATCCCGCGCTCGAGGGCGCACTCGATGCCGCCTGGGCACTCGCCGAGCCGCTGACGTCCAAGATGCCGGTGACCAAGCCATTGGACATCCAGGTCACCGCGACCGCAGGCGGCCTCGATGTCGACGTGCGCGGCTCCGGCCCGTTGCCGACGGCGCTGGTCACCGCGCTGTCGCGCGTCGCCGAGCAGCACCGCCTGGCGCGGCTGACCCGGCATGGCGAGCTGGTGCTGCAACGTCGGCCGCCGACGGTAAGGATGGGCCGCGCCGAGGTGATACTGCCGCCGGGCTCGTTCCTGCAAGCGACGGTGGCGGGCGAGGAGACGCTTGCGGCACTCGTCGCCGAGTGCATCGGCAAGGCCAAGGAGGTGCTCGACCTCTTCTGCGGCGTCGGCCCGTTCGCGCTCAGGCTCGCCGAGAAGGCGCGCGTCACCGCCTTTGACAGCGACGCCGGCGCCGTCGCGGCGCTGGCGAAAGCTGCGCGCACACCAAGCCTGAAGCCGATCAAGTGCGAGCCGCGCGACCTGTTCCGCCGCCCGCTGGTGCCGCAGGAGCTTCGGGACTTCGACGCCGTGGTGTTCGACCCGCCGCGCCAGGGCGCGCAGGCGCAGGCGCTGAAGCTTGCGGCGAGCAAGGTGCCGGTCGTGATTGGCGTGTCCTGCAACGCCGCGACCTTTGCCCGCGACGCGCGGCTCCTGATCGACGGGGGCTATCGGCTGGAGGCCGTAGTGCCGGTGGACCAGTTTCGCCACACGCCGCATGTCGAGCTGGTGGCGAAATTTAGACGCTAGCGCCGCAGGCCACTCAGCGCCGGCGATTCGCCGGGCAACATGTTCGATCTGATGTCACTGTCCATGCGGCCCGAATCCTGCTGGGTGTAGCCGACGCCAAACGACAGGCTGAGATTTGATGTCGGCTTGAATTCGACACCCGCAAACCCGCCATAGCCGGGCCCGGCGCTGGAGGTGAGCGGCGCCAGCGAGCTGCCGATGCCGTTGCCGTATTTCAGCGTGTCAAAGCCGGCAAAGAAGGTGACGGGCATGCCGCCCGCGGTCTTCATCTGATAGCCGAATTGTGTGCTGTCATAAGAAAGCGCGCTGAAATTGCCGAGCGAGCCCGCCTGGTTGAAGCCGCTCAATCCGAAAGCGCCGCGTTCGCGACCGATGAAGAAGCCGTTCGCAGAGCTCGTACGCCAATCGGCCTCTCCGGCGTTGAAGCTCGCAAAGTTGCCATAGGTGTCGGAGCTCAGGCCGGCAGCGCCGCCAAGGCCGAAAGGCCCACCGGGAATCCAATATCGCAGCGGCGCCACTTGCGCATGAACCGGCGCTCCGCCAAGGCAGAGCACGGCGAGAGCTGCAAGAGCGCATGAGCGTCCAAGTTCGAACATTCTGGCTACCGTCTAAAACCCTGTAAAACTATACTCCTCGACCATCATCAATGCCAGCGGAGCGACCGCGCCGGTCCTTGCGGCCGCAGGTCTTTCAGGGAACCGCGCCTGATGCCGGACGATCCGCTGCTCACCCGCCTGACATCCGTTGTTGCCGATGTACCTGGCGTTCAAGCTGTCGTGCTCGGCGGCTCTCGCGCGAGAGGGCGCGCGCACGCGACCTCGGACTACGATATCGGACTCTATTTCAAGTCGGCGCTGGACACCGAACGGTTGCTGGCCGCCGCTCAGACGGTCGCGGACGATCCCGCCGCCACGACGGTGACGCCCGTCGGAGAATGGGGCCCGTGGATCGTCGGCGGCGCCTGGCTTTCGGTGGGAGGCCGCAAGGTCGACCTGCTCTACCGCAACGCCGAGGCGGTCGAGGCCGTCATGGAATCCTGCGGCGCCGGCGTGGTCACCGTGGACTACCAGCCCGGCCATCCGCATGGCTTCTGCTCGGCGATCTGGATGGGCGAGATCGCATATTGTCAGCCGCTGCACGATCCGAACGGCGTGATCGCCCGGCTCAAGTCGATCGCACTTCCCTATCCGGAGGCTCTGCGCAGCGCCCTGATCCGGCGCTTTCAATGGGAAGTCCTGTTCAGCATCGAAAATGCCGAGCTCGCGGCTGCACGCAACGAGCGGACCCATGTCGCGGGATGCCTGTACCGATCGCTCGCCTGCGTCGCGCAGGTGCTGTTTGCATTGAACGAGCGCTATCTGATCAACGAGAAGGGGGCGCTGCAGGAGGCAGCCGGCATGCCGCTGACGATTCCGCACCTGGTGGAGCAGTCCGACCGGATCTGGCAACTCGTCGCCGAGGGCGGCTTCGCACAAGCCTGCGCAGTGCTGCGGCAAGTCGACCAGCAATTGATGACGCTGACGCGACCCGACGGGACCGCACCGTGAACGCTATGCCGTCCTATCGACGGACGACGACGAATCCGCCGGCGGATATTTCGTCACCGGCACCATGAAGGATTTGGTGCCCACCTGGTAGATGATCTTGCCGTTCTGCCCGTCGTCGCTTGCGATCTGCGCCTGTCCGAACATGATGACGTTCTTGTAGACGAAGCCGGTACCCTTGCGGGTGACGCCGTCGGTGGTGACGCTGACCTCGGCTTCCTTGCCATTGACGGACAGCACCTTGAAGCTCGCGCTCTTGCCGTTCTCGCTGGAATAGCCGCCCCAGCTTCCCATGAGGCGGCTGTCGGAAGCGGGCGGCTGCTGCTTTTCGAGGTTCGCGGTCTGCTTGCCGGCGCCGCCCACAGAGAACAGCAGCACCATGTTCTTGCCGTCCTTGGTGCCGACCGTAACGCCCCCAAAAGTGATCAGCGTACCCCTGACTTCGCCGAAGCCGCGCTCGGTGCGTCCGTTGTGGGTGTACTCGACCTGCGCCCGCGCCCCGCGGATGTTGACGACCTTGAAGCCGACGGGCTGGTTGTTGCCCACCCAATTGCCCTTCCAGTCACCGAGCAGAGCGCTCTGGCGATACAGCCGCTCGTTGGCGGGCGAAATCTGGCTGGTGCTCGATGTGACGATGGCCATTGGATTGCTCGGACGGGCCTGACAAACCCGCTTTCGCTGGCTTAGGCAGGTCAGGATGCCGGCTGGAACGAACGGAAACCATGTGATTAGGGCCACGCACCCGTTAACGAGCCGTTAAGCGCGCGCATCGGCCGGGCGGGCAAAAGGTCTCAGCCGGAACCAGCGGGCATGATCTCGCCGGAAAACCCGTCTCCCTCACCGTCCCCAGCGATCGGACCAGATCTTCTCGCCGATGAGGCAATTGACGCGCGGCTCCTTGTCCGCGACACGCATCACCGGGCGCTCCGGCGTGCGGCCGGCGACTTCCATCAGCAACTTGGTGCGGATCGCTTCCTTGAACTTGTCGCGCTCCTTGATCGTGATGACGAAGGACCCCGGCCCCCCGATGACGCAGTCCTCGTAATAAAGATCGAGATTGTCGATATCCATGGTCGAATAGGACGGCTCCTTGACCATGATGGGCAGGCCGTTGATGACGATGCCTTTCTCCAGCGCGGCGTCACGCGCCATCGTGACCGGGCCGCCATTGTTGTTCGGACCGTCGCCGGAAACGTCGATGACACGGCGCAGGCCGCGATAGGGATCCTCGTCGAACAGCGGCATCGCGAAGTTGATCGCGCCGGAGATCGAGGTGCGCGAAGCGCGCCGGATCGGCGTCTTCATGATCTCGGCGGCAACCGCGTCCGCCGTCTCCGGACCATCGATCAGCCGCCAGGGAATGATGATCTTCTGGTCGCTGGAGGCGGCCCACTCGAAATAGGTCACCGCGATGCGGCCGTTCGGGCCGAGCTTCAGCGCCTGCAGGAACTCCTTCGACTGGATCGCCTGTGCATAGCCCTCGCGCTGGATCGCGAGTTCGTCCATGTCCATCGAGTAGGACACGTCGACCGCGAGGACCAGCTCGACATCGACGCTCTGCGCGTCCTTGTCGGCCGCAAGCCGCTGCGGTTGAGTCCTGGGCGATTCGAATTTGGGTCCTGGTGCCGCGATGCCCGCGACGTCCCCTCCGGCAAACATGCCGGCCACCAGCACAGCCCCGATCGAGAACAGCAATCGCATCGCAGTCTCCCGTCGTATGACGCGATGGTGACATGCAATCGGCTTGCCGCAAAGGCCGAAGATCGCTTGTGCTTCACAATCGAGTGCATCGCTGCTGCGTGTTGCCGTCGTTTGGCCATAGCGCTGACAGACTGGAACAGGCGCGATCCCAATAAGCCGTCATTCCGGGACTCGCGAAGCGAGGACCCGGAATCTCGAGATTCCGGGTTCGATGCTGCGCATCGCCCCGGAATGACAGCCGGCGGTGGAGACCACCCCGCCCACTTGTCCGGCACGATTTCCATGCTAGGGTTGCTCGCACAGATGGGGATGGAGTCCCCCGACAACCGCCCGCCGGTCGATGACCTCATGGGCTGATGACTCCTGCTTGAGGAGAGGCAATCTTGGGCCTCTGCCTTTGGCGGGAGCATGGAGATACCCGCCGATGGCGGGTTTTTTGTTGCCTGATGGCGGCCGGCGGGCGAATGCGAGGGGACGACGAAGACGTGACGATGACGACACCGAATGCCGTACGTGCCGCGCTGCCCAGGGGGGTCTGGGTGCTCGGCTTTGTCTCGATGCTGATGGACATCTCCTCCGAGATGATCCACGCCCTGCTGCCGCTCTATCTCGTCACCGTGCTCGGCGCTTCCACCCTCACCGTCGGCTTCATCGAGGGCATTGCCGAGGCGACAGCCTCGATCACCAAGATCTTCTCCGGTGCGCTGTCGGACTGGCTCGGCCGCCGCAAGCTGCTCGCCGCGCTCGGCTATGGGCTGGCCGCCTTCACCAAGCCGCTGTTCCCGCTCGCGCCCAGCGTCGGATGGCTGGTGGCGGCGCGCTTCGTCGATCGTGTCGGCAAGGGCATCCGCGGCGCTCCGCGCGATGCGCTGATCGCCGATATCGCCCCGGTCGGCCTGCGCGGCGCGAGCTTTGGCCTGCGGCAATCGCTCGACACGATCGGCGCCTTCGTCGGGCCGCTCGTGGCAATCGGCCTGATGTGGTGGACAGCAGACAATTTTGCCCTCGTGTTCTGGGTGGCGGTGCCGCCGGCCTTCCTGTCCTTTGGATTGATCGCGTTCGCGGTGAAGGAGCCGCAGCCCGATCCGAGCCGGAAACCCGCGGAAAATCCCCTCAATCTCGCCGCGATGCGCCAGCTCGGAGCGGTCTATTGGCGCGTCGTCGCCGTGGGCGTCGTGTTCACGCTCGCGCGCTTCAGCGAGGCCTTCCTGATCCTGCGCGCGCAGAACATCGGACTCAATGCGATGTGGGTACCGGCTGTGCTGGTGCTGATGAACATCGCCTATGCCCTCTCGGCCTATCCGGCCGGCGTGCTGTCGGACCGGATCAACCGGACCGGCCTGCTCGCCCTCGGCCTCGCCTTCCTGGCCTGCGCCGACCTTGCCCTGGCACTGCTGCCGAGCCTTGCGGGCCTCGCGCTCGGCGTCGTGCTGTGGGGACTGCATATGGGACTGACGCAAGGCCTGCTCTCCGCCCTCGTCGCCGACGCCGCGCCGCCCGCCCTGCGCGGTACCGCCTTCGGCTATTTCAACCTGTTCACCGGGCTTGCCTTGCTGGCCGCGAGCGTGATCGCGGGTGCGCTGTGGGACGCCTATGGACCCGCGGGAACGTTTCTTGCCGGTCTTGGATTCGCGCTGGTTTCGCTGGTGGGGCTGCTCGCCGTCGGCAAGGATCTTGCGGTAGGGAGCAAGTGATGACGGGGGACTGTTCGTCTTGCTGAGCGGGGCAATTGCGATCGTGATCGGCAGCGCGCTGGGCGGCTGCGCGCGCTATTTCGTCTCCGGTGCGATCGCGCGGCGGCTGGGTGAAACGTTTCCGTGGGGCACCATGACCATCAACGTCACCGGCGCCTTCCTGATCGGCATTTTCGGCGCGCTGGCGACGCATCCGGGCTCGGTCTTCGCCTCACCCACACCATGGCTGTTCGCGGTGACCGGGTTTCTTGGCTGCTACACCACGGTGTCCTCGTTCAGCCTGCAAACGCTGACACTCGCGCGTGGCGGCGAGCCGCTCTCGGCGCTCGGCAATGTCGCGTGCTCGGTCGGGCTGTGCCTCGCCGCCGTCAGCTGCGGCTTCCTGCTTGCGGATCGTCTGGGAGGCTAGAGGCTGATGAGCTCACCTTTTGCCGAACGCTGGCGTAGCTTTGTGCTCTACGCCTGGGTTGCCGCCGGCAGCATCGTCGGCGGGCTGACGCGCTACCTGGTCGGGCTTGTGCTCGACACTGGGCCGGGCTTTCCCTTCGCGACGTTGTTCATCAACGCGACGGGCTCCCTGATCATCGGCTTCTACGCGACGCTGACCGGCCCGGACGGCCGCGTGCTGGCGCGGCCCGAGCACCGACAATTCGTCATGACCGGGTTTTGCGGAGGCTACACCACCTTCTCGGCCTTCAGCCTGGAGACCTTCCGCCTGCTCCATGGCGGCATGAAGTACACCGCGCTCGCCTATGTCGCAGCGTCCGTGATCTGCTGGCTGGTGTCGGTGTGGGCCGGGCATATGATGGCAAGCCGCTACAATCGGTTGACAAGGAGCTGAGCATGCAAATCCCCGATCAGGCAGTTTCGCTCCGGATCTTCATCGGCGAGAGCGACCATTATGACGGCAAGCCGCTCTATGAGGCGATCGTGATGACCGCGCGAGAGCGACATCTCGCCGGTGCCACCGTGCTGCGCGGTCCCATGGGCTTCGGCAAGTCCAGCCGGCTGCACACCTCAAAGATCCTGCGGCTTTCGGAAGACTTGCCGCTCGTGATCGAGATCGTCGACAGCGAGGATAACATCAACGCATTCCTGCCCATCCTGGACGGCATGATGTCGAGCGGACTGATCACCTTGGAGAAAGTGCAGGTCCTGCAATATGGTGCGAAGGCCGCGGGCTGATTGCTCCGGCAGGGAACTCAAAGCCGCCGTGTCAGGAGGCGGAATGAACGATACCGTCACCAAACCGAAAACCAGGACCAGGACCAGGGTCGAGCGGCCGAAGCTGCACAAGGTCATCCTGATCAACGACGACTACACGCCGCGTGAATTCGTCACCATGGTGCTGAAGGCCGAATTCCGCATGACCGAGGATCAGGCCTACAAGGTGATGATCACCGCG
This sequence comes from Bradyrhizobium glycinis, assembly GCF_016031655.1. Lineage (GTDB taxonomy): Bacteria > Pseudomonadota > Alphaproteobacteria > Rhizobiales > Xanthobacteraceae > Bradyrhizobium > Bradyrhizobium glycinis. The sequence continues at coordinate 384,863 of NZ_JACCHQ010000002.1, forward strand.
CACAGACTGGGCGCCTGCGTGGTGGCTGTCTTCACCAAGGACGTCGCCGAAACCAAGGCAACGCGCGCCACCGACGCCGGCCGCGCCAAGGGCTATCCGCTGCTGTTCACGACAGAGCCGGAGGAGTGAGGCTCAGCCGACTTGCGCGTGCGTCTCCTCCGCCAGCCCGTACACGCGCTGCGCCTTGGAAAATCCCGCGATCGGAAACTCGCCGAGCTGGTGCCAATCATGGCGGCAGACATTGGCAAAACCTTCCGAGGCGACGACGGTTCGCCCCAGGCGCCCCGTGATCTTCTCCAGCCTTGCCGCGAGATTGACGGCCGGGCCGATGCAGGTGAAGTCGAGACGGTTGCCGCCGCCGATATTGCCGTAAAGGATGTTGCCGACATGCAGCGCGACGCCGAAGCGGAAGCGCTCGACGACGTCGCCGACCGGAAAGGCGAGCGCTTCGACGCTCGCGCGGGATTCGCGTGCCGCCTCTAGCACGCGCGCGCAGACATGGGCGGCATCGCCGACATATTCGTCGATCGGAAACACCGCGAGCAGGCCGTCGCCCATGAATTTAAGCACCTCGCCGCCATGGCCGCGGATCGCAGCGACCTGGCAGTCGAAATATTGGTTGAGGATCTCGACCACCGTCTCGGCCGGCAGCCGGTCCGACAGCGCGGTGAAGCCGCGCAGGTCCGATAGCCAGATCGCCGCCTGCATGGTGTCGTGATGACCGCGGCGGATCTGGCCGCCGAGGATGCGCGCACCGGCGCGGTTGCCGACATAGGTGTCGAGCAGCATCTCGGCGGTACGGCGCTGGCTGATGATCTCGCTGATGCGGCCGAGCGGCGCTATGACAGCTTGGATCGCCGCGATGTCGTCGTCGCTGAAACCGCCGGGCTGCTGCGTGATCCAGCTCGTCGCGTGAATGGAGCCATCAAGAAAAGGCACCGGCACCGCGATATAGTCGGTGGCGCCTTCGGCGTGTATCTCTTCGAGGAACGGAAATCGCTTGCTGTCGGGATCGCTTGCGCGGCCCCGGACCTCGATCCCCTGCTCGAACACGACGCGGAGCGGGCTGCGGGCGAATTCGGGCGTGTCCAGGATCTCGAAATCGACGCTGCCGACTTCGACCTCCTGACCTTGCCGCCAGATGAAGTTGCGGCCGAAGACTTCGGGATGCAGCGTGCGGATGAAGATGCCGAAACGCGTCAGCGGCAAGCCGGCCGCGACCAGACGTTCGCAGAAATCGGCAATCCCTACCGCCGGCTCCTGAGCCGACCAGGCGCCGTCGATCAGCCAATTGCAGATGCGCCGAAGCTCGGAGCTGTTCATGGCTGCATTTGCAGACGAAGTTGCGGAATCGTCAAGCTGCGCGGAGAGCTAGTGCCGCGTCGACAAGATCACCTCTCCCCCAGGGAGAGCTGAAAACGTCAACGTCCTACCTGCCCGCGATCGCGCAGGAAGTGATCGGCCAGCACGCAGGCCATCATGGCCTCGCCGACGGGGACGGCACGGATGCCGACGCAGGGGTCGTGGCGGCCCTTGGTGAAGATCTCGGTCTCGGTGCCTTGCCGATCGACGGTGCGACGCGGCTGCAGGATCGACGAGGTCGGCTTCACCGCGAAACGCACCACCACGGGCTGTCCGGTGGAGATGCCGCCCAGCACGCCGCCGGCGTGGTTGGAGAGGAAGCGCGTGCCGTCATTGCCGGAACGTATCTCGTCGGCGTTCTCCTCACCCGTCAGTTCTGCCGCGCCAAAACCGGCGCCGATCTCGACGCCCTTCACCGCGTTGATGGTCATCATCGCACCCGCCAGATCGGAATCGAGCTTGGCGTAGATCGGCGCGCCGAGACCTGCCGGCACGCCTTCGGCGACGACCTCGATCACGGCGCCGATCGAGGAGCCGCTCTTGCGGATGCCGTCGAGATAGGTCTCGAAGAACGCGGCCTTGTCCTTGTCCGGGCAGAAGAACGGATTCCTGGCGACCTCGTCCCAGTCCCACTTGTCGCGGTCGATCTTGTGCGGGCCGATCTGCACCAAGGCGCCCCGCACCCTGACATCAGGCAGCACTTTCCGGGCGATGGCGCCGGCGGCAACGCGCATCGCCGTCTCGCGCGCCGAGGAGCGCCCGCCACCGCGATAGTCGCGCAGGCCGTACTTCGCCTCATAGGTGAAGTCGGCGTGACCGGGACGAAACTTGTCCTTGATCTCGGAATAATCCTTCGAGCGCTGGTCGGTGTTCTCGATCAGAAGGCCGATCGGCGTGCCCGTCGTCACCTGAACGCCGGTCTCGGGATGGGCCATCACGCCGGAGAGGATCTTCACCTGGTCCGGCTCCTGGCGCTGCGTGGTGAAGCGCGACTGGCCGGGACGGCGGCGGTCGAGATCCCGCTGGATGTCGGCCTCGGTGAGCGGGATCATCGGTGGGCAACCGTCAACCACGCAGCCGATCGCCACCCCATGGCTCTCGCCGAAGGTGGTGACGCGGAACATGTGGCCGAAAGTGTTGAAGGACATCGCTGCTCGCGGGTTCGTAAGTCAACGCTGACTTAACTCGCCCTGAAATAGGGGTCAAATATCCGCAAAGCCGTCATGGCCGGGCTCGTCCCGGCCATCCACGTTCTTAGTGGCTGCGAGCACGAAAGTCCGTGGATGCCCGGGACCAGCCCGGGCATGACGGCGGAGGGCGAGGCAGCGCTCCGGCTCAACTAAACTTCTCCAGCCACCCGCCGCGGAACACGTAGACGGCGCCCTGCTCGATATAGAGCTCGGCGGCGCTGGCGGGGGTCTCCAGCCCCAGGGACACCATCAGGGCCCGGCAGGTCCCGCCATGGGCCACCGCGACGGTGTCGGCCCGGAGCTGCTCGTACCAGGCACGCACGCGGACCTGCACGTCGGCGTAGGTCTCCCCGCCCGCAGGCGCCACGGTCCATTTGTCGGCGAGGCGCCTTGCATAGATGTCCGGATCCTTCGCCTCGCTCTCGGCCAGCGTCAGCCCCTCCCAGGTGCCGTAGCCGATCTCGCGCAGCCGATCGTCGAGCGCGTAATCGGCAGGCGGCAATTCGAGCTTACCGCGCGCGAGCTCCATGGTCTGGCGCGCACGGCAGAGCGGGCTCGACACGTAAGCCAGCGCGGCCTTGTCGCGCCCGTCGCGCTTAAGCAGTTCGGCGAGAACGCCGCCGGCCTGCACGGCCTGGCTGCAGCCGCGCGCGTTCAGCGGAATGTCCCTGGTGCCCTGAAGCCTGCCGAGCGCATTCCACTCGGTCTCGCCGTGGCGAAGATAGTAGATCGTAGGCTTGGGCATTTCAGCTCAAGGCTAGTCCTTCCCGCCAAGCGAGATATCAGGCGCATCCGGCCGCTTCATGCCGAGCACGTGATAGCCGGAATCGACGTGGTGCACCTCGCCGGTGACGCCGCGCGAGAGGTCGGAGAGGAAATACAGCGCGCTGCCGCCGACGTCTTCGGTGGACACGTTGCGCCGCATCGGCGCGTTGGTCTCGTTCCACTTCAGGATATAGCGGAAGTCGCCGATGCCGGACGCCGCCAGCGTCTTGATGGGACCTGCCGAGATCGCGTTGACGCGAATGTTCTTCTCGCCGAGATCGGCAGCGAGATAGCGCACGCTGGCTTCCAGCGCCGCCTTGGCCACGCCCATGACGTTGTAGTGCGGCATCCACTTCTCGGCGCCGTAATAGGAGAGCGTGATCAGCGAGCCGCCATCCGTCATCAGCTTCTCGGCGCGCTGCGCCACCGCCGTGAACGAATAGCAGGAGATCAGCATCGACTTCGAAAAATTCTCCTGCGTGGTGTCGACGTAGCGGCCGTCGAGCTGCTCGCCATAGGCGATCGCATGCACCAGGAAGTCGATCTTGCCCCACTTCTCCTTCAGCACAGCGAAGGCGGCATCGATGGTCGCGGCATCGGTGACGTCGCAATGGCCGAGCACGAGGCCGCCGATCTCGGCGGCAAGCGGCTCGACGCGCTTCTTCAGCGCATCGCCCTGATAGGTGAAGGCGAGCTCGGCGCCCGCGGCGTGGCATGCCTTGGCGATGCCCCAGGCGATCGAGCGGTTGTTGGCGACGCCGAGGATGACCCCGCGCTTTCCTTGCATCAGACCCGAATTCTGCGCCATTTTTGCACGTCCCGTCGAACTCTCGTTGAGGTCTGGAGGTACACCAGCCCTCCCCCGCGGTACAGCCCTAATCCGCGGCGTTAACGCTGTTTCGAGTGCCGGAATAGCCGTTCCGGTGGGGTGTTATGATCGTTGAGGCGCGCGCCGAACGCCAGGGATGTCAGGACTGCAATGAGTGCGTTTCGCCAGAGTGTGGAAGCCATGATCCCGGCGTTGCGCCGCTACGCCCGCGCGCTCACACGCGATGCGGATGCGGCCGACGATCTGGTCCAGGACACGTTGGTACGCGCGCTACGTTCGGAGCGGCTGTTTCTCGGAGGCGACGTCAGGAGCTGGCTCTATACGATCCTGACCAACCTCAACAAGAACCGGCGGCGCTCGCTGGCAAGGCGACCGCAATTCATGCCGCTGACGGAGAACAACCCGGATGCCAGCGGGACCGAGGCCGAGGGGCGCGACATCGAGAAGGCGCTGGCCACCCTCGTCGAGGAGCAGCGTTCGGTGCTGCTCCTGGTGATGCTGGAAGGCATGAGCTACCGCGAGGTTGCCGACATCCAGGGTGTGCCGATCGGCACCGTGATGTCGCGCCTGGCGCGCGCAAGAGCCCACGTCAAAGCCTCGCTGGAGGGCGAGCGTACGGCGCTCAGGCGAGTGAAATGATGACCGGATCCATGCATCGAATAATGTCCGCCCGCAGCCTGACGGTGAGCTGCGCGAAGCTAACTCGCAAAAGATATTTTGGGCCGCAGAGCCAGAGACGATCAATATGAACGACCGCAACATCCCCGTGACCGAGGACGAACTGCACGCCTATGTCGACGGCGAGCTGCCGGCCGAGCGACGCGCCGACGTCGAGGCGTTTCTTGCCTCCCACCCCGAGGACGCCGAGCGGGTGCAATCCTGGCGGACCATGGCCGAGATGCTGCACGCCCGTTACGATTCGGTTGCCCATGAACCGGTGCCCGCACGGCTCGAGCTCGAGCGGCTGGAGCGCCGCCCGCGGCAATGGCTCTATGGTGCCGCCGCGGCCGTGCTGGTTGCCTTCGTCGCCGGCGGCACCGCCGGCTGGGTGGCGCATGGCGCCGCCAACGCGCCCTCGACCTTCCGGAGCTTTACGGCGGACGCGCTCGACGCGCACCGCCTGTATGTCGTCGAGGTCCGCCACCCCGTGGAGGTCGGCGGCAACGAGCGCGATCACTTGCAGGCTTGGCTGACCCGGCGCTGCGGCTGGACCGTGTTCGCGCCGAACCTGGAGGCGAGCGGGCTGAAGCTGGTCGGCGGCCGGCTTCTGCCGGGACCAAACGGTCCGGCGTCATTCCTGATGTACGAGGGCGCCTCGGGCGAGCGGTACACGATCTACAGCGCCAAGACCGAGAATGGTGCAACGCAAATGCGCTACGCCAAGACGGACAAGGACGGCGCGTTGTTCTGGGCCGAGCGCGGCGTCGGCTACGTCGTCAGCGGCAGCAGCGATCGCGAGCGGCTGACCAAGGTGGCGCAGGCCGTCTACGACCAAGCAGAGAAAAACGGCACCTAGACAACCATACAAGCGCAGTGCCCAGATTCCGTCATCGAAAATTTGGAATCAAGACATCGACGCGTCTCATTATCGCACCGGGTGCTCACGCGATTATGAGTGGCGTTCGATCCGCCGATCGACGCGGGCGGCCTCGATTGGGGTTTTTGGTACCGCGCTGGTCCCCCTCTCGAGGCCGCACCTCTTTATCGGCTGTCCCGCCGGGCAGCCGACACGTCGAAGCCGTGAAGCGCTACCACGCCTCAGGCATATGATCAGCATCATCTCCAGGACGATGCATTGAGGATGACGCCTTGGGCCTTTTGGAGAACCCCTTCAATTCGATCGCGCCCTAAAGCGCGTTGGCTCGCGCTTTAGCTCTTTGTTTTGCGCATGATCTTTCCGGAAAACCGCGACACACTTTGCGCTCACGGGACTCTCCGGGTCGGGATCATGCTTTAGCCAAGCCCGCTACGTGGATTGTAGGGGTGTTGGTCCCGCCACTTCTCCATCAATGCTTCAAGCTCGGCGTCGTTCCCGTCCGGTAGCATAATCCTGATGATGACGAAGAGATCCCCGGTCCCGCCGGCTTTCGGCAGGCCCTTGCCCTTGAGGCGGAAGGTCCGGCCGCTGGAGGTGTTCTTGGGGACCGAGAGTTCCACGGCATTGCCGAGGGTGGGCACGCGGACCTTGCCGCCGAGCACCGCCTCGTAGAGCGTGACCGGCAGGTCGATCCTGAGGTCGGAGCCCTCGACCTTGAAGAACGGGTGCGGCGCGATGTTGATGGTGATCAGGAGATCGCCGGGCGGATGGCCCTGCGCGCTTTCCCCCTGCCCCCGCAGCCTGATCTGCTGGCCCTCGGTGACCCCGGCCGGAATCTTGACGTTGAGCTCCTTGCCCGTCGGCAGCCGGACACGCTTCTCGCCGCCCTTGACCGCCTCTTCCAGCGAGACGCTCATGGCGACGTTGACGTCGAGATCGAGCCCGATACCGCCGGTGTCGAACTCGAACTGGGCACCGCCGCCGGCTCCGGGCCGCGCGCCGCGCATCCCGCCGCCGAACATGCTGTTGAGGATGTCCTCGAACGCGCCGCCGCCCGGGCCGCCCGCACCGCCGCTTCGGAACGTATAGCTTTCGAACCCGCCAGGGCCCGCGCGGCCGCGAGGACCGCCGCCGCCCGGAAAACCCTGGAAGCGCGGCTTGCCCTCGGCGTCGATCTCGCCGCGGTCAAACTGCTTGCGCTTGTCCTCGTCGCCGAGGATCTCGTTGGCCGAGTTGATCTCGGCGAAGCGTTCGGCCGCCTTCGGATCACCCTTGTTGCTGTCCGGATGGTGCTTCTTAGCCAGCTTGCGATAGGCGCTCTTGATCGCGGCAGCGCTGGCGCTCCGCGGCACCCCCAAGACCTCATAGGGGTCGCGCATTCGTCACGTCTCCTTCAAGAAATCGAATTGTTCAAAGGGCTCCCCGCCCCACCTGCTGGTGATGTGGGAAGAGAGTGGCATTTTTGCAACTCGGAACGCGAGCTGAAGCTCAGTTTGGAGCATGGCCTTATCGGAAAACCGGTTCCCACTTTTCGCGAACGCGGCCCTTCGGGTCCGGATCAGGCTCAGCTCCGCCACGGCTTTAGCGTATGAATCTCCCAACGGCCACGGCTGCTTTGGCAACCGGCGCCCTGGAGCCAGCTTTCGGTATTGCCGTTGACGTAGCTCGCCAGGAAGTCGCGGCATTTGCGCCCGTCCTCGGCGGCGTAGGACTGGGCAATGGGCGTCACCGAGCCGCGCGCCCCGGTCTCCGGATTCTCCCAATGCTGGCTGGAATCCTTGTCGCCTTTGCTGAGGACGTCGGAGGCGGCGTTGCGGGTAAAGGCGAGATCGGTCTCCGTCGGGGGAGCGTCCTTCGCCGGCCGCGCGATCGAACCGGTGAGGTCGCTGTCCTCGGCCTTGGCATAGGCGCTGCCGTCGTTTCGGGAAAAGCTGCAGCCGCCGGCACCGAGCCCGATCAGAATCATCGTCATGACGAACCCGGACGGCCGGATCGCCGATAGGCCAACGCGTCCCCATGCCCTATATAGGGCGGTAGCGGACAACAACGCGTTTTGGGCCGCGGGACGCAACTCGGACTCCGGACATGACCGACACGACCTCGATGAAACACCAGACACCCTTAACATCCGGTGATTTCACCGCCGCCGACGAGCCATTTGCGTTGTTCGAGGCCTGGCTGAACGAAGCGGTCAAGAGCGAGCCGAACGATCCGAACGCCATGGCGCTCGCAACCGTCGATCCCGACGGGATGCCCGATGTGCGCATGGTGCTGATGAAGGGCTTCGATACCGACGGTTTCGTCTTCTACAGCCACATCGCCAGCCAGAAGGGCCGCGAACTCGCCGCAAATCCTAAGGCCGCGTTACTTTTTCACTGGAAGTCGCTGCGCCGTCAGGTTCGCATCCGCGGCAACGTGACGCCGGTGACGGACGCCGAGGCCGATGCCTATTTCGCGACGCGACCGAAGCAGGCCCAGATCGGCGCCTGGGCGAGCAAGCAATCGCAAGAGCTGGAGAGCCGGTTCGCGTTCGAGCAGGCCATCGCCAAGGTCGCGGCCAAATACGTCATCGGCGAAGTGCCGCGGCCGCCGGGCTGGAGCGGCTGGCGCATCACGCCGCTCCGCATCGAGTTCTGGCACGACCGCCCGTTCCGCCTGCACGACCGCATCGAATTTCGCCGTGACGCGGCCGGCCAACCGTGGTCCAAGACGCGGATGTATCCGTAAGCTTTGGGCCGACCTGAAAGATGTCCATGCCGCATTCGTCCAATGCGCCGCGCCGTACGCTGCTCCTGACCGGAGCCAGCCGCGGCATCGGCCACGCCACCGTGATCCGTTTCTCCTCGGCGGGCTGGCGCGTCATCACCTGCTCGCGGCACGCTTTCCCCGAGGACTGCCCCTGGGACGCCGGGCCGGAGGACCATATCCAGGTCGACCTCGGCGATCCCCAGGACACCGCGCGCGCGATCTCGGAGATCCGCAACCGGCTCGAGGGCGGCACGCTTCATGCGCTGGTCAACAACGCCGCGATCTCGCCGAAGGGCCCGGGCGGCTCCCGGCTGGGCTCGGTCGACACCGACCTCGACACCTGGACCCACGTCTTCCATGTCAATTTCTTCGCGCCGATCATGATGGCGCGCGGGCTGATCGAGGAATTGAAGGCGGCCAAGGGGTCGGTCGTGAACGTCACCTCGATCGCGGGCTCGCGCGTGCACCCCTTCGCAGGCGCCGCCTATGCCACCTCGAAGGCGGCGCTCGCCGCGCTGACGCGCGAGATGGCCTCCGACTTCGGCCGCATCGGCGTGCGCGTCAACGCGATTGCCCCGGGCGAGATCGACACCTCGATCCTGTCGCCGGGCACCGAGAAGATCGTCGAGCAGCAGATCCCGATGCACCGCCTCGGCACGCCCGACGAGGTGGCAAAGATCATCTACGTGCTGTGCACGGACACCAGCTCATACGTCAACGGCGCCGAGATCCACATCAACGGCGGCCAGCACGTATAGGCTCTCTCTTCTCGTCATTGCGAGCCAACGGGTCCGCGCGAAGCGCGGCCCGATGACAGGCTCCGCGAAGCAATCCAGACTGCCTCCACGGAGACAGTCTGGATTGCTTCGTCGCTTCGCTCCTCGCAATGACGAATTGGAGACAAGTGATGACGGAAGCAAGGCGATCCAGACAACGCCGCCGCAAGACCTGGATCGCCCTTACCTTCCGTTCCTCAATCGAGTCGAATCCGACGTGACCGCTCGCGCGGCCGCGGAGCGGCCGTGCTGAATGCAGTCGAGCAGTCGTCGTCGTTCTCACCATCGAGCAGCGGAGCACCACAGTGCCGGCACATGCGTGCCGACATCGACGGCGCCTTGCCGCTCGCCAGGACCTGACGGTAGTTCGCCAGATCGATGACGTTGCGGGGCGACGTTATGTGTTTCTCAACCATGGCTGTTCCTCGCGGCTACGCCCTGCTTATCGCAGACAAGTTTCGCGCAAACGTTCAGCCCACCGCTCAAATTTTACCGGAGGAATTGCGGCGTGACACGGACATCACCGCGTCGCCGCAATGCCGATCTATTCTGCGACACGATTCATCGTGTCTGTGCGAGCGGCGTAAGGTCTCGGTAGGTATCTTTGCTCGCGCACGGTTCCTACAGCCACTTCTTGAACTTGAAGATCCAGTACGGGACGATGGCGGCGATCAGCATCATCACCAGCGCCATCGGATAGCCGTGCACCCATTCGAGTTCCGGCATCACCTTGAAGTTCATGCCGTAGACCGAGGCGATCAGCGTCGGCGGCATCAAGACGACGGCCATCACCGAGAACAACTTGATGATGTTGTTCTGCTCGAGATTGACCACGCCGAGCATGGCGTCGAGCACGAAGGTGATCTTGCTGGAGAGATAGGAGGCGTGATCGGTCAGTGAGGCGACGTCGCGCTGCATGGTCTTGAGCTGCTCGCGCATGTCCTTCGACCACTTCACGCCCTCGACCACCGCGGAGAGGAACGTCACGACACGGCCGATCGAGACCAGGCTCTCGCGAACCTTCGAGGTCAAATCGCCCTTGCGGCCGATCGAGATCAGGATTTGGGAATATCGCTTGGCGTGGCCGTGGCGCTCGCTCTCCGGCTCGAAGATCTCGTGGGAGACCTGGTCGATCTCGGCGCCGCAGCGCTCCAGAATGTCGGCGCAGCGGTCGATCACGGCGTCCAGGAGCTCCATCAGCACCATCTCGCCGGTGATCGACGGGGTGCAGGAGCGGGCGAGCTTGGCCTCGACTAGCGCGAAGGGCTTGGGCAGGTCGTAGCGGACCGTAACCAGGCGGTGGTCGCCAAGGATGAAGGTCACCGCCGTGGTCCGCGGCATGTCGGTATCGGAGTGGCACATCAGGGTCGCGGTCATGTAGCGCGCGCCGTTCTCCATATAGAGCCGGCTGGAGATCTCGATCTCCTGCATGTCTTCCCGGGTCGGGATGGCGATACCCGCCAGCCGCTCCACGGCTTTGTCCTCAGCAGCCGAGGGGTTGACGAGGTCGATCCACACTGCGTTCTCCGGCAGTGCTGTGAGATCCTCGATAACCGCCTTCTTGAGGGAGGTCTCGGAGGGAACGAACACCGAAAACATTAAAAGCTCCAGAGATCCTGCGACAGAACGACTGCCCTTAGCGCGATTCTGACAGGTTCACGATGACAACAACATTAACGGAGCGTTTGCATCTGCGGCCGACCCAAGGCTCAACTGTGGCGCCGAAGGAACAGTTTGGCGCGTCGCACCACAAAAACCCTCATAACACCGCCAAATTTGCGGCAGAAAAGCCACAGCTGGGGCCTTGCAGCGCGGGAAAACGGCTTCAGCGCTGGAATTGTGGCAGATTTCAACGATAATGGGCTTAACGGAGTCGAGGAACTTGGGCGCTAAGCTCAGGCCCCTTCCGCACGGTATTGTTTTGATTGGAACCAAACCATGTCGTCGCTGAAAGTTAAGTTTGGGATTTTGGCCGCCGGCCTGATGCTGTCGGGCTGCATGCAGGCCACTCATTATGAGGCGACCGACACCAAGGCCTTCAAGCCGAAGGACAAGGAGCTCCTCGCCAAGGTCAGGTACGAGAACACCCCGGTCGCCGAGCCGTTCCGCCGCGCCATCGTCCAGTACCACCGTAAGGAAGCGCCTGGCTCGATCGTGGTCGATTCCGACAATCATTACCTCTATTACGTGCTGGATGGCGGCAAGGCGATCCGCTACGGCATCACCGTCGGTGAAGAAGCGATGGCCTGGTCGGGCATCGCCAAGGTGGGCAGCAAGACCGAGTGGCCGGCCTGGCACCCCACCCCCAGCGAAATTTCGCGTTTGGGCGTGCCGACCTATGTCGCGCCTGGTCCAGACAATCCGATGGGCTCCCGGGCGCTGTACCTGTATTCGGGTGGCAAGGACACGCTGTTCCGCATCCACGGCACCAACCAGCCGGAATATATCGGCGCCTCGATCTCGTCCGGCTGTATCCGCCTGACCAATGAGGACGCGATCGATCTCTATGACCGCGTCAAGGTCGGCACCCTCGTCGTGGTGCTCGAGCCGAAGCACGGCGATTCGCCCTACAATTCGCGCCTTGCGCTCCAGGGCGGCGGCTCCAGTTCATTCTAAGCAGGCCTGCCCGAGGCTTTTCAAAGCGCCGGTTTCACCGGCGCTTTTTTGTTGCCGCTTTGTGCGGCTGGGCTTTGTTGCTATCCGTCGCCGGCTTGTCCGCTGGATGCTCCGGACGTGTCTCCGCCCCTCCGTCGTCGGCGCTCTCCTTTGCCTCGGGTTTGGCCGCGACCTCGCGCGGCGGTGCCTCCTCGGGACGTTCCGCCGGCAGCAGCGGAGCGACCTGTGGCAGCGGATCCCACACGTTCCACTGGCAGATCCGGTAGTCGTTGCGCCGCTGGGCCAGATCGAGATGGATGTGGTCCTCGTGGTACCAGTCCGAGCCCGGGCCGAGCACGGTGGAAAAGCGTGCGCAGACCGAGTGCAGCACGCGCTCGCGCAGCTCGCGCGAAGTGGTACGGTCGGTGAGACCAATCGACTGCCCATTGGCGAGCTTGATGGCGCGGATGTCGATGGCATTGGCCTTGCCATGCTCGGACAGCATCGCGCCTGCGACGCGATTGCGGCCGCGGCACTCGAAGGAATCGAAATTATCGAGTTCGCCAATGGGCGAGCCGAGGCCCGCGGCCAGCGGCACCATGTCGTTGCGCAGCCAATCGGCGAGCGCGGACGCCATGGTGCAGCGAAGGATCGCCGCCGGCTTCACCGTCACCTTGCGCTTGTCCGGCAGCACGATGGCTTCCAGCCGCACCAGATCCTCGCCGCCACAGGCACCGGGCCCGCGGATATCCGGGATCGAGGGCGCGATCGCGATGTCCTCGGTCAGCGCGAGCCGGCAGGCTGAGGCCTGCTTCTGGGGTGGCGCAGCCTCGACCGGCTTGTCGGCGGTCGGCTGGTCGGCAGACGGCTTACCCTCCGTTTCGGGCGGAGCTTCGTCGGTCGCCTTTTCTTGCACCTTTGGGGCCTCTGCGGGCCGCGCTCTCGGCAGCGGGATCCTGGCGGCGCGAGCCGCCGCCCGCGGCCGTGGTGTGCCCAGGTTGAAGAGATCGAGTGGCGCAGGATGTTTCCGCGCCTCTGCCGTCTCCGCAGACACGAGCACCAGCCCGAGCGCGACGGTAACCATTGCCGTGCCGGCGGACATATAGCCGCGACAAGACCATTTGCGGCGAAACTCCGGCAGGCTAAAACTCATGTCAATTCTTTGGCCCAACGCTGAGAGCGACAATGCGCCCAGCGACTTCTCGGAGGAACGTCGGAATGCTTGGTTTGATGCAAGATTGGCCCCTGCTCTGCCACCGGATCATCGAACACGCCGCCAGGATTCATGGCAAGCAGGAGGTGGTCACACGCTCGGTCGAGGGACCGATCCATCGCACCAACTACGCCGAGATCCACCAGCGCGCGCTCAAGGTCTCGCAGATGCTGGAGCGCGACGGCATCAAGCTCGGGGACCGTGTTGCAACGATCGCCTGGAACACCTGGCGTCATCTGGAGGTCTGGTACGGCATCATGGGGATCGGCGCCATCTGCCATACCGTCAATCCCCGCCTTTTCCCCGAACAGATCGCCTGGATCGTCAATCATGCGCAGGATCGCGTCGTGATGACCGATCTCACCTTCATTCCGATCCTGGAGAAGATCGCGGACAAGCTGCCCAGCGTGGAGCGCTACATCGTGCTCACCGACAAGGCTCACATGCCGGAGACCACGCTGAAAAACGCGGTCGCCTACGAGGACTGGATTGCGCAGGCCGACGGCAAATTCAAATGGAAGGACTTTGACGAGAACACGGCGGCGGCGATGTGCTACACCTCCGGCACGACCGGTGATCCCAAGGGTGTGCTGTATTCGCATCGCTCCAACGTGCTGCACGCGCTGATGGCCAACAACGTCGACGCGCTCGGCACCAGTGCGTCCGAGACAATGCTGCCGGTCGTTCCGCTGTTCCATGCCAACAGCTGGGGCATCGCCTTCTCCGCTCCGTCGCAGGGCACCAAGCTGGTGATGCCGGGCGCCAAGCTCGATGGCGCCTCGGTCTATGAGCTGCTCTCGACCGAAAAGGTGACGCACACCGCCGGCGTGCCGACGGTGTGGCTGATGCTGCTCCAGCACATGGCCGCCAACAATCTCAAGCTGCCGGAGCTGAAGATGGTGATCTGCGGCGGCTCGGCGATGCCGCGCTCGATGATCAAGGCCTTCCTCGACATGGGCTCGAACGTCCGCCACGCCTGGGGCATGACCGAGATGAGCCCGATCGGCAGCGTCGCGGCCCTGAAGCCGCCGTTCCAGAATGCGACCGGCGAGGCCAGGCTCGACGTGCTGCAGATGCAGGGTTATGCCCCGTTCGGCGTTCAGATGAAGATCACCGACGATGCCGGCAAGGAGCTGCCCTGGGACGGCAAGACCTTCGGTCGCCTCAAGGTCTCCGGGCCCGCCGTCGCCAAGGCCTATTACCGCGTCGACAGCAACATCCTCGACGAGGACGGCTTCTTCGACACCGGCGACGTCTCGACCATCGACGAGGACGGCTATATGCGGATCACCGACCGCTCCAAGGACGTGATCAAGTCCGGCGGCGAGTGGATCTCCTCGATCGACCTCGAAAACCTCGCGGTCGGCCACCCCGCCGTGGCGGAAGCCGCCGTGATCGGCGTGTTCCACCCCAAATGGGACGAGCGGCCGCTTTTGATCGTGCAGCTCAAGCAGGGCCAGCAGGCCACGCGCGAGGACATCCTGAAGTTCATGGAGGGCAAGATCGCCAAATGGTGGATGCCCGACGACGTCGCTTTCGTCGACGGCATTCCGCATACGGCCACCGGCAAGATCCTGAAGACGGCGCTGCGCGACCAGTTTAGGGATTATCGCTTCCCGAACGCGGCGGCGTAGAGACGTTGGTGCCCACCCTCCCCTGGAGGGGTCCGGGACAAGCATAGCTCGCCCGTGGGTTGGCTCACATAGAGCGCAGCGACATGTGAGACGGGGTGGGGTGACGGTATCTCCTCATCCAACAGTGCCCGAGTGGCTAGATCACCCCACCCCGCTCGCGCTGCGCGCGATCGACCCTCTCCCTCCAGGGGAGGGTGATCGACCCTTGAATTTGCCCCCGCGCCGTGGTCTCAACGGCCCATCGTCGCGCCGATCGGCCGGCACCGCGCTCAACATCCGGCAGAGCTTCACCCGATGGCCCGCAGGTTTTCCGCTCCTTACCAATCGGAGCCCGTGTCCAGCCTGGCGAGCTGGGCGCGCAATCTGGCCGTCTTCGCGGTAGTGGCGGTGGTGGTGTCGGTCATCATCGTCCGCTTCGATTTCCTGGAGCCGAAGCCGGCGCTTGCGACGTTCCTCGGCGGGCTCGCGATCGCCGGCCTCTCGATCCTGTTCGGGCTCGCCGGCTTTGCCGCAATCTGGCAGAACGGCTCGCGCGGCATGGCGCGCATCCTGCTCGCCTTCCTGATCGACGGGGCGATCCTTGCCTACCCCGCTTATCTCGCCTTTCAATATCGCAAGCTGCCGTCGATCTACGACATCACCACCGACCCGATCGATCCGCCGCGCTTCGATGCGCTGGCGCGCCTGCGCACCGGCGAGGGCACCAACACCGCGGTCTATGCCGGCCTCTATTCGGCGGAGCAGCAGCGCCACTTCTATCCCGAGATCGAGCCCGTCGAGCTCGAGATCTCGGCCGACCGCGCCTATGCGATCGCGCTCCAGCTCGTCCACAAGCGCAAATGGATCGTGATCGACGAGCGCGCACCGCAGCCGCCGCGTCGCATCGGCCGCATCGAGGCGGTGGCGCGCACGCCGATCATGGGTTTCCGCGAGGACGTTTCGATCAGGGTCGTGCCGGATGGCGATGATTCCCGCGTCGATATCCGCTCTGCGTCGCGCAATTTCGACAACGACCTCGGCAGCAATGCCGCGCGCGTCAAGAAATTCATCGACGACCTCAACACCGCCGCCGATGCCGACGCGCTCAAGCCGGTGAAGAAGACCCCGGTCGCACCGCCCAAGGCGCCGGCGAAGACGGTGAAGAAATGACGCGCTAGCGTCATCCCGGGGCGCCGCATGGCGGCGAACCCGGGATCTCGAGATTGTAGCGCGAGATTCCGGGTTCGCGCTAACGCGCGCCCCGGAATGACGAGCTAAGCCATCCGATAGGTCCCGCCGATCACGGGATCGCCATCCGTCGCCACCACGCCGCGGGCGACCAGCTCTTCCAAATGCGCCAGAACGGAATAGCCGGCCGCGGTGGTCAGGCGGGGATCGATACCGATATAGATCGCGCGGACCATGGTCGGGATGTCGGCCTCGCCCTTGGCGAGGCGGTGCAGGATCGAGGCCTCGCGCGCCTTGCGGTGCCGGATGAGGAAGCGCACGAAGCGCTGGCCCTCGGGAATCTCGGGGCCATGGCCCGAGAAATAGAGATCCTCCTCCCGGGCCGCGAGCCGATCGAGCGAATCCATGTAATCGATCATCGAGCCGTCCGGCGGCGCCACGATCGAGGTCGACCAGCCCATCACGTGATCGCCAACGAAGTTGAACTTCCGCTCCGGCCAGGCGAATGCCAGATGATTGGCCGTGTGGCCGGGCGTCGCCACGGTCTCGAGCCGCCAGCCGTCGCCTTCCACGACGTCGCCGTGTGCGAGATTGACGTCCGGCGCAAAATCGCGGTCGGCGCCGGATTCCGGATTGTGCTTCTCGCTCTCGAACCGCGGCCGCGAGGCGCGATGCGGGCCTTCGGCATAGACCGGCGCACCTGTCGCCTGCTTGATCCGCGCGGTGTTCGGCGAATGGTCGCGATGGGTGTGGGTGACGAAGATGTGCGTCACGGTCTCGCCGCGCACGGCATCGAGCAGCGCCGCCGCATGCGCCGCGTCATCCGGACCGGGATCGATGATCGCGACATTGCCCTTGCCGACGATGTAGCTGACCGTGCCCGTGAAGGTGAACGGGCTCGGATTGTTGCAGAGCACGCGCCGCACGCCGGGGCGAACCTCCTCGACGATGCCGGGCTGCAGCGGAAAGTTGCGGTTGAACGGGACGTCGTCGTTGTCGGACATCGGACTTCCTGTGCACTGCTGCCCCATCCCCGCCGTCATACTCCGCGAAGGCGGGGTATCCAGTACGCCGCGGCATCTGTGGCGAAGGCTAGGTCTCTGGAATACTGGATCGTCCGCCTGCGCGGACGATCCAGTGGAGCGAGACAATCGCCACGGTGCTCCGTGACGTTCAGAAAAACGCCTGAATACCCGTGATCGCGCGGCCCAGGATCAGGGCGTGGACGTCGTGGGTGCCCTCATAGGTGTTGACCGTCTCGAGGTTATGGACGTGGCGCATCACGTGATACTCGATCGAGATCCCGTTGCCGCCGTGCATGTCGCGGGCGGTGCGGGCGATGTCGAGCGCCTTGCCGCAATTGTTGCGCTTCATGATCGAGATCATCTCGGGCGCGAACTTGCCCTCGTCCATCAGGCGGCCGACGCGAAGCGAGCCCTGCAGGCCGAGCGCGATCTCGGTCTCCATGTCGGCGAGCTTCTTCTGCACCAGCTGGGTCGCGGCGAGCGGCTTGCCGAACTGCTTGCGGTCGAGTGTGTATTGACGGGCGCGGTGCATGCAGTCCTCGGCGGCGCCAAGCGCACCCCAGGAGATGCCGTAGCGGGCGCGGTTGAGGCAGCCGAACGGGCCCTTGAGGCCGGAGACGTTGGGCAGCAGGGCGTCCTCCGGGACCACGACGCCGTCCATCACGACCTCACCGGTGATGGAGGCGCGAAGCGAGAGCTTGCCGCCGATCTTGGGCGCGGACAGGCCCTTCATGCCCTTCTCCAGGACGAAGCCGCGGATCTGGTTGTCGTGGGCGGCCGACTTGGCCCAGACCACGAAGACGTCGGCGATCGGCGCGTTCGAGATCCACATCTTGCTGCCGGTGAGGCGATAGCCGTCCGACACCTTCTCGGCGCGGGTCTTCATGCCGGCCGGATCTGAGCCGGCATCGGGCTCGGTCAGGCCGAAGCAGCCGACCCACTCGCCGCTGGCGAGCTTGGGCAGGTACTTCTTGCGCTGGTTCTCGTCGCCATAGGCGTAGATCGGGTACATCACCAGCGATGACTGCACCGAGTTCATCGAGCGGTAGCCGGAATCGACCCGCTCGATCTCGCGCGCGACGAGGCCATAGGCGACGTAGCTCGCATTGGCGCAGCCATATTCCTCGGGCAGCGTGATGCCGATCAGGCCGAGTTCGCCCATCTCGTTGAAGATCTCGCGATCGGTCTTCTCCTCGAGATAGGCCTTGGAGACGCGCGGCAGCAGCTTGTCCTGCGCATAGGCGCGGGCGGTGTCGCGCACCATGCGCTCGTCTTCGGTGAGCTGCTCGTCGAGCAGGAACGGATCGTCCCACTGGAAAGAAGCCGCAGCCGGCTCGTCCTTGGCCTGAGGGCGCACGCTCATGAAACGTCCTTTCGCGTCTGGTTCCGTCGATAATTGCCCGACAAAGTAAAGCGCCGCGGCAACAAGTTCAATTGCATCCTGGCTTCGGTCGTTCCGGGGTGGCGCGACGCGTGGCGCTTTCAGCGCCACCCCGGAATGACAATGCGTGTCAGCTTTCGAGCTGCTCGTTGGCGACGATCTCGATGCCGAAGCCCGATAGGCCCTTGTAGTCGTGCACCGACGAGGTGAGATGCCGGATCGAAGTCACGCCGAGGTCGCGCAGGATCTGCGCGCCGACGCCGACCTCGCGCCACTGACGGTTGCGGTCGGCCTCCGTCGACGTCTCGTCCGGCAGCGGCGAAACGGGCACGCCGGCCGCGCCGTCGCGCAGGTAGACCAGCACGCCACGGCCGGTCTTCTTGAAATGCTCGAGCACGACGGCCATGCGCTTGTGGCCGGTGAAGGTGTCCTTGACGATGTTCGGCTTGTGGAAGCGCGTCAGCACGTTCTTGCCGTCGCCGACCCCGTTGTAGACGAAGGCGACGTGAGCGATGGAATCGAACGGTGAGCGGTAGGCGTAGCCCTGCAAGGGGCCGATCGGGCTGTCGGTGACGAAGGTCGAGACCCGCTCGATCAGCTTCTCGCGCGCCTGGCGGTAGGCGATCATGTCCGCGATGGTGACGTGCTTGAGCTTGTGCCTGACCGCGAACTGCGCGACCTGCTCGCCCTTCATCACGCTGCCGTCGTCGTTCATAAGCTCGCTGATGACGCCGACCGGCGGCAGGCCGGAAAGCTTGCAGAGGTCGACCGCGGCCTCGGTATGGCCGGAGCGCAGCAGCACGCCGCCATCCTTGGCGATCAGCGGGAAGATGTGGCCGGGCCGGGCGAAGTCGTTGGCGCCCACGTTGGGATTGGCGAGCGCACGGCAGCACGAGGCGCGCTCCTCTGCGGAGATCCCGGTGCCGCCGTCGGGCTTGTAGTCGATCGAGACCGTGAATGCGGTGGTGTGCGCGGAATCGTTGTGGGCGACCATCGGATCGAGCCGCAACCGGCGCGCGTCCTCGGTCGTCACGGGCGCGCAGACGATGCCGGAGGTATGGCGGATGATGAAGGCCATCTTCTCGGCGGTACACAGCGAGGCGGCGACGATCAGATCGCCCTCGCCCTCGCGGTCCTCGTCGTCGGTGACGACCACGAGCTCACCCCGGGCAAAGGCCTGCAAGACTTCCTGAACGCTATCGGGCATTTCCCAATCTCTATCGGTTATGGCCGGGAGGCTTAGCCGGACTTGGGTCGGGGCGCTAGTCTCCCCAGCGCAACCACATATGCCAGCGGGCGGGCCTGCCGATGGGTTTCAGGCTTGCACCGGGCATACCAGCGATATAGGCGCAGATTGCCCGCAAGGAAGGCGGCAAGGAAGGCGGCCCGTGGCTGTCAGGGCAGCACCTCGCGGCGCTCGCCGAGGCGCTGATCGAGCTCGGCGCGCTTGTCCGCGAGCAGGCCGGCCTGGGCGGCTTCGATCACGGTAAACAGCTCATGTGCATCGCTGAGCCGGGTCACGGTGACGTAGCTGGCGCCGGCCTCGTAAAGCGCGCCGACGTCGGCCAACAGGTCGGCCGTGGCAACGATCAGGGCCGTCGGATTGAGCGCGCGGACGTGGCGGACCAGCTTCTCGTTGGTGGCGCCCTTCAGCAGCGAATCCGGCACGCTGAGGATGATCATCTCGGACTTGCCGATGCCGGCGTGGATCAGCGTGTCGACACTGCTGATGTCGCCATAGATCACGTGCAAGCCGCGCGAAAGCAGGGTCTTGTACACATTAGGGTTGAAATCGACCACGGTGATCTGCTCGAGCAGCACCGGCGTCTGCCGTTCGATCTCGGCCAAAAGCGCGCTCGCCGCACGGAAAAAGCCGAGGATGACGATCCGGCGGGCCTCGCCATGGCCGCCGTCGTGGCCCTCCTCGGCATGGCCGTTGCCATGGTCGAGATCGCGCAGGCCGATCCGCTTCAGAGGGCCGATCGCCCAACGCGTGATTTCGTCGCTGCGGGTCATCACGAAGGTCGAGAGCACCGCCAGCACCACGAAGGCGAAGGAGGCGGCATTCGCCGTCTCGGCTGCGATGTGGTGGTCGGTGACGCCGGTCTGGATCACCACCAGCGAGAACTCGGAGATCTGCGCGAGATTGAGCGCCGGCAACAGACTGGCGCGCAGGCCCTGCTTCATCAGATAGAGCGGGGTGAACGTCGTAACGAGGCGGCTTGCCACCGTGAATGCCGCGATCATCAAGGCGAGGCTGATCACCGAGAGGCCGGGCACGGGAATGGTCATGCCGAGCGCGACGAAGAACAGCGTGATGAAGAAGTCCCGCAGCGTGGTGACCTTGGCGGTCACGTCGAGCGCGTAAGGGAAGGTCGAGAGCGAGACGCCGGCGATCAGCGCGCCCATTTCGCGCGACAGCGACAGCCGCTCGGCCGTCTCGGCGACGAGAAAGCACCAGGCGAGCGCGCCGAGCAGGATCAGCTCTGGCCGCCGAGCGATCTGGTGGAACAGGCGCGGCAGCACGTAACGGCTGACCAGCAACGCGGCGGCGACCAGCACCGCGACGCGGCCGATCGAGAGCAGGATGACGCTGACCTGCAGATTGGCGAGACTCGGCTGCACCGCCAGGAACAGGATGGCGAAGATATCCTGGAGCACCAGCACGCCGAGCGTGATGCGGCCCGGCAGCGTGTCGAGCTCGCGTTTCTCGTAGAGCACCTTGACGATGATGACCGTGCTCGACAGCGCGCAGGCGACGCAGAGATAGACCGCATCGAAATGCCCGCCGCCGAGCGACAGGCCGATGCCGACGAAGAACAGAACCCCGAGCAGACAGCCGCCGAGCAGCTGGCTGCCCGCCGCGAATAGGATCACCCGCCCGGCCCGCACGATCTTCTTCAGGTCGATCTCCAGCCCGATCATGAACAGCATGAAGATCAGGCCAAGCTCGGAGATGACGCTGATCGATTCCTGCGAATGGACCCAGCCGGCGCCGAATGGACCTATGCAGAAGCCGGCGATAAGGTAGGCCAGGATCAGCGGTTGCCGGGAGAAATGGGCGAGCAGGCCCAGCATCCAGGCAAACAGGATAGAGAGAGTGATGTCGCGAATGAGCTCGTGCATGCCAAATTGGTCCGTTTTGCCGCACCCTAGAGATGGGTTGCGGTGCGGCAAGCGAGCAATTCGTCACATGCGGAATGGGCTCATCGCAGCCATGCTGCTAGGTCCCCTCGCCTTTGCCGTGCCCGCCGCCGCGCAATCCAAAGTCAATATCGAACAAAACTTCGCCGATTCGCTCACCGCGCTGCCGAAGGAGGACCTCGCCGTTTCCGGCGGTTTCTACGTGCCGGCCTATTCCAGCGTCGCGATGAGCCAGGGCAAGCTGCGTGTCGACTTCTCAGTGACGCTGAGCGTACACAACGCCTCCGAGACCCTGCCGCTGGTCATCAAACGCATCGCCTATTTCGACACCGCAGGCAAGCAGGTCGAGAGCTATCTGAAGGCGCCGGTGGCGTTGAGGCCGCTCGCCACCGTCTCGATCTTCATTCCGACCGATGACGTGCGCGGCGGGACCGGCGCCAATTTCCTGGTCGACTGGGCCGCCACGGGCGAGATCGCCGAGCCCGTGATCGAAGCCTTGATGGTTGGCGGCATCGCCAACGCACATTACGCTTTCATCAGCCAAGGCCGTCCGACAAGGTCGGCCAAAAAGAACTAAGGCCGTCCGACCAGGACGGCCGGCAAGAAGTAAGGCGGCCGGTGCAAAGCCGGCGCTCAACAAGAACAAAACGAGGAACGCTCCCATGACGTCCAGCTTCGATTTCGCGCCCCTGTTTCCAGCAGGGCTGCCGGCCCCGTCTGCGCGCTGGACGGGACTTGCCAAATACAGCTTCGTCGGCGGCAACAACGATTCCGAACAGGTGCCGCTCGATGAGCTGATCGAAGCGGCTAACACGGTGCTGCGGCGCGAGGGGCGCTCGCTCGCCACCTATGGGCTGGCGCATGGACCGCAGGGCTACCTGCCCTTGCGAGAATTCCTGGTGACCAAACTCAAGCGCGATGCCGGTATCACCTGCACGGTCGACGACCTCCTGATCGTCTCCGGCTCGTTGCAGGCACTCGACCTCGTCAATGCAACGCTGCTGGCTCGCGGCGACACCGTGATCTTCGAGCAGGAGAGCTATCAGGGCTCCCTGACACGGCTGGCGCGGCTTGGCGTCAATGTCGTCGGCATTCCCCTCGACAAGGACGGCATGCGCATGGACCTGCTGGCCGCCACGCTGGCCGACCTGAAGCGCCGCGGCATCAGGCCGAAATACATCTACACCATCCCAACGGTGCAGAACCCGACCGGCAGCATCATGCCCGAGAGCCGCCGCACCGAGCTGGTGCGGCTTGCGACCGAATATGGCGTGCCGATCTTCGAGGACGATTGCTATGCCGACCTGGTCTGGTCCGGGCAGCGGCCGCCCGCGATCTACGCGATGAGCGAGAGCGGCGGCGTGATCCATATCGGTTCGTTTTCCAAGTCGATCGCGCCGGCGCTGCGCGTCGGCTTCGTCGTGGCGCCCTGGGAAGTGATGTCGCGGATGCTGGCGCTGAAGACGGATGCGGGCTCCGGTGCGCTGGAGCAGATGGTGCTCGCCACCTATTGCAAGCCGCATTTTTCAGCCCACGTGCCGGCCCTGACCAAGGCCCTGCGCAGCAAGCTAGACACGCTGATGGAAGCCCTGAACGAGCAGTTCGGGACGGCAGCGGAATTCGAGGAGCCCAAGGGCGGCATCTTCCTCTGGGTGAAGCTGCCCGACCAGGTCGATACGCTAAAGCTGTATCAGGCCGCGCTCGCCGCCGGCGTCTCGATCAATCCGGGGCCGGAATGGTCGACCAACAAGGGCCATTCCGCCTCGCGGCTGCGGCTGTGCTTTGCCAGCCCCACGCACCAGCAGATCCGCGACGGCGTCGCCGTGCTGGCCGAAGTCTGCCGCAAGGAGTTCGGCCTGCCCGCCCGCAGCGCCAATGTGGAGAAGCGAGCCTGAGGCCCGTCGAGCGTCTCCTCAGGCCGCCTGTGGCTGACTGCCGTGAATCGCGGACGCCAGCCGCAGCAACAGGACGATGGAGACGTTGCCCTTGCCGGCCTCGATCTGGGCGATGTAGCGCTCGGAAATCCCCGAACGGCGGGCGAGCTCACGGCGCGACAGGTCGCAGCGCATGCGGGAGGACCGCAAGCGATCGCCCAGCTCGCTCAAAAACGCGGCCTCGGAATAAGGCGGTACGGCACAGCTCCCCGGCAGCACTTCGCCCGCAAGATCCATGACTTGATTCAGCATTGCTCTATCCACGTTCGCCTTCGGGAAATGCCATCTTACCTTCGAAACGTCCGGCCTCATTGACGCGGATCAAATTCGCGAGCGATCGGCAGCTGCCGTGGCAGGGTCGCGCGCGAGATGCTAGAGTTTGGAATTGTTCGAGGCGGGGTTTTTCAGGACATGATGCGTTGTTCGGGCCGCTGGATCGCGGCTGCCGTGCTGTGGGTTGCGTTCACCTCCACGGCCGGTGCCGAGACGCTGGCCGTGACCGTTGAGCAATGGGGCCTGCTCGGCTCGTGGGCGGTCGATTGCTCGGCCCGGCCCGACCGCGACCAGGGTGCGCGCTTGTCGTACGAAATCCCGCAAGACGGCCGGGTGATGTACCGGCGCAATTTCGGCGAGGCCCGGGACGAGAACGAAGTGGTGTCCGCCACGGTCAATGCCGAGGGCCTGCTCAATGTGATGGTGTACTTCCCCTCGCTGCACCAGGCGCGTGAATTCGGGCTGCTATTGCAGAAGGACGGCAGCCTGCGCGCGATCTACAATCGCAGCGAGCGCGGCGAGTACACGATCAGGAACGGCAAATACGTCGCCACCGGTGCACCGACGCCCGCGCAGCAGCGCTGCGATTAGCACGCCTTCGCAAATGGCCCCTCACGGGGCCATTTCTATTGTGTTCTTTTCCTTCTCCCCTTGTGGGAGAAGGTGGCGCGAAGCGCCGGATGAGGGGTATCTCTCCACAAACTCACCAGAGTCATACGTGGAGAGATACCCCTCACCCGTCTCGCCGCTTCGCGGCGAGCCACCCTCTCCCACAGGGGGAGAGGGTAAACAGCCGCAGCCTGCTAATCCCATGCCGGCGCGAAGCCGGGATTGACGCAGCGTCTGTCCTTGGCCAGTGCGGCGATTTTGTTGCGGTCGGCATCGTCGAGCGTGATCTTCAGCGCGTCGAGATTGGCCTGTTGGCTCTCGCGACGCGAGGTCTTCGGGATCGCGGCGACGCCGTCCTGGTCGAGCAGCCATTTCAACGCGACCTGCGCCGCGGTGGCATTGTGCCTGGCGCCGATGTCGGCCAGCACCGGATCGGTCGCGAAACGCCCTTGCGCCAGCGGACAATAGGCAACCAGCGGGATCGACCTCGCCTGGAGATAGGCCAGCACCTTCGATTGATCGAGCATGGCGTGATATTCGACCTGGTTGCAGGCGATCGGCGCCTTGATCTCGTCGACCGCCACCTTGAGCAGCGCGGTGGTGAAATTGGCAACGCCGATGGCGCGCGTGCGCCCCTCCTCCTTGAGCTTCATCAGGGTCTCGAACACCGCGCCCCAGTTCGCGGCCTTCGACGGCCAATGCACGAGATAGAGGTCGACATGGTCGAGCCGGAGCTTCTTGAGGCTGGCGTCGAAAGCGTGGCGAATCGCATCGGGGCTGAGGTTCTCGTGCCAGACTTTCGTCGTGACGTGCAGCTCGGCGCGCGGCACGCCCGACGCGGCGATGGCCGCACCGATCGCCTCCTCGTTGGCGTACATCTCGGCCGTATCGATGTGGCGATAGCCGATGGAAAGCGCGCTCTCGACCGCGGCACGGCAGACATCGCCCTGCATGCGGAAGGTGCCGAGGCCGAGCTTGGGCATGCTGATGCCCTGTGTCTTCAGATGGTCCATGAAACGCTCCTGAGCAATCCAGCCCACCGGATGCGCGCGGCGACGCCGCGTGAGCAGACTTTTCGGTGATGGAAAAGAAGTGGCGGGAACCCCCACCCTAGCGCGGGAGGAGCGCGTCCGCCAATCAAGATCGGGTTAGCAGCCTAGGAATGCTGCGCCACCACCGCGGGATGCACCTGCGGCTGCGGCACGATGTCGACCGACCAGAGGTCGCGATTGTCGACGTCCTTCAGGGTCACCGTCATCACACCGCTGCGGCCGTCGATGTCGACTCGCCCGAAGAATTGCAAGCCAAAGCACGGCGCCAGATTGTCGCCTTGTGCGGCGTTGCAGCCGTGCTGGTACATCGCAACCGGGCCGAACGTATCGTCGAGCTCGCCCGGTCCCCAGCTGCCGGCATGCAGCGGGCCGGAGACGAACTCCCAGAACGGCTCGAAGTCCTGGAATTGCGCCTTGTTCGGATCGTAATAGTGCGCGGCGGTGTAGTGCATGTCGGCGGTGAGCCAGACGATGTTGCGGATGCCGGCACGCCTGATGGAGGAGAGCAGATCGGCGATCTCGTGCTCGCGCCGGTCGGGCGGCCCATCACCAAGCGCGACGGCGTCCAGGCTGATCAGGCCGATCGGCAAATCGGCCGCGATCACCTTCCAGGTGGCGCGCGAAGCGGCGAGCTCGCGCTTTAGCCAGGCGAGCTGCTCGGCGCCCAGGATCCAGCCGCGGTGATCATCGCCCTTGTTCCAGCTCTCGTCGCGGTAGCTGCGCATGTCGATCATGAAGACATCCAGCAGCGGACCGTAGGCGATCTTGCGATAGACGCGGCCGTGCCGCGCGCCGATGTCGCGGATCGGCATGAAGTCGAAGAAGGCCCGGCGGGCGCGCGCGACCAGGCGCGGGGTGCCGTCGTCCTCGTAACCGGACTCGTCATAGGTCCCGATCGGAGACCAGTCGTTGGTCACCTCGTGATCGTCCCATTGCGCGAACATCGGCACCTGCGAGTGGAAGGCGCGGAAGTGCTCATCGAGGTGGTTGTATTTGTAATTGCCGCGGAACTGCGCCAGGGTGTGCGCCACCTCGGATTTCTCTTCGGTGACGATGTTGCGCCAGGTCTCGCCGTTCGGCAGCTTTTGCTCAGCCGGAATCGTGCAGTCCGCGTAGATGTGATCGCCGGAGTGGATGAAGAAATCCGGACGATTGTCGAGCATGGTGCGATAGCTGCGATAACCGCCGCGGGAGACGTCGATGCCCCAGCCCTGCCCCGCGGTGTCGCCGGACCATAGGAAAGAGATCGACTGGCGCGCTGCCGGCGCGGTGCGGAAATGGCCGATGCGGCTTTCGCCGACGAGACCGGTGGCGATGTCGTCGACGCGGACGCGGTAGAAGATGTCCTGCCCGGGCGGCAGATCCGCCAGCAGGAGTTTTGCAGTGAGATCGGCGTCGGGCAACGCATCGCCGGAAGTCGAGGCGATGATGGTCTTGAAGCTCTCGACGGTGGAGCATTCCACCTGCATTCGCGCGGGACGGTCGGCTCGCGCCCAAATCACGGCGGAGCCGCCGGAGATATCGCCGGACTGGATGCCGCCTGCGATCTGCGGCCGATCGGCGGCGCGGCTCAGGTGAGGCTTCGCAAGGGAGGCGATGGCGAGACTGGAGGCGGAGCGGACCAGGAACTGCCGCCGGGTCCATGCGCGCGAGGCGCGGAGCGTTGCCATTCAGGAGACCTTCGTCGAATCGCGACGGAAGGTGCCTGCGCTCCTTGACTCCCAGCTTACGGTTTCTTGACTCCGCGCCTACGGTTTTGCGACGCGCGGATGACGCCTGTGATCACCGCTTCCAATTGCAGATGCCGCCGGAACGGCATGGCCAGGTCTGGATGCGGGTGTCCATCGCCTGCGCATCGAGCGGATTGCCGCGGCGGTGCGCGAGCTTGGCACGGGCCGCGCCCCGCGGCTGGCTGCTCGCCGCATGCGCGCCCTTCGGCTCGGCCACGCGAACGCGTTCGGCGGCAACCTTCTTCGGCACGTCGACGGGCTCAACGCGCGCCTGCGCCTCGCTGCCGCCACGCGCTTCGAGTGCGACCGGTGCGAAGTGCGTCTCCGGCCCGAGACGTTTCGGCGACAGCACGGCCTTGGAGAGATCGAGGCCGAGATATTCGCCGGGCTTGTAGTCGTCGGCGTGCGCGACACCGGCCCCTGCGACCACGAGGGCAAAGGCAATTGCGAAGGGAACGCTTTTCAGGACCACGGACGCCTCCTGAAATCGATTTATGAAAGGGCAATTTACCCCTATCTAGGAGGCGCCGCAGGTAATTCCAGCGGTCAAATGCCGCCGTGGTTAAGAAGTTTGACGGTGTCAGGCGACCTTTCGCGCAGCGCCCGCCCCGTCCAGAAATCCCAGCAGGCGGCTGCGGATGATGGTTTCCGCCTCGCCCATGATGCGATCGATCAGCTCCTTGCAGGACGGGATGTCGTGGATCAGGCCTGCGACCATGCCGCAGCTCCAGGCGCCGGCGTCCATCTGGCCGTCCAGCATGATCTTGGGATAGACGCCCGCGACCTGGTCGTGGATGTCGTCGATCGTGAGCTTGGCCCCCTTCTCGCGCTCGATCTCCAGCAGCCGGTCGACATTGGCGTTCTTCAGGACGCGCTCGGTATTGCGCAACGCCCGCATGATCAGGCGCGTGTCGAGCTCGGTAGCCGCGACCAGCGCGTTCTTGACGTTCTGGTGCACCGGCGCTTCCTTGGTGGCGATGAAGCGCGTGCCCATGTTCATGCCCGCCGCGCCCAGCGAGAGCGCCGCGACCAGGCTGCGCCCATCGGCCATGCCGCCGGAGGCGACGAACGGGATCTTCAGCTCTTCCGCCGCACGCGGCAGCAGGATCATGTTGGGAATGTCGTCCTCGCCGGGATGGCCGCCGCACTCGAAGCCGTCGACGCTGACGGCGTCGCAGCCGATGCGCTCGGCCTTCAGCGAGTGGCGCACCGATGTGCATTTGTGGATGACCTTGATGCCGGCGGCGTTCAGTGCCGGCATGTAGGCTTCCGGGCTGCGGCCCGCGGTCTCCACCGCCTTGATGCCGCCCTCGACGATGGCCGCGATATATTCCGGATAAGGTGGCGCCGAGAAGGCCGGCAGGAAGGTGAGGTTGACGCCGAAGGGCTTGTCCGTCATGTCGCGGCAGCGCGCGATCTCCTTGGCGAGCAGCTCGGGCGTCTTCTGCGTGAGACCGGTGATGATGCCGAGCCCGCCGGCATTGGAGACGGCAGCGGCCAGCTCGGCGAAGCCGACGAAGTGCATGCCGCCCTGGATGATCGGGTGCTCGATGCCGAACAGTTCGGTGATCGCGGTCTTCACTGAAGATCCTCCCGGAATTTGCTTGATGTTGAGCTCAGTCTAGCCGGACTTTCGCGCCGCGGTCACCATTTCTCTCCGAAGGGACGGATCTCCATCTCGAAGGTCCAGGCGCTCTTCGGCTGCTGATAAAGCTGCCAATAGGCGTTCGCGACCGACGACGGCGGCATCAGGAGGTCGGGATTATCAAGCGCATTCGGGCCGAGCGCCTCGAGCCGGCGCTGGCGCACCCATTCGGTGTCGACGCCGGAATCGATGATGAGATGAGCGACGTGGATGTTCTTCGGCCCGAGCTCGCGCGCCATCGCCTGCGCCACCGCGCGCAGGCCGAACTTGGCGCTGGCAAAGGCGGCAAAGCCGCTGCCGCCGCGCAAGCTCGCGGTCGCACCCGTGAAGAAGATGTTGCCGCCGCCGCGCGGCAGCATCAGCCGCGCCGCCTCGCGGCCCGCAAGGAAGCCGGAATAGCAGGCCATCTCCCAGACCTTGCGAAATACGCGCTCGGTGGTGTCGAGGATCGGGAAATTGACGTTGGCGCCGACGTTGAAGATGCAGACTTCGAGCGGCGCATGCTTGTCGGCGTCGTTCAGGAAGGCGATGACCTCATCTTCCTTCCGCGCGTCGAGCGAGCGGGCGTGGATGTCACCACCGGCAGCTTCAATCTCTTCCACCAACGGCGCGAGCTTATCGCCATTGCGGCGACCGGCGAAAATCGAGAACCCTTCGGCGGCAAACTTCTTGGCAATCTCGGAGCCGATGAAGTCGCCGGCCCCGATGACGGCCGCAGTGGCGTTTCGCTTGGACAAGATCGCCTCCTCCGGTGAGCCGCACTGCGAGCGTGCGGCATTTAAGATGTCGGAGGCTATAGTTCAAAAATAGAACTGTCAAACTTGGCAGCGGTATGCTAGACTTCAGCAGAAATATCGCTGCCTGATCAACTTAGTTCCTTTTTCAGACTGACGCCTTGCAGGAACCACATCATGAAATGGGACACGCTGGAGGAAGAGCCTTGCTCGCTCGCGCGCACCGTCGCCGTGATCGGCGACCGCTGGACGCTGCTGATCCTGCGCGAGTGCTTCTTGCGGGTCCGGCGGTTCGAGGCGTTTCAGTCCTCGCTCCAGATCACACGCCATCTGCTCTCCGAGCGGCTGAAGAAGCTGGTGCGCTTCGGCATCCTGCGCCGCGTCCCCTATTCCGAGGCACCGAAGCGCTACGAATACATCCTCACCCAGAAGGGGCTCGACCTTTACCCGATCATCATGGCGATGGTGCATTGGGGCGACGCCCATATGGGCGACGAGCGCGGCCGCCCGCTGCTGCACGAGCACAAGAGCTGCGGCAAGCTGTTCGATCCCGTGATGGTGTGCTCGGAATGCGGCGAGGTGCTGCATGCCAAGCAGGTGCATGTGCATACGGGGCCCGGGCGGAAAGAAGCGGCGGGTTGAGCGAGGGCGGCGCGCCTCTCGCCACCGCCCTTGCGAGGAGCTCGCGACAAAATTGCGAAGCTCAAGCGAAGGGAACGCCGTAATAGGAGTTGATGCCACGGACGGCGGCGTCATCACTCCAGTTCCAGTCGGTCTTCTCACCGTATTTCGGCGCGCCTTCCAGATCCTTGGCGGTGATCGCAGTCACGTAACCGCCGAGTTCGGTGTCGTACTTCAGCGACTGCCAGGGCAACGGATAGTGATCATTGCCGAGGCCGAGAAAGCCGCCGAAACCAAGCACCGCATAAGAGACCTTGCCGCTGATCTTGTCGATCATGACCCGTTCGATTGAACCGATCTTGTTGCGATCGGCCCCATAGACCGCGGTTCCCTCGACCTTGTCGCTTCCGATCAGCCGGCCCATCTCGTTACGGTCCAGTTCAGCCTGATTGAGCATCATCGTTCTCCACTCAGCCATTTGTGAATCAAGCGAAAGGGGTGTGTGATCGTTCCGGCGCCTGTTCCGCAAATGCTTGGGAACATCACCACAAAGAACCGGTTCTCTGAGGCACCCGAGACCGCAACAGAGAGAGCCGCCCGCAATGTCCCAAACCGTCTCCGACTTCATCATTCAGCGCCTGCACCAATGGGGCGTGCGCCACATCTTTGGTTATCCCGGCGACGGCATCAACGGGGTGTTCGGTGCGATGAACCGGGCCGGCGGCAAGATCGGCTTCGTGCAAGCGCGGCACGAGGAAATGGCGGCATTCATGGCGACCGCTTACGCAAAATTCTCGGGCGAGCTCGGCGTCTGCATTGCGACCTCCGGTCCCGGCGCCTCGCATCTCGTCACCGGGCTGTACGATGCGCTGCTCGACCACCAGCCGGTGCTGGCGATCGTCGGCCAGCAGTCGCGCAACGCCCTCGGCGGTCACTATCAGCAGGAACTCGATCTGCTCTCGATGTTCAAGGACGTCGCCGGCGCCTATGTCATGCAGGCGTCCTCGCCCGCGCAAGTGCGACACCTGATTGATCGGTCGGTGCGGATCGCACTGGCGCGGCGGACTCCCACCGTCATCATCTTGCCCAACGACTTGCAGGAGGAGTCTTACGAGGACCCACCCCGCGCGCACGGCACGCTGCATTCCGGCGTCGGGTACAGCGCGCCTAAAGTCATCCCGCGTGATGCCGATCTCGACCGTGCCGCGGAGATCCTCAATGCCGGCAAAAAGGTCGCGATGCTCGTCGGCGCCGGAGCGCTCGGCGCTACCGACGAAGTCATCGCGGTCGCCGACCGGCTGTCGGCCGGCTGCGCCAAGGCGCTGCTCGGCAAGGCCGCGCTGCCCGATGACCTGCCATGGGTCACCGGCTCGATCGGCCTGCTCGGTACCGAGCCCAGCTACAACATGATGATGGAATGCGACACGCTGCTGATGGTGGGCTCGGCCTTTCCTTACGCCGAATTCCTGCCGAAGGAGGGCAGCGCGCGCGGCGTGCAGATCGACATCGATGCCAGCATGATGTCGATCCGCTTTCCCATGGAGGTCGGCCTCGTCGGAGATGCCACTGAGACGCTGCGCGCATTGTTGCCGCGGCTGAAACCCAAAGGCGACGGCGCCTGGCGCCGGGGCATCCAAGAGGACGTTGCGACATGGTGGAAGACATTGGATGACCGCGCGCATCAGCCCGCCGCGCCAGTCAATCCGCAGCTCGTCGCCTGGGAATTGTCACCGCGCCTGCCCGACCGCGCCATCATCACCAGCGATTCCGGCTCATGCGCCAACTGGTTCGCCCGCGATCTGAAGATGCGGCGCGGCATGACGGCCTCGCTCTCCGGCGGGCTCGCCTCGATGGGCGCTGCGGTGCCTTACGCGCTGGCGGCCAAATACGCCCATCCGGACCGCCCCGTGATTGCACTGGTCGGGGACGGTGCCATGCAGATGAACAACATGGCGGAGCTGATCACCGCTGCGAAATATTGGCGCGACTGGAAGGACCCGCGTTTCATCGTCTGCGTCTTCAACAATGAGGACCTCAACCAGGTCACCTGGGAGCAACGCATTATCAACGGTGATCCCAAGTTCGAGGCGTCGCAGCGCATTCCCGATGTCTCCTATTCGCGCTTCGCCGAGCTGATCGGATTGCGCGGCATCTTCGTCGACAGCCCACAGCTGCTCGGCTCGGCCTGGGAGCAGGCGCTGGGCAGCGAGATGCCGATCGTGCTGGAGGTGAAAACCGATCCAGAGGTGCCGCCGCTGCCGCCACACATCACCTTGCAGCAGGCGAAGAACTTCTCGCTCGCCGTGATGAAGGGCGACCCGAACGAGAGCGGGATGATCAAGGGAGCAGCGCGGCAGGTGCTGGAATCGATCCTGCCCGGAACGCAATGAGGTGAACCATGAGTGACTTCCGCGACATCCGACACGGCGTCAACGATCCGGTCGACGGTCTCGACGTCAAGCGCCGGATCAACGACAATCGCACATCCCACGAGCAGGCGCAGCACCACGCTGACGTACGGGCCGACGCAACCGCTATGCCTGCCGAACCGTTCCTGCCCGAGCGGCTTCGACGCAAGCCGACGGATCCGATCAATCCGCGCACCGGACGGAATCCCGCGGATTAGCCCTTAGGAACCTCGGCCCCGGCGGCGTGTTGGTCGGCGCACGTCGCGGGCAAGCGGCCGCGCGACCTTTCGGAAGGATTTGACCATGAAACGCACAATCATCGCCCTTGCCTGTATGGTTCTCGCAGGCCCCGCTCTCGCCCAATCGCTGGGCGAAAAGACCGGCGTGAATTCGGCGCTCGGCGTTGCGCCTGCGACCGCCGACTTCGTCACGCAGGTCGCGATCAGCGACATGTTCGAGATCGAATCGAGCAAGCTCGCCCAGCAGAAGGGCAACGCGGAAGAGAAAACCTTCGCTCAGCAGATGATCACTGATCACACCAAGACGAGCACCGAGCTCAAGGGTCTGGTCGGTAATGGCAAGGTACAGGCCACGCTGCCGACGGCGCTCGACAGCTCGCATCAGAGCAAGATCGACAAGCTCAAGAATGCGAGCGGCAAGGACTTCAGCTCGGACTACAATTCCTATCAGGTCAGCGCGCATGAAGACGCAGTGTCGCTGTTCGAGCGTTACGCCAAGGGCGGCGACAATGCCGAGCTCAAGGATTGGGCCGGCAAGACGCTCCCGGCGTTGAAGCACCACCTCGACATGGCCAAGAACCTCGGCAGGGCGCCGAGCGTCGGCCAATCCAAGTAACGCATTGCGGCAGGACGCCGGTCCTCCCGGCGTCCTGCCTGGCGCGCGATGAGAACGTCATCGCGCTGCCGCTGGGCGCCGCTTGCGCCCAGGAACTTTCCTTGTTTCCAGGCTTTACAAAACTGTCATGGAGGAAATGTCGCCGACGGACCGATGGCCTTAGTAACAGTCAAACCCACCCGGATCGATACGGCGATCGCCAACGAGATCGCGCACCATACCAGCTCGGAACTCGAGCATGCCGCCCAGGCCATGACCTGGGGCGCCGACGAGCATATCCTGGTCGCACTGGCGGCAGCGGGATGGCTCTACACCCACCTCCGGCATCCACAGCAGCGTCGCGTGGCCGATCACGTCCTGGTCGTGTCGCTGGTGACGGCCGTGTTGCCGCATGTCTTGAAATCCGTGTTCGATCAGACGAGGCCCGACCGGCTGACGGTGAGCGGCCACTGGCGAGGTGTTCCCGTTTCGGGGCGGGCCCGCGACGCGTTTCCCTCGGGCCACGCCGTGCATATGGGCGCCCTTGCCTCGGCGGCCGGTTTGTTGCCGCCCGCCCCGCGCAATTTGGTGCGATCGTTTGCGGTAGCGCTGTCCCTGACGCGTCTCGCGCTGCTCGCGCACTGGGCCAGTGACGTCGTGGCAGGTTTCACGCTCGGCATCGTCGTCGAGCGCCTGTTCAGGCCGTTGACGCTTGCGAAGTCGCGGCCCCGGCGCCGCGACGCTTCGGAGGGTCAGCCATGACCGAATATCTCGTGCGCTTCGTCGCCGGCGGCCTGATCGTATCCGTCTTCGCAATCGCAGGTGACATGCTGCGGCCGAAGAGCTTTGCCGGGCTGCTCGGCGCCGCACCGTCGGTGGCGCTTGCCACCCTCGCCATCGCCGTGGTCCAACACGGACCGCAATATGCTGCGGCCCAGAGCTGGACGATGATGTATGGCGCCGTCGCGCTCGCCTGCTACAGCATTGTCGTCTGCCATCTCCTGATGAGGTTCCGTTTCGGCGCGCTTCCAGCAACCATCCTTGCCTTCGTCGCGTGGCTCGTGGTCGCCTTCGGCCTGCTTGCCGGCCTGGGAGGTGCCGCCTGATGCTGGTGAAGCTATCGACATCGGCGCTGAAACAGACGCGATGGTACGAGTACGCCATTCGCTTCGTGCTCGGCGGCGGTGCGACGGTGCTGGCGGGCGTTATCGGCTCGAAGTTCGGCGTGTCCGTCGGCGGGCTCTTCCTTGCTCTTCCGGCCATCTTCTGCGCCAGCGCGACGCTGATCGAAAGCCACGAGCGTCACGCCAAGGAGAAGGCCGGCCTGAGCGGGCGGCGTCGCGGACAGGAGGCCGCGGCGCTCGATGCCGCCGGCGCCGCACTCGGCAGCATCGGCCTCGCCGCGTTCGCCGCTATCTTCCATTCGATCGTCGGGGCAAGCGTCGCGCTTGCTTTCTTCGCCGCGCTGACGGTCTGGGCCATCGTGTCCGTGGCGGCCTGGTGGCTCAGGCGCAAGCTTCGCATTGTCTCCCACAAGTCGCGCCGATCAGGCCCTTCGCCGTCGGCAACGGGCTCTCGCTTCGTGAAGCCCTAAAGCGTGAAGCGATTAGGATGAATCGTCATCGCGCTTTAGGTTATTGTTTGAGCATGATCTTTTTGGGAAGACCGCTGCACACTTTTCCGGATCATGCCCTAGCTCGCTTTGGCTCCCGTCGGGGGCTGCGATTGCGGCGGCTGCAGGCCCGGGCTGTTGGCCCAGCGCTCGACCTCATCGATGATCTTCTGCTGGCTTGGCCGCACCGGCTCGGGTGCTGTGGGTTCTTCGGAAAGCTTGCGAGGCAACCTGACTTGGTCCGTCATGGTCTCTCTCCCTTTCCGGAACAATGCCCCACGGCAGCGCGCGTTTCAATAAATTATTGATTTGATTGGTTTCCTGCTCATTTGCAGACTTTGTCGGCTTTCGTGGAACTCGCATCAAGTTGGCTCGTTGAGTAAACTACTCAACCTACTCAAATTGCGTGATCGCCATGAACGACCTTCGCGCCGAGCGCCTTCAGGTCATGCTCTCGCCGGAAGAGTTGGCCGCCATTGACGATTTCCGGTTCAAACACCGCATGCCGACGCGGGCGGCAGCAGTCCGCGAACTCCTGAAGTTCGGACTGGCCGCTGTGGGCGTTGATGCCGCTGCCGGCGTGAAGTCAAGCAGCTTCGGCGTGTTCGGCCGCGGGCCCGAAGGACATACTCAGGGGGATCCCGAGAGCGGCGGCAAATGACGCACAGAAGCCCCCTCCAAAAGCAAACGACCCCGGCACGGTGGGTGCCAGGGCCGTCCTTGGAGATTACTTCCGGCGCACCGGGGGCATGACTACCGGAAGCAATCCGTCGACTCTTCCCGCGCGAATTCGTTCCTGGTGAGAGCTAGCCCGTGGCGTCGCTCGAGCCGTCCGGCATGGCGCCGGAACCCGGCGTCTTGATGTTGTCGTTCAGCTTGGGATCCCGTGTCGCTTCACGCGAGGGCGAGCCTTTCGGATCCGTCTTGTGCACGGATTGTGCACGTTCCTTGTCGCGGGGCTGCTCCTCCCCACGCTTGTCCTTGACGATGCCTTGATCGGAATGGGCCATGATGCGCTCTCGCTTCTGCTGATGTGTCGGAGCGCTTACGCATTGCGGCGGCGAATGTTCCGCTGCCGCAATCAGCTGCGCGTGGCGTGAACGGCAGATGCGCTCTCGAGATGTACCTGCCGCACCGTCGTCACCGTCGCGAATGCAACGGAGACGCCAAAGGCGAGAATGAGGGAAAGAAGAGCCAGACGTGGAGCCATCGCCAAACCTCCTTCTGCAGCTAGAACCTCAATCGATTTCCCCGGACGATCCCAAATCAGTTGCTGTCCTTCCGTGAGCGGTCTCACATGCAGATTCTTGATGACGAGCTCACCCGTTCCGCTTTGGAGCTGCATGGACGGGAACGGGCGAAATTTCGCCGTCGAGCCAATCCTGCTCGTTGGCGAGTGCCGTCCAGGCGTCGGCCATGCGCGAATAGCGCTTATGCGCGGGCTGTCCGTCGGCACGCTCGGCAAGCTGAAGACAATTGTCGGCGTTGTCTCTGAAGATGTCAGACTGTTTCATGTAGAGGACGTGGGGACGGAACTCTTGCGCCGCAACCCGCTTACCGGATCGTAATGGTCGGGGAACTTTCGCCCGCGATTCGTCATTGAAGATCGATGCGAGTTGTCGCCGCAACCATTTTAGCATTGATCAGCACCTCTGCGCTGGCCGACAGCGTTGGCGAGCGAAAGCCCGGCGAACGGGCACCCTCCGCGATCGAGGTGATCAGCGGCGCCTACAATTTCAGCCGGTTTCAACAGGGGCTGCTCGAGAACACCGACCTCAAGGGCAACGCGGAGGTCAAAAATCTCGCCGCCCTGCGCGCCGAAGAAGCGGCTAACCGCGACAAGAGGCTGAAAGAGGTCCAGGAGGCCATCGGCGCGGAACTGCACGTCGGCAGGACAACATCCTCGAGCGCGAGCCTCGTCGAGCCCGAAATGTCGGATGGTCCGGCCTACGTCAGAAGTTTCTATGCCGCGCAGATTCCCGAGTATGCATCGATCATCGGCCTGCTCGAGCGCTATCTGGCGGCGCCCGATAATGCGGCGCTCGCAGCGTTCGCGCGCGAACAGCTGCCGCTGCTGCGCGCGCAGGCCAGGGACGCCGAGCGCACCATGGCGGACAAATAACCTCTCTAATTCTCGTTCGGATGTTGCTGGCTCTGCGGCCGCACGGTGCGGTCACTCTCCGGCATCTTGTCGCGACCCGCATCGGCGTTGTCGTCCTTGCCGCCGGACGACGACGTGCCGCTTCCGCTCGGATTCGAGCGGCTAGCCGCTCCGGTGGTCGGCGTGTCCGCCTTCGGGCTGGCGGAGCTTGCGGCGGGGTCGCCTGTCACGGAGCCGCGCCCGCTTGGCGCGCCGCCCTGCGCCAGAGCCGACCCCGCGGCAAGCACCGTGATGGCGATGGCGACAATTGCTGCTTTCATGTCCGTTCTCCCTGTCTAGGGCTAACCGTCAGGCTCGGCGCTCCGTTCCGAAGGAGGGATGCGGACGGCCGACGCGTGGACGACCCGCCCCCGCGGCCTTTTTCCGTCAGAGGGTTGGAACCAAACCGGCCGGTCCGTTGTTAACTCGGTTGGGCTGAGCAAAGCGGGTTCCAATTCCTTGCGCCGTACGTTGGCGCTTGATTTCGAATTTGGCTGACGCTCTTATTTCGACGAACGCGTCTTGCCGCGGATTCGGCCGACGCCTGCGGGGGAAACAGTATGAGCGACCTCGATTCCGGAACTGCATCACGCTCCGGTCGTCGCGTCCCAAAGCCAAAAATCAACGGTACGTCCGAGCCGGATTCCCGAGCGGAACTGCTGCTCGCCTTGCAGGCGATGCGCAGCGGCGACTTTTCGGTGCGCATGAGCGGCGACTATCTCGGTATCGACGGCAAGATCGCCGACACCTTTAACGAAATTATCGCTGCCAACCAGCGCATGGCGCAGCAGCTCGAGCTGGTGGGCCAGGTGGTGGGACGCGAAGGCAAGACCCGCCAGCGCGTGAAATTCGGTCTTGCGTCGGGCTCCTGGGCCGACATGGAAGGTTCCGTCAATACGCTGATCGACGACCTGTTGTGGCCGACGCGCGAGGTGACACGCGCGGTTGCTGCTGTCGCGCAAGGCGACCTGCTGCAGACCGTCAAGCTGGACGTCGATGGCCGTCCGCTCCGCGGCGAATTCTTGCAGTCGGCGACGATCGTCAACACCATGATCAAGCAGCTCGGCGTGTTCACCTCGGAGGTGACGCGCGTGGCGCGCGAGGTCGGCACCGAAGGCAAGCTCGGCGGCCAGGCCCAGGTGCCGGAGGTGACCGGCGTCTGGAAGGACCTCACCGAGAGCGTCAACTCGATGGCGAACAACCTGACCAATCAGGTTCGCAACATCGCCGAGGTGACGATCGCGGTCGCCAATGGCGACCTTTCCAAGAAGATCACGGTCGACGTCCGCGGCGAGATCCTTCAGCTCAAGGAAGCCATCAATACGATGGTGGACCAGCTGCGCTCCTTCGCCTCCGAAGTGACGCGCGTGGCGCGGGAGGTCGGCACCGACGGCAAGCTGGGCGGCCAAGCCATCGTGCCCGGCGTCGCCGGCACCTGGAAGGACCTGACCGACTCCGTCAACGCGATGTGCGGCAACCTGACCGCACAAGTGCGCAACATCGCCAACGTCACCACCGCGGTGGCGCGCGGCGACCTCTCGCGCAAAATCACCGTGGACGTGCGCGGCGAGATCCTGGAGCTGAAGGACACCATTAACACCATGGTGGACCAGCTCAACTCGTTCGCTTCGGAAGTGACGCGCGTGGCGCGCGAGGTCGGCACCGAGGGCAAGCTCGGCGGCCAGGCCCAGGTGCCCGGCGTGGCCGGCACCTGGAAGGACCTCACCGACAACGTCAACTTCATGGCCTCCAACCTGACCGCGCAGGTCCGCAACATCGCCGACGTCGCGACCGCCATCGCGAGCGGCGACTTGTCGAAGAAGATCACGGTGAACGTCTCGGGCGAGATCCTTCAGCTGAAGGAGACGCTCAACACCATGGTGGACCAGCTCAATGCCTTCGCCGGCGAAGTGACGCGCGTCGCCCGCGAGGTCGGTACCGAAGGCCGCCTCGGCGGCCAGGCCAACGTGCTTGGCGTCGCTGGCACCTGGAAGGACCTCACCGAGAGCGTCAACTCGATGGCCTCGAACCTGACCGCACAGGTCCGCAACATCGCCGAGGTGACCACCGCAGTCGCCGGCGGCGACCTCTCCAAGAAGATCACCGTGGACGTGCGCGGCGAGATCCTTGAGCTGAAGGACACCATCAACACGATGGTGGACCAGCTCAACGCCTTCGCCGGCGAAGTCACGCGCGTGGCGCGCGAGGTCGGCACCGAAGGCAAGCTCGGCGGTCAGGCGGTGGTGCGCGGCGTCGGCGGCACGTGGAAGGACCTCACCGACAGCGTCAACTCGATGGCCTCGAACCTCACCGGCCAGGTCCGCAACATCGCCGAGGTCGCAACCGCGGTGGCGAAGGGCGACCTGTCCAAGAAGATCACGGTGAACGTGTCCGGCGAAATCCTTCAGCTGAAGGAAACGCTCAACACCATGGTGGACCAGCTCAACGCCTTCGCCGGCGAAGTGACGCGCGTCGCCCGCGAGGTCGGCACCGACGGCAAGCTCGGCGGCCAGGCCGACGTGCCCGGCGTCGCCGGCACCTGGAAGGACTTGACCGACTCGGTGAACTCGATGGCGGGCAACCTCACCGCCCAGGTCCGCAACATCGCGGAAGTCGCCACCGCCATCGCCGGCGGCGACCTGTCGCGCAAGATCACCGTGGACGTGCGCGGCGAGATCCTTCAGCTCAAGGACACGCTGAACACCATGGTCGACCAGCTCAACCGCTTCGCTGGCGAGGTGACGCGCGTGGCGCGCGAGGTCGGCACCGAAGGCCGCCTCGGCGGTCAGGCCAACGTGCCCGGCGTCGCCGGCACCTGGAAGGACTTGACCGACTCCGTGAACTCGATGGCGGGCAACCTCACCGCCCAGGTCCGCAACATCGCCGAGGTGACGACCGCGGTCGCGCGCGGCGACCTCTCGCGCAAGATCACCGTCGACGTGAAGGGCGAAATCCTCGAGCTGAAGAACACCATCAATACCATGGTGGACCAGCTCAACGGCTTTGCCGGCGAAGTCACGCGCGTGGCGCGCGAGGTCGGCACCGAAGGCAAGCTCGGCGGCCAGGCCGAAGTGCCCGGCGTCGCCGGCACCTGGAAGGACCTCACCGACAACGTCAACTTCATGGCCTCCAACCTGACGGCGCAGGTCCGTAACATCGCCGAGGTCGCGACCGCGATCGCCGGCGGTGACCTGTCGAAGAAGATCACGGTGGACGTGCGCGGCGAGATCCTTCTCCTGAAGGACACGCTGAACACGATGGTCGAGCAGCTCCGCTCCTTCGCCGCCGAAGTCACGCGCGTGGCGCGCGAGGTCGGCACCGAGGGTCGGCTGGGCGGTCAGGCCGTCGTGCCCGGCGTCGGCGGCACCTGGAAGGATCTGACCGACAACGTCAACCTCTTGGCTGCGAACCTCACCACCCAGGTCCGCAACATCGCCGAAGTCACCACGGCGGTCGCGCGCGGCGACCTCTCGCGCAAGATCACCGTCGACGTGAAGGGCGAAATCCTGGAGCTGAAGAACACCATCAACACCATGGTGGACCAGCTCAACGCCTTCGCCGGCGAGGTGACGCGCGTGGCGCGCGAGGTCGGCACCGAAGGCAAGCTCGGCGGCCAGGCCCAGGTGCCCGGCGTCGCCGGCACGTGGAAGGATCTCACCGACACCGTCAACTTCATGGCGGCGAACCTGACCGAGCAGGTGCGCGGCATCGTCAAGGTGGTGAC
This sequence comes from Bradyrhizobium glycinis, assembly GCF_016031655.1. Taxonomy (GTDB): domain Bacteria; phylum Pseudomonadota; class Alphaproteobacteria; order Rhizobiales; family Xanthobacteraceae; genus Bradyrhizobium; species Bradyrhizobium glycinis. The sequence continues at coordinate 425,545 of NZ_JACCHQ010000002.1, forward strand.
CGCAGTCGCCAATGGCGATCTGAAGCAGAACCTCACGGTGAAATCGAAGGGCGAAGTCGCGGCGCTCGCCGACACCATCAACAACATGACCGAGACGCTCGCGACCTTCGCCGACCAGGTGACCTCGGTGGCGCGCGAGGTGGGCGTCGAAGGCCGGCTCGGCGGCCAGGCCAACGTGCCCGGTGCTGCCGGCACCTGGAAGGATCTCACGGGCAACGTCAACCTGCTCGCGGCCAACCTGACCTCGCAGGTGCGCGCGATCGCGGAAGTCGCAACTGCGGTGACCAAGGGCGACCTGACGCGGTCGATCCAGGTCGACGCCCGCGGCGAAGTGGCGGAGCTGAAGGACAACATCAACACGATGATCACCAACCTCCGTCTCACGACGGAGCTGAACACCGAGCAGGACTGGCTCAAGACCAACCTCGCCAAGTTCACCAACATGCTCCAGGGCCAGCGCGACCTCACCACCGTCGGCCGGCTGCTGCTCACCGAATTGTCCCCGCTGGTGAACGCCCACACCGGCGTGATCTACCAGGTCGAAAACGAGAACGATCCCCAGCTCCTGCTGCTCGCCTCTTACGCCAGCGACGGAGTCTACCCCTATCTGCCGGTGCTGCAGTTCGGCGAAGGCCTGATCGGCCAGTGCGCCCTCGACAAGCGGCCGCGCGTCATCTCCGACATTCCGTCGGACGTGGTGCCGATCAACTCGGCGCTGTTCCGCGTCGCACCGAAGAACCTCGTCGTGCTCCCGGTCCTGTTCGAAGGCCAGGTCAAGGCCGTGATCGAGCTCGCCTCGCTGGTCTCCTTCACGACCTCGCAGATGACGTTCCTGGAACAGCTCACCGACTCCATCGGCATCGTGCTCAATTCGATCGAGGCCACGATGCAGACGGAAGGCCTGCTCAAGCAGTCGCAGCAGCTCGCCGGCGAGCTGCAGACCCAGCAGCGCGAATTGCAGCAGACCAACGACCAGCTCGAGCAGAAGGCGCAACAGCTCGCCGAGCGCAACGTCGAGGTGGAACGCAAGAACCAGGAGATCGAGCAGGCCCGCCGCGCGCTCGAGGAAAAGGCGACCGAGCTCGCGCTGACCTCGAAGTACAAGTCCGAATTCCTCGCCAATATGAGCCACGAGCTGCGCACGCCGCTGAACTCGATCCTGATCCTCGGACAGCAGCTCAGCGACAACCCCGATGGCAACCTCTCGGCCAAGCAGGTCGAATTCGCCCGCACCATCCATGGCGCCGGCACCGACCTGCTCAACCTCATCAGCGACATTCTCGATCTCTCCAAGATCGAGTCCGGCACCGTGACGGTCGACGCCGAGGAAATCCTGACCGCGAACCTGCTCGAGACCGTCGGCCGGCCGTTCCGGCACGAGGCGGACAACCGCAACCTGTCGTTCAAGATCGATGTCGATCCGAACCTGCCGCGCAGCATCGTGACCGACTCCAAGCGGCTGCAACAGGTTCTGAAGAACCTGCTCTCCAACGCCTTCAAGTTCACCGCCGACGGCGAAGTGCGCCTGAAGGTCGCCGGCGCAGTCGGCGGCTGGGGGACGGATCATCCGGTGCTGAACTCGGCGCCGGCCGTGATCGCCTTCGAAGTGTCCGACACCGGCATCGGCATTCCCCTGGAGAAGCAGAAGCTGATCTTCGAGGCGTTCCAGCAGGCCGATGCCGGCACCAGCCGCAAATATGGCGGCACCGGCCTCGGTCTTGCGATCAGCCGCGAGCTTGCCAGCCTGCTCGGCGGCGAGATCCACCTGCGCAGCGCGCCGGGCAAGGGCTCCACCTTCACGCTCTATCTGCCCTTGAAATATTCCGGCCCGACCCTCGCGCCGCGGGCGCCGGCGTCACAGCAATACGGCCAGCCGCCGGCGCTGCAGCCTGCCGCACCTGACCAGCAGCGCGTTATCGAACAGCTGCCCGACGACCGCCTCAACCTCGAGGCCGGCGACACCATTCTCCTGATCGTCGAGGACGACCCGCATTATGCCCGCGTGCTGGTCGATCTGGCCCGCGACAAGGGCTTCAAGGTCCTGGTCGCCGCGCGCGGCGCCGAGGCCCTCGAGCTCGCCAAGCAATACCAGCCAACGGCCGTCTCCCTCGACGTGTTCCTGCCCGACATGCTGGGCTGGACCGTGCTGAGCCAGCTCAAGCACAATCCGCTCACCCGCCACATCCCGGTCCAGATCATCACGCTCGACGAGGACCGCCAGCATGCGCTGGCGCGCGGCGCCTTCTCCTTCGTCAACAAGCCGACGACGACGGAGGGCGTCTCGGCCGCGCTGACGCAGATCAAGGAATATGCGCGGCCGCGGCGCAAGCGGCTCTTGATCGTCGAGGACAACGAGGCCGAGCGGCTCTCGATCCGCGAGCTGCTGCACCACGACGACATCGAGATCCTGGCCACGGATACCGGGGCCGGCGCGCTCACGACGTTGCGCGAGCAGCCCTGCGATTGCGTGGTGCTCGACCTCAGGCTGCCCGACATGAGCGGCTTCGAGGTGCTCGATCAGATCCGCAACGACGAGGCGCTGTCGAACATCCCCGTCGTGGTGTTCACCGGCCGCGAGCTTTCCGCCGAGGAGGATGCCGAGCTCCACACCATGGCACGCAGCATCGTGGTCAAGGGCGTGGAATCGCCCGAGCGCCTGCTCGACGAGACCGCGTTGTTCCTGCACCGCGTGATCACGGAGCTGCCGATCGAGAAGCAGCGCATGCTGGAGAAGCTGAACAGTTCCGACGAGGACCTGATCGGCAAGACCGCCCTGCTCGTCGACGACGACGCCCGCAACATCTTCGCGCTGTCCAGCGTGCTGGAACGACGCGGCATGAAGGTGCTGACGGCCACGACCGGCAGCGAGGCGGTGACACTGGTCGAATCCAATCCGGAGATCGCGATCGTGCTGATGGACATCATGATGCCGCAGATGGATGGCTATCAGACCATCGGCGTGATCCGCGAGAACCCGGCCTTCGCCCGTCTGCCGATCATCGCGTTGACCGCAAAGGCGATGAAGGGCGACCGCGAGAAGTGCCTCGAAGCCGGTGCGTCCGACTACCTCGCCAAGCCGGTCAACACCGACCAATTGCTGCTTGCGATCCGCATGTGGCTGCATCGCTGAGTTGGGCCCGCGTATGGACCAGGAAAAGGTCAACATCCTGCTCGTCGACGATCAGCCGGCCAAGCTGCTCGCCTACGAGGTGATCCTGAAGGATCTCGGCGAGAACCTGGTGATCGCCTCGTCGGGCCGCGAGGCTTTGGAGGTGCTGCTCAAGACCGAGATCGCGGTGATCCTGGTCGACGTCTGCATGCCCGAGCTCGACGGCTTCGAGCTCGCCGCGATGATCCGCGAGCATCCGCGCTTTCAGAAGACCGCCATGATTTTCATCTCGGCCATCCAGGTCAGCGACATCGACCGGCTGCGCGGCTACGAGATGGGCGCGGTCGATTACGTGCCGGTTCCGGTCGTTCCGGAGGTACTTCGCGCCAAGATCAAGGTGTTTGCCGAGCTCTATCGCAAGACGCGCGAGCTTGAACGGCTGAACCACGAGCTCGAGGACCGCGTCCGCGCCCGCACCGCGGAACTGGAGGCTTCCACCGCGAAGCTGCGCGAGAGCGAGCAGCGGCGCAGCATGGCGATCGCGGCCGGCAAGATGGGGTCCTGGGACTGGGACTGGATCAGCGGCGATTGGATGTGGGACGAGGGGCAATACCGTATCTTCGGCGTCAGTCCCGAGAATTTCGAGGTCAATCCGGCCAACGTTCAGGCCTTGTTGCACCCCGACGACGTCGACCAGTTGCGCAAGGCGATCGCCGAGTTCAACAAGGGCACGCGCGCCTACGAGACGGAGTTCCGCATCATGCGGCCCGACGGCGAGGTGCGCTGGTGCGTCGGCACGGCGGCCGCGACCACGGACGAGAGCGGTCGCGTGGTGCGCGTCAGCGGCGTTACCGTCGACATCACCGAGCGCAAGCGTGCCGAGGAGCGGCAGAACCTGCTGGCGCGGGAAGTCGATCATCGCGCGAAGAACGCGCTGGCGCTGGCGCAGTCGATCGTGCGCCTCACCAGGGCCGACGAGGTCAAGGCCTATGTCAACGCCGTCGAGGGTCGCATCAATGCGCTGGCGCGCGTGCACACCATCCTGTCGCTGTCGAGCTGGCAAGGCGCCGAGCTCTCCAGGCTGATCGACGAGGAGCTTGCGCCCTATTCTCTGGGCGACCAGATCAAATTGGCAGGGCCCGAAGTTCAGCTGCTGCCGGCGACGGCCCAGACGTTGGCGCTCGCACTGCACGAGCTCTTCACCAACTCGGCAAAGTACGGCGCGCTATCCACTCGATCGGGGCGGCTCGCGATCGATTGGCAGGTCGACGAGGAGCTGCTCACGCTGAGCTGGGAGGAATCCGGCGGTCCCCTGGTCAAGACTCCGAAATCGCGCGGCTTCGGCACACGAAGCCTGCTTGCGAGCATCGAGTCCCAGCTTGGCGGACAGGCGCAGTTCGATTGGCGCGCCGAGGGCCTGCTGTGCCGTCTGGAGGTGCCGTTGACAAGCAAGACCGCGACGGCTGCACCTGGCAAGTTCGACACCGCCGGCTCTGCCGAATTGCAACGCGCATCCGGTTAACCGGACGCTGCGCCGGTCATGCGCTGAGCCGTGCGTGGATCGCGCGCCACTCGCCCTTCGAGCCAGGCTTCCGTTTGGGCGAGATCGCGCAGCGCCCGGGCGTAGCGGCGAGCCGCGCTCCGCTCCGCGCCAAGCGGAAGCTTGCGCGCCTTGCGCAGGATGTCCGCGGCCGCGTTGCGATAGGCTAGCGAGCGGTAAAGAAAGACGACCTTACCCATATCGATGTTCCCGTTTTGCTGGCGCCCATCTTGGCAAGCCCGGCATGAACGCCGGATGAAACGGGCGGTAACAATTCCTTCAGCGGAACGGAACCCGGAGATCACATGCGCGTTGGCGTGACAATTCGGGATGCCGTCCCATGCGCACCAAGAAGTCGTCTGAGCTGATCTCTGCGAGCGGCCTTATCAAGCTGATGACGCATGCAATGATGGGCGCAGCGCTCGGCCTCACTTTCAGCCTCACACTCGTCCTGTCCAATCCAGCCGTCGCCAACCTGCTGAACAATGGCGGAAGCCAGGCCGCGATGGTCTTCGCCGTCACCTTGGTGACGACCTTCGCGATCGGCGCGACGCTCACCGGCGCCGTGTTCATCCTGGCCGAGGACAAGCAAACTTGAAGCGTGCGTGACGCACGGAAGATGCTTCGCTGGGAACTCCTGCCGCGACGTGCGGTTTGCTGCCTGCGTCAATTTAACTCAGGATCCGTCCGGCCAAGGGGCGCCGGCCCCGGCTCCGATCAGGGCGGCACCATGACGAACAAGGGCGGCATGACCAACACCAAATAGGCGCACCTGGAATCATGAAGGGCCCGCAATTGCGGGGCCCTTTGTCTTCCGTCTTTGGGTTCGGTACTTGGCCTTCAGTATCCGGCGCCAACCATCAGCGGCGCTCGGCTGCGCGCGCGGGATTGCCGCCGCCCGTCTTCACGGCGCGAAGGCGCACCCGGTCGCGGACGTTAGGCAGAACGTCGCTGCCGCCGGCCGCCTTCCATTCGGCAATCAAGAGGTTGATTTTCCGGCGCAGGTCCATCTGCGCCAGGGCCCTTTCCGTGCAGTCGCGGTCGCGCTCGACGAGGTCGCGCACCGACGCCTCGACGTCGGCCATCTCAAGCCTCAAGGCTCTGATTTTACGTCGAATTTCATTAATTCGGTTGTCCATGCCTTGTTAGAACAAAATAAGAACATATAGTCAAGTCACGATTTCAGGATGGAGACGCCAGATGCAGGTTCAAGGTAAATACGACGCCAAATTTTTCCTGAGCGAGCAGATGACGCGGGCCCAAGGTCTCAAGCTGAAGCGGCTCAGCGAAGAGGCCTATCAGCCCGGCCAATATGCGCGGGATCTGTCCTTCAGCGAGGCGGCCCGACGCATCCAGGCGCTGGAAGCCGAAATCGAGCTGGCAAATTCCTTCTAATCTCCGCGCGTCCACGCTCCCGGAACCATGGCTGTGCCGAATGGTTCTCCTCTTCCGAGGGAGAACATGCATGGCACGCAAGGCAAAGAAGCGCCGCTACTCACGCAGCTCGGGCAGCGATGTCGCCAGTGAGATGCGGCGTTACAAGAAGGGCACCGCGAAGAGCGGCCGTGGGGGGCGCGGCGGCCGCGTCAAGAGCCGCAAGCAGGCAATCGCGATCGGACTGTCGAAGGCACGCAAGAAGGGCAAGAAGGTCCCGAAGAAGGCTTCGAAGCGTAAGAGCGCAAAGAAGACGTCCAAGAAATCGTCGAGGACGTCGTCCAAGAAATCGTCGAACAAGAAATCATCGAAGCGCAAATCCAAGCGGTCGCGCTGACCCGCCTCAGATCATGCTCCCCGGCATGAAGCAGCGGATCGAAATCCCGAACGCAGTCTTGACCGGCCACACCATCGTGCGGCCAGCCCGGTTGGGCTCGGTGATGACGGCCTCATCCGGCACATCGATCCACTGCCCGTCGAGGCGGACACGGTAGCGCCCGTTGTGCGACTCCCAGTCGGGATCGGCGACGGCGAAGCCGTCCGCATCCGAGCAGCACGGACCGAGATGGCTGCGCAAACTGTCGAACCATGGCTTCAGAGGGGAATTCGCGTAGCGGCCGTCGTCGCGCCCGAGCGCGTTTCCGCCGGAGAGCACCAATGCCGCCACCAGCAGCGCACTCCTGAGCGAGAGCTTCAATCGATCCATATCGGCACCGATCACATGTGAACCACCGGCGAGTTCCACAAAGCGCGGGGAGGCTCGAAGTTCCACGCTTGCAACCCCTTTCGGCGGCGACGTTGCCGCAGAGCACCGAGGCGCCTTGCGAGTGTGATCAGCGAACACGGCTTTTTCGGACGCACCGGGTCACCATCCCTGCCGTTAACGAGAATGTTATCGGGCCTGGTGCGAGCTTGAATGCGTGTGCGAAAGGCGGCCCGAAGGCCGCCTTTCTAGACCTGTAGCGGTCGAGGTTCGCGTTACCCGAGTGGCACCGCGACGAAGCGGGTGGCCTCCGCGCTTCTGACCTGAAGCAGCACGCTGCGCTTGCCCGACGATTTGGCCTGCGCCAGCTCGGAGCGCACCTCGCCGACATTGCTGACAGCCTTGCCGCCGACATTGAGGATGACGTCGCCGGTCCGGATGCCGCGTTGCGCGGCCGGGCCTTGCGGATCAACCTCGGTGACGACGACGCCGTTCTGGCCTGCGCCCTGGACGTCACCGGCGGGCGCCAGGCTGAGGCCGAGGCGCGGCGTGCCGGCACCCGGCTGTCCCCTGCCCTCGTCGGCACTGCCACCCTTGGCCTGCCGCTCGTTCGGCAGTTCGCCGAGCGCCAGGGTCACCGTCTTGCTGTCGCCCTTGCGGAAGACATCGAGCTTCACGGACGTGCCCGGCGCCAAGCCGGCGATGGTGCGGGCGAGGTCGCGGGAGTCCTTGATCGCGGTGCCGTTGACGGCGGTGATGACATCCCCCGCCTCGATGCCGGCCTTCGCCGCCGGGCTGCCCTCCTGCGGATTGTCGACGATCGCGCCGCGTGCCTCCTTGAGGCCGAGGCTGTCGGCGATATCCGACGTCACCGGCTGCACCTGCACGCCGAGCCAGCCCCGGGTAACCGCGCCCTTGTCCTTCAATTGCGCGACGACGAGCTTGGCGGTCGAGGCCGGGATATCGAAGCCGATGCCGACCGAGCCGCCTGAGGGCGAGAAGATCGCAGTGTTCACGCCGATCACGTTGCCGTTCATGTCGAAGGCCGGGCCGCCGGAATTGCCCTTGTTGATCGGCGCGTCGATCTGGATGAAGTCGTCATAGGGACCGTTGCCGATGTCCCGGCCGCTGGCCGAGACGATGCCGGCGGTCACGGTGCCGCCAAGACCGAAGGGATTGCCGACCGCGACCACCCAGTCGCCGATGCGCGGCTTCTGGTCGGAGAATTTGACGAACGGAAAGTCCTTCTTGCCGTCGACCTTGATCAGCGCGAGATCGGTCTTGGGATCGGTGCCGACGACCTTCGCGGTGTAGGTCGTACCGTCGTCCATCGTCACCTGCACGGACTCGGCGTGATCGACGACGTGATTGTTGGTCACGGCATAGCCGTCGGCGGAGATGAAGAAGCCGGAGCCTTCGCCCGTGATCATCTGGTGGCGCTGGCGCGGCATGCCGTTCGCGCCGCCAGGGAAGCGAAAGCCGAACTGCCGCGAGAACTGGTCGAACGGCGTGTCCTCGTCCGAATCCATCCGGTTCTGCTGCAGCATCGCGTTCTTGTCGTTGTCCTGATCGATTCTGACCCGCACCGAGATCACTGCGGGTTTGACCCTGCTGACGAGATCGCCGAAGCCGGGCGGCGTCGCCGCGGCTTCGGCGGCCTGAGCCGGCGCAATCAGGGCGTTGATGCCGTACGGCGAGGTGCCCGGCGCAATGGCCAGGGCAGCCACGCCCAGCGCGGCCACGGTGCCGAGCAGCGCGAGCCGGCGCGGCCGCAAGATCTTGCGAGACGTGGTGATGTCGGAATTGACGCGATCGTTCATGTCGAAATGTCCATGTTGAGCAGGTGTCGCCTTGCCCGCAGCATGGTCGCTGCCACCTTACGGCGTCCCGTCCGTCCGATTAAATCTCGGCAAAGAACGGTTGAGCGGACGCAGCAGGCAATCCGGACGTTTGATGCAGCTCAACACGTCTCTCTTGCGCAGTGAAAAACTGCGCTCCTCGGATGAGGTCCACCGGAGGCACGCCATGTACAAAGACATTCTCGTCCACATTCCCACCGAACGTCCCATGCGTCCCGCGATCGACGGCTCGATCTCGCTCGCGGCGAACCTCAACGCGCATCTCGACGCCGTCGCGATCGGCTATGTCGCCACCAGTGTGGCTTACGTCATGGAAGGCGGCGCGGCGGTGGCGGCCGTGTTCGAGCTGGAACGCGAGCGTGCCGTGGAGCGGGCCGAGGCTGCGCTCGCGGTATTCAAGAGCGAGGCGGCGAACGCCGGCATCTCCTATACCTGCCACGCACTCGGCGCGATCCCGGCAGATGCCGCCGGCTCGCTCGGCGAAATGGCACGGCTGCACGATCTCAGCATCGTGCTCCAGCCCGATCCGGCGCAGGGCTCGTTCGACAACGACGTGCCCAGCGAGATCCTGTTCCAGGCGGGCGGCCCGGTACTGTTCCTGCCCTACACGTTTCGCGGAGCCTTCAAGGCGAACCGGATCGGCATCTGCTGGGACGGCAGCCGCGTTGCCGCCCGCGCCATGCGCGACGCAGCCCCGTTCCTGGCGCGCTCCGCCGAGATCGTGATCATCAGCGTCAACGAGACTGAGGCCGGCGCCGGTGAAGCTTCAGCGAGCGGTCTGGCCAGACATCTCGGCCGGCGCGGATTGTCGACCCGCACAGTCAGCCTGACCGCCACGCGCGCCGACATTCAGCCGACGATCCTGTCGCTGGCGGCCGACGAGAGTCTGGATCTCCTGGTGATGGGCGGCTACGGCCATTCGCGGTTGCAGGAGCGCGTTCTCGGGGGCGTCACCCGCGCCATGCTGGAAGCCATGACGGCCCCGACGCTGATGTCCCATTGATGAGCCCGCCTAGCGCCGTCACGCCGCGACAGGCGGCTCCCATGTCGACGGCCCGGCGGCGTCCTTGTCGCGATGCACATTGCATGCGTCGAAATGCGCCTTGAGCTCGATTTCGGCGAGATATTCGAAATGTTCGGCCTGGCCGAGGAGTTCCCAGTTCTGGAGCGGCCGGTAGGCCGCCTGCTGACGGCAGAGGGACGCCAGCGCCCGGTAGCGACGCACGTTCTCCATGAGACCCTCCCTCGCGTTCACCGGCTTATTGCCCTGATTTGCGTCAGGCCGATGGCGTTTATGCAAAACATTTGCTGCGGGCACAACGCGCCTGAACCAAGTTAATTTTTCGAGAAGCGCCGGTAAAGGATTTTAGTTCCAAACGTCCGCTTGGTGCCGAACGCTAGGCGTAGAGGCGGCGCTCCACGGCGACACCGACCAGGTCGAGATAGCGTTCGATCAGGTCGGGCCGGCCGACGAGATAGCCTTGCATCTCCTCGCAGGCCTCGCGCGCCAGAAAAGCACGCTGGGCTTCCGTCTCCACTCCCTCGGCAATGACCGGGATCTTCAGCGCGTGCGCCAGGCTCAGGACGGCGCGGACAATCTCGGCCGATTGCGGCGTTGCCCCCAGGTTGGAGATGAAATTGCGGTCGATCTTGATCTTGTCGAACGGGAACGACTGCAGATAGGACAGCGAGGAATAGCCGGTGCCGAAATCGTCCATGGCGATGCGGATGCCGAGCGCCTTCAGCCGCCGCAGCAAATTGAGCGCGCGGGTGAAATCGCCGATCAGCATGCCCTCGGTGATCTCGACCTCGAGCCGCGTCGGCGTCAGCCCCGTCTCCAACAGGATCTGGTGGATCGAACACTCGAGATCGCCGGCCTGGAACTGGATCGGCGACAGATTGACGGCGACCTGCAGCGGCCGCGGCCAGGATGCCGCCTCGCGGCACGCCTCACGCAGCACCCATTCGCCGATCTCGACGATCAGCCCGTTCTCTTCCGCCAGCGGAATGAATTGGTCCGGCGGCACAAAGCCGCGCGTCGGATGGTTCCAACGCAGCAGCGCTTCGAAGCCAATGACTCGCCATCCACCCGCGCCTGCGGCTGGAAATAGACGAGGAGCTGGTTCTGCTCGAGCGCCTGCCGCAGGTCGTGCTGCAACAGCCTGCGGTCGCGCAGCTCCTGGTCCATCTCGGTTTCGAAGCAGCGGCCCCGGCTCCTGCCCTCGCGCTTGGCGCGGTAGAGAGCCGAGTCGGCGTTGGCGAGCAGCGTCGCCGCGTTCACGCCATCGTCCGGATAGAACGCGATGCCGACGCTGAGACCTACGTGGGAGAGATAGTCGTCGACCTCGAGCTCCTTGCCGGTCGTCTCGACCAGGCGTTCGGCCAGCGCCAGAACATCCTCACGGCCGGCATCGTCGGGCATCAGGATCATGAACTCGTCGCCGCCGATCCGCGCAACGAACGCGCCTTCGGCTTCCGCCGCAAGCCGGTCAGCCGCCGCCCGCATCAGCATGTCGCCGACAGGGTGACCGAACACGTCGTTGACCTCCTTGAAGCGGTCGAGATCGAGGCTCAGCACGGCGAAGCTGGTCGACGCCTCCTGCGCCCGTTCCAGCCGTTCGTCGAGCGCCGCGTTGAAGGCGCTGCGGTTCGGCAGGTCCGTGAGCACATCATGCTGCGCAAGATGGCTGATCCGCTGCCGGGTGGTGACACGCTCCGTGACGTCCTCGATCACGCCGACCAGATATTGCGGATCCCCGTTGCCATCTGTGATCAGCATTTTCCGTGAATTGACGACCCGGTCGCGGCCTTTGATGCCTCCTCGAGAAGCATCGGCATGCCGCTGGTCACGACGCGTCTATCCTGCTCGTGAACCATGCGGGCCACGTCGGCCGGGAAGATCTGTTCGGGCGTTCGCCCAGCATCTGTTCGCGGGGCATGCCGTAATAGTCTTCGCCGGCGCGGTTGAGCAGGATGTAGCGCGAATCCTTTGCACATTTCGCGAAGACGGCAATCGGGATGTTTTCGATGGTATCGAGGAATTCGCGGGTCCGCAGCAGATTCTGCTCGACCTCGTCGCGCGTTTGCGAGCGTACTTCGATCATCCGCTGACGGTCGCGATCACCGGCCTCGTAGACCGCGCTGACGAACTCGCCCAGCTTGACGAGATCGACCTGTCCGGTGACATCGGTGGCGCAGCGGAGCTGCTCGGCGAACAACCGATGCATGTTCATGCCATCGCTTGGCGCCGCGTGCGGGCTTCATGCCCGCGATGACCGTCGTTCCGCATCCGCGCTCTCATAGCGTTCCTAAACCACAGATTGAGACGCTTAGCGTTGCGCGGTCGTTAATCGATTCTCCGTCTCAGGTGCGTTGGTTACCCGGCCTGAATGAGCCGGTCGATTTGGATGGCATCCTCCGTAGAAATCCGGAAAAAGTGGCGCGCCTTGGCACACCGGGATCACAGCAGCGGTCCGCAGCTGATCCGCAATCTACCGGATGAGCGCACTTTCTCCGGCCCACTTCGGGGGCGCGGAATTATGTTGCAGCTTCTGAGCCCGGCCCGTCTCGGCGGCGATGCGAATAGCCGCGATATTGGCGGCGTATTCGGAAGCGCTCTTGCCGCGAAACACGGCGGAGCCGGCGACCAGCGTGTCGGCGCCCGCTGCAGCCACGGCCGCCGCATTGTCGCGCGTGACACCGCCATCGACTTCGAGCCGGATCGGCCGCTCGCCGATCATGGTCCTGATCCGCCTGATCTTCTCGATCTGCGATGCGATGAAGGATTGGCCGCCAAAGCCCGGATTGACCGTCATCACCAGCACGAGATCGATACGATCGAGCACATACTCGATCACCGCTTCCGGCGTCGACGGACAAAGGCTGACGCCAGCCTTGCTGCCGAGCGAGCGGATCGCCTGGAGCGAGCGGTCGAGATGCGCACCCGCTTCGGCGTGCACCGTGATGATGTCGGCTCCGGCCTTTGCGAACGCCTCGAGATAGGGATCGGTCGGCGCGATCATCAAATGCACGTCGAACGGCTTCTTCGTATAGGGGCGGATCGCCTTGATGACGTCGGCACCGAAGCTGATGTTCGGCACGAAGTGTCCGTCCATGACGTCGCAATGGACCCAGTCGGCCCCAGCGGCATCGATCGCCGCGACCTCTTCGCCGAGGCGCGCGAAATCCGCCGCGAGGATCGATGGAGCAATCATGATCTCCTTCGTCATGGCACCGCACTCCGTGCATCCGCACTGCCGCTGAACACGCGGCTCGTGAGGACGTCCATGGCGTCGATGGTTTCGAGGTCGGCGACATCGAGCATGCGATCGAGATCCGACACAAGCCGATCGGCCTGCCGCAGGCGGATGCGGTCGACGGCGTTGCGGATCGAGCGCGCGTTGGAGAAGAACGGCTGGGTCCGGCGTAGCGCGATGTATTTCTCGAACGCCTCGCGCGCCGCAGCCGAGAAGCGGTAGCCGCGCTCCTTCAGCATCAGCTCGGCGATGACGAGCAGCTCGGCCTCTGCATAGTCAGGAAATTCGATGTGGTGGGCGATGCGCGAGCGGAAGCCGGGATTGGAGGCGAAGAAGCTCGTCATCCGCTCGCCATAGCCGGCGAGGATCACGACCAGGTCCTCGCGCTGGTTCTCCATCACCTGGAGCAGGATCTCGATCGATTCCTGGCCGTAGTCGCGCTCGTTGTCGGGACGATGCAGGTAATAAGCCTCGTCGATGAACAGCACGCCGCCCATCGCTTTCTTCAGGATCTCTTTGGTCTTCGGCGCGGTGTGGCCGATATACTGGCCGACGAGATCGTCCCGCGTCACCGAGATCACCTGTCCGCGCCGCACGAAGCCGAGCCCGTGCAGGATCTTGGCCATGCGCAGCGCGACGGTGGTCTTTCCCGTTCCGGGGTTACCGGTGAAGGACATGTGCAGCGTCGGCGGTGCGGAGGCCAATCCAGCACGCTGCCGGATACGTTCAATCAACAGCAGCGAGGCGATCTGGCGCACGCGGCTCTTCACCGGCTTCAAACCGACCAGCTCCTGCTCGAGCTGCTGCAGCGTGTCGGTGATCCCGGCCGCTTCGGCCTCCTTGCGAAGATCGAAATGGGTCTCGTTGTGTTCGGTCGTCGTTGCGTGGGGCACATCGAGCATCGGAGCCTCGAAAAAAAAGGGCTTCGCCGCGTGGGAGGCGGCGAAGCAGTTGGTCCGCCAAGGATGCGGAGCAGGGAGAGCTCCGCGCGGAAGCGGATAGTTAAGTCGACGCGTGCGCGGCCTGCCGGCGCACAGTGGTGTAACGGATCGCGCGGCCGCCGATCTCCTGTCGCACCAGTTCGAACTCCGCCTCTCGCGGCGGCCGGTTGACGAGGAATGAGATCCGGACCGATTCCCAGCCATGACTGGAATCGAAGCCGCTGATCCGGATGTAGCGATCGCGATAGACCCTGCGGCATTCGGCGAGCTCCATCATCACGCCGGCAGCGTCCTGGAGGTCGAACATCGGCAGGCCCCACATCTCCCAATAGGTGTTGCGGGGATGCGGATCCTCGGTGAACTCGATGTTCACCGCCCAGCCATTGGCGAGACAGTACTGCACCTGGCTGTAGATCTGGTCGTCGGTCAAATCGGGCAGGTATGAGAAACAACCCTGGGTCAGCTTCATGTCAATCTCCTCAGACGGTTTCCAGCGCCGTCGGCACGAAGTCCGGCGTGTCGGTGGATTGATAGTTGAAGGTGACGTCCTTCCAGACCTCGAGCGCAGCCTTCAGCGGCGTGCAGGACTGGGCCGCCTTGGCCAGGATCTCCGGCCCCTCGTGGACATAGTCGCGGCCCTCATTGCGGGCGAGGATCATCGCTTCCAGCGCCACGCGGTTGGCGGTCGCACCGGCCGCAATGCCCATGGGATGGCCGATGGTGCCACCGCCGAACTGCAGCACGACGTCCTCGCCTAACAGGTCGAGCAGCTGGTGCATCTGCCCGGCATGGATGCCGCCGGAGGCGACCGGCATCATCTTGTTCAGGCTGGCCCAGGACTGGTCGAAGAACAGGCCATGCTCGAGCTTGGCCGGGTTGAAGTCCTCGCGGCAGACGTCGTAGTAGCCGCGCGTGGTGTTGGGATCGCCTTCGAGCTTGCCGACCACCGTGCCCGCATGGATGTGGTCGACGCCCGCGAGCCGCATCCATTTGGCGATGACGCGGAACGACACGCCGTGGCTCTTCTGCCGGGTATAGGTGGAATGGCCGGCGCGATGCAGATGCAGGATCATGTCGTTGCGGCGCGCCCACTTGGCCATGGACTGGATCGCGGTGTAGCCGACCACGAGGTCGATCATCACGATGACCGAGCCGAGTTCTTTTGCGAACTCGGCGCGCTCGTACATGTCCTCCATCGTGCCCGCGGTGATGTTCAGGTAGGTGCCCTTCACCTCGCCGGAGGCGGCCTGCGCGCGGTTCACCGCCTCCATGCAGTAGAGAAAGCGGTCGCGCCAATGCATGAAGGGCTGCGAGTTGATGTTCTCGTCGTCCTTGGTGAAGTCGAGCCCGCCCTTCAGCGCCTCATAGACCACGCGGCCGTAATTGCGGCCGGACAGACCGAGCTTCGGCTTCACGGTCGCGCCGAGCAGCGGCCGGCCGAACTTGTCGAGCCGCTCGCGCTCCACGACGATGCCGGTTGCCGGCCCCTGGAAGGTCTTCACATAGGCCACGGGAAAGCGCATGTCCTCGAGCCGCAATGCCTTCAGCGGCTTGAAGCCGAACACGTTGCCGATGATCGAGGCCGAGAGGTTGGCGATCGAGCCCGGCTCGAACAGGTCGAGATCATAGGCGATGTAGGCAAAGTACGAGCCGGGCGAGCCCGGAACGGGATCGACGCGATAGCACTTGGCGCGATATTTCTCGGCCGCGGTCAGGCGATCGGTCCACACCACGGTCCAGGTCGCGGTCGAGGATTCGCCTGCCACAGCAGCTGAGGCCTCGATCGGGTCGACGCCGTCCTGCGGCGTGACGCGGAACAGCGCGATGACGTCGGTGTCCTTCGGCGTGTAGTCGGGCTCCCAATAGCCCATGCGCTTGTATTCCATCACGCCGGAGCGATAGCGCTCTTTGCCGCGGACCGTGCCTGCATGTGCGTTCATGTCTCTCTCCTGCTCTCTTATCTGCTTTCTCTGATCGACTAGGCCGCCACGGGCTCGCGGGCGTCGATGCGCGGGTCGAGCTCCCCGACGCGATAGCGCCGTGCCATCTCGCTCATCGGAATGACCTTGATCTTGCTGGCGTGGCCTGCGGTGCCGAACTGCTCGAACCGCTCGCGGCACAATTCGCGCATTGCGTCCATCGCCGGCTTCAGGAACTTGCGCGGATCGAACTCGGAGCGCGCTTCCGCCGCCACCTTCCGGAACACCGCGGTCATCGCCAGCCGGCAATCGGTGTCGATATTGACCTTGCGCACGCCGCTGCGGATGCCGCGAACGATCTCCTCGACCGGCACGCCCCAGGTCTGCGGCATCTCGCCGCCGAACTGGTTGAACATGTCCTGCAGCGGCTGCGGCACCGAGGAGGAGCCGTGCATGACCAGATGCGTGTTCGGCAGCCGGCGGTGGATCTCCTCGACCACCCGCATCGCCAAGATATCGCCATCCGGCTTGCGGCTGAACTTGTAGGCACCGTGCGAGGTGCCCATCGCGATGGCGAGCGCATCGACCTTGGTGGCGCGAACGAAGTCAACGGCCTGATCCGGATCGGTCAAGAGCTGGTCGTGACTGACCTTGCCTTCGACGCCGTGGCCATCCTCCTGTTCGCCGCCGCCGTGCTCGAGCGAGCCGAGCACGCCGAGCTCGCCTTCGACGGAAGCGCCGACCCAATGGGCGAGATCGACGACGCGGCGCGTGATGGCGACGTTGTAGTCATAGTCGGCCGCGGTCTTGGCGTCGGCCTTGAGCGAGCCGTCCATCATCACCGAGGTGAAGCCATGGGCGATGGCGGAAGCGCAGGTCGCCTCGTCATTGCCGTGGTCCTGGTGCATGCAGAGCGGAATGTCGGGATAGGTCCGCTCCAGCGCGTCGATCATGTGCGAGAGCATGAGATCGCCGGCATAGCTGCGCGCGCCGCGCGAGGCCTGGATGATGACCGGCGCATCGACCGCAGCCGCCGCCTGCATGATCGCGATGCCCTGCTCCATGTTGTTGATGTTGAACGCCGGCACGGCGTAACCGTGGCTGGCAGCGTGATCGAGCAATTGGCGAAGGGTGATACGGGCCAAGGGTCGTCCTCCTATTGGCTCTTGCGGGCGATCGCCCGGCGGGCGGCTGCCGCAATGCTTTGCGGCGTGATGCCGAATTCGCGGTACAACACCGGCGCCGGCGCCGAGGCGCCGAAGCCGCGCATGCCGACGAATTCGCCGTCGGCGCCAATCCAGCGATGCCAGTCGCCGGCGACAGCGGCCTCGACACCAACACGCGGCGCGGTGCCGAGCACGGCGGCGCGGTAATCATCCGGCTGCTCCTCGAACAGTGCGAAACACGGCGCTGAGACCACGGCGGCGCGAACGTGCTCGGTCGCGAGCAGGCGCGCGGCTTCCAGGGCAATCGAGACTTCCGAGCCGGTTGCGATGAGCGTCACGTCGCGACCGCCATCCGGCGAGACGACGAGATAGGCTCCGTTCGCGACGCGGTTTCTGCCGCGCACATCGCTGCGGAATGTCGGCAAGGCCTGACGCGACAGGCATAGCACTGAGGGTCGATGCTCCGCCGCGAGCGCGCAATCCCAGGCCTCCAGCGTCTCCACGGCATCGGCGGGGCGGAACACGAGCAGGTTCGGAATCACGCGCAGCGCCGCGAGATGCTCGACCGGTTGATGTGTCGGTCCGTCCTCGCCGAGGCCGATCGAATCGTGCGTCATCACGTGGATGACGCGCAGCCGCATCAGGGCCGCAAGCCGGATCGCGGGCCGGCTGTAGTCGGAGAACGCGAGGAACGTACCGCCGTAGGGGATGAAGCCGCCATGCAGCGCAAGCCCGTTCATCGCGGCGGCCATGCCGTGCTCACGGATGCCATAGTGGATGTAGTCGCCGGCGAACGCACCGCTCTTGACCGGCGCCTGCGCCTTGGCATGCGTCAGGTTCGAATGGGTGAGGTCCGCGGAGCCGCCGACCAGGCCGGGAATTGCTCCTGCGATTCCCTCGAGCACCTGTTCCGAGGCCTGCCGCGTCGCCAGCTTCGGCCGCTCGCTGGCAAAGCGCTCGCGCAATTTCGCCGCGGCCAGCGCATAGGCAGCGGGCAGAGCCACGGCCTTGCCCTCGACGAACAGATTACGCTGCTCGGGCGTCGCGCGTTCGTAACGATCGAGCCAGGCGAGGCGGTCGACTTGCCCGCGCTGCCCGATCATCCGCCACGCCTTGAGCACCGGAATCGGCACGACGAACGGCTGATAGTCCCAGCCGAGATTCCGGCGCGCCGCCGCCGTCTGCTCGGTGCCGAGCGGCGCGCCATGCGCCTTCTCCGTGCCCTGCCTATCAGGCGCGCCATAGCCGATGATGGTGCGACAGGCGATCAGCGACGGCTTTGCGGTCTCCCGCTCCTCCGCTATCGCCTGCGCCACCGCTTCGGGATCATGCCCGTCGACGCGGCGGACCGACCAGCCGGAGGCAGCGAAGCGCGCGAGCTGGTCGTCCGACGTCGCGAGCGAGGTCGGCCCGTCGATGGAGATGCCGTTGTCGTCGAACAGCACGATCAACCGGCCGAGCCCGAGATGGCCGGCCAGCGAGATCGCCTCCTGGCTGATGCCTTCCATCAGGCAGCCATCGCCCGCGATCACATACGTGAAGTGATCGACGAGCCCGTCGCCATGCCGCGCATTCGCCATGCGCTCGGCGAGCGCCATGCCGACCGCGGTCGCGATCCCCTGCCCCAGTGGTCCTGTCGTGGTCTCGACACCAGGCGTGTGCCCATATTCGGGATGGCCCGGCGTCTTCGAGCCCCACTGCCTGAAGGCCTTGATGTCGTCGAGGCTGACGTCGCCGCCGGTGAGATGCAGCAGCGCATAGAGCAGCATCGAGCCGTGCCCCGCCGACAGCACGAAGCGGTCGCGGTCCGGCCAGTTCGGATGCGCCGAGTCGAACTTCAGGAAGCGCGAGAACAGCACGGTCGCGACATCAGCCATGCCCATGGGCAGGCCAGGATGGCCGGACTGCGCTGCCTCGATGGCGTCGACCGCAAGGAAGCGGACGGCATTGGCGAGATCGTTGTGCGTGACCGCATTGAGGTCGGCTTCGGCATGGACGGAGATGTTCATCGGAGTCTCTCCCTGTTCACTTCAGGCTGCGCTTGCGCTCGATCAGCTGCATGATCAGCGGAGTCAGGATCAGCTGCATCGCAAGGTCCAGCTTCGCACCCGGGCACACGATCGAATTGGCGCGGGACATCCAGCTCTGCGGTAGCATCGAGAGCAGATAGGGGAAGTCGATACCGCGCGGATTCTTGAAGCGGATCACCACCATCGATTCGTCCGGCGTCGGAATCCAGCGCGCGATGAACGGATTGGACGTGTCCACCGTCGGCACGCGCTGGAAGTTGATGTCGGTCTCGGTGAATTGCGGGCAGATGTAGTGGATGTAGTCGGGCATCCGCCGCAGGATGGTGTCGGTGACGGCCTCGGTCGAATAGCCGCGCGCGCTGCGGTCGCGGTGCAGCTTCTGGATCCATTCCAGATTGATGACGGGCACGACGCCGATCTTGAGGTCGGCATAGCGCGCGACGTTTACCTTGTCGGTGACCACGGCGCCGTGCAGGCCCTCGTAGAACAGCAGGTCGGAGTTCTCCGGCAGCTGCTTCCAGTCGGTGAAGGTGCCGGGGGCGGCGCCATGCAGCGCCGATTCCTCGGCATCGTGGACGTAGTGGCGCGTCACCGCGGTGCCGGTCTCGCCGTAGTCGCGGAAGGCGCGCTCCAGCTCCTCGAACAAATTGGTCTCGGGGCTGAAATGGCTAAAATGCTTGTTGCCGCGCTCGGCCTCCTTCGCCATCTGCGCACGCATCTCGGCGCGATCGTAGCGATGAAAGGCGTCGCCCTCGATGTAGGCGGCGTTGACCTTCTCGCGGAAGAAGATCTGCTCGAAGGTCTTCTTGACCGAGGTGGTGCCGGCGCCGGAGGAGCCGGTGATCGAGATGATCGGATGCTTCCTGGACATGGGACGCCTCGCTCAGAGCCGGAAGAATCCGCGCCGCGCGAACAGCGGCGCTGAAACGCTGGCGACCAGCAGTGGATCGCAATGCAGCTCCTCGACGCGCCGCACCTCGTTGGTTGAACCCATGATCAACGGCACGCGCTGGTGCAGGCTCTGCGCTGACAGCTCAAGGATGCGCTCGCGCCCGGTCGAGGCCGAGCCGCCGGCCTGCTCGATAATCATCGCCACCGGGTGCGCTTCGTAGACGAGGCGCAGGCGGCCGTCGCCGTAGCCGGGCCGCGCATCGGATGGATAGAGGAATACGCCGCCGCGGGTGAGAATGCGATAGGCCTCCGCGACCAGCGAGCCGATCCAGCGCATGTTGAAGTCATGGTTGGCCGGCCCTTCGACACCGGCGAGGCATTCGTCGATGAAGGCGCGCACCGGCGGGTCCCAGTGCCGGCGGTTCGAGGCGTTGATCGCGAACTCCTCGCAGGCTTCGACGATCTGCACGGCGCTGCGCGCGAGGCGGAAGCAGCCCGCGTTGCGGTCGAGCGTGAAGATGTCGACGCCGTCGCCGAGCGTCAGCACCAGCGAGGTCTGCGGGCCGTAGGTGACGAAGCCCGCTGCGAGCTGCGCCGAGCCGCGCTGATGGAAGACCAGTGAGAGATCGTCAGGTGCCGGCAGGATCGAGAAGATCGTGCCGACGGTCATGTTGATGTCGATGTTGGAGGAACCATCGAGCGGATCGATCGCGATGCAGATGCGCCCCTGACGATCGACGATCTGGGCCTCGCGCATCTCCTCCGACGCCAGCGCGGCGATCGGCAGCCGGCTGAGGCAGCGGCGCAGGATCGCGTCCGCCTGGACGTCGAGATCGCGCTGGAGATCGCCGTCACTGTTGCGCCCGGTGGTCAGGCCCGAGGCGTCGGCGAGATCGCCGCTGGCGATGAGATCGGCAATCTCGATGGCCGCGGCCGCGATGGCATCGACCGCGGCCGCCACTGCCAACGCATGCGGCGCGGTCTCGCAATACCGTTGAAGGTGGTCGTCCAGCCTGAGTTGCCCGGTCATCTGCGTCCATCCCCTTTGCCGGTGCCGCACCCATTCCCTCCCCGGTGGAGGCAGGTCGCGGTCAGTGCCGGCATCAGGAGATTGACAGGGGCGGCTTAATAAGGAAAATTTCTATTCATAATGGCTCTCAAAGAATTTTCTTATAATGGCGCCAGCCATGCAGCGGCCCAGCTCCGGCATCTGACGATCCGGCAGCTGCGCTCGCTCGCGGCGCTCTCGGCCAAGGGCAGCGTGACGGCGGCCTCCAGCCATCTCGGGCTGACCCAGCCGGCCGTGACCCAGCAGCTGCGGCAGTTGCAGGACCTCGCCGGCTTGCCCCTGGTGCAGCGGACCGGCGACGGCATGCTGCTGACGGAAGCCGGCAGGGAGGTGCTGGCGCTGGCCGAACGGGTCGAAGCCGCGATCACGGATTGCCAGGGCGCGCTCGACCTGCTCGCGGGGCGGACCGGCGGCACTGTGCATCTCGGCGCGGTCTCGACCGCGAAATATTTCGTGCCGCATGCGATCGCGGCGTTCTCCAAGCGCTACCCCAAGATCGAGATCAAGCTCACCATCGGCAATCGCGAGGAGATCCGCGAGGCCATGCACGGCTACGACCTCGACTTCGCGGTGATGGGTCGGCCACCGGCCGACGTCACCGTCGACGTCCGCCAGCTCGGACGCAACCCGCACATCATCGTCGCGCGCAAGGGTCACTGGCTGGAAAAGGATTCCGGCCTCAGCCTGACCGACCTCGTGCACGAGACCTTCCTCACCCGCGAGCCCGGCTCGGGCACGCGGACGCTGATGGAGGGCATGTTCCAGAAATCGGATCTCGAGCCGATCATCGGCATGGAGATGAGCAGCAACGAGACCATCAAGCAGGCGGTCATCGCCGGGCTCGGCATCGCCTTCATCTCGGCCCACACCGTGGCACATGAGCTCGCCGAGGGCCGGCTCGTCGTGCTCGACGTCGCGGGCCTGCCGATCGTGCGGCAATGGTACGTGATCCGCCGCAGCGACAAGGTGCTGCTGCCGCCCGCGCAGGCAATGTTCGATTTTCTCGGCTCGGAAGGCTCGAATTATCTGCCCGACGTGCCCGAGCTCGGCGGGCGATAGCCGGCCTTCGCTCAGCTCATCAGCTTCATGGCGAGCGTCGCCGCCAGCACCACGATGATCTGGAGCAGGCGCTCCGTCGTGAAGATGCGGTTGAAGGTGGTCATCGCGTGCCCCGGCCGACGTAAAGAATGTCTCGGCCGTTGCTAGCACAGAAGGATGCGGAGACAACTCCGTAATTGCCCGTGGGCGGTCGCGCCTTCGGCGAGCCGGTTCAGGGGCGCGCCGATGGCCGGCGATCAGGCCGCGAGCGGGGCGGCGTGGTCCGTGCGCGAGCCAAAATAGGCTTCCAGCTCCGACAGCGCCCGCGCTTCCCACTCGCTCGCCTGCTCCAGCAGCGACCAGCTTTGGCCCGGGCGGAATGCTGCGGTCTGGCGATAGAGCGATGCGATGCCGCGGTAGCGGCGCACGTTCTCCAGGATGGCGTGACCGTTCATGTCCGAAAACTCCCTCGTCATTCCCGCGAGAGAAACTGCGGCCAAATCTTTTTCGAAAAGTTAGCGGCGCGCGGCAAGTTCGCGGATGGTTGCTGGACTGTTGCGCGGGCGCAACGCGCGCGGCGCGATCTATTGCGGATTCGTCGCCGCGCTCTCGCCCGAACGCTTCAGCCCGCCGCTTCTGACGATCGTCATTGTCGCGCGGCAGAGATCGGCGAGGCCGATCAGGAGGACGGCAAGAAGGCAAAACAAGTTGATGGAATCGGCATTCGCGCTGGTCAGCGCGTTGAACTCGAAGGCGGGCGGGATGAACGCCCACCACACCAGCGGCACGGTGAGCAGCGCGGCGAACGCCGCGGCCGGTGCGCCCGTCATGAGCGCAAGCACGAACAGGCCGGGCAGGAACGCTGCGAAATAGAGCTTTGCACCGAGCAGGACGCAAATGCCCTGAACCACGGCCGACACCGCGACGACGGCGAGCCCGAGCAGAAACGCCTGCCACGACCACGGCCGTATCCGCGGTACGCCAAACAGCCCCGCACGCTTCATCAGCCTCCCCCTGCCGCCCGTTAACCAGGTGCGGTTGCGACGAAAGTACTACAGCCGCAACCAATCCGCGAGATGGAAATTGCGTTATCGCAAGGTTGGTGAACGGCTCGCATCGCACCGTGTTGGCGACCGGCCGCTACTCGGTCACCGCGTAGAGCAACCCCGCGACAGGCAAAGCAAGGCCAATGGCCGATGCAAGCGTCCAGCCGCCCTGTGCGAACGCCCAGGCTCCGATCGCGGAGCCGGCCGCGCCGGCGGCGAAGAACGTCGCCATGTAGAGACCGTTGAGGCGGCTGCGGTGCTCGTGCCCGAGCGCGAAGATGGCGCGGAAGCCCAGCACCACGTTGCCCTGGACGCCAATATCGATCGCAATCGCGGCCACGACGAGACAGGCGAGATTGAGCATCGAGCCGGGCGCGCCGATGGAGGTCACGAGGAAGCCGGCGCCCGTGAGCAGCATCGCGACCAGCGTCGCGATACGGCTATGGCCGCGGTCCGCGAGGCGCCCGGCGATCGGTGCTGCGAACACGCCGGCGACACCGGCCAGTGCAAACAGCGCGATGCCGCGCTGGGAGAAGCCGAACTCGCCGGCGAGTTGCAGCGGCGCCACCGTCCAGAACAGGGTGAAGGCGCCGAACAGGCTCGCCTGGTAGAGCGCGCGCCGCCGCAGCAGCGGCGTGGCCCGCACCAGATGCGGCATCGATAGCAGCAATTGGCCATAGTGCAGCCGAGTCACCGGCTTGCGCTTCGGCAGCGTCATCCAGAGCACGGCCGCGAGCACGATCATCAGCGCGGCGGAGCAGAAGAACACAGCGTGCCACGACAGCAGGGCTGTGACGAAGCTCGACACCGGCCGCGCCAGCATGATGCCGAGCATCAGGCCGGTCGAGACGTTGCCGACGACGCGGCCGCGGATGGCTTCAGGGGCCAGGTGCGCCGCATAGGGGATGATGATCTGCACCGCGACCGAGCCGAGGCCGATGAACAGTGCGGCGAGCAGGAACGGCAGCGCATGGGTTGCGAAAGCCGCGGCGAGCAGCGCCGCGGCGCCGAGCATGATCACCGAGCAGATCAACGCGCGGTTCTCGACGAGATCGCCGAGCGGCACGATCAGCAGCAACGCGGTGCCGTAGCCGATCTGCGTCATGGTGACGATCAGCCCGCTAGCTGCATGCGACAGGCCAAGCGCGGCGCTGATCGGGGCGATCAGCGGCTGCGCATAATAGATGTTGGCGGCGACCATGCCACAGGCCGCGGCAAGCACGAAGGTCAGGCGCTGCGACACCGCATCCGGCCTGGGCGCGCTCTCGATCGTGGCATTCATGGTCATTCGCATCGACTCCTTATCAATAGGGAATGATGATTCCCTATTATGACGAAAAATTCAGGCGAGCAGCTTCATCGCGACGCCGACGAGGCGCTCGCCCTCGAGCGGCACGCGGGCCTTGCCGACGACGCGCAGGCCTTGCGTGATGCAGATCATCAGCCGCGCGGTGTCGTCGGCCGGGACATGGCGCGGAATCGAGCCGTCGGCCTGGCCCTCGCGAATGAGGCCGGCGATGAAGCTCTCGTTGCTCTTGAGCTGCGCATTGACGCGGGCTCCAACGACCGGATCGACCGCGGCCAATTCGACGGCGCTGCCGACGACGAGGCAGCCGCGCCGCCCATCGCTGCCCCTGGAACGTTCGACATAGGATAGCATCACGTGACGGATTCGCTCGCGGCCGTTCGCACCGCGCGCCGCCGCGTTGCAAGTCTGCTCCTGGCTCAGCGCCGCGTAGCGCTCGAAAGCGGCGAGGAACACCGCATGCTTGTCGCGAAACGCCTTGTAGATGCTTCCCGTGGCGAGCCGCATCGCCGCACTGAGGTCGCCGATCGAGGTGGCATGATAGCCGCGCTCGCGAAAAACGCGCACGGCGCGGTCGAGCGCGGTGTTCATATCGAATTGCCGGGGGCGGCCGGGCGGACGTGCGGCAGGCCGGGAGCGACGGGCGATCTTTTGCATTGCGGGATAATAGGGAATGGACGTTTCCGAATAAAGACACTTGGTTGTGATTGGGTGGTTGATCGGCGATCGTCTTGCGGTAGGTGGGGGCCGGCTCTGCAGCGCACGGTCGAAGGGACGCTGCGTCCGGGGCACGAGAGCGGAGCCTTGCGCGCGCACTCTCCTCCTCGTCATTGCGAGCGCAGCGAAGCAATCCAGACTGTCACCGCGGAAAGATTCTGGATTGCTTCGCTGCGCTCGCAATGACGGAGCAAGGGGCGACGCAGCAAACTCTCCAACGTGCATTGCAGATACGCCTTCGCATTCTCGCGACGCATTTCGCCCGAGCTTTGCTTGATCTCGCCGCCCTCACGTTCAAGGGCGCAGGGAAGACCGGGTGCCGGCGGCACCCGCGGTCCGCTGCGCGAAATGCACACGCAGGAAGAACCGCACAGCAGCATACAGGTGAAGCCCAACACACGGCCTTCCCTGCGCGATGGTCGGACGGCTTATGCCGCGCTCTCCCGGGAGCCGAGTTCGTTCTGGCCTCCCTCACTCCCGCAAGAGTCACCGACACCGCGCCGGTTGACGCAGATGCCGCATTCGCCAGAGCTTGACCGTAGCAACGACGGCCAGGACCACACGGTTTTGCCGTACGCGCGGTTCGTTGGCGCCGCAGGGTTCGACGGATTTGTGCACGTTGCCATCGAAATGCCGGCGCGACGAACCTGACAGCGCCGCTCGTCCATACGGAGCCTCGAACTCACGGAGAGCAATCCCCCCTGCCCTTGGCCTCTCGTACACGACGCTGCCGCGTCCACCGCAAGCCCGGCTCGCGACAATGACGACCGCATGGTCGCCCCTCAAGATTGAGCCGGGATGGGCGAGACATACGATATTTCCGAATTTCGGTAAAGCGGAATGTTTTCGCGCCGGCGGGTTGACAGCCCGGCGAAACACCCCGGTCCGGCAGCATCACCCCTTCACCGGCGTCCCATCCGCCATGATCGTCACGCCCTTCCGCTCGACGATCATCCCGTAGGCGCGCGGCTGGCGGTGGACGTCGAAATTGAAGGTAGTGCGCTTGTAGGAGTTGCAGAGATCGAGATCGCAGCGCGCCAGCGCGATCTCGTCGCCCTTTGTCGTGCAGGCCGCGATGATCTCGCCCGACGGCGCGATGATGCAGCTGCCGCCGATGTGGTCGACGCCTTCCTCGATACCGGCCTTGGCGACGCCGACCACGAAGGTGCCGTTCTGGTAGGCGCCGGCCTGCATCACCAAATGATTGTGGAACAGCGAGAGATCGTCATGCTCCGGCGCGGGCGGATTGTGCACGGGCGTGTTGTAGCCGATCAGCACCATCTCGACGCCCTGCAGGCCCATCACGCGATAGGTCTCGCTCCAGCGGCGGTCGTTGCAGATCGCCATGCCCATCACGCCGCCGAAGGCATCGACCACGCCGAAGCCACTGCCGGGCTCGAAATAGCGCTTCTCCAGATGCTGGAATTCGCGCCACGGCTCATGCTCGGCATGGCCGGGCAGATGCACCTTGCGATATTTCAGGACGATCGCGCCGCTCTTGTTGACGAGGATGGACGTGTTGTAGCGCCTGACTAGCCCGGCCTCGAGCGTCAGCTCGGCATAGCCGAGGCAGAAGCCGATGCCGAGCTCGCGGGCAAGATCGAACAGCGCCTGCGTCTCGGGGCCCGGCATCTCGCGCTCGAAGAAGCTGTCGATATTGGGCCTGGTCCTCGAAGTACCAGCGCGGAAAGAACGTGGTCAGCGCCAGCTCGGGATAGACGATCAGGTCGCAGCCGCAAGCCCGCGCCTCGCGCATCAACGCCATCAGCCGCGCCACCACCGCAGTCCTGGTCTCGCTCCTCGCGATCGGGCCGAGCTGGCCGGCTGCGATGGTCACAATTCTCGCCACGCGTCTTCCCCATTTTTATGAGTGCCCCGGGCGTTGGCATATCATCGCGCCCAGGCCGCCTCGGCCCTCTGCGCGGAGGACACAATCAAATTCCGTGCCTGCGGGTATCATCGTGCGGCGCTGGATGAGCTCCCTAAACAGGAAATCCGTTGCCGATCTGCAACGGTTCCCCACCGTCTGAAGCTGGACAAAACAAACTCCCAATCCGGCCACGAAGCGCTCTCACAACACCGTGAGACTATCAGGGGAACGACAATGCGTGCACAACGCGTTTGGAAAGTGAATGGGGCCACCAGCATCGGGCAGCTTCAATCGAGACTGGACGATCTGAACAAGCGTCTCGGTCAGCTCGAAAGCCAGCATCCGGACAGCTGGAAGCTCGATGAGCTGAGATCCAGCGCGCTCAGCCTGTCGCGGGAGATCGACGACATCCGCTGCGCCGAGGCGACAGCGGCCTTGAGCGAGCTGCTGCGGAAATAGTCGGCCTGCCGATTCGGGCCCTTGGAACCAAGCTCGGCGGCGGCCATTTCCAAAGAATTGGCGCTGTGAGGGATTTCGCATGACGTCCGATCCCGAGGAGCAGGTCAGACTGCAAGGCTACGGCGAGATGACGCTGCGCACCGCCGTCGAGACCTTGATGCTGCTCGCACCGCGCGAGCGGTCCGAGGCCGCGATCTTTCGCGTCCGCGACGGGGTGCGCCTTGCGCAGAGCGAGATCGCCGAGATCGCAACAAGCTGGGGCATCCAGCCCGCGCCAAACGTGCGATCGCCGAAACTGGTGCCGCAGCAGCACTGGCAAGACGTGGTCCGCGGCATGGTGCGTGACGCTCCGCTGCCGTCGCTGATGGTAGCCTTTCTAGTGGGTATGCTGATCGCTCGCAGATGATGATGCGCGCCCGTGACGACGCGCTCACGTGAATGGAATCACCGCGTTCCGGGAAACCCGAGGAAACCCTTTTAGCTCGCGAAATCGCGACCGTTCCGCGCGGAACGTCTCGAAGCAGGAGAGATTGGTCCCCCGTTGAACCCGAACATGGAGACAACCATGACACGTACGAAACTCGTGAGCGTCGCCGCCACTCTGGCCGCGATTTTGCCGCTCGCAACTGCAAGCCCTAGCCTCGCTGCGGGACGGGGTCCCGGCCCGTGCACCCCACCGGCTGGAGAAGCAGTCGGGGCCGCCGGACCCGCCATGAGCGGCGGACAATTGATGGCCGGCATCGGCCAATGCCAGCGCATCGGCGACTGGCACCCCACCAACACCTACGGTTATTGGGGCCCGGGTTACGGCTATGACGGGCCTCGCTGGGGCGCATCAGCCTACGCGCCCTACGACTACGAGGACTAGGGCCCTTCACATGGCAAGATCACAGCGGCGCGGCCGATCACGGCCGCGCCGTTTGCGCTGGAGGGGGCGGCAAACATGAGGCGGCGCGGCCATCGAGGCCTTGATTTGCAGCGGCCCGGAGCATGACGAATAGTCTCAGCAACCGCCTGCCAGAGCAGGATCAATCACTTCTGTTCGCTTGCCCGCATCTGCTCGGCGAAAGGACGCAGGGTCTCGGACATGTCGTCGAGACGTTTCTGCCACTCCGCGCCAGGCATGAAGGCGATCACCGGCTCATCCCCGGGCGAACCCGTCAGGTACTCCGGATGACGCAGGCCCTCGGCGATCCCGGCTTCCAGCTTCTTGACGATGTCGTCTGGAACGCCCTTGGGGACCGCAAAGCCGCGCTCCGCCGTCGTCACGACCGCAAAGCCCACCTCTTCTGCCGTCGGAACGTCGGGCAGCGCTGCAAGGCGCTTCTTCGACAGGATCGCGATGACGCGAAGTGGCCCCTTGTTGGTGCCATGCAACTCGGGAATCTCGCTGACAGTGACCATCCCGACGTCCAGATGCCCGCCCAAAAGATCGGTGCGCTGTGCCGCCGTTCCTCTGTAGGAGATTTCGTTGGGCTCGACCTTCGCGACGGCCGCGAGCATGCGAATGGCCAGATGACCGTTCGTGCCGGCGCCGTTGTGACCGAAGCTCACCGACCCCGGCTTGCTGCGAAGCGCGGCAACGACAGCCGGCAGATCCTCGAATCTGCTGTTCGCGGGCACCACGATCACGTTCGGATCTTCGACGACCCGTGCGACCAGCCGAATCTCGTCTGTGGTGTATTGGGTCTTGCGGGTCATCGGCAGGAAATTGTAGCCCGGCACGTTGACGACACCAATCGAATAGGCGTCAGGCACCGCGCGCGCGATCGAGGCAAACGCGATCTCTCCACCGGCGCCAGGCTTGTTCAGAACGACAAATTTCGCCTTGCCGCCGATCGCGCGCTCGACAAAGGGCAGCAGCTTACGCGCCATGACATCGGTGCCGCCACCGGGCGCAAAGCCGACCACGACTTCGATGGGCTTGTCGTCCCGCCACGCTCCCCAAGCCGACCCGCAGGCGGCGAAGCCAAAAGCTGCGACGAGCGCGAGGATTTTCTTGTTCATGATTTCCAGCCCTGTTTATTGGCCGATCGCGCTCTCGAACGCGCGATCGACTGTGCGTTCATCTAGCCATCGGCCTGACTGGACAGCAACCGGTTCTCCGGAGTGCAGCTATGCAGTGGGCCTCGGCGGCTCGTGAGGTCATTGCGGTCGCATCGAGGGGACGGCGCTTCGAATTCCGTTTGAGCGGCGCGGCGTCCTCTGACCTATCTCGCAGCGCTAACCCCTCGCGGCCGACCCAAGACAAGCCATGCCGCCGCAACAGGCCGCCCTGCTCGGACCAAATCCACCGTGGACCCGGTCCCGAAATCGTTGCAAAAAGGCGTCCTGAGGCACCGGCGGCCGGTCCGCCAAGCCTCTGGAAAACGTCGATTTTTGGAAGAATGGTCGGAGTGGCAGGATTCGAACCTGCGACCCCTGCGTCCCGAACGCAGTGCTCTACCGGGCTGAGCCACACTCCGACAAGAAGGCGGCTTATAGCGTCGGGTTTGACGCACTGCAAGCGGCCGAGCTGAGGAATTTTGCCCTAGTGAAAACGGGTCTCGAGACGCTGATTTTGCCGGCCGGCGCGGCCGGCGCGGAAGTCGCCGCCCGAACGCTGGCGGCCGGCGGGCTGGTCGCGTTTCCGACCGAGACGGTCTACGGGCTCGGGGCGGATGCTGCCAATGCCGCCGCGATCGCCCATCTCTACGCCGCCAAAGGCCGGCCGGCGTTCAATCCGCTGATCGCGCATGTCGCGGACCTCAAGGCCGCGCGGCGGATCGGGCGGTTCGATGCGCGCGCGCTGGCGCTCGCGGACGCGTTCTGGCCGGGGCCGCTGACGCTGGTGGTACCGAAGACCGCGGACTGCCCAGTGGCGGATCTCGCCACGGCCGGCCTCGACACGGTGGCGATCCGCATCCCTGCCCACGCGATCGCGCAGGCGATCCTGCGCGCCTTCGGCGGCGCCGTGGTGGCGCCGTCGGCCAACATCTCCGGCCACGTCTCTCCGACGCTGGCCGCCCATGTCGAGAGCGACCTTGCCGGGCGCATCGACCTGATCATCGACGGCGGGCCTGTTACGGTCGGCGTGGAATCCACGATTCTCGGCTGCTTCGACGCGCCGATGCTGCTTCGTCCCGGCGGGCTTTCACGCGAGCGGATCGAGGCGGTGCTGGGCGCGCCGTTGGCGCGGCCGCCGGTGGAGGCTGGCAGCGACGACAGCCAGCCGCTGGCCCCGGGCATGCTGGCCTCGCACTACGCGCCGCGCGCCCATGTGCGGCTCAACGCACGTGAGGTCGCGCCGGGCGAGGCACTGCTGGCGTTTGGACCCTCGCGCCTGCCGGGCCTTGACGCCGCATCGGCCGTGATGAATTTGTCGCCCGCCGCCGATCTCGATGAAGCCGCCGCCAATCTGTTCGGCTATCTTCGCAGCCTCGATGCGAAAGGGCCGCGGGCGATTGCGGTGATGCCGATTCCCGAAGATGGTCTGGGCGAGGCGATCAACGACCGGCTGCGCCGCGCCGCGGTGAAGCAAGAGACGAGGACATGAACATCGACAAGCCTGCCATCCCGCCGCTTGCGCCCGAATTGATCGAGCAATTCCGCAAGATCGTCGGCGACCGCCACGCGATCACTGACCCCAGCGATATCGAGCCTTACGTCACAGAGGAACGCAATTTGTTCCACGGCCGCTCGCCGCTGGTGCTGCGCCCGGGCTCAACCGCGGAGGTCTCCGCGATCTGCAAGCTCGCCTCCGCACACAACATCGCGCTGGTGCCGCAGGGCGGCAACACCGGGCTCGTCGGCGGCCAGACGCCGCACAACGGCGAGGTGGTGGTGTCGCTGCGCCGGCTCGACAAGATCCGCGAGATCGACACCGCCTCCAACACCATGACGTGTGAGGCCGGCGTGGTGCTGCAGATCGCGCAAGCCAAGGCCTCCGAGGTCGACCGGCTGTTTCCGCTGTCGCTCGGCGCCGAAGGCAGCTGCACCATCGGTGGCAATCTCTCGACCAATGCCGGCGGCACCGCGGCGCTCGCCTATGGCGTCGCTCGCGAGATGGCGCTGGGACTGGAGGTGGTGCTCGCCGACGGGCGCGTGCTGAACGCGCTGTCGAAGCTGAAGAAGGACAACACCGGCTACAATCTGCACAACCTCTTCATCGGCGCCGAAGGCACGCTCGGCATCATCACCGCGGCGACGTTGAAATTGTTTCCGAAACCGCGGGCGATCGAAACCGCCTTCGTCGGGCTGAAATCGCCGGCGGCAGCGCTCAAGCTGCTCACCATCGCGCAAGTCGAAGCCGCCAATGCGCTGACGAGTTTCGAGCTGCTGTCGGAGCTGGCGGTGGATTTCTCCGTCCGCCACGGCATCGACGTGCGCGATCCGCTCGCCGAGAAGCATCCCTGGTACGTGCTGATGGAATTGTCATCGCCGAGCGAGGATGCCCGCACGCCGCTGGAGGCGATCCTCACCCGCGCCATGGAGGAGGAGATCGTCGACGACGCCGTGATCGCGGCGAGCCTCGCCCAGCGGGCTGCGTTCTGGAAGTTGCGCGACGAGATGTCGGCGGCGCAAAAGCCGGAAGGCGGCTCGATCAAGCACGACATCTCCGTCCCGGTTGCGGCCGTGCCCGACTTCATCGCCGAGGCCGATGCCGCCGTTGTGAAACTGATCCCCGGCGCGCGGCCGGTGCCGTTCGGCCATCTCGGCGATGGCAATCTGCACTACAATGTCAGCCAGCCGATCGGTGCCGACACCGCCGATTTCCTCGCGCGGTGGCATGACGTGAACGCGGTGGTGTTCGAGATCGTGCTGCGGATGGGCGGCTCGATCTCGGCCGAGCACGGCATCGGCGTGCTCAAACGCGACGAGCTGCCCGAGGTGAAGGACAAGACCGCGATCGAGCTGATGCGCTCCATCAAGGCGATGCTCGATCCGCTCGGCATCATGAATCCGGGGAAGGTGCTGTGAACGCTTCCCTTGCGATCGAGGCGATCGCCGATGCCGATGTCGAGGGCGTCGTCGCGCTGTGGCAGCGCTGCGGCCTGACGCGACCCTGGAACGATCCGCATGCCGACATCGCGCTGGCGCGGCGGCGCGACAATTCCACCGTGCTGGTCGGCCGCGACAACGGCGCGATCGTCGCCACCGTGATGGTCCGCCATGACGGCCATCGCGGCTGGGTCTATTACGTCGCCGTCGATCCCAGCTGTCAGAAGCGCGGCTATGGCCGCATCATCATGGCAGCGGCCGAGGACTGGCTGCGAAACACCGGGATTTCGAAGCTGCAGCTCCTGGTCCGCCGCGAGAACGCGCAGGCCAATGCGTTCTACGGCTCGCTCGGCTTCGAGCTCTCGACATCCGTGATGTTCCAGAAGTGGCTCGACGGCCGCGCGACCACGCCAAGCAATTGAGATCCAGCCATGACCATTTCCGATCGCGTCCGCATCAAGGACGTCCGCGTGCTCTCGGACGGCTGGACCACGCTCAAGACCACGACCTTCGAATACCGGCGCGCCAATGGCGAGTGGCAGACCCAGCATCGCGAGACCTATGAGCGTGACAACGCCGCCGCCGTGCTGCCGTATAATCTCGCGCGGCGGACCGTGATCCTGGTGCGCCAGTTCCGCCTGCCGGCCTACATCCGCGGTTACGACGACCTCTTGATCGAGGCCGCCGCCGGCGTGCTCGACAACGCCGAGCCCGAGGAGCGTATCCGGGCCGAGGCCGAGGAAGAGACCGGCTATCGCCTGCACCACGTCCACAAGGTGTTCGAGGCCTTCATGAGCCCCGGCGCCATCACCGAGAAGCTGCATTTCTTCGTCGCCGAATACGAGCCCGAGATGCGGGTGAGCGACGGCGGCGGCCTCGAACACGAGGGCGAGGACATTGAGGTGCTGGAGCTCTCCATCGACGAGGCCCTGGCGATGATCACTGACGGCCGCATCATCGACGCCAAGGCGATCATGCTGCTGCAGTATGTGGCGCTGCACGTGTTCAGGTAGGCGATGCTCTTCACCCTCCCCTGGAGGGCCCTGGAGGGGGAGGGTCGATCGCGCGCAGCGCGAGCGGGGTGGGGTGATCTCTCCACTCGGGCAGTTCTCTTCGCGGAGAGACCGTCACCCCACCCCGCTCGCGCATGCCGCTTCGCTCTATGCGCAGCGACCCTCCCCCTCCAGGGGAGGGTAAGAGATGCCGCGTCATCCTCGTCTGCAATTCTGTCCTGCGTGTCCCCTCCCCCGGTTGAGCAACCGCAAAACTAGCTCTAGTCTGGCGCCAACCAAGAACCAGGAGACGCGCTATGTCTGCTCCGCGCGACGACGAATTCGGCTTTGCGCCCGACTACGACTCCCCCGTCCCCTACATGCAGCGCACCCGGGATTATTACGCGGCGATCGGCTACACCACGCCGTACCGCTGGGCGCATTACACCGCGGCGCCGTTCCAGCCGCTGAAGAAGCCGCTTTCGCAATCCCGTGTCACCATCATCACCACCGCGGCGCCTTACGATCCGGCCAAGGGCGACCAGGGGCCGGGCGCGGCGTATAATGGCGGCGCGAAGTTCTATCAGGTCTATGACGGCGACACGTCGAAAGAGCACGATCTGCGCATCTCGCACATCGGTTACGACCGCAAGCACACCTCGGCCACCGACAGCGGCACCTGGTTTCCGCTGCCGCAGCTGTTGAAGGCCTCCGCTGCGGGGCGCATCGGCGAAGTCGCGCCGCGCTTCTTCGGCGCGCCGACCAATCGCAGCCATCGTGTCACGCTCGACACCGACGCGCCGGAGATCCTCGCACGCTGCCTCGCGGACAAGGTGGACGTCGCGGTGCTGGTGCCGAACTGCCCGGTCTGCCACCAGACCACGGCTCTGGTGGCGCGGCATCTGGAGCGCAACGGCATTGCCACCGTCATCATGGGCTGCGCCAAGGACATCGTCGAGCACGCCGCCGTGCCGCGCTTCCTGTTCAGCGACTTCCCGCTCGGCAATTCCGCCGGCAAGCCGCACGACATCGCCTCGCAGGCCCAGACGCTCGAGCTCGCGCTCCGGCTGCTGGAGACGGCGAGCGGTCCGCAGACCACGGTGCAGTCGCCGCTGCGCTGGAGCGACGACGCCTCCTGGAAGCTCGACTACAACAACGTCGCGCAGCTTAGCCCCGAAGAGCTGGCGCGGCGCCGTGCCGAGTTCGACAAGCAGAAGGAGATCGCGCGCGGCAATCGCGCCGCTTGACGTCCTCCAACAACAATAAGCCGAGGGAGAGCGAGGTGACGCGACCGTTCGAGGGCGTAAAGATCCTGGATTTCACGCAAGTGCTGGCCGGCCCCTATGCGAGCTACCAGCTCGCGCTGCTCGGCGCCGACGTCATCAAGGTCGAGCGGCGCGAGGGCGAGGACATGCGCCGCACGCCGCTCAGCCGCGAATGGGCCGAGCGCGGGCTGGCGCCGGCATTCCAAGCCATCAACGGCAACAAGCGCAGCCTGACGCTCGATCTGCAGAAGCCAGAGGCGATCGCGATCGTGAAGAAGCTTGCGGCGCAGGTCGACGTGGTCATGGAGAATTTCCGCCCCGGTGTGATGGACAAGCTCGGCATCGGCTATGAGGCGCTGTCCGCCATCAACCCGAAGCTGATCTATTGTGCGGTGTCGGGATTCGGCCAGACCGGCCCGGACCGCCTGCGGCCCGGCTATGACGGCAAGATGCAGGCGCTGTCTGGCATCATGGCGATCACCGGCCACCCCGAGACGGGGCCGACGCGCGCAGGCTTTGCGGTGTGCGACGTGCTCTCCGGCGCCACGGCTGCCTTTGGTGTCTCGAGCGCGCTGTATCAACGCGACCGCACCGGCAAGGGGCAGCTGATCGATGTCTCCATGCTGGAAGCGACGCTGGCGTTTCTCTCCGGCCAGATCGCGGACTGGTCGGTGGCCGGCCATCGGCAAACACTCTCGGGCAATCAGGCAGTGAGCCGCCGGACCACGGCCAATTTGTTCAAGTGCGGCGACGGCCACATCCTGCTCGCCGTCAACAACGAGAAGCAGTACCGCGCATTGATGGCTGCGCTCGGCCGCGAGGATACGCTGTCAGATCCGCGCTTTGCGGACTGGTTCGCCCGCAACGAGAACGAGCCGGCGCTCCGCGCCATCATCGAGGAAGCGCTGGCGAAACGGCCGGCACGCGAATGGGAGACAATTCTGGAGGACGCCGGCGCGCCCTGCGCCAGCATCTGGAAGGTCGAGGAAGTGATCGACCATCCGCAAATCAAGGCGCGTGGCGCAATCCAGGAGCTGGACACGGAATACGGCCGCCTGCGCTTTGCCGGCAGCGGCTTCAAGCTCGCCCATGGCAGCGGCAGGCTCGATCGCATGGCGCCGGAGCTGGGCGCGGATACGGACGCGGTGCTGGGCGAGCTGGGATTCGATGCGGCGGAGATCGCGCGGTT
The DNA here is from genome assembly GCF_016031655.1 of Bradyrhizobium glycinis. GTDB lineage: Bacteria > Pseudomonadota > Alphaproteobacteria > Rhizobiales > Xanthobacteraceae > Bradyrhizobium > Bradyrhizobium glycinis. The sequence goes on from NZ_JACCHQ010000002.1 coordinate 461,324, forward strand.
GAGGGCGGGCGAGGTCGTGTAGGGTGGGCAAAGGCGCGACGCGCCGTGCCCACCATCTCACGGCTTGCTCGGTGCACGATGGTGGGCACGCCTCGCTTTGCCCACCCTACGGCATCGCGCCTAGAACAACGACCCCTGCCCGTCATCGGCCGGGCTCGCGGCAACCTTCCGCATCGCCTTCTTCGGCTTCGCGGCCTCGGCCTCCGCCTCGATCTCCTCCGCGCTGATCGGCAACACGAGCTGTTCGTCGTCATTGGCGACGCGGTTGACGCGGGTGGAAACCGGATGCCAGGCGAATTCGCCGACGCGCGGGGGCCTCATCAGCGGCAGGATCGCATCGACCTCGTCGCCTTTGATGTCGAGCCAGCGCTCGAAGTCGCGCGCGCTGATGGTGACGGGCACGCGGTCATGTAGCGCGGCGAGATCCTCGCCCGCCGCGGCGGTGACGATCGCGACCGTGTCGAGCTCCTCGCCGTTGGGCCCGACCCAGGTCTCGAACACAGCGGCAAAGCCGAGCGGCTCACCGTCGGCGCGGTGGATGAAAAAGGGCTGCTTGCGGCCGGCTTCCGTCTTCCACTCGTAATAGCCGTCGGCCGGGATCAGACCGCGCCGCCGGCGAATCGCGTTCTTGAAGGCGGGTTTCTCCAGCACCGTCTCGGAGCGGGCGTTGACCAGGAGCGTGAACCCGCGGGGATCCTTGACCCAGCCGGGCAGCAGGCCCCAGCGCATCAGACGGAAATGGCGCGCGCCGTTCTCGACCAGCACCACCGGAATCGGTTGCGTCGGAGCGACATTGTACCGGGGCGGGAAATTCGGCTGTTCGACATAGCCGAATAGTTGCCGCAGAGCCGCGGGGGCCGAAGTTATGACGAAGCGTCCACACATCCTTGGAGGCCTATATAGGGTCCGTTCAGGTCCTTTTAACCCCGAACGTTAACACTGCGGCAGATGAGCTCAACGGCCTCCCAACCCGCGCAGACGCATGTACAGACGGGCCCCGAGGCGGCCGCCTGGGCCGAACGGCTGCGCGTGGCCAACATCAACCCGCGGACCGGGCTTGCCACCGACTATCTCAACCATTTCAATGAAGCCGTGATGCTGCTCGAAATGGTGCCGGATATGCCGGAATGCGCCGAAGACTTCCTGACCTGGACGCCGCTGTCCTATGCTGAGCATTTCACGGCGTCGAATTTCAAGGCGCGGGATCTCGCCATCGAGGCCTATGAGAAGGCCGATCCCAATGTGCGTGCCCAGTTCGACCACTTGACGGATACCATGACCTCGATCCTGACCGCGGTCGGTTCGGCCATGCGCGAGGTCGAGAAGGACTCGACGCGCGTCCGGCTCGCCGAGCAGGCCACGCTCTGGGTCAAGCCACTGATCGCAGCCTGCGGCGGCATCATCAATGGCGGGGCGGAAGCCGACGTCGACACCATCATGGCGAACTCATCGGGATAGGTGACGCGATTGGCCGCAATCGTCCACCCTGCCCACCCCCAGCTTGCGGTCAGCGCGGCGATCTTCCGCGACGGCAAGGTGCTGCTGGTCCGACGCGCCCGCTCGCCGGCCAAGGGCTTCTATTCGCTGCCGGGCGGCCGGGTCGAGTTCGGCGAATCTCTGCATCAGGCCCTGAGCCGCGAGGTCGACGAGGAAACCGGCCTTCGGATCGAGATCATTGGCCTCGCCGGCTGGCGCGAGGTGCTGCCGGCCGCGGCCGGTGCCGGCCATTACCTGATCATGTCCTTTGCCGCGCGGTGGACGGCCCGCGAGCCGGCGCTGAACGACGAGCTCGATGATTACCGCTGGATCGACCCTAGCGCCTTGGCAAGCCTCGGCGACCTCAAGCTGACCGGGGGGCTGGAGGAGGTCATCCTGTCCGCTCACCGGCTGCTCGGGGCCTGACGGCCCGCCTTGCGCCAGCCGTCCCGAGGGGGCATACAGCGGCCGATGTCGACGCGATTTCTGGCCATTTTCGCCCTGATTCTCGCCTGCGCCTCCGTCCCTACGAGGGCCCAGGACGTGGCGGCGCCGTTTGACGGCGAACTGCAGCGGCTGGCCGAGATCCTCGGGGGGCTGCACTATCTGCGCGGCATCTGCGGGGCCAACGAGGGCAACAAATGGCGCAACGAGATGCAGGCGCTGATCGATGCCGAGACTCCCTCCGGCGAGCGCCGCACCCGCATGATCGCCGGCTTCAACCGCGGCTATAACGGTTTTCAGCAGACCTATCGCAGCTGCACGCCGGCCGCGATGGTGGCGATCCGCCGCTACATCGAGGAAGGCTCGAAGATCTCGCGCGATCTCACGGCGCGCTACGCGAACTGATTCTCTCGTCATTCCGGGGCGCAACAAAGTCGCGAACCCGGAATCCATTCATCCACCGTCTCAGCGGCCTGATGGATTCCGGGTTCGCGCTGCGCGCGCCCCGGAATGACAAGAGGCTGGAACCCTGTCATCGACTTTGTTCACAGCCGTTAACCGTTCTTAAAGATGTGGCCTAGCGGGCGTTAACGCCCGTGCTACACCTCTCGCACAGCGCATCGCCGTGGATCGCGCCCAGCCTGACCGAGTTTCATGAGCCAGCCGATTTCCTTCGCCCCCGCCCGCGCGCCGCTGCCCGATCACGAGCAGAAACAGGCCGCGCTGAGCTATCTCAACGAGGCCTGGGCCGAGGCGCGTCATGACGGCGTCGACGGCGACTGCCTGGCGCAGGCGAGCCTGTTCGCCGCCCTCGCCGAGCTCGTCGGGACCTACGGCGAGGACGCGGTGGCCAAGTTCGTCGAGGGCTTCCCCGGCCGCATCCGCAACGGCGAATTTTCGGTCGGCATCTCCCGGCAGTAAGCCGCGGGAGATGTTCCCGACAGAGCCGGGAACGCGCCCCTCCTGGGTCACGGCTCGATCTTGAGCGTCGCTTTCATGTTGGGATGATAGCGGCAGTAATACTCGATCGTTCCGGCCTTCTTCAGAACCGATGTCGCCGATTTCTTTGGCGGCAGCATCACGTCGAAATCCCCGTTCCTGGCCGTGGCGGTGTGGGCGAAGAAGTCCCTGTTGACCCAGGTGATAGTATCGCCGATCTTCGCCGATACCTCAGGGGGAGCAATCACGAGATTGTCCATCGTGATCTCGATCGTCGCGGCGCGTGCCGGGACGACCATCGACAGAAGCACGGCCGCAAGCGCGATCGAAGCGAGGCGTCCCGGCATCATGCGACGCTCCTATTTCAGCTCGGCCGCAACGTGCTCGGCGTGCTGCTGATGACCCTGGAAGATCTTCAGCCCGGTCTGCAGCAGGCTCTTTAGCTCGGCATTGCTCGCAGACGGGATCAACTGCGTCTCCAACGCGCCATTGACCGCCTTGTGGTAGGCGACCTCGTTGGCGACGTAAGCCTTGTCGAACGCCGCGCCATCGAGCTTGTCGAGCTCGGCCATCTTGTCGGCCGCCTGCTTCGACAGCGCCTTGCTGGTCTCGTTGTCCTCCGGCGTGACGTTCAGCTTCTTGACGAGCGCGAGGGCCTGTTTGTTGACCGCCTCGTGGTCGCGCAGCATGTCCTTAGCGAATGCCTTGACGTCCTTGCTCTTGGCCTTCTTCTGCGCCTGCTTGGCAGCGTTGATGTCGATCACGCCCGCGGTGTAGGCGATATGCGCGATCTGGGGATCGGTGGGCTTGTCGGCTGCGCTGGCGCCTTGCAGCAATACGGGACTCGACAACATCATCGCTGCGGCGGCCGCCGCGCTCCATCGGATCAACATGGCATGACACTCCTGTGGGCCGGAAACGTTCCGGACTGTTGCTTGCACAGGTTGGATGCCAATTCCGCGCGAACGTTCCCGAAAAATTACGCCCCGATGCCAAGGCGCCTGAGCACGGCCTCCGTCAGGCGCTCGCAACGCTCACCTGCGAACGGAAACGCATCCATCACGACCGGACCGATCTTCTTCTCGACGTTCTCGCGCAGCATGGTGCGCGCGCGGTGCAACCGCGTCTTCACGGTCTCGGGCTTGATGCCGAGCAGCCCGGCGGTCTCCTCCACGCTCATCCCCTCCATCACCCGCGCGATGAAGACCATGCGGAAGGTCTCGGGCAGTTCGTCGACCGCGCGTTCGACGACACGCTGGATCTCGCGTTGGGCCATGGACTTTTCCGGATCAGTTGCGGCGGACGAAAGCGGAAACTGGATGATTTGTGCTTCGAGCGTTGCCTCCGGCACCGATCCCAGCTCGACCTGCGGCGTCCGGCCGCGTGCGCGTCCGAGCGCTTCGTTGATGGCAATGCGCGACAGCCACGTCGACAGCGCCGACTCGCCGAGAAAGCCGTCAAGGTGGGTGAAAGCGCGGACATAGGTTTCCTGCACCACGTCCTCCGCGTCGCTGTCGCTGCGCAGGATGCCGCGGGCAAGCCTGAAGAGCCGGCGGTTATTGGCCTGCATGATCTCGCGCAAAGCGGCCTCGTCGCGGCGCCGCGCGCGGTCCACCAGTGCGGCTTCCAACGTCCTGGCGCCGGCGGTCAGGCCGGCTGCGGTCCCTGGCATGGCGGGCATCCTGTCTCCATTGGTTCCGGACATTGGATGCAGGCGCAGGGGAAAGGTTCCCAATTTTCTTACCCAGGATCTTACCCTTTCCGGTGGGTAACGACCGCCTCCTAATCCGTCTCGATCGGCAGCGAGGGATCTCTCGCCCATTCGCCCATTGAGGCGTCGTAGAGCGCCAGCTTGTCGTAGCCGAGCTGGGTCAGCAGCAAGAGGTCGATCGTCGCCGAGATGCCGCCGCCGCAGTAGAGAATCACTTCCTTGTCGCGCGTGACGCCCTGGGCGGCGAACTTCGCTTCTGCATCCGCAAGATTCGTCAGCGTCTTGTCGGCATTGACGAGCGTGGCTGCAGGAACGTTGACGCTGCCGGGAACGCGGCCCGGCCGGCCATAGCGGCTCGGCTCGAGGCCGCGATGAAACTGCGGACCGAGCGCGTTGACGATGACGGTTGCGGAATCGCCGATCTTGGCCAGCACGGCTTCCTTGTCGACGAAACAGCCTGGGCGCGGCGCCGCCTTGAAGGTCGTGGCCGGATAGGCCTTGGGTGCGCCTGTCTCGATTGGCCGCCCCTCCTGCTGCCATTTGTCGAAGCCGCCGTCGAGCACGTGGGCATCGACGCCGAGCGCGCGCAGCATCCACCAGAACCGCGTCGCCCACATCATGGTGCCGATGCTGTAGAGCACGATTGTTTTGCCCGCATCGAGGCCGTGGCGGCCGAACGCGACCTCCAGCTGAGCGACATCGGGCATCATGAAGAAGTGTTGCGACGAAGTGTCCGAGAACTCGCCTTGCAGGTCGAGGAAATCGGCGCCGGGGATGTGGCCGGCCGCAAACGTCTTGTCGCCGGGCACCGCGCGATAGGGCACGGCGCTGCCTGGCGGCACCGGCTCGTTGTAGGTCGTGCAGTCGTAAAGCCGGAGATTGGGATCGCCAATCATGGCGGCGAGTTGCTCGGTGGCGATGAGGGGTGATGGCTGGGACATCGGACTACGCTCCCGTTCGAGAGGAAATGTAGCTCTCTCCTCTCGTCATTGCGAGCGCAGCGAAGCAATCCAGAGTCTTTCCACGGAGGGACTCTGGATTGCTTCGTCGCAAGAGCTCCTCGCAATGACGGGGGACGGTGCGTTCGTCCCCCGACAAAAGCGCCTACGCCTTCAGCGTCTCCAAAAACCGCACCGGCTCGCCCTGCGCAGCCGTCACCAGCTCGCCCTGCCACATCACGCGCTTGCCGCGCACAAACGTGCCGACGGGCCAGCCGGCGACGCGAACGCCGTCATAGGGCGTCCAGCCGGCCTTGGACGCCACCCATTTGTTGGTGATGGTCTCGCTGCGCTTCAAATCCACGATGGTGAAGTCGGCGTCGTAGCCAGCAGCGATGCGGCCCTTGCAGGCCATATTGTAGAGACGCGCGGGGCCGGCGCTGGTGAGATCGACGAAGCGCGCCAGCGACAAGCGTCCCGCATTGACGTGATCGAGCATAACAGGCACCAGCGTCTGCACGCCGGTCATGCCGGAGGGCGACGCCGGATAGGTCTTCTGTTTCTCCTCCAGCGTATGCGGGGCGTGGTCGGAGCCGAGCACGTCGATGATGCCCTGCTCGATGCCGCGCCAGATGCCGGCGCGATGATCGGCGCCGCGCACCGGCGGGTTCATCTGCGCCAGCGTGCCGAGCCGCTCGTAGCATTCCGGGGCGACCAGCGTCAGATGGTGCGGCGTCGCCTCGCAGGAGGCGACATCCTTGTGATCGCGCAGGAACTCGATCTCCTCCTTGGTCGAGATGTGCAGCACGTGGATGCGCTTGCCGGTCTCGTGCGCGAGCTTGACCAGGCGCTGCGTCGCCATCAGCGCCGCAGTCTCGTCGCGCCAGACCGGATGCGAGCGCGCATCACCCTCGATGCGCAGCGATTTGCGCTCGTTGAGACGGTATTCGTCCTCGGCGTGGAAGGCGGCCCGGCGGCGGATCACCTGGAAGATGCGGCGCAGGCTCTCGTCGTCCTCGACCAAGAGCGCGCCGGTCGAGGAGCCGATGAACACCTTGACGCCGGCGCAGCCGGGTGCGCGCTCCAGCACAGGCAGATCCTGGACGTTCTCGCGGGTGCCGCCGATGAAGAAGGCGAAATCGCAATGCATGCGGTGATGGGCGCGCTTCACCTTGTCGGTGAATTCGGCCGCCGTCACGGTCAGCGGCGAGGTGTTGGGCATCTCGAACACGGCGGTGACGCCACCCATCACGGCGCTGCGCGAGCCGGTCTCGAGGTCTTCCTTGTGCGTCAGCCCGGGCTCGCGGAAATGCACCTGCGTGTCCATCACGCCGGGCAGGATGTGCAGGCCCTTGCAGTCGATCACCTCGGCGGCTGAGCCTTGCGACAGCGGACCGAGCTCGGCGATGCGACCGCCCGTGATGCCGATATCACGCACGCCCTCGCCGTCCTGGTTGACGACGGTGCCACCCTTCAGGATCACATCGAAACGCTGGGTCATGGGGCCTCTCTCATCCTCAGGGCGCAGGGCTCGAGGTCTTGTCGTTTATGCGTTGCGGGCTTACGTTCCGGAGCAACATGTCGCAAGAGATTTTCGCATGAAATCGGCGTTTCTTCCGGACCGGGGCGTCATCAAGGTCGCGGGTGAGGATGCGCGCAACTTCCTCAATGGCCTCGTCACCACCGACCTGGACAGGCTGAAACCTGGCCTGGGGCGATTCGGCGCACTGCTGACGCCGCAGGGCAAGATCATCGTGGATTTCCTGATCACGGAAGCGCCCGCCGGTCACGGCGGCGGGTTCCTGATCGACTGCCCCAAGGCGCTGGCGGACACCCTCGCTACCAAGCTGAAGTTCTACAAGCTGCGCGCCAAGGTCACGGTGGACAAGCTCGACCTCGGCGTGCTCGCGGCCTGGGACGGCGAGCCGGCGGCGCAGCCCGACCTTGCCTTCGCCGATCCGCGCGCTGAGGGGCTCGGCACCCGCATCCTGATCCCGGAAGATCTCAAGCAGAAACTGTCCGATCTCATTGGCGCCGAGCTGGTCGATGCGGCCGAGTACGAGGCGCACCGCATCGCGCTCGGCGTACCGCGCGGCGGGCTCGATTTCATGTACAGCGATGCGTTCCCGCATGAGACCAACATGGATCGCCTCGCCGGCGTCGATTTCGACAAGGGCTGCTATGTCGGCCAGGAGGTCGTGTCGCGTATGCAGCATCGCGGCACCGCGCGCACACGCAGCGTGAAAGTGCTGCTCGAGGACGCCTCGCCCGAGCCGGGCACGACCATTCTTGCCGGCGACAAGCCGGTCGGCACCATCGGCTCGACGGCCGGCGGCAAGGGCATCGCACTGGTGCGCATCGACCGTGTCGCAGACGCGCTCGATGCGGGCCAGCCGCTCACCGCTGGGGGGCTGGCTTTGACGCTGGCTGAACCAGACGCCGTTCGAATTCCAGCCAAGCAGCCCCTCGCATGAGCCGCGCTGCCCGCTTGCATCCCGATGGTCTGACCCGCTGCCCCTGGCCGGGCGAAGATCCGCTTTACGTCGCCTATCACGACACCGAATGGGGCGTGCCGGAATACGACGACCGCGCGCTGTACGAGAAGCTGATGCTCGACGGTTTCCAGGCCGGCCTGTCCTGGATCACGATCCTGCGCAAGCGCGATAACTTCCGCAAAGCCTTCGACGATTTCCAGCCGGAGAAGATCGCGCGCTACACGCCTAAGAAGATTCACGCGCTGATGAACGATGCGGGCATCGTGCGCAACAAGGCCAAAATCGAAGGCGCGATCCTGAGCGCGAAGTCGTATCTCGACATCATGGAGAAGGGCCCGGGCTTCTCGAAGCTCCTGTGGGACTTCATGGACGGACGGCCAAAGGTCAACCAGTTCAAGACAACCGCGAGTGTGCCGGCCTCGACGCCGCTGTCGATGCAGATCTCCAAGGAGCTGTCCTCGCGCGGCTTCAAATTCGTCGGCCCGACGATCGTCTACGCCTTCATGCAGGCGACCGGCATGGTCAACGACCACCTGGTCGACTGCCACTGTCATGCGACCTGCAGCAAGACCCGGCGCAAGCCGCGCCTCAAGGCCAAATGACGGCGAAGAAGGCGGCCCGCAACGAAGAGGTCCGCGCCTGGCAGCGCATGCTGTCCGGCCGGCGGCTCGACCTGCTCGATCCCTCCCCGCTCGACATCGAGATCGGTGACATCGCGCACGGGTTGGCGCGGGTGGCGCGCTGGAACGGGCAGACCCTCGGCGCGCACATCTTTTCGGTCGCACAGCATACGCTGCTGGTAGAGACGGTGCTGCGGCACGAGATGCCCCGCGTCGACCAGCGCGTGCGGCTCGCAGCCCTGCTGCATGATGCGCCGGAATATGTGATCGGCGACATGATCTCGCCGTTCAAGGCCGTGCTCGACGGTCACTACAAGGCCGTCGAGAAGCGGTTGCTCGGCGCCATCCATATCCGCTTCGGCTTGCCACCGGTATTGCCTGATGACATCACGCAGGCCATCAAGGCCGCCGATCGCGGCGCGGCCTATCTCGAGGCAACCGAGCTCGCCGGCTTCAGCGCAAGCGAAGCGCGACGCCTGTTCGGCAAGGATCCGGGTCTTCCCGACAGTGTCCGACGCGACTACCTGACGCCCTGGACCGCGGCGCGGGCCGAGAAGCAGTTTCTGGAGCGGTTTGGCGCCGTGTTTGCGTAGCTCTCGTAGGGTGGGCAAAGGCGCACTTGCGCCGTGCCCACCATCTCTTCGCGTTTGCGACAAAAGTGGTGGGCACGCTTCCGCCTTCGCTCTTCGAGCTACGGCGGACATGTCGCTTTGCCCACCCTACGGCCGCGGCTATAATCAACAAAAAGGTTCGCCATGATCCACGTCTGTTCCCTCGCCGCGCTTCCCGAAACCGTCCGCCTCACCAAGGCCAGTCACGTGCTGACCGTGATGGCCAATGTCGAGCAGGTGGCGCGTCCAGTCTCGGTGCTCCCGGCCAATCATCTCAAGGTGTCGATGGACGACATCACCGAGGAGATGGACGGCTTCGTTGCGCCGTCGGAGACGCATATCGAGCAGGTGCTGAACTTCGTGCGCGGCTGGGACCGCAGCGCCCCCCTGGTGGTGCATTGCTATGCCGGGATCAGCCGCTCCACCGCGAGCGCGTTCGCGGCCGTTTGCGCGCTCAATCCGAACCGCGACGAGATCGAGATCGCACGGAAAATTCGCGCGGCCTCGCCGATCGCCTCGCCAAACCGGCGCATCGTCAGCCTCGCCGATCGTGCACTCGGACGCAACGGCCGCATGCTGCGCGCGCTGGACGAGATGGGCCCCGGCGCAATGATGGTGGAAGGCCGCCCCTTCGCGATCGAGCTCGAATGAGACGGGAGTCGAATAGCAGCTGCGACGGGACTGCACCCCCTCTCCCGCTTGCGGGAGAGGGTTGGGGAGAGGGTGTCTCGGCAACGGGACAATCCCCTAGAGGAGAAAGCCCTCTCCCGGCGCTATGCGCCGACCTCTCCCGCAAGCGGGAGAGGTTACAGCGAGCCCGCGGTGACGCCCCCACAATCAACCGGCATAACTCTCTCGCAACACCTACAGCATCAGCCGCATGAGCGAGACGCTGCTGACACCGATCGAGATCGGCCTCACTGCGGCCATCGTCGCGATCGAGAACCACGAGCCGCTGATCCTGACCGCGCACGGTGCTGACGGGCTTGCCGGTCTGCCGTTCGGTCCGTTCGACGCAGTGAGCCACCGCACGTTCGAGATCGGCCTGCGCGCCTGGGTCGAGCAACAGGCAGGGCTGCGGCTCGGCTACGTCGAGCAGCTCTACACGTTCGGCGACCGCGGCCGTCATGCCGAGGCCGGCGATACCGGCGCCCATATCGTTTCGATCGGCTACCTCGCGCTGACGCGCCCCGCCGGCGGCGAGCTTGCGACAAACGCGGCGAGCTTCGCACCCTGGTATCGCTTCTTCCCCTGGGAAGACTGGCGCGAGCAGCCGCCAGCGATCATCGCCCGCGACATCATCCCTGCGCTGACCGAATGGGCCGAGGAGGAAACGCCGGAGACTTTACGCGCGCTGCCGCGGAAGGATCGCGTGCGGTTCTATTTCGGTCTCGACGGCGCGCCTTGGGACGAGGAGCGCGTGCTCGACCGCTACGAGCTGCTCTACGAGGCCGGGCTGATCGAGGAGGCCCGCCGGGACGGCCGTCCTGCGGCATTGGCGCGCAAGACGCTTCCCCCGCTCGGGACTTCGATGCGGTTCGACCACCGCCGGATTCTCGCCACGGCCATCGCGCGGCTGCGCGCAAAACTGAAGTATCGTCCTGTCGTCTTTGAACTTTTGCCGGCTGAATTCACACTTACTGAACTGCAGCACACGGTGGAGGCGATCTCCGGCCGGCACCTGCACAAGCAGAACTTCCGCCGCCTGGTCGAAATGGAAGCCCTGGTCGAACCGACCGGGGTGATGTCGACACAGACGGGCGGACGGCCGGCAGCGCTCTATCGCTTCCGCCGCGAGGTGCTCCAGGAGCGGCCCGCGCCGGGCTTGCGCGTACGCTCCCGGCGCTAGATCCTGATAATTTGGTACCGGCCCCTGCCCGCCGGTTGCCTGGAGGCTTCATGTCCGACGGCCCGTTTGACGTCTTTGCGCTGATCATTGCGATCATCGCCTTCCTGATCGCGATCAAGGCGTCCAGCCAGGCGACCGAGTTGCGCCGCCGACTCAACTCGCTCGAAGAGATGCTTTACGCGCTGCGGCCGGTGCAGCCGCCGCCGTTGATGCCGGCGCAGGTGCAGGCCGAAGCCCCCGCGACGACTGCAGCCGCCGAGCCGCCGCCGTTGGCGCCGGAAGCCGAAACGACGCCGCCTCCGCTCGTCACCGAAGAGATCTCACCGCCCCCGCTCGAGCCGAGCACGGGCGCCGCTGCGCCCCCACCGGTGCCGGAGGCAGCACCCGGCTTGGAGGAGCGGCTCGGCACCCGCTGGGTGGTGTGGATCGGGGGCCTCGCGCTCGCGCTCGGCGGCTTCTTCATGGTGCGCTATTCGATCGAGGCCGGCCTGCTCGGCCCCGGTGTGCGCGTGTTCCTCGGCGGCCTGTTCGCCGCTGCATTGCTCGGCACCGGCGAATGGACGCGGCGCAAGGAGAGCATCTCGAGCATCGCCGCGCTGCCGATCGCCAACATCCCCGCGATCCTCACCGCGGCCGGAACGGCGGTGGCGTTCGCGACCATCTACGCGGCCTACGCGCTCTACGGCTTCCTCGTGCCTGCGACGGCCTTCGTGCTGCTCGGCATCGTTGCGATGGGCACGCTGGCGGCGGCGCTGTTGCACGGTCCCGCGCTCGCCGGGCTCGGCGTGGTCGGCGCCTTCGTGACGCCGATCCTCGTCTCTTCCGGCAAGCCGGATTATTGGGCGCTCTACATTTATCTCGCGGTCGTCACGGCCGCGAGCTTCGGTCTCGCCCGCATCAGGCTATGGCGCTGGCTTGCGGTCACGACCATTGCCTTCGCGGTACTCTGGATCTTCCCGGGTCTCGACACCGAACAGGTGCAGGTCGCGCCGCACGCCTTCCATGCCATCGCCGGCTTCGTGCTCGCCGCACTGCTCGTCGTCTGCGGTTTCATGTTCGGACCCAGCATGGAGGACGGCGAGATCGAGCCGGTCTCATCGGGCGCGCTCGGCGCCTATTTGTTCGGCGCGATGCTGGTCGTGTTGTCGAGCGCACATGCCGATCTCGCGCTGATCGCCTTCACGCTCCTGGTTGGCGGCACACTGTTCGTCGCCTGGCGTGCACCGGCGGCGACCGGCGCGCTGGGCGCAGCCGCGGCGACCGTTTTCATCGTGTTCGCCGAATGGGCGGTGCGCGCCAATCCTGACATGCTGGTGCTGCCGGGCGGCCCGATGCCGGGCGTCGGCCCGGTCGCGACCGACAGCGCGGTGACGCTGCATCTGGTAACAGCCGCGATCTTCGCCGCCGGCTTCGGCGTCACGGGCTTTTTCGCGCAGGGCCGCTCGAATTCGGCGATCATTCCCGTGGTGTGGTCGGCGGCGGGCGTCGCGACGCCCCTCGCCATCCTGGTTGCGCTCTATGCGCGCATTGCCCATCTCGACCGCTCGATCCCGTTTGCGATCCTCGCCGTGCTGCTCGCAGCAAGCTTTGGCGCCGCGACCGAAGCGCTGATGCGCCGCGAAGAGCGGCCCGGCGTTGCCACCTCGGTCGCGCTGTTCGCGACCGGTACGCTTGGCGCGCTGGCGCTGGCGCTGACCTTCGCCCTGGAGAAGGGCTGGCTCACCATCGCGCTCGCGCTGATGTCGCTCGGCACCGCCTGGATCTCGTTGCAGCGGCCGATTCCGGTGCTGCGCCGGTTAGCTGCCGTCTTCGCCGCGATCGTCACCGCGCGCATCGCCTATGATCCGCGCATCGTCGGCGATGCCGTCGGCACGACACCGATCTTCAACTGGCTGTTGTGGGGCTATGGCCTGCCGGCCGCCTCGTTCTGGGGCGCGAGCATCTTCCTGCGCCGCCGCGCGGACGACGTGCCGCTGCGCGTGGTCGAGACCGCGGCGATCCTGTTCACTGCGCTGCTCGCCTTTATGGAGATCCGGCACTTTGCGACCGGCGGCCGCATGACCTCGCCGCCCTCGCTGCTCGAGTTCGCGCTGCAAGTCTGTGTCACGCTCGCCATGGCAATCGGCCTGGAGCGCCTGCGGCTGCGCAGCCACAGCATCGTGCACAATGTCGGCGCGATCGTGCTGACGGCGATCGCCGGTCTCATCAGCGTGTTCGGCCTCCTGATCCTGGAGAACCCGATGCTGCTCTCCAGCGTCAATGTCGGCGGGCTCGTGTTCAATCTGCTGCTGCTCGGCTATGCCTTGCCGGCGGTGCTGATGCTGTTGCTCTCCTACGCGGTGGCGGGACACCGCCGTGTCGCATACGCAAACACAATTGCGGGTGGCGCGCTGGTGTTCGCGCTCACCTATGTGACGCTGGAGATCCGCCGCTTCTATCACGGCCCGGTCCTGCTCTACGGCGGCACCACGAGTGCCGAGCAATACACCTATTCGATCGGATGGCTCGCCTTCGGCGTGGTGCTGCTCGGCGTCGGCATCCTCGTCAATTCGGAGCGTGCGCGGCTGGCGTCTGCCGCCGTCATCGCGCTGACGATCTTCAAGGCCTTCGCGGTCGACGTATGGACGCTGACAGGTGTCTACCGCGCACTCTCGTTCATGTGCCTCGGCGTCGTGCTGGTCGCGATCGGCTGGTTCTACCAGCGCATCCTGTTCCGGCGGCAGGTCGCACCATCGCCGGCCGCGCCGCAGACGGGCAGCTAAGCGTCAGGCCGCGCGGACCGATTCCAGGAACTGCGCGACTTCGACCTTCAGGCGGGTGCTGTCGGTCGCCAGCGACTTCGCCGCCGACAGCACTTCGCTGGAGGCCGAGCCGGTCTCCATCGCGCCGCGCTGCACGTTGGTGATGTTGGACGACACTTCCTGTGTGCCGAGCGAGGCCTGCTGAACATTGCGCGAAATCTCCTGCGTGGCCGCGCCCTGCTCCTCGACGGCGGCAGCGATCGCAGCCGACACCTCGGACAGCCGCTCGATGGTGCCGCCGATCTCCTGGATGGCGCTGACGGATTCTTGCGTCGCGGCCTGGATGCCCGAGACCTGCGCCCCGATCTCGCCGGTCGCTTTCGCGGTCTGCTCGGCCAGCGCCTTGACCTCGGAGGCGACGACGGCAAAGCCGCGGCCGGCTTCGCCTGCGCGCGCCGCCTCAATGGTCGCGTTCAGCGCGAGCAGGTTGGTCTGGCCGGCGATGGTGTTGATGAGCTCGACGACGTCGCCGATGCGGGCGGCCGCCTGCGACAGCGCGTTGACGCGCTCGTTGGTTCGAGCCGCCTGCTCGACCGCTTCCGCCGCCATCCGCGCCGAATCCTGCACGCGGCGGCTGATCTCGGTGATGGAGGACGACAGCTCCTCGGAGGCGGAGGCCACCGCCTGGACGTTGGTGGAAGCTTCTTCCGACGCAGCCGCAACGACCGTTGCGAGCTCCTGGCCGCGCTGCGCCGTGCCGCTCAGCGTTGCCGCCGACGCCTCGAGCTCGGTCGAGGCCGACGACACGGTCTCGACGACCTCGCCGATCATGACCTCGAAATTGCGGGTGATGGCATCGACACGGCGGCCGCGCTCGATCTTGGCCTCGGCGTCGCGCGCCGCCGCTTCGTCGGCGGCCTTCTTGGCGATCAGCGCCTCCTTGAAGATCTGGAGCGCATCCGCCATCGAGCCGATCTCGGTCTTTTCGCCGCGATGCGGCACCTCGGCCGAAAGGTCGCCCTCGCCGAGCGACTGCATCGGGCGAATGATCGAGGCGATGCCGCGCGAGACGTCGCGCACGAGATAGTAGGCGGCGCCGATCGCGATCACGACGGCAGCGACGATGATGCCGACGAGCACGCGGAACACGGTGGCGTAGCTGTCGGCTGCCTGCTTGGTCTCCAGTTCGGCGCCGCGGTTGTTGAGCTCGATGCCCTTCTGCAGCAAGGGATCGGCGGCCTGAGCCATCTTCGCGACCTTGGTCTGCAACAGCTCGTTGGCGTCGGTCGGGAAGCGCCCGACGCTCTTGCGCGACAGCGCCATCACGTCCTGCACGCCGTTGAGATACTCGGCCCAGGCTTTGGTCCATTGCTCGTACAGCGAGCGCTCCTCGGCGACCGTGATCAGCGGCTCGTAGACCTTGCGGGTCTTCTCGATGCGTTCACGCAAGCCTGCCAGCCGCTTCTCCGCGGCCTCCTTGCCTTCGGCGGTGTCCTGCATCAGGTGCAGACGCAGCGCGACGCGGAGCTCGTTGATGTCGGCACGCATCGAGCCGAGCGCACGCACGCTCGGCAACCAGCTCTCCGCTATCTCAACAGTATGGGCGTTGATGTTCTGCATCGTACCGATCGCCATCACACCGACGCCAGCCAGCGAGAGCACGAGGACCGACAGCACGGTCAGAAGCTTGAAGACAATCGACAACTTCGACATCACGACAATCCCGATGATTACCCGGCAACGCGCACATCACCTGCGCCGCAGACGACACGACAGAAGGTCAGTTCAACAATGCTGGCTGGTTCTTTTCCCGAAGGATTGCGCCCATAATCGCAAACAGGCGTTAACAGGAGGCTACAGAAAACTACGGCTCGTGCGCAGCGATCGTGGTGTCTCTGCAACTTTCTCTTGCAGCCGCACGGCATCTCCCTGTTGCGACGCGGACGTAGCTCAGTGCGCCGCAGCATTCGCGGCGGCTGGAGGGACGTCACGCCGCCCACACCGTCAATCGTCGCCCTGCTCATTCCTCGTCGGCTTTGCGCTCGAGCGAGCAGCGACCGAGCGACGCTCGCGAAGGCGCGTGTCAGGCCGCGCGCACAGTATCGAGGAACTTTCCGACCTCCAGCTTGAGCCGGTTGCTGTCGCCGGACAGCATCTGCGCCGCGGACAACACCTGCGTGGATGCCGAACCGGTCTCGCTCGCGCCGCGCTGCACGTCGGTGATGTTGGACGACACCTGATGGGTGCCCGTCGCCGCCTGCTGCACGTTGCGGGAGATTTCCTGCGTCGCCGCGCCCTGCTCTTCCACCGCGGCTGCGATGGTCGAGGAGATCTCCGACAGTCTCTCGATGGTGTGGCTGATGTCCTTGATCGCGCCGACCGAATGCTCGGTGGCGGTCTGGATGCTGGCGATCTGCTGGCCGATCTCGCCGGTCGCCTTCGCCGTTTGCTCGGCAAGCGCCTTGACCTCGGAGGCGACGACGGCAAAGCCGCGACCCGCCTCACCGGCGCGCGCGGCCTCGATGGTTGCATTGAGCGCCAGGAGGTTGGTCTGGCCGGCGATGGTGTTGATCAGCTCGACCACGTCGCCGATCCGCGCCGCTGCCGCGGAAAGCTCGCCGACGCGATCGGTCGTGGTGCGGGCCTGGTTCACCGCTTCGCCCGCGACGCGGGCGGATTCCTGCACCTGCCGGCTGATCTCGGTGATCGACGACGACAGCTCTTCGGTCGCCGACGCCACCGACTGCACATTGGTGGAAGCTTCCTCGGAAGCGGCAGCAACCATGGTGGTGAGCTCTTGGCCGCGCGCCGCCGTCGCGGTCAGCGTCGAGGCGGAAGCTTCCAGCTCCGTCGCGGCCGAGGACACGGTATCGACGATCTCACCGATCGCGGCCTCGAAGCTGTCGGCCAGCTTGTGCATCTCGGCCTTGCGCTGCGCGGCCGCAATCTGGTCCTGCCTGATCTTGGCTTCGGCCTCCTCGCGCGCCTTCTGCTCCGACACGA
The DNA here is from genome assembly GCF_016031655.1 of Bradyrhizobium glycinis. Classification (GTDB taxonomy): domain Bacteria; phylum Pseudomonadota; class Alphaproteobacteria; order Rhizobiales; family Xanthobacteraceae; genus Bradyrhizobium; species Bradyrhizobium glycinis. The sequence continues at coordinate 478,151 of NZ_JACCHQ010000002.1, forward strand.
TCTTGAACTTTTCGACGGCGGCCGCGACGCCGCCGACTTCGTCCTTGCGGCCGAGACCGGGCAGAACCACGGAGAAATCGCCGCCGGCGAGCTTGTCCATGGCGACGGTGAGCGCACGGATCGGCCGCGCGATGGTCAGGAACGACATCAGCCAGGAGCCGACGAGGACGAGCATGGCAAGTGCGCCGACCAGGATCGCAAGCTGCTCGCTCGATGTCATTTGTGCCGCGGCCGCGGCATTCTTCTCCCCGGATTTGTGCCTCGCGTAATCCGCGATCTGGCCGATCAGCACGTCGAGCTCGCCGGCAATCGGCAGGGTCACCTCGCGTGCGATGCGAATGGCGTCTTCATTGAGCTTCGCAGCGCGGGCCGCGCCGTCTGCACCGCTGGCGGCCAGGGCCTCGCCGCGCACGCCGGCGATCTGCTGCGCGGCCTTTTCGTAATTCGCGGCCAGCGATCTCAGCTTCTCCATCCGAGCGCGGTTCTCCGTCTCGTGAGAAAGCTTCAGCATTTCATCGACCAGCGCGTTCGTCGATTTTTGCTGGTCCCCCAGGTTCTGGGTGGCCTTCTGAATGTCAGCCGGGCTATTGGCGAGTCGAAGGTCTCGTACCGCGAGCTGCATGCCGCGAACCGCGGCCTCGGCCTTGACTGCGTCGCGCGCGATCTGCTGCTGCGCAAACGCGCTCTGGCTGCTCTCGCGAATGCCCGCATTGCCGAGCATCTGGCTTGCGATCATGGCCCCAACCAGGAGCACACCGAGCGCCGACGCAATCGCCAGCTTGGTCCCGATCCTCAGATTCTGAACAAGGCTCAGCATGGGCATGTTTCCCCCGAAGGAACGCGCAGCGGCTTCCCCTGACTGCGCCATTGCCCAAAAAGTGAGCTTTTCACATTCCGATTTGGTTAACGAAATCCCTCGCAGAAATACTGAATTTGTACGCTAAATGATTGAGCGCGAAAGGAAATGATCCCGTCATAGTTGTAAATTGCAGCTTCAAGTCGGAGCTAGGAAGCTTTGCATCCAACGGCCTCGCCGACGAGGCTGATTCGAAAGACCGGCTGCTTGTCCTCGTCGAGCAGCTCCATGCACCACTCGGCGTTCGGCTTCAGGCTGCGCGCGATGCCGCTGAGCAGATTGGCGCACACCTCGGTCATCTCGGTCCAGGCGGCTGCGCGATCCTCGAACTCGTAGGGCAGGTCGGCGGCGCCGGAATAGCGGCCGGTGCTGATGCGGAAGAAATAGAGCGACATCGTTGAACCCTTGCGTGGGACCGCCCCCCGGCCGCACGCAAACTGAGGCCCGAACAGCTACCAAGGCATGAAAGCCGCGGTCCGTATGACTACGGCGCGGGCGGCTTCGTGTTCGATGATGTCTTCGACGATCAATGGCGCGGGTTGTCCCGCGCAGGCGAGCTCACTGCGTGGAGCGGCGCAGCTCCAGCGGGCCCTCGTTCTTCGCGGGCTCGGACCTCGCCGGCTCGATCCGGCTGCTCTCGACACGCGGCGTCTCGACGCGCGCGACGACCTCGGTGTTCGACGCGGCGACCGTACCAGTGTGCTCCGGCTTGTGCAGCGAGCGCGGCCGCGCCGCGGCGCGCGCCATCAGCATCTGATTGCCGCCCTGGTGATGGAAGTCGCAATAGGCGAAGCCCATGCCCGACACCGAGCCGCGGAAGCTGCGGTCGTCGGTCTTTTCCAGGTTGAAGCAGGGCTCGAACGGGATGCCCTTGATTGAGGCGCAGACGTTCTGGCCGCGGATCTGGAGGGTGTTGCCGGGCAGGCGGAGATGACGGACCGGGCCTGCGCCCGAGAATTGCACCGCACCGGCGGCGCCGAGATCGTCGAGGATGCGGCCTGCACCGCGGGTGCCGTCGAAACAAGTGAAGGCGAACACTTTGCCGGCCACGAAACGGCGCGCCTCGTCGGCGTTCATGCTTCCAGCGATGGCCGGCGCAAACGTCGCTGCCGCCGTGACAGCCCCCAACACAATACGCGCAAGCATGCTCAACTCCGAACCCAACCCCCGCAGCGGGCGATGCCTTTATTCTTTACCCGCTGCTTACCATACGAACCATGGCGAGATTGAAGCAGCTTGGTTGGTAAAGTCTGAACGCCGTCAGACGATTTTTACCACGACGCGGCCGCGAACCTGGCCGGCCAGGATTTTCTCGCCCCACCCCGCAACTTCGTCGAGCGAAATTTCATCAGTGATTTCAGATAGTTTTTCCCGATCCAGGTCGGAGGCCAGACGCTGCCAGGCGGCTTTCCTCGGCTCAATCGGGCACATCACGGAATCGATGCCGAGAAGGCACACTCCGCGCAAAATAAACGGCGCTACCGAGGACGGCAGGTCCATGCCGGCGGCCAGGCCGCAGGCCGCGATCGCGCCGCCATATTTCGTCATCGAGAGCAGGTTGGCGAGGGTGGTCGAGCCGACGCTGTCGACGCCGCCGGCCCAGCGCTCCTTGGCGAGGGGCTTTGCCGGCGCCGACAATTCGTTGCGGTTGATGATCTCGGTAGCCCCCAGCTGCCTCAGGTAGTCGGCCTCGGAGGCCCGGCCGGTCGAAGCGATGACGTGGTAGCCGAGCTTCGAAAGGACGGCGATCGCGACCGAGCCGACGCCGCCGGCAGCGCCCGTCACCACGACCGGGCCGCTCTTCGGCGAGATGCCGTGCTTCTCCAGCGCCAGCACCGAGAGCATCGCGGTGAAGCCAGCGGTGCCGATCGCCATGGCATCGCGCGCCGACAGGCCCTGCGGAAGAGCGACCAGCCAGTCGCCCTTCACCCGCGCCTTCTCGGCATAGGCGCCGAGATGGGTCTCGCCCATGCCCCAGCCGGTGCAGACCACCTTGTCGCCCGCCTTCCACTGCGGATGCGAGGAGGCTTCAACCGTGCCGGCGAAATCGATACCGGCGATCATCGGGAAGCGGCGCACCACCGGCGCCTTGCCGGTGAGCGCAAGGCCGTCCTTGTAGTTCAGCGTCGACCATTCGACGCGGACGGTGACTCCGCCCTCCATCAGCTCGGCTTCGTCGAACTGCGTCAGCGCCGCGGTGGTGCCCTTGTCCGCCTTGTCGATCCTGATCGCCTTGAATGTGGCCACGACTGAACTCCCTGACTTTGTTTGTCGGGGATGTTTAGCCGATCAGGCCGGCTGCGCAACCGCCCGCTGAACGGGTTTCTCGACGATCGGAAGATTGATCAGCGCCGAGAGCACGCCGAACAGGATCGAGAGCCACCAGATCGGCGTGTAGGAACCGAACTTCTCGAACACGATGCCACCCAGCCAGACGCCGAGGAAGCCGCCGACCTGATGGCTGACGAAGGCGAAGCCGTAGAGCGTCGCGAGCCAGCGCGTTCCGAACATCAGCGCCACCAGCGCCGAGGTCGGCGGCACCGTCGACAGCCAGGTCAGGCCGGAGATCGCGCCGAACGCGATCGCCGAGAACGGCGTGATCGGGAACGAGATGAAGGCGAGCGTTGCCAGCGCACGCGTGAAGTAGATGGTCGAGAGGATGTAGCGCTTGGGCAGATAATTCTGGAGATAGCCGACGCTGAGCGAGCCGATGATGTTGAACAGGCCGATCGCCGCGATCACCCAGCCGCCGGTTTGCGTCGAGATGCCGCGATCGACCAGGAAAGCCGGCAGATGCACGGTGATGAAGGCGAGCTGGAAGCCGCAGGTGAAGAAGCCGAGCACCAGCAGCACGTAGGAGCGATGACCGAAGGCTTCGGCAAGCGCCTTGGTGATGGTTTGGTCGTCCGCGGGCGTTGCGCTGCTCGCGCTTGTCACCGGCGGCGTCGAGAGCGCCAGCGACAGCGGGATGATCAGCAGCATCAGGAAACCGAACACGGAGAGCGCCTGCTGCCAGCCGAAATTGTCGATCAAGGCGACGCCGATCGGTGCGAACAGGAACTGCCCGAACGACCCCGCCGCCGTGCCGGCCCCGAGCGCAAGGCCGCGCTTCTCGGCCGGCAAGAGCTTGCTGAACGCCGACAGAACCAGATTGAACGAACAGCCGGCGAGGCCGAAGCCGATCATGACGCCGGCGCCGATGTCGAGCGTCAGCGGGGTCGAGGAATAGCGCATCAAGAGCAGGCCGCCGGCATAGAGCAGCGCGCCGACGCACATCACGCGGAACAGACCGAAGCGATCCGCAACTGCACCGGCAAACGGCTGACCGAGTCCCCACAACAGATTCTGCACGGCGATGGCGAGGCCGAACACGTCACGGCCCCAGCTGAATTCGTTGCTCATCGGCTGCACGAAGAAGCCGAGCGCCGAACGCGGACCGAAGCCGAGCATGCCGATGGCACAGCCGCAGAGGATAATGATGGCCGGGGTACGCCAGTTGAGGGAACGTGAGGCCGGTGCGAGCTCGCCGATCTGTGTCGACATGGTTGTCCTCGTCTGTCGTTGGCGGATCCGCAAACCTGCAGCCGCGGGACAGCTCGTTTAATGCATCTGCATGAAAACCCCAAGGCAAAAACGGTTGCATTCCACGAGGAGCTGACGCGGGAGCATTGCGTTTCGATCTGGCCTCGCCTGCCGCTTCAGCCGCGAATTGACAGAAATGTGTGCGGCAGGACCTAGCGGTGCGCGGCGGTGCGTGCTATGTTCGATTTACTCATATTGAGCATATTAGGGCAGCAGCGATGTTCGACCGGCCACCTCGGCCGGATTTCTCGGGCTCTATATATTCTCAAATTGAGCATAATAACCTTGCTTGGGAGGCTTCAATGCCGATCACTGGAATTTACGGTCCCGACGACTTTGCCAACCGGCCGCAAGGCCAGCCCATCGCCTCCCGCGCCGTGCCGGTCTCCCCCCGCGCCGCGCCGGTGCCCCCGGGGCCGAAATGGCCGATGCCCGCACTGGAGTGGACGCCGGCGGTCGAACGCGCCACCGCGCCGCTCTATGACCGCGTCAAGCACGTGATCCCATCGATCGAATGGCCGCTGATGGCGCCGACGATTCACGCGATCAACGAGCTGAAGCGCGCGCGGGGCGCCGTCATCCTCGCCCACAACTACCAGGCTCCGGAGATCTTCCACTGCGTCGCTGATATCGGCGGCGACTCGCTCCAGCTCGCGGTCGAAGCCACCAAGGTGAAGGCCGACATCATCGTCCAATGCGGCGTGCACTTCATGGCGGAGACCTCGAAGCTGCTCAATCCGGACAAGACCGTCTTGATCCCGGATTCGCGCGCGGGCTGCTCGCTCGCCGCCAGCATCACCGGGGCGGACGTGCGGCTGCTGCGCGAGAAATTCCCCGGCGTGCCGATTGTCGCCTATGTCAACACCTCGGCGGAGGTGAAGGCGGAGGTCGACATCTGCTGCACGTCCTCGAACGCGGTGCAGGTGGTCGAGAGCCTGAACGCCCCAACCGTGATCTTCCTGCCCGACCGATACCTCGCCACTTACGTGGCATCGAAGACCGACGTGAAGATCATCGCCTGGAAAGGCGCCTGCGAGGTGCATGAGCGCTTCACGGGCGAAGAGCTGCGCAGCTTTCGCGAAGCCGATCCCACCGTGCAGATCATCGCACATCCGGAATGCCCGCCGGACGTGCTGGCGGAAGCCGACTTCACCGGTTCGACCGCGCACATGATCAACTGGGTACGCGCAAAGCGGCCGCGGCGGCTGGTCATGATCACGGAATGCTCGATGGCCGACAATGTCCGGGCAGAGCTGCCCGACGTGGAGATGCTCCGCCCCTGCAATCTCTGCCCGCACATGAAGCGCATCACGCTCGACAACATCCTGGAGAGCCTGCTGACGCTTCGCGAGGAGGTGACGATCGATCCCGCGCTTGCGAAACGCGCGCGGCGCTCGGTCGAGCGCATGATCAATCTGAAGAACTAGCAACACATGCAGCGTCATACACAGCTGTCGTCCCGGACAAGCGTAGCGCAGATCCGGGACCCATAACCACAAGCAGATGTTTGGCGAAGAACATCGTTGCAGAGCTTCGCAAAACAACTGCCGCCGCGGCGTATGGGTCCCCGCCTCCGCGGGGACGACAGCGAAGTGAAAGGTGAAAACGATGACAACAAACAACATCCACAACCTCGCCCGCACCGACGACGTCGTCATCGTCGGCGGCGGCCTTGCCGGACTGTTCTGCGCGCTGAAGCTCGCGCCGAGGCCTGTGACCTTGATTTCGGCGGCACCGCTCGGGCACGGCGCGTCCTCCGCATGGGCGCAAGGCGGCATCGCTGCGGCAATGGCTGAAGGCGATACGCCGGAGGCACACGCTGCCGATACCGTCGCGGTCGGTGGCGGCCTGGTCGATGCAGCCATCGCGCTCGGGATCGCTCGCGAGGCGGCGCCGCGCATCCACGATCTTCTCGCCTATGGCGTTCCGTTCGATCGCGATCTCGACGGCAGGCTTGCCGTCGGACGCGAAGCTGCGCATTCCGCGCGTCGCATCGTGCATGTGCGCGGCGATGGCGCCGGCGCCGCGATCATCGCGGCCTTGAGCGAGGCCGTGCGCCGCACCCCCTCGATCCGCCTGATCGAAGGCTTCGTCGCCGAAGCATTGCTGACCGAGGACGGCGCGGTCACCGGGCTTCAGTTGCGCGAGGCCGGCAATCCCGCGGCACGGCCGCTCGTGCTCGCCTCACGCGCGGTCGTGCTTGCGACCGGCGGGCTCGGCCACCTCTACGCCGTCACCACCAACCCGCCGGAAGCGAGCGGCTCGGGCCTTGCGATCGCCGCCCGCGCCGGCGCCGTGATCGCCGATCCTGAATTCGTCCAGTTCCACCCCACCGCCATCATGGTCGGCCGCGACCCGGCGCCGCTCGCCACCGAAGCGCTGCGCGGCGAAGGGGCGACGCTGATCAATGGCAACGGCGAGCGCTTCATGAGCGCCCGCCACCCGCTCGCCGAGCTCGCGCCCCGCGACATCGTGGCCCGCGGCGTGTTCGCCGAGATCGCGGCCGGGCGCGGCGCCTTCCTCGATGCACGCCAGGCGCTCGGCGCGCGCTTTGCGACGCGGTTTCCGGCCGTGCATGCGAGCTGCATCGCCGCCGGCATCGATCCCGCCGCGCAGCCGATTCCGATCGCTCCGGCCGCGCATTACCACATGGGCGGCATCGCAGTGGATGCGCGCGGCCGCAGCTCGATCGACGGTCTCTGGGCCGCCGGCGAAGTTTCCTCCACCGGCGCGCATGGCGCCAATCGGCTCGCCTCGAACTCCCTGCTCGAAGCGGTCGTCTATGCCGCCCGCATTGCCGACGACATCGCCGGCCGCACCGTGTTCCCGCCGGCCCGCCTGCCCGACGCTTTGGTGACGCCGCGCACTGGCACGCTGGACGGTGCAGAAGTGAAGCGGCTGCGCGCGATGATGAGCGCCCATGTCGGCGTGATCCGCGACGGTGACGGTCTTGCGGAGGCCGTGCGCCATTTCGCCAGGCTCGCGCGCGAGGCCGGACACGGCGTCCTCGGCAACATAGAGATCTCGGCCCTGCTCGTCGCCGTTGCTGCCTGGACGCGGCGCGAGAGCCGCGGCGCGCACTTCCGTTCCGATCACCCGGCCGAGAACCCAGCGCTGGCGCAGAGAACGATGACCACGCTCGCCGCGACGCGCGAGGTCGCGGAGAGCCTCGACGAGCACAAGCGGCCACGCATCGCGCAACCCATGATCGCCTGAAGGAGGCCCCATGATCACCCCGACCTCACTGCTCTACCCCGATGCCTTCCTCTCGCCGCTCGCGATCGCGGCGGCCGTTGAGCGCGCGCTCGACGAGGATCTCGGCCGCGCCGGCGACATCACCTCGCTCGCGACGATCCCGGAGGCGACACGCGCCCAAGCCATCCTCGTCGCGCGCCAGTCCGGCGTGATCGCCGGATTGCCGCTGGCGCTCGCGAGCTTGCAGAAGCTGTCGCCTGAGATCGAGGTGCGCGCACATGTCCGCGATGCCGCGCGGGTTGCGCGCGGCGAGCCCGTGCTGACGATCTCGGGGCCCGCGCGCGCCATCCTCACGGCGGAGCGGACCGCGCTGAACTTCGTCGGCCGGCTGTCGGGCATCGCCACGCTCACGGCGGACTATGTCGCGCGCGCCGAAGGCACCAGGATGCGCATCTGCTGCACGCGCAAGAGCACGCCAGGACTGCGCGCGCTGGAGAAATACGCGGTGCGCTGCGGCGGCGGCTTCAACCATCGCTTCGGACTCGACGATGCCATCCTGATCAAGGACAACCACATCGCGGTGGCCGGCGGCATCCGCCCGGTGCTGGAGCGCGCCCGCGCCCATGCCGGCCATCTCGTCAAGATAGAGATCGAGGTCGACACGCTGGCGCAGCTGCGCGAGGTGCTCGACTGCGGAATGGCCGACGCGGTGCTGCTGGACAACATGGACCCTGCGACGCTGCGCGAAGCGGTGAGGCTCAACGCGGGCCGCCTCGCGCTGGAGGCGTCCGGCGGCGTCACGCTGGACTCGATCGCCGCCATCGCGGCAACCGGCGTCGACTATGCGTCGGCCGGCGCCCTGACGCATTCGGCGCCGAATTTCGACTGCGCGCTGGACATCGAGGCGTGAGGAGCTCTTCTCCCTCTCCCCGTTCTTACGGGGCCGGGACGAGCTTCGCTCGCCCTGAGAGGGCCGGGATGAGGGGCCTCTCTCAACACATGCGACTGTCGAGAGACCTGTACCCCCTCACCCGGATCGCCAAAGCGATCCGACCTCTCCCCGCAAGCGGGGAGAGGTAAGAGAACTACCGCCGCTCGCTCATCTCCGCGGAGCTCTTGGCTTCCTGCGCGAGTGCGGCGGAGAGCGCGGCGGTCTGCGCCGGCGAGCCCCAGCTCGGTTCTTCGCTGCCGTCACCCCAATTGCGCGGCCGATAGAAGGTGTGCACGCCGGTCTTGTACAGCTTCTTCATCTCGGCGACCCAGGACGGGCGGACCCAATAGGCGTGGTAGTGCGTGGACTTGCCGACCTCGGGCAGCCAGATCTGGCCGTCGAGCATCGCCTTCGAGATCTTCTTGGCGCGTTCCCACATCTCCGGCTCGCGGATCACGTCCGGATTGTTGTCGCAGGCGAAGGTGAACTGGCAGGCGAAATGGCGGTACTTGTTCTGGTAGACCACGCCGCACACCGTGTCAGGATATTTGCCGGAGAACACGCGGTTCATCACCACCTGCGCCACCGCGATCTGGCCGCGCACGGCCTCGCCGCGGGATTCGAAGTAGACGGCCTCGGCGAGGCACTTTTCCGATTTCGCGCGCGACTTTTCGTCGAGCGCGAGCCGTTCCGCCGGCGACTTGGCGCGCTGGTTGTCGGCGTTGACCTCGCCCTTCGGCGCGACGCTCTCGCCGCTCTCGATGTCCTTGGCGATCTCCGCCGTTGGCGGGGTCAGCGAAGCCGTCACCTTCATGTCGGGGTCGGGCATCACGATCAGCGGCTCGGCGCCGGGCTGCCAGCTCTCGATGGTCTCGAGATTGCCGCCGAGCGAGGAGCTGCCGAAGAACAGGCTCGATGTCTTGACGCTGAAGGGATCGCGCGCGGGCGCAGCCGGCGCCGTGGCGCGCTTCAGCGCTTCCAGCGGCTGCACCGCGAACGTGCGCGCGGTCTCGCTCGCCTGCGGCGGATTGGAATATTGCGGCAGCGGCGGCGCGCGCATCGCCTCCTGCAGCTCGGGATCGAGCGCGGCCGCGGATTCCGGCGACATCGCCGGGGGCAATGCGGCAGTCTTGGCGCCGAACACCGAGCTGTTCGAGGTCGCGGGATCTTCCTTGGCCGGGGCTGCAGCCGGCGCGGCCGTCTCAGGCGACTGCGTCGGCGCGACGATTGCGAGGCGATCACCCTTCAGGGAGCGATCGACACTGGGAAAGTCGGATGCGTGATAGCGCGGCGGCGTCTGAAGCGCCGGATTGCGACGGATCGCGCCGGTGACGTCGCGGCCGTCGAGGCTCGCGAGCCGAACCATCGCGCTCTGCGGAACCGAAGTGCCGATGGGGCGGGAAAAACTATAGGTGGCGAGCTGAATCGAGGACGCAGCGGAGAACACCTGCTTCTGCCAACGCTCGGCGACGCCGGGTTGGCGCGCTAGCAGCGAGGCAATGTCCTGATAGCCGGTCTCTCTCGGCATCAATGCGAAGATGCAGAGACCGATGCCGAAGGACGCGAACCGCGCGCCCTTCGGATGGTTACGCAACACTGACATCGTTACGCTCACGCTACGCTTACGCTCGTCAGATCGAACTCAGTACATCCGTGCAATTCGATCTTTATCGTGAGTATCTAATTTAGGTTGCCGGGGCGTTAATCGGCGTGGCGCAGGCGGCACACTCAAGCGAATGCAGGTGTTTTCGCGGGGCGACGTGGCGCATTGGTAAATGCGGCCTCACGTGAAGCGGTAAACATCGGGTCAACGCGAAAGGTGAAGGAACCCTTGCTCCCGCGTATCATTACGGGACGCTTGTTGCCAGACGCCCTTGCGATGGTGATGGACGCGAGGCGCCAGCGCGCAGCTCACTCGGCGATCAGCTTCAGCCACTCGTCTTCGGTCAGCACCTTGACGCCGTGCTTGTTGGCGTCCGCTAGCTTCGAGCCGGCGCCGGGGCCCGCGACGACGAGATCGGTCTTTTTCGAGACCGAGCCCGACACCTTGGCCCCTAGCCGCTCGGCCGTCGCCTTGGCTTCATCCCGCGTCATCTTCTCCAGCGATCCCGTGAACACGACCGTCTTGCCAGCCACGGCCGAATTGCTCTTCGGCTTTTCGGCATCGACGATCTCGACCTCGCTGGTCAGGCGTTCGACGATGCCGCGATTGTGACTCTCGCCGAAATAATCGGCGATGCTCTTGATCACGGTGTCGCCGATCTGGTCGAGCGCATCCATGTCGGCCATCGCCTCCTCATCGCCCTTGGCAACTTTCAGGCAAGCATCGTGGAACGCATCCCACGAGCCGTAGCCGCGCGCCAGGGCCAGCGCCGTGGTCTCGCCGACATGGCGCATGCCGAGCGCGTAGATGAAGCGCTCCAGCGCAATTTTCCGCCGGCTCTCGATGGCGCCGAACAGGTTGCGCACCGAGGTCGCGCCGTAGCCCTCGACCTCCTCGAGCTTCAGTTTCGAATTTCGCTTCTCGAGCGTGAAGATGTCGGCGGGCTCCTTCACCCAGCCCTCGTCGAAGAAGTACTGGAGCTGCTTCTCGCCCAGGCCGTCGATGTCGAAGGCCCGCCGCGACACGAACAGCTTCAAATGCTCGATCTTCTGGTAGGGACAGGCGAACTCGCCGGTGCAGCGGGCGCGCGAGCCCTCCTCGCCCGTCGCCGTCTCCTCGCGCACGACGTCGGTGTGCAGCGGACACGGGCACTTCTTCGGGAAGTGGAATTCCCTGGCGGTCTTCGGCCGCTTGTCGAGGACGACGTCGACCACCTGCGGGATGACGTCGCCGGCGCGCTGGATCACCACGGTGTCGCCGATCCTGATGTCGCGGCCCTCGCGCAGCACCTCGCCCTTGTTGCCGATGCCCCTGATGTAGTCCTCGTTGTGCAGCGTGACGTTCTGCACGATCACGCCGCCGACGCCGACCGGCTCGAGCTTGCCGACCGGCGTGAACGAGCCGGTGCGGCCGACCTGGATCTCGATGTCGCGCAGCACCGTCATGGCGCGCTCGGCCGGGAATTTGTGCGCGACGCCCCAGCGCGGCGTGCGCGAGACGAAGCCGAGCCGCTCCTGCCAGTCGATACGGTCGACCTTGTAGACGACGCCGTCGATGTCGTAGTCCAGCCGCGCGCGCTGCTCCTCGATCGCATGGTGGAAGGCGAGCAGTTCCTCGACCGAGTGACAGAGCTTGGTCAGCGGATTGGTCTTGAAACCGCAGCGCTCGAACCAGCCGATCATGCCGCTCTGCGTGTCTTCCGGCAAAGCGCTCATCTGCCCCCAGGCATAGGCAAAGAAGCCGAGGGGACGGGAGGCGGTGATGGTCGGGTCCTTCTGGCGGAGCGAGCCGGCGGCCGAATTGCGCGGATTGGCGAAGATGGTGTCGCCGGCCGCCTTCTGCCGCTCGTTGAGCGCTAGGAACGCCTTCTTGGTCATGTAGACTTCGCCGCGCACCTCGCAGATGTCAGGGATGTTGCGGCCCTTCAGCTTCTGCGGCACGTCTTCCAGCGTGCGGATGTTGGCGGTGACGTCCTCGCCGACCGCGCCGTCGCCGCGCGTCGCGGCGGTGACGAGCTCACCGCCCTCGTAGCGCAGCGACATAGAGAGGCCGTCGATCTTCGGCTCGGCCGAGAAGTCGATCTGGTCGTCGTCGAGCTTCAGGAAGCGCACGATGCGGCCGACGAAGTCGCGCACGTCCTCCTCCGCAAAAGCGTTGTCGAGCGACAGCATGGGCACGGCATGCCGGACTTTCTTGAAGCGTCCGGACGGCGCGGCGCCGACCTTCTGCGAGGGCGAGTCCGCGGTGACGAATTCTGGAAACCGCTGCTCGATCGCGTTGAGGCGCTGGCGCAGCGCGTCGTATTCGGCGTCGGTGACGGTCGGCGCGTCCTCCTGATAGTAGCGCTCGTTGTGCCCCTCGATCTCGAGCGCGAGCCGCATATGCTCGACCTTGGCCTGCGCCTTGGTGAGCTCGGCGACGTCGCGTAGCGGTGTTGCTTTGGATCTTGCTGCTCTGGCCATGGCGCTTGGATACGACGGAGCGGGTAGCACGGTAAAGGCGTGTGGAAATCTCGTGCCCCGGACGCGGCGCGGCGCGAAGCGGTGCGCTGCAGAGCCGGGGCCCCATGTAGCGGCATTCTGGGTCCCGGCTCGCGCTGCGCGCGTCCGGGACATGATCTAAGCCGTCGCCGCCTTCAGCAGCCGCTCTGCCGCCGCCCTAGCCTCCGCGGTGATCTCCGCGCCCGCGAGCATGCGGGCGATCTCCTCGCGGCGGTGGTCGGCGGCGAGTGCATTGACGCGGGTCGCGACGCGCTTGCCTTTGTCGAGGGCGTCCTTGGAGATCAGCAGGTGCTGGTCGGCGCGGGCGGCGACCTGCGGAGCGTGGGTCACGGCCATGACCTGGACCTTGCCGGCAAGCCGCGCCAAGCGCCCGCCGATGGCGTCGGCCACCGCACCGCCGACGCCGGTGTCGATCTCGTCGAAGACGAGCGTCGGCGCCGAGCCGCGGTCGGACAGCACGACCTTGAGCGCGAGCAGGAAGCGCGACAGCTCGCCGCCGGAGGCGACCTTCATCAAGGGCCCCGGCTTGGTGCCCGGATTGGTCTGCACCCAGAACTCGACGCGATCGAAACCTTGCGGCCCGGGCGCGGCCTCGTCGGTCTCGACCTGGGTCATGAACCTGGCGCGCTCGAGCTTGAGCGGGGCGAGCTCGGCGTTGACCGCCTTGTTGAGCTTCTCTGCCGATTTCTGCCGCACCTGCGACAGCTTCTTGGCGGCCGCCGCATAGCGGCTGTCCGCCTCGATCGCGGCCTGCTCCAGCTTCTTCAGGCGCGAGGCGCCCGCATCGATCAGGACCACGTCGGCGGCGTATTTGGCGGCCAGCGCAGGGAGGCCGTCGACCGGCGTCGAATATTTGCGAGACGCTGCACGCAAAGCAAAAAGCCGTTCCTCGATGCGCTCGAGCTCGGCCGGATCGAAATCGGTTGCGGCCAGCGCCGCCTGGAGATGCTGGTCGGCCTCCTCCAGCGCGTTGATCGCCGCGTCGATCGCCTTGACTGCCGGCTCGACCAGCGCCGGCGAGTTGACGCCGCGCCGCTCCAGCCGGCGCACCGCCGCCGAGAGGGCTGCGACCGGCGAATGATTGCCGCCGACCGCCTCCTGCGCCTCGCGCAGGTCGGAGGCGATCTTCTCGCCCTGCATCATGGTGGTGCGGCGGGAGGCCAATGCGGTCTCCTCGCCGTCGTTGGGCGCGAGCTGCTTTAGTTCGTCGGCGGCGTGGCGCAGATAATCGGCCTCGCGCGCGGCGCGCTCCATGGCGGCGCGATGTTCCTCCAGCGCGGTGTTGGCGGTGCGGCGCGCATCCCAGAGCGCTTCGACCGCCGCAACGTCCTTTTCGAGGCCGGCAAAAGCGTCGAGCAGGCGGCGGTGGGTGGCGGCATCGACCAGGGCGCGCTCGTCGTGCTGGCCGTGGATCTCGACCAGGGCGGTGCCGACCGCCTTCAGCGTCTGCACGCTGATCGATTGGTCGTTGATGAAGGCGCGGGTGCGCCCGTCGGCGAGCTGCACGCGCCGGAGAATCATCTCGCCGGTATCGTCCAGACCGTTCTCGGCCAGTATCTTCGTCGCAGGGTGATTCTTCGGGACATCGAACACGGCCGTGACCTGCCCCTGCTCCGCGCCGTGACGCACGAGGCCGGCGTCACCGCGGCCGCCGAGCGCCAGCGCAAAAGCATCGAGCAGGATGGATTTGCCCGCACCGGTCTCGCCGGTCAAAACCGCGAGGCCGGAGGCGAATTCGATATCGAGCCGTTCGATCAGGACGATGTCACGGATCGACAGACGCGCCAGCATGGAACCAAATTTCCTAGCCGAGACCCATTTTCTTGAAGGTCCGGCTGATCCAGGACCCCTGATTCTCGCTCGGCTCGAGACCGCCGGATTTTACAAGATTATAGGCGTCCTTGTACCAGCGGCTGTCAGGAAAATTGTGCCCAAGCACGGCCGCCGCGGTCTGCGCTTCGCCGACGATGCCGATTGCCATATAGGCCTCGGTGAGCCGGAACAGCGCCTCCTCGACATGGCGGGTGGTCTGGTACTGCGTGACGACGGTCTTGTAACGATTGATGGCGGCCGTGTAGTCGCGCTTCTGGGCGTAGTAGCGGCCGACGTTCATTTCCTTGCCGGCGAGCTGGTCGCGTGCGCCCTCGATCTTGGCCTTGGCCGAGGTCGCGTATTCCGAGTTCGGATATTTGCGGATCACTTCTTCCAGCGCGGCGATCGCCTTTTCGGTGCGGGTCTGGTCGCGGCTGATGTCCGGGATCTGGTCGTAATGGGAGGCGGCGATCAGGTATTGCGCATAGGCCGCATCCGGACTGCCGGGATGCAGCGTGACGTAGCGGGTGGCAGCGCCGATGCAGCCGTCATAATCGCCGCCCTGATAGGACGCATAGGCCGACATCAGCAGCGACTTGCGGGCCCAGTCGGAATAAGGATGCTGGCGGTCGACCTCTTCGAACTTCTTGTTCGCCGCCTTCATGTCCTTCTTCTCGTTCATGAGGTACAGGCCCTCATTGTAGATCTTGTCGGCGGGCTCCTCGACGAAGGTGTCGTCCTTGGCGGTGAACTTGTCCCAGAGCGCGCCCGTGCCGCATCCGGCAAGCGGCAGCGCGAGGATGATAAAGGTGACGGCCTGAAGCAGCCCGCGGGGTCGCGATGAGACCGAGAAATATCCGCGCGTCATACGCTGTGCCGACATGAGTTTAAGCCCTGACGCCCTGTGATGCGGTGTCCGCAGCCCACGAACCCCTCATAGGCGCGAAATGTAACCGTGGTGGCTGCCATGCGACCACGCCGATGTATCCGAAAAACGATCGTTACCGAACCGGATAGGGAGGCATTTCGCCCGGATTAAGGCGAACCTGCCGCAATGCTAGCCGAACATGGTTACCAGGAGTTTCCCGGGGGCCGCCAACCAAATCCGAAAGCGGCAGGCCGCGTCAGGACACATCCGGTCCGAAGGCCGCAGCGATCCGGCCGCCGACGATGCCGCGACCGACCTCGCCCACGGCACGCGTGGTGCGGCGGGCAGCCTCGCCCTCGACCACCCGCCAAGCGGTCCGGTCGGTGAGCAGCGCCGTCAGGACGGCGTGGTTGAGCTTGTGGCCGCCACGCACCGAGTGGTAGGCGCCAAGCAGCGGCAGGCCGGCCAGCGAGAGGTCTCCGATCACGTCCAGCACCTTGTGGCGGGCGCATTCATCGGAGTAGCGCAGGCCTTCGGTGTTAAGCAGCCGCTCGTCGTCGAACACGACGGTGTTGTCGAAGGAGGCGCCGAGGGCATAGCCCGCGCTCCAGAGCCGCGCGACGTCGCACATCAGGCCAAAGGTTCGGGCCCGGCCGACTTCGCGGCGGAAACCTTCAGGGTTGAGGTCGAACGCGTAAGCCTGCTGGCCGATGACGGGATTGGTGAAATCGATCTCGACCTCGACGCGGAACCCATTGGCGTGGGGCCTGATCTCGCCGACGGAATCGCCGATCTTGACCGAGATCGGCTTCAAAACCTGAATGAAGCGGCGCTGCGCCGGCTGGGTGACGATCCCGGCCTGGTCGATCGCCGCGATGAAGGCCGCGGCGCTGCCGTCCATGATCGGAACTTCCGGACCGTCGATCTCGATGGTGGCGTTGTCGACGCCCATGCCCCGTAGTGCAGCAAGCACATGCTCGGCGGTGGACACCAGCGGACCGTCGCGGTCGCCGAGCACGGTGGCAAAGTCAGTCGCAATCACCTGCTCGGCGGTGGCCTGAACTTCGCGGTCACTTCCCTCGAGTCCGGTCCGGACAAAAATAAAACCCGCGTCGACAGGCGCAGGCCCAAGCGTGAGAGTGACGGGAAGACCGGAATGAACGCCCACGCCTGCCACAGAGGCTTGCGCACGAAGCGTTGTTTGCCGGCTAAACTTCATTAGGAACCGCCCCACTACGACCCACTGTGACTTATACGAGACCCACCTGGCCGGCCCGAGCCGACGCTTCCGAATCTCCGTATCCCCAAGTCACGGCAGACCATAGTTGCAGCCTCAAACAGCGCCAACTCACGGTTTTTTACCGATTGTTACCCCAAACCTGCCGTATTCGCGCCAAGGCTTAACCAAATTGCGCCGGGGTTCGGGGCCGTTATCGGCAGTTTTACTGAACCACCGAATACGTAATTAATGATTTAAAATCAGTTGTTTGGCCGCACAATCCGGACATGCCCGAGGCAAAAGGAAAGGTCCCGGCGAGCTTCTCGCCGGGACCTTTTTTCGTCTGCCTTATTGTAACAATCCTCAGGTCGCCTGCCGCCGCAGGAAGGCCGGGATATCAAGATGGTCGTCACCCTGTGGCGCCGGCGCAACAGGCGCGGGGCGGCCATGGACGTCCAGACCCTGCGGCGCGGGACGGCGGGCATACTCCGATACCGGCTCGTTGGACGCGATCTGCTGCGCCACGGTCTTCTGCGGCCGGCGCTCGGGCATCGGCGGCATGGCGGGACCGGCGGTGCGGGCCGCGACCGGCGGCTCGCTTTCCTCGTCGCGACGGCCGAGGCCGACATTGGCGAGGCGCTGCAGCAGCGACAGGCGGGTCTTTTGCGGGGTCTCTTCCTCGGACTCGCCGCGAGCCTGCCGAATCTCGGCTTGCGCCGGCATCGGCAGCTCCTCGATTCGCGGCATGCGCGGCGTACGGGCCGGACGCTCGGCCTGCGGCGGGATGAAGGTATCGGGCGTCATCGGCTCCTGCACCGCGACCGGGGCCATGTCGGCCTCCGGGAACAGGGTCGGCTTCTGCGCGATCGGGCGCACGGTGACATCGCCATAGGTCTGCGGCGCGGGCGCCTGCGGCACCTCGGAAACGGCAGCGGCGATCGCCGCGAGCGCAGCGCGCTCGACGTTCGGACGCGGCGCGGCGGCAGCCGGAGCGGCGGCCGGGGTCTGGGCTTCCAGCTTCTGGGCGCGCTCGGCCAGGCGCTGGTTGTCGGCACGGAGCCGGGCGGTCAGGTCGGCGAGACGGCTCTCGGCGGCGGCCGGGGCGGCAGCCTGCTGCATCTGCGGAGCCGGGTTGGCGACGGGCGCAGACGTCGCCTGGCTGTTGCGGGCGATCGCGGCCTGCTCGATGCCGGTGGCGACCACAGAGACGCGGATCAGGCCGTCGAGCGCTTCGTCGAAGGTGGCGCCGACGATGATGTTGGCGTCCTGATCGACTTCCTCGCGGATGCGGGTCGCCGCCTCGTCGACCTCGAACAGGGTGAGGTCCTTGCCGCCCGTGATGGAGATGAGGAGGCCCTTGGCACCCTTCATCGAGCTGTCGTCGATCAGCGGGTTGGCGATCGCGGCTTCCGCGGCGGTCAGCGCGCGCTTGTCACCGGAGGCTTCGCCGGTGCCCATCATCGCCTTGCCCATCTCGCGCATGACTGCGCGGACGTCGGCGAAGTCCAGGTTGATCAGGCCTTCCTTGACCATCAGGTCGGTGATGCAGGCGACGCCCGAATAGAGCACCTGATCGGCCATCGCGAAGGCGTCGGCGAAGGTGGTCTTCTCGTTGGCGACCCGGAACAGATTCTGGTTCGGGATGATCAGGAGCGTATCCACGACCTTGTGCAGCTCGGCGATACCGGCTTCGGCCGTGCGCATCCGGCGCTGGCCCTCGAAGTGGAACGGCTTGGTCACCACACCGACGGTGAGGATGCCCATGTCGCGCGCGGTCTTGGCGATGACGGGAGCTGCACCCGTGCCGGTGCCGCCGCCCATGCCGGCGGTGACGAACACCATGTTGGCGCCCGAGAGATGGTCGCGCAGCTCGTCGATCACCTCTTCCGCCGCCGCGGCGCCGACGTTCGGCTGCGAGCCGGCGCCGAGGCCCTGCGTGACGGCCGTGCCCATCTGCACGATGCGCTGCGCCTTCGACATCGTCAGCGCTTGCGCGTCGGTGTTGGCGACCACGAAGTCGACGCCCTGCAGGCCCGCCGTGATCATGTTGTTGACGGCGTTGCCGCCGGCGCCGCCGACGCCGAACACGGTGATCCGGGGCTTCAGTTCGTGAATATCAGGAACATTGATGCTGATGGTCATGGTTGCCTCTCGATCACGCGCGCGTGGGTTCGCCCCGGCCGGTGGCCGCGGGAGTTGGTGAAAATCGAAGATTGCGGAAAGCGGTCATCAGAAGCCCTCGCGTAGCCATCGTCCGACCTTTCCTAAATATCCGCCGGTCCCTGTCTTGATCTGCTGCCGCGTATGCCGCGGTTCGACATGTTCGAGGTGAACATATTGCGGGTAGACCAGAAGTCCGGCCGGCACCGCGAACGCGGCGTTCTTCGCCTCGTTGGGCAGCCGGCCGAAGCCGAGCGGACGACCGACCCGCACGGGCCGGCCGAGAATCCGGGTGCCGAGATCGACGAGGCCGGTCAGCTGCGAGGCCCCGCCCGAGAGCACGACGCGGCCGTTCGGCTCTGCGGCGAAGGGCGAATCCCTCAGCTTGTCCCGAACCATTTCGAAGACTTCCTCGGCACGGTGCTTGACGATGTTTGCGATGGTGGCGCGGGAGACGATCTGCGGCAGATCCTGCTCGTCACCGGCTGTCGGCACAGACATCAGCTCACGCGAGTCCGATCCGCCGGTGATGACGGTGCCGTATAAGGTCTTGATTCGCTCGGCATCGGCAATGGTCGCCGAGAGCCCGCGCGCAAGATCCATCGTGATGTGTTGCCCGCCGACCGCAAAACCCGCCGCATGCACGAAGCGGCCGCCCGAATAAACGGCAATCGTGGTGGTGCCGGCGCCCATCTCGACGACAGCGGCGCCGAGGTCGGCCTCGTCGTCGGTCAGCACCGACAGGCCGGCCACATAGGGGCTGGCTGCCATGGCTTCGACATTGATGTGGCAGCGCTCCACCGCCAGCATCAGGTTCCGCGCCACGGTGGCGTCGCAGGTGACGACGTTCATGTCGACGCCGAACTGGTGCGCGACCATGCCGCGGGGATCGCGGATGCCTTTGACGCCATCGAGCGTGTAGCCGACCGGCAGGGCGTGTAGCACGGTGCGGCCTTCGCCGGTGGCGTGGCGCATGCCGGTGGAGGTGACGCGGCTGACATCGGCCGGCGTTACGGCACCGCCACGAATGTCGGCGGCAGCCTCGACCAGCTGGCCGGCGAGCCGGCCGCCGGAGACCGACAACAGCACGGACTCGACCCGCACCTTGGCCATCGTCTCCGCGAGCCCGACGGCCTGGCGCACCGCCTGCTCGCATTCGGTAAGATCGATCACCGCGCCGGCCTTCATGCCGCGCGCCTGGATCTGGCTGTAGCCGATCAATTCCACCGCATGGGTGCGGCCGCGCAGCGCATCGCTCGGCGGCGACGGCTTCAGCCGCGCGATCATGCAGGCGATCTTGCTGGTGCCGATATCGAGACAGGCGACGATGCCGCCGCGCTTGTGCGGCATCGGGCGCGTCTTCGGCGTCTGGGTGCGATCGAGACCGGTCATGCGGAATCCCCGGCCTTCTTTTTCTTCTTGTCCTTGAACAGCTCCTCGCGCGCCTTGGCGGCGTCCTCGGAGAGCTGCACCACCAGCCGGTCCGGCAGGCGCATGTCGACGGCGACGATATCGCGCGAGAACAGCCTGTCCTCCTTGTCGAGCTTCGACAGCATCGCCAGCGCGTTGCCGATGTCCTGCTCGGGCAGGCGGATGTCGAGACCGTCCTTGAGCCGCAGGTTCCAGCGCCGCTCGCCGACGTAGATTGCGGCCTTCGTCACCGAATTGACCTGCGGGTAGCGCGCCAGCAACGCCAGGAAATCGCGCGCCTGGGTCTCGGCGCCCTTGCCGACCACGAGCGGCAGCGACAGGAAGCGCCGCGAGACATAGGGCTCGAGCACGGCGCCATCGTCGGCGATGACGGAGAGCCGGCCGGCCTCCTGCCACAGCGCAAACGCCTTGCGCTCGGTGAGCTCGATCATGAGCTGGCCCGGATAGAGCTTCAGCACGGTCGCATCCGCGATCCAGGGATTGGCCTTGAGCTTGTCGCGCACGGCCTCGGCATCGAGGAACAGCAGCGAGGAGCGGCCGCTGACGCCGCCGATCGCGAGGATCTCGTCCTGGGTCAGCTGCTTGCGGCCATTGATCACGACGGAGGTGATGCGGAAGCCGGCGGAATTGGCCAGCGCATTGCGGGCATCGCTGACCGCGGTGACGAAATCCTGGAGGTGGCCGCCCTTGACGATGCCGAAGCCGCAGCTGCCGATCAACAGCAGCACGGTCAAGCTGAGGCCGACCCGGCGCGGCAGATAGCGCTCGACCAGCGCGACCAGGCGCGGCGGCGGCTCGCGCTCGACGGCGGCCTTGGCTTTGGCCTTGTGCTTGGCCTTGTCCTTGGCGGCAGCGCGCGCCTCTTCGTGCTTGTCCTGCATCCACTCGCGCAGAAGCACGACCGCTCCGATAGCGGCCGCCTTCAGGTCAGCTTGGGGCCTCAGCGATCTGAAAAGCGATCGGGTGAGGCGTCCTGCACCATCCATTGCACGAGCTCGTCAACAGTTTGCCCGCGACATCGCGCGGATCCTGGCGAACATGACGTCTCGGACCTGCCGGGGCCGGGTGCTGGTCTTCAGCAGAAGAAAACCTCTCCCCTTCAAAGCGTTCGCTGGAGGTGACATCACCCGCGACAGCTCACGCGCCGGCAGCCAAAGCGCCATATGCGCC
This sequence comes from Bradyrhizobium glycinis, assembly GCF_016031655.1. Taxonomy (GTDB): domain Bacteria; phylum Pseudomonadota; class Alphaproteobacteria; order Rhizobiales; family Xanthobacteraceae; genus Bradyrhizobium; species Bradyrhizobium glycinis. Next base: position 499,479 of record NZ_JACCHQ010000002.1, read on the forward strand.
GCCAGCGTTAACCTTCGGACGTCCTGGTAAACAAAAGGTAAAATTCGTTAACGACCTGCGCATTTTGCCTCGCGATGTCTGGCATTTGCGCCGCGATGTCCGGCATTTTACCGGTTTTGGCCGCCAAACCGGCCCGTTTCGCCGGTCCGGCCGTTAACCAGTCCTGACTATTTCCGCACGCGCTGGCAGGCGAGCTCGACCAGGCCGCGCAGGAAGTCGACGAACTCGATACCTTCGGCTTTCAGCGCCTTGGGGTAGAGCGAGGACTTGGTCAGCCCGGGCAGCGTGTTGGTCTCGAGATAGACGAGGCCCTTGTCCGAGACGATGAAGTCCGAGCGGGAATAGCCGGTGCAGGACATCGCCCGATGGGCCAGCATCGCCTGCTCCTTAAGCGCGGCGGTGATCTCGGGTGCGAAGCGGCCGGGGCAGATCTCCTGGGTCGACTTCAAAAGATATTTCGCCGCGTAGTCGAAATTGCCCTCACCCGGAATGATCTCGATCGGCGGCAGCGAGATGATCGAGCCGTCGGTGCGCTCCAGCACACCGCAGGTCGCCTCCACGCCGGCGATGTAGGGCTCGATGACATACTCTTCATGCTTCGCTGCGTTGCGGACGGCGACGAGGTCCTGCTTGGCATTGACGAAGATCAGGCCATAACTCGACCCGTCGCGCGCGGGCTTTGCGATCAGCCTCCCGTACTCGGCGAAGGCCTCGTCGATAGCATCGAGCGCAATGTTTGCCGGCGGCGTCACGCCGCCGAGCGCGGCGAAGTGCTTGGCTGCGATCTTGTCGAAGGCGAGATGGGAGGACGCCGAGCCCGAGCCGGTGAACGGCACGCCGCGCGCCTCGCACATCACCTGCAATTCGCCGTTCTCGGCGCGGCCGCCATGCAGGCCGAGCACCAGCACGCGATCCTCAGCCTTGGCCCTATCGAGCGCCTGCTCCAACGGGACGCCGCGCGTGCCCGGCTTGAATTCGTCCTCGAACGGACGGGCATGCTCGAGCAGCTGCTTCGACTGCACGACGTGAACCTTGTCCTCGACGTCCCACCACCACAGGTCAGCCTCGGGCAGCGCCTGATGCAGCGCGTGGGCTGTGGCAACCGAGACGAGACGTTCGCGGTTGGAGCCGCCGAAGAGGATGGTGATGCGCATGGTGTCTCGTCGCCTCTGTTTCTTGTCATTCCGGGGCGCGCAAAGCGCGAACCCGGAATCTCGAGGTTCCGGGTTCGGCGCTTCGCACCGCCCCGGAACGACAACTAAGCGGACACCCCGATCCGCTTGATTTCCCAGTGTAGCTCAATTCCGGAATTCGCCTTCACGCGTTCACGCACCGTCTCGCCGAGCGTCTCGATGTCGTGCGCGGTGGCCTCGCCCGTGTTGATCAGAAAGTTGCAATGCATCTCCGAAACCTGCGCGCCGCCGACGCGCAGGCCGCGGCAGCCGGCGGCGTCGATCAGCTTCCAGGCGGAATGGCCGGGCGGGTTCTTGAACGTCGAGCCGCCGGTCTTCTCGCGGATCGGCTGCGCGGTCTCGCGATGGCTCTGCACCTCCGCCATGCGCGCGCGGATCGCCTCCGCGTGCCTGATCTCGCCGCGAAAGCGCGCCGAAGTGAAGATGATGGAGGGATCGACGCCGCTGCTGCGGTAGACGAACTTCATCTCGGCGCTGGAGAAGACGTGCTTGGTGCCGTCGCGCCCGACGCCCCTCGCCTCGATCAGCACGTCCTTTGTCTCGCCGCCATTGGCGCCGGCATTCATGCGCAGCGCGCCGCCGATCGTGCCGGGAATGCCGAAATAGAATTCGAGCCCACCGATATTGGCCGAGGCCGCAACTTCCGCCACGCGCTTGTCGAGCGCGGCAGCGCCGGCGGTGACGACGTCGCCGCTCGCAATCGCCTCGCCGAAGGCGCGCGGGGCCAGCCGGATCACGACGCCGGCAATGCCGCCGTCGCGCACGATGAGGTTGGAGCCGACGCCGATGACGTAGACGGGAATGTCGGAGGCGAGATGCGCCAGGAAGTAAGCGAGATCGTCCTCGTCCGCCGGCGTGAACAGCACCTGCGCGGGACCGCCGACGCGAAACCAGGTGAGCTCGGCCAGCGACTGGTTCGCCAGCAGCCGCCCGCGAAGCTCGGGCATCGCGGCTTTGAGGGACGGCGTGATATCGGGGAAGCTCATGGGATAGCCTCATGTGAGGCAGGCACGCTCTTTCCGTTCCCTCCCCCCTTGTGGGGGAGGGTCAGGGAGGGGGGTAGCCCCAAGCGAGGTTGGAGTTTGTGGCTACCCCCCTCCCCCGCCCTCCCCCACAAGGGGGGAGGGAGCGCAGTGTGCCGTGTCGAAAGTGGTGAACGAAGCATCGCTGCCCTACCCCAGCGCCTTCAACTGGTCCGGCAATGCATACGCCCATTGTGTGATGTTGCCTGCCCCCAGGCACACGACGAGATCGCCAGGCTTCGACAGTCCCTTGACGATGCCCGCAAGCTCGGTCGCGGCCGGCAGCGGGATCACCTCGCGATGGCCGTGGGCGCGCAGACCTGCGACGAAATGATCGCGGTCGATGCCTTCGATCGGCGCTTCGCCGGCGGCATAGACATCGGCGACGACGACCGCGTCGGCATCGTTGAAGCAGGTGCAGAACTCCTCAAACAAGGATTGCAGGCGGGTGTAGCGATGCGGTTGCACCACCGCGATCACCTTGCCGGTGTAGGAATCGCGTGCTGCCTTCAGCACGACTGCGATCTCCACGGGGTGATGGCCGTAATCATCGATCACGGTGACGCCGTTCCACTCGCCGGTCTTGGTGAAACGGCGCTTGACGCCGCCGAAACCTGCAAGGGCACTGCGGATCTTGTCGTCGGAAACGCCGAGCGCGTGCGCGACCGCGATCGCAGCCGTCGCATTGGAAGCGTTGTGCCGGCCCGGCATCGGCAACGCGAGATCGGCGATCTCATGCGTGGTGCCGGTCTTGCGGTCGCGGATCACGACCTTGAACTTCGAACCGCCACCGCCCGCGGTGAGATCGACCAGCCGCGCATCGGCCTGCGGATTCTCGCCATAGGTGATGATGCGGCGGTCCTCGATCCTGCCGACGAGGCTCTGCACCACGGGATGATCGATGCACATCACGGCAAAGCCGTAGAACGGCAGGTTCTCGACGAAATGCCGGAAAGCGTCCTGCACAGCCTCGAACGTCTTGAAGTGATCGAGGTGCTCGGGGTCGACATTGGTGACGATGGCGACATCCGTCGGCAGCTTCAGGAAGGTGCCGTCGCTCTCGTCGGCTTCCACCACCATCCACTCGCCGGCGCCGAGCCGCGCGTTGGAGCCGTAGGCGTTGATGATGCCGCCGTTGATGACGGTCGGGTCGAGCCCGCCGGCGTCGAGCAGCGTTGCGACCATCGTCGTCGTGGTGGTCTTGCCGTGCGTGCCGGCGATCGCGACGCAGCTCTTCAGCCGCATCAGCTCGGCCAGCATCTCGGCGCGGCGCACCACGGGAATGCGTTTCTCGCGCGCGGCCATCAGTTCCGGATTGTCGCGCTTGATCGCGGAAGACACGACCACGACCTCGGCGCCGTCGATATTCTCGGCCTTGTGGCCGACCGAGACTTTCGCGCCCTTCTTGCGCAGACGGTCGAGATTGTAATTGTCGGCGGCATCCGAGCCCTGCACTGCATAGCCGAGATTGACCAGCACCTCAGCGATGCCGCTCATTCCGATCCCGCCGATCCCGACGAAGTGGATGGGTCCGATCTCGCGCGGCAGTCTCATATTGTCTCCTCGACGTCGCGAAGCCTGAGATTCAAATCAGCCTGCGTCGACTACTGGATGCCCCGCTTTCGCGGGGCATGACAAGGGGCATTTTTGGTCATTCCGGGGCGCTCGCATCGCGAGCGAACCCGGAATCTCGAGATTCCGGATCGGTCCGCTTCGCGTCCCGTCCGGAATGACGGGTGCTATAACCCCGCGACCTTGACCACGAGATCCGCCAGCCGCTCGGCCGCATCGAGCCGCCCCGCCCCCTTCGCGGCCGCCGCCATGGCGGCGAGGCGCGCGGGCTCGGCGGCGAAGGTGGAGATTTCGGACGCCAACCGGTCGGAGGTGAATTCGGTCTGCGGGATGCGGATCGCGCCGTCGACCTTGACCAGCACGCCGGCATTGGCGAACTGGTCCTGGTCGATCGAGCCGGGCAACGGCACCAGGATGGAGGGCCGGCCGATCGCGGCGAGCTCGGCCACAGTACCCGCACCGGAGCGCGATACGACGAGATGATTGGAGGCAAGCCGCGCCGGCAGATCCGTGAAGAACGGCGCGAGCTCGGTCTTGATCTCGAGCTTGTCGTAGACGGCGCGCACACGGCTCATGTCCTCTTCGCGCACCTGTTGGGTGAGAACGAGACGGCTCCACAGTGCAGGCTCGAGCCGCTCGATCGCGCCTGGCACGATGTCGGCCATGATGCGCGCGCCCTGGCTGCCGCCGACGACGAGCAGACGCAGCGGACCGTTCGGCTCGGGCGCGGCATATTTCACCGCAGCGGCCGCGAGGATCGCCGGACGCATCGGCGTGCCGACGGTCGTCGTCTTGCCTGCCAGCGCCGGATCGCGATCGAGCACACCGGGCAAGGACGTCGCGATGGCGCGCACGCGGCTCGACAGGAACCGGTTGGCGCGGCCGAGCACGGCGTTGGCATCGTGGATGATGCCGGGCACGCCCGCGAACTTCGCCGCGACCAGCGGTGGCAAGGTTGGATAACCGCCGAAGCCGACGACGGCGACGGGCTTCAACCGCTTGATCAGGGCGTAGGCCGACAACGTGCCGGCCGCAAGCGTGAGGCCGGCATAGGCGAGCTGGAACGGATTGCGGCCGCGCGCGGTATCGCTTCTGACGACGTCGATCGTGTCCTTGCTGAACAGCCCGCTATAGCGCAGCGCGCGCTCGTCGGTGACGAGGCGAACGCGATAGCCGCGCCGGATCAATTCGACGCCGAGCGCCTCGGCCGGGAACAGATGGCCGCCGGTGCCGCCCGCGGCGAGAAGAATCAGGGGGGACGTGTCCATGATGAGAGAGTTTTACAGGGAGTTTTCGGTCATTGCGAGCGCGGCAACAAAGGTGTCGTGCCCCGGGCGCAGCGCAGCGCGTCGCTCTGGCGACGTGGTGCGCTGCTGAACCGGGGCCCATGGCGCGGCATTCTGGGGCCCCGATCTGCGCTTCGCTTGTCCGGGACACGAAACCTGTATCACGCGTAACTGCGCATCGCCTCGGCGTGGCCGCTCGCCTCGACCTCGGTGCGCGGGCGCAGCCGCGTCAGCGCCAGCATCATGCCGACACCATAGGCGAGCGAGACGATCGAGGAACCGCCATAGGAGATGAAGGGCAGCGTCATGCCCTTGGCGGGGATGAGCTGCAGGTTCACCGACATGTTGATCGCCGCCTGCACGCCGAACAGGATCGCGAGCCCAGAGGCCGCAAAGCGCGAGAACATGTCCTCGTTGGCGTAAGCGCGCGACAGCGTACGAATGACAACGAAGGCGAATAGCGCCAGCATCGCAAGGCACAGAATGATGCCGAACTCTTCGGCCGCGACCGCGAAGACGAAGTCGGTGTGGCTGTCGGGGAGGCTGCGCTTGGCGATGCCCTCGCCCGGTCCGAGACCGAACCAGCCGCCGTTGTAGAAGGCCTCCATGGCGGTATCGACCTGGAAGGTGTCGCCGGAGGCCGGGTTCATGAACCGCCTGATGCGACCCGCCACGTGCGGAACGAACAGATAAGCGCTGAACAGGCCGGCCGCGCCAAGACCTGCGAGGCCGAACACCCAGATCATGCGCATGCCCGCGATGAAGAACAGCGAGCCCCACACCATCAGGATCAGCATGGTCTGGCCGAAATCCGGCTCCATCACCAATAGAGCGACCAGCATCAGGAGCAGCACCACCGCCATCGAGGTCGCCGGCATCTCCGGACGCCGCGTCGATTCCGCAAACAGCCAGGCCGCGATCACGACGAAGGACGGCTTTGCGATCTCCGAGGCCTGGATGTTGACGCCGAGCAGCGTGATCCAGCGTCGCGAGCCCTTCACCTCCGGGCCGATGGCGAGCGTGAGCACGATCAGGACGATGCTCGCCGCGAAGATGATCAGGGCCGAGCGGCGGATCGCGCGCGGCGACAGGAAGGACACCCCAAGCAGCACGATGCAGGAGGGCACCAGGAACAGCACGTGGCGGCCGAAGAAATGGAAGGCATCGAGCCCGATGCGGGTCGCAACCGGCGGGCTCGCCGCCAGCGACAGGATCACCCCGGTCAGCATCAAGGCCAGGATGGCGCCCATCAGCGGCTTGTCGACGGTCCACCACCACTCGGAAAAGGGGGTGCGTTCTTCACGGGAGAGCATGGGCGGCCGCTTTCGGACAGAGGTCCGTCCATTGGTCGCCGAGGTTGGTTACCGGGGGGTTAATGGAGTTGATGAAGTTGTGGAGAGTCTCGTGCCCCGGACGCAGCGCAATGCGCCGCCTCTTCGCGGCGTGGCGCGCTGCAGAGCCGGGGCCCATTGCGGCTACTGGGTCTCGGCTCTGCGCAGCAGCGTTACACGCTGCAGCGCGTCCGGGACACGAGTGCCCCTTCACACCACCGGCTTCACACCCGGCAGCGCTTGCACCAGCTCGCGGAACCTGGTGCCGCGGATCTCGAAATTGCGGTACTGGTCGAAGGAGGCGCAGGCGGGCGACAGCAGCACGACGGCGTCGGTAAGGGCCGAGGCTTCCGCATCGCGCGCGGCGTGCTCGACGGCGACCTCAAGCGTTTGGCTGATCTCGTGCGGCACCTGCGTGCCGAGCGTGCCCGAAAACTCCTGCGCGGCCTCGCCGATCAGATAGGCTTTTCGGATGCGCGGGAAGAAACCGGTCAGGCTGGTGATGCCGCCGGCCTTCGGCTTGCCGCCGGCGATCCAGAAGATCTCCGAAAACGACGACAGCGCATGCGCGGTGGCGTCCGCGTTGGTGCCCTTGGAATCGTTGACGAACAGCACGTTGCCGCGGCGCCCGACCTGCTCCATGCGATGCGCCAGGCCCGGAAAGCTGCGCAGGCCGTTCTGCAGCACGTCCTGGCTGATGCCCATGGCGAGCGCGGCAGCAGCCGCGCAGGCCGCGTTCTGCGCGTTGTGCTGGCCGCGCAACGAACCGATGCCGCCGAGCGCGGCGACCTCGCTGCGGGCGCCGCCGGCGGCGCGCACGATGGTGCCGTGCTCGACGTAAATGCCCGACGCGAGCGGGTTCTTGACCGAGATGCGCACCACGTTCTTGCCGGCGCGGTCGAGCCGGTCGGCGATGTCGCGGCAAAAGCCGTCGTCGACGCCGACGATCGCGGTGCCGCCGCCTTGCACGCCGGCAACGAGGCGCTCCTTCACCGCGGCGTAATGCGCGATGGTGCCGTGCCGGTCGATGTGGTCCTCGCTGACATTGAGCAGGATGCCGACGGAGGGATCCAGCGATGGCGTGAGGTCGATCTGGTAGGACGACATCTCGATGACATGGACGCGGCCCATGCGCGGCGGCTCCAGCGACAGGATCGCGGTGCCGATATTGCCGCCCATCTGGGTGTCGTAGCCGGCGACCTTGGTCAGATGCGCGCTCAGCGCCGTCGTGGTCGACTTGCCGTTGGTGCCGGTGATGGCAACGAACGGGGCGTCCGGCGCATGGCGGCGCCGCTCGCGGCAGAACAGCTCGATGTCGCCGATCACCTCAACGCCAGCCTCGCGCGCCTTCAAGACGCTCCAGTGCGGCACCGGATGGGTGAGCGGCACGCCGGGCGCGAGCACGAGGCTTGCGAACTTCGCCCAGGAGACGTTGCGCAAGTCCGCGGTGATGAAGCCGGCCTGCGCGGCCTTGGCGACGTTCTCGGCATTGTCGTCGGCAGCGACCACCTCGGCACAGCCGGCCTTCAGCGCGTGGCAGGAGGCGAGCCCCGAGCCGCCGAGGCCAAACACCGCGACCGTCTTGCCGGCGAAGGAGGTGACGGGGATCATCGATCGGTCACCGCAGCTTCAGCGTCGAGAGGCCGGCGAGCGCCAGCATCACCGAGATGATCCAGAATCGGATCACGATCTGCGGCTCGGTCCAGCCCTTCTGCTCAAAATGGTGATGGATCGGCGCCATCGCGAACACGCGCTTGCCCGTGAGCTTGAAGGACACGACCTGAACGATGACCGAAACCGCCTCGAGCACGAACAATCCGCCGATGACGGCGAGCACGATCTCGTGCTTCACCGCGACCGCGATCGCGCCGAGCATGCCGCCGAGCGCGAGCGAGCCGGTGTCGCCCATGAAGATCGAGGCCGGCGGCGCGTTGAACCAGAGGAAGCCGAGACCGGCGCCGAGCAACGCGCCGCAGAGCACCGCGAGCTCGCCGGTGCCGGCGACATATTTGATCTGGAGGTAGTCGGCGAACACCAAGTTGCCGGTGAGATAGGCGATCATCGCAAAGCTCGCGGTGGCGATCATCACCGGCACGATGGCGAGACCGTCAAGGCCGTCGGTGAGGTTCACCGCATTGCCGGCACCGACGATGACGAAGGCGCCGAAGACGACGAAGAACCAGCCGAAATGCAGCACGGTATCCTTCAGGAAGGGAATCGTCAGCGCGGTCGAGGCGGGATCGCGGTTGAGCCGCACCAGCGCGTAGCAGGCGACCAGCGCGATGACGGC